>NZ_CP019511.1:1470000-2940000 GCF_002002925.1 Sphingomonas sp. LM7 | reverse complement strand
TCCCGGGAAATAGCCCCACCGTATAGACCGTACCCGAAACCGACACAGGTGGTCAGGTAGAGTATACCAAGGCGCTTGAGAGAAGTGTCCTGAAGGAACTCGGCAAATTGCCTCCGTACCTTCGGAAGAAGGAGGCCCTCACTGAGCGCAAGCTTTTTGAGGGGGCACAGGCCAGGGGGTAGCGACTGTTTAGCAAAAACACAGGGCTCTGCTAAGTCGGCTTCAAGACGACGTATAGGGTCTGACGCCTGCCCGGTGCCTGAAGGTTAAGTGGAGGGGTGCAAGCTCCGAAATGAAGCCCAGGTAAACGGCGGCCGTAACTATAACGGTCCTAAGGTAGCGAAATTCCTTGTCGGGTAAGTTCCGACCTGCACGAATGGCGTAACGACTTCCCCACTGTCTCCAGGACATGCTCAGCGAAATTGAATTCTCCGTGAAGATGCGGAGTACCCGCGGTTAGACGGAAAGACCCCGTGCACCTTTACTGCAGCTTCAGAGTGGCATTAGGAAGAAACTGTGTAGAATAGGTGGGAGGCTTTGAAGCATGGGCGCCAGCCCGTGTGGAGCCACAATGTGAAATACCACCCTGTTTGTTTCTGATGTCTAACCACGCACCGTTATCCGGTGCTGGGACCCTCTGTGGCGGGTAGTTTGACTGGGGCGGTCGCCTCCTAAAGAGTAACGGAGGCGCGCGAAGGTTGGCTCAGGCCGGTTGGAAACCGGCTGTTAGAGTGCAATGGCATAAGCCAGCCTGACTGCGAGACTGACAAGTCGAGCAGAGACGAAAGTCGGTCATAGTGATCCGGTGGTCCCTCGTGGAAGGGCCATCGCTCAACGGATAAAAGGTACGCCGGGGATAACAGGCTGATAACCCCCAAGAGCTCATATCGACGGGGTTGTTTGGCACCTCGATGTCGGCTCATCACATCCTGGGGCTGGAGCAGGTCCCAAGGGTTTGGCTGTTCGCCAATTAAAGTGGTACGTGAGCTGGGTTCAGAACGTCGCGAGACAGTTTGGTCCCTATCTGCCGTGGGCGTCGAAATTTGAGAGGAGTTGACCCTAGTACGAGAGGACCGGGTTGAACATACCTCTGGTGTACCTGTCGTCGTGCCAACGGCGCAGCAGGGTAGCTATGTATGGACGGGATAACCGCTGAAAGCATCTAAGCGGGAAGCCTCCCTCGAGATAAGATTTCTTAGGACGGTCGAAGACCACGACCTTGATAGATCGGATGTGGAAGTGCGGTAACGCATGGAGCTAACCGATACTAATTGTCCTATTCGCGCTTGAGAGTCTCACCATCAATGACAGCTCTGGATAACCTCCAGCGTTCGTCGCTTGATCGGATGATCATCTACAGCTCGCAATTACACCGGTGCACGGTATCGATTTGAACCCGAATTTGCGCTCAGGATGTCCTTGGACATCCCACACGGGCTCCATTGCCTGGTGGCTATGGCGTCTGTGAACCACCCGATCCCATCCCGAACTCGGCCGTGAAACCAGACTGCGCCGATGGTACTATCGCTCAAGCGATGGAAGAGTAGGTCGTCGCCAGGCATTGAAGCCCGTGTGCGCGCAAATCCAAATTCTCGAAAAACCCATTCACAACGTCAGATCGCACAAGCGCTCCGGCGCTCGACTGGCAAATCAATTGCCGCGGGATGGAGCAGCCCGGTAGCTCGTCAGGCTCATAACCTGAAGGTCGCAGGTTCAAATCCTGCTCCCGCAACCAAACACAAAAGCCCGCCTGGCTAACCCCTCGCGGGCTTTTCTGCGTCTAAAACGCAGCGCCCCAGGAATCGCGGGCGAAGTCGCACCTCCGTCGTCGGAGGCCGCGCTTACCTGTTTCCGGCGGCCGACCATGACGTCCCGCAACTCGCGGACGCCGCACGTTTTTGTCGCGATCCTTCCCCGCAAACGATCGCGCAGGTTCTACGCAAGCAGGATCTCGGCAACGCGCCGCTTGCCGCCGCTGCGCGCGAGATGCACGAATACGTCAACCGTGCTGCGGACATACTCGCGCACGTCCTCGCGGCCCAGCCTCGTGCCGGCCTGGAGCACCAGCAGCGCGATCTGCTCGACTGCCCGCTCGGCGGAATCGGCGTGAACCGAGGTCATCGAGCCCGGGTGCCCGGTGTTGATCGCGCGCAGAAAGGCATAGGCCTCCTCGCCGCGCAACTCGCCCAGGATGATGCGGTCGGGGCGCATGCGCAGCGACGCCGCGAGCAGGTCGGTGACGCTGGTCTGAGCCTCGCCCAATGCCCCGCGCACGGCGAGCAGGCCGACGAGATTGTCGTGGTGCTGCTTAAGCTCGGGCGTGTCCTCGATGAGGATCAGGCGCTCCTCGGCCGGAATCTCGCGGATCAATGCGTTGAGGAAGGTCGTCTTGCCCGTCGATGTGCCGCCGGACACCAGAATGTTCTTGCGAGCGCGGACCGCAGTGGCGAGGGTTCCGGCGATGTCTCCGTTAGCCAGGAGGCGGGCTAGCTGCGCGTCGACCTCGCTGGGGCCGCCGGCCTTGCCGCGCATCGTAGCGTCGAAGGCGCCGGCCGAGACATAATCCTGCAGCGTCAGATCAGACGAGAGATGCTTGCGGATCGCAATCGCCATCGGGCCGCGCGTCGCCGGCGGGCCGGCCACCTGCACCCGGGCGCCGTCGGGCAGGCTCGCCGAGAGCAAGGGATGCTCGCGGCTGATGCCCTGGTGCGAGAGCGCGGCGATCTGACGCGCAAGCCGCTCGAGCGTCGGCGTATCGAGCCCGGGTGCATCGTGGCGCTCGATCGCTCCGCCCAGCGTCTCGATCCAGACTTCGCCCGGCCGGTTGACATAGATGTCGGTAACGTCGGCGCGCGCCAGCATGCCGGTGAGCGGCGCCAGGTACGAACGGAGATAGACCTGGCCTTCGCGCTCCAGCGCGGCGGCGCTCATCGCGCTTCGACGCCGGTGAAGTCGAGGTCTCGCGCGACGAAGATCGAGATGCTCGTCGCAGCCTTGACCTTGAGCGTCGGCCGCACCTGATTGGGAAAGCGGACGATCCCCGCCTGCGACTGCGGCAGCACCACGACGGGTGAATCGACTGAGCGCGAAGCGAGATTGACGCCGATATCGAGCGCCGATTGCAGGATGGCGCCGGCAAAGCGTTCGAAGAAATGGCTGTTGACGCTGGCCTTGATGCCGGCGCCGCCCAGCGTGTCGCTGGCGGGCGAACCGATCGCGATCGTCGCGCCGTCGGGGCGGATCAGCCGGACCCAGTTGACCAGCATCCGGTTCTGGCCCGCTTCCGCGTCCGAACGGTATTCGCCGATCAGCCGGCTGCCGCGCGGAATCAGGATGCGGCTCCCGTCGAAGCCTCGGACATCGCGAGAGACGATCGCGCGGGCGAGGCCGGGCCGAGTCGAATCGAGCGCGGTCTCGAGCACCGCGGGAATCAGCGTCCCCTGCGGCACCGTGGTCGGGCGGTTCGCCAGCACGCCGGCGCCGACGCGCGCGCCGGCGATGTTCATATTAGCCGGACCGCCGATCTGCGCGATCTGGCCGGGAGCGCCCTGCTGTCCCGGGCCTGTGGCGGGTGCCGGGCCGGTGGTGTCGATCACCAGCGCGGCTTCCGACGTCACCCGCGCCGGCGGTATCGGCATCGGCGGCGGTGGCGGCTGCTGGGGCATGTAGACGACTTGCGGCGGCGGCTGCCGATAGGGCGGCGCGGGCGCGGGGACCTGAACCTCGCGGACGATCACGGTCGGCGGCGGTGGTGCCGGCTCCGGGGGGACATAGAGCGAAGGCGGCGGTGCGGGCGTCGTCACCAGATCGGCCGGGCGGGGCCGTATCGCGGGCGCAGTGAGCGCGCGGCGCCGGGCATCGAGCACGACGAACAGCAACAGGCCGACCACCGCCACGCTGAACACGATCGCCCAGACCGGCGGCCCCGAGCGCGGCCGCGCTACCATCGGGAGGACAGTCGCCTCGCTGGTCGAGCGCGGATCGGCGGCGGGCGGAAGCGTCGCCATCAGCGGCCTCTGGCGACGACGCGCACCGCGGTCGCGCTGCGATTGTCGATGCGGAAGATCAGCTTGGCCTGGATGCTGTCGATCACCATTCGCCCGTCGCGCATCATCCCGTTGACGAGGGTTTCCTTGCCCTGGTCGTTGACGGCATAGATTGCCGGCAGCGAGCGCTCGGGCGGCCATTCGATATAGGTGTGGACGCCGTCGTCGTGCATGCCGCTCGGGAGCAGCGCCTTGGTGCCGCGCATCTTGTACCGGCCCAGCTGCGGCTCGGGCGCGGCCTCGGCCGTCGCCCCGGCGGGCGTCGGATATCGGAAGCGCAGGGCATAGGCCATGTCGGGCTGTGGCCCAGGCAGCGGCACCAGCTCGAACGAATAGAGCCGCGCGTCGGTGATCACCGTCATGTTGGTGCTCACGTCGCCGCGCACCGCCTTGACGAACAGCCGATCGCCGCGGCGGTTGGCGGTGACTTGCCAGCCGCTGCTGTCGCCGACCGCGACATTCTCGACGCGTTCGTCGGGCGCGAGTTCGACGATGATCTGATAGCCCGGGGCGGCGCGCAGGGTGAACACCGTGTCGGCGCTATATTCAACCGACTGGAAGCGCGGATTGGGCGGCGGCGGCAGGGTATCGGCCTGCGCCAGCGCAGCCGGCGGCGCGAGCAACAGCAAGGCGGCGAGCCACGCCCTCACAATTCGACTTCGGGCTGCGCCGGGCGCGGAGCCGGCAGCGGCGAGGGTGTAGCGGGAACGAGCGCAGCAGGGGTCGCTTGGGTTTTGGGCAGCGGAGTCGGTTCGGGCGTCGGCGCGGCTTCGGCGTTGCGCTGGTAGCGCGTCACTTCGAAGCCTAGCGGATTCACGAAGCGATCTTCCAGGCTCATCGGCTCGCCCGAATAGCGATAGCGGATCACCGACACCCAGGCGCGCGGCGCCTCGGTGCGGCCACCGGCATCGCGCCGCACCGTGTCGAAGCGAACCAGCGCGGCATTCTGCCCGATCGGCGAGACGCTCTTCACCCGCGTCTCGATCACCGTGGTGCGGGGGAGCCGCGCGAGCGGGCTGTCCGGGTTCGAAGCCTGGACGCCTGCGATATACGCGGTCCGCGCATCGCCCTGCGACCAGAGCGAGACCTTGCGGTAATTGGACTGCACTGCGGAAATGTCGAAGCTCTCGCGCGCGATGACATATTGGACGAGGAAGCTTTGGGTAAGCGCGGTATTGCCGCTGACCTGTTGCGCATCGAGCGGCTTGAGCGCCTGGACGAAGCCGGTCTGCTTGTCGACGAGCAGCGTATAGGGCTCGACTATCTTGAGCGGCGTCAGCATCAGCAGGGCGAGCGCCAGCATCAGCGACACCGCGACGGCGACGCTAGCGACGATCCATGCCGTGCGGCGCGATGCGCGCAAGGCAGTCTGCTGGTCCTCGGCCCAGCTGCCCGCTTCACGATAATAGGCGTCGAGCGCCTCGCGCGACTTGTTCTTCATGCGGTGCGGTCCCTTCGCCCGGCGCTGGCGGACACGCGGCCCTGCGCGCGGCGGCGATGGCTTTGGCTCTGGCCGAGCGGGGCAGGGGGCGATTGCGGCATGTCGCGTCCCGATGCCTTGGTTGTCGCGCTATGGGAAGCCGTCCCCGACATGCTCGCCTGCGCCGCTGCTGCTTCGCGCCGCTGGACGTGCGCGACGGCTTCCGCCACCGCGGCGGCGCGCGAAAGCTGCGCCGAAGGCACTTGCGTCTCGCGGGCAGGCTGCACTGTCTGGAATGCGTCGCCGCCGCGCCATCCGGTAGCGATCTGGCCCGGCGCCGCGCGCCAGGCGGCCGGCAGGCGGAAGCCGAGAACGAGGCGCGCGGCCATGCCGAGCCCCGCCAGCAGCGCAAGGGCGAAGGCCAGCGCGACGACCAGCAATTCGGTGGCCGCGCCGCCGATGCCGAGCTGCGCGCCCCGACGGGCGATCAGATCGGCGAGCCAGGGTTCGAGCAAGGCGAGCTCGACGGCGAGCAATATCGTCACGGCGATCGCGCCAAGTGCTGCCGCGGCGAGCGCGCGAATCCACCCCTCGAACAGGCTGCGCGTTCCATCGAACAGTAGAAAGGCTATGAAGAACGGGCCGAGCGCGAGCAACAGCCCGGCGACCAGCCGCACGGAGGCAAAACCGGCGATCGTCGCGGTAAGGTACACCAGCCGCGCGGTGCCGAGTGCGAAGGAGCCGAAGATGCTGGGCGGTTCCTGCGGCACCGGCGTGACCACTTCCTGCCCGTCGACGCCGGAGCGCACCGCTACTGCCGGACCGTTGCCGAGGCGACCGAGCTCGATCAGCGCGTCATCGACCAGCTCGAGGCGGACGGCCATGTCGCCGGTGGTGCCGGGCAATCCGGCAGGGGCGCCGATACCGGCGACCAGCTCGGCAGGACCGTGGAAGGCGATGTCATAGGCGAGCGTGCGATAGGCGGCCCAGCTCGTGGTGAGCGCCAGAACGATGCCGATCTTGACCAGCGCCAGCACGCCATCGCGCGCGCCCGGCATATCGCCGAACAGCATGCGATAGCCGAAGAACGCGACGAACAACGTCAGCATGCCGGTGAGAAGCAGTGCCAGCGGCGAGCCCGGTGCGGACAGCGCGAGATAGCCCTGCGCACCCAGCGTCTGCGCCTGGCAATCGACGAACAGCAGCACGCTATGCAGGAACGCGCCGTCGGTAATGCCGGGGCAGGCGATGCTCATGCGACGTCCATCAGCAGCGGCAGCCAGACGGCGGGGTCGTCGCCGCTGTGCGCGCGGATTTCGTCGAGCAGGCGGACGGTGCGCTCGCGGCCTGAAAGGATCGTCAGGATCTCGCGCTCGCCGGTCAGGTTGAGCCGCGCAACGACGCTTTCATTGCCATGCTTGATTAGGAAGCAATGCGCATTGTCGGGCAGCGTGCGAACCAGCTCGAATTCGTGCGCGGTGAGCCCGAAGCCCTCGATATAATCGGCCGCGCGCGCCTTGGGATTGGCCATGAAGATCTGCGTCGCGGCCTGCTCGATGATTGCACTGGCGATGCGGCTCTCCAGCGCGTCCTGCGCGCTCTGCGTGGCGAAGCCGACGATGCCGTTGCGCTTGCGGATCGTCTTTTCCCAATCCTTGATCCGCCGCACGAACACGTCGTCGTCGAGTGCCTTCCAGCCTTCGTCCACCACGATGATCGCCGCAGTTCCGTCGAGCCGCTCCTCGACGCGGTGGAACAGATACATCATCGCCGGGGTGCGCATCGCCGGATCGTCGAGGATCTGGGTCATGTCGAAGCCGACGGTGCGCGCGTCGAGATCGGTCTCGTCGCGCTCGTTGTCGAACAGCCAGGCGCGCTCGCCTTCGCCCCACCACGGCCGCAGTCGCGCCCAGAGATCGGCGGCGTGCGGGCGATGGCCGCCGCGGAACAGCTCGGCGAGGTGGCGCAGGCGGCGCTGTTCGAGCGGCTGATCGAAATTGGCGTCGATTGAATCCTTGATCCGCGCGATCTCCTCGATATCGGCGCCGCCGACGAGCAGCGATATCCAGTCGATCAGGAACTGGCGGTTGGCCGGAGTGTCGTCGATCTGGAGTGGGTTGAGGCCCGAAGGCGTGCCCGGGCGCAACAGATCGTAGCGCCCGCCGATCGCGCGCAGGAACAGCTCGGCGCCCCGGTCCTTGTCGAAGAAGATGATCCGCGGATCGAGTTTCCGTGCCTGGGCAAGCAGGAAGTTGAGCACCACCGTCTTGCCCGAGCCCGACGGCCCGATCACGGTGAAGTTGCCGAGATCGCCCTGGTGGAAGTTGAAATAATAGGGCCCGGCGGCGGTGGTCTCGAACAGCGTGACTGCATCGCCCCAGTGATTGCCGGTCGCGCGGCCCTGGGGGAGATTGTGCCCGCTGGCGAAACCGGCGAAGTTCCCGGTCGAGACCAGCCCGCGGCGCGCGATATATTTGAAGTTGCCGGGAAACTGCGCCCAGAAGGCGGGTTCCAGCGCGATCTCCTCGCGCACCGCGATGATCCCCATGTCGGCGAGCACCGCCTGCGTCTCGGCCACCCCCTCATCGACTTCGGCGGGGGTGTCGCCGCGTACTGCGATCGTCATGTGATGTTCGCCGAAGCCGGCGCGGCCGGCGGCGACATCGTCCTTGGCGCCGGACAGCTCGGTGCGCAGGCTGACCGCCTCGTCTTCGGCCGAGCGCATCCTGCGCAGCGCGAGGTTCATCCGCGACAGCGCCGCCTGACGCTCGACGAAGCCGAAGCTCTGCGAAATGGTCAGCTCGAAGGGCAGGCGAAGCAGCTCGTCGAGCATCCCCGGCGCAGTCTGGCCGGGATAGTCCTTGATCGAGACCAGGCCGGTGAAGCTGCGCGGCTGCGTGCCCGTCGGGCCGAGCTCGACGGTCTCCTGCCCGAAGCTGACGCGGCGATAGGGCAGATAGGCGCCGAGATCTTGCAACGGCAGCAGCACCGGGCGCAGCTCGCCATTGTAGAGCGAGGAGAGGAATTCGAGCGGTTCGGAGCACGGGCCCTGCGGAGTCTGGTAGACGCTCAGCAGCCTCGGCTCATAGCTGCCGAGTGCGGCGAGCAGGGCATCGCGCGCAACATCAAGCTGGCGCAGTTCGTGGCCGCTATTGGCTTCGGCCTGGCCGCCGCGCAGCCGGTCCAGGATGCCGATCCGCCCCTGCAGCGGTCGTCGGACGATCGTCAGGAACAGATCATTGACGTAAAGCCGCTTCTGCGCGAGCCGCGCCCTCCACGATGCGTCGAGCCGCTGCGAAAAGGCGTCGGGGAACGCCGCGGGCAGCTCGGCATCTACTCGGCGGCGGACGACATGGTTGTAGATCGCGAAGCGCGACGATCCAATCGACTGGAGCATCGCGTCGCGCAGGCGCTTGCGATAGTTAATCTCTTCGGTGTCCGCGGTCTCGAACAGCAGCCCGCGCAGCTGGATCACCTGGAACAGCATCCCGTCGCGCGTCTCGATCGTCCGATCGTCGACATGGCGCGCATAGGGCAAGTGGCGTCCGGCCGGCGCCTCGCGGCGCACCACTTCGGGGTCGCGGGTCAGGGCCGGTAGGAGTTGCATCGCCAGATCGCATGGTTGCGTACGCGCGGGCAGCGGCCGAGCCGCGTGATCCACAGGTCGAAGAAACGCGGCTCGCGCAGGCAGAGGATCACGCCGATGAAATGGATCACCAAGGCCGCGACGATCGCCCATGGCGACTTGAAGATCAGGAACAGCTCGGTCGCGATCACAGCATTGGCGATGAAATAGCTGTAGGTAACCCCGGCGAACATCTGCGGGCGCGTGAGCGCGACGAAGAGCTGGTCTCGCTCGAGACCGTTCACCTTATTGCCCCAGCTGCGCGGTGGACTGGATCCCGGCGACGATGCTGGCCGCGCCGAACAGGATGAAGCAGCCCAGAATCACCGTTGCGCCATAGCGCCAGTTGATCCGGCCGGTGAGCATCAACAGCCCGACCGTAGCGACGGCGATCACCGCGACGACGGTCGCCACGGTTCCCAGCAGCGTGCCTTCGAGCCAGCGTACCGCCGAGACAATCACGCCGGAGCCCGCCGGATCGGCCAGCCCTTGTCCGAGTGCCGGATCAGCCAGGATCAGCCCCGCCAAGCCCGCGGCGACCAATCGGCGCAGAAGATTACCGCCCCGCACACACCCTCCCGAATCGGCTTGAATCCATTGTCTCTGTATCGAGACCCGTGCTCGGACACGCAAGGCGAATGGTCAAGGGCCTGGGGTGATGGGCGACGCCGCCCCTTGCCCCGACGCCCTCAACCCCGGCATAGACGTCGCGCGGGAGTTGCTGCGGCGGAATGACGAAATTGGACCAAGCGCCGGAGGAAGCTACCGTGCAGGCGGCCACGCTGCGCGCGCGGCGGCCTTGGGGACGCCTTTTCCTCACACTCGCCGCGCTGCTGCTCGTCGCGCTGTTCGCGGCGTGGATGCAGCGCCGGACGATAGCGCGGGGGTTCGTCGATCAGGAACTGAGCCGGCGCGGCGTGCCGGCGCAATATCGCATCGAACAGCTTTCGCCGTGGCGCCAGCGCCTCACCGACGTTGTGATCGGCGATCCGCGCAACCCCGATTTGACCGCCGACTGGATCGAACTCGGCACGGCACTCTCGCCCTGGAGCGCCCGGGTGCTCGCGCTGCGCGCCGGGCATGTCCGCGTCAAAGGGCGGATCGTCGATGGCCGGCTGTCGCTGGGCGCGATCGACAAGCTGATGCCGGCGCCTTCGGGCAAGCCGTTCGCGCTGCCGCATGTCGAGATCGATGTCGCCGACGCCCGGCTACGACTGGATAGCGGTCACGGCATCCTCGACATCTGGCTAAAAGGCCGCGGGATGCTCGATAACGGCTTTGCCGGCACCGCGCGCATCGCGTCCACGCAGCTCGACTTGGCGGGCTGTTCGGCATTCGGCGTGTCGGGCACGCTGGCGGTCAGGATCCGCGACGCCCAACCCAGCCTTGTCGGTCCGGTGGCGGCATCGCGCGCGCACTGTGCCGACGCCCGCGCCGCCAATCCCAAGCTGACCATAGGCGCAACGCTGGGCGCCGCACTCGATCGCTGGCGCGGTGCGGCGGAATTGAGGGTGTCCGCGTTCGGATATGGCGGGCGCCGCGTCGCCGGGCTCGGCGGCAATATTACGTTCGACGGTGCGTTCGCGGGAACGCGCGGCAGGGTCGCGCTGCGGTCGGGTCGTTTCGAGAGCCCCGAACTTGCCGGGGCCGCGCTGCAGCTCGCGGGGGACTATCGCCAGCATCGCGGCGGGTTCGACTATCGCGGGACGATGGCGACGCGGTCGGCGGCGCTGCCCGGCTGGCTGCGTAACAGGATCGCCGGCTATGGCGGGTCGGCGCAGGGCACGCCGCTCGCGCCCGTCGCGGCGCAACTCGCGCGCGCTACTGCTGCCGCGGCGACGGCATTCGACGCCACCGCCGATCTTTCCGCCGGCATCTCGAATACGGGGTTCCAGTACAGCCTGCCCCGCCTACAGATCGTCTCGGCGAGCGGCGCGCGGCTCAGCTTCGACCGGGGGAGCGGAATTCGTGGCGAAGGTGCCACGCTGCTACCTCAGATCGACGGCGCGCTGGCGTTGCGCGGCGGCGGAATGCCCGAAGCGCTGATCCGCCTTTCGCAGAAGCGCGGCGACGCGCAGCTCCGTGGCGTCGGCTTCGTCCAGCCCTACGTCGCCGGCAGTGCGGCGCTGGCGCTCTCGAGGATTTCCTTCGCGCTCGGCCGCGGCGGCGGTACGATCGAGACGCTCGCCACGATCAGCGGCCCGCTGGCCAATGGCAGGATCGAGCGCCTCTCGCTGCCGCTGGATGCGCACTGGCGCGGCGCGAAAATCGTGCTCAACCGCGGCTGCGCGATTGCCGGCTTCGAGCGCGTCGCGATCGCCGGCGTGGTGCTGGCGCCGGGTCGGATACGGGCCTGCCCGATCGGCGGCGCGATGGTCAGCCTCTCGCCACGGGGGATCACCGGCGGCGTTCGTCTCGATCGCCTCGATCTCACCGGGCGCGTTGGATCGAGCCCGCTGCTGTTGCGCGCGGCAGATGCGCGCTTCCTTCTAGATACGCAGTGGTTCGCCGTGACCCGGGCTTCGGTGCGGCTGGGCGTCGCGCCTGCCACCCGTCTCGATATCGAGTCGCTGACCGGCGGCTTGTCCAGTCGCATCGCTGGGACATTCGCCGGTCTGGGCGGGCAGATCGGCAGCGTCCCGCTGGTGATCTCGGGCGGCGCGGGCAGCTGGCAGGTGTCCGGCACGGGGCTGTCGCTGACGGGAGGATTGCAAGTCTCCGATGCGGCGACCCCGCCGCGCTTCCATCCGGTTTCGAGCGGCGACGCCAGGCTGGAACTGGCCGGCAACGTCATCGTCGCGACGGCAGGGCTGCGATCGCCGGCCGCGTCGATCGGCAGCGTCGAGATCCGCCACGATCTTGGCGACGGGCGCGGCAGCGCGCTGCTCCATGTGCCGGGATTGCGCTTCGCCGAGGGCGGGCTGCAGCCCAGCGACCTCACCCCGCTCACTTTCGGCGTGATCGCCGATGTCAGCGGGTCGGTCAGCGGCGAGGGCCGGATCGTCTGGTCCCCGCAAGGCTTGTCGAGCACCGGGCGATTCAGCACCGACGGCGTCGATCTGGCGGCGGCCTTCGGGCCGGTGCGCGGGCTCGCCACCGAGTTGCGGTTCGACGATTTGCTGGGCATGCGCACGGCGCCTGGTCAGGTCGCGACCACGGTCGAGATCAACCCGGGCGTGCCGGTCCGCAACGGCACGATCCGCTTTCGTCTGCTCGACAGCCAGCGAGTCGAAGTCGAGGGCGCGCGCTGGCCGTTCGCCGGGGGCGAGCTGGTGCTGGAGCCGACGATTCTCGACTTCAGCCAGAGCCGCGAGCGGCGGCTGACTTTCCGGGTGATCGGTGCCGATGCGGCGCAGTTCCTCAAGGAAATGGAGTTCGACAATCTCGATGCCACCGGCATTTTCGACGGTACGCTGCCGATGGTCTTCGACGAGCAGGGCGGCCGCATCGAAGGCGGCAGCCTGCGCGCGCGCGGTGGCGGATCGATCGCCTATGTCGGCGAGCTGTCACAGCGCGACCTCGGATTTTGGAGCAATATGGCATTCCAGGCGCTCAAGGCGCTCGACTATCGCAATCTCACGCTCGACATGAACGGCCCGCTGGACGGCGACATGGTGACCGAGATCCGCTTTTCCGGCGTGAGCCAGGGCAAGGGGACCAAATCGAATTTCCTGCTGCGGCGGCTGGCGAAGCTGCCCTTCGTGTTCAACGTCCGGATCAACGCGCCGTTCAAGCAGCTGCTCGATTCGGTGCAGTCCTGGTACGATCCAAACCGATTGATCGAACGCAATCTGCCGACCTTGCTCGAACAACAGGAAAGAACCGGCGGCGCGACGGACGCAAAACCGGTTCAGCCTTCCGAAAGCGACAAGCTGCGATGAAAGGAGCCGCAATGAGGTTGAAACGAACAAGAGGGCTTCTGTCGATGCTGCCCATGGCGATGCTGGCCGGAGGGTGCGTAAACGTGACTGCACCCGACAAGCCGATCGTCATCAACCTCAACATATCGATCACGCAGGAAGTGGTGTACCGTCTCGATAACAAGGCGAAGACACTGATCCAGGACAACCCGGGAATTTTCTGATGCGCTCCATGCCTTTCCTCGCCGCTCTGACTGCAACCCTGCTGGTTGCCGCCCCGGCGCTTGCCCAGCGCGATCCTGCCTACTCGGCGGCACGCGCCGCGGGCCAGGTCGGCGAGCAGCCGGACGGCTATCTCGGCGTGGTTGGCGCTTCGACGCCGGCACTCCAGGCGCTGGTCAACAACATCAACATCCAGCGCAAGAAGCAGTACACCGCGCAGGCCGCAAGCGGCTCGACGGTCCAGCAGATGGCGTTCGTCACCGGCTGCAACCTGGTCCTGCGCACCGAGCCGGGCGAGAAATACCAGACCCCCGACGGCCGCTGGCTTACCCGCGGCGCTGACGCGCCGGTGCGCGACGCGCGCTGCCTTTGAGTCGTTCTGACATTCGGCAGTCCCCCTTCCTCTCAGGGAGGGGTTAGGAGTGGGTGAGAAAAGGTCGGGCTCGATGCCCGGCCTTTTCTTTTACTTTGGCACAGCTCGATGGGCTCGCTCCGCTCGCGCTCACCCCAAGCCCCTCCCTTGCAGGGAGGGGAGTCTTCCTCGCTGAACCCTAATGCGCTGCCCCCATCGCGACCGCGCGGGTCGGGCGCGGGGTCAGCCAGATGATCATCGCCGCAAAGGCGAACACCACCGCCGAGATCAGGAAGATGTGCGTGGTTGCCACTGCCATCGCTTCCTTGTCGACCAGCTGCGCGATCACCCCGCGGATCTGATCGAGCGAGAACCCCTGCGCCGCCAGCGCATCGCTGGTCGCCTGGGTGTTCATGCTCGACACGATCTCGCTGCGCGCGACGCGGCTGCTATTGTCCCACATCGTCGCCGAGATCGACGTGCCGATCGCGCCGGCCATGGTGCGCAGGAAGCTCATCACGCCTGCCGCGGCGGCAGTCTCCTCGGGCTCGACCGCGCCGAGCGCGAGCGTAGTCAGCGGAATGAAGAAGAATGGCATGCCGAAGCCCTGGAGCAGCTGCGGAAAGGCGAGCGTCCAGAAATCGGCGCCGCTGTTCCAGTGCACCCGAAGCAGCGAGGTCATCCCCAGCCAAAGGATGCCGAAGCACACCAGGGCGCGCGGATCGAACTTGCTCGATAGCTTGGCGACGATCGGCGACATGATCACCGCCGCCACCCCGGTGAAGGCCGTCGCGTATCCCGCATAGGTCGCCGTGTACCCCATGCTGGTCTGCAGCCATTGCGGGATGATCACTGCCGAAGCGAAGAAGGTCGCAAAGGCGAACGACAAAGACGCCACCGCCACGCTGAACCCGCGATGCCGGAACACCCGCAGATCCACGATCGGCTGGTCCTCGGTCAGCTCCCAGGCAAGGAACACCACGAGCCCGACTGCGGCGATTACTGCCAGCGCGATGATCGTCGGATCGCTGAACCAGTCGTGCTCGCGGCCGAGATCGAGCATGATCTGCAAAGCGCCGATCCACAGCAGCATCAGCGCGAGGCCGATGCCGTCGATCCGCATCTTCTCAGTCTTGGTTTCCGACGAACCCAGCAAGCGGAAAGCGCCAAACGCGCACAGGGCGGCGACGGGGATGTTGATGAAGAAGATCCAGTGCCACGACCACGAATCGCTGATCGTGCCGCCCAGGATCGGGCCGAGGATTGGCGCGGTGACCGTGGTCATCGCCCACACCCCCATCGCCTGCGCGCGCTGCTCGGGCTTGAAGATGCGCATCAGCAGGGTCTGGCTGAGCGGCATCAGCGGGCCGCCGCACAGTCCCTGACCGATCCGGCAGGCGACGAGCATGCCGAGCGAAGTCGAAAGCCCGCACAGCACCGAGAAGATGCCGAACCCGATCATCCCGAAGGTAAAGGTGCGGACAGTGCCGAAGCGCCCGGCGAGCCACCCCGTCAGCGGCACGCACACGGCTTCGGCGACCGCATAGGACGTGATGATCCACGTCCCCTGGCTGCTCGATATGCCCAGGCTGCCGGCGATGTGCGGCACCGAGACGTTGGCGATCGTGGTGTCGAGCACCACCATGAAATTGGTGAGCGCGAGCACCGCGCCTGCGAGAATGAGGCGGAACCCGGTAAGCGGCGCCGCTGCCTCGGCCTTGGCGTTCATGTCAGCCGATCCTTAGTTGGCGGAGACGTCGATCTCGGCGTCCATCGACAGGCCCACGCGAAGCGGATGCGCCTGCAATTCCTTCGGATCGAGCGCGACGCGGACAGGAAGGCGCTGGACCACCTTGATCCAGTTGCCCGTGGCGTTCTGCGCCGGGATCAGCGCGAAGGCGCCGCCGGTGCCGCCCGAAAGCCCGACGACACGCCCATGATATTCGACATCGCCGCCGTACAGATCCGAAGTCAGCGTCACCGGCTGGCCGACCTTGACTTGGGTAAGCTGGCCTTCCTTGAAATTGGCGTCGACATAGAGCTGACCGACCGGGACGATCAGCATCAGCGCGGTGCCGGGGGCGACGCGCTGGCCGATCTGGACATTGCGCCGGGTGATCACGCCGTCGATCGGCGCGCGGATCACGGTGCGGTCGAGCTCGAGCTTCGCCTGCGCCACCTTGGCCTGCGCAGCGAGCACTTCCGGCGCGGTCGCCACGGTGGTGCCACTGATCAGCGCGTTGTTCGCCGCAAGCTGGCCGCTGGCTGCGCCGCGAGTCGAGCTTGCCTGCGCGATCGCCGCGCGCGCCAGTTCGAGATTGGCCCTGGCGGAAGCGAATGCGTTGGTCGCGGAGCTGAGTTCGTCGCCGGATACGGCGCCGTTGGGCGCCAGCGCGCGCCGGCGCGCGAGATCGACGCGTGCCTTTTCGAACGCCGCTTGCGCCGCGGTCAGCTGCGCACGCGCGCTGGTGATGTCGGCGCCGCGCGCGTCGACCTGTGCCGCCAGCGCGGCGCTGGTCGCCGCCGCCTGGCCATATTGACGACGCGCCTTGGCGAGATCGGCTTCGGCCTGCGCAAGCGCGATCCGCGCGTCGCTGTCGTCAAGCTGGACCAGCACGTTGCCCTTGCGCACCGCCTGGGTGTCGGCGACGCGGATATTGAGCACCTGCGCGGCGATCATCGGGGTAACGCTCGCGGTATCGGCGCCGACATAGGCATTGTCGGTGCCGATATAATGGCTGCCGACCAGCGCATACCAGCCGCCATAGCCGGCGCCGGCGAGCAGCACTGCGCCGGCGATGCCGCCGAGCAGCTTCTTGCGCAGATTGGGCTTCTTGGCAGCGGCGTCCTCGGTACGAAACTGGAGGCCAGCGGGATCGGCATCAGCCATTATGAGCGTCCTTGCGTGCGGCGGTTGCCGCGATGTTGGAAAAGCCTCCGCCGAGCGCGCGGACCAGCTGGACGTCGAGCGTGAAAGCCCGCGCCTCGAGGTCGGCGACGATCTGGCGGTTCTGCAGAGTCCTGTCCTGCGCGGTCAGCACGTCGAGAAAGGTCGAGAGCCCGCCTTCATAGCGTTGCCGGGCGACTGAATAGGCGGCTTGCGAATCGGTCAAAGCCTGGCGGCTTTCGGCAAGCCGCGTGCCCAGTGCGCGCTGGCTGGTCACGGCGTCGGCGACTTCGCGGAATGCAATGGCGACCGTGCCGTCATAGGTGGCGACCGCCTCGTCATAGCCCGCGCGGGCACCCTTGTATTGGCCGGCCAATTGCCCGCCGCGGAAGATCGGCAGGCTGATCGCCGGGCCGGCCTGGCCGAAGGTCGACCCGCTTTCGAACAGGTTCGAAAGCCCGAGCGACTGGAGCCCGACCAAAGCGGTGAGGTTGACCGAAGGATAGAAATCGGCGCGCGCCACCTTGATCTGGCTGGCGGCCGCCTCGACGCGCGCCCGCGCCGCGGCGATGTCGGGGCGGCGGCCGATCAGGTCGGTGGTCACGCCGGCGGGGAGTGCCCGCGCTGCGGTCGGGTTGGCGGGCAGCGTGATGGTCAGTCCGCGATCGGGGCCCTTGCCGAGCAAGGCGGCGATGCGGTTGCGGGTCAGGCCGATCGCCTCGTCCGTCGCGGCGAGGTTGGCGCGCGCGGTGGGGACGGCGGAGTCGGCCTGCTTGAGCTCTGCGCGGGTATCGAGCCCGGCGGCGACACGGTCCGAAACCAGCTTCTGCGTCTGGGTACGCACGCTGAGCGCGGTTTCCTGCACGCGGCGCTCGGCGGAGAGGCGGGCAAGGTCGGCATAGGCACCGGCGATGTTGGTCGAGAGCACGAGCCGCGACTGTTCGAGCTCGATCCGCGCGGCCTCGGCCTGCGACGTCGCGGCGGCGAGCGCGGCGCGGTTCTTGCCCCACAGATCGAGGTCGAAGCTCAAGCTTGCGGCGACGCGGCCGCTGTCGTTCCAGCCCTGCGGCACGAACGCGGCGGGGATGCCGTTGTTATAGCTCTGCTTGGCCTCGGTGGCGCTGGCTTCGAGCCCGATCGACGGCAACCGCGCGGCGCCCGCCTGCTGGGCATAGGCCTGCGCCGAGCGCAGCCGCGCTGCGGCACCGGCGAGATCGGACGAATCGGCAAGGCCTTCCTCGATCAGTGCAGTCAGCTGCGCGTCGCCATAATCGCCCCACCAATTGGCGGTGGGCCACGCGGAAGCCGTGGCCGCGGGCGCGAAGGTCTGGCTGGCGGCATAGCTGTCGCCGGCGCGGATTTCGGGACGCGCGCCCAGCTGCGGCACCGGGGCGCAGGCAGCGAGAAACGCGGGGAGGGCGATCGTCGCAACGAGCAGCGACCGGTAAGCGGGACAAATCATGATTTAAATACCGTACTGGAGGGTACGGCAGCGCAGATGGTCTCGACCTCGCGGCTTGTCAATAGAAAATCGTACCCTATAGTACGGTTATGGAAACCCTAATCGGAAAGGCGCCCGGCAAGCGCGAGGTGCGCAAGGAAGAGCGGCGGCTCGCCATCCTCGACGTCGCCAAGCGCTCGTTCCTCGACAATGGCTATTCGGGCACGTCGATGTCGGCGATCTCGGCCGAGCTCGGCGGCTCGAAAGGCACGCTGTGGAATTACTTCCCCTCGAAGGAGGAGCTGTTCGCCGCGGTGCTCGATCACGCCACCGTCGCCTATCGCCAGCAGCTGAGCAGCGTGCTCCAGCCTTCCGGCGATCCCTATGCGACGCTCACTGCGTTCTGCCGCAGCTTCATCGGCAAGATCACGATGGAGGACGGGATAAGGTTGCACCGGCTGATCGCCGCCGAAGCGGGGCGCTTCCCCGAACTCGGCGAGATTTTCTTCCGCCGCGCGCCGCAGCCGACTCAGCAAATGCTCGCCGATTTCTTCGCGGGTCAGATGGCGGCGGGGCATATGCGCGAAGACGATCCGCTCGCCGCCGCGCGCGTACTGGCCAGCCTGTGCCTGGGCGGGCTCCACCAGCGCGTATTATGGGGAATCGGCGAAGCGACTCCGGCCGAAGTCGAGAAGGAGGCGCGCTACGTCGCCGACATCTTCGCCCGCGCCTTCGACATCGTGCACAACGGCGCGGCCTAGCGTTTTCTGGACTGTTGCGGGCCGAAATTGAGCCGCCGCGTAACGTTATAATCGAGCACTGCCATCACGAAGTACGCGGCGAACTGCTTCACCCGCGTCCACGCGCCGGTGCGCGACTTGTAGACTTCAGGCGTCACCAGTTCCGACTGCGCGATCTCGCCTTCGATGAAGCTGCGGACATGCGCGGCAAAGGCGCGGTCCTCGATCCGCAGCATCAGCTCCAGGTTGAGATATAGGCTGCGGATATCGAAATTGGCCGATCCGATATGCACGACATCGTCGATCACGAACAATTTCGTGTGCAGCTTGAGCGGCTGATATTCGTAGATCTGCACCCCCTTGCGGAGCAGGCCGGCATAAGTGAAATGCGCCGCCCAGAGCGACGCGGTATGATCGACCTTCGATGGCAGCACCAGCCGCACCCGCCCGCGCTTCCCGGCCTTGTCTAGCCGCCGCAGCATCGCCGGGTTGGGCGCGAAATAGGACGTGACCAGGTCGATCGCCCGCGCCTGCTGCATCTCGCGCTTGACCACACGCGCCCAGGGCGACAGCTGCCGCATCGGCCCGCCGAGCAGCCAGCGAGTCTTGCCCTCGGGCTCGCTCCATTCGCGCAGCATCCGCGCCAGCGAGCGGAGTGACGCGCGCGGGCGCTTCGCCCAGCGCGACAGTGCATCGAAATAGCCGACCAGCCGCGCCGCCGCAGGACCCTCGACCATCAGCCCTAGGTCGCGCCACGCGTCCTGCTCCGGCGTGCCGAAATAGCTGTCCTCGATATTGAATCCGCCGATAAGCACGCGTTCCTCGTCGGCAAGCGCAAGCTTCTGGTGGTTGCGCAGCAGATAGCGGCGACCCCAGCGCGGCACGAAGCGGCAGACATCGACCCTGGCTTCGCGCAAGGGATCGAAGAAATGGCGCGCGGCGGCGTGCTCGCTGCCGAGCCCGTCGACGATGAGATGTACCTTCACCCCGCGCCCCGCCGCCTCGATCAGCGCGTCGCGCACCGCGGCACCGGCCGAATCATCGACATAGATGTAATAGAGCACGCGCAACGACCGTTTCGCCGAGCGGATCAGCCCAAGCAGTGCCTCCATCCGATCGGGGCCTTGCGTGAGCATCGTCAGGCGGTTGCCGTCGACGGTAAAGGGCTGCGACCATCGATCCATGCCGCGTTCATGGGCTGCACCCGCGCCTGCGGCAAGGGCGTCGGTCTCCAATGCTCGCATCCGTCGCGCGATCCTCATAGGCTGTCAGCCCGTTGAACTCACAGTATGCGCGCGGGTTGCCTGCCGGAGAGCGCCCGGCACTTTTCTTGACAATCCGCGGGCCTGCGCCTATCTGCGCCCCTCTCCCGAATTCCCAATTTTCAAGGAAGCGTAGATGGCGCGCGTCACAGTCGAGGATTGCGTCGACAAGATCCCGAACCGGTTCGACCTGGTTCTGTTCGCAGCGCAACGCGCGCGGCAGATCTCGGGCGGCGCCGAGCTGACGCTCGATCGCGATCGCGACAAGAATCCGGTGGTCGCGCTTCGCGAGATCGCCGAAGAAATGATTCACCCGGCCCATCTCGAAGAGTCGGTGGTGTCCAGCCTCCAGCGCGTCCAGATTGACGATGAGGAAGCGCCGGACGAAGTCGGTTCGCTCTCGCAGTCGGCCGAGGCACTGCGCCTCACCGCGGCGGCACCGCCCCGCAATCAGAATCTGGGCGCCGACTACGAAGGCTGAGCCTTCGCAGCGACCAAACCAAAAGCGGCCCCGGAGCGATCCGGGGCCGTTTTTCGTTGCGCTCCGTTCGGGCTGAGCCTGTTGAAGGCCGCCTCTCCGCATGCGACGCGCCAGAGGATGGCCGCATTCGTCAAGCGCGCAGGGCGAACGAGGATCTACGCGGTTTCTTCGACGCGGCCCTTGAAGCCCTGCGCGACCACGAACCACTCGACCGAGCCCTTGCGGCTGGCCGGCGGCTTGGCGTGCTTCACGGTGGCGAAGTTGCGCTTCATTTCGGCGACCAGCGCCGAATCGGCACCGCCGGCAAACACCTTGGCGACGAAATCGCCGCCGGGCCCAAGCGTGCGGATCGCGAAGTCGAGGGCGGCCTCGACCAGCCCCAGCGTACGCAGCGCATCGGTCTGGGCGTGACCGACGGTGTTGGCCGCCATGTCCGACAGGATCAGGTCGGGCGCGCCGCCCAGTTCCTCGATCAGCCGTTGGGGCGCGGCATCGTCCATGAAGTCCATCTGGAGAATCGTCGCGCCGTCGATCGGATCGACCGGCAGCAAGTCGATCCCCACCACCACGGCCTTGGGCAGCCGCTTGCGCACCAATTGCGTCCAGCCGCCCGGCGCGATGCCGAGGTCGAGGACGCGCTTCGATCCTTTGAGAAAGTCGAATTTCTCATCGAGTTCGAGCAGCTTGTAGACCGCCCGGCTGCGATAGCCTTCGGCCTTGGCGCGCTTTACATAGGGGTCGTTGAGCTGGCGTTCGAGCCAGCGATTCGATTGCGGGGTCCGGCCCCGCGAAGTCTTCACGCGGGTATGCCCACGCCCGCCGCCGCGGCTCATATCGTATCCCCATTCATAAGACGCCGCAAAATGCCTTCGCGGATGCCGCGATCGGCTATTCCCAGCCGTTCGGACGGCCAGAAGTCGAGGATGGTCTCGAGGATCGCGCACCCCGCCACCACCAGATCGGCGCGTTCGCCGCCGATGCACGGCACCTGCGAACGCTCCGCCATGCTCATCAGCGAGATTCGCCGGCTGACGTCGCGCATCGCCGCCGACGGCACGATCAGTCCGTCGACGACCGATCGATCGTAGGCCGGCAGGCCCAGATGGACGCTCGCCAGCGTCGTCACGGTGCCGGACGTGCCCAGCAGCCGCCGCGTGCCCTTGGGCGTCTTGAGCCGCGCGACGAACGGCGCGAAGCTCTCGGACACCCGCGCGCGCATATCGGCATAGACCGCCGCCCCCTGATCGGCGCCGTTGGCAAGGCCCGCGGCTTCGGTGAGCGAGACCACGCCCCAGGGCGCGCTGTGCCAGTCGAGGATGCGCGGCACCGCCGCGCGCGAATCGACCAGGACGAGCTCGGTCGATCCCCCGCCGATGTCGAACACCAATGCCGGACCGTCGCCGGGTTCGAGCAGCGCATGGCAGCCCAGCACCGCTAACCGCGCCTCTTCCTCGGCAGTGATGATGTCGAGCGCGATTCCGGTCTCGTGATAGACCCGCTCGATGAATGCGGAACCGTTGGAGGCCTGGCGGCACGCCTCGGTCGCGACCGAGCGCGCCAGCGCGACATTGCGCCGCTTGAGTTTGTCCGCGCAGATCCGCAGCGCCGCGAGCGTACGGTCGATCGCCGCGTCCGAAAGCTTGCCTGTCGTGGCGAGGCCCTCGCCCAGCCGGACGATTCGCGAAAACGCGTCGATCACGGTGAAGCCGGTCCCTTGCGGCCGGGCGATCAGCAATCGGCAATTATTGGTGCCGAGATCGAGTGCGGCGAAGTGGCGCGATTCGGGCCAGCGTGCGCGGGCTGGCCGGTCCTCCGGCGGCCTGGGTATCGGTGGAGCGGAACCATCGTTCCGGCCGCGGGGCACTCTGGCTGGGCCATCCCCCATTACTTACTACTCACTTATATTCTGATCCGTCTCGGCCATGGCGACCGTCCGGTGCTTGGGTGCGAGGCTAGCGCAGCGGAAGGTGCGGAGCAAGGCGCGGTAGAGAAGCGCCGTTGACAGCGCCCGAAGCCCGCCCTATTTCGCCGGCCCTGTTGCCCCGTCGTCTAAAGGTAAGACTACGGACTCTGACTCCGTCAATTGAGGTTCGAATCCTCACGGGGCATCCAGCTTTCCCGACCTAAGTGGTTGAGAATGTACCATAGTCCGAGTGATGCGTCTCGGCGTTCCCGCATTTGGCTCCTCGTAAGCTCTTGAACGATGATGATCGTTTGCGAACGAGTGCGACAAGAAGCCCTTACTGAAGCTGGGATCGACCGCTAGGCAGCCGGAGGTGTTTTCTTGGCGATTGCCGCGTCCCGTTGTCGCTTGAGCTGGGGACGCTACCAAGCGAATCGTCAGCTAGACGCCGATCAATCCCTCAACGTGCCTCTCAGCCTAGGCAAATGACCTCCCACGCCGCTCGAGGCTGTTCGTGCCTAATGTGGACTCGTCGGCACCGGCTGCCTCGACGGCAGCTGTGCGCCCAAAGTCGGCCCTTTAGCGTCGCTGCACCGCCCCCAAACGCAGATGTCCGTTCGTTGGGGTTAAATCGCAGCTGTTGCCGCTTGCGGCCAATCCGTGTGAATTGCATCGGCTCGATAAGCGGAGTCGAGTGGCTAAATTACGAAGCTCAGCGCCGGGATGACAACGCTAGGACGTTCACGCAGGCGACCGGCAACAGGCACTCGCTGAGGTTGGTGTAACGGGCGTGCGGTCGGGAACGAATTCGATGCTCGGCACGAGCTTGGCTTCCACGGAAAGCAATACAAGCCCTTCTGATCGTGCACGTCGATCAGGCGGGATATCCGAGGTCCAGCGCGAGGACGGATCAGCCGGGCGGTCGGGCGTGCATGCTGACCCTTGATCAGCTGACGGACGATATGCGTTCCATGCCTCGAACGAAGAAGTGCGTTCGCTTCGATTCGCCATTTGGCCCGCCTTGCGCTTTCTTGCCCTAAGACAAGCGGCCGCCAGTTGGCCAATTGCAGAAACGCTTTCTGGCGATCGACTCGAAGAAGGAGGCGCCGCGACAATGTCGCGACGCCTCGTTTCGATTCCACCAAGGGCGAACAGGCATGAACTAAAGCGCGTCGGCCATCTTCGCGGCATCCGCGATGTCTTCGGCGCCGCCGAGATCTTCGCCCGTGATCAAGCCTGCACCGGGGCCCGCGCCGAGATCGACGCCGGTCTCGGGGTCGCTTTCCGGATCCGATGCGGTCCGTGCCGCCAGCTTGTCGGCTACTGCGGCATCGCCCTTGGCGAGCGTGACGGTCGCGGTGCCATCGCCGTCATCGATCGGCATGGTCTGCTCGAGATCGTCAATCCGCACCCATTGATCGCCGGTATTCCAGGGGCCGTCCGTGTCGCCTTCGCCTTGCGACGTGTTGACATAGATGTTGGCGAACTTCTCGATCCCCGGCAGCTTGCCCGACGGGAAATTGTCCTCGATCGCGTAGAGCGCCTTTTCGAACGACTTCTGGTGCGCGATTTCGCGGGTCATCAGGAACCCGAGTGCGTCCTTGATGCCCGGATCGTCGGTGATGTTGATGAGGCGCTCATAGACGATCTTCGCGCGACTTTCGGCAGCGATGTTCGAGCGCATGTCGCAGGTCGGGTCACCGCGGCTGTCGATATAGGCGGCGGTCCATGGAACACCGGACGAGTTCGTCAGCGAGGGACCGCCGCCGAACAGCAGCGACTGGGTATGGCTGTTGCCGCCCGCCGTCATCGAGAGATAGAGCTCGGCTTCTTCCATCGCGGCTTCGGCGAGCTGGGCCTTCGCACCCTTGTTCAGCATCGCGACGATCGATCCGATCACCTCGAGATGGCTGAGCTCTTCGGTTGCGATGTCCAGGAGTAGATCCTTGCGGCCCGCGTCGAGTTCGCCCAACCCCTGCGTGAAGTAGCGCATCGCCGCCGCGAGCTCGCCGTCGGCACCGCCGAATTGCTCGAGCATGAGTGATGCCAGAACCGGGTTCGGCTCCGACACCCGGACGGTATATTGTAGCCGTTTGTTGTGCATGAACATGATGCGCTCCTGTCGTCGTTAAAATCGTGCGGAATTTCGTTCAGCCCGCGCTGACCTTGCGTGCCGGCTGCTCGACGGCGGTCCGGGCGTCGGGATAGGCAGGTTCGGCCGATGACGAGGCCATCCGGCGATAGGTGGCGAGCGCCTGCCCGACGACCTGATCCATATTGTAATAGCGATAGGTCGCGAGCCGGCCGACGAACGTCACGCCGGACAGGCCGAGCGCCAGCGCTTCGTAACGCTTGAACAGCGCCTGGTTCTCGGGCCGGGGAATGGGATAATAGGGATCGCCCGTCGCGCTGGGGATCTCCCAGGTCAGGCTGGTACGCGGCGCGATCTGGCCGGTCAGATGCTTGTATTCAGTGATCCGGGTGTGCGGCACCGATTCCGCCGGGAAGTTGACCACCGCGACGTCCTGGAACCACTCACAATCGCGCGTCTCGTGCCGGAATTCGAGCGATCGATAGGGAAGCTTGCCGTATCGGTAGCCGAAATATTCGTCGATCGGCCCGGTGAAGACGAGGTGGTCGTGCGGATAGGCCTCGCGCGCTTCCTCGAAATCGACTCCGAGCAACAGGTCGATATTGGGGTGATCGAGCATGCGCTCGAACATCTTCGTGTAGCCGTCGCGCGGCATCGCCTGGAAGCTATCGTTGAAATAGCGATCGTCGGTGGAGGTTCGCGTGGGCACTCGCGCGGTGACCGACTTGTCGAGCTCGGACGGATCCATGCCCCATTGCTTGCGCGTATAGCCTCGGAAGAAGGTCTCGTAGAGTTCGCGGCCGACCTTCGAGATCACGACATCGGCCGAGGTGACGATCGGCTCGACCGGTTCGGCCTTGCCGGCGAGAAAGGCTTCCGCCTCGGCATCGCTGGAGAGATCGAGTCCATAGAGCAGATTGAGCGTGGTGCGGTTGATCGGCATCGGCACGCGCAGCCCGTCGATATCGGCCAGCACGCGGTGCTCGTATGGACGCCACTCGGTGAAGCGCGACAGATAGTCGACGATATCGCTCGAATTGGTGTGGAAGATATGGGGGCCATATTGATGGATCAGCACCCCCGCATCGTCGAGCCGGTCGAACGCGTTGCCGGCTACATGCGGCCTGCGATCGACCACCAGCACGCGCTTGCCGCCATCGCGGGCGAGACGCTCGGCCATCACCGCGCCGGCAAAGCCAGCGCCCACGACCATTACGTCATAACGTTTCACGCGTTCGGCCGGCCAGCTGGTCGGCGAGACGATCGGGTGGGCGCGATCCGCAGCGCGGATGGCCAGCGCGATCAGCTCGGACATATGCTGGAACGTCCGGTCCCACGACATGCGGGCCAACAGGACGTCGATTTCCACGCGCCAGGCGCCCGCGTCGCGTGACATTGCGAGCGCGGCATCGCAGGCCTCGACAAAGGCCTGCGGGGTGTTCGCAATCTTGACCGCTGCGACCTTGCCGTAATGACGGATGACGTCGGCGATCGGGGTCGACACCACCGGGCGCCCCGCGGCGAGATATTCCGGCGTCTTGGTCGGGCTGATGAAGCGCGTCGAATCGTTGATCGCGAACGGCATCAGGGCGACGTCCCAGCCACCCAGATAGGCCGGCAGTTCGTCATAGGTCTTGCCGCCGAGATACTGGAGATTGGGGCGCTGCGGCAGATCGGCGGGATCGATCTTGACCACCGGGCCGACAATGACGATCGACCAGTCCGGCCGCGCGTCGGCGACATGCGCCAGCAAGGCGAGGTCCATCCGCTCGTCGACCACGCCGTAGAAGCCGAAGCGCGGCCGCGGCAGGCCGGCCTGGTCCGCGGGATCTTCGTCGTGCGAACGCGCCGAGGCGAAGTGCGCGACGTCCACGCTGGACGGGAAGGCGTGAACGTTCGCGTGCCTGCCGCGCTTCGCCTCGTAAAGGCTGTAGCCGCCGGTGAAGACGATATCCGCCTGTTCGAACAGGCGCAGCTCGAGCTGCATCAGCTCGGCGGGTGCGTTCTTGAAATTGGCCAGCTCGTCCATGCAGTCATAGACGACGCACTGCGCTTCGACATGCTCGGAGAAGGGGAGCATCATCGGCGTATAGTACCAACGCATCAAGGGCTGCCCGGCATCGGCGAGGCAGGTGTCGAGCAGGCGCTTGAGCATCGCGGTTTCGTTCGCCGGCGACTGGCCGCGCGGCAGCTGCGGCGTTGCAACGGTGACTCCGGTGACGGCGCAACGCGCGGTCTCGAGCCACGGGGTCTCGCGTTCGTCCAGATAGTGCGGCTCTTCCCAGTACAGCACGTCACGTTCGCGGGCGAAGCGGCTCATCAGGTGCTGCGGACGCTGGAAGACAAATGCCCAGCGCAGATGGCTGAAGCAAAGTACGGGGCCGGCGCGCGTAGTCCCACCGCGCGTGTCGTCATTCTCCGGTACGTGACCGAAGGCGCTCAACCGGACCATGCATTTTCCCTAAATTGGAGCCGAGACCTGAAAAGAAAATCTCGTAAGGTGTGAACAACGGGACAAAATGTTCGTTCCCCAAAAAGTCCGCATGACATTGATTTATTGCAAAAATTGATCTGGATCATCAATTGATCCAGATCAATTACAGAAAGGCAATAAATAAAACTCGCCGGTGTAACTTTCAAAATGCCAAAATTATAAGGCTATTATTTACGGATATGTTGGTTGAAAAGCTGATGGCCGCGCCGATCGAGCTGTGGGGTGGGCATGAGTGCACGGTAAATCGGGTCGGCGAACGCTTCAGCGACCAGTCGCTGATCAGCGGTCACGATACGCGGCATGACGATCTCGACCGCTTCGCGGCGCTGGGCGTCACAGCGTTGCGCTACCCGGTCTTGTGGGAACGTATTGCGCCCGCCGATCCGTCTACACGCGACTGGGAGCGGACCGATGCGAGGCTCGAACGGCTGCGATCACTGCAGATCAGGCCGATCGCCGGGCTGGTCCATCATGGCAGCGGTCCGCGTTACACCAATCTGCTCGACGAAGACTTTGCGCGAGGGCTGTCGGTCTTCGCCGGCGCGGCCGCGGCGCGGTACGAATGGATCGAGGACTGGACGCCGATCAACGAGCCGCTCACCACGGCGCGCTTCTCCGCGCTCTATGGACATTGGTATCCGCATGCCAGCGACGAGCGCAGCTTCTGGCTTGCCTTGCTTAACCAGATCGACGGGATCCGACTGTCGATGCGGGAGATCCGCATCGTCAATCCGTCCGCGCGGCTGATCCAGACCGAGGATCTGGGCCGCAGCTGGTCGACTGCGCCGCTTCGTCATCAAGCAGGCTTCGACAATGTGCGGCGCTGGATGACGTGGGACCTGCTGTGCGGGCGCGTCGTCCCCGAACATGATTTGTGGAACCGGCTGGCGAATTTCGGCTTTGCCGCTCGCCTTGCCGCGATCGCCGATGATCCGTGCAGTCCTGACGTCATCGGCGTGAATCATTACCTCACCAGCGACCGCTTCCTCGACCATCGCCTGCGCCGCTATCCGGCGCATGCGATCGGTGGGAACGACGAAGAGCGCTATGCCGACGTCGAGGCGATCCGCGTGCTGAGCCCGGCACCCGCGGGGTTGCGCGGGGCGCTGCGCGAAGCGTGGCTGCGCTACCGGATTCCACTCGCAGTCACCGAGGTGCACAATGGCAGCACGCGCGACGAGCAAATGCGCTGGATGGGCGAGGCATGGCAAATCGCCGGAGAGCTGCGCCAGACAGGTGTCGATATCCGTGCCGTGACGAACTGGGCGTTGCTGGGAAGCCAGGGCTGGAACACGCTGCTGACCGGCACGGGGCGGTATGAAGCCGGAGCATTCGACACCAGAAGCGGCGCGCCGAAACCGACCGCCGTCGCGGATTTGCTGGGCGCGCTCGACCATCCGGAGGTCCAGCATCCGGTGATGCGGGGAGCAGGCTGGTGGCGGCGGCCGATCCGGTTGCTGTATCCCCCGGTGCCGCGCGCCGCGCCGGTGATCGAGACCGGTTCCGCCAAGGATCGGCAGGCGCCGGTGCCGCCGCTGCTGATCTGTGGTGCGTCCGGCACGCTCGGCCGTGCGCTGGCCAAAGCCTGCGTCCATCGCGACATCGGCCATGTGCTGCTCGATCGCCACGCGCTCGATGTGACCGAGCCGGCGAGTATCTCAGCTGCGCTCGATACGCACCGACCATGGGCAGTGATCAACGCCGCGGGCTGGGTGCGGGTGGACGAAGCGGAGGAAGCCGCCGAGGCGTGCATCCGAGTCAACACCGATGGCGCGACTGCGCTGGCGCGGCAATGCGCGGAACGCGGCATCCCCACCTTGAACTTCTCGAGCGACCTCGTCTTCGACGGCGCGAAGCGATCGCCCTATCTCGAGGCAGATGTTACCGCGCCGCTTTCGGTCTACGGAACGAGTAAGGCGCACGCCGACGCGGCGATCGCCGCGATCGAGGGCGCGCATCTCGTCATCCGCACCGCCGCGTTCTTCTCGCCTGACGACCCGCACAATTTCGCGATGCAGTTCGTCGCGCGCCTGCTCTCGGGAGAGCGCTTCGCTGCATCCGCTACGCATATCGTCTCGCCGACCTACGTCCCGCATCTCTGCGATGCCGCGCTCGATCTGCTGATCGACGGCGCAACCGGTCTTTGGCATGTCGCCGGCGACACCGGATTGTCCTGGCATGATTTCGCCCGGCGGATCGCCGATCGTTGTGGCCTGCAGCAGGCGCTCATCGACGAGTCTTCTCCGCATGAACTGAGTTGGAAAGCCGAGCGGCCGGCCTATGCTGCATTGGGAACCAGCCGCGGGCTGGCGATGCCGAGCCTCGATGCCGCGATAGGCCAGTTTTGCGATTCGCTGCCAGTTCCGTCGCGCGCCGCGCCTGTCGCTATGACCGATGCCTGAGAAGGAAGGTAGCGCGTAGATCGCGCAATCTTTGCCGCAGCACGTGCCCGCCGCGGCAGGCGAAACGGTCCATCGGCCTAAAGCGGTGAGCCCGAATGGACTATCCTTGCGTCGCCATCGGCACCGTCGCCCTTGGCGTTGTCCGGATCATTTTCCTCGCCCGGGTTGTCGCCACTCGCGGTGCCAATCTCTTTGCCTGCGTCGGGATGCACCGGGCGTTCGTTGGCCGGCCGATGTCCAGCCTCGGGCGGTATCTCCGGCGTTTCTCGGTTGTCCATCTCCGTCTCTCCTCATCGGACCCAACGCGCCGCGCATGCCTTCGGGCCAGCCAGCGCGCGGGCTCGCAGGGGGTCACGGAACGTGCGGGCACGCGCGACGAGGCGGCGGACCCGCTCGCGGGCGTCGGTTGGGCGCTATCGACGTCGGGGAGCACCCTCGATACGCCTTCGCTGATCTTGTTGGGTCGTGGCGTTCGGATTGTCGGGCCCCCGCAGCTGTGGCCGCGCTGCCCACCGATGGGGAAGGGCTACGCTTCCAGCCCTGCCCGTCGATAAATTTGTGCCGCCCGCGGGCTGTGCGGGATATCGCACGTTCTCAGCGAGTTATAGGCCCGCCGCGCTGCGCGGCTCTCATGGGGGATCGTGCAAGTGGATGTGACAGGCGTCGAAGCGATTTTCGCTTCATCGAGCACAATGCGTGCCCGTGCCGCGCTCGCGGCCACATTCGTGCGGATGCAGGGCTGATGTCGCTGTTCTGGACGGCCTCGCAGATTGCGGCGCGGCTGGAAGCGAAGGATGTGGTCTATCTCGCAGACGACGACCAGGAGGCGCAGGCGCTGACCGCGATGCTGCGCGCGATCCTTCCGGATCGAGCGATCTTCTTCATACCCTCCAGCGACGCATTGCCCGGCGACAGCGCGCCGGCGTCGCCCTCGAACGCGGGTGCGCGCGTTGCGGCGCTGCACGCGCTGCGACTTGCGCAACTGACTTCCGGACGTGCGAATTTCGCCTGCGTGCTCAGCGGAGAGGCGGCTGCCCGATTATATCCGCCGCCCGCGTCCTTCGACCGGGCATTGCCGCGCCTCTCGGTCGGAGATCCGATTGAAATCGAAGCCTTCACGACGATGCTCGCGGAAATCGGTTACTTTGCCGATGACCGCGTCGACGAACCAGGCGAGATGGCAGTGCGCGGCGAGGTGGTGGACATCTTCCCGGCCGATGCAGGGCTCCCCGCACGGATCGACGTGGCCGATGGCAGGATCGTGGCCATACGCCCCTATGACCCGGTCACCCAGCGCAGCGTCGACGAAGTAAAGACGCTGGAGATCGGACGCGCCGCCGAGCCGTCGGAGCAGGGCGCCGTATCGATCCTCGCGCATTTCCAGCCGGGGTTGCTCGCCATGTCCGAGCGCGCGGACAAGCGCCGGCGCCGTTTTCTTCAACTCGCCACCGACGCGGCGAGCGGCAAAAGCGGCGGCCTCGAAGCGGTCGCGGAGACGGATTGGACGAAGGCGATGGCGGGCTGGGAAGTCATGCATTTCGATGCCGCGTTCCAGCCGGTGCCGCGCTTTGCCGAGAAGCGCGCGCCGCTTCCGGCGCTGGTGCGATATGTGAAGCCGCTGCTCGAAACGCGGCCGCTGGTGCTGGCGGGAAGCCAGCGCGACCTGCGCTTCCTGCGCGCTCGGATCGCGAAGCGGCTGGGGCTCGCGCTGACGGAGATGGCGAGTTGGGCGGACGTCGACGGGCTTGCGCCCGGCACGGCGGGGTTGCTCGAGACGCCCGCCGACGCCGGCTTCGTCGACGCGCGCGTTATCCTCGTCAGTGCCGCCGATCTGCTCGGGAGCCGCGCCCTTGCCGACGATCGCACGACCGCCGGTGCCAACCCCTGGTCGGCGGGTCTTGCTGAACTGCGCATCGGCGATGTCATTGTCCATGAAGAACATGGCGTCGGACTTGTCAGGGGCCTTGAGCCGGCACCGGGCAGCGAAGGCGGCGAGATGATCGCGCTAGAATATGCCGGCGAAGCGCGCCGGCTGGTGCCGGTTGCCGAGGCCGACCGCATCTGGCGCTACGGCGCCGACGCCGATGCCGTCACGCTCGACAAGCTCGACGGCTCGTCGTGGCGCAAGCGCCGCGGCGAGATCAGCGCCACGATCACCGAGACCGCAAGCGCGCTTGCCGCCCTTGCCAAGGCCCGCGAACGACTGGAGGCGCCCGTTCTCCAGCCCGATGCCGCCGGCTACGAGCAGTTCGCCAGCGGATTTCCTTTCAATGAGACCGCTGATCAGGCGCGTGCGATCGCGGCCGTTCGCGCGGACCTCGGCTCCGGAAAGCCGATGGATCGGCTGGTGGTCGGCGATGTCGGGTATGGGAAGACCGAGGTCGCGCTGCGTGCTGCCGCGCTTGCCGCACTCGCCGGCCACCAGGTCGTGGTGGCTGCGCCGACGACGGTTCTCGTGCGCCAGCATCTCGCGAGCTTCCAGCGGCGGTTCGCAGCCTCGGGCCTCACGGTTGCCGGTCTCTCCCGCCTGTCGAGCACTGCGGAGAAAAAAGCAACGAAGGCCGGCCTTGCCGATGGCTCGATTGATATCGTCATCGGGACCGGCGCAGTGATGGGCAAGGGCGTCACCTTTGCCAAGCTCGGCCTGGTCGTTATCGACGAGGAGCAGCGCTTCGGCGCCGCGGACAAGGCGCGGCTTCGCGGTGCGGGCGATATCCATCTGCTCAGCCTCAGCGCGACGCCGATCCCGCGCACGCTGCAAATGGCGTTGATCGGGCTCCAGCAGATTTCGATCATCGCGACGCCCCCGGCGCGGCGCCAGCCAATCCGCACCAGCCTCGACCAGTTTGACGAAACCCGTATCCGTACCGCGCTTGTCCGCGAGAAGGGCAGGGGCGGCCAGAGCTTCGTCGTCGTGCCGCGCATCGAGGACATGGCGAGCGTTGCGGACAAGCTGCGGCGGGCGGCGCCCGAACTCGCGCTCGTCGAAGCGCATGGCAAGATGGCGCCCGGCGAGATCGACGCCGCGATGGTGGCGTTCGCTGATGGCGAAGGCGACATCCTGCTGGCGACCAACATCATCGAGGCGGGCCTCGACGTTCCGCGGGCCAATACGATGATCGTCTGGCGCGCGGACCGCTTCGGCCTGGCCCAGCTGCATCAATTGCGCGGCCGCGTCGGGCGCGGCAATCGCCGGGGGCAGGTCCTGCTGCTGACGGCGAGCGAAGATGCGATCGGCGAGCGCACGCTCAAGCGCCTGCGCACCCTCGCCAACTTCGATCGGCTGGGCGCAGGGTTCGACATCAGCGCGCGCGATCTCGATATGCGTGGTGCGGGCGATCTGTTGGGTGACACCCAGGCCGGGCACGTCAAGCTGATCGGGATCGACTTGTACCAGCACCTTCTGGGGCAGGCGCTGCGCGAGGCACGTGGCGAGGATAGCGAACGCTGGACCCCGGAGATCAATATTGGGGGCGGGGGTGCGCTGCCCGAGGGTTGGATCCCCGAGCCCGATCTGAGGCTGACCTTGTACCTTCGTCTCAGCCGCCTCGATCACGATGCCGAGATCGACGCCTTCGAAGAGGAGCTCGCCGACCGCTTCGGACCGCTACCGCCCGAGACGGCGGAGTTGCTGGCGCATGCCCGGCTGCGCGCGGCGGCGCGCCATGCGCGCGTCGGGCGCATCGACGCAGGGCCTTCCGCGATCGCGCTGACGCCGCGTCGCGATTTTACTGCCGATGCAGCTTCGCACGGACTTACGATGAAGAACGAACGCCTGCTGCTCGTCGAGGCCGTCGATCCGGGCAGCCGCGTCGAGCGGGTACAGTCGCTGCTCGAGGATATCGCGGCGTAAGCGCCTCACGCTCCGGCGAGGGTGACGGGCTTAGCCTGGAGTGACCACTCTACCTTAAACCTGTGCGTCGTCCTGCGGGGAAGGCCGGCAACAGGCGCATGTCGGAGCCTTGGGGCCCTTTACCTGTGCGGCCAACCGGCGCCGTTCCCTGCGGTTCGGCAAAGTGGGCAGCGCCGCCGTTGCTTGATGTTCATCGTCGATCGCCATTGCTTGCCAACGCTCGCGGGCACCCGTGGTTGCGGCCTGGTTCTGGCGACGCGTGACTACGTCACGGTGTGCGCCCTCGGCCTATGCCGCTCGCGCGTTAGCGTTAGCCTTCTCCCCAGGGCGAGCGGGCACCGCGCTCTTCTCGCTCGGAATCTCGATAAGCGGCCAGGCGGGCGTCCGGCTATCGATAGCATTGAGCAGGCGGAGGAACTCGACTTCCTGCGGATCGTGCGCGACCCCGCCGGCATCGAAGATGTCGTGGAACCATTTGTCCTGAAGCCCGGCGAGGTTCGGGTTCTCCCACGACTGCCAGGGAAGATGCGTCTGCGTCTTGCCGCGAACGAGGCCCCAGCAGAATGCGCCCACGCCGCATTCCTTTGCAACGGGCAGGATCGCCTCGAACGTGCTTCCCGCCGGACGCGCCATGAATTCGGTGCACAGGAGCGGACGGTCGAACGCGCGCAACCAGCCGACCCGCGCGAGAAAATCGGACGCGACGCCGTAATTATGGAAGGAAACCACATCGGACAAGGCGGTCTGGGCCTGCTGGAGGGGCGTGAGCCGGTCGGTCGACGACCAGTCACCAAGCCAGATCGCGCTGGTCAGCGGTTGCATCGGATCCATATCGCGTGCCCAGCCGAACGCATCGCGCATCAGCGGCAGAACGAGGTCCGCCTTGGCGGCGAGCTCGTCCGGGTTGCACAGCGACACTTCGGGGCCATTGTCCGGCTCGTTCCAGATATCCCAGGCAAGGATGCGCGGATCCTTGGCGAAATGCCCCACCACGCCGCGGACATAGGCTTCGAGACGCGCACGCTGGGCAGGGTCGCGGAGCGCAGGCAACCCCGGCGACTGGACCCAGCCCGAATTGTGCACGCCTGGTATCGGCTCGGGTTGCGGTCCCAGTTTCGGTTCGGGATGCCAGCACGAGTCGAACAGGACGAGCATCGTCCTGATATTGTTGCGCTCGGCCGCGGCGAGAACGAGCGCGATCCGCTCGAGCACGCCAGCCGCATCGTCGACCCACAACAGGTCATGGAGATACACGCGTACGGCATTCATGCCGACCGACGCCGCCAGTGCGAGCTCGGATTCGATCAGCGGCAGGTCGAACGTCGCCGCCTGCCACATCTCGAGCTGATTGATCGCATTGGAGGGCGTGAAGTTGCAGCCCATCGGCCAAGGGCGCGCAGCCCACCAGTCTTTCGCTTCGTCGATCGACCACCGCTCTCGCATCATTCCACTCCTGCGCACGTATCAACTCACTGATACTGCGCTGGAATTCCAGAATAGCCGTCAATGTTGAACTACGAATCTATCCTTACGCGTAGTTGGCCGCTGAAGTTCGGTCGGCATCCTCGCGCATCGCAGGCTTGCCGATCAGCGCACGCAGGGCAGCGAGGAGCGTTGCCATCACCACCGGCTTTTGGAGGCAGGGCGTATCGAACGGATCCGGGGGCACGACACCTCGGTTCGGGCTACATCGGCGACATAGGAGGCGCCGCAGCCGGTTCGATGACGGAAACCGTAACCTGGCGCTCGCCTGCCTTCTCGAATTTGAGCGTGAGCGGGAAGGTCTGCCCGGCTTTGAGCGGCTGGTTCAGGTCGGCCAGCCAGACATGCAGCCCCATCGGATTCAGACTCACCGCCTTGCTGGCCGGGACATCGATTCCCTTGAGATACTTCATCTCCATGGCGCCGCTGCCGCCCTCCATCGTCATGAGGTCGGTTCGCTTGGCGACGGGGGTAGATGCGGAAAGGAATCGATCCGCGGTCCCGGAGTTGATCGTCATATACACGGCCGCGTTTGCGGTGCGGCCGACCGTGTCGCGCGCCCACACATCCTTCAGTTCGATCGGCGCCGCCTGCTGGCAAGCCAGAAGCGGTAGCGAAAGGACAAAGACGAGAGCCGTTCGCGTCATGATAATCTCTCCAACGCCGTGCCCGCCACGGCAGCGGTCCCGCCGGCATGAAGGCCTGCCTTGTGCGGCGAGACGCCGATTTGCTACCCTCATCGCGGACCTTATGGAAAGCAAGCCTTCTCCAGGCACCGGCCTCGGCCGCGTTGTCGACCGCCGCCTGATGGTGCGCGGCGCGGTTGCTGCGGGCGTCGCCGCCGCTGTGGCACTTCCTGTGCGCAGGTTGCTGATACCCGCCGCTGTGGCCGAGCCCGTGACGGTTGGTGGCCTCGCGGTGACGTGCAACCTGACGCTGCCGGTCGCCTGTGCCGCCAACCAGGCGGCCAACCCCTTTGGCACGCGCGACGCGGCGCAGTTCGATTTCAAGTTCGCCAAATACAGCGGATGGCCTGAGCTGAAAGAGTCGCTGATGTCCGGCGACCTGCAGGCGGCTTATATGCTGGCGCCGCTGGTGATGGACTTGGCCGACAAGAAGGTCCCGGTGAAGATCGTGTCGATCGGCCACCGGTCCGGCGCGGTGATCATGGTCCGCACCGATTCCCCTTACCGAACCTTCAGCGACTTGCGCGGCAAGCGCGTCGCGATCCCTAGTCGCTTCGCCGTCGACTTCCTGTTCCTGCGCAAGATGCTGGCGCACGAGAGCATGACGACCGACGATGTCGATATCGTCGAGATGGCGCCGGCGGACATGCCGGCCGCGCTTTATGTGAAGGGAGTCGACGCCTATTGCACCGGTGAGCCCTTCGGCGCAGCAGCGCAGCGCGCCGGCTATGCCCGGGTCCTGCGGATGACGCGCGACGAATGGCCTCGGTACATGTGCTGCGTGCTGACGGTGCGCGAGGAGCTGATCAGGTCGAATCGGCCGCTGGTGCAGAACATGGTCAATTACGTGCTCGCCGCGGGTGCCTGGCTCGATGGGCAACGAAAGAACCGGGAGACGGCGGTGCGGATCGCCGCGCAACGCGAATATTTCAACCAGGATCCCAATATCCTGCGCTTCGTGATGGACCATCCCGAGGATCGCGTGACCTATGGCGACCTGCGGATGATCCCGAGTGAGTTCGACGATCTGATGCGGCAGGCCGTCGCGGCAGGCGCGCTAAAGCATCCGGTCTCCTATGCGAAATATGTAGATGAGAGCTTTGCACATGCGGCCCGGCCGGCATCGATCGCGCTCTGACTATGCCCGTGCGCCCAAGAGTCGCGATCCTCGCCGCGGTCTTGCTGCTCGCCGCGCTGGTCGCAGGCGTGATAACCAAGCGCTCCACGCCGCGGTCTACATCGCCGCGGGCGTTGAAGGCGGGCGTATTCGATCCGCCGCACCAGGCGCCCGGCTTTACGCTACGCGGATCCGACGGATCCGACGTGACGCTGGCGCGCTACCGGGGCAAGGTCGTGCTACTGACGTTCGGCTTTACCCACTGCGCGACAGTCTGTCCGACCACCCTGGCGACGCTCGCACAGGCGCGCGCCACGCTTGGCGCGCCCGGCAACTCGGTGCAGGTGATCTATGTTACCGTGGACCCGGCGCGCGACACCGCGGAGCATATGCGGGGATATCTCACGGCCTTCGATCGCAGCTTCGTCGGCGCGACAGGCGCGCCCGAAGCATTGGCGTCGGTGCGCAAGCAATATGGCGTCACGGCTGTCAAGCAAGGCTCGGGCGCCGATTATGCGATGGCCCATACCTCGTCGATTATCCTGATCGATCGCGGCGGCATGTTGCGGGCGGTAATGCCCTTTGGACATGAGCCGGCGGACTTCGTGCACGACATAAAGCTCCTGCTGGAATAGCTGGGGCATGCGGCTGAGCTCTTGGACGCGCGCGGCAGTCCGGCACCCGATCGCGATGGTGCTCTCACTCCTCGCGCTCGGCGCGCTTGGATGGGCAGCGCTCGCTCCCATCGCGGTGGCGTCGCATGATGCGGTCTACGAGATTCCCCGCGGCACCTACGCCCACCGCGCCGCGGGTGAGAAAGTCGATATCTTTCCGCAGACGATCCGGCTGAGGCTGGGGCTCAAGGACGTGCTGGTGCTCAAGAACGCGGATGAAGTGCCGCACATCTTCGGCCCGACGCTCATCATGCCTGGACAAAGCTTCCGACTGCCGTTCGAAACGGCATCGACCTACAGCTTTGAGTGCACCGCGCACCCTCATGGCGGGCTCCATGTGATCGTGGAGCCGGGTCCCGCACCTGGATTGGAAAGACTCCTCTGGCGCTGGCATTCGCTCATCAGCGCCGCTTGATCGTTGATTGCCGAGCCTCAAGGCGCCTTGTATCGCGGAAACCAAATTGCAGGCACATTACTACCTTGTTGCTCCTATACAACACTATGCGCCGGCAAAGTGGAAATATGTCGGGGCGCGACGCGGCGGCTGCTGTTTCCAGGTTGTGAATTCGATGCCGCTGTTCAAGCTTCTGGCGCGGAAGCGAGGGGACGTGAGGGAAATCGACAGCAAGCTGATGCGGGTTCTGCCCCCGCTGCTCCTGATCGCGCTTCTGATCGCGATCTGGTGGGTCGTCGTCGACCGGAGCGACAGCCCGATTTTCCCGACCCCGTGGCAGGTCGCGACGGGCGCATGGGCGCTCGCGAAGGACGGCACTTTGTGGCAGCACATCGAGGCGTCTCTGTTCCGCGTCGAAATGGGCTTCGGGCTAGCGCTTCTGGTGGGCGTGCCGCTGGGCCTGTGGATGGGCTGGGTGTCCGGCGCCTTCTATACGCTGAACCCGCTGTTCCAGATGCTGCGGCCGATTTCGCCGATCGCCTGGATCCCGGTTGCCATTCTCTGGTTCGGGGTCGGCGACTTTTCGCCGATCTTCCTGATCTTCATATCCTCGGTCTTTCCGATGATGGTGCAGACGACGGTCGGCGTGCGTACGATCGATCGGCGATATCTGAGGGCAGCGGCGAATTTCGGCGTTTCGCGATCCGTCCTGTTTCGCCGGGTCGTGATTCCTGCGGTGCTGCCGGAGATCATCGTCGGGATGCGGATCGGCCTGGGCGTCGCTTGGCTGGTCGTTGTCGCCGCCGAGATGATCGCGCTGAACTCCGGCCTTGGCTATCTCATCATGGACTCGCGCAACGCCGGCAACCGCTACGATCTGGTGATCGCGAGCATGATCCTCATCGGCGTGATCGGCTTGCTGCTCGATGGCATGACCCGCCTGCTCGAGCGGCTGAAGATGGTGAAGTGGCGCTATGTCCGATAGCAAGATCGCCATCGACGGCGTCAGCAAGGGTTTTGGAGCGCTTTCGGTCGTTGGCGGCGTGAGCTTCGACGTTCGCGAGGGCGAGTTCGTCGCGATCGTGGGCCCTTCGGGCTGCGGCAAGTCCACCTTGCTGAACATCATCGCCGGCTTCGAGCGTCCGGACCAGGGCCAGGTCAGGATCAACGGCGTCGCGCGCACAGGGCCGAGCCGCAACGGAATCATGATTTCCCAGCACGGGTCTGTGTTCCCTTGGCTTACAGTGCATGAAAATCTCATGTTCGGCCTGAGCGGCACCAGCCATGGCGACAAGAGGGCTCGCGCCGACCGCTATATCGACATGGTCGGGCTCGCTGGTTTCGAGGCGGCCTATCCGCACGAGCTGTCGGGCGGCATGCTCAAGCGCGTCGAAATCGCGCGCGCGCTCGTGGTGAAGCCCGAAATCCTCTACATGGACGAGCCCTTTTCGGCGCTCGACGCGCTGATGAGCCTGAGGATGCAGACCGAGCTGCGGCGCATCCTCGACGAAGAGCGCCACACGGTGCTGCTGATCACGCATGATGTCGAGGAAGCGATCTTCCTTGCCGACCGCATCCTGGTGCTATCGCCGCGGCCGACGATGATCCAGACGACATTCGACGTGGACCTTTCGCATCCACGCAAGCTCTCGGACCCGAGGGCGCAAGTGCTACGCGAGGCGATCCTGAAGGAACTGGGCCTTTAAGCCCCATTCGGGCGGCGCGCGATGCGTTGGAGCAAGGGCGCGCTTCACGATCTACGTATCCCGTCTGAGGATTCGGTCGATTTACAAGGGTGAAACCTGCTCCTTGCGTCGCCCGGGTTTGTTCACACGAAGCCCATCGGGCAATATGCGCAAAGCGCTTGGGGTTCTCAACTTTGAACCTATGAGCCTACATATTCTCCATCGGAGTGTAGGTACGTTTCTACAATGTTGCGAGCCTGCAACAAACTGGCGCTGGTTTGGAAAAACTGCGCCCTGGAGACCGGTTGGTCCGTTTTGGAGGCTTGCGGGCTTGCACATTTCTCGTCTCCCTTAGGCGCGAGCCGGAAAGATAAACCGGCCGGGGGAGAGGCTTCTACATGCAGAATTATCGTGTCCTGTTGCTCGCAGGGCTTTCGCTGACAACGTTGGCGGCCGTGCCGGCTGCCGCGCAGGAAGCCGCCAACGTGGTGGGCCTCCAGGAATCCGGTAGCGACGAGATCCTCGTTACCGCCCGCAAGCGCGCCGAGACGCTGCAGGACGTGCCGATGGCCGTCACCGCCGTTACGGATACCGATCTGGCGATCCGCAATGTCCAGGACGTCAACGGTCTCTACGGCGAGGTGCCGGGCCTGTTCAGCGCGCCGGGCAGCGTCAACAACAGCGCCGACAGCGCTTATCTCACGATGCGCGGCGTTGGCTTCAACGCCGGACTCGAGCCAGCGGTCGGCGTCTTCCTCGACGGCATGTACGTGCCCCAGCTCGGCTTCGACACTGCCTTCCTCGACCTCGAGCGCGTCGAAGTATTGCGCGGGCCGCAGGGCACCCTGTTCGGGCGCAACACCCAGGGCGGCGCGCTCAACCTGGTCAGCCGCCGGCCGGACGCGGATCTGCGCGGCAAGGTCCAGCTCGAGGCGGCAGAGTTCGGCAGCTACCGCGCTTCGGGCTCGCTCAGCGGCCCGATCACCGGCGGGCTCTATGCCGGCGTCAGCGGCGAATATCGCACCACCGACGGGTATCTCCACAATGTCGTGCTCGGCGGCATGCAGGACTGGTCTCGCCAGACGTCGCTGCGCGGCACGCTGCGCTGGGTGCCGTCGGATAGCATCGAGGTGATGCTGATCGGCGACTATAGTCACCGCCGCTACAATGAGGCGATCCGCGGTGTCCGCCTCGCTACGCATCGCTATGAGAGCCTGGTCGATCAGGACCAGCCCGACACCAAGGACAATCACGGTGTCCAGTTGAACGTCACCGCCCAGCTCGGCGGCGGCATCACGCTCACCTCGATCAGCGGCTATCGCTATTCGGCGGCCGACGTGTTCACCGACATGGACAGCCGGATCAGCGTCCAGAACACAGCGACCCTGCCGGCCTTCCTGCCGGTTGCAACGACGCCGCAGACCTTCAAGGGCGCCACGCTCGACGTCAACACGCGCCAGAGGTTCAAGAGCCAGGAACTCCGCCTCAACGGCAGCTTGGGCAACCTCGACTGGCTCGCTGGCGGCTATTATTTCGATCAGGATCAGGACTTCGATCGCTATCGCCGTGTCGGCCCGGGCACCCGTCCGTTCCCGGCAGCGCTCTACATCTACGAGAACCATATCGACGACCGCGATGGCTATGCCGCTTTCGGCCAGGCGAGCTGGAAGGTGACCGACAAGGTCGAGCTGACCGGGGGCGGGCGCTGGTCGCGCGAGACGGTGGTGGGCACCGGCAATCGCGGCCAGGTATTCGGCCCGCCGCTCAACCAGTTCCAACCGGTCAACAGAAACGCGCATGCGAGCTATAGCAATTTCGCCTGGATGGCCTCGGCCTCATACAAGGCGACGCCAGGCGTGCTGGCTTATGCCACCTACGCCGAGGGCTGGAAGGCGGGCGGGATCAATCGCTCGGGCAGCGCCGCGGCCAACGCACCCTATGCGGATGAAAGCTCGCAGAATTACGAGCTGGGCCTCAAGGCAGGCACGCGTGACCAGGCGCTGACGGTCAACCTGGCGCTCTACCATATCAAGATCGCCAACCAGCAGGTGACCAACGTCATCCCCGATCCAGGTGGCGGCCCGACCCCGGTGAGCGTGGTCGAGAATGCCGCGGGCAGTCATGTGACGGGCTTCGAGGCGGAAGTATCGGTGCGCCCGTTCGAGGGGCTGCGCCTGCACAGCGCCTTCTCCTATTCGCGCTCGCGCTTCGACTCGTTCGTCCGGGCCTTCACGCTGACCGACAAGACCGACTTCTCCGGCACGCCCTTCGAGAATGTGCCGGAGACGACCGCGTTCGCGGCGGCCGACTATCATCTGCCGATCGGCGGCAAGCAGGCGATCGATTTCCACGCCGAATATCAGTTCGTCGATTCGATCATCATCCAGGATAACACCCGCGCCTCTAGGTCGGGCGACCAGCTCACCGCGCCGGCCTATGACCGGATCAATGCCAGTGTGAGCTACGACATGGGCAACGGCATCCGCCTGACCGGCTTCGTCAACAACCTGCTCGACAGCTTCGACTACGCCTTCCCCTCGAGCGATCCGCTCCTCGGCGGGGACGTGTTCGTGGCGCCGCTGCCGCCGCGCCAATTCGGCATCCGGGGATCTTTCAGCTTCTAAGGAGAGAGTGTGATGGCACGTCGCGAACCGCGTACCTACGTCCCGTCGCCCGCAGTGGCGGCCTCCTGGCCGGAGGGCATTTCGGGCAACACGATCAATGGTCTGGGCGAGCGCACGCCGCGGCGTGCCTCACCCTTCTTCTGGCATCCGGCGGACCAGCATCCGTTCGGTACCCTGCAGGGCCTGGCCAGCGCCGGTTGCCGGGTCAACCAGGCCGCGACCGATGCCTTTATGGCCGCCAACACCTATCCCGAGCTCGAGCCGGTCAACCCGGAGCGCGCCGATCGCACGCCCGAGGCCTGGACCACGCTGGCACGGGATTTCGCGCAGAACAACGAAGCAGACCTGTTCGGTGCAGCACCGATGCAGGACCATTATATCGTTCAAGGTTATTCGGTGGACGAGCCCAACGTCATCCTGCTCGGCATCGCGCATGATTACGAGGAACTGAAGCAGGTTACCGACAACCGGGAAAGCGGTCGCGGCATCACCGAGGTCGGCCGCCAATATGCGCGCGGCACCCGCACCAGCTATGCGCTCGCCAACTGGATCCGGCGCCAGGGCTATATGGCCAAGCCGTTTCCGGGTCCGCGCGCCTCGTCGCTGCTGCTCATCCCCCCAGCGATCGATGCAGGGCTGGGCGAGCTCGGCAAGCATGGCTCGCTGATCAACCGCACCTATGGTTCGAACCTGCGCCTCGCCGGCGTCACTACCGACATGCCGCTGTCGTTCGACCGGCCCGACGATTTTGGGTCGGACAGCTTCTGCACCAATTGCCGCGTCTGCATGGACGCGTGCCCGCCTCAGGCAATCTCGGAGCAGAAGCAATGGGTGCGCGGGGTCGAGCGCTGGTATGTCGATTTCGACAAGTGCATTCCCTTCTTCGCCGACAATGCCGGCTGCGCGATCTGCATCGCGGTCTGCCCCTGGGCGCGGCCCGGCGTGGCCGACAATCTGTTGCTCAAGATGGCCCGGCGCCGCGAAGCGCTGGCGTTGAGCGAGGCGGCGGAGTGAGTGCCCGGGTTCCGGCGGGCCGTGTGTTCGCGCTCTGCTTCGCCGCGGGACTGTGCGAAGGCTATGACATGCTGGTCGCGGGGGTCGCCGCACCGCGCTTTGCCCCGGTGCTCGGCCTTGGACCGCAACAGGTCGGCTGGATATTCGCCGCGGCCGGGATCGGCTTGCTCCTGGGCGCGCTGATCGGCGGGCGAATGGCCGATCTTGTCGGCCGTCGCCCGGTGCTCGTCGCGTCTCTGGTCGTGCTGGGAATCTTCAGTATCGCAAGCGCGCTGGTGCATGACCTGGCGGCGCTGCTCGCGATGCGCTTTCTCGCCGGGCTGGGCCTCGGCGGCGCGCTGCCCAATATCCTGGCAATGGTCAACGAGACCAGCCCCGCGGACAAGACCGCGACGCGCGTGACCATGCTCGGCTCGGCGATGCCGTTCGGCGGCGCGGTACTGGGGTTGCTCAGCGTGCTGTTTCCCGCACTGTCGTGGCAGGCGATGTTCTGGCTCGGCGGCGTGTCGCCGATCGTGGTGGCGATCGCCTGCCAGTTCCTGCTGCCCCGGTTCCCCGTCCAGACGCCTGCGATCTCGCGAGCCCCCTTGCGCTTTGCATTGACCGGCGAGGGACGTGGCTTCCCGACCTTGCTGCTCTGGATCACCACGCTGTGCATCGCAATCTCGGTTGCGATGATGGTCAACTGGCTGCCCTCGCTGATGATCGCGCGCGACTTCGACCGCGCCGCGACCGGGCGGATCGTGATGATGCTGACCTTGGGCGGGGCCGCGAGCGGCTTCGCATTCGGACTGCTCGCCCAGCGCCTGTCCGGACGCTTCGTCTACGGCCTGGCCTGGGCCGGCGGCATCGCCGGCGTGCTCCTGATGCTGGCGGGCGGGCGTTCCGAACTGGCGACGGCGGTCGCCGCCTTCGCGCTCGGCTTCTTCCTCAGCGGCGGACAGTTCCTGCTCTACGGGTTCGCGACTGACCTTTATCCGCATGCGGTGCGCGGCACCGGCACCGGCTTTGCAGTCGGGACAGGGCGACTTGGCGCAGTTCTCGGACCGATCCTCGCCGGCTTCCTGCTGGCGCGCACCGGCAACGCCAATCATGCGATCCTCGTGTTGCTGCCGCTCCTGCTCCTTTCCTTCGTGACCGTCCTCCGTCTGTCAGGGCCGCGCGCCCCGGCGTCACGCGACGGCGCCGGCGCCGGGCAGGCGGCTGCGAGCGCCGCGGGATGATACTCCTGCACCAGCCATCCAAGGCCGTTCCCCCTGCCGCGCCTCCGGGCTAGGAGTTGGCGATGGCGGAGAAGCGCAGAATCTTGATCGTAGGCGGCGGCACCGCGGGGTGGCTGACCGCGGCCTATCTGGCGCGCTTCCTCGATCTTCCGAACAAGGCGGAGATCGAGATCACCTTGCTGGAGTCGCGCGCGCTTGGGATCATTGGGGTGGGGGAAGGCGCGTTTCCGACCATTCGCTCGACCCTTGAGTTCATCGGCATCGACGAAGCCGACTTCATCCGCAGTACGTCGGCCACCTTCAAGCAAGGCATCCGCTTCGACGACTGGCTGTATGCGCCGACATCCGATGGCCGCCGCCATCGCTATCTGCATCCGTTCGAGGCGCCCTACTACACCGAGGGCACCAGCCTCATCCCCTATTGGCTGCTCCAGGACGAAGCTGCACGCCGGCCCTTTGCCGAGGCGGTAACGATCCAGGGCCGGGTGGCCGGGAACTGCCGCGGACCCAAGCGCCCCGGGGAAGGCAGCTTTTCGGGTCCGCTCAACTATGCCTATCATTTCGATGCCCACCGGCTCGCCGCGTTGCTTGGGAAGCGAGCTGGCGAATTGGGCGTGCGTGCGCTCGAAGGACTGCTGACAGGCGTCGAACTCGACGAACGCGGTCATATCTCTGGCATCGAAACGCGTGAGCATGGTCGGTTGAAGGCGGACCTCTATATCGACTGCTCGGGTTTTCGCGCGGAGCTGATCGGCAAAGCGTTGGGTGCGCCGTTCAAGTCGGTGAAGCACCTGTTGTTCGCCGACCGCGCCTTGGCCTGCAAGATTCCCTATGACCGGCCCGATGCGCCCATCGAGAGCGTCACTATCGCCGCCGCGCACGACGCGGGCTGGACCTGGGACATCGGGCTTGAGGGCGCCCGCGGCATCGGCTGCGTCTATGCGAGCAAGTACATGGATGAGGCGCAGGCTGCGAAGATCCTGCGCGCCTATATCGGCCATGACGACTTCTCGGCGCGGCAACTCGAATTCGAGCCGGGCTACCGGGAGACTCAGTGGATCGGCAATTGCGTGGCGGTCGGCCTGTCCGGGGGCTTTGTGGAACCCCTGGAATCGACGGGCGTAGTACTGATCGAAGCGGCGGTGGGCATGCTCGCCCAGCTCTTCCCGCATGCCGGTCCGATCGACGCGCCGGCACGCCAGTTTAATGCGCTGATGACGGCCCGCTTCGACAACATCATCAACTTCCTGAAACTCCATTATTGCCTGAGCCGGCGCGAGGAGCCGTTCTGGCGGGACAATGCGGACCCCGGTTCGATTCCGGAGGCCTTGCAGGAGCTGCTGCAACGATGGCGCCATCGCCCGCCCAATCGGTTCGATTTCCTGCTCGACCTCGAGAGCTTCGCGTTCTTCAACTACCAATACATCCTCTACGGGATGGAGTATCCGACGGATCTCTCCGGAGGTCGTGGAGACTTCCCCAATGTCGAAGCAGCCGAGAAGCTATTCGATCGCATCCGTGGATTCAGCGAACGCGCTACCGCGGATCTGCCGGAACATCGCAGTCTGATCGCGCATATCAATGAACCGACATAGGATCGCCTGGGGCAATTGGCGCATCCTCTTTTTGCTGGATAGGATGACGAAGCGGTCGGGCTGCAAGCAGCCCCACGCGGGAGCTGGGGCGAACGCAACGCGGTGCCTGGAGGCGCTAGTTTGACCCCGATGAACGAGGGGGCAGCGTACCGCCCGATCTCGCCTGAAAGCCGCTGGTCTGCTTTCGGCCCACGAGCGGCAGGACCGCTTTTAGCGCGAGTTGCCAGGCTGCTTCGCGCCCAATCTTGATCATTCAGATCGCTAGCGCGCGTACCTGAAAGCCGCCGTCCGCCGCCGCCCATGCGTTAGCGGTCGTCGCTAAGGCGCGCTGAGCTTACACCGTTGCTATGGCTTTGAATTCACGTGCCAATTCAATGAAAGCGCGAAACGCAGCCGAAGGGTTTTTGCGGCCAGGATAATAAAGGCATAGGGGCGCCAATGGCGGCGTCCAGTCTTCCAGGACCTGAACCAACCTGCCAGCCTCGACATCATCACGGATGTCGGACTCCATGAAGAATCCTATGCCCGTCGCCTTCAGGACAGCGATGCGGGAAAGGCTGGCCTCGTCAAGTGTGACAGGGCCTTTGACGTCGATTTGAACCGCCTGTCCATTCTTCTCAAAGTGCCATGGATACAGCCGGCCGTCGGGCAACCTGATGCGCAGACAGGCGTGATCGAGCAGGTCTGGCGGGACGACCGGCTTTTCGGCATGCTCGAAATACGCTGGCGACGCGACCACGGCGAACCGCCGTGGCCTGCCAAGTTTCACCGCGATCATATCGCTTGGAACAAGGTCGGCGCTGCGCACGCCTATGTCGAACCCGTCAGCGACGATATCGACCAGCCGGCCTTCCGTGACGAGATCGACATGGACCTTCGGATAACGCCGCACGAATTCGAGGATGAGCGGCGACAGTATCTCACGCGCTGCCGTAGCGAACGCGTTGATCCGAAGCACGCCGGACGGCGTGTCCTGCTGTGACCGCACGCCTTCCATTGCCTCATGGATGCCTTTGAGTGCAGGCGCGACCTGTTCGACGAAATTCCGCCCGGCGTCTGTCAGTGAGACGCTGCGCGTCGTCCGATTAAACAGGCGTACGCCGAGAAGCCGCTCGGTCTTGCCGATGGTGTTGCTGAGCGCAGTCGTCGACATGCCGAGTTCGAGCGCCGCCTGGCGGAATGAAGTCTTCCGCGCGACCGCGATCACCGCGTCGAGTTCGACGAGACTATGACGTGCCATTATCCACCTTATCGCATCACTACATCCCACATCATCCCGATTATCGCCGGCATGGTCTATCCCTAAGTTGGCCTCACAGCTTTCGGCCCGACTGGCCCAGCTATGCAGAGGAGATCACCGATGACCCCAGAGCTACCCAAGCCGATCGCCGAATTCGTTGCGGCCAACGCACATCTTAATGTCGACGCCATGCTGAAGCCGTTCGCGGCGGATGCCGTCGCCCACGATATGGGCAAGAGCCATCGGGGCCATGCCGAACTGCGAACCTGGTTCGAAGAGGAGGTGATCGCGGTCAAGGCGATCTTCACGCCGGATACCGCCCGCGAAGAGGATGGTCGGGTCGTGGTGGAAGGTCCCGCCCATGGCGATTTCAAGGGCAGTCCGATCCGCTTCACCTATCGCTTCGCCCTCGAAGGTGATGCGATCAAGTCGATGGAGATCACGGCATGAGCATCAAGGCTGATCCCACCGAGTCCAAATATTCCGTAAGCCACCCTCCGTATGCGACGTCTGCTTTTGCATTTTTCGAGCATGACAGCGGACCGACCGCTAACGGCACAACGTCGGCCATTCGCTGGCGCCACGTCTGGACGGCCTGAAGTGGGGCGCTTGCAGACTGTCGGCTCGACGTGATCTGAAGAGCGCAGTAGCCATTCGGTTGGCAACCCACAAAGCGGCTGAGGTTCATTAACGCGTTCTCGGACCTATCAACACAGTATGCTCCCGCCGGCCAGAGCTGGTCGGTCACTCGCGTAACCTACTTGCCCTCGCCAACGAAACCAGCGCCCAAGCCGCCGTCGGCGAATAGATTGCCCTCAGTCAGCTACATGAAAGCGATCGTATCCGCAGCGATGCAACGCCGGTGGCGAGTAGGCCGGAATTGCAGCTGCCCGCGACGTGGATCATCACGGGGCATCCAGGTTTCCAAAAATTGAGCGGCCCGGCCGATCGCAGCGCGGTCGGGGGACTCCAGGCGGCGCGGCGCTGCCCGCTCAGTCGCGGGATGCCTGTGCTGCTGCCAGCGCCTCGCGCACGCGGACCAGCGCGGCTTCGCGCGGGTGTTTCTCCTCGAGCAGCGCGAACGTGCCGTTGAGCGCGAAGACGCAATGGCCGTGCACCGTTGCAAGCAGCGAGCGGGCGAGCGGCGCGGCGCGGTCCGCGCGATCCGGTGGCAGCACGCGCGCAATCTCTTCTTCGACGATAACGGTCAGCGTGCGCCGGCGTTGCGCGTAGCGGTCGGGGAATAGGGCGCCCTCGGGCAGGCGATGATCATAGATCGCCATCCACAGATTGCGGTTAACCGTGGCGAAATCGAAATAGCTGTCGACCAGCACCGCGATTCGATCCTTGCCGGCGGCTTCCAGTCGCTGCGCGATCGACGCCGCCCATTCGACGAAGGTGCGCGTGTTGATCGCCAGCACCAGATCGTCGAGCGAGTCGAAGACGTTGTACAGCGTGCCCACCGAATAGCCGATCCGCTTGGCCACTTCGCGCGCGGAGAAGCCGGCATAGCCGGTCTCGGCCATCAGTGCGTGGCCCGCGGACAGGATGAGCGCCTCCAGCTCGGCCCGCGTATGATCCGATCGCCGTCCCATCTACGCGCCGTACCAGCTAAATTGAACGCTGTGTAATTTTTAATTGAACAGTGATCATTTTAGCCGTATCTGCGATTCGATATTTGCGAGGGATCGTGACGATGATGGTGGTGGCGCTCGTCCTTATCGGCCTGGTCGTCGTGTGCGCGAAGCTGTGGCATCGCGCGGAGGAACTGGAGGCCCGCCTCAGCGCGCTGGAATTCGGTGCCGCCGGATTTCCGCCCGCCCATCCCGAGCCGGAAAGACGGTCCGTCGCCCGCACTCTCCATCGGCCCGAAGCGCCCGAGCCCGTGTGGGAGCCGGACCCCGTCGCCGATCGCCAGCCGGATCCGGTAGAGCCGCTGCAGTCGGCAATGGCCGAGACCTTTGCGGGTCATGAGCACTATGAGGAAGTCTCGGGCTCGGACTTCGAAGCGGAGGCGGCCGAATCGCTTCCGTTCGAGCCGCAACAGTCGGAGCCGCGCACGCGCAGCTTCACCTTCGAAGACGTTTTCGGCCGCTATTTGCCGATCTGGGCGGGTGGCGTCACGCTGGCGGTCGCCGGCTTCCTGATCGTCAAATATTCGATCGACGCCGGGCTGTTGTCGCCGCTGGTGCGCGTGATCTGCGGGCTGTTGTTCGGCGCGGGGCTCATTGCCGGCGCCGAAGTGGCGCTGCGCAACGGCCGAATCGTCCGTGACGCGCGAATCCGGCAGGCGCTGTCGGGCGCGGGACTGGCGACGCTCTACGCGGCGATCCTGGTCGCGGCCAATCTCTACCATCTCGTCGGGCCGATGACCGCATTCGCGGGGCTTGCCGCGGTGACGGCGCTGGCGGCGATTCTGTCGCTCCGCTTCGGCGCGCCGAGTGCGGTGCTGGGCTTGGTCGGCGGTCTCGCTGCGCCGGCGCTGATCGGCTCGGGATCGCCGAACATGCCGCTGCTGGCGACCTATCTGGCGCTGACCGTGGGCGGATTATGCGTGCTCGGCCGGTCGCAGCGCTGGTGGTGGCTTGGTGCGCTCGCGGTCACCGGCGGTCTCGGCTGGGGACTGCTGCTCATCGCCGGCGGCCTGCACGATGTCGCAACGACGCTTTCGGTGGGCGCGTTGACGCTGGTCGTCGCGATCGCCTTCCCGTTGCTGCTCACGGGCGTCCAGGCGCGGGCATTCCAGCTGATCAGCGCGCTGGCAGGCTGCGCCCAGATTGCCGCGGTCGTCGCGACCGGCGGGTTTGCCGGGCTCGACTGGGGACTGTTTGCGCTGATTTCGATTGCGATCGTCTGGCTGTCGCGCCGCGAAGCGCTGTTTGCCGACCTGCCGGTCGCCGGGCTCGCCACCGCCATGCTGCTGGCCGTCGCCTGGCCGGATCCGGCCGGGATGTCGCTGGCATTCGTCCTTGGCGGCGGCGCTGCGATCTATGGCGTGCCCGCACTCTGGCGCCTGTGGCGGCGCGAGGGGCGGCTGGGTGACGCCGTCCAGCTCGCCGTAATCGCGCTCGGTGCCGCCCTCGCGCCGATCACCCACTATTGGGCGCTGGCCGGGCGGATGAGCTTCGTGCCGCTTGCGCTGCTCGGCGCGGCGATTGCAGGCAGTGCCGCCGCGGCTGGCTGGCGCAATGCGGGCCGCAGCGCCGATGCACGGTTCGCCACGGTCGCGCTTCCCGCGATCGTGCTCGGCCTGCTCGCCGCAGCGCTCGCGCTGCCGGTCTGGGCGCTGGCGCCTGCAACGGCCGTCGCCGGGCTCGCCACATTGCTGCTCGCCCGCGCCTCGGCCGACGATCGTATCGAATATGGCAGCTATGCCTTCGGGTTCGCGGCGCTCTCGTTCCTGCTCGGTGGCGAAGGTGCGAACGAAGTGCTGCGCGCGATCGGCCCGACGGATATTGCCGGAACCGCGTCCAGCTGCGTCCGCTGGCTGGTGCCCGCGCTCGCGGCGATCGGCTTCGCGCTCTGGGCGGGACGAAACAGCATCCGCCAATTGGGGCAGGGGGCTGCGGTCCTGCTCGGCTATGTCGCTATGGCACAGCTGGTGCCGCATCTGTGGCAGGCGTTGATCCCGGCAGTCATGCTCGCTGCGCTGGCGCTGGCTGGAATGCGCGCGTCGTTGGCCGCGCTGGGCACCGCGGCGCTGCTCTCCGCCTGCTGGGCGCTGCAACCGCTCGCGCTCTGGCTGACCGCAGCCTGCGGCGCGCTGGTCGGCGAGCCCTTCACCGTCACGCTGCTCCCGGCGGCGAGCGATGTGGCGCTCCGTATCGTCGCGCCGCTACCTGGCCTGATCCTGCTACTGGTGCGCGGCGAGCTGCGCGCCCGGGAGCGCGAGATCGGCACGGTCGCCGCGGTGTTGCTCGGCGCGGTCGCGCTGCATGTCCCGTGGAAGTATGTGTTCGCGATCGACGGCGAGGCGATGTTCGTCGCATTCGGCATGGCCGAGCGCACCTTGTGGGAAATGCTGATCGTCGCCGCCGGCATGCTCGCGTGGCGCGCCGGGGCGCAGCGTATCGCTGCCGCGCTTGGGTTTGCCGCGCTGCTTCATTTCGGCTGGTTCACGATGCTGCTCCACAATCCGCTCTGGTCGCTCCAGGACGCGGGGCCATGGCTCGTCCCGGCCTATGCGATGGCGTTCTTCGCGATCTGGTGGTCGGCGCGCGTCGTCGATGGCGCGGCGGCGGAGCGTGTGCGCGGCTGGGCCTTCATGGCGCTGATCCTGCTGCTGGCGGCCTCGCAGCTGCGCCAGGCGTTTCACGGCACGTTGCTCGTCGCCGGGCCGACGATCCAGAGCGAGGACATCTGCCGCTCGCTGCTTGCCATCCTGCTCGCCATCGGCTTCCTGCAATGGGGCATCCGCCTTGGGCTGCGCGACTGGCGGATCGCCTCGCTGCTGTTGATGCTCGGCGCGGTGGGCAAGGTCTTCCTGTTCGACGCGGCGGGGCTCGACGGATTGCTGCGTATCGCATCGTTCGCGGCGCTGGGCTTCAGCCTGATTGGAATGGGGTGGCTCTACAGCCGCTATCTGCCCGACGCGCCCGACGAAGCGCCGTTGACCGATGAGTCACACTCGATCGATACCGTCTTAGCCGACATTCGGGGGTAATCATGTCCGCGCCAGACTTTTCGCTGCTTGCCAAGCGCCGCTTCGGTCCGCTGTTCGTCGTCCAGTTTCTGGGCGCGTTCAACGACAACGCGCTCAAATACGCGATGCTGTTCCTCGTCAACTTCACGCTCTACGCCGCCGATCCCGGCCATTCGGCGATGCTCGCGGCGATTGCGACGGGGGTGTTCTTCGTCCCTTATTTCCTGTTCTCCGCGCTGGCCGGGCAGATTGCCGATGCGTGGGACAAGGCGAAGCTGGTCCGCGCGGTCAAGGCGGCCGAAGTGGTGTTCATGGCCGTGGGGCTTGTCGGACTGTGGCTGCAATCGGTGCCGCTGCTGCTGCTCGCCTTGTTCTTCATGGGCTGCCATTCGACGATCTTCGGACCCGTCAAATATTCGATCCTGCCCCAGCATCTTGCCCCGGGCGAGATCATGGGCGGCACCGGCATGATCGAGGCGGGGACCTTCCTCGCGATCCTCGGCGGCCAGCTGCTCCCCAACTTCGTGCCGCCCTGGGAAGCGGGGCTGATCGCGACGGTGCTGGCACTGGCCGGGCTGGTCGCGAGTTTCTTCATCCCCGACGCGCCCCCCGCCAGTCCTGGCCTGCGCGTCGATCCCAATCCGCTGCGCTCGACCTGGCAGGTGCTCCGCACCGCGCATGACGGCCGCGACATCTGGCTGTGCATCCTCGGGATCAGCTGGTTTTTCGCAGTCGGCGCGGTGCTGCTCAACGATTTCGCGCCCCTGGTGTCGAACACGCTCGGCGCGGGCAAGCCAGTAGTCACCTTGTTCCTGCTGGTCTTCTCGCTCTCGATCGCCTTGGGCTCGCTGGCGGTCAACCGGCTGCTCAAGGGCCGGGTGTCGGCGCGCTACGTCCCGGTTTCGGCGTTGCTGATGGCAGCGAGCATGATCGATCTGTGGTTGTCGACACGCAGTTTCGTGATCACTGCGCCGGGCGCGAATATCGCCGCCTTCGTCCAGGCGCCAGGCAGCTGGCGCGTGCTGATCGACCTTGCCGTGATGGCGTTTTCGGGCGGCATGTTCATCGTGCCGCTCTACGCGCTGCTCCAGACCAACAGCCCGGTCGCCGAGCGCTCGCGGATCATCGCGGCCAACAACATCGTCAATGCGATCGTTGCGGTGCTGGTGATGGTGGTCGTCGCCGGGATGGCGGCGAGCGGCGTGTCGATCCCCGCGGTGATTGCGATCATGGGCTTCGCGACGCTGATCGTCGCGCTGATCTCGTGCTGGTTGCTGCCCGAAACGGTGATCAAGCGGCTAATCCGCGCGACGCTGCAGTTCCTCTATCGTGTCGAGGTCCATGGCGCGGAGAACATGCCCAGGTCCGGCGACCGCGCGGTCGTGGTGGTCAATCATGTCTCGTGGCTCGACGGGCTGCTGCTCGCGGTGTTCCTGCCCGGCAAGCCGGTGTTCGCGGTCCACACCGCGGTCGCCGCGAGCTGGTGGATCAAGCCTGCGCTCAAGCTGTTCCGCGCCTTCCCCGTCGATCCGACCAACCCGATGTCGACCAAGGCGATGGTCAAGGCAGTCAAGGCCGGCAACACGCTGGTGATCTTCCCCGAAGGCCGCATCACCGTCACCGGCGCGCTGATGAAGGTATTCGACGGCCCCGGCATGGTCGCCGACAAGGCCGATGCGCCGATCGTCCCGGTGCGCATCGACGGCGCGCAATATTCCTCCTTCTCGAAGCTGCGCGGCAAGGTGCGGCTGCGCATGTTCCCCAGGATCACGCTGACCGTGCTGCCGCCGCGCCATGTCGAGATCGAAGGCACGATGACTGCGCGTCAGCGCCGCGCGATCGCCGGACGCCGCTTGTACGACGAGATGAGCGCGATGATCTTCGCCACCTCGGATACCGATCGCACGCTGTTCCAGGCGCTGCTGGATGCCAAGGACATCAATGGCGGCGGCGCCAAAATCGTCGAGGACATCAAGCGCGAGCCGATGAGCTACAAGAAGCTGATCGTCGGCAGCATGGCGCTGGGACGCGCGTTCGACTCGCTGGCCCGCCAGGGCGAGGCGGTCGGCGTGCTGCTTCCCAATGTGTCGAGCGTCGTCGCCACCTTCTTCGCACTCCAGCGGATCGGCCGCGTGCCGGCGATGCTCAACTACACCGCCGGCCTCGCCAATCTGAAGGCGGCGTGCGGCGCGGCCGAGGTCGCCACGATCGTCACCGCGCGTGCGTTCATCACTCAGGGCAAGCTCGAGCCGATCGTCGAAGGGCTCGAGGCCGAGGGCCGCCGGATCGTCTATCTCGAAGATATCGCCGCGGGCATCGGCACGCTCGCCAAGCTGCGTGCGCTGTTCGCCGCGCGTTGGGCCGGGCGGCTGCACCGTCGCCGCAACGTCGCGCCCGACAGTCCGGCGGTGATCCTGTTCACCAGCGGCAGCGAGGGCCTGCCCAAGGGCGTGGTGCTCACCCATCGCAATCTGCTCGCCAATTGCCAGCAGCTTTCGGCGCGGATCGACTTCAATTCGTCGGATCTGGTGCTCAATGCCTTGCCGGTGTTCCATAGCTTCGGGCTGACCGGCGGGACATTGCTGCCGATCCTCAGCGGCATCCGCACGTTGCTCTATCCCAATCCGCTCCACTACCGGATCGTGCCCGCGCTGGCCTATGACGCCAATGCGACGATCCTGTTCGGCACCGATACCTTCCTCGCCGGCTATGCGCGGATGGGGCACAGCTACGACTTCTATTCGGTCCGCTACATCTTCGCGGGTGCCGAGCGGGTTCGTGACGAGACGCGCAAGATCTGGTCCGAGAAGTTCGGCGTGCGCATCTTCGAAGGCTATGGCGCGACCGAGGCTGCGCCGGTGATCGCGGTCAACACGCCGATGCACTTCAAGGCCGGCAGCGTCGGCCGATTGCTGCCGAATATCGAAGCGAAGGTCGAGCCTGTCCCGGGCATCGCCGAGGGCGGCAAGCTCTCGATCCGCGGGCCCAACATCATGGCAGGCTATATGAAGGCCGACGCACCCGGGGTGCTGCAACCGCCCGAAGGTGGCTGGCACGACACCGGCGACATCGTGTCGATCGACGACAATGGCTTTGTGACGATTCGCGGCCGCGCCAAGCGCTTTGCCAAGATCGGCGGCGAAATGGTCTCACTTCCCGCAGTCGAAGGCTACGCCGCCAGCCTCTGGCCGGACTCAGACCACGCCGCCGTCACCCGCGCCGATCCGCGAAAGGGCGAGCAACTGGTGCTGTTCACGACGCGCAAGGATGCGAAGGCGAGCGAGCTTCAGGCGTGGGGCAAGGCGAATGGTATCGCCGAACTCGCCATCCCTCGCGATATCCGGCAAGTGGCGGAGCTGCCCGTGCTGGGCACCGGCAAGCTCGATTATGTTGCGATGACTGCGCTCGCCGGCGAAACACCGGCTGCCGCCAAGCCGGTGCCGCAACCGAATTTGCTCTGAACCGCAGGCGGGGCAGGCGCCGGAGTCAGCGCGCCTCGGCGAGAAGCTTGGCGGCAGCGTCGCCGGCCCAGTCGGTGTCGCCCAGCGCCCGCCAGACTTCGCGACCTGCCGAATCGTAGAGGATGGTGGTGGGCAGGTTGACACCCATCTGCGTGCTGAACGCGACTTCGCTGTCGATGTACGGCTGGAGCTTCTTGAACTTCGCCGCCGCGAAGAACGGCGGCACCTTCTCTGGCGCGAAATCCTGACTGATCGTCACCACCTGGAGCTTGTCGCCCTCGCGCACCGCCAGCGCGTCGAGCGTCGGCATTTCCTTGACGCACGGCGCGCACCATGTCGCCCACAGGTTGAGCAGTACCGGCTTGCCGCGGAAGTCGGCGAGCGTGACTTTCTTGCCCTTGGGATCGACGAACGGGATCGTCGGCGCGGCCTCGCCCTTGTGGCTGCGGTCCAGCTTGTCGGCTGCGCTCGGCGCAGGCGTGGCTGCATTCGCGCCCTCGGCTTGCTGCTTAGGCGCGGATTGCCTATCGCAGCCGCCGGTCAGGCTCGCTGCCAGAAGGAGAAGCGTAATCGCTGGGCGCAAGGATAGCTCCAATGCCATGTGGGGTGGGCGCTTCGCTGAAGGCCCCTCTGCAGTCATGCGTGAGATAAACGCCTCGATTCCCTTCGACAAGCGGATGTGGCGCCAGGATCTGCGCGGATCCAAGGCGCATGTCGAAATGCTGGGCAAGCAGGGCATCGTCTCGCAGGAGGATGCCGCGCGGATCGGCGAGGGGCTCGATCAGGTCGCCGCCGAGTTCGAGGAACACGGCGTCCCCGATGACCTGGCGCTCGAGGACATCCACATGCTCTCCGAAGCGCGGCTGGCCGATCGGATCGGGCCCTCGGCGGGCCGCCTTCACACCGCGCGCTCGCGCAACGATCAGGTCGCGACAGATTTCCGCCTGTGGGTGCGCGACGCGATCGATCAGGCCGAGGCGGCGCTCGCCGGGCTTCAGGACGCGCTGCTCGACCGCGCCGAGGAACATGCCGATAGCGTGATGCCCGGCTTCACCCATCTCCAGAGCGCCCAGCCGGTAACGCTCGGCCACCATCTGATGGCCTATTTCGAGATGGTCGATCGCGACCGTTCGCGCTTCCGCGATGCGCGCGCGCGGATGAATCTCTGCCCCCTCGGCGCCGCCGCGCTCGCCGGCACCGGCTTCCCGCTCGACCGCGACGCCACCGCCGCGGCGCTCGGCTTCGACGGCCCGACGCGCAATTCGCTCGATTCGGTTTCCGACCGCGACTTCGCGATCGAATATCTCACTGCCGCGGCGCAGTGCAGCCTGCATCTGAGCCGCCTCGCCGAGGAATTCGTGATCTGGGCGAGTCAGCCCTTCGGCTTCGTCAGCCTGTCGGACCAATGGTCGACCGGCAGCTCGATCATGCCGCAGAAGCGCAACCCCGACGCCGCCGAGCTGGTGCGCGGTCATTCGGGACGGATCACCGGCGCACTGGTCTCGCTGATGATCACCATGAAAGGCCTGCCCCTCGCCTATTCGAAGGACATGCAGGACGATAAGCCGCCGGTGTTCGAGGCGCACGACCTGCTGGGTTTGTGCATCGCGGCGATGACCGGGATGGTCGAAAGCGCGACCTTCCGCACCGATCGCATGCGCGGACTCGCCGAATCCGGGTTCGCCACCGCTACCGATCTTGCCGACTGGCTGGTCCGTGAAGCCGGCGTGCCGTTCCGAGAGGCGCACCACATCACCGGGCGCGCCGTCGCGGCGGCGGAAGCGCAGGGCATAAGGCTCGATCAGTTATCGATCGATGCCTTGAAGGAAATCGACGCGCGCATCGACGATGGCGTATATGGCGTGCTCAGCGTCGAAGCGTCGGTGAACAGCCGCACGAGCTTCGGCGGCACTGCGCCGGCGCGGGTTCGCGCGGCGATCGCTGTGGCCCGTCAGGGTCGCGAGGAGGAAGGACGATGATGCGCGAGCTGTTGCTGCTCACCGCGATGCTGGCGCAGGCCGGCTGCGGCGCGCGCGAAGGTCTCAAACCGGCGGAAGGCGCGTCGCTGCCTCCCGCGCCCTATGGCGAGACAGCGACCCCCACGCCCGAGGATCTGCTCAAGCCGCCGGTGGCCACGCGCCCCGCGCGCAGCGACGACCTCATCGAGAGCACGGATAAGAGGCGGACCGACAAGTTCGATCTGCCGCCTCCAAACTGACGGAATATCATGGACCATTTCAATCTGATCGACGGCGAGCTGCACGTCGAGAACGTCCCGCTCGCGCGGATCGCCGAGGCAGTCGGCACCCCCGTCTACGTCTATTCGGCCGCGACCTTCCAGCGCCACGCCCGCGCCTTCCGCGACGGCCTCGCCGCGATCCCGCGCAAGCACCTCGCCTTCGCGGTCAAGGCCAATCCCAATCTCGCGGTGCTCCGCCTGCTCGCCAATGAAGGCTTCGGTGCCGACGTCGTTTCGGGCGGCGAGCTGGCGCGTGCGCTGGCGGCGGGCATGGCAGCGAAGGACGTCGTCTTCTCGGGCGTCGGCAAGACCCGCGCCGAGCTCGATCAGGCGCTCAGCGTCGGTATCGGCCAGTTCAACCTCGAGCTCGAGGAAGAGGGCGTTGTCCTCTCGCAGCTCGCCGCCGCACGCGGCCTCCGCGCCCCTGCGACGCTGCGGGTGAATCCCGATGTCGACGCCGGCACGCACGAGAAGATCTCGACCGGCCGCGCCGAGAACAAGTTCGGCCTGCCGATCGACGAGGCCCCGGCGATCTTTGATCGGCTGGCGCCGCTGCCCGGGCTCAACCTGCGCGGCGTCGCTGTCCATATCGGCAGCCAGCTTCAGAGCCTCGCGCCGCTGGAGCGCGCGTTCGAGCGCGTCGGCAAGCTCGTCGCGGAGCTGCGCGCCGCGGGGCACACCATCACCCATGTCGATCTCGGCGGCGGTCTCGGCGTGCGCTATCGCGAAGGCGACACGCCGCCGACTCCGGCCGAATTCGGCGAGATGGTCGCACGCGTCACCCAGGGCTGGGACGTCGAACTGATGTTCGAACCCGGTCGGGTGATCTCGGCCAATGCCGGCGTGCTGCTGACCGAAGTGCTGTGGGTCAAGCCCGGTCCGGTGAACCCCTGGGTCATCGTCGATTCGGCGATGAATGACCTTGCGCGCGTTGCGCTGTACGATGCCTATCACGATTTCGAATCGGTGCGCCCGAGCGGCGAAAAGTTTGTCGCCAATGTCGCCGGCCCGGTCTGCGAGAGCAGCGATGTCTTCGCCAAGGGGCGCGAGATCGATGTGGTGCAGTCGGGCGACCTCGCGATCCTGCGCAGCGCCGGGGCCTATGGCGCGACGATGGCAAGCACCTACAACAGCCGCCCGCTGGTCCCCGAAGTGCTCGTCTCTGGCGACAGGTTCGAAGTGGTCGCCGGTCGCATCTCGGCCGAAGCGATCATGGCCGAGGAACATGTCCCGGACTGGCTGAAATGAGCCTCGCCGCCCTGCCGATCTTCGTGAAGCTGGCGGGGCGGCCGGTCATCCTGATTGGTGAGGGCGAGGCGGCGGAAGCCAAGCGCCGCCTGCTCGAGCGCGCCGGCGCCGACGTGGTGGACGAAGCGGCCAATGCCAGTCTCGCCATTGTTGCGATCGACGACCCCGAGCCGATCGTCGTGCGACTTCGCGGGCGCGGCATTCTCGTTAACACGGTCGACCGCGTCGATCTTTGCGACTTCACTTTGCCCGCGATCGTCGATCGCGATCCCGTGCTGGTCGCGATCGGCACCGGCGGCGTCTCCGCCGGGCTCGCGGCGGCGCTCCGCCAGCGGCTGGAGGCGGTATTGCCGGCGTCGCTCGGCGGACTGGCGCGTGCGCTGGAAGCTGCGAAACCAGGAATACGAGGCCGCTGGCCCGGTCTTGCCGAGCGCCGCCGCGCGCTGGGTGCCGGGCTCGCCGGACCACTCGACCCGTTGACGGACCATCCGGGCGACGCAGTGGAGCAATGGCTGACCGACGCCACGGCGGCGACATCGTCGCTGCTCAGCTTCTATTTGCCTTCATATGATCCCGACGACCTCACGCTGCGCCAGGCGCGCGCGCTTGCGCAGGCCGATCGCGTCTTTCATCGTGGCGACGTGCCCGAAGCCATACTCGATCGTGCCCGCGCCGATGCCATCCGCATCGCCTGTGGAGGCATGCCGCTCGATCCGGGTGCCGGTCTGTCGGTCTATCTGGCAATGGGCGAATGAGCGGCTTTGCGTATGTCGTGCGGGGCGGCGCGGTCGAGTCGCCGCCGCTCAAGCAGGCGCTGGGCGTGCGCGCCGATCTCGTCTGGATCCATCTCACCACCAATGACGAGCGCGCCAAGGCGTGGCTCGGCGGCGAAGCGGGCCTTTCGCCCTATGTCATCGAGGCGCTTACCGCAGCCGAGACGCGTCCGCGCTGCGATTCGGTGGGCGAAGGCGCCGTGATCAACTTGCGGGGCCTTTCCTCTGAGGAGCTCGCCACCTCCGATCTGCTCGCCTCGATTCGCATCTATGCGCTCGGCGGCTGCGTCTTCTCGGTGACCCGCAAGACCTTGAGCGCGCTCCATCCGGTCCGCGAGCTGGTCAGCGCGGGCAAGGTGCTCGATCCCGGCGACCTGATCGCCGCGCTGGCGCAGGAGATCACCGAGGAGCTCGACCCGATGGTCGCCGATCTCGGCGACTCGCTCGACGATTGCGAGGAGCAGATCGCTGTCGGCCATGCCTTCGAGCTACGCCGGCTGGTCAATGGCACGCGCAGCCAGGCGATCGGCTATCGCCGCTTCCTCAATCCGCAGCGCGCCGCGCTGGAGAAGCTGGCGGCGATCCCGGGCGACTGGCTGGGTGACGACGACCGCCTGCATCTGTCCGCCGCCGCCGATCGCGCCGCGCGCATGGCCGAAGAGCTGGAGAGCATCCGCGAGCGATCGGCGCTCATCCATGAGACGCTCACCGATCTGCGCGCCGAACAACTCGACCAGCGCTCGCTGATCATCGCCATCGTCGCGATGGTGTTCCTGCCGCTGACCTTCATCACCGGCCTGCTCGGCATGAACGTGGCCGGCATCCCGTTCGCGCACGAGACTTGGGCGTTCTGGGGGGTGTTCTGGTTCTGCGTAGTGATCGCGGTGGTGATCAGCGCCTATTTCATCCGCCGACACTGGTTTGTGCGCTAGGCGGCGCTTCGCCGGGCGGCGACCTCGTCCTGCAGCTGGCGGATCGATCCGAGCAGCCGGGTGCGGTCGACACGCGCGGCGGCAAGCTCGGCTTGCGTCTCGCCAAGCTCGATCGCCCGCGCGGCGATCCGGGCATCGAGCGCGAGGTTCGAGCGCTTGAGTTCCTCGATCCGGCCCGCACGCGCCAGGATGCGCTCCACGCGCGCAGCGAGGACATCGAACGGCGTGGGCTTGGCGATCCAGTCGTCGGCGCCCGCCGCGAATGCCGCAACGGCGCCTTCCTGTTCGCTCAGGACGATCACCGGCAAATCCGCGGTCTCGCGCGATCCGCGGATCTCGGCCAGCATGTGCATCGCGCCGGTCTCAGGCATCAGCGTATCGATCAGCACCAGGTCGAACCCGCGAGCGGAAACGAGTTCGAGTGCCTGGCACGCCGAATCGCTGAGCACGACGAGGTAGCCGAGATTGCCCAGCCGCTGGGCGATCTCGTTCAGGCTGGCGCGGCAGCTGCCCGCCGCAAGGACGGTGCGTACCGCCTTGCGTCGTGCGCCGACTACCGCATGGCCCGAAGCATGTATCATTTCGCGTTCAAAACCCCCCCGGTTTCAAGCGCCGGTGCTAGCGCACAAGCCCTCACGAAAGGGTTAAATAGGAAGATCAGCGTCCCAGGAAATCGAAGATCTGGCCGACCATGACGTCCATCTGCGGCCGGCATTTGTCGACTGCGTCGCCGGGTTCGACGGTGTTGATCGCCAGCCCCATCGGCGTGGGCCAGCCGCGCAGCGAATGGGTGATCGTGCGCAGCGCCTGCAGCGTCGATACCGCCGCCTGCCAGCCCGCCGCCGTCGCGATCAGCCCAACCGGCAATCCATCGAGATAGACGCGCTCGTCGCCGCGGAGCTGCTCGACATAATCGAGCGCGGTCTTGACCAGTCCCGACAGCGTCCCGTGATAACCGGGCGACCCGACGATCACCGCGTCGGCGGTGCGCAGCGCCTCGAGATAGCGTCCGATCGCCGGGTTGCCCTCGGCATTGCCGGGCTCGTAATGCGGGAAAGCGATGTCGTCGCCGGTCAGCAAGGTGGTGCGTGCGCCGCGCGCTTCGGCGATCTCCAGCGCCCGGGCCAGGAGCCTGCCGGTCGCCGATTCCGATCTCAGGGTGCCGCCCAGGGCGACGATATGGGGTGCGCTCATGGCGCTGCGCTAGCCGAAAGCATGCAGCGGCGCCAGCATCGGCGGATAGGTCCGGCGGGTTGAAACGTTGATGCGCGCAACCAAGCGGAGAGGGTGATGCTCGAACATGTTCCCCATTGGCTCGGCAGCGCGCTCAAGGGCGCGCGTGCGGGCGCGGATAAACTGGCGATCGCGCAGCCCGGGCTCGGGAGCTTCGCGGCGCTTCATCTCGCCAGCCCGGCCTTCGCCAATGGCGCGCGGCTGCCCGAGCGCTTCACTGCCGATGGCGCAGGCGCGTCGCCGCCCTTGTTCTGGACCGGCGTACCCGAAGGCACCGAGCGGCTGGCGCTGATCGTCGAGGACCCCGACGCGCCGACGCCGCAGCCTCTGGTCCACGCCCTGGTCTGGGATCTGCCGCCGCACGATGGCGAGCTCAAGGAAGGCGCGATCCGCGCCGACGGGCCCGGCGCAGCCGATGGCAGCGATGTCGGCCGCAACAGCTTCTTAAACGAAGGCTGGCTGCCGCCCGATCCGCCCACCGGCCACGGCCCGCACCATTATGCCTTTCAGCTCTTCGCACTCGGCCCCGGCCCGGACGTCGGCGACACGCCCGGCCGCGGCGCCATCCTCAAGGCAATGAACGGACGCGTGCTCGCTGCCGGCCTGCTCACCGGCATCTATTCGCGCGGCGAGGAGGCGCCGGTCGGGCCGATCGGCAGCGTGGCGCCGGCCTAGCGTCCGGGCCCCGGCGTAGGCCGGGGAACAACAGGCATCGCGACTGGCTCAGCCGTTGACGATCGTCCCGCCATTCGGGTGCAGCACCTGCCCCGACATGTAGCTTGCGTCCTCGCAGGCGAGGAACAGGAAGCTGGGCGCTACTTCATTGGGCTGGCCGGGCCGGCCCATCGGGGTATTTTCGCCGAAGGTCTCCAGCTTTTCGGGGCTGGCACCGCCCATCGGATTGAGCGGCGTCCAGATCGGCCCGGGGGCGACGGCATTCACGCGGATGCCCTTCTCGATCAGATTTTCGGAAAGGCTCCGGGTGAATGCCGTGATTGCGCCCTTGGTGCTCGAATAGTCGAGCAGCTCCTTCGAGCCCTGGTACATGGTGACCGAGGTGCAGTTCACGATCGCAGCACCTTGTTCAAGATGCGGAACCGCTGCCTGCACCAGGAAGAACATCCCGAAGATGTTGGTCTGGAAGGTGCGCTTGAGCTGCTGCTCGGTGATGTCGGTGATATCCTTGTCGGGATGCTGTTCGCCGGCATTGTTGACGAGGATGTCGATGCGGCCGAACTTTTCGATCACCTGCGCGATCGCGCTGTCGCAAAAGGCCTTGTCGCCCACGTCGCCGGCGATGGTCAGCGCCTCGCGGCCCTCCTGGCGGACGATGTCCGCGGTCATCGCGGCATCATCATGCTCGCAAAGGTACAGGATCGCGACATCGGCGCCTTCGCGGGCATAAAGTGCGGCGACGGCGCGGCCGATGCCGCTGTCGGCGCCGGTGATCACCGCGACCTTGTCCTTCAATCGGCCTGAGCCGGGATAGCGCGGTTCCCAATCGGGCTTGGGTTCGAGTGCGCTTTCGTGTCCGGGCAGCGCATCCTCGTGGATCATGTCGATCGTATCGGTATCACTCATCGGCGGGGCTCCATGGGGAGGGTCTTGCCGAGAGAACCGGTGCGGAACGCCGGAAGTTCCGCGGGTTAGCCGCCCTGGGGCGGCGGGTCAGGGTTCAGCCGAAGAGAGCCGAACCCTGCGCCGTGGTGGCGACGATCATCGTCGCGGTGAGGCCGAACGATGCGAGGCCGAGCAGTGCGCTGCGAACCATGGTGATCTTCTCCTTCGCGAGCCGGGTCATGCGACGATCGGCAGGATCGGCGTCGAATAGACGACGAAGGCGGCGGTGAAGAGCACGGCGCCGAAAGCGGCAACGACGTGGTGAAGCGAGGAAAGACGAGCGGTCATTGAAGTAACTCCCTGGTAGGTTCGGTTGCCGGACCCTCCGGCTGCCGATGCCAACCAATATAGCAGGGAGCGTGCCAACTCGGCTAAGTTGCTGAAAAGGCTTATAGCGGCCTAGTTGGTTGAGGAAGAGTTGGGAAATTCCACACTATCGATTGGCGTAAAATGCCAATCGAAAGCGCACATCATATGTCCGTTTCCGGGCACTCGACATGCAGCCGGTTCCGGCCCGCGGTCTTCGCCGAATAGAGCAGGCGGTCCGAACGGTGGAACACCGTCGACAGGCCATCGCCGGGCAGTGCCGCAGCCAGGCCGGCAGAGAAGGTGATCTCGCCGAGCGGCGCGTCGCTTTCGCGAAGCCGATAGCGCTTGGTCGCCACCGTCGCCCGGGCGGCATCGAGCGTGGCGCGAGCGGTCTCGATATCGACGCCGGTGAACAATACGGCGAATTCCTCGCCGCCATAGCGCGCGACGAGATGGCCGGCGCAGGTCTGGCTCAGCGTCTCGGCAATCGCCTTGAGCACGCGGTCGCCCACGGCATGGCCGAAGCGGTCGTTGACCGACTTGAAGTGATCGACGTCGCACACCGCCAGGCAGATATGCGTGCCCGCGGTTGCCTGGGCCGCATAGGCTTCCTCGATCGCGCGGCGATTGGGCAGATCGGTGAGCGGGTCGCGGCGGGCATTGTCGCGGGCTTCCTCGAGCTCGCGGCGAAGGTCGCTTGCCTCGCGAGTCGCCGATTCGAGCCGCGCCTCGGCGCTGCGGACGCGATCGAGCATCGCAGTGGTAAGGCGAGTCACTTCGTCGATCGCCGGCACCCCGGCCGCCTCGGTCGAGCGCGAGATCGCCTCGGCGCTGGCGGCAAGGTCGCGGCCGAAGCCTTCGGTCTCGGCGCGCATCGCAGTGACCATGTCCTGAAAGCCTTCGACCTGCATCTGCGTGCGGGCGACGAGGCCGTTGGCCTTTTCGGTCTTTTCCTTGGCGACCTTGCCGTCGTCGGCGCTCGGCTGGACTTCGCAGCCCAGCGTCTCGATGTCGCGCTTGGTCAGGCGCACGCCGCCGTCGGTCAGCGCATAGACGGCGCGGGCCAGCGGCCCGTCCGGATTGGCGAGCAGATGATAAGCAAAGGCGTAGTTGCCGGGATCAGCCTCGAGGCGCTGATCGACCAGGAACTCGCCGATTCGGTCGTATAGGCGGCGCGACGAATCGCTTGTCTCTGCCGCCCGGACGGCCCTTGCGCCGGCCATAGCTCTACCCCTGCATCAAGTTGCGGACGATCTTGCGGTGCCGCCCGCATATCTATTGATCGAGGGGTCTAGCGACGAACTGCTAAAATAGGGTGAGCGAAAACTTTCCCAAGAATGAAGCCCGAGATCCGGTCAGCCCCGCTTCGCCTTGAGCTTGCGGACGGCGTCCAGCGTCATGCGGACATGGTCGTTGGGGTTCATATCATTGTGCGCGAAGACGATCTTGCCGCTCGGCGCGATGACATAGCTGGTGCGGCTGGTGACCGTCGTCGGCGTGCCGTCGGGCTTCTTGAGCAGGACGTCATAGCCCTTGATCACCACCGGGCTGGCCGCCGCGACCGCGAACTTGCCCGCGCAATGCTCGCTCGAGAAGCGCGCGAGCTGATCGACATTGCCCGCGGTCATGCCGATCACCGTCGCACCGGCCTTGGTGAAGTCGGGCAGTGCGGCTGCGAAGGCCGCCGCCTCGGCGTTGCAGCCGCCGGTGAACGCAGCGGGGAAGAAATAGAGGACGACCGGGCCCTTCCTGAGCGCCGCCTTCAGGCTGACGCTATAGGGCTTGCCCGCCATCGCGCCGGCCGCCGAGAAGTCGGGCGCGACGGCACCGGGCGCGAGCGCGGCCTCTACCGGCAGCGACAGCGGCAGGAGCAGGGCAGCGAGGAAAAGCTTGGTCCGCATGGCATCACTCCTGGAGTCGTTGGCCGGTCTATCGCGTCAGCGCGATGCCGATTCGGGCATGGGTATCGTTGCGTCGATAATCGTCTAGCGCCTCGCCATAGCCGGAAAAGGCCTGGCCGAAGAGATAGAATCCGATGCCGCCGCCGATCCGTGCCAGCGGATAGGAAGCGAACAGCTCGGCACCGCCCTTGCCCGTCTCGAAATTGCCGCGGCCGCTGAGCGACAGCTTGAGCCCGTCCTTCTGCTGGATCGCCGCGGTAAGCGCGGTGTACCCCAGATAGTCCTTCACGTCGGGCGCGGTTCCGAACTTGCCGACATAGAACCAGGCCTGCGGCGCGACATCGAGCCGCCAGTCGCCACCCAAGTCGAAGCTTTTCTCGACGCGGCCGAAGATGCGGTTGACGTCGATCGAGTCGACCATGCCGCGACCGTTCGAATCGTGGCGCCAGCCGAACGCCACCTTGGTCGTCTCGTCGAACGGGATGTCGGCATAGACTTCGGGGCTGTAATTGGTCGAGCGGAACGGGCCGGAGGGCTCTCGCAGCGCCCAGAACATCGTCTGGGTATATGCGAAGCGCAGATTGCCGAGCTTGAGCGGCGCATCTTCGGCAAAGGGGCGGAAGGCGAAGCTCATCTGGAGCTTCCCGCCGGCATCGCCGGTGCCGAACACGCCGTAGATCGGCTCGTGCGGTTCGAAGCGATCGACGAACGCAGAGGAGGAGCCGGTCGAGCTCTGGACCACAGTCTCCTCGGCGGGAATCACTGCGGGCGGATGGCGTTCGGACGGCGGCACTGCGGCCTGGGCGACGCTTACCGGCACGTAGCGCGCCTTGGCGAAGCCGCCCGGGGCAATCGTCGGCGTCGGGCCGGGGACGCGTTCGAGGACGAGGCGGGTGCCGTCGACGGCGGTGACTTCGATCTGGCGCGGTCCGGCATCGGCGAGCGGCGTCGCGGTTTCGTTGACCAGGAATACTTCGACGCCGCGCAACGCCTCGACTTCCGAAGCGGGCTGGGCCGGCACGGCGCGCAACTGCGCAGCGGCGGGCGCGGCGATCGAAAAGCCCAGGAGACACAGGAGGAGGCGCATGGGCGAAACGGTTGCCAGCGCTTTGTGACCTTGGCGAGTCAAAATCGGGCGGGTAGGGCCGGGGGCATGCCCGTTTCCAAGACCGATATCGCGCTCGCCGAGCGCCTTGCCGATGCCGCCGGTGCGGCGATCCGCCCTCGCTTCCGGGGCAGCTTCGGCCTCGAGGCCAAGGAGGATCTGTCGCCGGTGACGCTCGCCGACCGCGAGGCCGAGGAGGCGATGCGGCGGCTGATCGTCGCCGAGCGGCCGATGGACGGCATCATCGGCGAGGAATTCGGCGTTCGCGAGGGCTCGAGCGGCCGGCAATGGGTGCTCGATCCAATCGATGGCACCCGCGCCTTTATCGCCGGCCGCCCGATCTTCGGCACGCTGATCGCGCTCCTGGAGGATGGCTGGCCGGTGCTCGGGGTGATCGACCAGTGCGTGATCGGCGAGCGCTGGCTCGGCGTCGCGGGGCGCCCGACCTTGTTCAACGGCAAGCCGGCCGAGACGCGCCGCTGCCGCGAGCTGAAGGATGCGATTCTCGGCACGACGTCGCCGGCGCTGTTCGGCGACGATCAGCTGCACGCCTTCGAGCATCTCGACGCCGCAGTGATGAGCACCGTGCTGGGCGGCGACTGCTATAATTACGGCTGCGTCGCCAGCGGCTGGATGGACGTGGTGGTCGAGGCCGGATTGAAGCTCCACGATTTCGCCGCGCTGGTGCCGGTGGTCGAGGGCGCGGGCGGGCGGATGTGCGACTGGCAGGGCGATCCGCTCCACGCCGGCAGCAACGGCGAAGTCATCGCCGCGGGCGATCCGGCGCGCGTGGAGGACATCCTCGAAGCGCTGGCCTGCCGCGGGCATTGATTGGCGGACGGTCGGTTGGCACGCATGTCAGAACATGCGGCTTTCCGCTGAAAGCGACGGGTTGGCGCCGAAATAAGCGCCGATCGGGAGCGTAGGTACGATCTTCAGAAAATTCCCAGGAACTTCTTGCGCTGCTCCTTGCGCTCGCCCTTCGAGGCCTTGCCGTCCTCGGACTTCGCGGTGGTGCCCTTGCCGACATCGTCGCGGGGCTTGCCCTTGTCGGTGCGCTGGGAGCGGGCAGAGGCGCCGGCGAGGACCGGCCCGCAATCGGCCGCCTTGGCATCCCCGACATCGACGAACGCGATCACCGCAGCCAACGGGCTTGCGACAAGGGCGAGGCCTACACCCGCACCGGCGCGTCCGAGCAGCTCGGGACTGATCACGTCGATGCTGGGGCGCGAGAAATAGCCGCCGATGCCCACCGGCGACTGGCCGGCGAACAGGCTGAACTTCTTGCTGTCGGCCCGGAAGGCCATGTCGATCGTCTCGTTCTTGAAGCTGAACCCGCCGCGGCCCAGCATCACGCTCTTCTGCGTGTCGATCAGGATCGGATCGGCGGCGGCGATACCGTTGCGGACGCTGAACCCGATCAGGCCGCAATTGATCTGGACCGGCTCCTTCAATTTCTTCTCGAACATCTTCTGGATGAAGGTGCCGATATCGAGCTCGGCGAGCTGGATGTTGCGGGTCCAGAAGCTGCCCTTGGGCAGGATAACTGCGATGCGGCCATTCGAATTGGCCAGCGAATCGCGCACGCTGTTGCCCGATCCGGTCATCTGGACGCGTGCCTTGAGCGTGCCGGTGGTGCCCGATTCCTCGACGCCGAACCCGGCGAGCAGCACGCCCATCGGCGTGGGCGACAGGCGGATGTCATATTCGGTGAAGACCGGCTCGCGGCGCGCGTTGATCGTGATGTCCGAGCTGACGGTGCCGCGCGCGAGGCTGAAATTGAGCGGGCTGAGCTTGAGCAGGCGGTCTTCTAGGTCGAGGCCGAGCGTGATGTTCGATACCGGCAAGCTCTCGGCACGCACGGTGCGGACGGTCCAGTTGACCTTGGCGTCGAAATTCTTGAGCGCCTCGACCCGCAGCGGCGCGTCCGGCAGGATCCGCGGGGTGCCCGCCGCCTGGGTCACCACCTTGCCTGCGGCCGACGCCTGCGGGCTGTAGCCGATGAACGGGCCGGCATCGATGATGTCGAGCGTGCGCGTGGCGAGATCCGCAGTGAGCAGCAGCCGCGGCTCCTTCAGCTTCACAGTGAACTTGCCGGCGAGATCGCTGGCACCGAATCGGCCCCGCAACTTGGTGAAGCGCCATTCGTCGCCGCGCTTCGTCAGCGCCGAGCGGAAGCGATAGTTGCGCGTGTCCGGCACGGCGATGCCGGCGACTGCGAACACGTCCGCAAGGTTCTGGCCGCGCGCATCCATCTGGAGGTCGGCGCCTTCGATCTCGGTGGCGCCGGGGAGCGTGCCCGACACGTCGATCTGGGTGCGGACACCCTCGACATGGAGCTGGAGCTGGTTCTGCCCGCCCGAAACGGTGGCGTTGGGGGTGAGCAGCGCGCCGGCCAAGATAAAGCGCGTGCCGCGCGCCGTGCCGTTGCCGTCGAAGCGAATCGCGCTGGCGAACTGGGTGTCCCTGGCCTCGACCGTGTGGATGCGGATGCCGGCTTCGACCTGCATCCGCGGATCGACATAGCGGACGAGCGTGCCCTGGACGAGCGCGCGGCGGATGATCGGCAGCTCGAGCGGGTCGCCCTTCTCCTGCGACTCGTTGAAGGTCCAGGTGTTGCGCTTGCCTGCCTTGTCCCATTGCAGGTCGACATGGCCGTCCTCGAGCCCCAGCCAATTGATCCGGCGATTGCCGGTGATCAGGCTCCAGGTGGAGATTCGCGTGTCGATCTTCTTGGCCGAGAAGAAATTGCCGCGGCCGGCCCATTGCGGGTTGGAGACGGTCAGCCCCTCGGCGAGGAACTTGACGTTGAACGGCGCGAAATAGAGCTGGAAATCGCCCGCCACCTTGACCTCGCGGTTGGTCTGCGCGGCGACGATTTTCTCGAAGGTCGGCTTGAGGAAGCGGCCCTTGGTGACGAACAGGATCGCCCAGGCGAGGACGATCAGGCCGAGGATCGTGGTGACGACGGCGATCACGCTGGCGAGCGGCGTGCCCAGCGCGCGGGCCGGCTTGGCGGGCGCGTTGCCGGGGGGAGCCGGTTCGGCAGCGGTTATGGGTGCGTCACGATCTGCCATCGTGGTGAAAAGCCTGTAGACCCTGAGGGTTCCGATCCGGCCACGCTGAGAGGCGCCGCGTGTATCTTCCCCCTGGCGGGGGTACAGGACGCGGACTCAGGTTGCATTGCGGCGCGGGTGCGGCTATGCGCCCCGCTTTCCTCGGACGTCAGGAACACGCCCGGCCATCAAGGGCTGCCGCGGCTGTTCGCACGTCCGAGCTGTTAAGGAGACCAAAATGCCCAAGCTCAAGACCAAGAGCGGCGTCAAAAAGCGCTTCAAGCTCACCGCCACCGGCAAGGTGAAGCACGGAGTCGCCGGCAAGCGCCACCGCCTGATTTCGCACAACGCGAAGTACATCCGCCAGAATCGCGGCACCTCCGTGCTCGCCGACGCCGATACCGCCCGCGTTATCGCGTGGGCGCCGTACGGCCTGCGTTAAGGGAGCCCAGCAGACATGGCACGCGTAAAACGGGGTGTTACCACCCGCGCAAAGCACAAGAATATCCTGGAACAGGCGAAGGGCTATCGCGGCCGTCGCAAGAACACGATCCGCATCGCGCGGCAGGCCGTCGAAAAGGCCGGCCAGTACGCGTATCGCGACCGCAAGGTTAAGAAGCGGACCTTCCGTGGTCTCTGGATCCAGCGCATCAACGCCGGCGTTCGCGCCGAAGGCCTGACCTATTCGCAGTTCATGCACGGGCTCAAGCTCGCCGGCATCGAACTCGACCGGAAGGTCCTGGCCGATATCGCGATGCACGAAGGCGAGGCGTTTACCGCCATCGTAGCGCAGGCGAAGGCGGCACTGCCCCAGGCCGCCTGAAGCGACCTGTAGCGACCGGAAAACGGGGCGTCGGTGGATTCCACCGGCGCCCTTTTTCGTTCTGACGGTCCCCCTTCCGTCACCCCGGCCGAAGTGCCGGGGTCCACCGGGAGGCTGGGAGAGCGGCAAGAGGCGTGAGCGGCTCGCGTGGGGCACAGTGGACCCCGGCACTTCGGCCGGGGTGACGAAGGAAGGTACGAGATGGCACTGCACACCTGGTGGCTCTACGTCACTGCCGTGTTCCTGATCGCGGGGACGCCGGGCCCGAACATGCTCCATGTGATGGTGCAGAGCATCCATCACGGGCCGCGCCGTGCGCTCTTCTCGATGACCGGGCTGATGAGCGCGGTCCTGCTGTGCCTGCTCGCCTCGGCGGCGGGGCTGGGCGCGCTGCTCAAGGCGTCGCCGGGGCTGTACGACGTGCTGCGTTATGCCGGTGCGGCGTATCTGATCTGGCTGGGGATCAAGGCGTGGCGCGCGCCCATCGGCGAGGCTGCGGCCGATCCGCACACGCGGCGCTCGGCGGGCGCGCTGTTCGGCACCGGGCTCGCGACGGGCATGTCCAATCCCAAGCTGATCATCTTCGCCGCGGCGCTGTTCCCGCAATTCCTCGACACCAGCCGGCCGTTCTGGCTCCAGCTCGGCATATTGGTGGCGAGCTTCGTGGTGATCGAAGGCTTCTGGTACGGCGTCTATGCGCTGGGTGGACGCTCGCTCGCCGCCTGGCTGGCGCCTGCCAACCGCCAGCGGCTGTTCAATCGCGGCACGGGCGTGATGTTCATCGGCTTTGGCGGCGCGCTGCTGGGAAGCCGGGTGTAGCTGGTTGCTGCTCCGGCGGAAGCAGGAGCACGGGGCTTGACCTGAGGGCTCGACTGCGGTTCGAGCCTCCTCGCACTAAGAACGGATTTCCATGACCACCGATCTCGAACATTTGCGCAGCGACCTGCTCGCCTCGATCGACGCCGCGAGCGGTCTCGATGCGCTCGAGGCGCTGCGCGTCCACGCGCTCGGCAAGCAGGGCGCGATCACCGGGCTGCTCAAGACGCTGGGGGGCATGAGCCCCGAAGAGCGCCAGGAGCAGGGCCCGCGCATCCACGGGCTGCGCGAGGCAGTGACTGCAGCGCTGACCGAGCGCAAGGCGTCGCTCGAGCGGCTGGCGCTCGACGCGCGGCTGGCGAGCGAGACGCTCGACATGACCTTGCCGGTCGATGCCGTGCCCGCGGGTTCGGTGCATCCGGTGAGCCAGGTGATGGACGAGTTGGCGGAGATCTTCGCCGATCTCGGCTTTGCAGTCGCCACCGGCCCCGAGATCGAGGACGACTGGCATAATTTCACTGCGCTCAACATCCCCGAGACCCATCCGGCACGGGCGATGCACGACACCTTCTATTTCCCCGAGACCGAAGGCGACGCGCGCAAGATGCTGTTGCGCACGCACACATCGCCGGTGCAGATCCGCACGATGCTCGCGGCGGGTGGCGACAAGCCGATCCGAATCATCGCGCCCGGCCGCACCTACCGTTCGGATTCGGACGCGACCCACACCCCGATGTTCCACCAGGTCGAGGGGCTGGTGATCGACAAGGGGATCACGCTCGGCCATCTCAAATGGACGCTGGAGACCTTCCTCAAGGCGTTTTTCGAGCGCGACGATATCGTGCTGCGGCTGCGCCCGAGCTATTTCCCGTTCACCGAACCGTCGGCGGAAGTCGATGTCGGCTTCTCGGTGGTCAACGGCAAGCGCGTGATCGGCGGCTCGGAAGGCTGGATGGAAGTGCTCGGCAGCGGCATGGTCCACCGCAAGGTGATCGAGGCCGGCGGCTACGACCCCGACCAGTGGCAGGGCTTCGCGTTCGGCTGCGGGATCGATCGCCTCGCGATGCTCAAATACGGGATGGATGACTTGCGCGCGTTCTTCGACGGCGACCTGCGCTGGCTGCGCCATTACGGCTTCTCGGCGCTCGACGTGCCCACGCTGAGCGGGGGAGTGGGCGCATGAAGTTCACGCTGAGCTGGCTCAAGGAGCATCTTGAGACTTCCGCTTCGCTCGACGACGTCGTGGAGGCGCTGACTCGCGTCGGCCTCGAAGTCGAAGGCGTCGAGAATCCGGGCGAGAAGCTCGCGGCATTCCGCGTCGCCAAAGTGCTCACTGCCGAGCGCCATCCGCAAGCCGACAAGCTCCAGGTCCTCACCGTGGACACCGGCGATGGCGCGCCGCTGCAGGTCGTCTGCGGCGCACCCAATGCCCGCGCCGGACTGGTCGGCGTGCTTGGGCTTCCGGGCGCGGTGGTGCCGGCCAATGGCATGCAGCTCAAGGTTGCCGCCGTCCGCGGCGTCGAATCGAACGGCATGATGTGCTCGACACGCGAGCTCGAACTCGGCGACGATCATGACGGGATTATCGAGCTTCCCGCCGACGCGCCCATAGGCACCTCCTATCCCGATTATGCGGGCCTGAACGACGCGGTGATCGACGTTTCGATCACCCCCAATCGCCAGGATTGCATGGGCGTGCGCGGGATTGCGCGCGATCTCGCCGCCGCGGGGCTGGGCACGCTCAAGCCGCTCAAGGTCGATCCGGTCGCCACCAGCGGCGCGGGCCCCGAAGTGCGGATCGAGGCGCCCGAGGGCTGCCCGGCCTATTTCGGCCAGACCGTCAGCGGCGTGGCCAACGGCGCCTCGCCCGACTGGATGCAGCAGCGCCTCAAGGCGATCGGCCAGCGTCCGATCTCGGCGCTGGTCGATATCACCAATTACGTGATGATCGATCTTGGTCGCCCGCTGCACGTCTATGACAAGGCGAAGCTGAGCGGCGCGCTGGTGGTTCGCAAGGCGCGAGCCGGCGAACAGGTGCTCGCGCTCAACGAGAAGACCTACACGCTCGACGAGACTATCACCGTGATCGCCGACGACACCGGCGTTCACGACATCGGCGGGATCATGGGCGGCGAGGATACCGGCGTGTCCGATGCTACCACCGACGTGGTGATCGAATGCGCCTTCTTCGATCCCGAGCAAATCGCGAAGACCGGCCAGAAGCTGATGCTGACCAGCGATGCCCGCTCGCGCTTCGAACGTGGCGTGGATCCGGCGTTTCTCGAAGACGGCATCGCGATCGCGGCGCGCTATGTCGTCGATCTGTGCGGCGGCAGCGCAAGCGAAGTCACCCGCGCCGGGCAGGCGCCCACGGCACTGCGCAGCTTCGGCTATGATCCCGCACTTGCCGAGACGCTCGGCGGCCTCGCCGTCGCTGACGATCGGCAGAAGGCGATCCTTGAAAGCCTCGGCTTCGCGGTCGATGGCAGCTGGAACGTCACCGTGCCGAGCTGGCGCCGCGACGTCGACGGCGCTGCCGATCTCGTCGAGGAAGTCATCCGCATCGAAGGCATCGACAAGGTCCCCTCGACGCCGCTCGCCCGCATCCCCGGTGTCGCGCGTCCTACCGCAACGCCCGAGCAGAAGCTCGAACGCAAGCTGCGCCGCACCGCCGCCGCGCGCGGGCTCAACGAAGCAGTGACGTGGAGCTTCATCTCCGAGGCGGAAGCCGCGCCGTTCGGTGGCGGCGCGTGGAGCCTCGCCAACCCGATCAGCGAGGACATGAAGGTCATGCGGCCGTCCTTGCTCCCAGGGCTGCTCGCCGCGGCGGAGCGTAACCTCAAGCGCGGCGCCAGTGGCGTCCGGCTGTTCGAGATCGGCCGGCGCTATCTTGCCGACAAGGAGCGGCTGACGCTCGGCGTGGTGCTGGCGGGTGACCGTTCGGCGCGTGGCTGGCAGGGGGGCAAGGGCCAGCGCTTCGGCGCGTACGACGCCAAGGCCGAGGCACTGGCCTTGCTCGAGGCCGCCGGCGCGCCGGTGGCGAACCTGCAAGTGATGGGCGAGGCTGGGGATGTCTATCATCCCGGCCAGTCGGCGACCTTGCGGCTCGGGCCGAAGACGGTGCTCGCGGCATTCGGCATGGTGCATCCGGGCGTGCTCAAGGCCTTCGATCTCGACGGCGATGTTGCCGCGGTCGAGATCTATCTCGATGCGCTTCCCGCCAAACGCGGGACCGGCTTCATGCGCCCGGCCTACACGCCGCCCGCACTGCAGGCAGTGACCCGCGATTTCGCCTTCCTCGTGCCCGCCGGGCTTGCGGCGGGCGATCTCGTCCGCACGGTGAAGGGCGCCGACAAGGCGCTGATCGTCGATGTGCGGCTGTTCGACGTCTTCACCGGCACCGGTGTGCCCGAGGGGCAGAAGAGCCTTGCCGTCGAAGTGACGCTCCAGCCAGGCGAGAAGAGCTTCACCGATGCGGAATTGAAAGCGGTGGCCGACAAGGTCGTCGCCGCGGCGGGCAAGCTTGGTGCGAGCCTGCGTGGCTGAGCGAATGATCGAACGGTTCCTCCAGGGTCTTCGCGGGAAGATGGAGGATCCGGACGATTATGCATGCGTGCTCGTGGTCCTGCCGGAGGACCTCGATCCGTCCGAGCGCCACTATCGCTTCAGCATCCACATCGATGCCGAGCTGCGATTGGCCGGCGCCGGATACAGCGTCGGCGGCGGTACGCTCTACCGCAACGTCGATTTCGAGTCGGACGGGGAAGGCGAGGACGAGATCGTCTCGACCATCCTCGATCTCGGCGCGACGGACATTGATGCGGCGCGGGCGGTGCTCCGCCTGCACCTGCCTGAACTGGGTGCGCCGGTGGGCACGCTTGTCCAGTATGACGATCATGAAGACCGGTTCGACGGGGAGCAGTGGCACCTCGGCGAGCCGCGCAGCATCGAGGAGATTTGATCCATGCCCACCGCACTCATCACCGGTGTCACCGCGGGCATCGGCGAAGCCGCGGCGCGGGCGTTCGTCGGCGCAGGCTGGAAGGTGGTCGGCACCGGGCGGCGGGCCGATCGGCTGTCAGCGCTGCGGGGCGAGCTGGGCGACGCGCTCCACACGCTCGAATTCGACATCCGCGATGAGGCCGCGCGCGACGCGGCGCTCGACGGACTGCCCGAGGCGTTCCGGGGCATCGACTTGCTGATCAACAATGCCGGGCTCGCGCTGGGGCTGGAGCCCGCACAGCAGGCGGCGCTGTCCAACTGGACGACGATGATCGATACCAACATTTCCTCGCTGGTCTCGATCACGCACAAGCTTTTGCCGCAGTTAATCGATCGCAAAGGCGCGATTATCAACCTGTCCTCGGTCGCGGCAAACTATCCCTACCCCGGCGGCAACGTGTACGGCGCCACCAAGGCGTTCGTCCGCCAGTTCAGCCTCAACCTGCGCTCGGACCTAATCGGCACCGGCGTACGCGTCTGCTCGATCGAGCCGGGCATGGTCGAGACTGAATTCACTTTGGTGCGCACCGGCAGCCAGGAGACTTCGGACAAGCTCTACGGCGGCGTGAACCCGATGACCGCCGACGACATCGCCGCGACGATGCTGTGGGTCGCGCAGCAGCCGCCGCACCTCAACGTCAATGCGATCGAGCTGATGCCGGTCAACCAAGCCTGGTCGCCCTTCCTCGTGCATCGCGAGGGTTGAGCATGACGGACTGGATCGAGATCGCCAGCGCCGAACTGACTGCGGCGATCAACCCGTTCGGCGCCGAGCTTTCGTCCTTGCGCGATGCCGAAGGACGCGAGCTGATGACCGATGCCGATCCTGTGTTCTGGAGCGGACGCGCGCCGTTGCTGTTCCCCATCGTCGGGCGGCTGATGGACGATCGCTACCGTCTGGACGGCAAGGAATATCCGCTTCCCGCGCACGGCTTTGCGCGGCGGCAGAGCTTCGAGGTGATCGTGCAGGCGCCGGACCGCGCGGTATTCCGGCTGGCGGACAATGATGCGACGCGCGCCGTCTATCCGTTCGCGTTCACGCTCGACGCGGCGTTTGCGCTGGAGGGTGCGACGCTGACGACCGACGTAACGGTGACCAATCGTGGCGACGTGCCGATGCCGGCCAGCTTCGGCTTCCACCCTGCTTTTGCCTGGCCGCTGCCTTATGGTCGGCCGCGGGTGGATCACCGGATCGTATTCGAGAAGGACGAGCCGGCTGCGCTGTCCGCACTGATCAAAGGCGGCTGGATCGCACCTGAGACCTGGCCGAGCCCGCTCGACGGGCGCGTGCTGACCCTGGACGACGCGCTGTTCGAGCGCGACGCGCTGGTGTGGGACAGTCTGGCGAGCGAATCGGTGCGCTATGACGGCGGCGACGGCCCAGGGCTGGAGATCGGCTTCGTCGGGATGCCCAAGCTGGGGATCTGGACCAAGCCCGGCGCGCGCTATGTCTGTGTCGAGCCATGGCATGGGATCGCCGATCCGATCGGCTTCGCCGGCGAGATCTGGGACAAGCCGGGCATCCTGCGCTTCGAACCCGGCGAAGCGCGGACCTTCAGCATGCAGGTGACGCTGGCAGACTGACTCTCGTCCGCTCCCCGCGCTTGTCGAAGCGTGGTGCTTCTTCTACCGCCCGCAGCAACAGAACCGTGCTCCGACTGGCTCAGCACGAACGGAAAAACACGCATGTCCTCCGACCATATCAACGACCGCCGCACCTTTGCGATCATCTCGCATCCCGACGCGGGCAAGACCACGCTTACCGAAAAGCTGCTGCTATTCGGTGGCGCGATCCACTTGGCCGGTGAGGTCAAGGCGCGCGGCCAGGCGCGGCGTGCGCGATCGGACTGGATGAAGATCGAGCAGCAGCGCGGCATTTCGGTGACAAGCTCGGTGATGACTTTCGAGCGCGAGGGGATCACCTTCAACCTGCTCGATACGCCGGGCCATGAGGACTTTTCCGAGGACACCTATCGCACGCTGACCGCGGTCGATTCCGCCGTCATGGTGATCGACGTCGCCAAGGGCATCGAGAGCCAGACGCGCAAGCTGTTCGAGGTCTGCCGCCTGCGCAACGTGCCGATCATCACTTTCGTCAACAAGGTCGACCGCGAGGGGCGCGAGGTGTTCGACATCCTCGACGAAGTGGCGAATTTGCTCGCGCTGGACGTCACGCCGATGACCTGGCCGGTCGGCATGGGCGGCACGTTCGAGGGGATTTACGACCTCGCCAACAAGCGCCTGCTGCTGCCCGAGGGTGACAGCCGCGAGTTCCAGGGCAAGGTGATCCAGACGACCGGGCTCGACGATCCCCAGCTCGACGCCATCGTCTCGGCCGAGAATCTTGCCAAGCTGCGCGAGGAGGTCGAGCTGGCCGGAGTCGGCTATCCCGAATTCGATGGCGAGGCCTATCGCAACGGCGATCTCACGCCGGTCTATTTCGGATCGGCGCTCAAGGAATTCGGCGTCGATTCGCTGATCAACGCGATTGCCGAATTCGCACCGCCGCCGCGCTCGCAGCCCGCCGAGCCCGAGCCGGTCTCGCCCGACCGCGACGAAGTCACCGGCTTCGTGTTCAAGGTCCAGGCGAACATGGACCCCAATCACCGCGATCGCATCGCGTTCATGCGGCTGTGCTCGGGCACCTTCAAGCGCGGCATGAAGCTGACCCCGACCGGGCACGGCAAGCCGATCGCGATCCACTCGCCGATCCTGTTCTTTGCGCGCGAACGCGAACTGGCGGACGAGGCCTATCCGGGCGACATCATCGGCATTCCCAATCACGGCACGTTGCGGGTGGGCGACACGCTGAGCGAGCGGGCGGACGTGCGCTTCACCGGGCTGCCGAACTTCGCACCGGAAATCCTGCGCCGCGTCCAGCTCAAGGATCCGACCAAGACCAAGCAGCTGCGCAAGGCGCTGGACGACATGGCCGAGGAGGGCGTGACTCAGGTCTTCTATCCCGAGATCGGTTCGAACTGGATCATCGGCGTGGTCGGCCAGCTCCAGCTCGACGTGCTGCTCAGCCGCCTCGATGCCGAATACAAGGTCGCGGCTGGACTTGAAATGGCGCCGTTCGAGACTGCGCGCTGGATCTCGGCCGAAGATCCCAAGGACTTGGCAGAGTTCATCGGGCTGAACCGCGGCGCCATGGCCAAGGACCGCGACGGCAATCCGGTTTTCCTCGCCAAATCGGCCTGGGAAGTGGGCTATATCGCCGATCGCTATGCCAAGGTGAAGTTCGCGGCGACGCGGGAGCGGTGATCGTGTAGCAAAGCGGCGTCTCGCGTGGAGGTGCCGATGCTGCTGTCCCTTCTCCTGCAAGCCTCGCCGATCCCGGCGATGCCCGCGTTCCCGGCGTGTAGCTTCGATCAGACCGCGAAGTTGGTCGAGCGCAAGACCGACCTTCCCGCCACCGCGGCCGCCGAGCTGGAGCGGTTCTTCCAGGGCACCCAAGGCATCGCCGAAGCAGGCGACTATTTCGAATCGACCGACAATATCCGCTTCTCCGATGCGCCGCGCGCGCGGTTCGTGCGGGCCTATGGCGTGGGCAAGTTCTGGTTCGTCTGGTTCGAACGCGGCGGCATCGGACTGTCTCGGCAGGTTGTCGCGCTCGGCCCGTGGCGCGGCGACGATGGCAAGATCGGATTATATACGCTTCCCGGAAGCCACTTTTCGGGTGACCTCTGCGCCGCGTCCAAAGCCTATCTGGCCGGCGTGCGGAACGCCGGAGGCTAGTCCACCCAGTCCCGCTTGAGGAAGCGGCTCGCCAGCGCCATCAGCGCGCCGGCGACGACATACAGGCACAGCCCCGCCGCGATCGCATAGCGCAGCGCCTCGTCGCCATAAGCCGGAGTCAGCGCCTTGGAGAGCGATCCGATCGCCCAGCTGCCCAACCCAAGCCCGATCAGATTGTTGATCAGAAGGAAGCTCGCCGAGGCAGTCGCGCGCATGTGCGCGGGGACGAGGTGCTGGACCGCAGTGAGCACCGGGCCGAGCCAGACATAGACCAAAGCCTGGGGCAGCAGGAACAGCGCAAACGCCAGCGGCCAGCTGCTCGACAACACACCGGCAATGAACAGCGGCGCGCCCGCGACGTAGCAGATCGCCGGCGCCAGCGCGTACCAGCGGCGGTTGCGTGCGCCCAGGCGGTCGCCGAGCCAGCCACCGAGCAATATCCCCGCGACCCCGCCGGTGAGGAGGAGCGCGCCGAAGAACTGGCCGGTCTCGACCAGCGTCAGCCCGAAGCTGCGCTGCATCAGGCTCGGCAGCCAGAAGGCGACGCCATAGCCGCACATCGATCCGGCGGCCGCGCCGAACGCCATCAGCCAGAAGGCGGGTTTCGCGGCGAGGATGCCGAATACCCGCGCGACCGGAACCTGGTTCTCGACGGTCGCGGCGGGGCGCGGGCGATCCTTCACCACCAGCTTGAACGCCGGGGCGATCAGCAGGCCGGCCAGCCCGACGACAATGAATGCCGTCCGCCATTCTACATTCTGTGCGATATAGCCCCCGAGCAGCACGCCACCCGCGGCGCCGAGCGGAATGCCGAGCGAATAGACTGACAGCGCCCGAGCACGCCGCTCCGCCGGGAAATAATCCGAGATCAGCGCATAGCTCGGCGCGACTCCGCCGGCCTCGCCAACGCCGACGCCCAAGCGGAACAGGAACATCTGGGTGAAATTCTGCGCCAGCCCGCACAAAGCGGTGAACGCGCTCCACACGCCGAGCGAGATGGTGATCACCCAGGTCCGGCTGGTCCGGTCGGCGAGCAGCGCCAGCGGGATCGCCAGGGTCGAATAGAGCGCCGCGAAGGCGAGCCCGCCGAGCATGCCGAGCTGCGCGTCGTCGAGCCCGAGGTCTTTCTTCACCGGCTGGGCAAGGATGCTGAGGATCTGCCGGTCGAGGAAATTGAAGGTGTAGACCAGCAACAGCATCGCCAGGACGACACCGCGATAGCGGCGGCTGGGGAGAGAGACGTCGGGCATCGGGTTCCCCCTAGAAGCAAACGAGCCGGGCGTCATGCGACACCCGGCTCGGAAAGGTCACACGACAGGGTCGCCGATCAGAACCGCACTTCGACGGTGCCGGTCACCGTGCGTGGCGGGCCGTAATAGCCGATGATCGAATTGCCGGTGAGCGCCCCGGGGAAGTTGTACCCGCCCACGCGGTAGCGCTCGTCGGTCAAATTGCGCGCGGCGACGCCAACTCGGTAGCGCCCGTCACCCGAAGTCCAGTTGAGCGCCGCATCGACGAGGAAATAGCCGTCCTGGTCGAGTGCCGGGGTCGGGATCTCGAACATGTTGTAGTCGCTGCGCAGCGACACCGCGGGCGTCAGCGCGATGCTGCCGCCGGCGAGGTCGGCCGACCAGGTCGCCGAGGCATTGACGGTGAACTTCGGCGTGTTCTGGAACACCCGCTGGTCCGCCACGTCCACCGGCGTGGTGCCCCCGCCGATGAAGGTCAGGAACTCCTTGTAGTCGGCATGGGTGTAGCCGAACGACGCAGTCGCCGAGAAATGGCGCGAGGGGACGGCGCGCAGCTCGAGCTCCATGCCGTAAATGTCGGCCTTGCCGGCATTGTCGACGAAGCTGGCGATGCCGCTGGGCAGCGCGGGCACCTGGATCGTGACCTGCTGGTCCTTGTAGTTCGAATAGAAGCCGGCCAGGTTGACGAACAGCATGCGGTCGAGGAACGCGCCCTTCATCCCGACCTCCCAGCTGTCGATCGTCTCGGGCTCGTAGCCGTCTACGGTGGTCGGCGTGAACACGGCGTCGCCGCGCATGTCGAACCCGCCCGATTTGAAGCCCTGGCCGTAGCTCGCATAGAAATTGAGATCGGCGCTCGGCTGGTAGCTCAGGCTCACCCGCGGCGTGAATTTCTCGAAGCTGCGGCTGTTGGTATAGTCGGTGCGGATGAGCCCGGGGACCGCCGCGGCATTGCCGAACACCGGACTGCGGATACCGGTATAATTGCGGCGGAACACCGTCCCCGTCTTGTCGTCCTTGGTATAGCGTGCGCCCACCGAGACCTTGAACTGCTCGGTCAGGTCGAAGCTGACATCGCCGAACGCGGCGTAGCTTTTGGTGAAGACGGTGCCGGACGTCAGCGTGGTGAGGTTGGCGAGCCCGACCACGGTGTCGAATGCGCCGCTCGCGCGGCCGTTCAGGTAGAACAGCCCGGCGACGCCCTGCACGCGATCGCCCTCGAACAGCAGCTGGAGTTCCTGGGTGAACTGGCGATCGTCATAGACTGCGGGCACGTCGAGCGTCGGCAGCGCGGTGTTGTCGAAATCGATCAGCGTGTCGGTATGGCCCTCGCGCCAGGCGCTGATCGTCTTGAACGTCAGCGAGTCCGTCAGGCCGATCTCGCCGGTGGCGGAGATGCCCTTGGTCTCGACGCGGTTGTCGTCGCCGATGCCGGCGCGGGTATCGTAGACGCTGTCGGTCGGCGCGTAGCGCGGGTCGGCGCCGTTGGGGAGCAGCCGGGTGCCGTGGCGCGGGCGCGACTTGTCGAGGATGCGGTCGCCCGAGACGCGGAAGAAGATATTGTCGCTCGGAGTCAGCTCGGCCGAAAGCCGCGCGGCGATGACATCCTTGTCGTAATGCTCGGCGCCGGTGGTGAGATTCTCGCCGAAGCCGTCGCGCTTGTAGCGCGCGACGGCGCCGCCGACCGAGAAGATGTCGCCGATCGGCACGGTGAGTTGTCCGACTAGGTCGAGCTGGTTGTACGAGCCATAGGAGGCGCGTGCGACGCCGCGGAATTCGTTGCCGAGCCGCTTGGTGACGTATTTCACTGCGCCGCCGATCGTGTTGCGGCCATAGAGCGTGCCCTGTGGCCCGCGCAGCACCTCGACGCGTTCGACGTCGAAGATGTCGAGCACAGCGCCCTGCGGCCGCGCGACATAGACGTCGTCGAGATACAGCGCGACGCCGGGCTCGAAACCCCAGAGCGGGTCCTGCTGGCCGACGCCGCGGCTGAACGCGATCAGCGTCGAGTTCGAGCCGCGCGCGATCTGGAGCGTGAGGTTGGGGGTCTTGTCCTGCAGCGCGGTGATGTCCGCCGCGCCGCTGCGCGCGAGCGCGTCGCCCGAGATTACCGACATCGAGATCGGAACGTCGATCAGGCTTTCCTCGCGGCGGCGGGCAGTCACAACGATCTCGCCGTCGGCAGCGGTTTGCTCGGCTTCGGCGGTCTGCGCGGCGTCGGCAGCGGCCTGCTCCTGCGCAAAGACCGGCGCGGCAGCGAGCGCGGCGAAGGCGGCACCGGCGCGGAGAATCGTGCGGGCAGACGGAATCAGGCGTGACATGGTCGTTTTCCTCCCCAGTATCCACCCGTCTGGCATGCGGGTTGTAAGCTGTTGCCGTACGCTATACTGAAACCTGAACCGGGTTTCAACTTGGAAGAACAAGGGGAGAGACGATGCCGACCCGCAGTGGCGCGGACGCCACACCCCACAGGGTGGACAGCAGCGAAGCCGCGAGCGCGGGCAAGGAGCCGCGCACTGCGCGCGGCCGCAAGACGCTGCGCGCTATCCTCGACGCGGCGGCCGAGGAGTTCGGCGAGAAGGGCTTCCATGAGGGCTCGATCAGCGGGATCACCCGGCGGGCGGGCGTCGCGCTCGGCAGCTTCTACACCTATTTCGATTCGAAGGACGCGGTGTTCCGCGCGCTGGTTCGCGACATGTCCGAACAGGTCCGCGCGCATGTCGCGCCCGCGCTCAAGGATGCGCCCGGCCAGATCGCCGCGGAGCAGGCGGCTTTGCTGGCGTTCATCCGCTTCGCGCGCACGCACAAGGAAATCTACCGGATCATCGACGAGGCCGAGTTCGTCGATCCGGAGAGCTTCCGCATGCATTACGCCACTACCGCCGATCGCATTGCCAGGCGTCTCCAGGCGGCAGCCGAGCGCGGCGAAGTGCGTAGCGACGTGGGAGAGGTCCATGCCTGGGCGATCATGGGGATGAACGTGTTCCTCGGCCTGCGATACAGCGTCTGGGACGAGGACGTCGCACCCGAGGCGATCGCCGAGACGGTTGCGGTGATGCTGGCGCGGGGGATTGCTGCGGACGCTGGCTGAATGTCGTTTCCGCTCCCCGCGGGAGCATCGTTGCAAATCGCCGGTTCCCGGCATTATCCTCGCGAAATTGCTCGCGGGGACCAAGGCAATGATCGGCTACGGAATGTTGCTTGCCGCTGTCGCATGGCCCGGAGCCGCGTCGGCCGACGCGCGTGTCGCCGCATGCACCGCGCCTGTCGCCAATATACTGCCGAAAGCGCTGGCGGCGGAAATCGCGCGCCACAATCAGGGCATGGCTGCGGCGCGTGTTTCTGGCGACGTCGATGGACTGATGGCCCATTTCGCTCCCGATAGCGTCATCATGCCCGAGCATCAGCCGCGCCTGTTCGGCCGCGATCGCGGCGTAGCCTATTACCGCGCGTTCACCGCGCGGTTGCCGATAGCGACATACGACCCGGTCACCGTGGATATCCTGCCGCTGGCGAACGGGGCGCTGGAATGGGGAACCTTCAAGGTCCGCTACCGCAATTCTGTCCCATCACCCGTGCTCGACGGCAAATATGTGCATCTATGGCGTCGCCAGGCGGAGGGCACGCTTAAGCTGAAGGCCGAGGTGTGGGGATATGTCTCGCCCCTCGCCGATCCAGCCTCGCACTGGATCGCCGAGGTCTCAAGCGGGACGCCGGCGCAGCAGCATCCGGATGCAGGCGTCGCTGCGGAACTGGCAGCGCTCAACGCCGCAGACGCGCGATCCGTCCAGAGCCATGATACCAGCCGGATCGATCAATATGCGCAGGACGCAGTCTATCTCCCTTTCGCGGAGAAGCCCCAGCTCGGGCTCCCCGCGATCCGCGCGCACCTCACGCCCTATATCGAGCGAGGACGCGGCGCGACCTTCGATGGCGTCAACGTCGGAAACGATGGTTTCGAAGTGCTGGACGGCTATGTCATCGAATATTCGAAATTCGAAGTCCGGTGGCGCGCTGGTGAGGCGGCGGGCGTAACCTCAGGCGGTGGCTTGAGGTTGTGGCGGCGCGAGGCGGACTGCTCGCTTAAGAAAATCCGCCAGATCGGGACACATGACTACCGCCCCTGACGGGTCGCTACGCCGCGCGCGTCACTTCTTCCCCAGCAAGTCCTTGAGCCCCGCAAGCGCCCCGAGCGGCGCCGCTTCCTCCTCCGTAATCACCCCGGCCTGCCTGAGCACTTCCGCCGCTCTCGGGCTGCGCGGGAAGGGATCGAGCGCGAGCGCGAGCGTCTCCGCTGCCGCTTCGCCCAGGTCGAGCGCACTGCCGGTATAGAAAACGGTGTCGAGATCCTCCTCGGCGAGCTCGACTTCGTCGTGAGTCTCGTCCTGCCGGGGCTCGGAGAGGAATCGGATTGCGAAATTCTCGTCAATGTCGGCGGGAAGCAGATCGCCGGTGACGCCGCAGGTCTGGGTGACCGCCGCCGACAAATGGCCCGTGGCGAGAATGCCGATCGCGTCGCTGCGGAGCGTGAAGCGCGCGGTCAGCCGATCGATGCCGACGATGTCGAAGCGCCGGGCAAGCGCCGCGCGCTCCTCGGCCGAGGCCTCGATATCGACCCGGGTCTCGCCGACGCCGATCTGGTCGAGCCGGTGCAGGCGGGGGAATTCAGGAGTCATCGCGGCAGGCCCCCTGCGAGGATCGTCGCGGTGGACGTCTCTGCCAGCCGGTCGCGCAGCGCCAGCAGCTGTGCCTCGACATGCGCAAGCGCCCCATCGGACGGCGCGTTGCCGCGATAGAGATTGCGGATCATCGCCTCGCGCAGCCCTTCGCCGGCAAGCCCGGAGCGATAGGCGCCGAGCCGGCCGCCGATCATCCCCATCATTCGGCCCATATGCTTGCCGACGACGATGTCGCCGACGCCGAGTTCGCGCAACTGGCCGTCCATGTCATCGATGAAGCATTCGGCGAGCGCGGTGCTCGGCGCATTCGCCTCTGGCGCGCCTTCGAGCCGCAGCAGGACGAGCGAGAGTATTGCAGCGATCATGTCGAAGCGGCCGTCGATCGTGTCGGGAACTGCGCCTTGGGCATACCAATGCGGGGTGCGGCCGATGGCGACGATCGCGGCATAAAGTTGCGGCGATGTGCCACGATCGGGTGCGCCGAACAGGCGCTTGAACAGTCCCATGTTGCTTCTTCGTCCGTACAATGCGGGGCGCGACCTTGTTTGGCCGCATTTTGCCGCATATTGAGGCGAATGGCGCGCGATGCAATGCGTGCTGCGTGCATGCTTCGGCCTGGAGATTTCGATGCCCTTCCCCGTTCGCCTGGCCGGTTGTGCCGCGCTCCTAATTGCCATGGGCAGCACCGCGTGCACGCCGATCAAGACTCACCAGGGCTATGTGATCGACACTGAGCTGGTCGATTCGGTCCAGCCCGGCGTCGACAATCGCGAATCGGTGCTCCAGACGCTTGGCCGGCCGACGCTGACCAGCCAGTTCAACGAAGGCGAATGGTATTATGTATCGCGTGAAAGCCGGAACTTCGGCTTCAGCGATCCCAAAGTGCGCGAGCAGACCACGATACGCGTGCGTTTCGACGGCAGTGGCAACGTCGCCGCTGTCGACCGGATGAACCAGGATCTGATCGCGTCAGTCGATACCTACGGCAAGACCACGCCGACGCTGGGCCGCAAGCGCAGCTTCTTCAGCGACCTGTTCGGCAATATCGGCACGGTCGGCGCGCCGGGTACCGGCGGCGGTGGTCCTCCGGGCCAGTAAGCTTTCTGCCGGCTGACTGTGCCATTCGCGCGCGGTTCAGCGGCGGACCTCCAGATTGCAATGGTGCCGGCAATCACCGGCCCTGTGAGACTGGAGGAATCCACATGAAGAAGATCATCACTGCAGCGCTGCTGGCTGCCGTCGCGATGCCAGCCATGGCATTGCCGAGCGAGGCGAGCGCGCAATCAAATCGCGAACTGCGTCGCGACCGCCAGGACATCCGCGAAGAGCAGCGTGACCTGCGAGATGCCCGTCTGCGCGGCGACCGCAACGACGTCCGCCGCGAGCGGCGCGATGTCCGCGAAGCCCGGCAAGAATATCGCGAAGACCTGCAGGATCGCAATCGCCGCTGGGGCGACAACGATTGGCGCGACTATCGCAGCCGCAACCGCACCGTCTATGCGCGCGGTAACTGGCGGGCGCCGTTCGGTTATACCCGTTTCCGCAGCGGCGTGCGGATCGCCCCGAGCTATTACGGCTCCCGCTATGTGATCGCTGATCCGTGGCGTTATCGCCTGCCCCAGGCAGGTCGCTACCAGCGCTGGGTGCGTCACTATAATGACGTGCTGCTGATCGATACGCGCCATGGCTTCGTCGTGCGGACCATCCCGGGCTTCTATTGGTAACGACGGGTCGGATGCCGGCCCCAGGGCAACGTGCCGCCCCGGGGTTCGGCCGCGCCGATGCGGCGGCGCGGCCGGTGCCCGTGAGCACAGTCCGAAAGGGATAGGACCGCGCGATTGAACGCGCGGAAAAGCATTTCGCTCCCGTAGCGAACTCAGATTCTCAACGCACCGTGAAGAGGATCTGATCGACGACGCGGCCGCCGAAATCGATCAGCTTCAGCCGGTGCTGGCCGCGGCGGGGAAGCAGCAGCGGGCGCGAGTCCGCGGTGCCGAGATCCTCGCGGTCCAGCAGCAGCCGATGGCCGGTGACCTGGCCGGTCACCGCGACCGCGAGCCGCTGGCGATCGATCGGAATATCGGGATCAAGCGCATAGACGCTGCCCGCCACCGGATTGACGATCCGCGGGCGCCGCGCGGCCGCGGGAGCTGAGGCGATCTCCGTCAGCGCGGTTCCGGCCATGAAATATTCGCGGCGCGGCTGCTCTATCGCGTCGGCGAAGCGGATCGAACGGGCCTCGATCCCGGGCGGCGGTGAAAGCGGCTTGCTCGGCGCGCCGGCGTGCAAAGCCATCATGACGTCGCGCCATACCGGCGCCGCGCCGCTGGTGCCGGAGACGGCGCGCATGGGATCACCTTCAAGATTACCGACCCAAACGCCGACGGTGAAGCGGTCGCTGAAGCCGATGCACCAATTGTCGCGCATCGCTTTTGACGTGCCTGTCTTCACTGCGGCCCAGAAGGGCAGGCGCAGCGCGGAATCGACGCCGAAGGTGCCCGCGCGGGCATTTGGATCGGCGAGGATGTCGGCAGTGATCCACGCTGCCTCGGGCGAAGTCACCTGCCGCAGCGCCTGCTTCGATGACGCCAGAGTCAGCCGCAACGGCGACCAGCGCCCGCCGAGCGCGAGGCTGCGATAGGCACCGACCTGTTCGAGCAAAGTCACCTCGGCCGAGCCCAGCGCGAGCGAATAGCCGTAATACTGCCCGTCCTCGACCAGCCCGCGATACCCGGTGTCCCATAGCCGGTCGCGGAACGCGTCGACGCCGGTGAGCAGCAACGTGCGCACCGCGGGGACGTTGAGCGACCCGGCCAGCGCGATCCGCGCCGAGACCGGTCCCTTGAACGCCTTGTCGTAATTCTGTGGGACATAGAGGCCGGAAGCAGTGTCGAGCTGGACCGGCGAATCGTCGAGGATCGAGGCGGCGGTGAGATAACCCTTCTCGATCGCCTGCGCGTAGAGGAACGGCTTGAGCGTCGAACCCGCCTGTCGCCAAGCCGCGGCGCCATCGACTGCCGGCGCAGTGCTCTCGCCGCCGATCCCGCCGACATAGGCGCGGACTTCGCCGCTGGCATTGTCGACCACCACGACTGCGCCATCGCGTGCCCGCGTGCCGCCCAGGCCCTGGAGCTGGCGGCGCAGCGCGGCGATCGCGACCGCCTGGGTGCGCGCGTCGAGCGTCGTGGTGATCCGGGCGCCGGGCTGCGTAAGCAGCTTAGCCGAAAGATGCGGGGCCAAGCCGGGATCGAGCGCGAGGCTGCGCGCCGGACCGAGCATCGATGCGGCGGCACCGGCGAAGCGGCTGCAATCCGCGTCGCGGCCGAGCGCACAGGCGCGGCGGGCGACTTCGGTCGATCCGGCGCGGGGATTGGGCAGCAGCGCGGCGAGCAGCAGCGCATCGTCGCGCGTGAGCGCCGAGGGGGTCTTGCCGAACAGGCCGAGCGCGGCGGCGGCGATCCCCTGCGCCTCGCCGCGGAACCCGGCGAGGTTGAGATAGGCTTCGAGTATCTGGTCCTTCGACCACTCGGCCTCGAGTGCGCGGGCGGCGCGCATCTGGCGGATCTTGTCCCAGGTGCCGCGATGGCCCGGCGTCGCGAGATCGGGCGCGAGATAGGCTGCGACCTGCATCGACAGAGTCGAGGCGCCGCGCGCGCGCTTGCCATCGACTCGGTCGCGCAATGCGCCGCCCAGCGACCACCAGTCGACGCCGTTATGGCTCTGGAACCGGCGGTCCTCGGCGGCGACGAGCGTGTCGCGCGCGACAGGCGAGATATCGGCGAGGCGGACCCAGGCGAGGCGGCGCGCCTGGTAATCGACGCGGGTGCTGTCGATCAGCCGGCCGTTGCGATCGTAGAGCCAGGCTTCGGAAGGTTTCCAGTTGGCGACCACCGCTTCGTATGCGGGAAGCGGCGGCGGGCGCGTGATCCAGGCGAGCGCGACATAGCTGGTGATGAGGAGCGTGGCGGCGGTGAGCACCACGCGCATCGGCGTGAAAATGCCGCGCCAGCCGCGTTCGCGATATGCTTCGCGCTGGCGGCGCGCCCAGGCGGCGAGCGCTTCGGGAAAGTCGTCAATGCGTCGTAGAAGGTGCGAAATCGAACGCGGGAGCATGGGTGCGACCTGCCCTCACCCTTCCGGCGCTGCGCGCCTCCCTCCCTCTCCCAATGGGAGAGGGAAGGGGCCCGCCGCCGGGGGCGGTGGGAAGGGTGAAGGCAGGCGCATCACGACCTAGCGCTCCGCCACTTCCATCACTGCATTGGGCAACTGCGCGCGGATTTCGGGCGAGTACATCGCCTCTACCCGCGTCGCCGGCAGGCTGAACTTGCCCGCCGCGTTCAGTCGCATGACGTAGGAGATGGTGAAGCTGCCGCGCGGCACCCAGCCATAATAAGCGCGCCACGAGCCCTGGCCGCGCTCGATCCAATTGGGCGAGACGCCTTCCGCGGTGCCGGCCTGCGCGTTGAGCATTTCGGACTGGCCGCCGAGGCTGCCGATCACCGTCGCGCCGGTCGGCACCGGATCATTGATCACCACCCAGTTGCGCTCGGCCGAAGCCTCGACGCTGATCGTCACCTTGATCACGTCGCCGCGGGTGTAGCGCCCGGGCACCAGCCCCTGCACCACGCTGACTTGCCGCGTCATCTTGTACCCGGCCATCAGCGGTTGGGTGAGCGGCACTGCTGCCTTGACCCGGACGAACGCCCAGGGCCCGGCGCCACCGGCCTGGCGCAGCACCAAAGGCGTGGTCGCCGCCGGCAGCGGCAGGCTGAAACTGCGCTGGGGTTCGAGCAGCGGCCAGGGCCGGCTGATGCTGGCGGTGCCGAGGCTGGCGGTGGTCACGCCGGCAATCGCCTCGGCGGGATAGGCCGCCATGAACTTGCGCGCGGCGATCGTGCCCCAGGCATTGCCGGTGGTGGTGCCCCAATGGCCGCGCTGCTGGCGCATCGCCACGCCGACCATCATCTTGGCGCTATCGTCCTGCCAGCCGGGGCGGCCGAGCGTGACCATCACTGCCTTGATCGCGGCCTCGTCGTCCGACGACATCAGCCACCACGGCATATTACCCTTGTCGCTCAAGTCGATCCGCGTGCCTTCATAGACCAGCCGCTTGCGCAGTTCCTTCTCGCCATCGACGCGCAGCTGCGTGCCGTTGGCGAGGCCGGGGACCTTGGCCAGCGCGGCGAGATAGTCGGTGAGCGACGAGGTGGGCATTTCGGCGGGCGTGATGCCGAGCTGGCCGAGCATCGCACTGGTCGCCGCACCCTGCCGCGCGAGCGCCGAGAAGGCGGCGATGCGCTGGAGGCGGACATCGCCATAATCCTCGCGGCGCAGGCGCCCGTCGAGCACGGCCTTCATCGCGTCGATCATCTTGGCGCGCGGCGCTTCCGGCAGCGGCAGGCCTGCCTCGCCGGTGATCGACAGCATGTACGCAGTCAGCGCTTCCGAACCCGGCCATTCGCCGGGGAAGTAGCGCAGCAGGCCGTCGCCGTCCTGATAGGCGGGCAGCTCGCCAGCAATGGAGTTCCACATGCCGGTGTCGCCAAGCGCGATCGCACGTGAGGTGCGCTGCTCGAGGCAGCCATAGGGATAGGCCGCCATGTAATCGCGCACGCCCTGCAGCGGCGGGGCAAGCGTGTCGGCCAGCGTGATATCGACCATCCCGAAGCCGGGCAGCGCGCCGGCGGGTGGCGCGATCGAGAAGCTGGTGCCTTCGCCGACGCGGGCGAGGCTTGCCGCCCACACTTCGACCGGCACTGCCGGGATCACGTCCTGCGCCACCGTGACGCGATCGACTGCCTTGCCGTCGGCCGACTTGGCCGAGACGGTCCAGCTCAGCTTGCCGGCCTGGGGCGGTGCAGTGAGGTTCCAGGTGACGGGCGCGGCGCCGCCCGCCGGGATCTCGACGGTAAGCGGCTTGCCCTGGGCGACCGCGGGAGTAAGCGCGACTTGCGCGGTCACCCGCATCGGTTTGTCCGATCCGTTGCGCAGCGTGAACATCGCGCCATAGGTGTCACCGGTGCGGACCACCTGCGGAACGCCGGGGTAGATGCTGAGATCCTGCTGGGTGCGGACGCTCGCTTCGCCCGTGCCGAACAGGTTCGCGCCGTTGGTGGCGATCGCGACCAGCTTGAACGACGTCAATGCGTCCGACAGCGGCACCTGCACCTTGGCGCGTCCATTGCGGTCGAGCGGGACCTTGCCCTTCCACAGCAGCACAGGCTGGAAATTCTCGCGGTTGAGCCCGGAGAGATCGCCGCCGCCGCCGCCACCGGCTTCGACTGCCTTCTTGCCGTAATGGCGCTTGCCGACGACCTGCGTTTGCGCAGTCGAAGTGAGCACCGAGATCGGGCGGTCGCCCATCATCGCGGTAAGCACGTCCCAGCTTTCATTGGGGGCGAGCTGGAGCAGCGCTTCGTCGACTGCGGCGAACGCGACATCGGCTTCGCGCGCCGGCGAGCCGTCCGGGTTCTTGACCTGGACTTCGACGCTGGCGGTGTCGCGCGCCGCATAGGTGGCCTTCTCGGCTTTGACTGCGACGCCGAGGCGATGGCCTTCCCAGCCGACCTTCACCTTGGCGATGCCCATGCGATAGGCGGGCTTGGCAAGGTCGACCGTTGCAGTCGGCTTGCCGCCGTCCTGCGAGAAGGGAAGACCCCAATCGCGCGCGAGGCTCGATCCCCAATTTGCCATGCCGGATACGCGGCCGCGGACGGCCATCACGGAGACATAGACGTCGGGCGCATAGGCCGAGGGCATCGGCACCTCGATCACCGGATCCTTGCCCGACAGCCCGACGACGAAGCTGGAGAGCACGCCTTCGCGCTCGACGGTGACCAAAGCCGTCGCATCGCGGAACGGCATGCGGACCTGGAACTTGGCGGTCTCGCCGGCCTTGTATTCGAGCTGTTCGGGGATGACGTCCATGCGGTCGCCATTGTCGCCGCCGAACCACCAGTCATCATCGCCGACCAGCCAGGTCGAGCGCGTCGCGCGGGCGACATTGCCGTTGGCGTCCTTGGTGGTCGCGACGGCATGGACTTCGCCCGAGACGCCCGGATCGAGCTGGCACGTCGCCAGCCCCTGCGCGTCGGTGGTCGCCGAGCAGGTGGCGCCCAGCTTGGTCGTCTTCATCTGGTTGTCATAGGCGTAGAAGCCGCCGATCAGCCGGCGCCGCGCCGTGAGGATCTCGCGGCTATAGAGCTCGACCGAGATCGCCTGGTTGGCGAGCGGCTTGCCCGAAGTGTCGAGCGCGACGAATCGCAGGCGCAGATCGTCCTGCTTCATCAGCCAGCCGTCGGTCTTGATGCCCAATTGGACTGCGCTGGTGTAGATCGGGATGCGGCGCGAGGCAGTCAGGATCTCGCCATTGGCGTCCTGATAATCCATCTCGATCTGCATGTTGGTCGCCTGATCGAGGCTCTGGGGTACTTCGATCGACGTGCGTGCGGTGCCGTCGCCGCCGAGCGTTACCGGCAAGGTCTGGGTCGGCGGGAGCGGCGTCGATTCCTCGTCGGTCTCGCTGTCGCCGTTGAGGGGTTTTACCCCTTCGGTCAGCGCGCGGCCGCCAAAGCTGTAGCTGTCATAGCCGCTGGGCGACGTGACGCCTTCAAACCAGCCGACGCGCAGCTCGACCGGGAGGTTGCCGGCGCCGCCGCCCGAGAGATAGCCGACGAACAGGTCGAGCGGCAGCGTGCTCGGGCGCACCGCGGCTTCCTTGGGCCCGGCGACCGACGCCTTCATCGTCGGCAGCTTGAACTCGTCGATCTTGAACGATTGGCTGGTGTAGACGGTCTTCTCTTCCTCGTCCTCGATCCGCACGACCTGGACGTCGTAATCGCCCATCTTGGCGCCCTGCGGCGCGGTCCATTCGGTCTCGCCGATGCCGTTGGCGTCGATCGTCAGCGGCAAGTCGTACTTGGTGTCGGAGCCGCGGTGCGACAGGCGCAGCGTGCCGGTGAAGGCAGGCGAAGTGCCGAAGCCGCTGGCGATCGGCTGACGGACGATGTGCTTCATGTGGATCGTCTCGCCCTGACGGACGAGCGCGCGATCGAACACGGTGTGGAAAATCTGCTCCTGCTTCTGCCAGCCATAGGGCAAGTCGAAGTCATAGGGGCGGATGCCCTCGCCCCATTGCGTGAGCGTGAAGCTGAAGTCATCGGCCTTGCGCGCCGAGATCATCAACGGCGAGTCATTGCCGTTTTCGCAGCTCGAATAGGTTTCCGGCTCGGGGAGCCCGGCGGGGACGCCGAGCCGGCCCGAGACATCGGTGGTGCCCTTCGCCAGCAATTGCCCCGTGCAGCTGTCGGTGATGCGCACCTCGGCGCTGCCGACGCCTTTGCCGCTGTCGAGCGCGGTGACCCAGACCAGCGAGCTGTCACGTCCCCATTTGAAGTGGACGCTCATATTGGTGACGAGCGCGCCGGCGGCGACATAGCGTGGTGAGTTGCGGCCGAGCAGCGCATTGCCGAGCCGCGGGCTGGCGAGCTCGACGACATAGAATCCGGGCTTGGTCAGCGGGATGCCGACGACTTCGAAGTCCTTGCCCTTGCCGGGGAGCGAGACCGAGAAGGGCTTGCCGGTGGCGGGGGTGAGCAGCGGCGTTGCGCCGGTCTGATTGATCCGAACGGTCTCTTCGCCGCGCTTGATCTCGTCGCTCTTGGTCTCGGCGGCATCGTCGATCGCGCGCAGCCATTTGGCGACTTCGCCGTCGCTGCCCTCGACCTTGAGGCTCTGGCCGCCGACCGCCATCTGCTTGCCGGCGAGCTGGCCTTCGACATTGCGGACGGTGACGGGGAGGACGCCGCCCTCGGCGGCTTCGAGGATGCCGAAATCGGCGGCGAACTTCACCAGCGGCGGCGCTTCGTCGAAGCGGACGTCGAGTGGGAATCGTTCGCCGTTGGAGAGTTTCCGCCCGCTTTCGTCGGTGACGTTGGCGGGGAGCGTCAGCTTGGCGGTGACGGCGGCAGGCAGCGGCGCCTTGAACTTGACGTCGGCGATGACGGCCTTGCGCTTCTCCTCGTCGGAGAAGATCGGAGTCAGTGCCTTGCCGTCGGGCAGGGTGATGCGGATCGCCTCGGCCTGCGCGCGCGGGATCGGGGCGGAGAAGCGAACCCAGGCGTCCTGCACCGGACTGCAGCCGGCTTGCGCATTGACTCGCGAGCATTCGAAGCGCGCGGCGAAGGGCTTGCGCACGGTGAAGTCGAAACGCTGGTCGGTGCCCGCGACGCGGCCGCCGCTGGCGATGTCCTTGCCCCAGACGAGCGAGACGTCGCGGCCGGGCGGCAGGGGCCGGCGGCATTTGAGCGCGACGACGCTGGCGGTCGCCTTGGCGCGATCGGCCTCGGCGGCGGGAAGCGCCTTGGGCAGGCCGGCCTCCTCGAGGAAGCTCTGCACCGACCATTGATCGGTCCCGAGCCCGGCGAGCAGCTTGCCCGGCACATCGGCGGGGAGGACGTCGACCGGGATTTTCTCGCCGATCCCGTCGACCGCGCAATAGGCGTTGGCGCCGACCGAGGCGCGATCGGGGGCGAGATTGGCGGCGACGAGGAAGGTCTGGTCCTCCTCGATCTCGCCGCCGTAGCGGCTGGGCAGCACCGCGCGGGCGATCGGCCCGCCGCTGTCGACGGTGAACTTGGTCTGGCCGGTGAGGGCGTAGCCGGCGAGACTCTTGAGCTTGTCCTTCAGGGTGAAGGTGCAGGTGACGCCGCCGGGAAGCGCGCTGGCGAATTCGTGGACAAAAGTCTGCTGATCGACCCAGCGGCCCTCGCCGACGACGGGGCATTCGACGGTGAAGGGGCCGGCTGCGCGGGGGTCGCCCAGGGGGACCATCGGCTGGTTGAAGCGCGCGGTGAAGCGCTCGATCGCGCCGCCGCCGACGCCCGGCGTGGCCATCTCGACCTGCGGGCTGTTGTCGCCCATCGCGAGCGTGGCGCCGAGCGGTGCGGCGACCAACGCCAGGATACCGAGCCGGGCAGCGAGCTTCATGGTGCCGAAATCCCCCAAAAACGTGCGCGCACCCTAGCCGGGGCGGCGAGTCAGGCCAACGGGGAATTGAGTGACTCCGAAATGGACGAGAGTGGCAAGCACGGCCGCCAAGTCAACTTGATCATTTAATAAACAAGTCGGAAGATGACTGCATCCGAATCGGAGTTTTCGCGGTGCAGGGACGGTCGTGCTGATCACTGCGATAGACATGATTGCGCGGGAAACGACGCTGTTCGCCGCGATCTGGTTTCTCGTCGGCGGAATCGACGACTTGCTGGTCGACCTGATCTATGGCGTGCGACGCATTCGATTGCGGCTGGTCGGACGCGAGGCGTGGCCTCACCCTGCATCGGTGGCGCTGGACCCGGTGCCGCCGGGCCGGATCGCCGTGTTCGTGGCGGCGTGGGACGAATCGCAGGTGATCGGCAGGATGCTGCGCGCCGCGCTGCACCGCTTCGATCACGCCGAGTATGCGATCTATGTCGGCACCTATCCCAATGACCCCGCGACGATCGCTGCCGTCGCCGAAGTTGCGCAAACGGACCCGCGGGTGCGGCTGGTGATCGGCGGCAAGGCCGGGCCGACCACCAAGGCCGATTGCCTCAACACGCTGTGGCGGGCGCTGCTGCGCGACGAGACGGCGGAGGGCTTCGCGGCACTCGGCGTCGTGCTCCACGACGCCGAGGACATCGTCCATCCGCTCGAGCTCAAGGTCTTCGCGCACTGGCTGCCGCATTGCGCGACGGTGCAGCTGCCGGTGATGCCCTTGCCGCATCCGCGCTCGCGCTTCGTCGCCGGCCATTATTGCGACGAGTTCGCCGAGGCGCATGCAAAGACGCTCGTCGTCCGCCAGGCACTGGGTGCCGGACTGCCGCTAGCCGGAGTCGGCTGCGCGATCCGGCGCGACATGCTCGGCACGATTGCCGACGCGCGCGGCGGATCGCCGTTCGATGCGACCAGCCTCACGGAGGATTATGAGCTGGGCCTGACGATCCATGCGATGGGCGGCAAGGCAATGCTCGCCCGCGTGCCCGAGAGCCCGGGGGGCCGGCCGGTCGCCGTCCGCGCCTATTTTCCCGACACGCTCAAGGCATCGACTCGGCAAAAGGCGCGCTGGCTGACCGGAATCGCACTGGCGGGCTGGGACCGGACCGGCTGGCACGCGCGCGCACATCTGGGCGATCACTGGATGCGGATGCGCGATCGGCGCGCGACGCTGGCACTGCCGGTGCTCGCCATCGCCTATTGCACGCTGCTGCTGTGGAGCGTGTCGCTGAGCGTCCACGGGCTTGTCGGATCGCCGCCGCCCGCGCTCGACCCGCTGGTGCACGCCCTGCTCTGGGCCAATTTCGCGCTGCTCCTGTGGCGGCTGGCGGTGCGCGCGGCGTTCGTCCACCGCGCCTATGGCTGGCGCGAGGCGTGCTGGTCGGCACCGCGCGTGCTGGTCGGCAACTATATCGCGCTGTTCGCCGCGCGCCGCGCGATCGGGCTTTACACGCGGATGCTGTTCGGCGCCGCGCCGCGCTGGGACAAGACCGCGCACCAATTCCCCGATTTGCCGGAGCAGGTTGCCGGATGACGGGGCAGGGCCGGCCGATCCGATTCCTCGCGTTCATTGCCGTCGGCTGGATCGGCGTTCGCGTCGCGCTGCTCTGGTCGCAGACCGGTTCGCTGCCCGAGGCGCTTCGGCAAATCGTGCCGCGGGCACCACAAATCCTTCCCGCGGCAGTTGCGGCGCCGGCGCAGATCCGGCCGGTCCTCGCGCTTCGGACGATCCGGGTCGCGGCGATCCTGCCGGTGCGCCGTACGGTCCATGCCGTATCCGATCCTGCCTTCGACTCCGAGCGCGTCCAGATGGCGCTGCTGGGACTCGTCCAATACGGCATTCCCGCCACTGTCGGCACTGCGGCGATCGCGGCGCTGCCCGCGGCGGCGCAGCCCGATCGGCTGGCGGGCCTGCCGTCGCGCTGGTCGGCGAGTGCGTGGCTGGTGGCGCGCGCGGGCACCGGGCTCGGCGCGGCACCCGGGGCGAGCCAGCTCGGTGGCGGACAGGCGGGGCTGCGCGTCGCCTATATGCTGGTGCCGTCGCAGCGGCTCGCCGTGGTCGGGCGCGTGGTGGCGCCGCTCCGGGGAAGGGGTGCCGAGGCGTCGCTGGGCGTGGAATGGCAACCGACGCGCGCGCCGGTACGGCTCGTTGCCGAGCAGCGTTTCGGGTTGGACGGGATCAAGGGTGGCCCGGGGGTCGGCCTGCTCGCCGGGTTCGACGGTCCGGTCGCACCCGGCTTCACGCTCGAATCCTATGGCCAGGCGGGCGCGATCCGGCGGGACCGTACCCAGCCCTATGCCGATGGCGCGATCCGCGTCACCCGCGGCGTGCGGGCCGGCAGCGTGCGGGTCGCGCTCGGCGCGGGCGCATGGGGCGCGGCGCAACGCGATGCCGCGCGGCTCGACATCGGCCCGTCGGCGACGATGGCGCTGCCGATCGGCGGGCAGAATGTCCGCCTCGCGCTCGACTGGCGGCAGCGCGTCGCGGGCGAGGCGCGTCCCGGATCGGGGCTGGCGCTCACGCTGGGGAGCGATTTCTAGCCGTCGGGCTTTTGCACTGCGGCACAAACGCGGTATCGCGTCCTCCCAATGGATCTCTACCTCCCCATCGCCAACCTTTCGGTCAACGCGCTGGTGATCGTGGCGCTGGGGCTCGGCGTTGGGCTGCTTTCCGGCATGTTCGGCGTGGGCGGCGGTTTCCTGACCACCCCGCTGCTGATCTTCTACGGCATCCCGCCCACCGTCGCCGCCGCTTCGGCCGCGAGCCAGGTCACCGGCGCCAGTGTCTCGGGCGTGTTCGCACATTTCCGCCGCGGCGGCGTGGACGTGCATATGGGGCTGGTGCTCGTCGCCGGCGGCGTGGTGGGCAGCATCGTCGGCGCCGGGCTGTTCCGATTGCTCCAGGCCAGCGGCGTGATCGATACGGTGATCGCAATCCTCTATGTGCTGATGCTGGGATCGATCGGCGGGCTGATGCTCCACGAATCGATCACTGCCGTGCGAGTCGAGCGCGGCGCCCGCCCGCCGCGACCCCGCAAGCGGCGCCACCATCCGCTGGTCGCGATGCTGCCACTGCGATCGCGCTTCTATCGTTCGGGCCTGTACATCTCGCCGCTCGCGCCGCTGCTGCTCGGCTTCTTCACCGGCATCCTCACCGTACTGCTCGGCGTGGGCGGCGGGTTCATCCTGGTGCCCGCGATGCTCTATCTGCTCGGCATGGGGACGCAGGTCGTGGTCGGCACCTCGCTGTTCCAGATCCTGTTCGTCACCGCGGCGGCGACGATGGTGCATGCCACGACGACCAAGGCAGTCGATATCGTCCTCGCGGTGCTGCTGCTGATCGGGTCGGTGGCAGGGGCGCAGCTCGGCGCGCGGCTCGCGCTGAAGGCCAAGCCCGAATATCTCCGCCTGGCACTCGCGCTGATCGTGCTCGGCGTAGCGCTGCGCATGCTGCTCGGGCTCGCCTGGCGCCCCGACGAAATCTATTCGGTCGAATTGCTGTGAGGGGAGCGGCCGCCGCCTTGCTACTGCTCGCCACGCCGCTGCTGATGGGCCAGGCCAAGCCGGTGCTCGTGCCGGACGTCTCGCAGCGCGACATCGAGATCGCCTATTCGTTCACCGGCGCCGAGCTGCTGCTGTTCGGCGCGATCCTCTATCCCCGCGGCCGCGCGCCGGACCCCGAGGACGGCCCGGTCGACATCGTCGTGGTGGTCAAGGGACCCACCCAGGCCGTGCTGGCCCGCGAGAAGGAGAAGTTGGCGGGCATCTGGGTGAATGCCGAATCGATGCGCTATCGCTCGGCGCCGAGCTTCTATGCGATCGCGTCGTCGCGGCCGATCCGCCGCATCGTCGACGAGCGCACCCGGGCGATCTTCGAACTGGGAGTCGACAGCCTCCAGCTCTCTCCGGCATCGGGCGCGGTGCCCGAAGTGCAGGACCGGTTCGACCACGGGCTTGTCGATCTGCGCACCCGCAGCGGCCTGTATTATGAAGCGCCCGGCGCAGTGGAGATCACCGGGGGTGTGCTGTACCGCGCCCGGCTCAATATCCCGGCGCGCGTGCCGGTGGGCCGCTTCACTGCCGAGACCTTCCTGATCCAGAACGGCCGGGTGCTCGCCGCCGCGGTGCGGCCGATCGACATCCGCAAATCGGGGTTCGAGCGGTTCGTGGCGAGCAGCGCCCAGGACTACGCGATTCCCTATGGGCTGGTCGCGGTGGCGCTGTCGGTGCTGTTCGGCTGGGGCGCGGGCGCGCTCTGGCGGCGTTTCTAGGGTTCCTCCCTAGGGAGTGCTACGGCGGCGGGACACACGCAATCTTTACCGTCTGAATGCATGATGCTCGACGTAACCCCGGGGAGCATCGGATGGAAGGTCAGTTCGGCGCGCGTGGATTCGACAACGCAGCGCCCATTTCATCGGCGGAACCGGCCGCGCCGCGCCACCAGCCCCGCGCCATCGGCGCGGTGCTCGAGATCGCAGGCTCGTCGAGCCAGGTGATGTTCGATTCGGCCGAGATCGAGGCGCTGGGCAACAGCAGCGACGTTGCGATCGCCAATGCCGGGCAAGTCGGCAGCCAGGTCAAGATGCGCGTCGGCAGCACCTGGCTGCTCGCCAATATCCGCTCGCTTCGCCTCGATGCCAGTGGCGATCGTATCGCCGCGCAAGTCGATTTCCTGGGCGAAGGCGATGAGGAAAAGCTGACCGGCAAGCTCTACAAGTTCCGCCGCGGCGTCACCCGCTATCCGACGCCGGGCTGCGCGGTGTTTCCGGTCTCGACAGCGGATCTCAAGCAGATCTACGCCGCAGACGACCGCGCGCATATCGAGATCGGCAATGTCTATCCGACCAAGGACATCCGTGCCGCGCTGTATATCGATGCGATGCTCGGCAAGCATTTCGCGCTGCTCGGCTCGACCGGCACCGGCAAGTCGACCGCCGCGGCGCTGATCCTCCACCGGATCTGCGAGCTCGCGCCCCAGGGCCATATCGTGATGATCGATCCGCACGGCGAATATGCCAGTGCGTTCAAGACCACCGGCGCGCTCTACGACGTATCGAACCTGCAGATGCCGTATTGGCTGATGAACTTCGAGGAGCATTGCGAGGTGCTGCTCACCACGCAGGGCTCGGACCGCCAGGTCGATGCCGACATCCTCGCCAAATGCCTGTTGCTCGCCAAGAGCAAGAACCGGATCTCGCAGGAAATCGGCAAGATCACGGTCGATGCGCCGGTGCCCTATCTGCTTTCGGACCTCACTCAGATCCTCCAGCTCGAAATGGGCAAGATGGACAAGGCGACCGACACGGCGCCCTATCTGCGGCTGCGCAGCAAGATCGACGAGATCAAGGGCGATCCGCGCTATACGTTCATGTTCTCAGGCATGCTCGTCGCCGATACGATGGCGAACTTCCTGGCGCGCGTCTTCCGCCTTCCCGGAGACGGCAAGCCGATCTCGATCGTCGACGTCTCGGGCGTGCCGAGCGAGATCACGTCGGTGGTCGTCGCCGTCCTGTCGCGCATGGTGTTCGATTTCGCGATCTGGTCGCGCGGCGAGGCCAAGCGCCCGGTGCTGCTGGTCTGCGAGGAAGCGCATCGCTACGTGCCCAACGAACGCAATGCTGATGGCTCGTCGGTCGGCCGGATCCTCAGCCGGATCGCCAAGGAAGGCCGTAAGTACGGCGTGTCGCTGGGGCTGATCACGCAGCGCCCGTCGGACCTGGCCGAAGGCGTGCTCTCGCAATGCGGCACGATCCTGTCGATGCGGCTCAACAACGAGCGCGACCAGGCCTTCGTCAAGGCGGCGATGCCCGAAGGCGCGCGCGGCTTCCTCGATTCGATCCCGGCTCTCCGAAATCGGGAATGCATCGCAGTCGGCGAAGGCGTTGCGACGCCGGTGCGGCTGCTGTTCGACAGCCTGGAGGACGGCAAGCGTCCGGCGTCGGACGATCCACTCTTCTCCGAGCTGTGGCGCGAGACCGGCGGCGAGGAGCAGATGCTGGAGCGCACGATCAAGCGGTGGCGCTCGCAGGGGCGGTAGGCGCGCGGGGTTAGCGGGCTTGCGCTTTTAGTCGCGGGGTTCGGCGAAATCCGGGAAGAGCGCTTCGATTGCGCCTTGCAGGTCGTCGGTGCCGGGCAGCAGGCCGTAATGGTCGAGCAAGCGCTTCACCAGCGCCGCCTTGTGCGGGCCGATCCCCGGCATGGCTTGCAGGCCGGGAAGGTCGGGGTCGGACAGCCGGTCCGCCAGATCCCCGAGTGTCTTATAACCTGACGATGTCAGCTGGCGGCGCAGCCCCGAGGGCAATACAGACCGGCTGACCGGCAGATCGCGATCGGTGGCGTTCGGGGTGGTGCGCAGCAACCGCGTGCCGCCGGCCTTTTCGCGCGAGAGCGTCCGGCGCACATGGCCGAGCTGGCCGGTGGTCAGCCCGAGCTGGCGGCGGATCTGCCGATAGGTGCAGCCCGACGCACGCAGCGCGCGCGCTTCCTCCACGTTCAGCATGGCTTGCTGCGATGGAGTCAGCATGGCCGCGGACCCGACGTCAGTCCTCGTCCTTCTCCGCGCCGCGGCCGACGGGAACCGACAGCAGCTGGCTGAGCTTCGAGCGGAACGCGCCGAGGTCGCCGCCGGTGAGCTGGCGCAGCGAGCTGAACGCCACCGAGCGCGGGTTCACTGCGACGCCGTTCTTGTAGAGCTCGTAATGGAGATGCGGGCCGGTCGACATACCGGTATTGCCGACCGCGCCGATCACCTGGCCCTTGCGCACGGTCTGGCCATTCCGCACGACGATGCGGCTGAGATGGCCATAGCCGGTGCCGAACGCGCCGCCATGGCTGAGCTTGATGAGATTGCCATAGCCCGAGCTGCGCCCGGCGAACTGGACGACGCCGTCGGTGGCGGCATAGACCGGCGTGCCCCACGGCGCGGCGATGTCGATGCCCTTGTGCATGCGGGTATAGCCGAGGATCGGATGGCGGCGCATGCCGAAGCTCGACGAGAAGCGGCCATTGGTCGGCATCGCCATCATGCCGGTCTTGTTGCCCTTGCCGCCGCCGTCGAACCATTCGGTCTTGCCGTCGGATTCCCACGGCATCAGCTGGACCTTGTTCTCACAGCCGCTGACGCCGGCATAGAGGAGATTGCCGAGCTGGACTTCGCCGGTGGCGGCGCGCGCCTGCTTGACGATGATGTCGAACTTGCAGCCCGAGCCGAGCCGCGAGACGGGCACGCGGGTGGCCAGCGTGCGGATATAGGATTCGACGGCCTTGGCCGGCGCCCCGGCGGCGCGGGCCGAGCGGTAGAGGCTCGATCCGATCGCGCCCTGGACGCGCAGCGGCGTATGGTCGATCGCGATCGGGATCTGCTTGAGCGAGAGCTGATTGCCGGTGCGCGCGACTTCGAGCTTGAGGTCGAAGCGGGCGCGGAAGGCCATGTTCTGCAGCGGGCGCGGCTGCGCCTTGTCGGTGCGGCGACCGAGCGTGATGTCGAGCATCGTGCCGGGCTGGATATCGTCGAACGCCACTGCCTTGGTGACCAGCGCGCCGACCTGTTCGGCATCGGCGGCGCCGACGCCCGAGCGGCGCAGCGAGCTGAGCAGCGCATCGCCCGAGGCGAGCTTGAAATCGAGGCTGATGACCGGACGCTCGGGCGTGTCGGTCAGCGGCGCGACCAGCCGGGTCGCGGCGACGCGGTAGCCGGTGGTGCCGCCCTTGGAGAGCGGGGCGATCGCCTGGGCATGCGCGGCATCCCATTCGACGCCGGTAAGCGCGGGCGCGACAGTGCCGTAGATCGGGGTTTCGAGGCCCGGCGCCATCAGCCACGTCAGTGCACACAGGCCGACGCAGGTGGCGACACCGCGATACCAGGTGAGCGAGCCGATACGCGCGCCGAGATCGGGCGCCAGATCGAGATCGGCGAAGACGCGGCGCTTGAGCCGGATGCTGAGCGCCGTGCCGGGCGCAGCCGCGAGCGCGGGCGACACGCCGGCGCCGCCTCCGAACTCCAGGCCATGATCGTTACGCAGGAACAAGGCGCGATGCCCCCCGAAAACCTCGTCGTCGAATGTGCCGAAACCCCCGGCCAGACCCGAATCACTGTGGAAGAGCGCAGTTAAAGTCAAATTAAGCAGCCCCGTCCGTTCCCTTCCCTGCGGCGACCTGTGCCGGCGCTGAGATAAAGGGAGTCCATGGTCAAAATCGCTTATAATCCAACATGGTTAAGCAAGTTCTGCAATCAGGGGGTGTTGCTTAAGGGCTGACTCGGAACGATGTTGGCGGGTGACATGAGCCAGTTCGCGCGTTCGCCGATCACTGCGGTGCTCGGCCCCACCAACACCGGAAAGACCCACCTCGCGGTCGAGCGGATGTGCGGCCATGCCAGCGGCATGATCGGCTTCCCGCTGCGGTTGCTGGCGCGCGAAGTCTATGACCGCGTTGTCCGGATGAAGGGTGTGGAATCGGTCGGGCTGATCACCGGCGAAGAGAAGATCCTGCCGCCCAAGGCCAAATGGCTGCTGTGCACGGCGGAGAGCATGCCGCTGGAGCGCGAAGTGGCGTTCGTCGGGCTCGACGAGGCGCAGCTCGGCGCCGATCCCGAGCGCGGGCATGTCTTCACCGATCGGCTGTTGCGCGCGCGCGGCTTTGCCGAGACGATGATCCTGGGATCGGATTCGCTCAAGCCGATGCTCAAGGCGCTGGTCCCAGACGCCGAGGTCATCGGCCGGCCGCGCTTCTCGACGCTCAGCTATGCCGGCGCCAAGAAGCTGTCGCGGCTGCCGCGGCGCTCGGCGATCGTCGCCTTCTCGGCCGAGGAAGTCTATGCCGTGGCCGAGGCGCTGCGGCGATTGCGCGGCGGCGCCGCGGTGGTGATGGGGGCGCTGTCTCCGCGGACCCGCAATGCCCAGGTGGCGATGTTCCAGGCCGGCGAAGTCGATTATCTGGTCGCCACCGATGCGATCGGCATGGGGCTCAACATGGACGTCCACCATGTCGCCTTCGCGTCGCTTTCCAAGTTCGACGGCCACCGCCAGCGCCGGCTGACCATCGCCGAGATGGCGCAGATCGCCGGGCGCGCAGGGCGCCACCAGAAGGACGGCACGTTCGGCGCATTGCACGAAGAAGGGCCAAGCGCCTTCACGCCCGAGGAAGTGCTGGCGATCGAGGCGCATCAGGTGCCGCGGCTCGAACGGCTCTACTGGCGCGAGGGCGAGCCCGATTTCGCCAGCATCGACGCATTGGTCGCCAGCCTGGAGACCAAGCCGCACGCAGAAGTATTGCGTGCGGCGCCGCAAGCCACCGACCTCGCCGTGCTGAAGCGGCTCGCCGAGGAGGATTGGGTTCGTGCGCGCGTACGTTCGCCGCGGATGGTGGCGCGGCTCTGGGCGGCGTGCGGGTTGCCCGATTTCCGCAAGCTCGGCGTCGATCCGCATGCGCGCTTCGTCGGGCGGCTGTTCGGGCATCTCTCCGAAGCCAATGGCCATGTCCCGCACCAATGGTTCGCCGACGAGATCGCGCGGCTCGACAATATGGACGGCGATGTCGAGACGCTGGCCGGTCGGATCGCCGCGGCGCGCAGCTGGGCCTATATCGCGCATCGTGCCGACTGGCTGCAGGACCCGGTCCACTGGGCCGAACGCACCCGGGCGATCGAGGAGAAGCTCTCGGACGCGTTGCACGCCAGCCTGACCCAGCGCTTCGTCGACAAGCGGACGACGGTGCTGCTGCGGCAAATCGGCGCGGATGTTTCGAACCTGCCGGTGACGATCGGGCCCGAGGGCGAGGTCAGCGTCGAGGAGCATCCGCTGGGCCGGCTCGAAGGGTTTCGGTTCACGGTCCAGCCCGATGCGCGGGCGGGGGACAAGAGGATGTTGCTGGCGGCCGCCGAGAAGCGGCTGGTGGGAGAATTCCGCAAGCGCGGCGAGGCGCTGATCGCGGCGGCGGATGAAGCACTTTCCCTCTCCACCGTTCGTCCTGAGCCTGTCGAAGGGCAGCCCTCGGCTCTTCCGGAGCAGAAGAGCGGTGCTTCGACAAGCTCAGCACGAACGGTGTTGTGGGGGGCAGTTGCGGTCGCCACCCTCAAGCCCGGCGCCAATCTGGTGCGCCCGCAGATCGTGCTCGATCGCTCGCTCGACGTGCTCGACCCGCAGGTGCGTGGCGCAGTGAAGGCGCGGCTGGAGGCGTGGTTCGCGGGACAAGTCGCGCGGCATCTGCCGGTGCTGGCGAAGCTCGACACGGCGAGCCGCGATCCGGCGGCCGGCGGGCAATTGCGCGCGCTGGCCAATGCGCTGCTCGACGGCGGCGGGCTGCTGCCGCGCCGCGCTGCCGGCGCGCTGGTCGAGGGGCTGGATGGCGATGCACGCAAGCGGCTGCGCGCGATCGGCATCACCATCGGCACACTCGACCTGTTCGCCCCCGGCCTGCTCAAGGCTGCGCCTGCGCGCTGGCGGCGCGAGCTGATGGGGCTAGCCGATGCCCCGCCCGAGGGTTCGACGGTGCTGGCGCGCACCGCGGCGGGCGCGGAGCTGATCCACGGCTTTCGTCCGCTGGGCGCGCAGGCAGTGCGTGTCGACCTGGTCGAGCGGATTGCGCGCGCGGCGCATGATGCGCGGCAGGGGCGCAAGCCGTTCGCGCCCGATCCGGCGCTGGCGACGTCGATCGGCCTGACGCCCGAGACGCTGGCGCGGCTGATGGCGCAACTCGGGTTCAAGACCGCCAAGGCGCAGCAAGGCGAATTGCCGCGCTGGATCTGGCAGGGGCTCACCCCCGTCGCCAAGCCCAAGGCGGCGCCGGCCGACAATGTCTTCGCGGCGCTTGCGGGATTGCGCGGTGGCTGACGCGGCGAGCATCCGGCTCGACCGCTTCTTGTGGTTCGCCCGGCTGGCCAAGTCGCGCAGCGCCGCGCAGGCGATCGCCGAAAAGGGCACGCTCCGGCTCGACGGGCGGCGGATCGAGCGTTCGGCAGCCCCGGTGAGGGTCGGATCGATCCTCGTCTTCCCGCTGTTCGGCAAGGTATTGGCGCTGCGCGTGGAGGCGTTGCCGAAGCGGCGGGGACCACCGGCCGAGGCAGCGCAGCTTTACACGCGCTTAGAAACCCAAGCGCCCAGAAACGTTGACGGCGCAGAACCGCAGGCATAGCAGGGGCCCAAGTTCAGACCTTTGCCGCTCGAGGGAGCCGATCTGCCATGACCTATGTCGTCACCGACGCCTGCATCCGGTGCAAGTACATGGACTGTGTCGAGGTGTGCCCGGTCGACTGTTTCTACGAGGGCGAGAACATGCTGGTGATCAATCCCAGCGAGTGCATCGATTGCGGCGTCTGCGAGCCGGAATGCCCCGCCGAGGCGATCCTGCCCGATACCGAGAACGGCCTCGAAAAATGGCTCGAGCTCAACAAGACCTATTCGGAGGAATGGCCCAACATCACCCAGAAGGGCGATGTTCCCGCCGATGCCGACGCGATGAAGAGCGAAGAAGGCAAGTTCGAGAAATACTTCTCGGCGGAGCCCGGCACCGGGAACTGACCGGCGCGCGTTACGCAGCGAATCTTCGCCGCAGTGCACATAAATGCGCAGCGGCGATGACGGGCGGCTGGTAATTTTATTGCAAGCGTGTTAAACAGGCTGCGACGAAGGCGATAAAACGCCCTTCGCGCGGAGAAGCATACGTTGTTGTCCCGAACCGCCTGCCCGACGCCTAGCGCGTCAGGGCCGACGCCGCAATCGTTCGGGACCTGTTATTCACGGAAAGGTCTCTAGCACATGGCTGCCAAGGCGCTGTCCTTCGATGTCGGCGATTATGTCGTTTACCCCAAGCACGGCGTGGGCCGTGTGATCGAGCTGCAAAAACAGGAAATTGCGGGCATGCAGCTCGAGCTCTACGTGCTGCGCTTCGAAAAAGAGAAGATGACGCTGCGCGTTCCCACCAACAAGGCCGAGAGCGTCGGCATGCGCAAGCTTTCCAGCGACAAGACGCTCAAGGAAGCGCTCGAGACGCTCAAGGGCAAGCCCAAGGTCAAGCGGACCATGTGGTCGCGCCGTGCGCAGGAATATGAAGCCAAGATCAATTCGGGCGACCTCGTGTCGATCGCCGAAGTGGTCCGCGACCTGTTCCGTGCCGACGACCAGCCCGAGCAGAGCTATTCGGAGCGCCAGATCTTCGAAGCCGCTGCATCGCGCCTCGCGCGCGAGCTCGCGGCGATGGAAGAGGTCGACGAGCCGACTGCGCTCGAGAAGATCCTCGACATCCTGCGCAAGGCCGCAGCGGTGTGGAACAAGGACAAGGTTCCGGCCTGACGCATCGCGTCACGGTTGGGATCCTAGCAAGGGGCGAGCCGGGCAACGGCCGCCCCTTTTCCTTGATCCGCTCTTGGTGTATTGCGATGCCAATACACAGGTTCGGGAGAAGAGAATGCGTATGTTGCTGATCGTCGCGTTGCTGCCGTTGGCGGCGTGCCAGTCCAATGCGGAAAAGCAGGGCCAGGCGGCGCAGGCGAGCGGCACCGGCGCGACGCGCAGCTTTGCCGCGACGGGCTTCACCGGCGTGGCGCTGCAGAGCTCGGACGATATCGACGTCAAGACCGGCCAGGCCTTCTCGGTGACTGCCGAGGGCGATTCCAGGGTGCTCGACCTGCTCGACATCAGCGTCGTCGACGGCACGCTGCGGGTCGCGCGCAAGGAAAGCGTCGCGGGCAAGGATAGCAGGGACGGCTGGTTCGGCGACGATCACGGCGCGCGCATCCATGTCGTGATGCCCAGGCTGACGGCCGCGGCGGTGGGCGGATCGGGCGACCTCACCGTCGATCGCGGTGAAGGCGATTTCACCGCCGGGGTCTCGGGATCGGGCAACCTCCTCATCGCCGATCTGCGCGCCAATGCCACGAACTTGTCGGTCGCGGGCTCGGGCAATCTCAAGGTGGCGGGCAGCGCGGCCAAGCTCTCGGTGGCGGTCGCCGGATCGGGCGACATCGATGCCAGGAAGCTGACGGCGACCAGCGCGGACATCTCGATCACCGGATCGGGCGACGTGCTCGGCACCGTGAAGGGGCCGGCATCGGTCTCGATCGTCGGTTCGGGAGATGCCGAGCTTGGCGGCGGCGCCAAATGCTCGGTCAACGCCGTCGGTTCGGGTGAGGCGCGCTGCAGCTAAAGCTTGCCTGCGCAGGCGCGACGGGCGAGGGTCGCGCCATGCGCTCGCTGCTTCTCGCTCCGCTGCTGTTGCTCACTGCCGCCGCTCCGGCGCAGGAGCGCCGCTTCATGGTCAGCGATTTCGATAGGCTGCGCGTCGACGGGCCGTTCGAAGTCGAGCTGGTCACCGGGGTTCCGGTGGCCATCGCTTCGGGCAGCCGGCTGTCGCTCGATCAGGTCACGGTGCGCGTCAACGGCGATACGCTGGTGGTGAGCAGCGGGCCGCTGTCCTCGGTCGCGCGCGGCGGCGACGCGACAGCGCTTCCAACGTTGCGCATCGCGGCGCGATCGCTGCGCGGCGTCGTGCTCAATGGCGGCGCCAGGGTGCGCGTGGCGGAGATGCGCGGCGCTCGCGTCGATGTGATCCAGACAGGCGCGGGGACGCTCGATATCGCGTCGCTGCGGGCCGACGACCTGACTGCGACGCTCACCGGCACCGGCGCGATGACGCTGGCAGGCACCGCGGCGCGGGCGCGGGTGCGCAATCATGGCGCGGGCTCGATCGACGCGGGCCGGCTGACTGCGGGCGACGCGACGGTGAGTTCGGACAGCAGCGGCGATATCGTGCTCAACGTCCGCTACACGGCGCGGGCGACGGCACTCGGCAGCGGCGGGATCAGCATCACCGGCAAGCCTGAATGCATCCTGCGCGGCTCCGGGCCGACGACATGCACGGGGACGATCCGGCGCTAGGCGGCGACCGGGAAGCGCAGCAGGCGGTCTTCGAGGGCGACCAGCGCCTCGGCGCCGCGGCCGACGGCGCGGACGATCTCGGGATGGTGCGCGTCGAGCCCGCCGGTCAGTGCGCCGAATGCCGGCAGGATCAGCTTGGTCGCGGTGGCGACGAAGCAGCGCCGCGCGACATGCCGGCCGCGCACGTTGATCCGCAGCTTGGGATGGAAATGGCCCGATAGTTCGGGGCGGCGCTCTCCGGGCTCGGCTTCGTGGCGAAGGATGAGCCCGTCGACCTCGGCTTCCTCGACGATCGTGCCGCCGCAATGATCGACCAGCATCGAATCGTGATTGCCGGTGATCCAGCGCCAGTCGAGCCGGGCGGTGAGTCTGGTGAGCAGCGCGCGGGCGTCGGCGGGAAGCCGCTCGCAGCCCGCCGAATCGTGGAAGCTGTCGCCCAGGCACCATAGCTCCGCGGCCTGCGTCCGGTCGACCAGCGCCGACAACGCAGTGAGCGTCGCCAGCGAATCATAGGGCGGCAGCATCTGGCCCTTGCTGGCGAACCAGCTGCCCTTTTCGAAATGCAGGTCGGCGACCAGCAGGGCGCGGCGCGCAGGCCAGTAGAGCGCGCCGTCGGCGAGCGCCTGGAAGTCGTGACCGCCGAACGAAAGGGGAACCATGCCCTGCCTATCCGGCCTTGGGCCGGGCGCTGTCAACTCCGAAGACGGCTCAGGCGGCGGCGGGTTCGGTCGCTTTCGCCGGCACCATTTCGCCCAGCTTGCCGAGGATGCGCACCCAGGAACGGATGCCCTTGTGGAAGCTGTTGAGGTCGTATTTCTCGTTGGGCGAATGGATGTTGTCGTCGTTGAGCGCGAAGCCGACCATCACGCTGTCCATGCCCAGGATCGAGCGGATCGAATTGACCACCGGGATCGATCCGCCGCTGGCGAGCAGCGCCGACTTGCCCCATTCGGCGTCGAGCGCGGCGCGGGTGGCGGCAAGCGGCGGGCTGTCGCTTGCCAGGCTGATCGCGCGCGATCCCCCGCGGACATTGAACGCGGCGGTGCAATCGGCGGGCAGATGCGCGCGGACATGGTCCTCGAACGCCGCCCAGACCTGGTCGGGATCCTGGTCGCCGACGAGGCGGAAGCTGATCTTGGCATGCGCTTCGGCGGGGATCACCGTCTTGAAGCCCTCGCCGGTATAGCCGCCCCAGATGCCGTTGATCTCGGCAGTCGGCCGCGCCCAGCTCTGTTCGAGCACGCCGACGCCCTTTTCGCCGGCGGGCACGCTGAGGCCGATATCGCCGAGAAAGCCCTTGGCGTCGAAGCCGAGCGCGTCCCAGCTCTGCTGGACCTCGGGGCTCAGCGGATGCACGCCGTCATAGAAGCCGGGAAGCGTGACATGGCCGTCGGCGTCCTTGAGGTCGGCGAGGATATTGGTCAGCACCTGGATCGGGTTGCGCGCAGGGCCGCCATACAGCCCCGAATGGAGATCGCGCGAAGGGCCGCGTACGGTCACCTGGCCGCCGGCCATGCCGCGCAGGCCGATGGTGAGGCCGGGGGTGGCGGTATCCCACATCGACGTGTCGCAGATCAGCGCGAAATCGGCCCTGAGCTCGTCGGCATTGGCATGGAGGAACGGCTCGAGGCTCTCCGAGCCCGATTCCTCTTCGCCTTCGAACAGGATGGTGACGCGGACGGGCAGGCGGCCCTGCGTCTCCTTCCACGCGCGGCATGCCTCGATAAAGGTGCGTAGCTGGCCCTTGTCGTCCGATGCCCCGCGGCCGACGATCGCCTTGCTGCCGTCGGCGCGCGTCTCGAGCACCGGATCGAACGGATCGCGCTTCCACAAATCCAGCGGATCGACCGGCTGGACGTCGTAATGGCCATAGAACAGCACGTGCGGGCCGTCGCCGTCATGATGCGCGACTACCATCGGATGCCCGGGCGTCGGCGCGACGCGGGCGGCGAAGCCGAGCCCGGCCAGTTCGTCGGCGAGCTGCTGCGCCGCGGTCCGGCAATGCTCGGCATAAGCCGGGTCGGTGGAGATGGAAGGCACGCGCATCAGCGCGAACAGGCGGTCGAGGCTGTCGTCGAGATGGGCCTCGACATAGTCGAGCGGGGTTGCGGAGTCGGTCATGGGGGCGGGCTACGCCCGGACAGCCGATGGGGCAAGGGCATGCGTGCGGCGGCTGCCACAGCCTATTCATGCGACATCTGCACGATTAGTGGGGCGCTATAACAATCAATAAAAGCTAACAACTGTTAACCAATTGTTAAACAATTAACTATACATATGTCGTATAGGGTAATTGTTTCAGCACTTGCTTCCGCTAAAGGAATGGCGGAATGTGTATCCCAAGAAATCGATGCTTTCCCGAGCGTTGTTATCTTTAGACGGGTAGTGGCTTACAGTGACTCAAGTTTTATCAGTTTCGCCCGATACGCTGCGTATCAACTTCGATAGGCCCCATATCGCGGCCGAAGCCCCGGCGACTGAGCAGCATCGCATCTTCAGGAACGCTCTTCGTGCCGGCCGGTAGCGACTCGCTCGCCCGTCTGCTGCGCGATTGCGAGGCGCGCCTTATCGAAAGCCGCCGCTCGGTCGACGATGCACTGGATCTCGTCCGGCGTGCCGGGGAGCTGGCCCAGGAAGCGTCCGGCCCCGATGCCGCGCCCGGGATTGAGGCGATGCTCGACTCGCACCGCGAAGAGCTGGTCGGAATGGTGCTGTCCGCGCTCGAGAGTGGGACCAAGACGCGCGATACACGCGCCGAATATTTCAATTCGCTGGTCTATCGCGAAGACGAGAACCAGTATCGCGTCGGCCGGCGCCAGGTCGGGCTGACCGAGTCGGAAAAACATGTCCTCGACTTGCTGTGGCAGGCGATGCCGCAGCCGGTGTCGCGCCGGAACATCCACCAGGCGCTCTATGCCGGCAGCGAGCAGGCGACCATCGGGACGATCGACGTGTTCGTGTCCAATCTGCGCCAGAAGCTCAAGCTGGCCAGCGGCGGCCGCGATTTCATCCAGTCGGTGCGGGGCCAGGGCTGGGCGCTCAAGCCCGAATATTGCCGCAACCGGCCCGCGCAGGGCGATTCGGCCGTGGAGGCCGGGCGCCAGCGCGCCTGAGTCTCGCGACTCCAGTCTCAGGCTTTTCCGCCGTTGACGATGCGAAGCCGGGCCCTGGGCCGGGCGCGGTCGGGACCGGCGCGCTCGAAACCCTCGGCATAACTGCGGATTCGATTGCCCAGCGCGGCGGCGACTTCGGGATGGCGCTGCAGGGGGCTGGCGGCGATATCGCCCAGCGCGTGCAGCCGCCGGCCGGCGGCATCGGCGTCGATCAGCCCGAGATTGACCAGGTCGACATAGATCGACGAGGCAAGCATTGCCTGCGCCTCGATCAGCGTGTCGACGATCTCGGCGAAATCCTTGGGCTCGACGGGCGTTTCCATCCGTCCAACTAAGAACCGTTCCGGAATCCGCGCAAACGGTTTCCGGAAGCCGGCAGGTTCAATCCGGGACAGTCGGGCCCGCCACTCTGCCGGCGCGGGCCCGACCCGGCCCTTCAGGACGCTTCGATGTTGAACTCGAGGCGGTCGGTGTCGAACCCGGCGGCGCCCGGTTCGGCAAAGACTTCGCGGTCGCGGATGCGCGGACCCGGCGTCTGGCTGATCACCGCGCGGCCCGAACCGTCGAGAACGACGCGCTCTTCACCGACGGCGACGACTGCGCCCTTCATCGAACCCGGCGCATAGTTGACGACGAGCGCATAGCCGCTGGGGGCATTGCAGAACTCGCGCAGCGCGCCGAGGCGATAGCCGGTGCCCGCGGCGCTGATCGCGCTCTGGTGGCTCACCGTGCAGACGAGCGGAACGGTCAACCGCACCGAAAACGTGCCTGTCGAAAGCGATTCCGCGCTTGCAGCGGTCCCGCACATCAGCAGGAGCACCGCAGAGAACTTGGGTAGAGATCTGATCGGCATCGTAACACCTTTGCTGATGGATCAGGCCTGATCTCACTTCCCGTTGAAAATATGATTGATACGCAAGGTTAATGATCTAAGGATGTATCAACGCCGGGCGAAAAGAGGCCGTTCCAAAATGGTCCGCCGCCTGCGGTGAAGCGTTAATGCGGCTCGACGGGTTGCCGAGTCGCGCACAGGGGAATTGGGCCGCGACGGTCTATTCCGCCTGCTATCGGTCGTACTTTAAGAAAAAATTTACGCCGCAACCGTTTGAATACGCTCCGTAAAATCCCGGATGTGCGCTTCCGGGACGGCTTAACCACTTAATTCCATCGACTCGTCGCAGATTAAGTCCTTATTAAAGGCTTAATCGGTGAGGGGAGTTGAGGGTTATGTGCTCCGGGGGGAGCCGCCCGCGCCGTCCGCACAATGATCGTCTTCGTGCCTCTGGCGCGTCGGCGATTCGTGTTGTGGACGCAGCGGCGGACTATATAGCGGGGAAGGCGCCTGAGGGCGCGTATCGCCAGACATCGCTGGTTGGATTTGCGGCTCGGGCCCTTGGCCCGGCGCGTCTTCGCCTGTCCGGTGTGGCGAGTGCTGCCGTGCTGCTGGCTTGCGCCCTTGCGACGCCTGCCGCGGCGCAGGAAATCTCCAATGCGAAATCCGTCGACATCTCGGTGCAGGGCAGCATTGCCCAGCGCTGCCAGATGGGCGCGATCCCGACGGCGGACTTCGGCGACCTGACGCGTCCGGGCAAGGTTGCCGCGGCCAAGGTCGCGCTCGACTGCAACGTGCCCTTCACGATGCTGATCAAGGCGCAGAACGGCGCGCTCGTCCATTCCGACATGCCGCACGGCCAGGGCCCCTATGCGGGTACGGTACCGTACAGCCTCGACATCGAGCTGCCGGTGCGCCGCCCGGCCACCGAGATGATCTCCAAGGTGTTCGAGGGGCGTGCGCTGCTCGGCGGCCAGGCGATTTCGAGCGCGGGCGGCATTGCGATGGACGGGCTTCTGTTGAAGCTAAGTCTTGGCAGTGTTTCCAGCGAGGCTGGCCTGTTGGCCGGTCAGTATGGGGAAGTGATCGAGATCACGATCGCGCCCAACTGAAGACCAGTATTTAACCATCCAGAGTAGTGGGTAGAAATTCGGACGTACTGAGACTGTACAGTATTGTCCAAACGGCATCACCATTGTTTCAGAACTGAAATTATGGTGGTTAACGCAAACTAAATAATTGTTGAATGTTTGCGGATACTTGTTAAACGTCAATTGTCGGTGAACGACTCGGCAATGATGCCGGGGGGCGCCGAGACCAGAAGTGGGGATTTGCAAAATGAAGAAGCTTCTTTCGGCAGCCGCTGTTGTGCTGCTTTCGACCGCCGGCGTTGCGCAGGCTGACGACATCGCGTTCTCGGGCCAGACCCCGGGCGTCTTCGGTGGCACGTCGAGCCACTCGTCGGTCCTCGGCTACGGCATCGGCCTCGTCCTCAGCGGCAACGTTGGCTACAACCAGTTCGGCCTGAACTCGGGCAACACGCAGACCGCGTCGCCGACCGTCACCAACACCTGGCTGATCAAGGGCACCGTGACCAAGGATTGCTCCTACTATGGCGGCAGCAGCACGGCGCACACGCTCGACTTCGGCACGATCGGCGTCAACACCAACTCGAACACCAACGTGAACAACGCGTTCGACATGGTCTCGCCGGCAACCGCAGTCGTCAACTCGACGACCGCTGGCTGCAACTTCAACAACACCGTGACCCTGTCGAAGGCGAACGGCGCGCAGGGCCTGCTCAACAGCGCAGCCGGCGGCTATGACTCGAACGAGTTCCAGGCGAACATCCCGTACCAGGTTGCGGCGACGTTCCAGGGCACGACCAACACCTCGGCCGGCGCAGTCGGCAGCACCCAGACCGTGACCGCCGCCACCGGCGACGCGTCGAAGGTCTGGACCGGCGGTGCATGGCGTTCGGACATGTCGCTCGCGATCCTCGCGCCGACCCCGGGCAAGGCGCTGGTCGCCGGCAACTACCAGGACACGCTGACCGTTGAGCTCAAGGCTCTCTGATCCAGCCGTCCCAGCAGTAATGCTGACTTAAGAGAGGGGGGGGGGAGACTTCCCTCCCCCTTTCGAGTATTGCGTAAGAATGCGCGCGTAGTCCGCGCGCAGTCATAGGGGTGGGGGCCTCGCCAGTGTTCAGCAACTTCCAGCGGACTGCCGTCCGCTCGGCCTTTGTCGCGACCGCGCTCGTCGCCGGCGCCGCCTCGGTCTATGCGATGCGCGTCTCGCCGATGATCGTCGAGATGACCACGACCGGCAGCGATGCCGTGGCGCGCGTCGAAGTGCAGAATCTCAATGCCGGCAAGTTGCCGTTCGAGACTCGTATCACCCGCCTGAGCTTCGACGAGAACGGTGTCCCCAGCGAGACGCCCGCCGATGCCGACTTCATCGTCTTTCCGCCCCAGGGCATGCTGCCGCAGGGCGCGCGCCAGGTGGTTCGCCTGCAATGGGTCGGCGGTGCCGATATCCCGACCTCGCAGGCTTATTATCTCTCGATCAATCAGCTGCCGATTCCGGTGGACCAGACCGCAGGCGCGCAGGCCGCGCAGGTGCAGGTCGTCTATCACATGAAGGCGCTGGTCGTGGTCGCCCCGCCGAACGCGCAGCCCAATGTAGCCGCCACCGCAGTCAAGACCATCGACTATCAGCCGCCCGCGGCGAAGCAGGGCGATCCGCTGCCGCCGACCGTGCCGGGCGTCGAGATCACCATGAAGAACACCGGCCGTCGCCACGCGATGATGTCGGCGCTCAAATGGGTGCTCGAAGGCAAGGATGTTGCCGGCAAGTCGATGCGGATCCTGATTTCCGAAGAAGATCTCAATCGCGTCGTCGGCAGCGGCTATGTCCCCGGCGGCGGGGGCACGCGCATCTTCCGCGTGCCGCTGGTAAAGGCGTTCGGACCAGGCCCGATCACCGTCAAGTTCGTGAAATGAACCGATCCAGGCTGCTCAGCGCCACGGCGTGGTTCTGCCTGACCAGCGGTACAGCGGCGGCCCAGGTCTCGGTCCCGCTGCCGCGGACTCAGCCGGGCACGCCGCCTCAGACGGTGCCGCTGCCGACGCAATCGCCGACGCCGCCGCAGCAATCGACGTCGGTGCCGCTGCCCGGCGGCGCCAAGCCCGACATCGACGCGCTGCCGACGGTCGGTCAGACGGGCACGTCGAGCCTGCCGATCGGCAAATTTGGCCGGCCGGACATCAATCCGTACGACCGCGATCTCGACATGACCGTTCCGCTGCTGTTCAAGCAGCGCGCGCTGGGCGACATGCCGGTACGGCTGACCTATGACGACCGGCTCCAGGCCGAGCGCAAGCCGTTCGAGGCTCTGATCGGGCCGTTGCTCAACCAGGAAGCTCGCGACCGGCTGCTCAAGGCCGCGGCCGGCAAGGACCGGCTCGAATCGGACGATCTCAAGCCACTGGGCATTTCGTTCGAATATGATCCGAGCAGCCTCGCCGTGGTCGTGCTCACCATCGATCCGTCGAACCGCGCGCTCGAGCAGCTCTTCTCGCCGCCCAATCCGGGCGACGAGAATATCGATCTGGTGCCCGCCGGGTTCGCCGCGTTCCTGAATATCAACGCGTATTATGCGCGCTCGTGGAACAGCAGCTTCAACAGCCCGCCTTCGGTCGCGCTCAACGGCGCGATGCGCTATGGCGGGATCGTCCTCGAAGCCGACGGCCAGTTCGGAAATCAGGGCTTTGGCGGCGGCGCCTATCGCTTCGATCGCAACTATGCGCGCTTCGTCTATGACGAGCCCGCCGATTACCGCCGCTGGTTCATCGGCGATCTGACGCCCGAGGTTCGCGGCCAGCAGGGCTATGTCCAGATGGGCGGCGTCGGCGTCAGCCGCCAGCGCCAGCGCTTCGATCCGTATCGGTCGTCGGTGCTGCAGGGCAATCGCCAGCTGGTGCTCCAGCGCGACGCCAGCGTGCGGATCCTGCGCAACGGCGTGCTCTATCGCGAGCTTCGGCTCGATGCGGGCTCGTATGATTTCAGCTCGCTGCCGCTGCTGGCGGGCAGCAACGACGTCCAGATCGAAGTGCGCGACAATTCGGGATCGGTCCAGTCGATCGCGTACAGCCAGTATCTCGATCCGATCGATCTGATGCCCGGCGACTTCGAATATGCCGCCTATATCGGCCCGACGAGCAACAATTTCGGCCGTTCGCCGGTCTACAACGGGCCGGTCGCGTTTTCGGGCTTCTTCCGCAAGGCGTTCGTCGATGCGCCGGCGGTCGGAGTCGGGCTGCAGGCGAGCGCGCAGGTCCAGACGCTGACCGGGCAGACCCAGTTCGTGCTGGGCGGCGGATCGCGGCTGCTGCTCGATGGCGGCCTCAGCCATTCGCGCGACGTGGGCGAAGGCTATTCCGCGGGCATCGGCCTCGACCAACTGATCGATCGCGGCGGGCTGGTCGATTCGGCGAGCATCCGCGCTGACTATCTGTCGCGCCACTATGCCTTCCTGTCGTCGCCCGAGGCGGATAATTCGAGCTCGATCTCGATCAGCGGCCAATATACCCGCCAGATCGACCGTCGCCTCTCCGCACTGATCACCGGCAGCTACCTCAAGAGCCGCAACCGCAACGACAGCTACCGGATCGGCGTCTCGGGCAATTATTATTTCGATCGCCGGGTCAGCGTCCGCGCCGGCGTCGAATATTCTAAGTTCGACAGCAGCATCGGTCGCGGCCGGGGCATCGGCTTCAACATCGCACTGGTGTTCCAGCCGACCTTCCGCGATCGCTTCGAGGCGCGGCACGAGAGCAGCACCGACACGAGCTCGCTGTCGTACCTGCACGCCTCGTCGAACCGGATCGGCAGCTTCGGCTATGGCGCAGTCGCGACGCGCGACGAGCGCACCGTCGCCGGCCAGGGCTTTGTCGATTATATCGCCAACCGCTTCGATGCGACGGTCAGCCATTCGAGCTACGGCCCCAACCTTGGCGGGTTCGGCCAGGTCAATGTCTCGTCGGTGCGCGTCGGCACGTCGATCGCGTTCGCCGATGGCGTCGTCGGTGTCGGGCGCCGCGTGAACGACAGCTTCGCGCTGCTCTATCCGCACAAGAACCTGAAGGGGCACAGCGTCGTCGCCGGCCAGTCGCTGGTCAGCAGCGACTATATGAGCAAGAGCGGCACCTTCGGCGCGGCGGTCAACGGCTATCTCAACAGCTACGTCAACCAGCCGATCCAGTACGATGTCGAGAACCCGCCGGTCGGCTATGACATCGGTGCTGGCACGGCGCGGGTAAACCCGCCCTATCACAGCGGCTACAAGCTCAAGATCGGCACCGACGCGTTCGTCAGCGCGGCAGGCGTGCTGGCCTTCCCGGACGGCAAGCCGGTGGCGCTGGCAGGCGGCCGCGTGATTGCCAAGGACGGCAAGGACAAGGAGCCGTTGCCGTTCTTCACCAATTCGGTGGGGCGTTTCGCGATCCAGAACCTGCGGCCCGCAGTCGATTATCGCGTCGAACTCGGCGCCGGCCCGACGGTGTTCGAGTTCAAGGTGCCGGCCGATACCACTGGTCTGGTCGATCTTAAGACTATAGTGCTGAAGCCGGCGAATTGAGGTGACAATGAAGACCCTGATTTCGGCCTCTCTGGCAACCGCCGCGGCGCTGGCTTCGGCCGGCCCCGCCTGGTCCCAAACCGCATCGCTGGCGGCACGTTCGGAGTGCGCGCTGCGCATCGAGGGCGGCGTCACCAACTGGGTCATCCAGGGCTATGATCCCTTCGCGACCAACGTGCCGATCGCGACCTATGACGTGGTGTTCAACAATGAGGGCGGCGCGGCGTGCACCTTCGACCCCGTCTTCGTCGTCGATCAGGAGCCGTTCGGCCTGGCGCCCGACGGCCGGCAGGGCCGCGTTCCCTATACGCTGCTCGACCAGTTCTCGAACAGCAACGCGACGCCCACCTCGGGACGGACGATCGCGCGCGCGACGCAGCGCGCGGTGGTGGTTCAGCCGCACAGCCAGCAGCTGGTGCGCTTCCAGTTCGCCGTGAACGAGGACGGGCTGGTCAATGACGGGCTGTACAGCCAGCGCGTGATGCTGGTCGCCGAACAGAAGGGCCGCGGCAATCTGCTTGCGTCGCGCGCGTTCGTGCTCGGCGTCAACGTGCTGCCGTCGGCGGTGCTCGGGCTTTCGGGCCAGTATCGCCGTAACGGCGGCCAGGCGCTGGTCGATCTGGGCGAGCTGAGCGAAGGCATTGCCAAGGTGCCGCTCAACATGACCGTGGCGAGCACGCGCGCGTATCGGCTTGAATTCGTTTCCAAGAACAATGGCCAGCTTCGGATGGCCGATTCGAACTGGAGCGTGCCGTATCAGCTCATGATCGGCGAAAAGACGCTCTCGCTCGGCTCGACCGCAAACTACACCTCCTCCAACACCGACCCGACCCGCGAATCGCTGCCGATGCGCTTCGTGATCGGCAGCGTCGCGGGCAAGCGCGCGGGTTTGTACAGCGATCTCATCACCGTATCGATTGCGCCGCGATGATGGGTTGAGCGTATCGCGCGCCGGCGGCCGACCAGCCAGCAAGGTGCGCAACGTTCGAGGCGAAGCCGGGGGACTTCGCACATCACACAGGTTTTCCGACAGCTGCCGCGTCATCTCCCCCCGGATGACCCGAGCGCGGCAGCGCGGGCGCTCTCTTGCCTCACCGCAGTGAGAGCGCCCGCTTACTCTTAGGGTCGTCAGGTTAACGGTAGCTTGACGCTCGGACCTACCGGTCCTCGGCGCTGATTGCTCAGCGCAGCGGCTTGCCGCTGTCCTTCCACTTGTCGAGGATCTGCGAGTCGGCGTCCGATGCGGTGTAGCTCGCAGTCGGCGTGCCGCTCTGGACATAGGCGGGCTGGACTGCCTCGCGGCCGGTCGGGACGGGCTGGGCCGCGGCCTGTGGGAGCGCTGGAGCCGCCGCCGCGACCGTCGTCGCGCTGGCGTGCGGTGCCGGAAGCGGTTCGCCGCCCAGATAGGCCTGGCGGAACGCCGCGGCCATGCCCCACCAGCCCTTCCAGCGGTGGAAGAAATGCGCGCCGTAGACGCCGGTCATCACTAGGCTGCGGTTCCACGATGGCGTGACCGCATAGGTGTGATAATGCGTCGCCATGCCGACGGGGGCGAACACGCTGCCGGCAAGGGCGGACTCGGCGACGCGCGCGGCGCGTGCCCATGCGGTGCGCGACGGGATGCGCGCCATCGCGCCGTCACAGGCGAAGCTGAACTGGCAGCCGCGCTTCTCCGAGCCCTGGAACACCACGCCGCAGACGGTGGCGGGGAAGGCGGGATGGCGGACGCGATTGAGCACGACCTGCGCGACGGCGCGCTGGCCGTCATCGGGTTCGCTTGCCGCTTCATAGTAAATCGCGGTGGTCAGGCACTGCAGCGCCCGGGCATTATCGATTGCAGTGCCGGCGACGCGAAACGGCACGGCGGGCTGGATCGAGGAATCGATCACGGCATTTGCGGGCACCGGCATCTCGGGAAGCGCGATCGTGCCGGTGGTGCCGGTCGCTGCGCCGGCTTCGTCGGAGACTGCCGTGTAATAGGCCGCGCCGGGGAAGTGATCGTCGGCTTCATAGCCGGCGAGCGCCGGCTTGTCGGACCTGGTCTCAGGTTCGGGGCTCAGCGCCTGCGCCGAGAAGCCTGCGCCGACCAGCGATACGATCGCCGCCGTCGCCAGCCCGCGCGCCTGCATCCGAGTAAACCGCCGCCAGAACAATATCGCTGCCCCATGGAGCCCCGACGGCTCCGATCGGCAGTCCATATATCGCGAAACGTTAAACGATGCGCCCGTCGATTCCGGGCAGTCCCGCGACGAAACAGAAGATGGTTAAGCTAAGCCTTGGGCGCGGTGCGATAGTCGCGGCGGAAGTCGTTCGCGAAGGCGCTCAGCCGGGATTCGCCGATCGCCGCGCGCAGATCGGCCATGAGCTGCTGGTAAAACCAGAGATTATGCTCGGTCATCAGCATCGCGCCGAGGATTTCGCCGGCGCGGACGAGATGGTGGATATAGGCGCGGCTCCAGCCCGTGCAGGTCGGGCAGGCGCAGGCGGGATCGAGGGGGCCGTCGTCCTCGGCGAATTTTGCGTTGCGGATGTTGATCGGGCCGGTGCGAGTGAAGGCCTGGCCGGTGCGGCCGCTCCGCGTGGGGAGGACGCAATCGAACATGTCAACACCGCGCTCGACGGCGCCGACGATGTCGTCGGGCTTGCCGACGCCCATCAGATAGCGCGGTTTGGCCACATCGAGCTGGCCGGGGGCGTAGTCGAGCACGCCGAACATCGCCTCCTGGCCTTCGCCGACCGCGAGGCCGCCGATCGCATACCCATCGAAGCCGATGTCGAGCAATGCATCGGCGCTGGACTTGCGGAAGCTTTGGTCAAGCGCGCCTTGCTGAATGCCGAACAGCGCGTTGTTCGCGGCATGCTCTCCGCCCGCGTCGAAGCCGGCGCGGCTTCGCTTCGCCCAGCGCATCGATCGCTCCATCGCCGCGGCCTGGACGTCGCGAGTGGAGGTGGTAGGGACGAGTTCGTCGAACGCCATGACGATGTTCGAGCCAAGCAGCCGCTGGATCTCCATCGAGCGTTCGGGGCTGAGCATATGCCGCGAGCCGTCGAGGTGCGACTTGAAGACAATGCCTTCCTCGCTGCGCTTGGTCAGCTCGGACAGGCTCATCACCTGATAGCCGCCCGAATCGGTGAGGATCGGGCGGTCCCAGCCCATGAACTTGTGCAGCCCGCCGAGCTTGTGGACGCGCTCGGCGGTGGGGCGGAGCATCAGGTGATAGGTGTTGCCGAGCAATATGTCGGCGCCCGAGGCGCGGACGTCCTGCGGCTTGACGGCCTTGACCGTGGCGGCGGTGCCGACGGGCATGAAGGCGGGGGTGCGGATCTCGCCGCGCTGCATCGCGATTGTGCCGAGACGCGCCTTGCCGTCGGTGGCATGGATGGTGAACTGGAAGCGGGGCATGAACATTGCCTTGGCGCGAGTGGCGGGCGGAGTCTACTCCCTCTCCCGTTGTGGGAGTGGAAGGGTGAGGGGGCATGAGTCTCACTCCCCCTCACCCTTCCGCCGACTAAAGTCGGTTCCCTCCCTCTCCACAACGGGAAAGGGATCTGGAGTAACGCATGCCGAACGAGACGACCGACAAGCTCCGGGAGATGGCGGCGCATCGTGGGCTCAGCCTGCTCAGTTCGCGGCGGCGCAAGCCGGGCGGCGACTTCGGCAAATACGGGTTGAACGATGCGCAGGGCGCGGCGGTGTTCGGCATCGGAGAGGACGGCCTCACCGCCAGCGCCGAAGCGATCGAGGACTACCTGCGCGGCGCGGCCAGCAACGCGTGGAGCAAGTCGGCGGGCTCGGTCAAGGCGCGGCCGAAGCTCAAGGTTGCGCCCGCGCCGAAACCCAGGCCCAAGCCGCGATTCAAGGTGAAGGTCGCCAATCTTCTGGCGAAGCTGCCCGCGGCAGAGCGCGCCGAGGCATTCAGCGAAGTGCTGGCGCGCCCGGGCATCCGGATCGAGCGGATCGTCTCGCGCGGGCAGGCGACGCCGCAGGACGAACCGATGGTGCAGGAGCAGGACGAATGGGTGCTGCTGCTGGAGGGTGCGGCGGGGCTGCGGATCGAAGATTCGGCTGAGGTCGCGCTCGCGCCGGGCGATCATGTGTGGATCGGGGGCGGGCAGGCGCATTGGGTGACATGGACGGCAAAGGACCGCGCCACCGTGTGGCTGGCGGTGCATCTCGATTGAGCGCTAGGGCCGGTGTGCGGCGATATAGTCGAGAATGTCCTGCGGCTCGCGGAACAGCGCATCGGGCTCGAGCGCGCCCAGCGCGGTCTCGCTGGCATAGCCCCACAGCACCGATCCGGCGCGCATCCCCACTTCGCGCGCGGCATCGACATCGCGGGTCTCGTCGCCGATCGCCAGCGCCTGCGCGGCGGGGATGCCCATCTTCTTGAGGACGCGGCGGAACTTGGGCGCCTTGCCGAACAGCGAGGAGCCGCAGGCATAGAAATCGATCCGCGCGGCATGTCCGTCGCCGAGGATCTTGCGCGCATTGGCTTCGGAATTCGACGTCACCAGTGCGATCTTAACGCCGGTGTCGGCCAGCCGCTCCAACAGATCGGGCGTGCCCGGGAAGAGTTCGATCTGATGCGCGTTCAGGCCGACCAGCTTACGCAGGTGGCGCGCGATCAGCGGCATCTTCCAGCGCGAGATGCCGAGAAAATCGATCACTTCGCGCGAGCTCTTGTGGCGCAGCATCTCGACCTGGTCGGGCGCGACGGTACGGAAGCGGAAGCGCCGGGCAAGTTGATCGACGACCGACAGGAACCAGTCGCCGCTGTCGGACAGCGTGCCGTCGAAATCGAAGATCACCAGCCGGATCGGGGCGGCCCGTGCAATCGGTGAGGCCTGGGCGGATGCCGTATCAGCCATGGGCGTGCCCGTGCATCCGGCACTCGGCGCCGTCGCCCAATTCGATCTGGACAGTGGCGTGGTCGATGCGGAAATCATGCGCGAGGCGATGCTGGAGGTCCCTGAGAAAGGCATCGCCGGGGTGGCCGCCCGGCATGACGAGGTGCGCAGTGAGCGCGGCCTCGGTGGTGCTCATCGGCCAGATATGGAGATCGTGTACCCGCGCCACGCCGGGCAGGCGGGCCAGCGTGGTCCGCACGGCATCGGCGTCGATCCCGTCGGGTACGGCCTGAAGCACCATAGTGAGCGATTCGCGCGCCAGGCCCCAGGTGCTCCACAGGATTACCGCGACGATCACCAGGCTGATCGCTGGATCGATCCATTCGGAGCCGGTCCACAGGATCAGCGCGCCTCCGATCACCACGCCAGCCGAGACCGCGGCGTCGGCGGCCATGTGCAGATAGGCGCCGCGGATGTTGATGTCGTTCTTGCGGCCGCGCGCGAACAGCAGCGCCGTGGAGAGGTTCACGACGATGCCTGCGGCGGCGACGATCATCACCGTGGTCCCCTCGATCGCCGGGGGATCGGAGAAGCGCCCGGCCGCTTCCCAGGCGATCGCGCCGACCGCGACGAGCAGCAGCACCGAATTCGTCAGCGCGGCCAGGATCGAGCTGCTGCGCAGGCCATAGGTGAAGCGCTTCGACGCAGGGCGCTTGGCGAGCTCGACTGCCGCCCAGGCGACGAGCAGCCCGAGCACGTCGGAGAGATTGTGGCCTGCATCGGCGAGCAGCGCGACCGAATCGGTGAGAAACCCCGCAGCGCCTTCGATCAAGACGAAGCCGACGTTGAGGACCGTGCCGATCGCGAAGGCGCGGCCGAAATCGGCCGGCGCGTGCGCGTGAAGATGATCGTGGTCGTGATGTCCGGCCATGTCTGCCGTTTAACCGCGCATGCGCCTGAGATGCTAGACGTTCAGTTGCGCGGTGCCGCGGGGGCCGTGTCGCGGCCGCGGCGGCGCGGGTCACCGAACATCTGCGGCCTGACGGTCAGCAGCTCGTTGCGCGTGATCGTGCCGTCCTTGTTGGTGTCGAAGCGATCGAACAGCAGCACGAAACGCGCGGCGAGCTCGGCATAGGTGATGCGGTTATCGCCGTCGCGATCGGTCTCGAACGGACTGGGCAGGGTGTTGCGGTCGCCCAGCCAGCGCTCCGACCAGTCGGAAAAGGCGATGTAGCCGAGCGCGCCGGTCTTGCGGGTATCGACGCTGTCGAAGCTCTGGCGCAGCCCGGCTTCGAACTCGGCGCGAGAGACCTTCGCATCGCCATCGCGATCGAACGCGGCGATCATCACTGCGACGGGTTCGGCTGCTAGGGTAGGTGTAGGCTGGGCGCGGGCGGCCGGGACGGCCGGAACCACGGGTGGCGCCTGCTGCGCCAGCGCGGGCGTGGCGACGAAAGCGGCGAGCAGCAGAAACAGGCGCATCCTTGTCCTTCCGTCAGGGCAGCAACAGGCTGGCGTCGCCATAGCTGTAGAAGCGATAGTCGGCGGCAATCGCATGGGCATAGGCCGCCTGCATGCGCTCGCGCCCCATCAGCGCCGATACCAGCATGAACAAGGTCGAGCGTGGCAAGTGAAAATTGGTGACGAGCCCGTCGATGCCCCTGAACCGGTAGCCCGGGGTGATGAAGATCGCGGTGTCGCCGTCGAACGGCCGGATGACGCCGTCCTCGCCCGCGGCGCTTTCGATCAGGCGCAGACTGGTGGTGCCGACCGCGATCACCCGCCCGCCCGCGGCACGAACCGCGTTGAGCCGGTCGGCAGTGGCGGCGTCGATGCGGCCCCATTCCGCGTGCATCTTGTGGTCGGCAGTATCCTCCGCCTTCACCGGCAGGAAGGTGCCCGCGCCGACGTGCAGCGTCAGCGTGGTGTGGCCGATGCCGGCGGCGTCGAGCGCGGCGAGCAGTTCGGGCGTGAAATGCAGCGCAGCAGTGGGCGCGGCGACGGCGCCGGGCCGGCTGGCGAACATCGTCTGGTAATCGTCGGCATCGCGCGCATCGGTGGGGCGCTTCGAGGCGATATAGGGCGGGAGCGGCATCCGGCCGCAGCGTTCGAGGAGCAGCTCCACCGGCTCCTCGCCGGCGAAGTCGAGCACGAAGCTGCCATCCCCGGCGCGGTCCGACGCCAGCGCAGTCACGCCCTGGCCGAAATCGACGCTCTCGCCTTCGCGCAGCTTCTTGGCATTGCGGATGAAGGCGCGCCAGCGGCGCGGCCCCTCCCGCTTATGCAGCGTCGCGCCGATGCGCGCCTCGCCGCGAAGCCCCTCGAGCTGCGCGGGGATGACGCGGGTGTCGTTGAACACGAGCAGGTCGCCGCTGTGCAGGAACGAGGGCAGGTTGCCGACCGAAGCATCGTGCGTGCCGGCCCGATCGAGCACCAGCAGGCGCGCGGAATCGCGCGGCGCCGCGGGGCGCAGCGCGATCCGTTCGGACGGCAGCTCGAAATCGAAAAGATCGACCTTCACTTATTGCGGCAGCGTGACCTTGGTCTCGCCCTCCGGAAGCGCGGGCGCGACGACCGGGGCCGGCTGATACGCCGGAGGATTGTCGGCGGCGATATAGGCGTGGACGATGCGGGTCGGGGATGCGGGCGGCTCGCCGCGCTCGATCTTATCGACCCATTGCATGCCCTCCGAGACGCGGCCGAACACGGTATAGTCATGGTCGAAGCCGAGGCGCGGGCCGAACATGATGAAGAACTGGCTGTTGGCGCTGTCCGGTTCCTTGGTACGCGCCGCCGAGACCGCGCCGCGGACGTGCGGCAGGTTGTTGAACTCGGCAGGAACGTCGGGAAGGTCGGATTCGCCGCCGCCGGTGCCGGTCGGGTCGCCGCCCTGCGCCATGTTCTCCGAACCGTCGATCACGCGGTGGAAGATGACGCCGTCATAGAATTTGCGGCGAGTGAGCGTCTTGACCTGCGCGACCATCTTGGGCGCGACATCGGGGCGCAGGCGGATAGTGACGCGGCCGCCCGAAGACAGATCGAGGATCCAGGTATTCTCGGGATCCGCGGCAACAGCAGTTGCGATCGCAGCCTTGGGATCGGCGGCGACGCCCTTGAACGTCTCGATTTCGGGCTTGGCGGCAGGGCCCTTCTGCGCGGCGGCGGGCATGGCAATCAACATGGCGGCAGCAGCGGCCAGGGCGGCAACGAAACGCATCAACATCCCCACTCGGATTCTTCTTGTCGGGCAACGGTCTAGAGCAAAGGTGTGGCGGCGAAAAGGCAGCGTTTCCGCCGGTGCTCAGGACCCCTTGCGGCCGATCTCCGAGACGCGGCGGGCGACATCGGCCTCGACTGCGGCGCTGACGAACTTGTGGATCGCGCCGCCATAGAGCGCGATTTCCTTGACCAAGCGGCTGGCGATCGGCTGGAGCGACACATCGGCCATCAGGAACACCGTCTCGATGCGGTGGTTGAGCTGCTGGTTCATCCCCGCCATCTGATATTCATACTCGAAATCGGCGACGGCGCGCAGGCCGCGGACGATCATGCTGGCGCCCGAGCGCTCGGCGAAGTCCATCAGCAGCGAATCGAAGCTGACGACACGGATGTCGCCTTCGATGTCGGCGGTCTCGCGCTTCACCATCTCCATCCGCTCTTCGATGCTGAACATCGGCGACTTGGACGGATTGGTGGTCACCCCGATCACCAGCCGGTCGACCAGCTTCGCGCCGCGGCGGATGATGTCCATATGGCCGCGGGTGATCGGATCAAAGGTGCCGGGGTAGACGCCGGTGCGGATGGTCATCGGTCTCTCTCCAGCGTGTAGCGGGCGATGTCGCGCAGCAGGTCCGCCTCGGCGCCATAGGGCTTGAGGTGGGCGATCGCCTGATCGACGAGCAGGCGTGCCTGTTCGCGGGCGCGATCGAGACCGAGCAGGGAGAGGAACGTCTCCTTGCCCGCCGCTTCGTCCTTGCGCAGCTTCTTGCCGGCCAGTTCCTCGTCGCCCTCGGCATCGAGGATGTCGTCGGCGATCTGGAAGGCGAGGCCGACATCGCGGGCATAGCCGCGCAGCCCGGTGCGCCCCTCTGGCGGGAGACGGCCGAGGATTGCGCCCGATTCGACTGCGCATGAGATCAGCGCGCCGGTCTTCATCGCCTGCAGCCGGGTAACGGTGGTCAGATCGTAGCTGGCCTTCTCGGCCTCCAGATCCATCATCTGCCCGCCGGCCATGCCCGCGGGTCCCGAAGCATGGGCGAGTGCGCCGACCAACTCGATGCGGACGAAAGGATCGGGATGGGTAGCTTCGGAGGCGAGCAATTCGAACGCCAATGCGTGGAGGCAATCGCCGGCCAGGATCGCCGTCGCCTCGTCGAATGCCTTATGCACCGTCGGCTTGCCGCGGCGCAAATCGTCATCGTCCATCGCGGGCAGATCGTCGTGGATCAGCGAATAGACATGAATGCATTCGAGCGCGGTAGCGACGCGGGCGATGGCCGCGCGATCGACGCCGAACAGCCCCGCAGTGCCGAACACGAGCAGCGGCCGCAGCCGCTTGCCGCCGCCGATCGCGGCGTGGCGCATCGCGCGGTACAGGCCCTGGCGGGGATCGTCGGGGATCGCCAGCAGCAGATCGAACTGGCGGTCGATCTCGGTGGAGACCTGCCGCAGCGCTGCCTGGAGCGCGAGGGACGCATCGGCCACGCCCGCCAACCCGGTCAGGCGGCCGCGAACGGCGCGGTGCCGGCGGCCCGGCCCTGCGCATCGGTGCGGATCGCCTCAATGCGCGACTGGGCGGCATCGAGCCGGGCGGCGCATTGGCGGCGGAGCTGGTCGCCGCGCTCATAGAGGTCGATCGCCTCCTGGAGCTGCGCGTCGCCGCTTTCGAGCCGCCCGACGATCCGTTCGAGTTCCTTGAGGGCGTCCTCGAACGAGAGTTCGGAGATTTGCGCTTCGTCTGCCATTCGCCCGCTATGCGGCAGGGCGGGCGGGGATTGCAACCGCCGAACCACGTCACATGTTGGGGCTGCGTTTCGAGGAGATCCCATGTTCACCAGCATCAATCCCGCGACCGGCGAGGCCGGCGAGACCTTCAAGGAGCTCGACGCGGACGGCATCGAACTGGCGCTGACGCGCGCGCAGACCTGTTACCAGTCGTGGCGTACTTCGCCGCTGGAGCAGCGCACTGCTTTGCTAGGCGCGATCGCCGACCAGTGGGAGGCGAACAAGCAGCATCTCGCCGAGATGGCGGTCAAGGAAATGGGCAAGACGATCACCGGCGCGCTCGCCGAGGTCGAGAAGTGCATTTCGGGGTTCCGGCACTATGCCGAGCGGGGTCCGGGCTATCTGGAGCCGAGCGAAGTCACGACCCCGACTGGCCGCGCGGTGGCGCGCTGGCTGCCGATGGGGCCGGTGCTGGCGGTGATGCCGTGGAATTTCCCGTACTGGCAGGTGATCCGCTTCCTCGCGCCGACGATCATGGCGGGCAATGTGGCGCTGTTGAAGCATGCGTCGAGCGTGCAGGGCTGCGCGGCGCTGATGCAGCAGCTGGCGAGCGCGGCGGGCGCGCCCGACGGACTGTTCCAGAACCTGGCGATCAAGTCCGACAAGGTTTCCGATATCATCGCCGACAAGCGCGTGGTCGCGGTGACGCTGACCGGCAGCGAAGGCGCGGGTGCCAAGGTGGCGGCGGCGGCAGGCAAGGCGCTCAAGAAAGTGGTGCTCGAGCTGGGCGGATCGGACCCGCTGATCGTGATGCCCTCGGCCGATCTCGACCTGGCGGCGAAGACTGCGGTGACTGCGCGGGTACAGAATGCCGGGCAGAGCTGCATCTGCGCCAAGCGGATGATCGTCCATGCGGAGGTGTATGACGCGTTTCTGGAGAAGTTCTCCACGGGGATGAAGGCCGTGAAGATCGGCGACCCGATGGCGAGGGACACCGGCATGGGGCCGCTTTCGAGCGAGGCGCAGCGCGACACGGTGCTGGAGCAAGTCGAGCGGGCGACGGCGGCGGGGGCGACCTTGCTGTTCGGTGCCGAGAAGATCGCGCGCGAGGGCGCGTGGATGACGCCGGGGGTACTGGTCGGGCTCGATCCGGAGAGCGACGTGGCGAAGGAGGAGATTTTCGGGCCGGTCGCGGCGGTCTACAAGGCCGACGATATCGACGCTGCGATCGCGCTGGCGAACGACGTGCCCTATGGGCTGGGCTCGGCGGTGTGGACCAACGACGAGGAAGAGATCGAGCGGTTTGCGCGGGATATCCAGTCGGGGATGACCGCAGTGAATGCGTTGCTCGCCTCGACACCGGAGGCGCCGTTCGGGGGCGTGAAGCTGTCCGGGCACGGGCGGGAGCTCGGGCCGTGGGGGATGCACGAGTTCATGAACCTGAAGGCGGTGATGTACGGCGCGGGGAAGCCGGGGGACTGAGGGCGGATCGCCGTTCCGGGCGCCAGATCGGCGAAGCTGCCTCGCGCGCGCTACCGCGGACAAGCCATGCGGAGGCTATCCCTGGCAGCGGCGATTGGCATATCGAGCAGGACGCGCCTCGACACCGATATATCAAGGACAATCACGTGACCGACCTGGCTTCCCCCGACCAGCTGACCGAGGCGCGCGCGGCGCTTGCCGAAGCGATGGCGCTGCACGAACAGGGGAATCTCGAAGGCGCCGAAGCGGGCTATCGTACGGTGCTGGCGCAGGGGTATCGCGCGGCAGAAGTGCTGCCTTTGCTGGCGGGCCTGCTCGGGAATCTCTCGCGCCCCGAAGACGCCCTCGCCGCGTGGGACCAGCTTCTCGCAATCGAGCCCGACCATGCCGTGGCGCTGCACGAACAGGGGCTCACCCTGCACTGGCTCGGCCGCACCGCCGAGGCGATCGCCACGCTCGAGCGCGCCTGCGCGATCGACCCCGACAATCCGATCGCGATCGGTAACCTGGCCGTGGTCCTGGCAGATGCCGGGCGAAACCTGGAAGCGATCCGGCACTTCCGCCGCGCGCTTTCGCTGCAGCCCGACAATCTGCACCTGCGCCATCAGGTTCGACGGCTCGGCTCGAGATCGGTGCCCTTCTGGCACATTCCGATGATGAACGACGTGCCGCGCAACGACGCGTTCGAGGCCGCCATAAAGGCCGCGATCGGCGCCGCCGGCCCAGCGGCGCGGGTGCTCGATATCGGCGCGGGCAGCGGTCTGTTGTCGCTGATGGCCGCGCGGGCCGGGGCACAAAACGTCGTGGCGTGCGAAATGGAGCCGATGATCGCCGACATGGCGCAGCAGATCGTCGCCCGGAACGGCTATGCCGATCGCATCACGGTCCACGCCAAGCCTTCGACCGAGCTCGCCATTGGCGCGGAGCTCGACGCGCCGGCGGATATCCTGGTCTCGGAAATCCTCTCGAGCGATCTACTGACGGAGAAGGTGCTCGACACGTTCGAGGACGCGCATCGCCGCCTGCTCGCGCCCGACGCGATCGTGATACCGCGCGCGGCGAGTGCGATGGGATGCCTTGTGGCGAGCGAGAACCTGGCCGGCTATTCCTTTGTCGGCGCGGTTTCGGGGTTCGATCTCTCCGCCTTCACTGCCTTCGCGCCGCAGCGCCTGCCAATCCACGGCACGATGACCGCATGGGACCGCCTGTCGGACGATCTGGAATTGGTACGCCTCGACCTGACGCAGAAGAAACATGACGCCACGCTCGCGCGGCTGCGGATAAAGGTCACCGCGAGCGGGCGTGCCATCGGCATCGTCCAGTGGATGCACATCGATCTGTGGCAAGGCGTGGCGTTCGACAACCACCCCGACCGCTACACCGATGGCGGGTGGCTACAGGTCCTGCACAGCTTTCCTGAACCGATCGATGTGGTGGCGGGCGAGACGCTCGATATCGCGGTCGGCCATGATCGGATCACGCTGATCCTGTTGCCGCTCGCCGAGGCGCGCGCGTAGCCCGCACCGGGTTCTGAACGCAAAGGCCGCCGGTCCGGTGTGCGTCCCGTCAATCCCGACGGCTCGTCCGCTGCGTCACGCCGCAGCGCTGGCGCTGACCTCCGCGATCAGATCCTTGCGGCTCAATTTGCCGATCATCGTCTTGGGCAGGCTCTCGCGGATCACGACCTGGGCGACGCGCTCGTGCTTGCCGAGCTGGGCGTTCAGCCAGAGGCTGAGATCGGGGCCCGAGATCGGCTCGGCATCGGCGTCGAGCACGACATAGGCGTGGGGCAGCTCGCCATGGTACGCGTCGGGCAGGCCGATCACGAGGGCCTCCTTCACGGCCGGGTGGCGATACAGGACCGCCTCGATCTGGCTCGGGAACACCTTGAACCCGCCGACGGCGATCATGTCCTTGAGACGGTCGACGATGCGGATGAAGCCGTCCTCGTCGATCGTGCCGACGTCGCCGGTGCGCAGCCAATGGTCATCGACGAAGGTTTCCGCGTCGGCATCCGGGCGGTTCCAATAGCCCTGCATGATCTGCGGGCCGGAGACGACGATCTCGCCGGGCTCGCCGGGGGGCGGGGGACGCGTGGGGTCTTCCTTGTCGACCAGGCGGACGCGGGTGGCGGCGAGGGGCTGGCCGATCGTGCCGGACTTGTTGAGCCCGGCATAGGGATTGGTCGAGACCACGCCCGAGCTTTCGGACAGGCCATAGCCCTCGATCACCCGCGCGCCGGTGATGCGTTCCCACTCTTCCTTGAGCTGGGCGGGGAGCGGGGCGCCGCCCGAGATGCAGTAGCGCAGGCTGGAAAAGTCGCCGGGCTTCATCCCCGGCGCGTCGAGCAGCGCCTGGTACATGGTCGGCACGCCGGGGAGCGAGCGCGGGCGGGTGCGGCGGAGCGTGGCGAGCGCCTGCTTGGCGTTGAAGCGCGGCAGCATTGCGATCTGGCCGCCGGTCAGCACCGTGCGGTTGAGCACGCAGGTGTTGGCGAAGACATGGAAGAAGGGGAGCACGCCGAGGATCGAATCGGGGACCTTGCCGAGATCGGGATCGAGCCGCGCGACCTGCCGCGCATTGGCGGACAGGTTCTGGTGAGTGAGCACCGCGCCCTTGGGGACGCCGGTGGTGCCGCCGGTATACTGGATCAGCGCGACGTCTTTCTCGGGATCGAGATCGAGCGGCGCGCAGGTGCCTTCATTGGCGATCAGCTGCGAGAAGGCGAGGATGCGCGGGTCGTGCGGCCGGGGGGCGACTTCCTTTGCCTTGAACCAGCGATAGAAAAGCGACTTGGCGGGCGGCAACGCGCCCGCCACCGAACCGATCACCAGCCGCTCCAAGCCGCTTTGTTCGAGCACCTTGAGCGCGGTGGGCAGCAGCGCAGTGGCGGAGAGGGTGAACAGCAGCCTAGTGCCCGAATCCTCGACCTGCGCGGACAATTCCTCGACCGAATAGAGCGGCGAGAAATTGACCACCGTCGCGCCGAGCTTGAGGATGCCGTAATAGGCCGCGACATAATGGGGGACGTTGGGCAGGAACAGCCCGATGCGGTCGCCACGGCCATAGCCGAGCGCCTTGAGCCCGCAGGCGACGCGATTGGCGCCGTCCAGCGTCTCGGCGTAGCTGTACTTCCGGCCCATGAAATCGAGCAGCGGCGCTTGCGGATGGGCGCGGGCACTTTCCTCGAACAGCGTGACCATGGTGGTGGGCGGGAACGAATCGTCCCACTTGCCCGGGTGATGGAACGCGGTGCGCCAGACGTGCTCGGGATCAGTCATTGACATTGGTGTAAGCAAGCCTCGCTTGCGGTTCAATAGTCCAGGCGCTTGCTCCACGTCACCAGCAGCGAGACCGAGGCGAGGCCGATATCGACGATCGCCTGCATCTTCTGCGGTGCCAGATCATCGGGCCGGTGCGCGAGGACGCGGATGTCGGCGCGGTGATCGGGTGACGAGACCACGAGCAGAACAAGGGCGGCCGAGGCGGCCACCAGATAGATGCGGCGGCGCTTGAACATCGGCCGGTTCATACGCAGCGATCGCGTGCCGGGCAAGCCGCGGACGCCGCTCAGGCGGCTTCGCGAAATGCGTGGCGGACGCGGTCGCGCCCGGCGGACTTGGCATCGAACAGCGCGGCGTCGGCGACGCGGTACAGCGCCTTCCACTCGACTTCGCTGGTGAGCATGCCGCGGCACGTGCCGATGCTGGCGGTGACCTTGATATCGAAGGGCATGCGCATCTGGCGCAGCCGGGCGAGGACGGTCTCGGGCTCGATCGGCTGGTCGGTGGGCGTGAGGACGGCGAATTCCTCGCCGCCGATGCGCGCGACCAGCGTGCCGGCAGGCAGCGAAGTGCGCAGCATGCGGGCGAAGACGCGGAGGACTTCGTCGCCGCCGTCATGGCCGAGCGTCTCGTTGACGCGCTTGAAGTGATCGAGGTCGATGATCAGCAGCAGCTGCTCGCCCGGCCGGCCAATCGCCTGGTTAAGGAAGGCGCGGCGATTGAGCAGCCCGGTGAGCGGATCGGTATCGGCGAGGCGGCGCATCATCACTTCGCGCTCGATCGCGTCGTCGCGCTCGTCGCGCAGCAGCTTGATGCGATAGGCGACGGCGAGCGAGGACACGACGGCTTCGATCATCATCGCGAGGATGGTCGAATTGTCGATCCAGAAGCTCCACGGCAGGATGTGGAGGTTGGAGAGCGCGCGCAGCGCCGCCGTGAGAATCGGCGCGCCCCACGCGATGGCGAACAGCCAGAGATAGTTGCTGCGCAGCCGCCACGCGCGCCACAGCATCGGCACGACGGCGATGGACAGCGCGACGAACGAGCACGTGAACGCAGTATCGACCGCGTGGATCGCGAACGGCGCAGTGAGGAAATAGAACAGGCCGATCCCGCTCATCGCACAGCCGACCGCCGTGGCGTAGCGGCCGAGCCAGCCGGCGAAGACACGCTCTTCGAAGAAGCTGCGTGCGAAGATCAACGCAGCCGTACCGGTACTGCCCAGCAGCAGGAAATTGATGCGCAGCCGGGTGTTGTTGGCAAGCTCGGGCCAGGCCCAGGCGAGGGCGCCGGAGGAGGAAAAGGTATAGGCCAGCAACAGGGCGACCATCAGGCAATAATAAAGCTGGAAGCGGTGGCGCAGCGCGCCCCACAGCGCCAGATTGTAGATGATCAGCGCGATCGAGAGCCCGGCGAACCCGGCATAGAGCGCGGCCATCGCCAGATTGGCGTGCTCGCTCTGCGCGCCGGTGGACAGGCGCGCGCCGAGCACGATGCCGCGCATGTTGGTGGCGCCTTCGACATGCCACATCAGCCGCACGACATTGGCCTGGCGGCGCGGCAGCGACTGTTCGACGATCGCGCCGAGCTGGATCAGCGGCGCGACGCCGCGCGCGTCGGTCGACTGCGACACGATCTTGTCGTCGGCATAGAGGACGTGGAGCGCCAGCCCCTGCTGCCACAGGCTGGCCAGCCGCACGTTGAGCGGCGCGCGCGACCGCGAGCGCTGGTCGATATCCTGCGAGATCGCCCAATAGCTGCCCGGGCCCAGCCTGTGCTGATCGGTGGTGCAATCGAAGCGGCCGGGCTGGCGGATCAGCGCGGCGGGATCCATCCCGCCGGTATCGCGCAGCACGCAGACCCTAAGCGGCTGCCCGGCGAAGCCGGTCTGCGCATGCGCGGGCACGCCGCACAGCAGCACGGCGCCCGCGAAGCATGCGAGCAATATCCGGATGAGTCCCCCGACCATGGCCGAAAGCTACGCCCGCATCCCAAACAACCCGTAAAGATCGTGGGCATATGTTTGATTTCAGGGGCCCGCCCGCTAAGCCGTCGAAAAAACGGGGAGCAGGGAATGCAGCACGCAGCGACGACCGGAAGCGGGGGCCAGGACAGGCGGCTCGAATCGGTCGACATCGTGCGCGGCTTTGCGCTGATGGCGCTGTTCCTGGTCCATATGATCGAGAGCTACGAGCTCTACTGGGCCGATCCCAAGACCGGGCCGATCTCCGACACGGTGTATCTGCTGTTCATGGGCAAGAGCTTTTCGTTGCTGGCGCTGTGTTTCGGGTTCAGTTTTTTCATCCTGATGGACCGTGCGGCACAGCGCGGGGTGGACTTCACGGCGCGGTTCGCGTGGCGGCTGGCGGTGCTGTTCGGGATCGGTTTTGGCCATGCGGTGATCTATCGCGGCGACATCATCCAGCTGCTCGCGCTGATGGGGTTCGTGCTGCTCGCCTTCCACCGGGTGCGCAGCAACCGCGCGCTGATCGCGGTTGCGATAGTGTGCTTCGTCAGCCCGATCTCGCTGGTCCAGCTGGCCGCGGCGATGTCGGGCGCGGGCTGGGCCAACCAGCCGCCCAACCATTTCTCCGACCCGGCGATGGCGGTCTATCTGCACGGCAACCTCGCCGAGCATCTGCGCGCCAATTTGTGGGACGGGCAACTGCCCAAATGGTGGTTCATGCTCGAATCGGGGCGGATCACCCAGATCCTCGGCCTGTACCTGGTCGGCATGGTGCTGGGCCGGATCGGCTTCTTCGCGCGGCTGGGTGAGTTCGCGCGGGCCCGGTGGATCGCACTGGCGCTCGCCGCGGCGAGCGCGCTGGCGCTCTATTTCCTGCGCGACGGCTTCAAGGCGTGGTTCGCCGCGCAACAGCACGGCGCGGCGTCCGACCGGCTGCTGTCCTACCTGCTCGGCAGCTGGTTCGAGCTGGCGGGGACCGCGGTGTGGCTGCTGGTGCTGCTCGCGCTGTTCCAGAGCCCGGCGCGGCCGCTGCTGCGCCCGCTTGCCGGCGTCGGGCGGACGACGCTGACGCTCTACATCCTCCAGTCGATCGTGTTCGTGCCGGTCTTCTACGGCTTCGGGCTGGGGCTGTACGACGACTGGAACCAGGCAACGCGGCTCTGGGTCGGGCTGGCGGCGATCGCCGGGCAGCTCGCGCTGGCGCATTGGTGGCTGGCGCGCTTCCGCTACGGCCCGGTCGAATGGGTGTGGCGCGCGCTGACCTATTGGCGGCGGGATATCCCGTTCCGCGGCGCCGCTAGCGCCTGACCCGATGGATCGCCGCGGCGATCGCGAGGACGGCAAGGATCGCGCCGGTATCGGCCAGCCAGTCGCGCCAGTCGGCGCTGCGATGGAGCGCGGGGATCGCCTGGACCAGCTCGATCAGCGCGCCGAAGCCCGACAGCGCCAGCAGCAGGCGGAGCCGCGAGGCGGCGGGCCATGCGGCGCAGGCTAGCGCGGTGAGGACGGTGAAGGCGAGGACGTGCTGGATCTTGTCGGTCGGCTCGCCGGGCAGCTGGGGCGGGTGCGGCAACACCGCCATGACGAAGGCGAAGGCGAGGGCGGCCCAGAAGGCGAGGCGGAGCAGGCGTTGCATCGCCGCGCCCATGGCATGGAGGGCGATCGTTGGGCAATCGCAGAGGCGAGCGGCGAAGGCTGCGCCGATCAATAGGCTGAGCCGTTCAGTTCTACCCGATCGAAGCGCCGTGCCGCCAAATCTTCGGGCCGTATCCAGAACTGATACACACCTTCGCCGAAGAAATGGGCGATCTGCTCATCCGACGACATTTCGAACAGCAGCCGCCATTCGCCAAGCCGCTCCTCGGCATCGCCTTGAACATAGCTTGGCGTGCCGAGCAGATGGTCGGGCGTGTTGATGTGGAGACCGTGCTCGCCACGGGTGCCGAGCGCGTGGCGGCTGCTGACCAGCGCCAGGGCTTCGGCGGGCAGGATGCGCTCCGGGCTCGGGTTCGATGCCACCGTCGCGTTGATCGACTCAGTGACGACGTTGCCGAGAGCGAAATGGGCGATCTCCTGAAAATCGAGAAAGACCTGCCACACACCATCGCTGTCGGCAGCATCCAGAGGCGCGGAAGGCGCCGCGCGATCGGCACGCTCCGTCCATTGTCCGATCGCGGCGTGCAGGGCGACCATGAAGGCATCCCGCTCGGCCTCGGACATGTCTCCGCGCGCCACGAAACGGTTCAGGTGGCCGCGCGTCGCCTGTCTCGCCAGTTCAGACATTGCGATGCGAACGGTGTGCCAGTCGTGCGGGAAATTGGCGAATGGCCGCAGCAGGCGACGGTCGCTGTCATAGGCGTTCTGATAGTATCGTGACTCGACGATCCCGCCGTCGATGGCGGCAAGCGCCGCTGGCACGTCGATCGTTCCCGGCCAGAATCGGCGTTCCGCCTCGTCGTCCTCGTCCACGGGAGGGCCCATACCCCCTCCGCTCACCACCATGGGGTCGAAACTCCAGCGCGGCAGCAGGCGCGGCCAATCCTCGTCGCTGCGCACCCAATCCCACACTCCGCGGTCGCCATAGGCGGGCGGGAGCGTGGCCGGCACGGTCGCGGGCGCGAACAGGCGCGGATCCCCTTCCACATGAAGGACCCGGCTTTCCCAAAAGCGGCCCCAGTCCAGATCCACGAAAAAATACAGCACGCCCTGCCCGGGCAGGCCGATCCGGTCTGCGTCCGGAATGGCCGCACAATCGACCTGCATGATGAAATGAAGCGCACGCTCGACACCCTCGGGCGTGGTGAAGGAGGGCCAGGCGAAACCCTCCGGGACGAGGGGAACGCCACCCCAGTAGCTCAATGCCTCGAGCGTCGGGGGAAAATGCCGGCGAAACAGGACCGAGTGATCGGCGTCAGCGACTTGCGCCGGACTGTCTGGCCGGGACGGCGGGATGGGAGTCCCCGGCATGTGGACTTCACGGGATGTCCGGGCAACCAGGCGCGTCAGCCGGGCCTGCATCTCTTCCGGCGCCTGCGCTTCGGCGGGCGATCCGAGCGGTTGCGCCGGCCCATTCGCAGGACGCGCTTCTCCTCTCGCGCGAAGCATATGCCGCAGCGCAAGTGCCGATAGGCCGAAGCCGATCACCAGGAGAGCAAAGACGCCGAGGCTTACGGGGCCGCCATCGCTTGCCCCGACCGATCCGAGCCAGGCAAGTAAACCCGCCTCCACGCGAGTCCGGTCGTAGCGTCCGCATCTTCTTCCGCGCACTTTGGTACTCCCGTCCACCCGGTGCGACAGAGAAACTAAACCGGATTATATGAAAAAAGGTGAAATCACTCGCAAGAGAAGGCGTCCTATCCGCCGAAGGACGGATACAGGTTGCAAGTCGATACTCAGTAGCCTTGGTTGGCCACTTAACAGGATGGCCCCGTTATTATCACGAGGGGGCGAAAGGCGGCTTGAGTCGGGCATGGGATGTGAGCGTTTGTCGGCTTTCGAGCTCGGCGAACTGAAGTGAAGGTCGCTACTGGGGCCCTGGCCACGGTGCGGCGTGGGAAGCCTTCTCGCCTCCTGCCCGATACTTGCGGCGCGGTGGACCCCGGAACAAGTCCGGGGTGACGGAGCGCTTTCATTCGCTGATCGGCGTTTGGTCCGCGATGATCGGTCGTGCCTGCAGTCGAGCGGGAAGGGTGAGGCTGGGTCGCGCTGCGATTCGCCTCACCCTTGCGCCGGCCCGGCCCCTTCGCGGGAGGAAGGGGCGGGCCTTGATTACTTCGCCTCGGCGCGGACGGCGTTGGCGATGTCGGCGTAGAAGTCGCCATGGTAGCGCGAGTTGACGAGCATCCCGACGCTGACGCCGTTGTTGAAGGTCAGCGCCAGCGCGCGCAGTTCGCCGCCATTGGCGGGGGGGAAATAGCCGTTATGGCCATAGGCCGTGAGGCCGCCGCCAAAATCGGAATACATCATGCCCTGGCCTTGCTGGCGCATCTCGGCGACGGTTGCGGCGGGCAGCAGCTTGCTCGTCGCCCATAGCGCATTGGCGAAGGTGGCGAGCTGGCGCGAGGACAGGTTCCAGCCCTGCGATCCGCAGACGGGGGTGTTGTCGCCCCAGTCCACGCCGGGCTTGAGCGTCGTGAAATCATAGTTCGCCGCGACGGTGCTGTTGTAGACCAGATTGTCCTTGGTCGAGACGTAGCTGAGCGCGGGATTGGTCGGCGAAGCGCAATCGGCGCCGCCCATGCCCGCGGGCTTGATCACCAGATCGTTGACGATCACCCAGTAGCGTGGCCCGGCCAGGGTTTCGCTGGGCACCTTGCCATCGACGATGCGGGGAAGGATCCAGCGCAGATAGGCGTAATTGGCGTTCGAATATTTGGTGTAGATGTCGATCGCGGTGTTCTTGTCGGCCGCCTTCCAGTCCTTTGCCGCGCAGGTCTTGAGCTCGGCATTGCTCGGCCCGCAATCGCGGATGCCGCTGTTGTGCGTCAGTAGCTCTCGCACCGAGATCGTCTTGAACGCAGCCGAATAGGTCCAGTCAGCGGGGAGCAGCGTATAGGCCTTGGTATCGAGGCTGGTGCCCTTGGCCGATGCGGCGCGGACGATTGCGACTGCGGTGATCGTCTTCGACACGCTGGCGATGTTGATCCGGTCGCTGTCGGTCCAGGCGCGCGGATTGGCGTCGGGCGCCGATCGCGCCATGCCCGAGACCGTGCTGGCGCTGGCGCCGCCGGGCATCACCACGGTGACGGCGAAGCCGACCGACTTGCCGGCCATGTTCGAATTGATCCGCTTGGCGATGTTCGCGGCGATGGTCTGCGGCAGCATCCGCAGCAGGCTGGGATCGATCTTCCACTGGCTGGGCGATGCTTTGACGTGCTTGCTGAGGTCCGCAATGGGCGGCACGCGCGTCTGGATTTCGGTGACCCGCAGCTTCGGGTTCACCTGGGCGGCGGCGGGCGTGCAGAGCGCGCAGCCGGCGAGCAGGATCGGCAAGGCGTGTTTCATGGATTCCCCTCAGAAATGCGTTGGTTTGGGTGGATGTCTGCCATGCGCGAGCCCGGCGTCCTGGCGGATCGTTGCAGGGTAAGACGGCAGGCGGTCGCAGAAGCGGACATGGCCGTATCGTGCCGGATAAATAACCAAATAGGCACATAATGCTTGACATCGTCACGCTGATATGGCACTAATAGTGAACGCTGAAGAATTGCGAGTCGGGGCCTTCGGGTTTCCCGGATGGGTCGGGCACCGCGGGGTGGGCCGGCCCTTTTCGTTGGGGGAGGGCAGCATGGCGGGACGGAAGGTGCGTTGGACGCGCGCGATGCGCACGGCGTTTCTCGATCACCTCGCCGGTTCGTGCAACGTGCGCGAGTCGGCGGCGGCGGCGGGAGTCGCGGCGGTCAACATCTATGAATTACGGCGCAAGGATGCGCGCTTCGCCGCCGAATGGCAGGAAGCGTTGCTGGCCGGCTATCAACTGCTCGAAACCGAACTGGTCGGCTATGCGCTGGCCGGCGGCAACGCGGCGCAGGACATTGCCGGCGCAACCCGCCGCGTCGACGTGGACATCGCGGTGAAGCTGCTTGGCCTGCATCGCAACGCGCTGCTCGGCCTGCGGCGCCCGAAGCCGCTAACGAAGCGGGCGACGAGCGAGGAGACCGACCGCGCGATCCTGAAAAAGCTGGACGCGCTCGATCGTGCACGGAAGCGTCGTGATGACTCGGCGGCGGCCTGATCCGGGCGCGCTGCTGGTGCGCGTGCTCAACCTCCCGCCCGAGGAGCGCAGCGTCGTGCTACGGTCGCTGAGCTGGCCGCAGAAGCGCGAGTTCGACGAGCGCTGGTGGCAATGGGCGCATATGGGGCAGCGCGCGCCCGCCGGGGAATGGCGCGTGTGGCTGATCCGCGCCGGGCGCGGATTCGGCAAGACCCGCGCGGGCGCCGAATGGGTGAGCGAAGTCGCGCGCGCGGCGCCGGGTTGCCGCATCGCGCTGGTCGGCGCGACGCTCGACGATGCCCGCAAGGTGATGGTCGAGGGGCCGAGCGGCCTGCTCGCCGTGGCGCAGTCGCACGAGAAATTATTCTGGCAGCCGGGGACCGGCGAACTCCGGTTCGACTCGGGCGCAGTCGCGACGATCTATTCGGCCGAGACGCCCGACCGGCTGCGCGGGCCCCAGCATGGCTTTGCCTGGTGCGACGAGCTGGCGAAATGGCGCGGCCGGGTGGCCGATGCGGCATGGGACAATCTGCTGATGGGGCTGCGCGAAGGCGAAGCGCCGCAGCTGGTGGTGACCACCACACCGCGGGCGGTGAAGCTGATGCACCGGGTGCGCGCGCTGCCGGGGTGCCGTGAGACGCTGGGCAAGACGCGCGACAATCCGCATCTGCCGGGCAGCTTCGTCGAGGCTATGCTGGCGGATTATGCCGGGACGCGGCTGGGGCGGCAGGAGCTGGACGGCGAGCTGCTGGAGGATGTGGAAGGCGCGTTGTGGACGCACGGGCTGATCGAGCGGGTGCGGGTGGGCGTGGCGCCCGAGCTGACGCGCGTGGTGGTGGGGGTCGATCCGCCGGCGAGCGCGGGAGGCGATGCGTGCGGGATCGTCGCGGTCGGGCTGGGGCGCGACGGGCGCGGCTATGTGCTGGAGGATGCGAGCGTGTCGGGCGCGTCGCCAGAGGGCTGGGCGCGCGCAGTGGCGGCGTGCGCGGCGCGGCATGGCGCCGACCGGGTGATCGCCGAGAAGAACCAGGGCGGCGACATGGTGGCGAGCGTGCTGCGCGGCGCCGATACCGGGCTGCCGGTGACGTTGGTCCACGCCGCGCGGGGCAAGAGCGCGCGGGCCGAGCCGGTGGCGCTGCTCTACGAGGCGGGGAAGGTGCGCCATGTCGGCGCCTGGCCCGCGCTGGAGGATGAGATTTGCGGGCTGCAGGCGGGGGGCGGCTATGAAGGGCCGGGACGCTCGCCCGACCGCGCGGACGCCGCGGTGTGGGCGCTGACCGAGCTGATGCTCGGCAAGCGGGGTGCGGCGCGGGTCACGCTGATGTAGGGGCGGCGGCAACCAAGGAGTTTTTGCATGGTCCCGCGCGAATTGATCGATACCGCAGAGGTGCCGGGCGGCGATCCGCTGCGGCTGTTCCGGCGGGGCGACGACTTCATGATCGTGCTCGACCGCAACGAGCTGATGAACAGCCGGATGAGCGGGTCGGAAGAGGCGCTGGCCGAGATGACGATCGACCGGCTGCGGGTGCAGGCGCCGCATCTGCTGATCGGCGGATACGGCATGGGGTTCACGCTGCGCGCGGCGCTGAAGCGGCTCGATCGGGACGCACGGGTGAGCGTGGCCGAACTGGTGCCCAAGATCATCGACTGGGCCAAGGGGCCGATGGCCGCGCTGACCGCGGCGTGCCTGGACGACCACCGCGTCGAACTGGTGATCGAGGATGTCGGGGCGATGATCCGGCACGCGCGCGGCGGCTATGACGCGATCCTGCTCGATGTCGACAATGGCCCGGACGGGCTGACCCGGCCGGGCAATGACGGGCTGTATTCGATGCGCGGGCTGGCGGCGGCGCGATCGGCGCTGCGGACGGGCGGGGTGCTGGCGATATGGTCGGCGGCGCCCGATGCGCGGTTCGCGGCGCGGCTGCGCGATGCGGACTTCGCCGTCGAGGAAGTCGGCGTGAAGGCGCGGTCGAACGGCAAGGGGCCGCGCCATGTGATCTGGTTCGCTACCCGGCGGTAGCGGCAACCCTCTCCTGATGGGAGAGGGTGGGCGCCGGCTTCAGTCGGCGGAAGGTGAGGCAGGTTCGCCACATCCTCTGCCCTCACCCTTCCCACCGCCTTCGGCGGCGGGCCCCTTCCCTCTCCCGATGGGAGAGGAAGGACGTTTCAGGAGACAGGCATGAAATGGTTCGGACGCAAGTCCGCGCGCGATGGCGCGCGGCCGGCGCTGGCGCGTGGGGGCGGCATTGCCGGCCTGGGCGAATGGCCGCGGAGCTACGAGGCGCAGGTGCGTGAGGGCTATTGCCACAATCCGGTGGCGCAGCGCGCCGTCAAGCTGGTGAGCGAAGGGGCGGGGTCGGCGCCGCTCAAGGCGAGCGACCCGGCGCTGGCGGCGCTGGCGGCGGCGCGATCGGGCGGGCAATCGCTGATCGAGACGGTGGCGGCGCACCTGCTGCTCCACGGCAATGCCTGGGTGCAGATCCTGACCGACAGCGAGGGCGTGGTGCGCGAGCTGTTCGCGCTGCGGCCCGAGCGGGTGACGATCGAAGCGGATGCGGGCGGCTGGCCGGTGGCGTATCGCTATCGGGTGGGCGCGCATGTCAGCCGGCTGGCGGCGGAGGATGCCGGCGGGCGGCCGGCGGTGGCGCATATCAAGGCGTTCAATCCGATCGACGACCATTATGGGCTGGGCTGCCTGGGCGCGGCGGCGGGGGCGATCGCGATCCACAATGCCGCGACGCGCTGGAACAAGGCGCTGCTCGACAATGCGGCGCGGCCTTCGGGCGCCCTGGTCTATGACCCGGGCGAGGGCGGGGTGCTGAGCGCGGACCAGTTCGCGCGGATCAAAGGCGAGCTGGAAGCGGCGTTCGCCGGCGCCGCTAACGCCGGACGCCCGATGCTGCTGGAAGGCGGGCTCAAATGGCAGGCGATGAGCATGACGCCGGCCGACATGGATTTCATGGGATTGAAGGCGACCGCGGCGCGCGAGATCGCACTGGCCTTCGGCGTGCCGCCGATGCTGATGGGGCTGCCGGGGGACGCGGCGTTCGCCAATTATCGCGAGGCCAACCGAGCGCTGTGGCGGCTGGCGATCCTGCCGATCGCGGACACGATCCTGACCGGGCTTAGCCAGGCGCTGCGGGGGTGGTTTCCCGATGCGGCGCTGCAGGTCGATCTCGATCGGGTGACCGCGCTGGCCGAGGATCGCGAGCGGTTGTGGCGGCAAGTGAGCGGCGCGGACTTCCTGAGCGACGACGAGAAGCGGGCTATGATCGGATTGTCGTGACCGGGAGCGCGCAGACGCGCGCTTCCTGCTCCCAGACGCCGCCGGCGTCGAGGCATTTGTCGATCAGAATATAGTCGGTCGACCAGGCCCAGACGAGCAGCGCGGCGAGCGCGGCGATCAGCAGAACGAGCAGGGGAAAGAGCCAGCGGGGCATCATTTCCGCCTAGGCCGGGACGGGCGGCCGGGCAATCGGGAGAGTGACATGCGTAACGAGACTTTGCTCGCGCAATTGATCGAGCAGGCGAAGGCGGACGGGGCCGATCTCGCGACATTGCGGGCGATTGCCGAGGAAGCGGGCGAGGCCAGCGCGCAGCGCGCGCTGGCGCGGCTGGGGCTGGAGGATGTCGGCGCGGCGAAGGACATGGCCGAGCTGCGCGAACTGCTAGGGGCGTGGCGCGACGCCAAGAGATCGGCGCTCAAGGCGGCGTTTTCCTGGGCCGGGCGGATGGGCGCGGCGCTGGTGCTGGTCGGGCTCGCCGTAAAGCTGGGGTTTCCGGGGTGGCTCAAGTGACGCCTTTGGAGAGGGAGGCTCGCCTTCGGCTCGCACCCAGCCCAGACCCATCGCTTGCAGGGAGGGGAGTCAGATTTGCCGGCTATGCGGCGGTGTTCGACGTGCCGGACCGCGGCGGCGACGTGGTGCGGCGGGGGGCGTTCCGCCTCGCCGGGCCGGTGCCGCTGCTGTGGCAGCATGGCGGCGCGCCGATCGGCACGATCGAACGGTTGGCGCAGGATTCGCGCGGGCTGCGCGTGGTCGGGCGGGTGGCGGCGCCCGAACTCGCCGACGCCGTGGCCAAGGGCGCAGTGACCGGGCTGTCGTTCGGGTATCGGGTGACCGAGGCACGTGGTGCCGCGCGGCGCGAGATCAAGGCGCTGGAGCTGATCGAAGTGAGCCTGGTGGCGAGCCCGATGCAGCCGCTGGCGCGGGTGCACGCAGTGGCGGCGGACTAGCCGGGAAATCATCAAATCGGGGCCTTCGCCTGTGGCGGCCCCTCCACCACCGGCCTGCGGCCGGCGGTCCCCTTTCCCGAGACGAACTCGGGGAGGAATTTTCTGTGTGGGAGACGAACATGGACGATGTGAACCTGGATGGCTTCGAGGCGAGCTTCGAGGCAGTGGAAAAGGCGGGGCTGCCGCCGGTGCGGCCGATGCTGGCGGGCGGGCGGCCGCTGGGCAGCGCGGCGTTCGAGGGGTTCCTGCGCGCCGGCAGCGGCGGGATCGAGATGAAGGCGATGTCGGGGACGAACGATGCCGCAGGCGGCTATGCCGTGCCCGAGGAGATCGACGGGCTGATCGACGCGACGCTCAAGGCAGTGTCGCCGATCCGGACGATCGCCAATGTCGTGAAGGTCGGGTCGAGCGGGTATCGCAAGCTGGTGGCGAGCGGCGGGATCGCTTCGGGCTGGGCGGCGGAGACCGCGGCGCGAGCCGAGACGGCGACTCCGGTGTTCAATGAAATCGCCCCACCGAGCGGCGACCTCTATGCCAATCCGGCGGCGAGCCAGGCGATGCTCGACGACGCGGCGTTCGATGTCGAGCAATGGCTGGCGCAGGAAATCGCGCGCGAGTTCGCCGCGGCCGAAGGCTCGGCGTTCGTGAGCGGCAACGGCACCAACAAGCCGCGCGGGTTCCTCGCTTCGCCGACCGCGGCGACCGGCGATGGCGTTCGCGCGTTCGGGACGCTGCAATATGTCGCGAGCGGCGCGGCGGGCGCGTTCGCGGCCAATCCCGACGAGAAGCTGATCGACCTGGTCCAGAGCCTGCGCGCGCCGTATCGCCAGGGGGCGAGCTGGGTGATGAATTCGTCGACGCTGGCGCGGCTGCGCAAGCTCAAGACAGTCGACGGGGCGTTCCTGTGGCAGCCTTCGCTCGCCATCGGCCAGCCGGCGACGTTGCTCGGCTATCCGGTGGTCGAGGCCGAGGACATGCCCGACATCGCCGCCAATTCGCTGTCGATCGCGTTCGGCAACTTCAAGGCGGGCTATCTGATCGCCGAGCGCGGCGAGACCCAGATCCTGCGCGATCCGTACAGCAACAAGCCGTTCGTGCACTTCTACGCGACCAAGCGGGTCGGCGGGATGGTGAGCAATTCGGAGGCGATCAAGCTGCTGAAGTTCGCGGCGGCTTGATTTGAACGCTTCCCCTCCCTGCTTGCAGGGAGGGGACCGAGGGGTGGGTGCGAGAAGCGCAGCTTCGAGCTGGCGCTATCGGCGAGCGAGGGAGCTCGCCTTTGGCTCGCACCCACCCCCAGCCCCTCCCTTGCAGGGAGGGGAGTCTTTCAGAGGAGACACTTATGCTTGCTCCGCCCTTTCCGGCGGCGGCGATCGCGGCCGTGCGCGATGCTGCCAAGCTTCATTTGCGGATTACCGGGGCGGCCGAGGATGGGCTGCTCGAGAGCCATGCCGCGACGGCGCTGGCGCTGTGCGAGGCGTTTACCGGCCAGGCGCTGATCGTGCGGGCGTGGCAGGCGGTGGTGCCGGCGCACGCCGCGTGGCAGCGGCTGGGCGGCGCGCCGGTCGCGGCGATCGACAGCGTCGAGGGGCTGAGCATGTCGGGCAACGGCTTTGCGCTGCCCGCCGAAGCCTATGCGATCGACATCGATGCGGCGGGCGAAGGCTGGGTGCGCGGCAGCGGCGGGATTGCGGCGGGGCGGCTGCGGGTCGGCTATGCCGCGGGGCTGGCCGCGGATTGGGCCGCGCTGCCGGCGCCGCTGGCGCAAGGCGCGCTGCTGCTGGCGGTGCATTTGTTCGAGGCGCGGGCAAGCGGCGGGGCGCCGCCGGCGGCAGTGGCGGCGCTGTGGCGGCCGTGGCGGCGGGTGCGGCTGGAAAGCGCGAGGCGATCGGCATGAAGAGTCTGGAAGCGCGGGCCGAGGCGATCGGCGCGCGGGCAGCGGTGCGCGCGGCGGCGCGGGTGGCCGATGCCGCGCGGGCGGCGCTGCCCGGGGTCTCGGTCGAGGCCGAGCCGGGGCGAGTGGTGGTGTCGGGACGCGGCCTTGCGCGGCGCTGGCTGCGCGATCCGGCGATCCGCTGGCTGGGAGGGCTGCTGCGATGAGTGCGCACGCGATCCTGTCCGCGGCGCTGGTGCAGGCGCTGGCCGGACATGCGCCGCTGGCCGGGGCGCTCAACGGCGTGTTCGATGCGGCGCCGGCGCGGGCAGTGCGGCCCTATGCCGTAGTCGAGGAGGCAGTGCTCGTCGACTGGGGGACCAAGGACATGGCCGGGCGCGAGGGGCGGCTAGCGGTCGGGCTCTTCGAGGCGGGCGAGGACCGGGCGCGGCTGCGCGTGCTGACGGAGCATGCCGCGGCGGCGGTGGCCGGGCTGCCGCGCGAGCTGGGCGAGGGGTGGCGGATCGCCAGCCTCGCCTTCGTCCGCAGCCGGATTGTCCGCGAGGGCGACGGGCTGTGCGCGGCGGTGGTCGAGTTCCGGGTGCGCATGCTTCGGGTGAATTGACTCCTTCCCGGAACGGGGAGGGTCTTGAAGGAGAAATGACATGGCGGCGGAGAAGGGTAGCGCGTTCCTCCTCAAGGTGGGGAACGGGGGGTCGCCGGTGGGCTTCACCACGGTGGCGGGGCTGCGGACGACGCAGCTGAGCGTCAATGGCGAGGCCGTGGTGATCACGTCGAAGGATTCGGGCGGGTGGCGCGAATTGCTTTCCGGGGCGGGAGTGCGTTCGGTGAGCGTTTCGGGCGCCGGGGTGTTCACCGGATCGGCGGCGGAGGGGCGGGTCAAAGCCAATGCGCTTTCGGGGCTGATCGACGATTACCGGCTGAGCTTCGAGAGCGGCGAGAGCATGACCGGACGCTTCCTGGTGACGCGGCTCGACTATGCCGGGGATTTCAACGGCGAGCGTAGCTATACGCTGAGCCTGGAGAGCTCCGGGCCGGTGGTGTCGGCGTGAGCCTTGGTCCCGGTGAGACACCGACCCACCCCCAGCCCCGCCCTGGGAGGGAGGGGCGTTCCAATCCGGCGCGGGGCGAGGCTGAGCTTCGTGTTGGCGGCGAGATGCTGGTGCTGCGGCCGAGCTTTGCGGCGCTGGTCGCGGCGGAGGGCGAGCTGGGGCCGTTGTTCGCGCTGGTCGAGCGGGCGGCGGAAGGGCGGCTGGGGCTAGGCGAGATGGTCGGCCTGTTCTGGCATTGCCTTCGCGAGCGGCCCGAGGGGCTGACGCGCGAGGACTTTGCCGAGGGGGTGGCCGCGCGCGGGCTGGCGGCGAATGCGCCGGTGCTCAAGGTTCTGCTCGGGCAGATATTGGCGGGGCGATGATGGGGGAGGAATTCGCGGTGGCCGCCGTTCGGCTGGCCGGGGCAGTCGGGCTCGCGTTCGGGTGGGTGCCCGACACTTTCTGGAATGCGACGCCGGCGGAACTGGGGGCGCTGGTACGGGCGCTGCGCGGCGAGGATGCCGATCCCGTGGGTGGCGATGAAATTGCGCGGCTGAAGGAGCTTTTTCCCGATGGATGAGGAAATCGAACGGCTGATCGTCAGCGTTCGCGCCGACACGCGCGGCTTTGCCCGCGACGTGGCGGAGATGCGCGGGCAGATCGAGGGACCGCTGGAGGCAGGGGCCGACCGCGCCGGTCGCGCGATCGAAGGCGCGCTGCTGCGCGCGGCAAGGACCGGCAAATTCGGATTCGAGGATCTCAAGAAGATCGCGCTGTCGGTGCTCGACGAGATTGCGGCGTCGGCGCTGCACCAGGGGATGAAGGCGCTGGGCGGCGGCGGCGGGGGCTTGCTTGGGGCGATCCTCGGGATGTTCGGCGGGGCGCCCGGGCGCGCGACCGGCGGGCCAGTGAGCCCCGGGCGGCCCTATTGGGTCGGCGAGCGCGGGCCCGAGCTGTTCGTGCCGTCGAGCGCGGGGGCAGTGGCGCCGGCCTCGGGCAGCGGACCGCGCGAGGTGCGGGTGTCGATCACGGTGAATGCGGCGGCGAACGAGGCGCCGCGGGCGCTGGCGCAGTCGAGCCGGCAAGTGGCGCGGGCAGTGAAAGCGGCGCTGGCCGGGGTGGAATAGCAGGGTCGCGGATTCAGAGAAGCGACCAGATCGCGGCGAGCAGGAGCAACAGGCACAGCAAGCTGCCCCATGCCAGGCGGGCAGGGCCCATTGTGACGGGGTGGCCGTTGCGGAGCACGCGTGGTTTCACCAGTGGCGGGATCGCGCAGCCCGCCCCTGTGGACACATTCGTCCAGCGATCCGCTTCGCGCAGTTGCAGGACGGTCCAATATGGCTGTTTCCGGCCGACCGCATAATAGAGCAGCGCACGCGCTTCGCCGGTTATCAACCCATCGACCGCGGCACAGACGCGCTCCCAATTTTCAGGATCGTCGAGCGGAAACACGTCCGCATACCACCGGTCTCCACCGAAGGTCAGCTCGTCATCACTGAATGAAAACCAGAGTTCAAAATCCAGGCCCGGCTGGCGAGGCCAGGTGCAGGACAGGGCGACCGGAACGTCTTCGCTCATTCGACGCGAAGCGAATGCCGCGCCGCGATCTCGGCAAGCATGTCGCGGACGCGGGTGAGAAGGGCTTCTTCCCGTCCTTCCTCGCGGACCGGCCATCTAGCCATGGGACAGCGCGTGACGGGCGAACATGTCCTCACCGTAGCAGCCGACGATGAATCGTGAAGAGCGCCAATGCAAAGGGGGCAGGGAATGGCACACTGGCTGGCCGAGACGCGGCGCGGGCAGATGGAGGGCGTGATTTCGCGCTTCGATCCTGCCTATTGGACGGTCAATTTTCCGCGTCCGATGATGGCGAGCGTAACGACGACGGCGCCCGATGCGCTGCGCGTCGATGCGGTGTTCTATCGGCAGGACGATCTTGCCGGGCTGATCTGGGAGAGCGAGGACCGGCACGACCATGTGCTGCTGCGCTACGCGACCGGCCGCGATTATCGCGGGTGCCGGTTGCGATTCCGCTGGCGGTCTTCCGGGGTGGTGGCGCTCGATGCGATCCACGGCCCGGTGCTGACGATCGAGGGGCGCGATGCGGGCGGCAATCCGCGCGCCTGGTATGTGCGGCTGTGGAACTACGCCGTCGGGACGCCCGAGGAGGCGGTGGTCACGATCGACTTCGCCGATGTCGCGGGCGGGTTCGTGCTACCGGACGAGGCGGATGCGGTGTTTGCGGGCGATGTCGACCGGATGTTCGTGTCGCTGGTGCCTGCCGGGTACAGCGCAAGCGATGCTCCACTGCCGACGCCGGTCGAGGGCTGGGTCGAGCTTGGTGACATGGTTTGCGAGGGGCCGGGTTCCGTGCTGGCGATCGGCGATGTCGTGGTGCCCCAACACGGGCTGCAGATCGCCAATGGCTATGACGATTGCTACCATCTGACCCCGGCGCGGGTGCTGCGAAACGCGCTCCAGCTCGGCTATCGTGGAAGCATCCTGCATTATGTGGGCATGAGCCATTATTTCCGGCTCGAGGCCAATTCGGGAGGCTATTATGCCAGCCTGGCCGGCGGCACGCTCAATATGGCGTGCGCGGCGTGGCATGGCGATTTCGCGCGGCGGGCCGGGGCGCTCGGCTATGAAGTGATCTGGTCGCTTTCGTACGAATTGCTCGACCAGCATTGCTGGAACGACTGGAAGCAGCGCGCGGCGGACGGGTCGCCGGGGCTTACCGGCTGGAGCCCGCCCTCGGCGCTGCTGTCACCGGCGCATGACGGGGCGATGTATTATCTGCGCGTGGTGGCGCTGGCGTTCGTCGGAATCGCGCAGGCGGCGGGGCTGGCGGTGAAGTTCCAGATCGGCGAGCCGTGGTGGTGGGTGATGCCTGACGGGCGGCTGTGCATCCATGACGATGCGGCGCGCGTCGCCCTGGGCGATCCGGCCGAGCAGAATGTGCGCGGGAGCGTCGATACCGAAGTGCTCGATGCGGCGGGGGCGCTGCTGGCGGCGTCTACGCTGGCGCTGCGCGACGTGGTGCGCTGGGCGCCGGGGGCGGAGGTGCTGCTGCTGGCATATCTGCCGACGGTGCTCGACCGGGCGATGCCCGAATTGCAGCGCGCGAACCTGCCGGTGGGCTGGGCGGCGCCGGCGTTCGATATACTCCAGCTCGAGGATTATGACTGGGCGGCGGCGGGGAACGAGGCCGCGAGCGGCAAGGGGCTGGCATTGGCGCAGGCGCGGCTGGGTTATCCGGTGAGCGACCAGCATTATCTGGCGGGGTTCGTACTGAACCCGGCGGACAAGGCGCAGTGGCGGCCGATCGCCGCGGCTGCCGAACGCGGGAGGCGGCGCGGTGTCGCGGCGACGTTCGTCTGGGCGCTGCCGCAGGTGCTGCGCGACGGCTTCGTACACTTTGATCAGGAGAGTGATGTGGACGCGTTCGACGACGTGGTGTTTCCGCTCGCGCTGGGACGCGAGGCCGAAGTGGCGCCCGAGGTCTCGACGGCGATCGTGACCAGTGCGGGCGGGCGCGAGAACCGCAATGCCGAATGGGCCGAGGCGCGGCTGCGCTACGATGTCGGCCCCGGGGTGCGATCGGAGGCGGACATCGCCGCGCTGATCGGTTTCTTCCGGGCGCGGATGGGGCCGGCGCGGGGGTTCCGGCTGCGCGATCCGTTCGATGCCGAGGGTGTAGATGAAGTGCTGGGGACGGGCGACGGCGCGCAAGCGCGGTTCCAGCTGGTGCGGCGCTATGGCGACGTGGTGCGGCGGATCACCCGGCCCGTGGGCGGCAGTTTGCGCGTGGCGGTGGACGGACTGGCGACGGCGGCGTTCACGCTGGGTGCGGGCGGGGTGGTGACCCTGGACGTGCCGCCGGACGTGGGCGCCGTGGTGAGCGCGAGCTTCGACTTCGACGTGCCGGTGCGCTTCGCCGAGGATCGGCTGACGGTGAGCCGGGCGACCTATCTTGCGGGGGCGGCGGCTTCGGTGCCGCTGGTCGAGGTGCGCGAATGAGCTGGCTGGAAGGCGAGGTCACGACGTTGGCCTTGTGCTGGCGGATTGAGCGGCGCGACGGAGTGACGATCGGAGTCACTGCGCATGACCGCGACCTGGAGATCGACGGCCTGGTCTATCGCGCGGCGCCGGGGATGACGCCGAGCGCGATCAGCCGCAGCGCGAGCCTGGACGCGGACAGCATGGACGTGACCGGCGCGCTGACCAGCGCGGCGATCAGTGAAGCGGACTTGCTGGCCGGGCGCTGGGACGGGGCGCGGGTGGCGCTGTTCGCGACCGACTGGTCGGCGCCGGGGGAGCAGGTTCCGCTCGGCGAGGGGACGATCGGCGCAGTCGAGACGCGCGGCGACGTGCTGACCGCCGAGCTGTGCGGGGTTTCGGCGGCGCTGGAGCGGGCGGTGGTCGAGGAGACGTCGCCCGGGTGCCGCGCCGAGCTGGGCGACCAGCGATGCCGGGTGCCGATGGCAGGGCGGCGGCGGTTCGCGCGGGTGATTGGAGCGGACGGCGCGGTGCTGCAGCTCGATGCGGCGGAGCCGGTGGGCAACGCTTATGGCGGCGGGCGGCTGCGCTGGTTCGGCGGCGCGAATTCCGGGCTGGAAGACGCCATTGCCCGCTCGGACGGGGTGACGGTGACGCTGCGGCGGCCGACGCGGTTCGCGGCGGTGGGGGCGCTCGTGGAGCTGGTGCAGGGGTGCGACAAGAGCCTGGCGACCTGTGCGGCGCGGTTCGGAAATGCCGTCAATTTTCGGGGCGAACCGTTCCTGCCGGGGATCGACCTGCTGACGCGCTATCCCGGCGGATGACGCCTGGCGAACGCGCCGTCGCGGCGGCGCGGGCGGCGCTGGGCGTGGGGTTCCGGCTGCATGGGCGGGGCGCCGACGGACTCGATTGCGTGGGGCTGGTGGCGCTGGCGCTGCGCGCGGAGGGGTTCGCGGGGTCGGTGCCGAGCGGCTATCGGCTGCGGAGCGGCGACGCCGGGCGAATCTGTGCGGCGATCGCGGCGACCGGCCTGGTGCCGGTTGCCGATGACCAGGCGGGCGACCTGCTGCTGATGCGGCCGGGGCCCGGGCAGCTGCACTTCGCGATCCGGACTGAGACGGGAATGATCCACGCCGACGCGATGCTGCGGCGCGTGGTGGAGCGCGACGAGCTACCCTGGCCGGTGGTCGGGCGCTGGCGGATCGCCGGGGGAGACTGACATGGCGACGATGGTATTGATGGTCGCCGGCACCATGGTCGGCGGTCCGGTGGGCGGCGCGATCGGCGCAATGATGGGCAATGCGTTCGACCGCGAAGTGCTGTTCAAGCCCAAGGGGCGCGAGGGGCCGCGGCTGAACGAGCTGCGCATCCAGACATCGTCGTACGGAACGCAGATTCCGAAGATATTCGGAACGATGCGCGTGGCGGGATCGGTGATCTGGTCGACCGACCTGATCGAGCACCGCAGCAGCAAGAGCGGCGGCAAGGGGCGTCCGAGCACGACGAGCTACAGCTATACCGCGTCGTTCGCCGTGGCGCTGTCGTCGCGGCGGATCCTGGACGTCGGGCGGATCTGGGCGGACGGCAAGCTGCTGCGCGGTGCCGCGGGCGACCTCAAGGCACGCAGCGGACTGCGGATCCACCATGGCAGCGAGGCACAGCAGCCCGATCCGCTGATCGCAGCGATCGAGGGGGCGGGGCAAACGCCGGCGCATCGGGGACTTGCCTATGTCGTGTTCGAGGATCTCGAGCTCGCCGATTTCGGCAATCGGATTCCCTCGCTCAGCTTCGAAGTGATTGCCGATCCGGCGCCGCTGCCGGCGGGGGGGATCGCTGCGGAACTGGGTGCGGAGCTGCTTGCTAGCCCCGAGGCGACGGTGTCGCTTGCAGGCTTTGCCGCGGCGGGCGCGAGCGTGCGCGCGGTGGTGGAGACGCTGGCGGGCGCGGCGGGGGGCTGGTTCCGGGCCGATGCGCAGGCGCTTACCTTGTTGCACGGCGGCGGCGGGGCGGCGATTGCGCTGGCCGATGTCGGCGCGGGCGAGGGGCAGCGTGGCGGCAGGCGGCGCGACATCGCTGCGGCGGAAACCGCGCCGCGTACGCTGACGCTCGCGCATTATGAGCCTGCGCGTGAGTATCAGGCCGGGGTGCAGCGCGCGGTGCGTCCGGGTGCGGGCCTGCGCGACGCCCGGATCGAGCTGGCCGCGGCGATCGATGCGGGTGCGGCACGGACGATGGCGGAGGCGGCGCTGATGCGGCTCGACGTCGAGCGCGAGCGGCGGACGCTGGCATTGCCCTGGCGCGCTCTGGCGGTCCGTCCGGGCGAGCGGGTTACGATCGAGGGTGCGCCGGGAATATGGCGAGTCGACCGCTGGCGGCTGGAGGCGATGGTGGTGGTGCTCGAGTGCGTTGCGGTCGCGCCCGGCGCGCTGGCCGAGACGGCGAGCGGCGGCAGGGTGCTGCCGGCGCCCGACCTCGCAATGGGCGAGACGGTGGTCCATGCCTTCGACCTGCCGCCGCTGGGCGGCCTCGCGACGGCGCCGCGGCTGGCGATCGCTGCGGGTGGAACCGGGCCGGGCTGGCGAAGCGCGGGGCTGCTGGTCAGCGTGGACGATGGCGCGAGCTGGACGCCCGCGGGCGTCACGCCGATGCCGGCGGTGCTGGGGACGGTGGTGACGCCGCCGGGCGCGGGGCGGAGCGATTTGGTGGATCGTGTCAATGTCGTCGAGGTCGAGCTCGCCAACGGGGCGATGCTGCTGGGCGATGCCGATGCTGCTGCATTGGCGGCCGGATCGAACCTCGCGATGGTCGGCGACGAGCTGCTCCAGTTCGCGCAGGCGGTGCCGCTCGGCGCACGGCGATGGGCGCTCAGCGGGCTGTGGCGCGGCCGGCGCGGCACCGAACCGGCGATCGGCAGGCAGGCGACGGGGGACCGGTTCGTATTGATCGAGGCCGAAACGCTGGTGACGCTGGAACTCCCGGCGCAGACGATCGGCTCGGTGGCGCGCGTGCTGGCGCAAGGCGTGGGCGACAGCGACGCGGCGGAAGCGCAGGCCGAGATGCGCGGCGTCTCGCTGGTTCCGCCCGCGCCGGTCCATCTGCGTGCGCGCCTGTTCCCTGACGGGACGACCGAAATTCGCTGGGTGCGCCGCAGCCGCAACGGCTGGGACTGGATCGACGGCGTCGATGCGCCGCTCGGAGAAGAAAGCGAGCGCTACCGGCTCGGCCTCACCGGCGGCGGCGGCGATGTGCGCGTCATCGAGGCGAGCGAGCCGCGGATCGTGCTGAGCGAAGACGCGCGCGCGGGTGTCGTTGCCGTCGCCGTGCGCCAGATCGGCGCGCACGGCCTGTCGCCGCCGGCGACGCTGGATTTGCCGCTGCCCGGAGAAGCCTGATGACCGACTACATGACTCACCGCCTTGCGCTGCCGCTGCTCCAGCCGGGACAGGCGCAGAAGGAGATGGCCCATAACGAGGCGCTCGCGCTGCTCGATATGGTTGTGCAGGGCGCGGCAGTTGAGGCGGGACTCGATGTGCCGCCCGCTTCGCCCGAATTGGGGGCGAGCTGGATTCTGGGCGCTTCCCCGAGCGGCGCGTGGACGGGACATGCGCACGAGATCGCGGGTTGGACGGGCGCGGGTTGGATTTTTATGCCGCCACGGGAGGGAACCCGGCTCTGGCTGGGCGCAAACCGGGGCATGGCGGTGTTTTCCAGCGGCGAATGGAGGCTCGGAGAGGTCCATGGAAAAGTTTTTGTCGAGGGAGATCAGGTGGTTGGCCCAAGACTCGATTCGATCACGGAACCACTGGGTGGGGTGACTGTTGATGCCGAAGCGCGAGCCACGATCGTTTCGATACTGGAAGCAATGCGTGCACATGGTTTGATCGACAACGATTGAACCTGTGACGTTCATGCAACAGTATCGGGTTTTGTGCGCTTGCGCAGAAACTTTCGTTTCGGTAGTGAGTTTGTCGCTGTCCGTAGTGACAACTTTGAAAGGGGATTAATATGCGGAAGCTTGCCGTAACTCTGGCACTTGCGACGACCGCGCTCAGCACGCCCGCTCTTGCACGCGACGATGCGTGGTATGTGGGTGTCGAGGGCGGCGCCATGCTGGTCGAAGACATCGATTGGGACGTGAATGCTGCAATCGACGCCACCACCGTCGATCACCGCGCCGGCTTCGACGTCGGCGGTACTGTCGGCTACGATCTCGGCGTTGTCCGCCTCGAGGCCGAAGTCGGCTATCGTGCAGCCAACGTGACCGGCCTTCGCTCGACCACCACGACTCCGTTCGTGACCGGTTCGGGCGGCACCGCCTTCGCGGCAGCCGGCAGCTATGACTATGCGGGTGGCCGTACTTCGGCGCTCAGCTTCATGGTCAATGCGCTGTGGGACTTCGGTGATGACGACGGCGTCCAGGGCTTTGTCGGCCCGGGTCTCGGCGTTGCTCGCGTGAAGAGCCGTCTGGGTCTCAACACCAATGGCGACGCAGTGGACGATTCGGACACGGTCGTTGCCTGGCAGGCAATCGCGGGTGTCCGCGCGCCGATCTCGGACAACATCGACGTTTCGCTGAAGTATCGCTTCTTCAACGCACCCGGTGTCGAGCTCGTCGATATCGCGGGTCGCCAGTGGTACGGCCGTTTCCGGTCGCACAGCATCATGGGTGGCCTGACCTTCAACTTCGGCGCGCCTGAGCCCGAGCCGGTCCCGACTCCGGAACCGACCCCGGCACCGGCCTACACGCCGCCGCCGGCTGCCGAGCCGGTCGCACCGGTCGTGCAGTGCACCCCCGGACCGTACATCGTGTTCTTCGACTGGGATAAGTCGGACATCACGCCGGAGGCCGCGAGCATTCTCGACAACGCCATCAGCAACTACCAGACCTGCGGTAACGCACAGGTCATGCTGGCGGGCCACGCTGACCGTTCGGGTTCGGCGAGCTACAACGTCGGTCTGTCGCAGCGTCGCGCTGACTCGGTTAAGACCTATCTGTCGGGCCGTGGCATCTCCGACGGTGTCATCTCGACCGAAGCGTTCGGCGAAAGCCGCCCGCGCGTCGAGACCGCCGATGGCGTCCGCGAACTGCAGAACCGTCGCGTGGAAATCATGTACGGCCCGGGTTCGGGTCAGTAAGCCACGCGGGTTCTTCGGAACTGCAAGGATTTGGGGAGGTCGGGAAACCGGCCTCCCTTTTTCTTTGGTGACGCTTCCGGCGAAGTTGCAGGAAGCCCGGCCCCATGAGCAATAGGATGGCCCTGCGCATCGTCGCGATCGTGGGAGCGCTGTATTTCACGATGCTCGGGGCACTGTTCGCCGGGCAGCGCGCGCTGATATTTCCCGCGCCTCGCGACGCGACCACTGCGCCGCCGCCGGGCTTTTCGGGCGTGGTGCTGGAGACCGAGGATGGCCTTCGCCTTGCGGCCGCCTATCGGCGCGGGTCCGCCACGCTTCCCACCCTGTTGTTCTTCCACGGCAATGGCGACCGCCTGACCGGCGCGGCCGCCGCGGCGCGTGGGATCGCAGCGGCGGGCTATGGCGTGCTGCTAGTCGAATATCGCGGCTATGCGGGAAATCCCGGCAGTCCCGGCGAGCAGGGGCTGTATCGTGACGGACGCGCTGCACTGGCGTGGCTGGAGCAGCGCGGGATCGCGCCGCGCTGTGTCGTCGTGATCGGCAACTCGATGGGATCGGGCGTCGCGACCGAAAATGCCGGCGGCGCGCCGGTGGCCGGGCTGGTGCTGGTCTCGGGCTTCACCAGCCTGCCCGATGTCGTCGCGCCGCTTTATCCCTGGCTGCCGGTGCGGATGCTGCTGCGCGACCGTTTCGACAATCGGGCGAAGATCGCGCGCGTGGAGGCGCCGATGCTCCTGCTTCACGGCACCGCCGATCGCCTCATCCCGGCACGTCACAGCATCGCGCTCGCCGGCGCCGCGCGGAAAGCGAGGCTAGCGCTTGTGCCGGGGGCGGGACATGATCTGGCCTATACGGCGCGATCCCAGACGATGATCCTGAACTGGCTGAAGCAGACCGGGCGCGCGTGCCCGGTGCAGGGTCAGGCGGCGGGCGCGGCGACGAGGGCGGCGGCCAGCCAGTCCGGGACGATCGCGTCGCCGAGCGCTTCCACGCGCCGAAGCTCGACCATCAGGCCGAAATCGGGATAAAGCGCCCGCGTCTTGTCCCCCGCCTCGCCGATCGGCGCGACGACGAGGCGGCGATTGACCTTGGCGCGGTAGTGCATTCGCGCCGTATTTTCCTGGCCGACATAGCATCCCTTGGTGAAGCTGACTCCGGCCAGCTCCGAAGCATTGCATTCGAGCCACAAGGTCTTGTCCTGGCCAAGCTCGGCGGCGCCCTCGGTTACGCCGAGGCGGAGGCGGTGTTCGTGCCAGCCGGTCGCGGGGAGCTCGCCCGACGCGCCGAGCCAGCGGCGGCCAAGCGCGGCCAGGCGCGGATCTGCGACGCCTTCCTCGCCTTCGCGACGCCAATGGACACCACCATCGACGGGTTCGATCACGATCGGCCGGCGCAGGCGATATAATGTCAGGCGGCGGGCGAGCGCTTCGCGAGCGGTAGCCTCACAATCGATCAGGATCGCGTCCCCGTTCGCCCACAGGATGAAATCGAACAGCGCCTTGCCCTGCGGCGTCAGCAGTCCGGCCCATTGCGGCGCGCCGGGCGCCACCTGCGCCAGGTCCTGAGTCACCAGCCCTTGCAGGAAGCCGCGTACGTCCTCGCCGCTCACGCGCAGCAGTGCGCGATCGGGCAGCCATGTTCCGGGACTGGTCTCGTTCATGAGGAACAGGTAGGGGCAGGGCCCCCGTGACGGAAGAGGGCGATATGACGAGCGTCGATCTCAAACTCATCAATGGCCGTGTGCATTTGCCCGGCGGCCCGGCCGAAGCCGATATCGGCGTAACCGGTGGCCGCATCGTCGCGATCGGCAATGTGGGCGATGCAGGCGAGACAGTGGACTGCACCGGGCTCGACGTGCTGCCCGGCGTGATCGACAGCCAGGTTCATTTTCGCGAGCCGGGGCTCGAGCGCAAGGAAGACCTGGAGAGCGGCAGCCGCGCGGCGGTGCTCGGCGGGGTGACCGCGGTGTTCGAGATGCCGAATACGAAGCCCAACACCGACAGCGCCGAGGCAGTGAACGACAAGCTGGCGCGCGCCAGGGACCGCATGTGGTGCGATCATGCGTTCTATGTCGGCGCCACCGCCGCCAATGCGCCGCAGCTCAAGGAGCTCGAGCGGTTGCCGGGCACGGCGGGCGTGAAGATCTTCATGGGCGCGTCGACGGGCGATCTGCTGGTCGCCGAGGATTCGGAGCTGGCGCGCGTGCTCGCATCGGGCAAGCGGCGCGTGGCGATCCATGCCGAGGACGAAGCGCGGATGAATGCGCGGCTGGACGAGCGCATCGCGGGCGACCCGGCGTCGCATCCGGTGTGGCGCGACGACGAGAGCGCGCTGCTGGCGACGCAGCGCATCCTGCGGCTCGCGCGCGAGGCCGGGCGGCGGATCCATGTGCTGCACATCACCACGCCGGCCGAGCTGGAGCTGCTGGGCAAGCACAAGGACATCGCGACGTGCGAGGTCACCCCGCAGCACCTGACGCTGGCGGGCGAGGAAGCCTATCCGCGGCTGGGGACCTGGGCGCAGATGAACCCGCCGATCCGTTCGGGCGCGCATCGCGACGGACTGTGGCGCTGGCTCAACCAGGGCGTTCCCGATGTGATCGGATCCGACCATGCCCCGCACACGCTGGAGGAAAAGGCCCAGCCCTATCCCGCCAGCCCAAGCGGCATGCCCGGGGTGCAGACCTTGCTGCCGTTGCTGCTCAACCATGTTGCCGAGGGGCGGCTGACGCTCCAGCGGCTGATCGACTTGACCAGCGCCGGGCCGCAGCGCGTGTTCGGCATCGTCGGCAAGGGGCGCATCGCCGTCGGCTATGACGCCGATTTCACGGTCGTCGACCTCAAGGCGCGGTGGACGATCGAAGAGGAATGGCTTGCCTCCAAGTGCGGCTGGTCGCCCTTCACCGGCATGACGCTGACCGGCAAGCCGCTCGGCACGATCGTCCGCGGCAATCGGGTGATGTGGGACGGGCAGCTCGCCAATGCCGCGATCGGCGCGCCGGTGCGGTTCGAGTCGGTCGAGTTCGGCTGAGCCCGACGTCGGCGTAGCGGGACGATGCATCCCGCGGCCTCACCGCACGTTTCTATCGCTGATCCTGCGGAGGACGTTCCTCCCGGGCCAGAGCGACTAGTGTCATGGGTTTTGTGCGATCGACTCGAGCGGAGCGCGGCAGGGCGGCGCTGGGTGCCGCGGCGCTGACCGCGGCGCTCGGCTATGCGCTGATTGCCGGGCTTGCATTGGGCGGCAGCGCCGTGCCCGAAGAAGCGCTCCAGCTGTTCGAGGTCGGACCCGATCCGCCTCCACCGCCGCGCGAGACGCTACGCCCCCACCAGGTGCAGAGCCGTCGCCGCGAGGGCGCGGCCTCGCCCCCCAATTTGCGATCCGAACCGACCGAGGTCGTCGCGCCGGCTCCGGTCGTGCCATCGCCGCCGCCGCCGGTGGTCGCGGCGCCGATTGCGGGGACAGGCGCGGCCCCCTCGGCGGGTAGCGCCGATGTGGTCGGGCCCGGCACCGGCAGCGGCGGGGAGGGCGACGGGCGTGGCAGCGGCGGCGCGGGCGACGGCAGCGGCGATGGCGGCGCGGAGACTCCGCCGCGCTGGGTCCGCGGGCAGCTGAGGGATTCGGACTATCCCGATGGCGCGGCGGAGTCCGGGACCGGCGGCACGGTGGGCGTGCGCTACCTCGTCTGGACCGACGGACGCGTCCGGGATTGCGAGATAACCCGGTCGAGCGGCAGCGCGGAGCTGGACGCGACGACATGCCGGCTGATCGAAGCGCGGTTCCGCTTTCGCCCGTCCCGCGACACGCAGGGCCGATCGGTGCCTGCAGTGATCGTCGAGAACCATAGCTGGATGATCCGTCGCGAGCCTGCCGAAGCGCCGCCGCCGCCGCCCAGGCGCCGGGCGCGCTGGCCCTGGTGAGGCTAGCGCATATTCACATTCGGGTTTCGAGGTCTTTCTCAGAGCGCAGCTTGATAGAAGGGGCACCTGCTATACGCGCCACCTACCCGAGATGCTCTAGCGGCGCTTGCGTCGCGAGAATTCGAGCACTGCCGCGCTCGGGCGCCGGGCGGCGACTGCCTGTTCGACGGCGGGCAGCAGCTGATCCTGGCGGAACGGCTTGGCGAGCCGAGTGAAATCCGCGGCTATACCCTCGGGCAGCTCGGCATAGCCCGAGACGAGCAAGACCGGCAGCGCCGGCCATCCTGCCTGCGCGGCCTGGGCGAGCTGGGCGCCGGTCATCTCGGGCATCGCATAGTCGGTGACGAGCAAATCGACGCGGTGTTCGCCGAGCAGCTGGAGTGCTGCCTGGCCCGATTGGGCCTGGAGCACGCGATGCCCGGCGTCTTCGAGCATCGCGGCGGTGTTGATGAGCACCAGTGCGTCGTCGTCCACTGCCAGCACCACCAGCTGGTCCGGTCCCGGCGCGTCGCCGCTGGCCTCGTCGGGGCACAGCTTGATCGCGTCGTCAGAAACCGGGAGCCAGATATCGGCGGTGGTGCCTTCGTCCAGCCGGCTGTCGAGCACCAGCCTGCCGCCGCATTGCTCAGCGAAGCCGTGGACCATCGACAGGCCGAGCCCGGTGCCCTTGCCGATGCCCTTGGTAGTGTAGAACGGCTCGGTGGCGCGGGCCAGCGTATCGGCGTCCATGCCGCCGCCGCTGTCGGTGACCGACAGGCAGACATAGTCGCCCGGCTTGAGGCCTTCGCCGGTGAGAACATGCTCCTCGCGCGCGGCGATCACGATCCGCCCGCCATCGGGCATCGCGTCGCGCGCATTGACTGCGAGGTTGAGCAGCGCAAGCTCGAGCTGCGCGGGATCAGCATGCACGCGCTTGAGCATCAGCGGGAACTGGGTGTCGATGCGGACGCCACCGCCGATGGTGCGCTGGAGCAGCTCGGCCATGCCGCGCACCAGCGCGGCGGGATCGACCGTCTCGAGCTTGAGCTCCTGTTTGCGCGCAAAGGCGAGCATGCGCTGAGTCAGCGTCGCGCCGCGCTCGGCCGCCTTCATCGCATTGTCGATGAAGCGCGAGATGTCGGCGCCCTCGGCCATCTTGCGGCGGGCAAGATCGAGGCTGCCGACGATCGCGGCGAGCAGATTGTTGAAGTCGTGCGCGACGCCACCGGTCAGCTGGCCGAGCGATTCCATCTTCTGCGATTGGAAAAACGCCTGTTGCGCCTGCTCCAGCGCAATCTGCGACTGGCGCCGTTCGGTGAGATCGCGGGTGATCTTGGCGAAGCCAATCAACTCGCCCAGCGGATCGTGCACCGGATCGATGACGACGCTGGCCCAGAACCGGGTGCCGTCCTTGCGCACGCGCCAGCCTTCGGCTTCGAAGCGGCCTTGCGTGCGCGCCTGCTCCAGCGCCCTGGCCGGGAGGCCGGCCGCGCGATCTTCCTCGCCGTAGAAATCGGAGAAATGCCGGCCGATGATCTCGTCTGCCAGATACCCCTTGAAGCGTTCGGCGCCGGCGTTCCAGCTCGCGACATGGCCATCGATGTCGAGCATGTAGATCGCATAGTCGGTCACACTCTGGACGAGCAGGCGGAACCGCTCTTCGCTGCTGCGTAGCGCTTCTTCGTTGGCGCGGCGTTCGGTGAGGTCGCGCGTGACTTTCGCGAAGCCGATCAACTCGCCCGAGGCTTCGCGAATGGGATCGATGACGACATTGGCCCAGAAGCGCGTGCCGTCCTTGCGGACGCGCCAGCCTTCAGCTTCGAACCTGCCTTCGTGCTGCGCGGTCCGCAGCGCATAGGCCGGGATTTCCGCCGCGCGATCCTCGCTCGTGTAGAAGCGCGAGAAATGCTGGCCGATGATCTCGTCCTGCGTATAGCCCTTGAAGCGCTGGGCGCCGGTGTTCCAGCTCACCACCACGCCAGTGGGATCGAGCATGTAGATCGCATAATCGGCCACGCTCTGGACGAGCAGCTCGAAACGATTTGCGCCGGATTCGATGGAAGCGGCAGGCGTCATGGGTTCCCCGCGGGTTCCGCACACGACCCGGCTCACCGCGCAAAACGCGAAGCGAGGAAGCTTGTTCCCAAATGGCTGAAATCAGGCGGCTGACCCGATCAGAATGGCAGCCAGCGCTGCTTCTCGCTGAATTTCATGTAGCCGGCATTGACGCCGAGCCGCCAGCCGACGCCGAGGCGCACCGGGATCAGCACGACATCGCCGCGGCGCAGATAGCCCGCCGAAAAGCCGCCGACGAAATAGACGCGGCCTTCGCCCGAGGGGAACCGCTTGTAGAGTTCCTGGCTGTCGTAGAGATTGTAGACGAGGACGAAGACCTTGTTGGCATCGCCGCCGATGTCGAAGCCGATCGACGGGCCGGTCCAATAGACTTTGCGCTGGCCTTCGACCTTGTGGAAGATCTCGCCCGAGCCATAGCGCAGGCCGACGCCGATCGCGCCACCCGCCTCGCGCCCGGCGATATAGGCATTGGGCTGGCCCTGATCCTTGAGGATGTCCTCGATGATCCCGGCAAGGCCCGAGGCGCCCTTGCCGAACACGCCCTCCGCCGCGCCGATCAGGTCGTCGCGCTGATAGGTGTTGGTCGCCTGCGCGCGCGCGCCGGCGGCGGTGGCGTCGACGGGCGGCTGAACGGGCTGCGGCGCGGGGATGGGGTCGTCGCGCGGAACTTCCTGATAGGCGCCCTGGTCGATCGGCTGCGGATCGTTGCGCACGGGCGGCGGCGCATCGAGGTCCGAATCGATCGCCGTGTTGGGATCGATCGTGGTGATCTGGGCGGCAGCGGGAACTGCGCCGAGCCCGAGTGCGGCAGTCGCCGCCCACAGCATCAAGGTCCGCACGCGCATTCTTCACCCCCAAAGTCCGATAGCCTACGCTACTTGCATGCGCCTGACGCTGCAATGAACGGGCAACGACGGGAATCGATTTCGCGTCAAGGCGGTTCTGCCGTTGATCCGCGAAAAGACCGTCGCTATAGCGCTCCGCTCGGGCCCCTTCCGGAGACGTGGGTGAGTGGCTGAAACCAGCGGTTTGCTAAACCGCCGTAGGGGGATTACTCCTACCGAGGGTTCGAATCCCTCCGTCTCCGCCAGGGCTATGCCCAAATCCACTTGATAGTGCCGCTTTTCGGAGATCCTGCGGGATCTATGCGATGTTGCGCATCCGGCTCGCTGCCGGGTGGGAAGTATCAAGGGCGTTCTGAGGCTGATCGAAGTTAGAGCATTAATAAGAAAATTGCCGGTGAGCGGGCACCACCGCATTTTTCCAGCTTTAATTCGTATCTTCCCGGTTCAATTACGTGCCCAATTCGATCATTTCGACATCGTATCAAAGTGATCCGGGGCCGGTGTTCTGCGGGCTGCAAACCCGCATCCCGTCAGCATCGTTACGGGTCAGACTAACGGCCGGGCCGGGCCCATTTTAGACGATTTGGCGCGATTTCAGCCTCGAACCAAGTCTGGAACGTCGCATATCGTGCCGGGTTCTACTGCTGCGCTCCACGACGAACGCACATAACATCAATAACTTAGGAGTAGAGCCATGAGCCCCCTCAGCGGCATTTTCAGCGATGACAGCGAATCGAGCTCGAACTCGAGCGACGGCAATCTGGTCAGCGACGTCACCGGCGACGTGAGTTCGACGATCGGCCTCGACGCCAACAACAGCTCGGAATCTTGGAGCCAGGACGAAGATGGCAATCAGAGCTATGATTCGAGCGACACCGGCATCGGCCTCGATACGAGCACCGACGGCCTGCTCGGTTCGGTGACCGACGCGATGGGTTCGTCGGACCAGTCGAGCTCGGACTGACCCCTAGACGAGGCTGGGTCCGGACAGCGGACCCAGCCTCCTCTTGCATCCGGGATTGTCCGCCATGCTCGATCCTATCCTGCTCAACCCGGACAACCGCCTGCTTGCCTGGTCGACGCAGGATTTCGGCCTCTATGGCGGGCAGACTCCGATCGATCTCCAGATCGGAGAGGCCAAGCCAGCGCCAGGCGCACCGCCGGCCGACGTACAGACAGCCGCTGTGGGTATCGCGCAGGCCGCGCCGGCAGCGTTAGCTACGACCCCGGTCGAACCCGGTGCTGTGGTCGCCGAGGCGCAGGAACCACCCGAGGCCACGCACCTTTCCGGCGCAACAGCCTATCCGGGCTTCGCGCTGGACCTCGCGGCACTTCAGGCTCCGACATTCCTCACTGCAGCCGCGCCGGCTGCCTTGTCCGTTTTCGCGCCTGCCCATCCCGGTGGCACAGTCCACGCAGCCGCGCCCGCTGAAGCGCCGACATCATCGACAGGGGCGGCAGAAGCCGTGGCGTCGGGTGCACCGTCGGCCCTCGCGGAGATGGCTGGCCATGTCGTGACGAAGGCACCGCTGGTGACCGACGCCGGCGCCGCGGTGCATGACGCGATCGATTTCCTTACGACCACGGTCGATATGGTCGCACAGACCGTGACGCCGATCCTCGATTCGGTGACCTCGCCTGTGATCGACGCCGTCGCGGAGCTGGCTTCGGCTCCACTCGACGCAGCGACGTCGGGCCCGCTGGCGGAAGCGGTGTTCCCCCTTGTCGACGACCAGCTCGGCGACCTGCTCGGCGCCGATCCGGTGGGAGGTATTTCGACGCTCGTCAGCCTCGTCTCGATCAGCGACGTGTTCGACGTGAGCGACAGCGGCATGTCCGAAGCGTCTGCACCCCTTCTCGTCCCCGACCTGCTCGACACGCTGGCGACCGATATTCCGCTTGGCGACGCGTTGCTGGGCGACACCGGCCATCACGACGACAATCCGCTCGGCGACTTGCCGCATGCCGATACGCTCGGCCTGATCTGAGGAGCCAGGATGAAGCAACCCACCACCCCGAGCGAAGCCGAGGCACTTCAGGCAAGGGCCGCCGAAGCGGCAGCCGAAGTCATCGCGATGGACAGCGCCTATCGCGCCGCCGAGCTCGAGCAGGGCGATGAGTTCGCCTCGGCGCTGATGCAGTGCAAGCGCCCACTGATCATCGCGGCGCTGTTCAGCGGCGGAGTCAATCTGCTGTTCCTCGCGTCGCCGATTTACCTCATCCAGGTTTATAACCGGGTGATCCCGAGCGGCAGTATCCCTACGCTGATCGGGCTCAGCTTTGCGCTGTTGCTTGCGCTCGGCACGATGGCGCTGTTCGATTCGGTGCGCGCGCGGCTGCTGATCCGTGCGGCGGCGCGGCTCGACCGGATTCTGGCGCATCGCGTGTTCCAGGCAGTGATCGATCTCGCGCCGGCGCGCGGCGCTACGGCCCGCAATGCCCAGTTGCTGCGCGACCTCGACCAGTTCCGATCGGTGCTGGCGGGGCAGGGGGCACAGTTCTTCTTCGACGTGCCCTGGATGCCGCTCTTCCTGCTGGTGCTGTTCCTGATCCATCCGTTGCTTGGCGCCGTCGGGCTGGCCGGCGCGGTTTCGCTGCTGGTGCTCGCCTTCTGGAACGATCGAGCGACGCGCGAGAGCGCCAAGATCGCGGCCGAAGCGGCGAACCGGAGCTATGCCTTTACCGACAGCGTCGCGCGCTTCGCCGGACCGGTTCGCGCGATGGGAATGAACGACCGGCTTGCGGTGCGCTGGCACATCGATCGCGATACGATGATGCGCCGCCAGGCCGAGGGCAGCGACCGCAATGCAGGCTTCGCCTCCGCGATACGCTTCCTGCGCCTCACCTTGCAGAGCGCGATGATCGGGATCGGCGGCTATCTGGTAATCGAGGGTCAGATGCTCGCCGCCAGCATCTTCGCCGCCAATCTGCTTCTGGGCCGCGCGCTGGCGCCGCTGGAAGTCGCGGTATCGGGCTGGCGTTCGATCGCACAGGGTATCCAGGCCGGCCGACGCGTGCAGAAAGGCCTGAGCGAAGCGCCGCCGCGCAGTTCGAAGGTCAAGCTGCCCGACCGCGACGTCGAGATCGAGATCCGCGGCATGCGCTTCACACCGGCGGGCGGCCGCCGCCCCGCGCTGGACGCCATCAATCTCGACATCGCCGCGGGCGAGGCTGTCGGCATTGTCGGGCCGAGCGGCGCCGGCAAGAGCTGCCTCGCGCGCCTGCTGGTAGCCGTGACCAATCCCAGCCAGGGCAAGGTGCTGATCGGCGGCATCGAGGGGCGGCACTGGACCGCCGAGAACCTCGCCCGGTATGTCGGCTATCTGCCGCAGACCGTCGGCCTGTTTCCCGGGACGATCCGCGACAATATCGCGCGCTTCTCCGACGCGCCCGACGAGGAAGTCGTCAAGGCCGCCCAGCGCGCCAATGTCCACGACATGATCCTCTCGCTCCCCGAAGGCTATGAGACCGAGGTCGATAGCGGCGGCGCGAGCCTCTCCGGCGGGCAGCGCCAGCGCATCGGACTGGCCCGCGCCATGTTCGGGTCGCCGCGCCTGCTCGTGCTCGACGAGCCCAACGCGCATCTCGACGCGGATGGCGAGGAAGCGTTGGCCGCGGCGCTGTGCACGCTCAAGTCGGAAGGCTCGACGATCGTGCTGATCGCGCATCGGCTCAATCCGATCGCGCATGTCGATCGGGTGATCGTGCTGTCGGGCGGCCAGCTCCAGCTCGATGGACCCCGCGCGCGCGTCTTCCGAAAGGTGCGCACCGACGTGGTGCGGTCGATCGCCCGCGAACCGGTGGAGGTCTGATCGATGAAGCTCGAATTTCCCCATTTCGGTGGCGGCGCGGCGCTCCCCTTGCCACGGCGCCTGATCGAACGCCGGATGCGCCAGTTCGACGTGCAGCCGCTCGACGACACCCGCCGGACGATCCGCTTCGGCGTGCTCGGTGCCTTGCTGTTCTTCGGGCTGTTCGGGATGTTCGCCGTGTTCGTGCCGATCAACGGCGCCGCGATCGCACCGGGCCAGGTCTCGGTCAGCGGCAGCCGGCTGGTGATCCAGCCGATCGCCTCCGGCCTCGTCGCGGAAATTCTGGTGCGCGAGGGACAGCAGGTACGGGCGGGCCAGCCGCTGGTGCGGCTCAACGGCGTGCGCTCCGGAGCGGCATTGCGCCAGGCGCAGGCCAAGCGCGACGCGCTGCGCGCCACGGAGGCGCGACTGGTCGCCGAGATCGAAGGCCGCGACACGTTGACCTTCCCTGCCGATCTCGCCCAGCGCGGCACGGATCCGACTGCCGCCGCAGCGATGCAGGCACAGCGTGCGCTGTTCGTGCGGCACCGTTCGGTGCTCTCGGCCGACCAGGGGATTTCGGGCACCAAGCTCGATTCTGCGCGCGCCAGACAGGCGGCCGCCGAAAAGCAGCTTGCCCTGATCAACGACGAGCTGGCGGATTACCGCATGCTCTATGCCAAGGGTTTTGCGCGCAAGACCACCATCCGGGCGCTCGAGCGTAACGCGGCGCAATTGGAGGCAGATCGCGTCTCGGGCCTCGCAGCCATCGAAGAGGCCGAACTCACCATGCGCCGCACGCGCGATTCGCAATCGGTCGATCTCGTCTCCGAGCTGAAGCAGACGCAGGATCAGTTGGCCGAGATCAATCCGCAGCTCGACGTTACGCGCTACGAGGCGGACCGCGATCTTTTGCGCGCGCCGGCGGACGGCCGGGTTTCCGGGGTTGCCCAGGTCGGTCCGGGTACGGTCGTCAATGCAGGACGTACGCTGATGGAGCTGGTGCCGTCGGGACGGGCGCTGATCATCGAGGCGACCGTCGATCCCAAGGATATCGACGATGTGCGCGTCGGCTCTGAAGCGATCGTGCGCTTTTCCTCGGTGAACCCGCACGGCCAAACTGCGTTCAAGGGCAAAGTCGTCACGCTGTCACCTGCGGCGGTCGCGGGAGAGGAAGCCAATGCCGCACCGCGCTATCACGCCCAGATCGTGCTGGACGACCCAGCGGCCGTCGAGCGCGCGGGTGTCATGCTCCAGCCGGGCATTCCGGCGAGCGTCAACATCACCACCCAGGCGCGAACGCTGTTCGATTATCTGATGCAGCCGTTCGGCGACGCGGTGAGCAAGAGCTTCCGCGAAGAATAGGAGAGAGCAGATGTCGGGATTTATGAGCAGGGTTTTCGACCCCGAAGCGAACGATGGCACGGCTGGGCAGGACGCCGCCGCCGATAACGAGGGCGATGGCAATTACTCGGAAAGCGGGAGCGAGGGCCATTCCGACACGTCGAGCCATGGCTCCGAACAATCGACATCCGCCGATGCCGACACCGGCGTGGGTATCGACGTCACCATTCCGCTCCATCTCGAGACCGGCGTCGAATATCAGACCGAGGACGGATCGGGCGGCTGGAGCAACACCACCGATGCGACGCTGACGGTCAGCACCAGCGCCATTCTAGGGGCCGCTGCCGACGCCTCCTACGGCGAGGACTCCGCTACCTACTGAACCCGCCTGGCAGTGCGTGCTGCATCCAGGGGTGTATTCGCGCGCGTATCTTCAGAACCCTTCATCGATCGAAAGGCCGGACTTGGCACCTGCCAGGCAGTCATCGGAAAATCTGGATCGCCTGCTGGCGACGATGGACGTCACTGTCCGGCGCTTCGTTGCCTGGGACGTGGCGGACGGCAAACGCGTCGAGGCTGCGCCATGCAATGCGATTCTCGTCCATTATGTAGTGACGGGAACCGTTACGCTCGTCGGCACGGGCGAACCGCCACGCAATTGCGCGGCGGGCACGATGATCCTGACTCCGCCGGGATTGGAGATCAGCCTGTTGCGCGCGACGGGCGATGCCCGGGTCGCTTCCGCTCTGGTATTTGCCCGGCTGTCGGGCAGTTTCGGACTGCTCGATCATGCCACGGTTCTGTTCATCGAAGACGTGAGCGATGCGCCGATGATCCAGCTCGCCTGGGAAACCATGGTGCGGGAGGCCGGCAAGATGCCCCAGGCGCTGGGGACCGTCGCGCTGGTCAGTACCTTGATGAAGGCGTGCATCCTCACGGTGCTCTGCCGCTTCTTCCAGCGTCCCGGCAGTACCCCGCGCATCATCAGCGCGTTGGCCGATCCGCGCCTGGCAAGTGCCGTCGCGTCGATCCTGCAGGAGCCCGGCGCGCCGCATACGGTCGATCGTCTGGCGGAGTGCGCTGGCCTAAGCCGCTCGACCTTCGCGCGCCAGTTCAGCCAGATACTGGGATCGGCGCCGATGGAGTTCGTCGCGATGACCCGGTTGCATTATGCCGCCAAGATGCTGCGATCCAGCCGGATGCCGATCAAGACGATCGCTGCCAGCAGCGGCTTTTCGAGCCGCAGTCATTTCTCCCGCACCTTCCGCCAGGAATATGGCAGCGATCCGCGCGCGTACCGTCAGCAGACGGGGGAAAGTGCGCCAGCGGATTTCTCGAGCGAGATGCCCGGACCAGGACCGGATGCAAGGATTCAGGTCGATCCGGTATGCGTATTGTGAGGGCGTGAAACGCCGCACGGCGCCTGGCCAATACCGTCGGACAAGCGAGATAACTCGATATTCAGATAATCGGGACGGAGCCGAAACGCTCTGGTGGCGTTTACGCTTTCTGAATTGAGGCGAGGTGTTGCGGATGACGGTTGCCGACCCTGCCCGTAAGCGTCTTGTCACCGAGCTGGAGCGTGTCGCGCTGGGAGACCGGGCGGCGCTACGCACTGTCTATGAGCTGACATCGGCAAAACTGTTCGGCATATGCCTCCATGTTCTCGGGGAACGCGCGCTGGCCGAAGACGTGTTGCAGGAAGTATATCTCAAAGTCTGGCAGGGTGCCGCGGCATTCGATCCGGCGCGTGCGAGTCCGATCACCTGGCTGTGCATGATCGCCAGAAACCGTGCGATCGACTGGCGGCGCGCTGCCGGGCGGTACGACGCGGCGTTGGCCGGCGCTGCCGATGTGGCGGAGACCGAAGCGACGGAGAGTGTCGGCGAGGACACTGCAGACACGCGCGGCCTGCTCCATCAATGCCTCGACGCGCTGGAAGAATCGCCGCGCAGCTCGATCCGCGCCGCTTTTCTCGAAGGCTTTACCTATTCCGAACTGGCCCAGCGCGCGCGCGTGCCGCTGGGCACGATGAAGAGCTGGATCCGCCGCGGCCTGGCACAGGTCAGAAAGTGCATCGAAGATGGCTGACGCAGTGCTCTCTCCCGAGGAATTCGACTTGCTCGCCGCCGAGCTGGCGCTGGGTGTGATCGAAGGCGAGGACCGGGTCCGCGCCTTGCGGCTCCAGCTTGCCGACCGCAGCTTCCGCACCGCGGTAGCCGCCTGGCAGGAGCGGCTGGCGCCGATGCTGGCGGAGATTCCGAGCGCCGCACCCGGCACAGGGGTGTGGCCGCGGATAGAGCAGATGCTTGCGCCGGTGGCTTCCGGCGGAGTGCTCCGCAAGCTGCGCGCCTGGCGTGCGGGCGCGGTTGCGGCGAGCGCCGCGGCTGCGCTGTTCGCGGTGCTGCTGCTGACTCGCCCAGCGCCCGAACCTATTCGGCCGGCCGAAGCTGCGGTGGCGCAGCTGCTGGACCAGAGCGGCGCTGCGCTGCTCGTCGCGCGCTACGATCAGGCGAGCGGCACGCTGCGCGTCCGCGCCGTGCGCCTGCCCGAAAGCCAGCGCGTCCCCGAGCTTTGGGTGGTTCCCGCCGGCGGCGCCCCGCAATCGCTGGGCCTGATCAACCGAACCGGCGTGAGCAACGTCGCCGCGGAACCGGCGGTGCGCGCGCTGCTGCAGGATGGCGCAGTGATCGCCGTCACGCTGGAGCCCGCCGATGGCCTGCCGCACCAGGCGCCCAGCGGCGCGATATTGGGGTCTGCGCCGCTTTCGACGCTGTAGGCAGTCGCTCAGGCATTCCGCCCGAACGGACCGATATCGCGGCGATAATGCGCCTCGACCCCGCCATAGGCATCCCCGGCCAGTTCCTCGAGACGGGCGCGGTCGCGGATCACGATCCGCCCGCGCTGGCAGCGCACCAGGCCTTCGCCCTCCAGCACATGCATGCAATCGGTGACGCTCGCGCGCCGCACGTTGAGCGCATTGCCGACATGGTTGTGCGTCAAGGCGAGCGTGTCCTCGCCGGCGCGGTCGTGGAGCATGAGCAGCCAGCGCGCCACGCGCCGCTCGATCGGATCCGACGCGTTGGACACGATCGTGCACGCCATCTGCGTCATGAAATTGTGGACGAAGCGCAATAGAGCACTGCTGAGCGAGGCGCTGATATGGCACGCCTCGCGCAGGCGCTCGGCACCGATGGCAAGCCCGGATCCGCCCTCCATCTGGGCGATGCCGAGCAGCGGCGAGCTGATGCTGCCAAGCAGCAGCGGCCATCCGACAATCCCCTCACGGCCGACGACGCCGATCTGCGCGAAGCTTCTGCCGCCGTCGCAAAAGCCGACCATCAGCGTTTCGGGGAAGATCAGGCGCGCGAGCGGCGCATCAGGCGATACGACGACCTCGCCGGGCGAAAATCGAACACGCTGCAGATGCGGTTGAAGCAGGCGAGCGTCTGCAGGAGCCAGAAGGCGTATCAACAAGTTGGCGCACGGTTCCTGCGCCGCCGAACGCGCCATGCGATCTGCTGGCATCCTCACCTCATTGACGAACTACAGAGAAGATTCGTCAGTCGAAGCCAAAAAGATGCAGCCCGTACGCCACCGTACCCAACAGGGCCTTTGCCGGAACTTGCATATCGAGCGCCGGGTTCCCTTCCCTACTGCAACTCAGGGAGGCAGGTCCAATGACAACCGAGACCGAATTGCTCGGCGCGCTCGACGCGCGCGTGGAACGCCGCAGTGCGCGGCGTGATTTCTTCAAGGCGTTCGGAACGGCGTCGGCGATCGCCGGCGGCTTCGCGCTGGTCAACAAGCCCCAACCGCTCCACGCCCAGACCGCGCCGAGCGATGCCGACATCCTCAACTTCGCGCTCAACCTCGAATATCTCGAAGCGCAATTCTATTCCTATGCGGCGTTCGGTACGGGCCTGGCCGCCAATCTGCTGACCGGCACCGGCACCCCCGGCGCGGCGACCGGCGGACGCCAGGCGACCTTCACCGATCCGATCGTCGCGCAATATGCCCGTGAGATCGCGGCGGACGAGATCGCGCACGTCACCTTCCTGCGCACCGCGATCGGCGCGACGGCGGTGGCACAGCCCGCCATCGACATCGGCTCCAGCCCGACCGGCGCGTTCTCCAGCGCTGCGCGCGCGGCAGGGCTAATCGGCGCGGGCGCGTCGTTCGATCCCTATGCCAATGACGAGAATTTCCTGCTTGCCGCCTTCATCTTCGAGGATGTCGGGGTGACTGCATACAAGGGCGCGTCGCCGCTGATCTCGAGCAAGGTGTTCCTCGAAGCCGCCGCAGGCATCCTCGCGGTCGAGGCCTATCATGCCAGCCTGATCCGCACGACGCTCTACGCCAAGGGCCTCGCCGCGCCGACGTTGATCGACGCGACCGAGGCGATCTCGAACGCGCGCGACAGCCTCGACGGCACGTCGGACCTCGACCAGGGCGTGCGCGCCACCGGGGCCGGCGCGACTCTGGCCAGCAACATCGCGCCGCTCGACGCCAACGGCCTCGCCTACAGCCGGTCGGCGGGCCAGGTGCTCAACATCGTCTATCTCAATCGTGCTGCCGTCACCGGCGGCGGCTTCTTCCCGAGCGGCGTCAACGGCGCCCTTCGTCTGAGCGCCGCCAACTAAGCCTTACAGGGAGCTACGTCATGAACCAGCACGACCAGATCCTCGAAGTGCTCGAGGCATGCGACCAGCGCCGGGCCGACCGCCGCCGCTTCATCAAGGTGGCGAGCGCCGCCTCTGCCGCGGTCGCGGGCAGCGCGCTGCTCGCTGCCTGCAGCGACGAACCCGGCGAATTCACGCCGATCATCACGCCGACGCCGACGCCCGCGCCGGGCATCACCGATGCCGATGTTCTCAACTTCGCGCTCAACCTCGAATATCTCGAAGCGCAATTCTACTCCTACGCAGCAACCGGCGCGGGTCTACCAAGCTCGATCCTCGGCGGCACGGGAACCCAGGGGACGGTGACCGGCGGACGGCAAGTTGCCTTCGTCGATCCGCTGGTGGCGCAATATGCCCGCGAGATCGCCGCGGACGAGCAGGCGCATGTCCGCTTCCTGCGCGGCGCTATCGGTGCGACTGCCGTTGCCCAGCCGGCGATCGACATCGGCACCAGCGCGACCGGCGCCTTTTCGAGCGCTGCCCGCGCCGCCGGACTGATCGGGGCAGGGGCTTCGTTCGACCCCTATGCGAACGACGAGAACTTCCTGCTCGGCGCGTACATCTTCGAAGATGTCGGGGTGACTGCATACAAGGGCGCGTCGCCGTTGATCACCAACAAGACCTTTCTCGAGGCCGCAGCGGGCATCCTTGCTGCCGAAGCCTATCACGCCGGGCTCGTCCGCACCGTGCTCTACCGCAAGGGCATCGCCGCGCCGACGCTCATTGACGCGACCGAGGCGATCTCGAACGCGCGCGACAGCCTCGACGGTAGCAGCGATCTCGACCAGGGCGTGCGCGCCACCGGCACCGGGGCGAGCACCGCAACCAACATCGTGCCGACCGACAGCAGCGGCGTCGCCTATAGCCGCTCGGCCGGACAGGTGCTCAACATCGTCTTCCTCAACAAGATGGCGACCGATCGGGGCGGCTTCTTCCCGGCCGGTGTCAACGGTTCGATCCGCCTCAGCGCGGCCAACTAGAAATGCCGCCTTATGCCAGCGATCCCGGCCTTCCGGCGGGGATCGCTGACACTATTGAAAACGAGCGCCAGCCCAGCCTCGCCGGCGTGTTTCGCAGCGTCGCGGTGCCGGCGGGGCCGGGCAAGTTCTGGCGCAAGCTCGGCGCGTTCGCCGGCCCGGGCTATCTCGTCGCGGTCGGCTATATGGACCCGGGCAACTGGGCCACCGACATCGCCGGCGGATCGGCATTCGGCTACACCCTGCTCTCGGTCGTGCTGCTGTCGAACCTGATGGCGATGCTGCTCCAGTCGCTGTCAGCAAGGCTCGGCATTGTCACCGGGCTAGACCTCGCCCAATCGTGCCGCGACGCATATGGGCCCAAGGTCCGGCTGGGCCTGTGGAGCCTGTGCGAACTCGCCATCATCGCCTGCGATCTCGCCGAAGTGCTCGGCACTGCGATCGCGCTCAAGCTGCTGTTCGGCATCCCGCTGGTAATGGGCGTCACGCTCACCGCGATCGACGTGCTGCTGATCCTCGCGCTCCAGCGCTACGGCTTCCGCAAGCTTGAGGCGTTCATCGTCGCGCTACTGATCGTGATCGCGCTCTGCTTCGGTTTCGAGCTGGCAATGGCGCAGCCGAGCATCGCCGCGATCGGCGCCGGGCTGATCCCGAGCAGCGAGATCGTGACCAATCCGGCGATGCTCTATATCGCGATCGGCATTCTCGGCGCGACCGTGATGCCGCACAATCTCTATCTCCATTCGGCGATCGTCCAGACCCGCCGGTTCGATCGCGGCGACGAAGGCAAGCGCGAAGCGATCACGCTTGCCACGATCGACAGCACCATCGCGCTCGCGCTCGCCTTCTTCGTCAACGCCGCGATCCTGATCCTCGCCGCCTCCGCCTTTCACGGCACCGGGCGCACCGACGTTGCCGAGATCCAGGACGCCTATCATCTGCTGACGCCGATCCTGGGGGCCGGCGCGGCGAGCATGTTGTTCGGTGTGGCGCTGCTCGCCGCGGGGCAGAATTCGACGATAACGGGCACGCTCGCCGGACAAGTGGTGATGGAGGGTTTTCTCAACCTGCGGTTGCCCTTGTGGCTGCGGCGAACGATCACGCGCTCGCTCGCGATCGTCCCCGCAGTGATCGTTGTCGCATGGTGGGGCGATAGCGGAGCGGCGAGACTGCTGATCCTGAGCCAGGTGGTGCTGAGCCTGCAATTGCCTTTCGCGGTGGTCCCGCTGGTGCGCTTCACCAGCGATCCTGCGCGCATGGGCCGCTTTGCCAGTCGCGGCTGGATTCGCATCGCCGCGTGGAGCGTCACCGCGATCATCATCGGCCTCAACGGCCTTCTGCTGACTTACCTGTTCTAACGACAAAGGGAGACTATCATGCGCAGCGCGATACTGGCCGCATCCGGCATCCTCACCGTCCTCGCGATCCCGGCCGCGTCGGCGCAGGAATTCAACGGCCCGTATGTCGGGCTGTCCTATGGCTATGGCTTTCAGGGCGCGGATGACAGCGAGACGATCCTGTTCGATCGCGGCTTCGACGGCACCGACGATGTCGTGACGACGACGGCGGGCACCGACGCGTTTTCGCCGGGATTCTGCGGCGGCCGCGGCGTGGCGCTTCCGAGCGCGGGCTGCGAAGACGATCGCGACGGGATCCAATATCATGTTCGCGCGGGCTGGGACCTCCAGTTCGGCAATGTCGTGGTCGGCGCGGTCGGCGAGTTCGGCCGGAGCGAGGCGCGCGACAGCGTCAGCGCGTTCAGCACCACCCCGGCCTATTACACAATGACGCGCTCGATCGACTGGGAAGCCAATCTGCGCCTGCGCGCCGGCTACGCGTTCGGCGGCAAGACGCTGGCCTATGTGAGCGGCGGCCCGGCCTATGCGCGGATCAAGAACAGTTTCCGCACCAACAACGCCGCCAACGCCTTTCTCGACAACGGCGATTCCTACAGCTGGGGCGTCGCCGGCGGCGGCGGCATCGAACACAAGATCGCGCCGAACGTCTCGATCGGGCTCGAATATCTCTACACGCGCTACAATGACGACGATTACCGCGTCCGCGCGGTCCAGGGGATCGCCTCGCCGATCAATCCCTTCATTCTGTTCGGCGCGCCCGGCACCGAATTCCGCCGCAGCGATCCGCGCTTCGAATCCCACGCCGCCCGGGCGGCGCTTATCTTCAGGTTCTAGGAGCTCCGAGCGCCACAGCTTGGGCGCCCGTCGGATCGTACTGATACGAAACGCGGAATTAAACGGCGCTGGCGGCTAGCCGGCGCCGTCATACCTACGCTTCGACCCCGTGCGGGGAGGCTGTCATTGCTTGCGGATCTCGGGGCGATGGCGGAGCGGGTGGGATTCGAACCCACGATACGCTTTTGGCGTATACTCACTTTCCAGGCGAGCGCCTTCGACCACTCGGCCACCGCTCCGCATACCCGGAAGGCGAGGGCACTAGCCCGTGCGGGCGGGCTAGGCAAGCGCGGGCGCGCGTGCCAGTCTCGGGCAATGCTCAAGCCCTTGCTCGCGCTTTCCGCGCTCGCCGCCGCCGTTCCCGCCGTTGCCCAGACCGCGCCACCCGCCGCGCCTTCGCCGGCCGACGCCGCGGCAGCCGATTGGCAACCGATTCCCGACAGCGAATTGCTGGTGATGACGCTGCGCGGCGGGCATCAGGTCTATATCCGCCTCGCCCCGCGCTATACCCCGGCGCACGTCACCAACATCCGCAAGCTGGCCGAGGCGCATTGGTGGGACGGCACTGCCATTTATCGCGTCCAGGACAATTACGTTACCCAATGGGGCGATCCAACCGAGAAGAAGCCGCTGCCGCCGACCGTGATCGAGAACCCGCCCGCGGAATATGAATGGGCGCGCTACGATGGCGTCACCAGTTTCGCGCGCCCCGATCCCTATGCTGCGAAGACCGGCCACAGCGCCGATGGCTGGCCGGTCGCGACCGATGGCAAGGCGAGCTGGCTGGCGCATTGCTACGGCATGGTTGGCGTCGCGCGCGACATGGCACCGAGCACCGGCAGCGGCGCCGCGCTCTATGCAGTAATCGGCCATGCACCGCGGCATCTCGACCGCAATATCGCCGTCATCGGGCGCGTCGTCGAAGGCATGCAATGGCTGTCGGCGCTGCCGCGCGGCGGCGGTAGCCTGGGCATCTACGAGAACGACGCCGATCATGTCCCTATCCTGTCGGTGCGGCTTGCCAGCCAGCTTCCTGAGGACGAGCGTCCGCGCTTTCAGTATCGCGCGACCGACAATGTGCGCTTCGCCGCCTGGCTGAGCGAGCGCGAGAACCGCAAGCCGCCCTTCTTCACCGTGCCCGCGGGCGGCGCCGACATCTGCAACGCGCAGGCGCCGGTGCGCCGCGCGCCGTAGGGCGTTTCGCTCGCGAATCCGTTGGCGTTACTTGCCGACCCAGTCGGCGACTTCGCCGGCGACCTGGTTGGCGGCCTGGTTGAGCGCGGCTCCGACCAATGCTGCTTCGATCTTGGCCACCGGCACGCGTGCTTCAAAGCGGCGCTTCTCGACGACGGTCTCGGGCCCGCGGATCAGCGCGGCGTCATAGGTGACGACTGCTTCGCTGGTCTCTTCCTCGATTCCGAAGCGGCGCAGCTCGCCCATCAGATAGGCGCCCGGATCGGTGAGCGACTGGCGCGAGCTGAGCACCAGCCGTCCGGTCCTGGCGGTAATCGTGTCGCCAAGCAGCCGCTGGAGTAGCTGCGACGGGCGCTCGACCCATTGCGCGTCCTTGACGAAGGCGATCGCCGTCCCGCCCGAATGCACCGGCACGCGCGACGAGGCGAGCTCCTGCGGCAGCGACGGCACGGCGACGGTGATCGTCGCCGCGACGTTCGAGCGCTGCGATTCGCCGACCGGCAGCGTCGCGGCCGGGGTCAGCGTCAGCAGCGACTTGGGCGGCTTGCCGCCGAACGAGATGCAGCCGCTCACGGAAGCCAGCAGCGGCAGGGCAAGGAGCAAAGCGCGCTTGTTCATCTTGGTCCTCACTTGGGCTTGTAGTCAGGCAGCTTGGGCGAGCCGACCAGGCTCGAGGCACCGCCCTGATCGAGCTTCTCGGCCACCGACGCCAAGCTGGTCGACATCACGCGCAGATCCTGGACGAGCTGGCCGATCTCTGGGATCGTCTTCTTCGACAGCGCCTGCAGCCCCGGCCGCGCATCGCCGATCGTCGCGTCGAGCGTCTCCATGCTCTTGCGCGCCGATCCGATCGTGCGGTTGAGGTTGGCGATCGTCGGCCGGACATCGTCGGCGAGCACGCCGTTGGTCGTGGTGGCGAGCTTGCCCAGTTCCTCGGTCGCCAGCCCGAACTTCTGGATCGCGATCCGCGTCTCGGCCAGCGTCGCGGCGATCTCGGGCCCGCGGTCGGCGAGTGCGTCGGTCAGGCGATTGGTGTTGGCGAGGATGCCGGCAATCGAATTCTGGTTCTTGTCCCCCAGCAGGTCGGAGAGACGCTCGGTCAGCGTCGAAATGCGCTCGAGCAGTTGCGGCGCCGAACTGAGCAGCGCGCCAAGCCCGCCCTGCTTGGTCGGGATCACCGGAACGCCCAGCGGGCAAGCCGCACGCGGATTGTGCTCGGGGCAGACGATCGGCGGCGCACCCTTGACGGCGCCGTCGAGCTGGACGGTGCTCGGCCCCGTAAAGCTGCCCTGGATCGACGCCGTGGTGCCTTCGAGGATCGGCACGTCGTCGTTCACGCTGACGCGGACGCGGACCAGACTCGGATCGGGCTTCCAGAACGAGATTTCCTTCACCTGCCCCGAAGGCACGCCCGAAAAGCTCACCGCCGAGCCCGGATTGAGCCCGTCGACCGATTGCTTGAAGAAGATGTCGTACTGGCGCTCGCTGCCGCCGCCAATCCGGGCGAGCCAGACGATGAACAGTGCCAGCACCGCAAGCAGGATCAGCACCACCGCGCCGACGAGTACATGGTTGGATCGGGTTTCCATTAGAGCCTCATGTCCTCGCTTCAGCCCGCTCGGCGCTGGCCCGTTCGGCACTGGCGACCGCGGCGCGGCCGCGCGGTCCCTTGAAATATTCCTGGATCCACGGGTGGTCCAGAGCGAGCAGTTCGTCGATCGTGCCGACGGCGATCACGCGCTTGTCGGCGAGCACCGCGACCCGGTCGCAGATGGCGTACAACGTATCCAGATCGTGGGTGATCAGGAACACCGTCAGCCCCAGCGTCTTCTGGAGCGACGCGGTCAACTCGTCGAACGCGGCCGCGCCGATCGGATCGAGACCCGCAGTCGGCTCGTCGAGGAACAGCAGTTCGGGATCGAGCGCCAGCGCGCGGGCGAGGCCGGCGCGTTTCTTCATGCCGCCCGAAAGTTCGGCGGGGAATTTGGGGCCGGCATCGGGCGGAAGGCCGGTCATCACCACTTTGTACGCCGCGATCTCCTCAAGCAGCGCCTGGTCGAGCCCGGGGTAGAATTCCTTGATCGGGACCTGGACGTTCTCGGACACGGTCAGCGTCGAGAACAGCGCGCCGCCCTGGAACAGCACACCCCAGCGCTTGCGGATATTGGTGGCCTCGGTCTCCTCGCGGCCTATCGTGCTCTCGCCGAACACTTCGATGCTGCCTTCGATCGGAGTCTGCAGCCCGACGATCGAACGCATCAGCACTGACTTGCCCGTGCCCGATCCGCCGACCACGCCGAGGATCTCGCCGCGGCGCACCTCTAGATCGAGATTCTCGTGGACGATCTGCTCGCCAAAGCCGTTCTTGAGGCCCTGGACGCGGATGATCACGTCGTCCCGTTCGCGCCGCGCCATCAGATCCAGCCCACTTCGCTGAAGAACACCGCGAAGAACGCGTCGAGCACGATGACGAGGAAGATCGCCTGGACGACGGCGATCGTCGTGCGATTGCCGACCTGCTCGGCGTCTGCCTCAACCTGCATGCCTTGGAAACAGCCCGAAATGGCGATGATCGCGCCGAACACCGGCGCCTTGACCATGCCGACCCACAGATCGGTGAGCGGCACGACTTCGCGGATGCGCTGGATGAAGGTGATCGGCGGGATGTCGAGGCTGATCCAGCAAAGCAGCCCGCCGCCCATGATCGCGACCAGTGACGCGTAGAAGCCGAGCAGCGGCATCATCAGCACCACCGCCAGCGTGCGCGGGACCACCAAGGCCTCCATCGGCGAGACGCCGATCGTGCGCATCGCATCGATTTCTTCGGTGAGCTTCATCGTGCCGATCTGCGCGGCGAATGCAGAGCCCGAGCGACCGGCGACCATGATCGCCGTCATCAGCACGCCGAGTTCGCGCAGCGTAATGCGGCCGACCAGGTTGATCGTATAGACTTCGGCGCCGAACTGGCGGAGCTGCACTGCGCCCTGCTGTGCGATGACGATGCCGATCAGGAAGCTCATCAGCCCGATGATGCCGAGCGCGGAGACGCCGACGACTTCGAAGCGGTGCACGGTCGCGTTGAAGCGGAAGCGCTTGGGATGGGTAAAGACGTTCCAGAACGCGATCGTCGTCGCGCCCATGAAGCCGAGCAGGCCATATAGCGTGTGGCCGGCAACGAAGATCGCATCGCCGACTTCGCCCAGCATCCGGGTGAACGGATCGGCGGGCTTGCGCGGCAATTCGATCGGGTGCTCGGCGGCGGCGACCTGATCGAGCAGATGCTGCTCGTCTTCCTCCAGCCCCTCCACGGTCGAGCCGTGGTCGCGCGCGAAGCGATGGACCAGCCACGCGCCGACCGTATCGATCCGCTCGACTTCGCTCAGGTCGAGCTTCGCCACCGGACCGTCGATCGCATTGAGGCGATCGGGCAGGTCACGCAGACACGCAAGCGACAGGTTGCCGGTGAAGCGCAGCGTCGTGCCTTCGCCTGCGTCGATTCGCTCGAAATCTGCGCTTCCCCTCATCGCCGTCTCCTTTCGGCGATTCGCGCTGGAACGGCAAGGATTTGCTCTGGCATGCTGAGAATGCCTAGATGCGCCAATGCAGCACCTGGCCATCTACGACATGGACAAGACGATCACCGCGACGCCGACCTGGACGCGGTTCCTGGTCCATGCGGCGCGCGCGCGGGCGCCGTGGCGCCTGGCGCTGATGCCGCTGGTTGGCGTTGCCGGGCTTGGATATCTGCTCAAGCTGATCGACCGCAGCCGATTGAAGCAGCTCTCGCAGCGCCTGTTGCTGGGGCGTGCGCTCACGGTGGCGGACATGGATGCCGTCGCCGCCCGCTTCGCCGATGCCGAGTTTGAGACGGGCGTGCTTCACGATGCGCGCGAACGCATCGAGGCAGACCGCGCCGCGGGCTATCGGCTGGTGATGGCGACGGCGTCGCATGGCTATTACGCCGCCGCGATCGCCCGGCTGCTCGATTTTGACGATGTGGTCGCCACACAGGCGAGGCGCGATAGGCAAGGCCGTGTTCTCTCCCTGATCGAAGGGAATAACTGTTACGGGCCCGTAAAGCTCCGCATGATCGAAAACTGGATGGAAGGGGCAGGGATCGCCCGGGGCGACGTGCATGTCCGCGCCTATTCGGATCATGTCTCGGACGCGCCGTTGCTCGACTGGGCCGATGAAGCCTTTGCGGTGAACGCGCATGGCCCGCTGCGATCGCTGGCGCGGGTGCGCGGCTGGACCGAACTCGACTGGAGATAAAGCCGCCGGCCTGCGTTCTGCCCCCGCATAACCAATTGGGAGCAGGATTCATGACCAAGACGCTGGCCGATCTCGCCAAGATCATGAAAGACATCGATTTCGCGACGCTCTCCACCCATTCGGACGGCGGCACCATCGCCGGCCGGCCGATGAGCAACAACCGTGACGTCGAATATGACGGCGACAGCTGGTATTTCGCCTGCGAAGGCACGCGTACCGTCGAGGATCTGCGCACCAACCCGAACTGCGCGCTCAGCTTCCACGGCAAGGGCGGCCTGCTCGGCATGAAGCCGGTGTTCGTTCATGTCGAAGGCAAGGCCGAGCTGATCAAGGACAAGGCGCAGTTCGAAGCGCATTGGACCAAGGATCTGGCCCTGTGGTTCAAGGACGGCGTCGACACCCCCGGCCTCACGCTGATCAAGGTCCATGGCGTCCGCGCGCATTATTGGGATGGCGAGGATCAGGGGGAGTTCCTGCTGGAAAACGCAACGCCTGAAACGCGGGCGACCGCGACGGGCTGAACGCTATTCGCCTCCCTGGCAGGGAGGGGTCAGGTGTGGGTTGGAAAAGGTCGGGCTCGATGCCCGGCCTTTTCCTCTTTCAGCATGGGCGTCGGAGGGTTCACTTCGCGTACTTCATCCCTCCTCCGTAGGAAGGGGCATTAGAGCAGCGCATCCACCGCGTGGATCGTCACCCCGACGAGCCCGCCGACCAGCGTCCCGTTAATCCGGATATATTGCAAGTCGCGCCCGACGGCATTTTCCAGCCGCCCGGTGATCGTCTGTGCATCCCAGCCGCGGATCGTGTCCGACACCAGCCGGACGATCCCGTCGCCATAATCCGATGCCGCGCCCACTGCGGCGCGGCGCACGAAGCGATTGATCGTCTCGGCCAGCCGCGCATCGCCCTGCAAAGTCTCGCCGAGCTGGCGCAGCGCACCGCCAAGCTCTCCCGACAGCACTCTGTCGGGATCGCGCGCGAGCCGCAGCAATGCCGCACGGCCCGATTCCCACACGCCCAGCCACCAATCGCCCAGCGCCGGATTGTCGAGCAGCTCGTTCTTGAACGCCTCGATTTGCGCGCGCTTCTCGGCATCGTGCTGGAGGTCGTGCGCGAGTTTCGCCAGACCTTCCTCTGCCTTGGCGCGCAGCGGGTGGCTGGGATCCTCGGCCATGTCGCCGATCAGCTTGGCGAGCCCGGCGATGATCTTGTTGGCCAGCGTCTCGTCGAGTCCGGTCCACCGCATCACCGATCCCGAGCGCTCATGAACCATCTGGCGGATCATGTGCTCGTTCGCTTCCAGCACCTTAGCCGCCCAATGGACGATGCCATCGAGCAACGGCCGGTGCCGGTCCTCCTTCATCGCCGTGGCGAGCGCGCGCCCGAGCAGCGGCGCGATCTCGAGGCCGCGCAGCCGCTCGGCCAGCGCGCGCTTGGCCATGCCGCCCAGGCGTTCCTGGTCGAGCGCTTCGAGCATATCGGCGGCGAGGCGCCCGATGCCGGCGCGCAATCGTCCGCGGCCCGCGCCCGGATCGGCGAGCCAGCGTCCGGCCGCGCGCGCGACATCGACTCGCTGCATCCGCCGCGCGACCACCGAAGGAATGAGGAAATTATCGCGCAGGAACGCGGCGAGCGTGCCGGCAATGCGGTCCTTGTTGCGCGGAATGATCGCGGTGTGCGGGATCGGCAGGTGGAGCGGATGCCGGAACAGCGCAGTCACGGCGAACCAGTCCGCCAGTCCGCCGACCATCGCCGCTTCGGAAAAGGCGCGGAGATAGCCGATCGCGGGATGGAGATGCTGATATTGGCGCGCCGCGAGGAATATCGCCGCCATCAGCACAAGCAGCCCGGTGGCGACCAGCCGCATGCGCCGCAGGCCGGCGGGGACGGCCTCTAAAGCAAGGGGAGCGGGCGACCTGGTCACACGCTCCCCAATACTCGAACCGCGCCGAAGTTCACTCTGCCGGTTGCGGCGTGTCGTCCCCGGGCTTGTGGTCGATCGCGCCGCCGCCATGCGCCTGGCCGATCACCCGGCTGCCGTCGTCGCCCGCCTTGTACGTGAGCAGCCGGCGCGACAGCCGCGGCCCGAGCCACGCTTCGAGGCCGACCGCGAGGCTGAATATCGCCGGCACGATCACCAGCGTCAGGATCGTCGAAACGACAAGGCCGCCGATCACGACGATGCCCATCGGCGAACGCCATGAGGAGTCGCCGGAGAGGGAGAGCGCGGTCGGCACCATGCCGGCGACCATCGCTACCGTAGTCATCACGATCGGCTGGGCGCGTTTGTGCCCAGCGTCGACGATCGCAGTGAACTTGTCGACACCCTTTTCCATTTCCTCAAGTGCGAAGTCGATCAGCAGGATCGAGTTCTTCGCGACGATGCCGAACAGCATCAGGATGCCGATGAACACCGGCAGCGACAGAGGGTTGCCGGTCGCCATCAGCGCCAGCAGGCCGCCCAGAGGCGCCAGCAGCAGCGATCCCATGTTCACCAGCGGCGACATGAAGCGGCGATACAGCAGCACCAACACGGCGAAGACCAGGAAGATGCCCGAAGCCAGTGCGATGAAGAAGTTGTTGAGCATCTCCGCCTGCCACTTGGCCTGACCGACGGTCATCTGGCCGACCCCCTGGGGCAGGTTCTTCATGACGGGAAGCTCGTTGATCCTCTTCATCACTTCGTTGTTGACGAACGGCTTGCCGGTGGCCGGATTCATCGCGAGATCGGCACCCACGACGAGGCGACGCTGCAGGTTGAGCCGCTGGATGCGGGTCGGGCCAGCACCGAAGCTGATATCGGCGACCACCGACAGCGGCACCGATCCGCCACTCTGCGTCTGCACCGGCATGTTCTGGATCGTAGACAGCTTGGTGCGCGCATCTTCCTCGATCGCCACGCGGATAGGGATCTGACGGTCGGAGAGCGAGAAGCGCGCGCTGTTCTGGTCGATGTCGCCCAGCGTTGCGATACGGATCGCGCTGGAGAGCGCAGCGGTGGTAACGCCCAGATTGGCTGCGAGGTCGAGCCTGGGCTTGATGACGATCTCGGGACGATTAAGATCGCCCGCGACGCGCGGTGCCACGACTTCCTTCAAACCCTCCATCTGCTTCACCAGCGTATTTGCCGTCTGGTTCAGCAGCACCGGATCCTCGCCACCCAGCGTTACGGTCAGGTCGCGGCCACTGGAGCCCCAGCCGAACTGCGAGCGGAAGTTCACGCGCGCATCGGGGATCGCGAGCAGCTGCGGCGCAACGCGCTTTTCGAACGCAGTGCTGGTCTCCTTGCGATCTTCCTTCAGCTGCGCGGTGACGCGGCCATTGCCCACGAAACTGCGGCTGTAGATGTCGGTGACGCCGCTTTCCTTGCGCAGGATGCCCGCTACCTGCGCCACGACGCGCTCGGTATCCACAAGCGGTGTGCCTGGGACCATCTCGACAGTGGCCGTCACGCTGTCCTGGTCCTGCGCCGGCTGGAAAGTCATCGGCAGCATCACGAAACACAGGATGGTGAGGCCGAACGAGAGCATGAACGCGAGCACTGCCGACCAGCGATGGCGCAGCGTCCAGCGCAGCAGAGCGACATAGCCGTCCATGATCCGGCCTTCGCCGTGGTTGGCATGACCCTTGGCCTTGAGGAAATAGGCGGCGATCATCGGCGTGAGCAGTCGCGCCACGGCGAGGCTCATCAGCACCGCGGCAACCACCGTCAGGCCGAAATTCTTGAAGAACTGCCCCGAAATGCCCGGCATCAGGCCGACGGGAAGGAACACGGCAACGATCGACATCGTCGTGGCGAGCACCGCGACACCGATCTCGTCAGCGGCGTCGATCGACGCCTGATACGCCGATTTGCCCATGCGCATGTGCCGGACGATGTTCTCGATTTCAACGATCGCATCGTCGACCAACACGCCCGCAACCAGGCTTAGCGCCAGCAGCGTCATCTGGTTGAGCGTGAAGCCCAGCATGTCCATGAACCAGAAGCTGGGGATCGCCGAGAGCGGGATCGCCAGCGCCGAGATCGCCGTCGCGCGCCAGTCGCGCAGGAAGATGAACACGACGATGACGGCGAGGATCGCGCCTTCGATCATCGCTTCCATCGCGGTATGATATTGCTGCTCGGCATATTTCGAATTGTTGTTTAGCAGCGCGAACTTGACCTTGGGGTTGCGCTGCTCGAGCGTCTTGAGCGCCTTTTCGGCATCGTGGAACACTTCCACGTCCGACGCGCCCTTGGCCCGCTTGATGTCGAACGAGATCACCTGGTGGCCATTATACTTCGCAATGCTGCGCTGCTCGGCATAGGCGTCCTTGACGTTGGCGATGTCGGCAAGCCGCACCGTCCGTCCGCCGCCGGTCGAGATCTGGGTCTGGCCGAGGCGATAGGCGCTGTCAGCATTGCCGATCACGCGCACCGATTGCTCGAAACCCGAAATCTCGGCGCGCCCGCCCGCCGCGTTCAGGTTGACCTGCCGCAGCTGCTGATTGACTTGGCTGGCGGTGATCCCGACCGACTGGAGCTTGGCGGGATCGAGGATCACGCGAATCTCGCGATCGACACCGCCGTTGCGTTCCACGGCTGACATGCCGGAGATCGCCAGCAATTCCTTGGCGACGCTGTTGTCGATGTACCAGCTCAGGTCGGCCACCGTCATGTCGGTCGCGACTGCGGTGAAGCTAGCGATTTCATTGTCGCTCGACGTATCGACGCGGCCGATCTGCGGCTCGAGGATGCCGTCGGGCAAGTCGCCGCGGATCTGCTGGATCGCGCTGCGCACGTCCTCGACCGCGCGGTCGATCGGCATGCCGATGTCGAGCTGGACGACAGTCTGGCTGCTGCCTTCCTGGACGGTGGAATTGATCTCGTCGATGCCCTGCAGGCTGCGTACCGCCGACTCGACCTTCTGAGTGATCTGGTTCTCGAGCTCGCTCGGCGCGGCGCCGGGCTGGCTGATCGCAATCCACACGATCGGGAAGTCGATGTCCGGATCGTTGTTGACGTCCATTCGGCCGAAGCTGACGAACCCGGCGATCGTCAGCGCGATGAAGAGGACGATCGGCGGAACCGGATTGCGGATCGCCCAAGCCGAGATGTTGCGGAAGCCCATCGCTGTGCGCCTTTACTTCGACTTCTGGACGGTCGGAATGACCTTCTGGCCGGGATTGAGGAACGCGCCCGCGGTCAGCACGACTCTTTCGGTGCCATTCAGACCGCTGGGAATCGCTACCCCCGCTTCGGTGACGTCGCCGGTGGTTACCCCGCGGCGGACTGCCTGGTTCTTGTCGTCGATGATATACACGAAATTGCCGTCGGCGTCGCTCTGCACCGCCGATTGCGGCAGCATCACTGCAGTCACTCCGCCGGCGATGATGCGCGCGCTGGCAAAGCCGCCAGGACGCAGCGCCGGATCATATTTCAGCGAGACGCGCGCGATGCCCTGGCGAGTCTGCGGATCGATCACCGGCGAGACCTGCCACACTTCGCCCTTGAAAACCTGGGTCGTGCCGGTCGGCGTTACTTCGGCCATCGAACCGGGGCGCAGCCGTTGCAGATCGACTTCGGAAAGCTGGGTGCGCAGCTCCATTTGCCCGCCCTGCGCCATACGGAAGAGCACGCCCGAGCCGGCGCTGACGATCTGGCCCGGCTCGACCTGGCGCGTCAGCACCAAGCCCGCTTCGGGCGCACGGATGTCGAGGCGGCGGTTGCGCGCCTGAGTCTCGGAATATTGCGCCTGGGCGACGCGGACCCGCGCCTGCGCCTGATCGCGCGCCGCGGTCTTGCGGTCGATATCGGCCTTGGAAATGAAGCCGTTCGCGACGAGGCGCTGGGCGCGATCGAGCTCGGCCTGGGCAAGGCGCGCATCGGCCTGCGCTACGCGCACCGACGCTGCGAGCGAGTCCGCGGTCTGCACCTGGACGCTGCGGTCGACGGTAGCGAGCACTTGGCCCTTGCCGACCCAGCTGCCCGGCTCGACGAGGACGCGGGTGACCACGCCGCCTTCGCCGGCGACGCCCACCGGCATCTCGCGGCGCGCTGCGAGGCTGCCGGTGCCGGTGACGATCGTCGCGACCGTCTTGCGGCCGGGCGTTGCGACGGTGACCGTCGGGATCTGCGACTGGCCCGCACCGCCGGGAGCGCCCTTGGCGGCGGCGCCCTTGGGATCCGCGGGCTTGGAGCCGCTCATCAGGAAGAAGGCGAGCACGCCCACCACCACGATCGCGGCCGCCGCGATCCAGAGCCACTTCCGGCTCTTGCGCGTTTCCTCGCCGGTGAACTCCAGCCGCTCCTGCCGTCCGAACATCCCTGCCTCATAGTTCATGTGCGAGCTTTCGAATTCGGCCGAAACGGCCGATGCCCCCTTGATCGCACTGTATTAGATGAATAAAGCACCGGCTACAAGAGCCGTTTCGCCTTTGTTGCTGCGCAATGCCCGTTCTGGACCTTTTTCGCAAGCGCAGGGTCGTTCGGTCCAAGAAACGGTTGCAATGAAGGCCACGTGGCGCGACGCTTGTGTCCGGCCGCGTATCTGGCCGAAAAACGGGAGGGGGACAGCATGCCCAACGGTATCCTCGGCTGGCTTTTGATCGGCCTCGTTGCCGGCGCGCTCGGCAAGCTCATCATGCCGGGGCGCGATCCCGGGGGGATCATCGTGACGATCCTGTTCGGCATCATGGGCGCCCTGCTCGCTTTCTATCTCACGCCGTTGCTCGGCCTGAACATCCATGACAGCAGCTGGCAGGCCTATGCCGCGGCGACCGCGGGCGCCGTCGTCCTGCTGCTGTTCTACCGGATGGTGATGGTTCGCCGGATCTGAACGGCGCCAGTCCGGCTCGTTCAGCTTGCGTGCGGTCGGCCTGGGGCAGTGCCGCGCAAGCAACACCTGAATACGGGAGACTATCGATGATTCGCCTGGCCTTGTTCGCCACTGCTGCTGGGATGACGCTCGCCACCATGTCGGCATCCGCGCAGGAAGCCCGCCCGGTGGTGATGCCGATCGACGGCACCCTGCTCGACGTGTCGGCGGAGGGAGTCAGCACGCGCACGCCCGATCTCGCGGTGATCCAGGCAGGTGTGGTCACGCAGAATGCCACCGCCGGCGATGCGATGCGCCAGAACAGCACGCGTATGGCGACGGTGCTTGCGGCGCTTCGCCGCGCAGGCGTCGCGGAGCGCGATGTCCAGACCTCGAGCATCCAGCTCAGCCCGCAATATCGCTATGCGGAGAACCAGCCGCCGGTGATCACCGGTTATCAGGCGTCGAACCAGGTGACGGTGCGCTTCCGCGACATTGCGAAGAGCGGCACGATCCTCGACACGCTGGTGCGCGAGGGCGCCAACAACATCTCGGGCCCGAACCTGACGATCGAAAAGCCCGAGGCCGCGCTCGACGAAGCCCGCACGTCGGCGGTGGCCACTGCCCGTGCGCGCGCCGAACTCTATGCCAAGGCTGCCGGACTGCGCGTCGATCGCATCCTGTCGATTTCGGAAAGCGGCGCCGCCCAGCCGCCGATGCCGATCATGGTACGCGCCGAGCGTTTCAGCGCCGCACCGCAGGCGGATACCCAGATCGCCCCGGGCGAACAGGAACTGCGTGTCGCGCTCTCGGTGCGCTTCCTGCTCAAATAAGCCTGACATGAAAAAGGGGCCGCCCTTTCGGGCAGCCCCTTTTTTTGCATTGGCCTCGTGCGTTTAGCGGACGGCGCCGCGACGAACGAGATTGACGATCGCCAGAAGGATGATCGCACCCAGCAGCGATACCAGGAACGTCATCGGCGTGATCGCGCCGTTGTTGATCGAGCCGCCGAACAACAGGCCGCCGATAAAGGCGCCGACAATGCCGACCACTATGTTGAGAAAGATGCCCTGCTGGGCATCGGTACGCATGACAATGCTCGCCAACCAGCCGACGACGCCGCCAATGACGAGCCAAACAATAAGACCCATGACAAGTCCCTTCCCTAATTAACCCGGTTGGGCCGGGCGACGGAGGGGAAATCCGCAAACACTCATGTTGGTTCCGTATCGATATTTCGATGCGGTGGCGGAACCTTCCAGCTATTTAGCCGTGCCGCAGACGAAAACGGCGCGCTCCAGGGGTACTGGAACGCGCCGCTCAGGCCCGATGGGAGGGCTGTCTCAATATTTTTGCTGGCGCTCGTACAGCGAACGGTAATGCTGGATGCGCGTCACGCGCAGCCCGGGCATGCCCGATCGATCGATTGCCCGCTGCCAACCGGCGAATTCTTCTACGGTGAGGCTGTAGCGCTCGCAGACTTCGTCGACGCTCAGCAGCCCGCCATTGACCGCGGCAACCACCTCGGCCTTGCGGCGCACGACCCAGCGGGTCGTCTGGGGTGGGGGCAGCGTGTCTAGCGTAAGCGGCTCGCCGAGCGGCCCGATCACTTTCGCAGGACGGATCTTCTGGTTCTCAATCATCTACTTGCCTCATCGGGGCGGGGGCCCCCGTTACTCAACTTCAACGACCAATATCGGCAGCGTTTGAACATCGGCTAAAACGCCTAGGTAAACGCCGGCTTCATTCCTCTTGCCACCGCAGGAGCGACACCGCGGCTGCACGGTGAAAAGCGCCATGGGCGGGCGCGAGAAGCGCATCGACCGGTGCCGAGAGCGCGAGCCTGGTCTGTACGCATGCCGTGGGACTCGCCGCCTGGCGGGCAGCGACGCCCACCAGCAGCACCGCCAGTTCGGTCGGCATGGCGGTAACCGCCACGTCGCGATCCAGTCTGGCAAAGCTCAAGTCCACAGATTCGAATCCAGTTCACTCTCTTGGTCGGCCAGCTTTAGCCAATCGGGATGAAAGGGCCGTAAAGCTCATGGGAACGGACGCTTAACTTGAGTTTCCAACCCGTTGCGTTTCGCCCCCGGGCTGGATCGTAACGGCACATGCGCCTATGTGCGGCGCGTGATTCCCGTGGATTTCCAGCTCGCCGGGCCGCTTTCGAAGCGGCGAATCGTCGTCGCCATGTCGGGCGGAGTCGATTCTTCGGTCGTCGCCGCGCTCGCGGCGCGCACCGGCGCCGAGACGATCGGGGTCACCTTGCAGCTCTACGATCATGGCGAAGCGGTGGGGCGCGCCGGCAGCTGCTGCGCCGGCCGCGACATCCGCGATGCGCGCGCGGTGTGCGACAAGCTCGGCATCGCGCACTATGTCTTCGATCACGCATCGAGCTTTCGCGAGACGGTGATCGACGATTTCGCCGACGAATATCTCGCCGGGCGCACCCCGATCCCGTGCGTGAAGTGCAACATGGGGCCCAAATTCACCGATCTCTTCGCGCTCGCACGCGATCTCGGCGCGGATTGCCTTGCCACCGGTCATTATGTCCGCCGCGTCGAAGGGCCACAGGGCGCCGAGCTCCACCGCGCCGCCGATCCGGCGCGCGACCAGAGCTATTTCCTGTTCGCCACGACCCAGGCGCAGCTCGATTTCCTGCGCTTTCCGCTGGGCGGCCTGCCCAAGCCGCAGGTCCGTAAACTAGCCGCCGAACTCGGCCTCGGCGTCGCGGGCAAGCCCGACAGCCAGGATATCTGCTTCGTCCCCGACGGCGACTATGCCTCGCTGGTCAAGAAACTGCGCCCCGAGGCCGAAACCAGCGGCGACATCGTCGATGAGAGCGGGCGGAAACTCGGCGCGCACAAGGGGCTGATCCACTTCACCGTCGGCCAGCGCCGCGGCCTCGAGATCGGTGGCGCGCCCGAGCCCTATTACGTCCTCCGGCTCGATCCGGTGACTCGCGACGTCGTTGTCGGCCCCAAGCGCGCGCTCGCGGTTCGTGCCGCGCGGATCGAGAACGTCAATTGGCTTGGGGATGACCAGGTCGGCGAGATGACCGTCAAGGTCCGTAGCATGGCGAAGCCCGTGCCGGTTCGGATGGCCGAGGATCGCCTCGTTTTCGAGACTCCCGAATATGGCGTCGCCCCCGGCCAGGCGGCCGTGCTTTACGCCGGTGATCGCGTGCTGGGCGGCGGCTGGATCAAGGAAACCGAGCGGGCGGAGATGGCGGCGGCTTGAACTCTATTTCCCTCTCCCCTTGTGGGAGAGGGAGGGAGCCGATGAAATCGGCGGAAGGGTTAGGGGGAGTCGCCGCAGTCTACGCCCCCTCATCCTTCCCTCTCCCACAAGGGGAGAAGGAATTAGAGGGAGAACTCGCCCTCGATCACCGTCACGCACTTTCCGCCGAGGATCACCCGGTCGCCGTCGAGCTCGCAGCCGACATGCCCGCCGCGCCGGCTCGCCTGGAAAGCGGTGAAATGCTTCCGCCCAAGCCGCGCCGCCCAATAAGGCACCAGCACCGCATGCGCCGACCCCGTCACCGGGTCCTCGTCAATCCCCGCGGCCGGCGCGAACACCCGGCTGATCACATCGGTGTCGATGCCCGGCGCGGTGACGATGTTGAGCGTGTCGCCCAATGCGGCCAGCGCGCGAAAATCGGGCGCCAGCGCCAGCACCGCCTCGGCGCTGTCCAGCACTGTCAGGTCATAGCCGCGCGGATGTCGCAGCGTCTCGCCCTGCGCCACGCCAAGCGCGTCGAGCAGTCCAGGCAGCGGCTGCGGCTCGGGCGCATAACCCGGCAGCGCCATCAGATAGCCCTCGCCGTGCCGCGCCACTTCGAGCACGCGAGACTTGCGCGTACGAAAGCGGACCAGATCGCGATCCTGCTCGCGACCCAGCACATAATGCCCACTCGCCAGCGTTGCATGGCCGCACAGCGCCACCTCCACCGCCGGCGTGAACCAGCGAAGCTCGAAATCGGCTTCGCCGCTGTCGTCAGGCACGATGAATGCCGTCTCCGACACATTGTTCTCCTCGGCGATGGCCTGAAGCACGGCATCGTCGAGCCAGGCGTCGAGCGGTATCACCGCCGCCGGGTTGCCGGTGAACGGCCGGTCGGCGAAAGCGTCGATCTGGGCGAAGGGCAATTTCATCGCGTGTCCTTGAGCAAGTCGGCTTCGGCGAGCGGATTGTCGGGTTCGTCGACCTGACCCTCGGGATCGACATGGATCAGCACTTCGGTGCCCGGAAACTCCTCGGCCAGCTCCTTTTCGAGCCGCTCGACCACGTCGTGCATTTCGAGGAGGGTCATGTGCGGGTCCATCCAGATGTGAAACTGGACGAAATCCTTCGATCCGCTGGTCCGCGTGCGCAGGTCGTGGAGGCCGATCAACTCGGGATGCCGCGCCGCGACCTCGACGAAGCTGCGGCGCTTCTCTTCGGGCCATTCCTTGTCCATCAGCTGGTCGATCGCATCGACCGAGGCACGCCACGCGCCATAGAGCAGCCACAGCCCGATCACGATGCCGAACACTGCGTCGGCGCCCGCAAGCCCGGCATAGCTTTCCAGCGCCAGTGCCGCGATCACTGCGCCGTTGAGGAACAGGTCCGACTGATAATGCACCCGGTCCGCGCCGATCGCGACCGATCGCGTGCGGCGGACCACCGATTGCTGGTAGCTGGTCAGCGCCAGCGTCACCAGGATCGCGACCACCGATACGCCGATGCCATATTCGGCGTCCGTGCTGGTCTGCGACGAGACCAGCCGCTCGCCGGCACGCCAAAGGATCAGGATCGCGGAGACCGCAATCACCACGACCTGGAACAAAGCGGCCAGCGCTTCGGCCTTGCCGTGGCCGAAGCGGTGGTCGTCATCGGCGGGCAGCGCCGCGACATGCACTCCGCCCAGCGTCACCAGCGAGGCGACCAGGTCGAGCAGGCTGTCGGCCAGGCTGGCCATCACCGCCACCGATCCGGTCCGCCACGCCGCCCATGCCTTGAGGCTGCCGAGCAGTACCGCGCATGCGACGCTCGCCAGCGCGGCCCGGCGCGCGAGATTGCTCACGGGTACAGCAGTCCCTCGCTCCAGCCCTCTCCGTCGCGGACGAACAGCCGCCGCTCGTGGAGCCGGTGCGCGCGGTCCTGCCAGAACTCGATCCGCGCCGGGGTCACGCGATAGCCGCCCCAATGCGGCGGCCGCGGCACGTCGCCGCCCTCGAACCGCGCCTGCACCTCCGCATAGCGCGCCTCGAAAGTCTCGCGCGTATCGAGTGGGCGCGACTGTTCGGAGGCCCAGGCGCCCAGCTGCGAATCGCGGCCGCGGCTGGCGAAATAGGCGTCGCTTTCGGCATCGCTGACATGGCCGACCGCGCCTTCGATCCGAATCTGCCGGCGAAGCGATTTCCAGTGGAACAGCAAAGCGGCCTTGGGCACCGCGGCCAGTTCGCCGGCCTTGCGCCCCTGGCGGTTGGTATAGAACACGAAGCCGTCGGGGCCATGCCCCTTGAGCAGCACCATCCGTACCGAGGGTTGCCCCTGCGCGTCGGCCGTGGCCAGCGCCATCGCGTTGGAATCGTTGGGCTCGCTCGCCCGTGCCTCGACGAACCATGCGTCGAACAACTGGAAGGGGTCGGTACTCATCGCCCTGCCCTCTACGCCGCCGCCATTTTGGTGTCGAGGAACGGACTCACTTCTGGGGAATTGAATCGGCTTCGCAACGACGGAGACGGATCATGGCCGCGCGCGCCTATTGGCAGGGACAGATACGGCTCGCGCTGGTTTCGATCCCGGTCGAAATATACTCCGCGACCAAATCGGGCGCGCAGATCAGCTTCCACCAGATCCACGAGCCCTCGGGCCAGCGGATCAAATATGAGAAAACCGCGCCGGGCGTCGGCGCGGTGGATGTCGACGAGATCGTCAAGGGCTTCGAGATCGAGAAGGGCGAATATGTCCTGCTCGAACAGGACGAGATCGACGCAGTGAAGCTCGAATCGAAAAAGACGCTCGAGCTCACCCAGTTCGTCGATGCCGACGAGATCGACGTGCTCTATTACGAGAAGCCGTACTTCGTCGTCCCCGCCGACGACCTCGCCGAAGAAGCATTCATCGTGCTGCGCGAGGCGCTGCGACGCAGCCGCAAGGTGGGCTTGGGCCAGCTTGCGATGCGCGGTCGCGAATATGTCGTCAGCCTCAAGCCGTGCGGTCGCGGTATGGTATTGGAAACATTGCGTTATGCCGACGAAGTCAACAAGGCGCAGGGCTATTTCCGCGACATTCCCGACAGCGAACCCGATCCAGAACTTCTCGGTCTCGCGGAAACGCTGATCGATAAGAAGGTCGCCAAGTTCAATCCGGCCGGGTTCCACGATCGCTATGTCGACGCGCTCAAGGACCTGATCGAGCGCAAGAAAAAGGCCAAGGGCAAGAAGATCATCGAGGACAAGGACGCCGGCGCCCCCAGCCGCGGATCGAACGTCGTCGATCTGATGGCGGCGCTCAAGAAGTCGCTGGAAAAGCCCGAGGCGAAGTCGAGTGCGGCGGTGAAGACCAAGCCGGCCAAAGCGCCAGCGAAGAAGGAGGCGCCCGCCAAGAAGGCGCCGGCGCGCAAGCGGGCCTGATCCGTGGCCAAGCCCGACCCGCTCGAAAAATACAATGCCAAGCGCGACTTCGCGCAGACTGCCGAGCCCGCGGGCGAGATCGCACGCACCGGCGGCAACCGCTTCATGGTCCAGAAGCACGACGCCACCCGGCTCCACTGGGACTTCCGCATCGAAGTGGACGGCGTGCTCAAGAGCTGGGCAGTCACCCGCGGCCCGAGCATCGACCCGGGCGAGAAGCGCCTCGCGGTGCGCACGGAGGATCATCCGCTGTCCTATGCCGATTTCGAGGGCACGATCCCCAAGGGCCAATATGGCGGCGGCACGGTGATGCTGTGGGACGATGGCGTCTGGGAGCCGATCGAAGGCAAGAGCGCCAAGGATCTGGAGAAGGGCCATCTCCACTTCCGCCTCCAAGGCGAGCGGATGAACGGCGAGTGGTTGCTCATCCGCCTGAAGCCGCGGGGCAAGGAGCGGGGCGAGAATTGGCTGCTCCGGAAGATCGACGATGCCTATGCCGGCGCCACCGACTATCTGGTCGAGACCGGGCTCACCAGCATCAAGACCGGCCGCACGATGCAGGAGATCGCCGAGGGCAAGAAAGCGGGCAAGCGCCCCGCCAAGGCTTCGCCGCAAGCCACGGCGCGAGTGGCAAAGCATGCCGCGCCGCCCAGGAACGCCAAGCTGCCGGAATTCGAGAAGCCGCAGCTCGCTACGCTGGTCGATAGCGTCCCGACCGGCAGCCAGTGGCTCCACGAAGTCAAATATGACGGCTATCGCGCGCTGATCGCCACCGGCGCCAAGGGGCCCAAGATCTACACCCGCACCGGGCTCGACTGGACCGACAAATTCCCCGGCATCGCCGCGGCGGCGAAGAGCCTCCCCGCCCCCGCGCTGATCGACGGCGAGATCGTCGCGTTCAAGGCGGGCAAACCCGATTTCTCGACTCTGCAGGAAGCCATTTCCGCGGGCGGCGAGGGACTGAGTTTCTTCGCGTTCGACTTGCTGCGCGACCGGGGCGAAGACACCGCCAAGCTCCCCCAGCTTACTCGCAAGGAGCGGCTCCGCGCGCTACTCGAAGGCGCCGACGAACGCATCCAGTTCTCCGAGCATATCGCCGGTGCCGGCGAGACGCTGTTCGAGGAGATGTGCCGCGAGGGGTTCGAGGGGATCGTCTCGAAGCGCGCCGATGCGCCGTATCGTGGCGCGCGCACCAAGGCCTGGCTCAAGGTCAAATGCATAAGACGCCAGGAATTCGTGATCATCGGCTGGCTCCCCAGCACCGCCAAGGGCCGCGGCCTTCGCTCGCTGCTGCTGGCGGTCAACGGTGCCGACGGGCTGGTTTATGCCGGCAAGGTGGGAACGGGATTCAACCAGGCGACGCTCCACGATCTGCGCGAGCGCTTCGACAAGGTCGCGGCGAAGGAAGCGCCGGTGAAGGTGCCCCGCGCCGAGGCGCGCGGCGCGCAGTGGCTCAAGCCGAGCCTCGTCGCCGAGGTCGCGTTCAGCGAGTTCACCGCCGAGAATGTCGTGCGTCATGGCAGCTTCCTCGGCTTGCGCGAGGACAAGAAGGCCAAGGACGTCGTCGTCGAAACGCCCGCGCCGCTCCCCGACGTTCCCGAAACCAGCATCAAGATCAGCAGCCGCGATCGAGTGATCTATCCCGAGGCGGGGCTGACCAAGGGGCAACTCGCCGATTATTACGCCGCGATCGCGCCGGTGGCGCTGCGCTGGCTGGCCAATCGCCCGATCAGCCTGGTCCGCTGCCCGCAAGGCCGCGCGAAACACTGTTTCTTCCAGAAGCACGATGCCGGCAGCTTCGGCGAGCAGGTCCACCATGTCGATGTCCGCGAGAAGGACGGCAGCGTCGAGCCCTATCTCTATATCGACGATCTCGATGGGATCATGGCGTGCGTCCAGATGGGTACGATCGAGTTCCACGGTTGGGGCAGCCTCGTCGCCGATATCGAGAAACCCGATCGTCTGGTCTTCGATCTCGACCCTGACGAGGGGCTCGATTTCGCGATGGTCAAGAAGGCGGCGGAGGACCTCAAGGAGCATCTCGCCGATATCGGGCTGACCAGCTGGCCGCTGCTATCGGGCGGCAAGGGCGTGCACGTCGTCGTGCCGCTGATCCCGCAGGCGGAGTGGCCGGCGGTGCGCAGCTTTGCCGAACGCTTCGCCCGCGCGCTGGCGCAGGCCGAGCCCGACCGCTTCACCGCCAACCTCAAAAAGGTGACGCGCAAGGGCAAGATCTTCATCGACTATCTGCGCAACCAGCGTGGCGCGACTGCGGTACTGCCCTATGTCGCGAGGGCCCGCGAAAACGCGCCGGTCGCCGCGCCGGTCACCTGGAGCGAGCTGCGCGACCTCGACTCGGCCAAGCTCTACACGATCCGCGACGCCACGGCGCTGCTCGAGCGCGCCACCAGCCGCGCGCTGCAGGGCTGGGGCGAGGCCGAGCAGGCGCTACCGGATTTGTGACGCCAGGCTGACCGGGCGGATCAGCACCTGCCGGTCGCCGACATGGACGGGCATCGCGGTATCGGGCCGCGCCGCAATCAGCGCGCGGGCCGCCTCGCCTGCGCCGTAGCGGATCCGGTGCCAGCGGATGTCGGGCAGCGGCCCCTTGGCGGTGAGCGTCAGCGTCACGTCGAGCAGCCTGCACGCGCGTCCGGTGCAGCCGAAATAAGCCAGCGGTCCCTTCACCTGCGGCCGCGCGCCGTTGACCACCAGGCTGCGGAAGCCCTCGCCCTTGTCGACATAGAATTCCTGGCGGTCGGCGCTGGGCGCCTCGGCGCGCAGAACGATCGTGCGGAGCTCGCCGGCGACGGTGTCCGAGACGATCGATATCCGACCGTCGTCGGCCAAGCGCGGCGCGGGCGCGTGCCATTCGCCTTCGGCGTCGGGCGCATCGGCAAAGGCGGCGGCGGCCTTCATTGCGGCGGGCAGCGGCCCATTGTCCCACACCCGGAAGCTGGCGCCCTCGGCGCGGTCCTCGTGCACCAAGTTCAGGTGTCGCGGCGCTTCGCTCGTATAAGCGGGCACCAGCAACGCCGCGACGATCGCCGCTGCCAGCACCGCGCCGCAGGCCAGCGGGGTGCGGCGGGTAGAGAGCCCCGGCATCGCGAAGAGGAACAGGAAGACGAGCAGCGCGGCGATCGGCGCGGCGCTCTCGACGAACAGCCCGTCCTCGAAACCGCCTGCGATCGGCAGCATGATCAGTGCGAACACCAGCGCCGCAGCACCCAGCAGCCAGGGCACGGCGCGGCGTGCGGGAGCGAAGCAGGCGGTGATCGCCGCGGCCAGCAGGAATATCGACGACCATACCGCGATGACCGACAGGCCGGGCACGAAGGCGAAGGCGGCGAGGACCAGGATCGTCAGCCAAATCCATGCCGAGGCCGCCAGCCGGACCGGGCTGGCCACGCGCATCCAGTGGAGCACCAGGCTCGCGCCGGTGAGGGCTGCGGCGCCGTACATCAGCCGCAAGGCGACCGGCCAGGCGGTGCCATAGGCCGAATCGGGCCGCAGCGCCCCGACCAGCATCCCCAGAACGACCGCCAGAGCGGCGCCGAACAGCACCGCCAGCGGCGGCGCCAGCAAGGCTTTCACGGCGTTGCCGCCGCCGGACCGGGCGTACAAAAATACCGCGGAACCCAGGCCGAGGACCAAAAGCGCCAATGCGACATTCGCGGGTACAACGAGGAACATTATCCGATCGATGTTGACGAAGATGCGGCTGCCCTCTTCTCCTTTCGCCTGCGCGGAAGTGAATCCGTTCACCGCAGCCAGCGCCTCGGCTCCCATATGGCGTACAGAATTGCGGTCGAGAAACGAGAGGTTGTCCAGCGGGGTATGATAGCGCTTGCCCGCGCCGATGATCGCGAAATTGGCCACGTCGACGTTGAGCGGCAACAGCATCGTCACGTCGGTGTCGTTGGGAAGGATGCTGTACAGGTCCGAGGCCAGCGAATTCGCCGCGGGGACCAGCCCGCCGGCCTGGAGCGCGGCGATGTCGCGGCCATTGGGGCGGCTGGTCTGGAACATGTTGGCGGTGCCGGTAGTGCCGCGCGCCTCGAGATTGACCACCGCGCCGATCCGCTTGGCCAGCGGATCGCGCGCCGCGAACGCCGCCGCGCCGACCAGCCCGGCCTCCTCGGCATCGGTGAGCAGCACCAGCACCGGCCGGCCGAGCGGCTTGCCCTTGAGCAGATGCGCGACTTCGAGCGCGACTGCGACGCCAATCCCGTCGTCCGCCGCGCCGGGGCCGGCGGGGACCGAATCATGATGCGCGGTGAGCATCACCGCGTCGTCGCCGGGCGGGGTGATCCAGAAGACGATGTTGCGCGGCCGCGCGCAGATCGCCGCGCCCTGGCGGATGTCGTTGCAATGGAAGGTCTGGCGGATTTCGGGCGTGAAGCCCGCCTGCTTGATCTGTGCGAGCAGCCGCGCTTCCACGGCGTCATTGGCGTCGCTGTCGGTCGGGTGCGCGCGCTGATCGCCGAGAATATCGGAAAGCCGCGCGACCGCGCGCTCGGTATTGAATTCGGTCTGGAGGGTGCGCGGCGGGTTCACGCCGATCGGGCGGATCGCCCAGAGCGCCAGCAGGACGACGCAGATCGCCACCGTCCACCAGCCTGTGCGCATACCCGTCATGGCGATCCCCCGATGCCGCCGGCGTTCGAAGGACGCCGGGCCGCTGCCTTCATGCGGCAGTCGGCGGCGATCGGAAAGCGGCTAACCGGGTAAAGGGGCGAATTGCGGGTTCCTCTTCGATCGCGTGACCCTGGCGGCCGAGTGAGACCCTTGATCCTCCAGTCCTGCCATCGCGGCGCGGGGTGACGGAGAAGAAGAGGGTACACTCCGCGTATCGCTTGTTGCCATGCAACATGCTTTCCCCCATCACCGCGCCTCCGGAGGAAGCGCATCTTGGCCAGCCGCGCCGCGACATCTTTGTTCGACGCCGCGACGATCGCCGATCGTTGGATCGCCGATTATTGCGGGCATGTTCCCGGCGGGGACGTGCTTTGCGCAAGCGATCGCGATCCCGCCTGGGCGGGATTGTTCGAGGAGCTCGCGACACTGTCCGGTGACGGCCTGGAGCTCGCCCGCGAACGCGCGCAACGGCATGCCGAGGATATCGGCACCGGCTTCCGCATCGTCGATGAAGGTGAGGAGCGCCCCTGGCCGCTGTCGCCGGTCCCGCTGCTCATCGAAAAGACCGAATGGGACGGCATCGCCGACGGCATCGCCCAGCGCGCCGAATTGCTCGAGACGATCCTCCAGGACCTGTACGGCGAGGCGAACCTCGTCGCCGACGGCCATGTCCCCGCCGCGCTCGTCTCCGGTAGCCCCTATTTCCTCCGCCCGCTCGCGCGCCTGACCCCGCCGGGCGGCCACCACCTCCAGTTCGTCGCGGCCGACCTCTGCCGCGGGCCTTCGGGCGAATGGCGTGTGCTTGCCGATCACCTCCGGGCGCCGGCGGGTGCGGGCTATGCCCTGGAGAATCGGCTGGCGATCGCGCGGACGCTCGATGAGCTCCAGTCACGGCTCAATATCGAGCGCCACGCGCCGTTCTTTGCCGCCTTCCGCGAAGGCGTCGCCGCTGCCTGCCGCCGCGCCGAGCCGCGTATCGCCTTGCTGACCCCGGGGCGGCTCAACCCGAGCTATCCAGAACAGGCGCATCTCGCACGCTATCTCGGCTTCCTGCTGGTCGAGGGGGCCGACCTCGCGGTGCTGGACGACAAGCTCTACGTCCGCACGATCGCGGGGATGAAGCGCGTCGATGCCTTGTGGCACCGGCTCGATCCACGGCTGCTCGATCCGCTCGCGCTCGATTCGCATTCGACGATCGGCGTTCCCGGCGTGATCGACGCGATCGCCGCAGGCAATGTCGTGATTGCCAACGCGCCCGGCGCCGGGCTGCTCGAAGCGCCCGCCTTCGCCGCCTTCCTGCCGCGGCTGGCCGAAGTGCTGACGGGTGCGCCGCTCAAGCTTCCCAACATCGCCACCTGGTGGTGCGGGCAGGACGCCCCGCGCGATCACGTCGCCGCCAATCTCGATTCTCTGGTGGTCGCGCCTGCCTTCGGCGCCGCACCGCTCGGACTTCCCGGCGGCAAGGCCATGCTCGGCTCGGCACTCAGCCCCGACGAACGCGCAGCCCTGCTCGATGACATGACTCGCCGGCCGCAGGATTATGTCGGGCAGGAAGTCGTCCGCCTTTCGACCATGCCGGTGGTGACCGAGGACGTGCTGGCGCCGCGCCCGTTCACGCTGCGAGTCTTTGCCGCGCGCGACGGCGAGGGGCGCTGGACTGTGCTCCCGGGCGGCTTCGCACGCATCGGCGAGCATCCCGACCCGCGCGCGGCCGTGATGGGCGAGGGGATGTGGTCCGCCGATGTCTGCGTCCACGGTGCCGAGGCGGTCGCGCCCGTTTCGCTGCTGCCCTCGGGCGACACCACCCAGCTCCGCCGCAACCCGGGCACCTTGCCTAGCCGCGTTGCCGACAATCTGTTCTGGCTCGGCCGCTATCTCGAGCGCGGCGAGGCATTGCTCGGGCTGCTTCGCGTGCTTCTCGGCCATTCGATCAGTGCCGATACCGGTGCGGCGCTGGCCGTGGATACCGTCGGCCGGCTAACTCGCCTGGTGGTCTTCTCGGGCGCTGCGCCCGAAGCCAAGGGCGTCAAGCGCGCCGACCTTACCCAGCTCGCGCGTACAGCGCTCGAAGGGGAGGGCGAATGGCACAGTGTTCGTGAGATCAACCGCCAGGCGCGGCTGATCGGCGCGGTTTCGCGCGAGCGGCTCTCGGCCGACATGGTCCGCCTGCTCGATGCGCCCTTCCCGCAGCGCGGCGGGCTGCTCGACAAGGCCGGCTCGCTCCAGCGCCGCTATTCGGCGCTCAATGGTCTCGCGAGCGAGCATATGACGCGCACCGACGCGTGGCGCTTCCACGACATCGGCCGGCGTATCGAGCGCGCATTGTCGGCGATCCGCTTCATTCGCAGCTTCGGTGGTCCCGATGCCACGAGCGACGATCTGTCGACGTTGCTCGATCTGATGGACAGCCAGATCAGCTATCGCCAACGCTATTTGACTGGAATGGCGCGGATACCGGTGCTCGATCTGGTTACGCTCGATCCCAACAATCCCCGCGCGCTCGCGTTTCAGGTCGCGGCGATTTCGGCGCACCTCAACAAGCTGCCGGTGCTGTCGGACGACGGGCTGGCCGAGCCGCAGCAGGAGCAGGCGCGGGGCATTGCGGCGCTGCTGGTGACGGCGAATGCGACGCGTATCGACGACGCGCTGCTCGCCGATCTGGAGACCCGTCTCGCCAATCTTTCGGCGGCGGTAGCAAGGCGATATTTCCTCCACGGTGCCGAGCCGCTTCGGGCCGCGGGCCTGGTCCTGGCCTGAGCGAATGCTGTACCAGATTCGCCACATCACGCGGTTCGCCTATGCGGCGCCCGTCGCCTTTGCGCGCAACAATCTCCGCCTCAAGCCGATCCTCTGGTCGGGGCAGACCGTCGAGGACTATGAGCTGGTCATCGAGCCGCAGGGCCGGGTATTCCCCGCGCGTGCCGAGGCCGGTCTCGCCAATGTCGTCCGGCTGGTGGTCGACCGGCCCGCGCGGACGCTGACGATCGAGAGCCGCGCCCGGGTTCGTGTCGAGCGCCCGGTGCCGATGCCGGAAGCATCGGATCCCAGCCTGGCGCAAGTCGCGGAATGGGCGCGCGCGAGCCGTGATCCTTCGCCCGCCAGCCCGGCCGCCTATCTCTTTCCGTCGCCGCTGATCCAGCTCGATCGCGACATCGCGGCCTGGTGTGCCGAGGAGCTGGCGCAGGGCCGCGGCATCCTCGAGGCGTCGATCGCGCTCGCGTTGCGTATCCAGCGCGAATTCGCCTTCGATCCCGCTGCGACCCTGGTCGATACGCCGCCGCGCGAGGCGTTCCTCCAGCGCGGCGGCGTGTGCCAGGATTTCGCCCAGATAATGATCTCGGGCCTGCGCGCGGCGGGGCTGCCGGCGGCCTATGCCTCGGGCTATATCCGCACGATCCCGCCGGCGGGGCAGCCGCGCCTCGTCGGTGCCGACGCGACGCATGCCTGGGTGCTCGTCTGGGCCGGGCCGCAGCTCGGCTGGGTGGGCGTCGATCCGACCAACGGCATCTGGATGGCAGGCGATCATATCGTCGTCGCGATCGGCCGCGACTATGCCGATGTCGCGCCGATCGACGGCATCGTGCTGGGCTCGGGCGCCCAGGAGATGCATGTCTCGGTGGATGTCGAGCCGCTGTCCGGCTGAGCCGGACTTGCACAAAAGGTGTGCGGCAACGATGTTCGCGGGCGCGCGGCTTCTGTAAGGGGCGCGCGACATTGATGATTTTCGAACGGGGAATTTGGTGGCGGATCCGTATGCAACTCTGGGCGTCGCGCGGGGCGCGAGCGAGGCTGACATCAAGAAAGCCTATCGCAAGCTCGCCAAGGAGCTGCATCCCGACCGCAACAAGGACAATCCCAAGGCGTCCGAGAAATTCAGCCTAGTCACCTCCGCCTATGACCTGCTGAGCGACAAGGACAAGCGCGCGCGCTTCGATCGCGGCGAGATCGACGGCGACGGCAATCCGACTGCGCCGTTCGGCTTCGGCGGCGGCGGCGGGCAGCAGGCCGGCTTCCGTCCCGGCGGCAGCGGCTTCGATTTCGGCGGCGAATCGGGCGATATCGGCGACATATTCGAGGGGCTGTTCGGCGGCGGTGCGGGCCGTCGCGGCGGCGGTGGCTTCAGCGGCGGCTTTGGCGGATTCGGCCGCAAGCCGGCGGCCAAGGGCGCGAATGTCGCCTATCGCCTTGCGGTGGCGTTCGAGGACGCGGCCAAGCTCGCGCCGCAGCGGATCACGCTGCGCGACGGCAAGTCGATCGATCTCAAGCTGCCCGCCGGCGTCGAGAGCGGCACCCAGATGCGCCTCGCGGGCAAGGGTGAGGAGGGCCCGGGCGGCTTCGGCGACGCGATCGTGACGATCGACGTCCAGCCGCACCGCTTCTTCGTGCGCGAAGGCGACGACATCCGGCTGGATCTTCCGGTCAGCCTGTCCGAAGCGGTGCTCGGAGCGGATGTCCGCGTGCCCACGCCCGACGGCGCAGTGATGCTGAAGGTGCCCAAGGGTTCGACCTCGGGCAAGGTGCTGCGCCTCAAGGGGCGTGGCTTCCACAAAAAGGCCGGCGGTCGCGGCGATCTGCTCGTCACGACGATGGTCGACCTGCCGGTCGACGACGATGCGCTGGTCGAGTTCGTGCAGGGTTGGCAGGACAAGGGGAACCCGCGTGGCCGCATGGGCGTCTGAGCCTCTGTGACCGATAGCCCGCCAGCCCAAGATATTGTCCACAAGGGGATTTCCCCCGAGTCTCCGGAGGCGCGGGCACGCGGCGTGGGCACGACCGCGCATGGCCGCCTTTCGAACCTGGGCATTTCCAAACGCTTCTGGGTAGTTCTCAAGCGCGTCGCGGTGGGCACCTATACCGATGGCTTCACTTATGCCGGCAACCTTGCCTATCTGTCGCTGGTAACGCTGTTCCCGTTCTTCATCGTCGCCGCGGCCGTCGCCCAGCTGTTCGGGCGCAGCGCCGAGGGTATCCGCACGCTCGAGGCCTTTCTGCAGACCGTGCCCCCCGACGTTGCCAATGTGCTGCGCAAGCCCGTGGCCGACGTTCTGCAGGCGCGGACGGGCAGTCTGCTGTGGCTCGGCGCACTGGTGGGTCTGTGGACCACGGCGGGTTTCATCGAGACGCTGCGCGGCATCCTGCGCGCGGCCTATGGCGTGCAGACGAGCACGCCGTTCTGGCGGTATCGTCTCGGATCGATCGGCATGATCGTGGCGGCGGTGGTTCTCGCAATGGCTGCGTTCAGCTTCCAGATCGTGCTCACCGCCGTCGAACAGTTCGTCTATCGGCTGCTGCCGCTGTCCACCGAGGTGCAGACGCTGCTGTCGGTAACCCGGTTTGCCCCCGCGCTCGCGCTGTTCGGCGCGCTGTACATGCTGTTCTATTCGCTGACCCCGCGGAAATATCGCGGCACCGAATGTCACAAATGGCCGGGGCCGGCATTCGTCACCATCTGGTGGATGGCAACCACGGCGCTGCTGCCGCTCGTCCTGTCGTCGCTGGGCGGATATGACCTGACCTATGGCAGCCTTGCCGGCGTGATGATCGCCCTGGTGTTCTTTTACATCATCGGCCTGGGGCTGGTGGTTGGTGCGGAACTCAACGCAGCTCTGGCCGAAGTGCCCCATGAGCGGCTAGAGCAGGGCCGTCAAAAGGAGGACGGGACGTCGTGACGGGATTGATGCAGGGCAAGCGCGGGCTGATCATGGGCCTGGCGAACGATCGTTCGCTGGCATGGGGCATTGCCCAGAAGCTGCGCGAGCATGGCGCCGAACTGGCGTTCAGCTATCAGGGCGAGGCGCTGGAAAAGCGCGTGCGGCCGCTCGCCGAGCATCTCGGCCAGGACTTCCTGATCGAATGCGACGTCTCGGACATGGCCGATCTCGACAGGGCCTTCGCGACGCTCGCCGAGCGCTGGCCGACGATCGACTTCGTCGTCCACGCGATCGGCTTCTCGGACAAGAACGAGCTGCGCGGCGGCTATGTCGACACCAGCCTCGACAATTTCCTGATGACGATGAACATCAGCGTCTATTCGTTCGTCGCGGTGGCGCAGCGCGCGTCGAAGATGATGCCGAACGGCGGCAGTCTGCTGACGCTCAGCTATTACGGCGCCGAGAAGGTGATCCCGCATTATAACGTGATGGGCGTCGCCAAGGCTGCGCTGGAAACCAGCGTCCAGTATCTCGCCGTCGATCTGGGCCGCGACAATATCCGCGTCAACGCGATCTCGGCCGGGCCGATCAAGACGCTGGCGGCAAGCGGGATCGGCGACTTCCGCCTGATCCTCAAGTGGAACGAACTCAATTCGCCGCTCAAGCGCAACGTGACGATCGAGGATGTCGGAGGCGCCGGGCTATACCTGCTGTCCGACCTGGCCTCGGGTGTGACCGGCGAGACCCACCATGTCGACGCCGGCTACAACGTCATCGGCATGAAGGCCGAGGACGCGCCCGACATCGCATTGGTGTGAGCACCGCGATCCGCCCCGCGACCGGCGGGGACGTCGCGGCGATCGACGCATTGCTGCGGAAGGCCTTTCCCGATGCCGGGGAGGCGATGCTCGTCCAGCGGCTGTGCGTCGATGGCGACATGGTGCTGACCCTCGTCGCCGATGACGAGGAGACCGGCAGCCTCGCCGGCGTGATCGCCTATAGCCGGATGGCAGTGGAGATCGCCGGCAAGCACATCGCTGCGGTGGCGCTGGCGCCGCTTGCGGTCGATGCCGGGCAGCGCGGGCAAGGCGTTGCCGAGGCGCTGGTACGGGCCAGCCTGACCCAGCTTGGCGATGCCGGCGCGATGCTGGTCTTCGTGCTCGGCGATCCCGATTATTACGCGCGTTTCGGCTTTTCGACCGATTGGGCGCGCGGATTTGCCTCGCCTTATGCAGGCGACTATCTGATGGCGCTGCCGCTCCAGGGTGGCGGCATGCCGTGCGGCGAGCGCGGCGCGGCGACGCACGCAAAGGCGTTCGCACAATTGGGCGGGAACCATTGAGCTTCAACACCTTCGGACGCGTCTTCCGCTTCACCACCTGGGGCGAGAGCCATGGGCCCGCGCTCGGCGCGGTGGTCGATGGTTGCCCGCCGGGGCTCGAACTGTCCGAAGCCGATATCCAGCCGTTCCTCGACAAACGCCGCCCGGGCCAGTCGCGCTTCACCACCCAGCGGCAGGAGCCCGATCAGGTCCGCATCCTCTCGGGCGTGTTCGAGGGCCGTACCACCGGCACTCCGATCAGCCTCCAGATCGAGAATGTCGATCAGCGCTCGAAGGATTATTCCGAAGTCGCAGTCGCGTATCGCCCGGGTCATGCCGATTACGCCTATGACCAGAAATACGGCTTTCGTGACTATCGCGGGGGCGGACGTTCCTCGGCGCGCGAGACCGCGGCCCGCGTTGCCGCCGGCGCCGTCGCACGCCTTGCCATCCCAGAAGTGAAGATCCGCGCCTGGGTTGAGGCGATCGGCGGCGACGCGATCGATCCCGCCAATTTCGACGCAGCCGAGATCGACAATAATCCCTTCTTCTGCCCGGATGCCGCGGCCGCCGCACGCTGGGAAAAACTGGTTGATGATGCGCGCAAGGCGGGGTCGTCGCTCGGGGCAGTGATCGCGTGCGAAGCAACCGGCGTTCCGGCAGGCTGGGGCGCGCCGCTTTATGCCAAGCTCGACAGTGAACTCGCCGCAGCATGCATGTCGATCAATGCGGTGAAGGGTGTCGAGATCGGCGACGGTTTCGCCGCGGCCACGCTGACCGGCGAGCAGAACGCCGATGCGATGCGGCCTGCCGGCGATGGCGTGCATTTCCTCGCCAACCATGCCGGCGGGATTGCGGGCGGCATCTCGACTGGCCAGCCCGTGCTGGTCCGGGTGGCGTTCAAGCCGACCAGTTCGATCCTGACTCCCGTCGAGACGATCAATCGCGAGGGCGAGGCGACGGAAATCCGCACCAAGGGCCGCCACGATCCATGCGTCGGCATCCGCGGGGCGCCGGTTGTCGAGGCGATGGTTGCGTTGGTGCTGGCCGATCAGAAACTTTTGCACCGGGCGCAGTGCGGCTGATCCCGCATTGGGCTCGTTTCGGGGTCGGTCGGTTTTGTCGCAGCGGCGAAGCGTCCCGGACACACGCAACCATGCGCGCGATCGAGCCGTTCATTTCCTGCCATTTAGGTCAATTGTCAGGAGTATAAACATGCGTAAGCTCACCTTGTTCCTTGCCGGTGCCATGCTGATTCCGGCTGCTGCGATCGCGCAGGACGTGCCGCAGCAGGATCCTTCGGCAACCAGCCAGGACCAGAAGAAGAAAGACAAGGAAGCCGATACGACCAGGGACACGACCGCGCCGGCCGACGGCACCACGGGCAGCGGCACGACCGCCGAGCCTTCGACCGGTCCGACCACGACGACGGATCCGAGCACGACGACCGCCGAGCCTTCGACCGATCCGAGCGCCACGACGCCGGACGCTGCGGCTCCGACGCCCCAGCGCTAACGCGTGAGGCCAAGCCCCGGCGGATCTGCCGCCGGGGCCCAGGTCCGTTTCAGTCCGCGAAGGGATCGCGGACGAGGATCGTGTCTTCACGCTCGGGGCTCGTCGAGACCAGGGCGACGGGGCACTGGATCAGTTCTTCGATCCGCCGGATATATTTGATTGCCGCGGCGGGCAGCTCTGCCCAGCTGCGCGCGCCTGCAGTTGATTCCGACCAGCCGGGCATCGTCTCGTAGACCGGCTCGATCGCAGCCTGGTCCTGGGCGTTTGCGGGGTAATAATCGAGGGCCTCGCCGCGAAGCCTGTAGCCGGTGCAGATCGAGATCTCTTCGAATCCGTCGAGCACGTCGATCTTGGTCAGCGCGATGCCGGTAATCCCCGACACCGCTGCCGACTGGCGCAGCAGCACCGCGTCGAGCCAGCCGCAACGGCGCTTGCGCCCCGTCACCGTGCCGAATTCATGCCCGCGCGTGCCGAGCCGCTCGCCGACTTCGTTATCCTGCTCGCTCGGAAACGGTCCCGATCCGACGCGCGTGGTATAGGCCTTGGCGATCCCGAGCACGAAGCCGACTGCGTTCGGTCCAAGCCCCGATCCCGCCGCGGCGGTGCCGGCGACGGTGTTGGACGAGGTCACGAACGGATAGGTGCCGTGGTCGATGTCGAGCAGGACGCCCTGTGCGCCTTCGAACAGGATGCGGCGCCCGCGGCCGCGCGCTTCGTTGAGCATCCGCCACACCGGCTCGGCGAAGGGCAGGACGAAACCGGCGATCTCGCGCAATTCGGCGATCAGCGCGTCGCGGTCGATCGCGGGCTCGTTGAAACCGGCGCGCAACGCGTCGTGATGTGCCAGCAGCCGATCGAGCTGCGGGCCCAGCTCGTCGAGATGCGCGAGGTCGCAGACGCGAATCGCACGGCGGCCGACCTTGTCTTCGTACGCGGGACCGATGCCGCGGCGGGTGGTGCCGATCTTGCCGGCGCCGCTTGCGTCCTCGCGCAGCGCGTCGAGGTCGCGGTGGAAGGGCAGGATCAGCGGGCAGGTGTCGGCGATCTTGAGCGTATCGGGCGTGACGTCGACGCCCTGGCCGCGCAGCTTCTCGACTTCGGACTTGAGGTGCCACGGATCGAGCACCACGCCATTGCCGATCACGCTAGGGGTGCCGCGGACGATGCCCGAGGGAAGCAGCGAGAGCTTGTAGACCTTCTCGCCGACGACGAGGGTATGGCCGGCATTGTGCCCGCCCTGGAAGCGCACGACGACATCGGCGCGCTCGGCGAGCCAGTCGACGATCTTGCCTTTGCCCTCATCGCCCCATTGGGCGCCAATCACTGCGACATTTGCCATGAATACACGTCTCCGCCTGCCGGGCGGACCCAAAGCCGCCCTTCGACAGGACTCGGCGGCTGGGCTGTGCTGAGGTCGAGGGCACGGCCCCGAAGCCGCGGGGCCAATGGCCTTCATGGCCGCCCGCGTCAAGTAGGATCAGTTGTCCAGTGCGGCGCGGACGCGACGGGCCAGCGTGTTGATGTCGAACGGCTTGGTGAGGATCGAATCGTCTAGGCCGGCGATGTCCGGGGTGTAGCCGCTGGTCAGCAATATCCTGAGACCGGGCAGCCGGTCGTGCGCGCGCCGGGCGAGCTCGCGGCCGCTCATCTCGGGCATCACCACGTCGGTGAACAGCAGCGAGACGCTCTGGCCGTTCTCGATCATCCGCAGTGCCTCCAGCCCGTCGGGCGCGGACACCACTTCGTAGCCGAGCTCGCGCAGTGCCTCCACCGAATAGCTGCGCACGCGCTCCTCGTCCTCGACGACCATCACCACTTCGCCCGGCCGGCCGCGTTCCGCCTCAGCGATTTCGGCCGCGTGTACCGCCGGGTCGATCTCGCCGGCATAGGCCGGGAGATACAGGCTGACTCGCGTGCCCTTGCCCAGTTCGGTGTCGATCCGCACGGTGCCGCCCGACTGGCGCGCAAAGCCGAATACCTGGCTCAGCCCGAGCCCGGTGCCCTTGCCAACGCCCTTGGTGGTGAAGAACGGATCGAAGGCGCGCGCGGCGACTTCGGGCAGCATCCCCGATCCGGTATCGGCAACGGTGATCTCGACATAGCTTCCAGGCTCGAGCCCGAGGGCCTGCGCCTCCGCCGGCCCTGCCGCGATATTGGCGGTCTCGATGCTCAGCCTGCCGCCGCCCGCCATCGCGTCGCGGCCATTGACGCACAGATTGAGGATGGCGTTTTCGAGCTGGTTCGGATCCGCCAGCGCCGGTCGCGGCCCGCCGGGCAGCAATGTCTCGACGCTGATCGCCTCGCCCAGCGTGCGGACCAGCAGCTCGATCATCCCCTCGACCATCGCATTGGCGTCGACCGGAGTGGGGGCGAGCGGTTGCTGGCGCGAAAAGGCGAGCAGCCGCTGGGTGAGCGCGGCGGCGCGGGTGGCGCCGTCGCGCGCGGCGACGAGATAGCGGTCGATATCGGTGCGGCCCTGCGCAACGCGGCGTTCAAGCAGGTCGAGCGCGCCGATCACCACCGCGAGCATGTTGTTGAAGTCGTGCGCGATGCCGCCGGTGAGCTGGCCGACCGCCTCCATCTTCTGCGCCTGGCGGAGCTGCTGCTCGGCCTGCATCAGCTGTTCGGTGCGCTCGTGGATCGCCGCTTCGAGCTCTTCGCGAGAGCGAGCGAGCACTTCGCGTGCGTCGACGATCTCCTGAATGTCGGTGCACGTCCCGAACCAGCGGATGATCCGCCCGGCATCGTCGCGTACCGGCTGCGCGCGGCCGAGCACCCAGCGATACTGGCCCGAATGGTGCCGTAGCCGATACTCGATGTGATAGGGCTCCCCCGTGTCGAGGCAGTGCCGCCACAGCGCCCAGGTCCGCTCCTGATCGTCGGGGTGGAACATGTCGGCCCAGCCCTCGCCATCGGTAGAGCCGTAGGGCGCGCCGGTGAATTCGTACCAGCGATCATTGTAATAATCGTGATAGCCGTCGGGCAGCGTCGACCAGACCATCGGGTCGATCGAATTGGCGATCGCGCGGAACTTCTCCTCGCTGCCGCGCAACGCCACCAACGCCCCGGCACGCTCGACGGCGTCCCATGACATCTCGGCGATCGCCTCGATGAACGCGACTTCATCGGGGTGCCAGCGGCGCGGTTCGGCCTGGTTGACGTACATCGTGGCGACCCACTCGCCGCCGCGCAGCAGCGGCACGCCGATCGCCGCCGCCGCGCGCTGGGGAATGTCGCTTTCGCCCGGCGAGAATTCGCGCCCGGTGTCGTGCAGCACGACCGTACTGCCCGAGCGATAAGCCTCGACTGCGGTGGCGCCGACACCCTGCACCGTGGCGATACCTTCAAGCCGGGGCAGCGCACCGCGAGTCGCCGAAGCGCCGAACGCGATCGTCTCGCCGCCGACCACGCGATAGAAGCCGACGCGGCTGGCGTGCAGTTGGTCGACCAGTGCTTCCGACGTGGCGGCCATGATCGCGTCGGGCGTGTCGAGCCGGCGCTGCGTCTCGGCGAGCGCATAGACGAAGGATTGCAGCGCGTTCGCCTCGCGCAGCTCCTCGGCGGCGGCGCGCGCCGCGTCTTCGGCCGCCTTGCGCTCGGTGATGTCGAAGCTGACGCCCGGGAAGCGAAGCGGGCGGCCATCGGGGTCGAGGATCGGGCGTCCCTGCGCGGCCACCCAATGGACCGACCCGTCCGGCTGGATCAGGCGATATTCTTCCGAGAAATGTCCACCGCTGGCGAGCGAGGCGGTGATCGCCGCCTCGAGCGATGGCCGATCATCGGGATGGACGTGCGAGAAGAACGCCTCGATCGGTGCGCCGACGCCTTCCAGCGCTTCGTCGACGCCATAGAGCCGCAGGAAGCGCAGGTCCGCCGTCACCCGGTCGTTCGGCACGTCCCAGAACCAGGTGCCCACGCCCACCGACGAATCGAGCGCGAGCTGGAGCCGTTCCTCGCTCGCGCGCAACGCCGCCTCGGCAGTCGCGCGTTCGGTGACGTCGTTGGCGAGCACGAAAATGTCGGTGGTCTCGCCGTTTGCGTCCTTGATCGGCTGGTAGACGAAATCGAGCATCCGCGGCTCGGTATCCTGCCCCGGCGTTCGCTGAAGCCGTATCGGAACTGAATGCGCGCGATAGGGGACGCCGCTGCCAAACACCTGGTCCAGCAACCCGATAAAGCCCTGCTCGACCACTTCGGGAAGCGCGTCGGCGACCGACAGGCCCAATACGTCGCGCCCGCCGATCAGCTCGCAATAGGCGGGGTTGGCGATTTCGAAGACATGGTCGGGCCCGTGGAGCAGCGCGACCGCTCCCGGGGCCTGTTCGAACAGCTCGCGCAGGCGGCCGACCTCAGCGAGGCGCGCGCGTTCGGCGAGCACGGTGCGCGTCGTCTCATTGCCCTGATTGAGCAGGCCCACGACGTCGCCATGCTCGTCACGGATCGGTGTGAAGCTGTAGCTCCACCAGGTTTCCTGCGGCCGGCCGTTCCGCTCCATCGGCAGCATCTGGTCGAAGGTCGAGAAGCCTTTGCCGGTGGCCAGCACGCGCTCCATCTCGGGGCCGACGACGTGCCAGATATCGGCCCAGACCTCCGCGCCGCGCCGGCCCAGTGCCCAGGGATGGCGGTCGGCCGGGATCGTCGTCCACGCATCATTGTAGATCAGGCGGAGCTCGGGGCCCCAATAGACTGCGGTCGGAAAGCTCGATCCCAGCGCGATGTTGACTGCGAAGCGGAGCGCCTGGGGCCAGTTCTCGATCGGACCGATCGGCGTGGATGCCCAATCGTGCGCACGGATGCGCTGCGCCATTTCGCCGCCGTGATCAAGAAATCTGAGCGACGAGGACATACCCAAAAGCGATGAAGATACGGGCCTTTGGTGTCAACCGCTCGACTTGGCCGCGCGCCGCTCTATGCTTGAACGAAACAGGAGAGAACCCGCATGAAACTGGCCAGCCTGAAGCACGGTCGTGACGGCAAGCTCGTCGTGGTGTCGAACGATCTGGCATGGTGCGCCGATGCCACCGGGATCGCGCCGACGCTGCAGGCTGCGCTCGACAATTGGGACCAGGTCGAAGGCGATCTGCGCAATTTGGCGACCGATCTGGAGCATGAGACGATCCCGATGCGGCGCTTCCACGAGCGGCAGGCCGCGTCGCCGCTGCCACGGGCGTATCAATGGGCCGACGGCTCGGCCTATGTGAACCATGTCGCGCTGGTCCGGCAGGCGCGCGGCGCCGAAATGCCCGAGAGCTTCTGGCAGGATCCGCTGATGTACCAGGGCGGCTCGGACGCATTCCTCGGCCCGCGCGATCCGATTCCGCTCGCCGACGAAGCCTGGGGCTGCGATCTCGAGGCTGAAGTGGTGGTTGTCACCGGGGACGTGCCGCTCGGGGCGTCGCGCGAGGAGGCGCTTGCCGCGGTCCGGCTGGTGGGCCTGACCAACGACGTGTCCTTGCGCAACCTGATCCCGGGCGAGCTCGCCAAGGGCTTCGGCTTTTTCCAGTCCAAGCCCGCCAGCGCCTTTTCGCCGGTGTTCGTCACCCCCGACGAACTTGGCGACTGGTGGAAGGACGGCAAGCTCCACCGTAAGCTGATGGTCGACTTGAACGGCAAGCCCTTCGGCCGCGCCGAGGCGGGCGAGGACATGACGTTCGATTTCGGCACGCTGATTGCGCACGCCGCCAAGACGCGTGCACTGGGCGCAGGGACGATCATCGGCTCTGGCACCGTCTCGAACCGCGATTCCGATGGTGGCCCCGGCAAGCCGATCGCCGAGGGCGGCGTCGGCTATTCGTGCTTGGCCGAGGTCCGCACGATCGAGACGATCCGCGGCGGCAAGGCGGAAACGCCGTTCCTCAAGGCCGGCGACACAGTCCGCATCTGGGCCGAGGACGACAAGCACCACGCGATCTTCGGGGTGATCGAGCAGACCGTCGGGGGCTGATCCGGCTCTAGGGCGTCTCGACGTTCAAATTGAAAGCCGGGGTTGCCCACAATTCACCCGTCACCGCGGCACAAGGCCGGGGGGACGAAGTGTGTAAGACCACCGCCCCAAGCCGGTGAATGTCGATACGCCCTAGCGCTTCGGCACGTCGTTGACTTCGATCCAATAGCCGTCGGGGTCCTGGAGGAAGATTTGTCGCACGCCGTCGGTGCGGCTGGTGTTGATCGCGCCGGGCGTGCCTTCGATGTTCGTCCAGCCATGGCCGCGCGCCTTGAGCTGCGCCAGGATCGGATCGAGGCTGGCGACGGCGATCGCCATGTGGACGCGGCGCGGCTGGTGCAGCTTTTCGGTGCGGCCCGGCTGGATGTGAAGCTCGACGCCGCCCGCGAACCGCAGCCAGCGCGGGCCGCCGGGCGGGAACGGCGCGGGGATCTCGTCGAGCCCGAACAGCGCGCGGTAGAAATCGATGCTCTTCTGCTGGTCGGCCACCCAGATCCCGATATGGTCGATCTGTGCGGCGGGCTCGGGCGTGCCTTGGGCAAGTGCCGGCGACGCGAGCGGGAGAAGCAGGGCAACCAAGAGTGCGCGCAGGTTCATTCGGTTTCTCCTCGCACCCAGATTAGCACCGCCACGCCGGGGCGGAAGCACCCTCGGGGTCGTATATCCTCAGAAGCCGAACGCCCCTTGGCGCTGGATCAGTTCGAAGCGCGCAAGCGTTTCGTGGCGGCCTTCACCGTGGATGCTCTTTACGAGCTGCAGCTCGCGCACCTGCCAGCCGATCGGCGCGATCGGTATCGTCCGTTCGGTCGACGCGCCATAAGCGAGCGACATGTGCGGACGGAAAAGGTAGCGCGGCAGGAGCAGGCCCATCGCGGTCAGGCGCCTGACCAGCGTGGCTTGCAGCGCGCGCAGGTCGCGGAGCGCGCTGCCACCGCGCAGCGCATTGCGGTGGAGCCGGTCGAACAGGATCGTGCAGGGCTCGGCGAGCATCGAGGCGAAGGCGGCCTCCAGCGTGCCGATCAGTCCCGGCGGCGCTTCGCTGGCGTCGCAGAGTGGCAGGATCGTCGTGTGGAATCGTTCGTGGCTGTAGTCGTTGGCGAGGCCGAGTTCGCGACGCCGCTGCTCGGCTTCGAGCGCGGTTTGCTCGGGCGGCTTGGCGAAGATGTAGAGCGGGCGGGGTGCGGGCATGATTGGTCCTAGTGAAAATCGCGTGACTTGACCGGGATCAGGTCGGGCGCCTTGAGGCTGCGGCGCGGCGGCCAGCTTTCCAGCGCGCGCTGGCGGGGCAGCTTGAGACGCTCGCGCGGATCGATCGTGCCGCCATGCGTCGCGCCGTCGCCGGGGGCGGTCATCCGTGGCAGATCGAGCTCACCGACGTCGCGCAGCCACGGTGTGAGATCGGTGATCGTCTCGGCAACGAGGTGGATCACGATGCCTTCCTTTTGCACCTTGCCGCGGATCGCCAGCATCGTCGCCGACATCACCGTGCGGCGATTGGCCTCGAAGCGATCGGCCCACAGCACCGCATTGGCGATGCCGGTTTCGTCCTCCAGCGTGACGAACACTACGCCGTTGGCGCTGCCCGGCCGCTGGCGGACGAGGATCAGTCCAGCGACTTCGACGCGCGCGCCATCCTTCATCTCCATCAGTTCCGCGCACCGGGCGATCCGCTGTTCGGTCAGCCGCGCGCGCAGGAAGGCCACCGGATGCGCGCGGAGCGACAGCTGGGTCGCGCGATAATCCTCGACCACTTCGCGGCCCGCGGTGAGCGGCACCAGTGCGACGACGGGCTCGACGCTCTCTGGCACCGTCACGCGCTCGCGCGCATCGGCGGCGCTGAACAAATCGAGCGGCTTCTGCCCCAGCCCTTTGATTGCCCATAATGCCTGCCGCCGGTTGAGCCCGAGTGCGTGAAACGCATCCGCCCGCGCCAGCCGTTCGAGCGCGGCGGGCTTCACGCCCGATCGGCGCCAGACATCCTCGATCGATACGAACGTCGCTTGCGCGCGGGCGGCGAGGATCGCTTCGCCGTCGCTCTTTGCCAGTCCTTGCACGATGCGCATGCCGAGCCGGATCGGCTGCATGCTCGCCCAATCCTCATCAGTCCCGCAAAAGCTTTCATGTCGCGGCCGGGAATGCGCTTCGGACACCATCCGCGTGTCCCAGTCGCTATCGTTGACGCACACCGGCCGTGCTTCGACACCGTGCGCGCGGGCGTCGCGGATCAGCTGCGCGGGGGCATAGAATCCCATTGGCTGGGCATTGAGCAGCGCCGCGCAGAAGACGTCGGGGTGGTGGCATTTCATCCATGACGAGGCGTAGGCGATCTTGGCGAAGCTCGCGGCGTGGCTCTCGGGGAAGCCGTAATTGCTGAAGCCTTCGATCTGGGCGACCAGCCGCTCGGCGAAATCGTCGCTGATGCCGTTCGCGCGCATGCCGGCTAGCAGTTTGGGCCCGAACTCGCCGATGCCGCCGCTCGACTTGAACGTCGCCATCGCGCGACGCAGCCGGTCCGCCTCGCTCGGCGTGAACCCGGCGCCCTTGATCGCCACCAGCATCGCCTGTTCCTGGAACAGCGGCACGCCGAGCGTCTTGGTGAGCACTTCTTCGAGCGCCGGCGAAGGATAATCGACCAGCTTCGGGTTCTCGCGGCGCTTGAGATAGGGGTGGACCATGTTGCCCTGGATCGGGCCGGGGCGGACTATCGCGACCTGGATCGCGATGTCGTAGAAATTTTCCGGCTTCATCCGCGGCAGCATCGACATCTGCGCACGGCTCTCGATCTGGAACACGCCCAGCGTATCCGCCTGGCGGATCATCTCGAAGGTCACCGGATCGTCTTCCTGCATCAGCGGCGAGGCCATGGTGAGCTGCGTCGCCTTATGCTCGGCGAGCAGATCGAAGGCGCGGCGCATGCAGCCGAGCATGCCGAGGCCGAGGATATCGACCTTCATGAAGCCGAGCTCCTCGATGTCGAGCTTCTCCCATTCGACCACGCGGCGATCGACCATCGCGGCGGGCTCGACCGGGATCAGGTCGTGGAGCTTGTCGCGGGTCAGCACGAAGCCGCCCGGATGCTGGGACAGATGCCGCGGCGTGCCGATCAGCTCGCGCGCTAGCTGGAGCGTCAGCGCCAGCCGCGGATCGCTGCGGTCGAGATTGAGCGCATCGGCATGCTTGTCGTCGACATCGTTCGACCAGCCCCAGACCTGGCTCGACAGCGCCGCGGTCATGTCCTCGGGCAGCCCCAGCACCTTGCCGACTTCGCGCAGGGCGCCGCGCGAGCGGAAGCGGCTGACCACCGCAGTCAGCGCGGCATGGTCCTGGCCATAGCTCTCATAGATCCACTGGATCACTTCCTCGCGCCGCTCATGCTCGAAATCGACGTCGATGTCGGGCGGCTCCTTGCGCTCGGTCGAGATGAAGCGCTCGAACAGCAACTGGTGCTTGACCGGGTCGATCGAGGTGATCCCCAGCGCGAAGCAGATCACCGAATTGGCCGCGCTGCCGCGCCCCTGGCAGAGGATCTGCTGGCTGATCGCGAACTGGACGATCGAATTGACCGTGAGGAAATAGGGCGCATAGCCCATCTGCTCGACCAGCCCGAGTTCGTGGACGAGCAGGTCCTGATGTGCCTGGGATGGCTTGCCGGCGAACCGGTGCTTGAGCCCGTTCCACGCCAGTGTGCTCAGCGCCTCCTGCGCGGTGCGGCCAGGGATGACATGCTCCTCGGGATATTGGTGCTCCAGGTCACGCAGCGAAAAGGTGCAGCGCTCGGCGATCGCCAGGCTCGCCTGCAATGCCTCGGGATAGTCGCGGAAGCGCCGGGCCATGTCCTCGGGCGATTTTAGATGCCGGTCGGCGTTGCGCTCGCGGCGGAAGCCGAGTTCGTCGATCGTGCATTTTTCGCGGATCGCCGTGACGACATCCTGCAGCATGCGGCGGTCCGGCGTGTCGTAGAGTATGTCGCCGGTTGCGAGCGGAGTCAGCCCGAAGCGTTTCGCCGAGAGGTTCAGTTCGTGGATGCGCATCGCGTCGCCGGGGCGGCGATGCTGGGTCAGGCAGACATGGCCGCGTGTCCCGAACACGTCCGCCATCCATTGCAGCGACAGCGGATCGCCGGTGTCGGCGAGCCCGGGGACGAGCGCGCCGACCAGCCCCTGCGCCGCGGCGGCGACATCCTCCCAATGGAGGAAGCATTTGCCCTTCTCGCCATGCTGGGGATCGGCACGCGACTTGCCCAGCGTGAGCAGCCGCGTCAGCCGCGACCAGCCGGCGCGATCCTCGGGCCAGACCAGCAGCGACGTCCCGTCGACCAGGTCGAGCCGGCAGCCGGCGATCATGCGGATGTCCGCGCCGAGCGCCGTGAACTGCTCGGCAGCGACCAGCGCGCGCACTACCCCGCCCACCGAATTGCGATCGACGATGCCGAGCGCGGGCAGCCCGAGCAACGCGGCCTGGCGGAACAGCTCCTCGGGCGAGGAAGCGCCGCGCAGGAACGAGAAATGCGTCGTCACCTGGAGTTCGGCGTACGTCATCCGAACACGCCGTGGAGATACCAGCTGAGGTCGCCGGTTGCCGGGCGCTCGCCGTCGCCGCGGCGGAACAGCCAGTAGCGGCGGCCCTGCTCGTCCTCGACGCGGAAATAGTCGCGGACATGCTCGGCCTCGGCGACATGCTTCCACCATTCGCCATGGACGCGCTCGGGCCCGTCGGCGCGGACCACACGGTGCGGCTGGCCGCGCCAGGTGAAGCGGCGCGGGGCATGATCGGGCAGTTCGGCGACGACATGGTCGAGCCGCTCGGGCCGGCGCAGCAGCCGCGTCGGCTTGGGCCATTCGGGGTGCCAGGGATGCAGCGCGGGGTTGCGGACGAGCTGGCCGACGGCGTCGATCCTGGGCCGCGCGCCGCCCCGCTCGGGCGGGTCGAGCACCGCCGCGCGTGCCGCGGCGCGCTCGGGCACGTCGCTTTCGACCGGGCGCATCCGCCACATTGCCCCCAGGCCGATCCGCGTCGCGAGCGTATCGACCAGCGTGGCGATGTCGGGCGCGGCCTCTTCGTCGAGCCGCTCGACCATGGGCTCGGGCCCGAGCGGCGCGGCGCGGCGGACATGGAGCGCGAGCGCGTCGATGCCGTAGCCGGGCTCGATATCCTCGATCCGGCGCTTGAGCAGGCGGAGCAAATGGACGGGATCGCGATTGGGCCGGGCCAGGCCGATACGGATGCGCTGCGGCACGCCGTCGATGCGGTCGGCGATGCATTCGAGCGCCTGCACGCCCAGCCCCCCGGCCTCGAGCGCGGCGGCGAGGCGGGGGACGAGCGTGCCCAGCCAATGCTCGATCGCCTCGGCGGTGGCGATCGGCTCGGCGAAGCGCTGGGCGATGGCGATCGGCTCGGGCGGGATCACTGGATGCAGCGGCTCGGGCAGCCTGCCCAGCGCCTGTTCGAGCCGCGCGGCGAGCCCGGCGCCGAAGCGGCGGACCAGCGGTGCGCGCGGCATTTCGGCGAGCTGGCCGATCGCCTTGACCCCGAGCCGGTGGAGCAATTCGACTGCGGCGGGTTCGATGCGCAACGCCTCGATCGGAAGCGGGGCGAGGGCTTCGCCATGCCGGCCCGACGGGCACCGCGCGCTGCCGCGGAAATGCGCCAGCGCCCAGGCGGCGCCGGGCGTGTCGGCGATCGCAATCCGCGCGCCATAGCCCAGCCGGGCGAGCATGCGCTGCAGCCGCGATGCCATCGCGGCCTCCCCGCCGTGCAGATGCGCTACGCCGGTCAAGTCGAGAAACAAGGTGTCGTCGCCTTCGATCGCTACGCTCGGCGCCCAGCGCCGCGCCAGCGCGAGCGCGAGGCTGGCGAGATGTGCGCGGTCGCCCTCGGGATCGGCCGGGCGGATGTCGAGCCCCGGCACCTGCGCGCGCGCCTGGGTGACTGCCATGCCCGGGCGCAGGCCAAGAGCCTGCGCTTGCGGGCAGGCGGCGGCGATCTCGATGCGGCTGCCGTTGCGGAGCGAAGTGACGAGGGGAGGCAATTCCTCCCCGGAACGGGGAGGGGGGGGCCGCGAACCTCGAACTATCCCGCTTGTGGAGAGCGGGGCCCCCTCAACCATGCTTCGCATGTTCCCCCTCCCCGTTCCGGGGAGGAATTTAGTCGACGAGCCATCATCCGGCGGCATCGCCCGAAACGGGTTCGCCGCCGCTTCGTCCTTGCGCCCCACTTCATGCTTCGCCCGCGCCCGCGTCACCGGGGGCAGCGCGACCTTGCCGAGTTCGTCCTCGCGTGCCCAGCGCGCGCCGGGACGCCAGCCGCCGCCGCGGGAGACCGAACACGCATGTTCCTGCTCCTTCGCCACCGCTTCGCGCAGCGGATCGAGCGAAGCAGCGTGACGCGGCTCAGGCGGCGCGGCGGTTCGCGCTTCCGCCCGCCACAGCCTTTCGATCGGCCACAGGGGAAGGAAGAGCGCAGCGACCCGTTGCATCGCATGCCTCCACTTCGATCTCGAAACTCTCGCCCCCCTTTTGCCGCGCCAATGCGAGCCGCCAGCGCGCGCGCCCGACCCCGGCAACCGGCAGCGGGCTCGACGGCGCCGACGTCACGCGCCAGCGCGTCACCGCCGCCGAAGGCATGCCGATCGGATCGGCGCCTTCGCGCGCGCCGCGCTTCATCAGCAACGCGATCGTGCGGCCCCCCTCGGCCGCCAGCTGGAGCCGCCGCGTCGCGGTCATGTCGGCGCGCTTGGCCTCGCCGATCACTGCGCCGAGCCCGCGATGGCGCAGCCCTTCCTCCATGATCGCGAGCAATTCGGCATCGTCGGCCGCCTCGGCATAAATCAATCTCTTGGGATCCAGCCCGACCTGCGCCAGCCCCGGCGCGAACAGGTCGCGCCGCCGCACCACCCACAGCACCGGGCCCCAGGCGCGGCCCGCAATTCCGGCCATGAACAGGGTGGCCGCGCAATCATCGGCCATGTCGCTGGTGCCCGCCGCAACCTCGTGCAGCGCATCGAGCCGTAGCCCGCCATCGGCGATCCGCGAATCGATCGGCTCGATCCCGAAGGGCAGCGCCGGGCGGCGGCGGAAACCCTTGGTCTCCACCGCGCGCAATTGCTCGCGGAGCTGGGCAAGGACGGCGGGATCGGCCATAATGGGGCAGCGGTTACTCACGACTCGGGAACAGATATGTTCCTATTCTGTTCCGCATGGCCCAAGAGTCAAGTCATGCATCGACGGCGCTTGCCTTCGCCCCTTGCGCGTCCCTAGTGTGCCGGCATCCTAAAGCACTTCGGGGAACCCCATCGATGACCCATTCGCTCCGGCTCGCGTTGATCGCGACCACCGCGCTCGCCACCCTCTCGTTCGGATCCGCAATGGCCCAGACCACGACCCAGACTTCGCCTGCCCCCGCCACCATGCCCGATCCCACGCCTTTGCTCGCCAAATGGCCGGGCGCGCACGAAGGGGTGCCGCAGTGGGACAAGGTGACGCCGGCGATGTTCGCGCCGGCGTTCGAGCGCGCGATGGCCAATGCCCGTGCGGATATGGCGAAGATCCGCGACAATCCCGCCGCGCCGACCTTCGAGAACACGATCGAGGCCAGCCAGCGCTCGGGCGAGGAAATGGGCCGGCTGTTCGCCGTCTGGGGCGTCTATCAGAGCAACCTCGCCACCCCCGAGGTCCAGAAGATCGCCAAGGAATGGAGCCCCAAGCTCTCGGCCTATTTCACCGAGATGAGCCTCGACCCCAAGATGTTCGCGCGGGTGAAGGCAGTCTATGATCACCGCGCGCACGCCAAGCTCAATGCCCAGCAGACGCGGCTGCTCGAGCGCAGCTATCGCGATTACGTCACCTCGGGCGCGCTGCTCGACGAGGCCGCCAAGGCCGAGGTCAAGCGGATCAACCAGACACTCGCCACGGCTTATACCGAATTCAGCCGCAAGGTTCTCGCCGACGAGGAAACCGCGATCTTCCTGGATAGCGAAGCCGATCTCGCCGGGCTTGCCGACAGCTTCAAGGCCAGCCTTGCCGAGGAAGCCAAGGCGCTTGGCCAGCCCGGAAAATGGGCGATCAAGAACACGCGTTCCTCGGTTCAGCCCTTCCTGATGTATTCCACCAACCGCGCGCTGCGCGAGAAAATCTACAAGGCATTCGTCAACCGCGGCGACAATGGCGACGCCAATGATACCAATGCGACGATCGCCGAGATCCTCAAACTGCGCCAGGAGCGCGCCAAGCTGCTCGGCTTCAAGAACCACGCCTGGTATCGGATGGACGACACCATGGCCGAGACGCCCGAGAATGCCACGAAGCTGATGATGGCAGTGTGGCCCGCCGCGACGGCGCGTGTCCGCGAGGAAGTCGCCGACATGCAGGCGCTGGCCGATAAGGAGGGCGCCAAGCTGACGATCGAGCCGTGGGACTATCGCTTCTATGCCGAAAAGGTGCGCAAGGCGAAGTACGACCTCGATGAGAATGAGGTTAAGCCGTACCTCCAGCTCGACCAGATGGTGCAGGCGGCGTTCTATGCCGCGGGCCGGCTCTACGATCTCGATTTCAAGGAAAACACCGGCAGCATTCCGGTCTTCCATCCGGACGTGCGCACGTTCCTGGTCACCAATCGCACCAGTGGTGCCGAAGTCGGTATCTTCTATCTCGATAATTTCGCGCGCGCGGGCAAGCGCTCGGGCGCCTGGGCGACGGCCTATCGCGGGCGTTCGGGCCTGCGCGGCAACAAGATCGTGCTCGCATCGAACAACAACAATTTCACCAAGGGTGCCGCCGGCGAGCCGACGCTGATCAGCAAGGACGATGCGACCACGCTGTTCCACGAATTCGGCCACGCGCTGCACGGCCTGCTCTCGAACGTCTATTATCCCGGGCTGGGCGGCACGCCGCGCGACTTCGTGGAGTATCCCAGCCAGGTGAACGAGAATTGGCTGCTCACCCCCGATGTGCTCAATCGCTTCGCCAAGCACTACAAGACCGGTGCGCCGATCCCGGCCGATCTCGTCGCCAAGATCCAGAAGGCGGAGACCTTCAACCAGGGCTTCGACACGGTCGAGTATCTCTCGTCGGCGATCATCGACATGAAGCTGCATGACCGCGACGTGGCCGTAACCGATCCCGACGCGTTCGAGCGCGATACCCTGACCAGCATCGGCATGCCGAAGGAGATCGTGATGCGGCACCGCCTGCCGCAGTTCAATCACCTGTTCTCCAGCGATGCGTACTCGGCCGGATATTATTCGTATCTCTGGTCGGAGACGATGGACGCCGACACCTGGGCGGCGTTCGAGGAAACCGGCAACGTCTGGGACAAGGCGACCGCCGACAAGTTCCGCACGACCCTGTTGATGACCGGCAATGAGACCGACCGCAAGGAAGCGTACAAGGCATTCCGCGGCCGCGATCCCGACGTGCAGGCGTTGTTCAAGCGCCGCGGGTTCCCGGTGAAGTGACCTATCGCGGGAGGTGCTGCCGGTGCCTCTCGCTCCTTCGTCATCCCGGCCTTGTGCCGGGGTCCACCAAGCGGGTTGGCAACACCCTGCCAGTCCTAGCCCAGCCCGTGCGGCACCGTGGACCCCGGAACAAGTCCGGGGTGACGGGTGTGTGTCTAAAGCTTCTCCGCCACCGGCAGCGTCGGCTCCTCGCTCTTGGGCGTCTTGCGGAACAGCGATCGGTCCTCGTCGCTGAAGCCGAACTTGATCATCACGAACAGGAACGTGACCAGAATCGCCGGCATGCCGATGCTGAGTTCGGCCCATTCGTAATGATGTGGCAGCGACGTGAAAGCCGCGCCGACCAGCGCCGCTGCGCCAATCGCGACGAAGAAGCTCGGACGGATGCTCACCACCTGCGCGCCGAGCAGCCGGCGCAGCATGATCGCCTTGGCAATCGAGCCGATCGTCAGCGAGACGGCCAGCGCCACTGCCGGACCGGCCGCCTGCACCGGTTCGGACCAGCCCTGCGCGCGTGCAAGGAAGACGAAGCCGAAGCTCAAGGCGATCTGGAGCAGCAACACCGCGAGCGAGATCATCAGGTTGCGATGGCGCGCGATATAGACGAGCCCCGTTTCGCAGACTGCGCCGGTCGAGGCGAGAACCTCGGCCACCAGCAACACGCACATCACGCCCGCGCCGACGACGAATTCGGGGCCGATCAGTCCCATCACGCCCTCGGCGGGAATGGCGAACACGACCAGGCATGCCGCCTGCGCGCTGATGATCCAGAAGCCTACCTGGCGCACCTGCTTGGCGACTGCCTTGCGATCGTTGTCGGCAAGGCTGTTAGTGACCACCGGCGCGAGGATCGGATCGAAGCTCGACTTCAGTCGCTGGGGGATCGAGGCGACTTGCTGCGCCATGTAATAGATGCCGACCACCGTGGGCGTGAACAGCAAGGCGAGGATGAACCGGTCGACGTTGCGCGTCGCCCATTCGATCGCGTCGGCGCCGGCCAGCGGCGCGTTGCGGCGGGCGAGCGCGAGGATGTCGGCGAACCGCGGATGCCAGCCGCGCGGCATGCCATATTCGCGTACGAACGGCACCACCGATGCGGCGAGCGCGGCGAGCATCGACAGCACATAGGCATACATTAGCCCGTCGCGCGTCGAGACGAAGGAAAAGGCCCAGGCGGCGATGCTGATCGTCCACGGCTCGATCACCGCCCGCGCCGTTACCGAGGCGCGGATATTGTGGCGATAGGCGAGCGCCGCCAGCGTCACGTCGGAAATGGCGACGGCAAACACCACCAGCGGCAGCAGCCGCTCCAGTCCCATCACCTGGCTGTTGGGGTACATCACTTGCGGGAAGGCGATCAGCACTACGCTGGCGATCGCCGAGGCGCCGCACGCAACGAGCACCGCGTCCCAAACGACATGCGCGTGCGGTCGGTCGGTCGAGGACAATGCCTCCGCCAGCCCGCGCTTGAGGCCCAGTGTCGCGAGCAGTGCCGCGACTTCGATCACCAGCACCGCGATCGCATAGCGCCCGACAATGTCAGGCCCGTACGCGCGCCCGGCGATGAACAGGAACGGCAGCCGCGCGGCGAGCCGCAGCAGGAAGCCGAGGATATTCGTCCGTCCGCCCTTGGCGAGCGTGTTGATGTCGTCGGCGGCGGGGGCCGGTGTGGGCTCAGCCATTCCGGTCGCCCTGCGCCCGTCGAAGGGCAGTTCTGTGTTCCGGCATGCGACGGGAAGGCTCTTCGACAAGCTCAGGGCGAACGTTCGATTGGGTCAATGCGCCGCGCCCCAGCTCGGGCCCACCCCGATCTCGACGCCGAGCGGGACGGTAAGCTTGATCGCGGGTTCGGCGGCGGTCGCCATCACGCGCTCGATCACCGGCCGGGCCTTTTCGACATCGCCTTCCGGCAGCTCGAACACGAGTTCGTCGTGCACCTGCATCAGCATCCGCACATCGGGCAGCCCCGCCTCGGCGAGTGCCGGGCCCATCCGCGCCATCGCGCGCTTGATGATGTCGGCGCTGGTGCCCTGGATCGGCGCGTTGATCGCGGCACGCTCCGCGCCCTGTCGCTCGTGCTGGACGCTCGATTTCAGCCGCGCGAAATGCGTTTTCCGGCCGAATAGCGTGGTGGTGTAGCCCTTTTCCTTGGCGCTGGTGATCGTGTCGGCGATGTAGCGGTTGATGCCGGGGAAACGCTCGAAATAGCGGTCGATCATCGCCTGCGCCTCGTCCGCGGTGACGTCGAGCCGTCCCGCCAGCCCCCAGCGCGAGATGCCGTAGAGGATGGCGAAGTTGATTGTCTTCGCCCGGCCCCGCGTGTCCCGGTTGACCTCGCCGAACAGCTCCTGCGCAGTCATGTTGTGGATGTCGTCGCCGCGCTCGAACGCTTCGCGCAACTGGGGCACGTCGGCGATATGCGCCGCCAGCCGCAATTCGATCTGCGAATAGTCGGCGGCGAGGATGACATTGCCCGGCTCCGCGACGAAGGCGTTGCGGATCTGCCGGCCCACTTCGGTGCGGATCGGGATGTTCTGGAGATTGGGGTCGGTCGAGGATAGCCGCCCGGTCTGCGCGCCGGTGAGGCTGTAGCTGGTGTGCACCCGCCCGGTTTCGGGGTTGATCTGCGCCTGCAGTGCGTCGGTATAAGTCGATTTGAGCTTCGACAGCTGGCGCCAGTCGAGCACTTTTCGCGCAATCTCGCGTCCGGGCGAATCCTTGTCCGCCGCGATCCGCTCGAGCTCGTTGACGTCAGTGGAGTAGACGCCCGACTTGCCCTTGCGACCGCCCTTGATCCCCATACCCTCGAACAGCACGTCGCCGAGCTGCTTGGGGCTGCCGATGGTGAACTTGAACCCGGCGATGCCGTGGATTTCCTCTTCGAGGACCGCCATCTGCTTGGAGAATTCGTCCGAGAGCCGCGCGAGCGTCACGGCATCGACCTTGACCCCCTGTTGCTCCATCCCGGCGATCACCGAAACCAGCGCCCGATCGACCATCTCATAGACGCGCGTCGCGCTTTCATAGGCGAGGCGCGGCTTGAAGCGCTGCCACAGCCGCAGCGTGACGTCGGCATCCTCGGCGGCGTAGCGCGTCGCGGTCTTGAGATCGACTTCGCGGAAGCTGAGCTGCTTCTTGCCGGTGCCGACAACGTCCTTGAACGCGATGCAGCTGTGCGAGAGGTGGGTCGCGGCCAGCTCGTCCATGCCATGCCCGTGCAGCCCGGCATCGAGATCGAAGCTCATCACGATCGTATCGTCATACGGCGCGACCGTGATGCCGCGGCGGGCCAGCACGATCATGTCGTATTTGAGGTTGTGCCCGATCTTGAGCACCGCCGGGTCTTCGAACAGGGTCTTGAGCTTCGCCAGCGCCAGCGGCTTGTCGAGCTGCGCCGGCTTCTCGGCAAACATGTCGCTGCCGCCATGGGTGAGGGGCACGTAGCACGCCTTGTTGGGTGCCAGCGCCATCGACACGCCGCACAGTCCGGCGCGCATCGCGTCCAGTTCGCTGGTCTCGGTGTCGATCGCCACCCAGCCCTGATGCTGTGCATCGGCGATCCAGCGGTCGAGATCGGCTTCGGTCACCACTGTCTCATAGGCGTCGTGATCGCAGGGCGGATCTTCCGGCAGCCCCGGCGTCTCGTGCGCCTCGACCGGTGCGTCGGCCACTGCCGAGAGCCGCGCGATCAGCGACTTGAAGCCGTGATGCTCGAGGAATGCGCGCAGCGGCGCATCAGGAATGCCCTGCAATTCGAGCTGGTCGAGGGGATCTGGCAACGGCACGTCGCACGCCAGCGTAACCAGCTTGCGGGAAAGCCGCGCCATCTCGGCGTGCTCGATCAGATTCTCGCGCATCTTGCTGGGCTTCATCCCCGGCGCGGCGGCGAGGACTGCCTCGACGTCGCCGAATTCCTGGATCAGCTTGGCCGCGGTCTTGGGTCCGATCCCGGGCACGCCGGGGACGTTGTCGACGCTGTCGCCCATCAGCGCGAGCACTTCGCCCAATTGCCCGGGCGGCACTCCGAACTTCTCGATCACCGCATCGTCGCTCAGGCGGCGGTTGTTCATCGTGTCGTACATGTCGAGCCCGGGCTCGATCAGCTGCATCAGATCCTTGTCCGAGCTGACGATCGTCACTTGCCAGCCTTGCGCCAGCGCCGCCTTGGCATAGCTGGCGATCAGATCGTCGGCCTCCCAGCCTTCTTCCTCGATGCACGGCAGCGAGAAGGCGCGGGTGGCGTCTCGGATCATCGGGAACTGGGGGACCAGATCCTCGGGCGGCGGCGGTCGCTGCGCCTTGTACTTGTCGTACATTTCGTTGCGGAAGGTGTGGCTCGACTTGTCGAGGATCACTGCCATGTGCGTCGGGCCGTCAGCCTTGTGCAACTCGTCGGCGAGCTTCCACAGCATCGTCGTATAGCCATAGACCGCGCCGACCGGCTCGCCATGCTTGTTGGTGAGCGGCGGCAGCCGGTGATAGGCGCGGAAGATATAGCCGGAGCCGTCGACGAGATAGAGATGGGGCATCGGCGCCGGGATAGCCGAGCGGGCGGGCCGGGCAAAGCCTTAGCGTTAGCTGGCGTCGTGGAAGATGATCCCGAGCGTATGCCGCCGGCCGATATGCACTGCGCTTACCCCGTGGCGCATCGTCACGCGGTAATCGCCCTTGCCGCCACGTACCGGGCGCTGGTTGACTGCGAATATCACTGTATCGCCTTGGCGGAGCGGCACCACCGCCGCGCGCGACTGCATCCGCGGGCGCTGTTCGGTCAGGAGGAATTCGCCGCCGGCGAAGTCGCACCCCGGTTCGGAGAGCAATACCGCGAGCTGGAGCGGGAAGACATGGTCGCCGTACAGATCCTGATGCAGGCAATTATAATCGCCGGGCCCGTAGCGGAGGAGCAACGGCGTCGGCCGCGTCTGCCCGGCGGCATGGCATTGGGCGAGCCACTCGGCATGGGATTCGGGGAAGCGTCGCTCGATTCCCATCCGGGCGTGCCAGCGATTGGCGAGGCCGGCGAGCGGGGGATAGAGCCGGGTGCGAAGGTCCTGCACGGGATCGGGCAGCGGATAGGCGAAATAGCGATATTCGCCGCGGCCGAAGCCGTGACGGGCCATGATCACCTGGCTGCGGAAGAGCTCGGGCGCGTCATAGAGTGCCGCGACCTGTGCGGAAGTCTCGGGGTCGAGAAGCCCGGGCAGCACTGCCCAGCCATTGGTGTCTAGCGCCTCGGCGGCGGCGGTCCAGTCGATGGTATCGGTCATTGCGCGGGCCTAGCCGTGCGACCTGCGCGGCGCCCCCCGCTGCTTGCGGTCTAATCCCGACGGTCCGTTAATCGAGGCCGCCTGACCCGCCGATTTCAAAGCGCGAACGGCCGAGCCGCTCCGCAAAGGCAAGCAGATGAAATCCTACATTGCAAGGCACCCCAGCCTCGCCGTTGCGGTCACCGCGAAGGGCGGGCGCCTGCCATGATCGGGCCGGTCGGGCGGTGATGCGCGACGATCGCGCTCGCCACTGCCTGCATCAGCAACTGGCGCTCGCGGATCGGGCGCGCGGTGTCGCCGATCATCACTGCGACGGCATAGGAGCGGCCGTCGGGCGCAGTCAGGATGCCGACATCGTTGAAGCCCGCGGTGCGGCTGCCGAGATCCTGGCCGGTACCGGTCTTGTGGCCATAGAGCCAGCCCGGCGGAACCGCGCCGCGCACCCGTGCCTTGCCAGTCTTGGCGCCGCCCATCGTGGCGAGCAGCCACGCGGTCGAATTCGGCGAAAGCAGCTCGCCGCGCTGAAGCCGCGCAAGCGAATCGGCGATCGCGATCGGCGCCGCGCCGTCTGGCGGATCCTTGATATAGGCTTCGTACGCCGCGCGGCGCACATCGGCCGAAAGCTTGGAGCGGGCGACGGCAAAACTATTCCCCATCGAATATTCGGGGCGCCATTCGAGGCCCGCAGTGCCCGCCTGGAGCAGTTTCTCGCCGGGGCCGAAGCGGATCGTGCCCAGCTGCTTGCGCGCAATGAAGTCGCGCACCGCCTGCGGCCCGCCGACCAGGCGCAGCAGCTTGTCGTTGCAGGTGTTGTCGCTCATCTGCATCGCGCGGCGCATGATCTCGCCGACGGTGGTGGTGTACCCGACATCGCCCTTGACCAGCGCCGCAATCGGCTGGTGGAACAGCGTGAAATCCGACCGCGTGATCGTAAGCGGATCATCGAGCCGCACCGTGCCGCGATCGACGGCGTCGAGCACGGTCATCGCCACCCACAGCTTGCTCACGCTCTGCTGCGGCAGCGGGCGGCTGGCGGTGGCGTTGCTGGCGATCCAGCCATCATCGACGCTGGTGACGGCGATACCGGCCAGCCCGGCGAAATTGCGGGTGATGGAGTCGATGCTCGTCACCAGATCGACCGGTGCCGGCACGCGCGGCCGGGCCGTCGCTGCCTTGGCGGACGGGAAGGGCATCAGCACGCTGTAGCTGGGTGCCGGCAGATAGGCGGCGAGCTGCGTATCTTCGTGCACGGCGCAGCCGAGCAACATCGCCGGACCAAGCCCGGCAAGGGTCAATGCCCGTTCGACTTTTGAGAAACCCACAAAATTCTTCACAAATGCAGCCCCTTGCGCATCTCTAAACATGCGGCGAACGCAACTCGCATCAAAGCCCGGGCGCAGTGAGATGCGACGAATCCGGTAACGATAGCGACGAATCGTGAACGGAGAGGAAACCTAACCGTTGTCCTCTGATGTGGGGCCGCGCTCCGGCTTCTGCCATTGGGGCAAATCCGTAGGGAAGGCCTGAGGTTCAGGGCACGAGGATGGTGTCCACGGCCACATCGAGCGTCTCGGGATAATCGAGCGTGTAGTGCAACCCGCGGCTTTCCTTGCGATGGAGCGCCGAGCGGACGATCAGGTCGGCGCTCTCAAGCAGGTTGCGCAGCTCGATCAGATCCGCGGTCACGCGGAAATGGCCGTAATAGTCGTTCACTTCGCCGCGGAGCATCTGGATGCGGTGCTGGGCGCGCTCGAGCCGCTTGGTCGAGCGGACGATGCCGACATAATTCCACATGAAGCGGCGGATTTCGGTCCAGTTCTGCTTGATCACCACTTCCTCGTCGGAATCGGTGACGCGGCTCTCGTCCCAAGGGCGAATGGGCGGGGGCGGGGCGAGATCGCTCCAGTTCGCGGTGATGTGGTTGGCCACCGCCTCGCCGAACACGAAGCATTCGAGCAGCGAATTGGAGGCGAGGCGATTGGCGCCATGCAGCCCCGACTGGCTGACTTCGCCTGCGGCATAGAGATTGGGCAGGTCGGTGCGCCCGTCGCGGTCCACCACCACGCCGCCACAAGTGTAATGCTGGGCGGGGACGACCGGGATCGGCTCGCGGGTCATGTCGATGTCGAGATCGAGCAGCCGGGCGTGGATCGTCGGGAAGTGCTGCTTCACGAAATCCGGGCCCATATGGCTGATGTCGAGATGGACATAGTCGAGGCCATCGCGCTTGATCTCGGCGTCGTTCGCCCGCGCCACTACGTCGCGTGGTGCCAACTCCATCCGCGCGGGGTCGTAGTCGGTCATGAAGCGCTTGCCGGTCTGCGGGTTGATCAGCCGCCCGCCTTCGCCGCGCACTGCCTCGGTGATCAGGAAGTTCTTGACCTCGAGATTGTAAAGGCAGGTCGGGTGGAACTGCATGAATTCCATGTTGGAGATGCGGCACCCCGCGCGCCATGCCATCGCGATGCCGTCGCCGGTCGCCCCGCGCGGCGCAGTCGAGAACAGGTACGTCCGCCCCGCGCCGCCGGTCGCCAGCACGGTGGCGTTGGCAGTGAACAGTTCGACGCGGTTGGTCGCGCGGTTGAAGGCATAGACGCCCCAGACATTCCCTGCGCCCGAATAGCGCGCCTCGTGGCGGCTGGTGGCGAGATCGATCACCACCATATCGGGGACGAGGGTGATATTGGGATTGGCGCGCGCCGCCTTGAGCAGCGCCTCCTGCACGGCCCAGCCGGTGGCGTCGTCGACATGGACGATGCGGCGATGGCTGTGCCCGCCCTCGCGGGTGAGGTGGAGTGCACCCTTGTCGGTATTGAACGGCACGCCGAGCTTCGCCAGCCGCTCGATCGCGGCGGGGGCATTCTCCACCACCATCTCGACGGTGGCGCGGTCGTTGAGCCCGGCGCCCGCGACGATCGTGTCCTCGATATGGTTCTCGAAGGTGTCGCCGGGTTCGAGCACCGCGGCGATTCCGCCCTGCGCCCAGGCCGTCGATCCTTCGTTGAGCGCGCCCTTGGCAATCACGGTGACCTTGAAGCGCGACGCGAGGTTGAGCGCCGCGGTAAGCCCTGCCGCGCCGGAGCCGATGACGAGGATGTCTGAAATATGAGGATCGTTCGCCATCGTCTCTTCCGCTGGTTCGCGTTTCGCGTAGGCGCTAAGCGGCTCGCCTTGCAAATGGAGAGAGATATGCGCCGCCAAAGCCTGGGTTTCGTCGGACTGGTGTTTGCCGCGGCGTGGACGGTCCCCGCCGCCGCCTGCACGCTCGGCGCGCCCGGCACGACCCAGCGCGTGACGATCGGCCATACCGGCCGGTCGCTGCTGCTCCACGTGCCCGCCGGGCTGAAGGGCAGGGCGCCGCTGGTCTTCGCGCTTCACGGCAGCGGGGGCGATGGCGCTGCGATCCTCGCCGGCTCGAAGCTCGAAGCGACCAGCGACGCGCACGGCTTCGTCCTAGCCGCGCCCGATGCCGGCATCCCGGTCGAAAAGGGCTTTGTCTGGAACATCCCCGGCGTGCCGACCATCGTGGGCAAGGTGCCGGGACCGCAGGATGCCGACGACGTCGCGTTCCTGGGCGCGGCGATCGACTGGCTGGCGGCTAAGGGGTGCGCCGATCGCCGCCGCGTCTATGCCACCGGGTTGTCGGGCGGCGGGCGAATGTCGTCCTGGCTCGGCTGCGTCGCGTCGGACCACTTTGCAGCGATCGCGCCGGTGGTCGGGCTACGCGCGGGCAACCCTTCCGCGGCGGACCCGCGTTTCTCCGATGCGGCAACCTGCACGCCCGCGCGGACGATGCCCGTCATTGCCTTTGCCGGGGGCAAGGACGGCACCAACCCGATCGAGGGCGGCGGCGCGGGATACTGGCAATACACGATGCGCAAGGCTGAGGCGCGCTGGGCCGATCTCAACGGGTGCCAGCGTCCGTTGCCGGAGCGCACGCTCGAAAGCGGCGTGATCGAGCGCGGCTACACCGACTGCCGCGGCGGCGCTGAGGTGGTCGCGCACATCACTCCGGAAGCCGGGCATGTCTGGGCCGCGGACAACGACGTGATGTGGGCATTCCTCGCAAGCAAAAGGCGGTGAGGTCTCTCAGCCCCACCAGCCCGTACCTCAGCCGAGCTGTTTGAGCAGTTCCTTCGCCGCCTCTTCGGAGCTGGCCGGGTTCTGGCCAGTGACCAGATTGCCATCGATCACGACATAGGGACCCCAGTCCGCGCCCTTCTCATAGCGGGCGCCGAGCTTGTTGAGTTCGTCTTCCACCAGGAACGGCACGATATCGGTCAGCTGGACCCCTGCTTCCTCGGAGTTGGTGAAGCCCGCCACGCGGCGCCCTTTCACCAGCGGCGCACCGTCCGCGCCCTTCACGTGGCGCAGCACACCGGGCGCGTGGCAGACAAAGGCGATCGGCTTGCCTGCCCGGTCGAAGCTCTCGATCAGGCGGATCGAGCTGTCCAGTTCGGCTAGGTCCCATAGCGGGCCGTGACCGCCGGGATAGAAGACGGTGTCGAAGTCCGCCTCGTCGATGGTGTCGAGTCGGACGGTGTTCGCCAGCGCCTGCTGCGCGTCCGGATCGGTCTTGAACCGCTTGGTCTGCTCGGTCTGGGAATCGGGCTCGTCGCTCTTGGGGTCGAGCGGGGGCTGCCCGCCGGCCGGCGACGCCAGCACGATCTCCGCGCCCGCATCCTTGAAGACGTAATAGGGGGCCGCGAACTCCTCGAGCCAGAAACCGGTCTTCTTGCCGGTGTCGCCCAGCGTGTCGTGGGAGGTCAGGACCATCAGGATCTTCATCGAATCTTCCTCGTATCGAACATGATCAAAGAACCATGTTCCTCCGCGAAACGATCCTGCGCTGCTTCCGCTCCCGCTAGGTTAGGGAAGGGGGCTCAGCCGTTTGCCCGGGTCAGATTGAGGAACACGTCCTCCAAATCGGCCTCGCGGGTAGAGACGTCGACGATGCCGTAGCCGCCGCCCTGGACCGCGCCGAGCACTTCGCCGGCATTCGCCTGGTCCTTGCGATACGTGATCACCAAGGTCCGCTCGGCCTTCAATTCGATCTTCTGGAAGCACGCATTTTCGGGCAGCACCGGCACATCGCGGTCCACCGTCACTTCGACCACCTTCTCCTGCGCCATGCCGACCAGCTCGCGCGTCGGCTTGTTGGCGATGAGCTTGCCGTGGTTGATGATCGCGATGCGGTCGCAGAGCTGCTCGGCTTCCTCCAGATAATGCGTGGTCAGCACCACGGTGATGCCGCGTGCGTTCAACTGCTTCACATAGGCCCAGAGCTGCTGGCGGAGTTCGACGTCGACGCCCGCGGTCGGCTCGTCGAGGACGAGGACGGGGGGCGAATGGACCATCGCCTTGGCGACCATCAGCCGGCGTTTCATGCCGCCCGAAAGCGTGCGCGAATAGGCGTTGGCCTTGTCCTCGAGATGCACGGCGCGCAGCAGGCCCATCGGATCGCGCTGCGCCTTGGGCACGCCGTAGAGCCCGGCCTGGATCTCCAGCGTCTCGCGCGGGGTGAAGAAGGGATCGAAGGTGATCTCCTGGTTGACGATGCCGATGCTCGCCTTGGCGTTGCGCGGGTGCGCATCGATGTCGAAGCCCCAGATCGTCGCGCGGCCCTCAGTCTTGTTGACCAGCCCTGCCAGGATGTTGATCAGCGTCGACTTGCCCGCGCCGTTTGGCCCGAGCAGCCCGAAGATCTGGCCGCGCGGGACCTCGAAGCTGACGCCGTCGAGCGCGCGCTTGCCACCGGTGTAGGTCTTGCAGAGATTGTCGATCTCGATCGCGGCCTGAGTCATGGGATGTGCTCTACGGGGACGAGCGGCGCTCGCCAAGTCTCCTACCCGTCACGCCGGCCTTGTGCCGGGGTGACGAAAGAATTTGAGGCGGGCGCGGGCGCTTGCTATCGGCGACTCATGACTGCGCCCCTGCCCGAGACGATCCGTACCAGCCATGCCCGCGTCGCCTGCGACGGCAGCGGCCCCGGCGTGCCCGCCGCTTTGGGCCATCCGCGCGTGTTCCTGCAGATCGACGAGCATGGCTATGTCGATTGCGGCTATTGCGACCGGCGCTTTATCCTGATCGGCGGACCTGCCGACGGTGCCGACCAGTCGCAATTGCCCGACCATCCGGCTGGCGCCAGCATCTGAGCGTCCTATATCGGAGGAATGTCGATTCCCTCCGATCCCCGCGCGTTCCTGTATCGCGAGCTTGATCCCGAAACCGCGACGCGGCTGACCGCCGACGCGCTCGCGAGCGCCGAGGACGGCGAGCTCTATCTCCAATATCGCAAGTCGGAAGCATTCGGCTTCGACGACGGGCGGTTGAAGACCGCGTCGTTCGACACCCAATCGGGGTTCGGCCTGCGCGCGGTATCGGGCGAGACCACGGCATTCGCGCACGCCAACGAGATCAGTCCGGCGGCGATCCGCCGCGCGGCCGAGACGATGGCGCTGATCGAGCCGGGCAAGGCCGGCAAGGCACCGCCGCCCCAGGGCAACAACCGCCATCTCTATACCGACAATGATCCGCTCGATCTGGTGCCCTTCGCCGACAAGGTGAACCTCTGCCAGACGATCGACGCCGCGGCGCGGGCGCGCGATCCGCGCATCGTCCAGGTCTCGGTGGGGCTCACCGGATCATGGGGCGTGGTCGAGATCGTCCGCCCCGATGGCTTCATCGCCACCGATGTCCGCCCGCTCGTCCGGCTCAATGTGTCGATCGTGGTCGAGCAGAATGGACGCCGCGAGACCGGCAGCTTCGGCACCGGCGGGCGGACGCTCTACGATCGGCTGTTCCAGCCCGAGACGTGGAACCGCGCGATCGACGAGGCGCTGGCGCAGGCTCTGGTCAATCTCGACGCCGAGGATGCGCCCGCGGGCGACATGACCGTATTGTGCGGCCCCGGCTGGCCGGGCGTGCTGCTCCATGAAGCAGTGGGCCATGGGCTCGAAGGCGACTTCAACCGCAAGGGCACCAGCGCTTTCTCCGGCCGCATCGGCGAGCGGGTCGCCGCACCCGGCGTCACTGTGGTCGATGACGGATCGATCACCGATCGCCGCGGGTCGCTGTCGATCGACGACGAAGGCACGCCGACGCGCGAGACGGTGCTGATCGAGGACGGCATCCTCAAGGGCTATATGCAGGACCGGCTGAATGCGCGGCTGATGGGCGTCGAGCCGACCGGCAACGGCCGCCGCGAATCGTTCCAGCATGCGCCGATGCCGCGGATGACCAATACCTTCATGAAGGACGGCGAGGACGATCCCGCCGAGCTGCTGTCGCGCGTGAAGAAGGGCATCTACGCCAAGAGCTTCGGCGGCGGGCAGGTCGACATCGTCTCGGGCAAGTTCGTGTTTTCGTGCACCGAGGCGTACCGGATCGAGAACGGCAAGCTCGGCCGCCCGATCAAGGGCGCGACCCTGATCGGCGACGGCCCGACGGTGCTCAACCGGGTTACCGGGATCGGCAACGACTTCGCGCTCGACGAAGGCGTCGGCATGTGCGGCAAGGGCGGGCAGAGCGTGCCGGCCGGCGTGGGGCAGCCGACGTTGCTGGTCGAGGGGCTGACCGTGGGTGGCACCGCGGCCTGAGGGCCGCGGTCGAATTGTTGTGTGCTCCTGCGAAAGCTGGAGCACGACCATCAAAATCGTACCGCCGCCGAAACTGAGTCTTTTTCGCCACACCACCAGCGCTTGCGCCTGTGGATAACTTCTTGACTCAACATCTGGGCGGGTGCCCGAATGTTCTGCGTCGTTAACGGTTTAGCAGCCATTTTCGTTAACCAATGTTCGCTTGACGACGGAGTCCGTGACCCGCGAATACGGGGGTTCGGGCAAGGGAGTTGAGTGCAATGGGGGTTCTGGAAAAGGTAAACGTGCGGGGCCGCGCGGCTGCGAAGCCGGTGCCGGTGCTGCCGCTCGACCAGATTCTTCGGGGCGACTGCGTCCAGCGGATGCGCGAACTGCCGGACAAGTCGATCGACCTGATCTTCGCCGATCCGCCGTACAACCTCCAGCTCGGCGGCGACCTCAATCGCCCCGATGGCAGCCATGTCGACGCAGTCACCGACGAGTGGGACAAGTTCGACAGCCTCGCGGCATACGACAAGTTCACGCGCGAATGGCTGGCCGAGGCGCGCCGCATCCTCAAGGACGACGGCTCGATCTGGGTGATCGGCAGCTATCACAACATCTTCAAGGTGGGCAGCGCGATCCAGGATCTCGGTTTCTGGATCCTCAATGACATCATCTGGCGCAAGGCCAATCCGATGCCCAATTTCAAGGGCACCCGCTTCACCAACGCGCACGAGACGTTGATCTGGGCGTCGAAGGGCGAGAAGGCGCGCTACACCTTTAACTATCGTAGCATGAAGACATTGAACGACGAGCTGCAGATGCGCAGCGACTGGGAATTCCCGATCTGCGGCGGCCAGGAGCGACTCAAGAAGGACGGCTACAAGGTCCATCCGACCCAAAAGCCCGAGGCCTTGCTCTATCGCCTGTTGCTGGCGACGACCAAGAAGGGCGACATCGTCCTCGATCCGTTCTTCGGCACCGGCACCACCGGCGCAGTCGCCAAGCGGCTTGGCCGGCGCTGGATCGGGATCGATCGCGAGGGCGTCTATGTCGAGGCGGCGCAGGCGCGCATCGACGCGGCGCTGCCGCTCGACGAATCGGCGCTGACCACGATGCAGGCGCCCAAGGCCGCGCCGCGCGTCGCGTTTGGCCAGCTGGTCGAGAATGGCTATCTGGCGCCGGGCACGGTGTTGTTCGATTCGAAGCGCCGCCACCGCGCGGTGGTCGGTGCCGACGGCTCGCTCAAGTGCGGTGACGCTGCCGGCTCGATCCACAAGCTTGGCGCGACCTTGCAGAATGCGCCGTCGTGCAATGGCTGGACGTGGTGGCATTTCGAGGACGAAGGCGCCCTCAAGCCGATCGACGCGCTGCGCCAGACCTACCTGCTGGCGACGCAGCCTTAACTTTGACCCCTCCCCTTCAGGGGAGAGGCAGGGGGTGGGGGAGGTCTCACCGAGACCTCGCCCGCGGACAAGCCCCACCCCAACCCCTCCCCTGAAGGGGAGAGGCTTGTTAAGGTCACCGCATGAACCTTCCCACCACCGCCCGCCTCTATCTCCGCCCGGTCCAGTTCGCCGATACGCCGGTCGGCCGCGACGGCGAGGTCGTGCGGATCGCGGGCGGGCTGACCTGGTGCAGCGCGTTCGAGCTGATCGCAGTCGAGGGCGGCAAGCGTGTGCTGCAACGGACGATCCCGGTGGCCGAGCTGCCGCAGGACGAGCGCCTCCAGACGATCGTGGCACGCATCGTCGCGCCGCGCGCCCCGCTTCGGCTCGGCGACCGCGTCGTCCGGCTCGATCAGCCGCAGGTGATGGGCATCCTCAACGTCACCCCAGACAGCTTCTCGGACGGCGGCAAGCATGCCGATGATCCCGCCGCCGCGGCGCAGGTCGGGGTCGACATGACCGTCGCAGGTGCGGCGATCGTCGACGTCGGCGGCGAATCGACGCGGCCCGGTGCTGCCGCCGTCTGGGAAGGCGACGAGATCAGGCGCATCGTGCCGGTGATCGAGCGGCTGGCACGTAGCGGCGCGGCGGTGTCGATCGATACGCGGAAAGCCGCGGTGATGGAGGCGGGGCTCGCCGCGGGCGGGCACATCGTCAACGATGTCTCTGCGCTGCTCTACGACGATCGCGCGCTTGATGTGGTGGCACAGGCCGGCTGTCCGGTGGTGCTGATGCACTCGCCCGATCCGGCGAAGACCGGCCATGATGGGGGCAATTACGGCGATGTGCTGATCGAAGTCTATGACTGGCTCGAACGCCGCGTTGACGAAGTCGTGGCAAGAGGCGTCGATCGCTCGCGCATCCTGATCGATCCGGGCATCGGCTTTGGCAAGTCGCTCGCCGACAATCTTGCGCTGCTCAATGGCCTGGCGCTGTTCCACGGCATTGGCTGCGGGATCGTGCTCGGCGCCAGCCGCAAGCGGATGATCGGCGCACTCTCCAACGAAGCGCCGGCCGAGGCACGGCTTGGCGGTTCGCTTGGCGTCGCGCTCAAGGGTGCCGAGCTCGGGGTGCAACTGATCCGCGTCCACGATGTGTTCGAGACTGCGCAGGCGCTGCGCATCTGGCGCGGGCTGCGCGACGCGGCGCTGGTCGCGCGGATGCCGGGGTAGAGGGGTCGCACCAGAATTCCCCCCCTTTCAGGGAGGGGCGTTTTACAGCGTATAGCCGCCGTCGCTGATCAGGGTCGCGCCGGTGACGAGCGCGCTCTGGTCGGAGAGCAGGAAGCCGATCTGCGCGGCGATCTCCTCGGGCTTGGCATAGCGTCCGAGCGGTGTGGCCATCGCCGCCATCTCGGCAAAGGCGGCATCGCGGCCGATCTCGGCGGCGCGCTCGGCGAACATCGGGATTGCATCCCACACCGGCGTCTCGACGCCCGCCGGCGCGATGGCGTTCACTCGGATTGCGTGCGGCGCGCCTTCCTTTGCAGCGACCTTAGCGAGGTGGATCAGCGCCGCCTTGGACGCGCCATAGGCGGCGACGCCCGGCTCGGCCTTCACGCCTGCCGCCGACGCAGTGAGCACGATGCTGCCGCCGCGCCCCTTCATCGCGCGCATCGCGGCGCGCAGCGTCAGGAATGCGCCGTCGAGATTGACCGACAGGATGCGCCGCCATTCGTCCAGTGACAGGTCGGCGATCGCGCCCGCGCCTGCGACGCCGGCATTGACCACGGCGTGGTCGAGCCCGGTCAGGTCGAGCCCGTCCCACAGCGCCTCGTCGCGCACGTCACCGGCGACCGCTTCGTGCGTGAAGTCGGCGGGGATCGGGTCGCGGTCGATAAGGATCAGCCGCTTGGCGCCCGCGGCGGCGAGGTGCTCTGCGACCGAGAGTCCGATCCCCGATGCAGCGCCGGTGACGAGGATCGTTCGCCCGGTGAACTTGTTTTGCATGGCAGTGCCCTAGCGCGGCTCCGGGGATCGGGCCAGAGCGGGCGCAAGGGGACTATCCATGCGCGAATCCGAGCACCGTTATTCCACCGTCTCGATCGTGCTTCACTGGACGATCGCCGTGCTACTGATCGCCAACATACTGGTCGGCGGCTGGATGGAGGACGCCCAAGGTCCCGACAAGCTAAGCTGGTTCGCGACGCACAAGTCGCTGGGGATCACCGTTTTCGTGCTCACTTTGGTGCGGCTCGGCTGGCGGATCGCCCATCCCTGGCCGTCGCTGCCGGTGCATATGGCAGGCTGGGAGCGGCTGCTCGCGCGCGCGACGCACGTCCTGTTCTATGTCGTCCTGCTGGCGATCCCGCTGCTCGGCTGGGCGGCGGCTTCGGCGGGCGGTGCGCCGACGACGGACTGGTTCGGGCTGTTCCCGGTCGGCAATCTGCCGGTGCCGCGTTCGGAGGATCTCGGCGAGATGCTGGGCGGCGCACACAAGCTGCTGATCAAGGCGACCTATATACTGATCGGGCTGCACGTGCTGGGCGCGATCAAGCACCAGTTCCTCAATCGCGACGGCGTGGTGCACCGGATGCTGCCGATCCTCCCCGTGCCGCGCGACTGAATTCAGGCGGCGCTCTGGTCGATGCCGAGCTCGCCGAGCTTGCGGTAGAGCGTCGAGCGGCCGATGCCGAGACGGCGGGCGACTTCGGTCATGCGCCCGCGATAATGGCCGATCGCAAGACGGATGACGTCGGCCTCGATCTCGTCGAGCGCGCGCAGATTGCCGTCGGGACGGAACAGGGTGACCCCGGCATTGCCCGATCCCTGCTGTGGCGGGATGCTGCCCGCGGGCCGGCCTGCGGCAAGCTGGGCGATCTGCGGGAAGTCGGCACGCGCCAGCCCGTCGCCTTCGCAAAGCACTGCGGCGCGGAACAGGGCGTTCTGGAGCTGGCGGACATTGCCCGGCCAGTCATAGCTGCCGAGCAGCGTCAGCGCGTCGTCGGTGATGCCCAGCGGCCGAAGCCCGGGCTGCTCGGCGATCCGCGCGAGCAAGTGGCGGGCAAGCGCGGGAATGTCGCCGGCGCGTTCGCGAAGCGGCGGGATCGTCACCTGGACGACGTTGAGGCGGTAATAGAGATCTTCGCGGAAGCGTCCGGCTTCGACTTCGGCGAGCAGGCTCTTGTTGGTCGCGGCGATGACGCGGACGTCGACTTCGCGGGGATGGCGCGCGCCAAGCGGCTGGATCTCGCCGGTCTGCAGCACGCGCAGCAGCTTGACCTGCGCGTCGAGCGGCATCTCGCCGACTTCGTCGAGAAACAGCGTGCCGCCATCGGCATCCTGGAAGCGGCCGATCTTGCGCTCGAACGCGCCGGTGAACGCGCCCTTTTCATGCCCGAACAGTTCGGATTCGACCAGATTGGCGGGGATCGCGCCGCAATTGACGGCGATCGCGGGCTTGCGGCTGCGCGGCGAAGCGGCGTGGACGGCTTCGGCGACGACTTCCTTGCCGACGCCGCTTTCGCCTTCGATCAGCACGGGAACGCGCGCGCGGGCGGCCTTGGCGGCGATGGCGAGCGCGGCGCGAAACTGCGGCGCGCTGCCGACGATCTCGTCGAAGGCGAGGCTGGCCGAGAGTTTTTCGGTGAGCGGGCGCAATTCGCCCGCCGACAGGCCACCGGCGGCGACCTCGAGCGCGGCGAGCAGCCGCTCCGACGCGATCGGCTTGACCAGGAAATCGGTGGCGCCGGCGCGCATCGCGCTGACTGCGGCGGCCGCCGAGCTGTTGGCGGTGAGGACAAGGATCGGCAATTGCGGGCGACGCTCGCGCAGTTCGCCGATCAGTGCGGCGGCGTCGGCGTCGGACGAAGCATGGTCGAGGATGATCGCGTCGAGCGCCATGCCGTCGGGCGTGCCGAGCATCGCGATCGCAGTTTCGGCCTCGCCCGCGAAGATGGTGCGCCATCCGCGGCGTGCAGCGATCGCCGCGACGAGACGGCGTTGTGCCGGCTCGTCGTCGATCAGCATCAGGAGGCGCTGCCCGTTGCGCGTCATCCGTCTGTCCCCAGTGTCCCGTTTCAGGTCGTATCCCATAATGGTCATGGGTAAAGGCGGGCTTAAGCCTGCGGACAGGCGATGTTTACCGCAGCAGGGTTGAGGCTGCGCGATGCGGCGGTTAAGGTCCCGCAAAACTTGTTCAGAGGGGATCAACGATGGCCGACGCGGGCGAGACCAGCACCGAAGTCCAGGCACATGCCGAAACCTATAGTGGTTTCACCAAGCTCATGCTCTGGGGCACGATCGCGTCGGCAGCCATTGGCGCCTTCGTCGTCTTCATGATCGCCAACTAGGTGAAGATCGCGGTGCTCAAGGAGGCCGCCGCCGACGAGCGGCGCGTCTCCGCGACTCCCGAGACCGTCAAGAAGTTCATCGGGCTTGGCGCCACCGTGGCGGTCGAGGCCGGGGCGGGCGAGACGGCGTCGATCGCCGATCAGGGCTATGCCGATGCCGGCGCCACGATCGGCGGTCGTGCCGAGGTGCTGGCGGACGCCGATATCGTGCTCGGTGTGCAGGGGCCCGATCCCGATGGGCTTTCCGGTCTGAAACAGGGCGCGTGGATCGTCGCTGGGTTGAACCCGTTCGGCGAGCGCGCACGGGTCGATCGCTATGCCGCGCTTGGTGCCGAGGCGCTGGCGATGGAATTGATGCCGCGGATCACCCGTGCGCAATCGATGGACATATTGTCCTCGCAATCGAACCTGTCGGGCTACAAGGCGGTGCTCGACGCGGCGGCGGAATATGGCCGCGCCTTTCCGATGATGATGACCGCGGCGGGCACCGTCTCGGCCGCCAAGGTCTTCGTGATGGGGGTCGGCGTCGCCGGGCTGCAGGCGATCGCCACCGCGCGGCGGCTGGGCGGACAGGTCTCGGCGACCGACGTGCGCGCCGCGACGAGGGAGCAGATCCAGTCGCTCGGTGCGAAGCCGATCTTCGTCGAGAACGTCAAGGGCATCGAGGGCGAAGGCACCGGCGGCTACGCCACCGAGATGTCCGACGAATACAAGGCCGCGCAGGCCGAACTGGTCTCGAGCCACATCGCCAAGCAGGACATCGTCATCACCACGGCGCTGATCCCGGGGCGCCCGGCGCCGCGGCTGATCAGCGACGCGCAGATCGCCAGCATGAAGCCGGGCAGCGTCATCGTCGATCTTGCGGTCGAGGCCGGTGGGAATGTCGAGGGTGCGGTCGCAGGCGAAGTGGTGACCGTCCACGGCGTCAAGATCGTCGGCCACCGCAACGTGGCGAGCCGGTTGGCGGCGGACAGCTCGGCGCTGTTCTCACGCAACCTGTTCAACTTCCTGAGCGCGTTCTGGGACAAGGAAGCGGGCAAACCGGTGCTCGATGAGGAAATCGGCAACGCAGTGCGGCTGACGCAGGGCGGCAAGGTCGTGCATGAGAGGCTGAATGGCTAGCGCGCCCTTGCAGCTCGTGACGGCGATCGGCGCGGCGGGGACCTTGGTTTCGTGTGGGGAGGGGCAAACCGTTCAGATGGTTGCGAACGATCAATCCCCCACGCTCCGGGATCCGCGCGATCGCCACTATACGTTTGCGTCCGCAAGCGTGATCATGCCGATCGAAATAGGGATCGCGTTCCGCGGCACATATCGCGCGGTGCTCGACCAGACGCACTCTATCGCGATGTGCACGGATCCCGATCTTGTGGAAAGCCGCAAGCGTCTCGATGCCCGGATGAAGGCGGTGATTCGAGATTTGCGCACTTCCGGCTTCGGCCACGAAATGGATGTGGTCGACAAGGAATATTCGAACTGGCTCGCGCAAGTGTCGCTGATGGGATGCGATTTCGAACGCGAACGCAACCTCGCCAGCGCGCGCCGGTGGGACGGCGCGCTGGACCGACTGCAACAATGGCTCCCCGCCGCAAGCAAGGAGAGCTGAAATGGACTTCATCTCGATCCTGTCGATCTTCGTGTTGGCCTGTTTCGTCGGCTATTATGTCGTGTGGTCGGTCACGCCGGCGCTGCATACGCCGCTGATGGCGGTGACCAATGCGATTTCCTCGGTGATCATCGTCGGCGCGCTGATCGCGTCGGCGGCGGTCGGGCTGGGTAGCGGCGGCGCGGCGTCCAAATGGCTGGGGCTGCTCGCGGTGGTGCTGGCGAGCGTCAACATCTTCGGCGGGTTCGCCGTGACCGCTCGAATGCTGGCGATGTACAAGAAGAAGGTGCGCTGAGATGGAACATGCCGTCGCAGTGAGCCCCTGGGTGTCGCTGGCCTATCTGGTCGCGGGCGTCTGCTTCATCCTAGCGCTGCGCGGGCTTTCGAGCCCCGTCACCAGCCAGCGCGGCAATCGTTTCGGCATGATCGGCATGGGCGTAGCGGTGGTGACGACGCTGGTGACGCATGTGCCGCTCGGCGGCCTGAGCGGCGCCCATGCGCCCGCCATCGCTTTTGGCGGGGATTTCGTTGACGTCGTCACGTTGGGACAAATCCTGATCGCGATCGCCATCGGTGCCATCATCGGCATCGTCACCGCGCGCCGCATCGCGATGACGGCGATGCCGCAGCTCGTCGCAGCATTTCACTCGCTGGTCGGGCTTGCGGCGGTGCTCGTCGCGGCGGCGGCGTTTCTCAACCCGCTGGCGTTCGGCATCGCGCAGGTGATCCGGCCGATCTACGGGCCGGACCTGGTCAACATCCTGCCAGTCAGCCGGATCGAGATGGCGCTGGGCGTCGCGATCGGCGCAATCACCTTCTCGGGATCGGTCATCGCGTTTCTCAAGCTCAACGGCAATATGAGCGGCAAGCCGATCATGCTGCCCGGCCGCCACGTCATCAATCTTGGGCTGCTTGCCGGCATCCTCGGGCTGATCGCCTATTTTGTCACCGATCAGAGCCCGTGGGTGTTCTGGACGATCACCGTGCTGAGCTTTGTGATCGGATTCCTGCTGATCGTGCCGATCGGTGGGGCGGACATGCCGGTCGTCGTGTCGATGCTCAACTCCTATTCGGGCTGGGCGGCGGCGGCGATGGGGTTCACGCTCCACAACACTGCGATGATCGTCACCGGCGCGCTGGTCGGAAGCTCGGGCGCGATCCTGAGCTACATCATGTGCCGCGCGATGAACCGCAGCTTCATCAGCGTGATCGCCGGCGGCTTCGGCGGCGACAGCAGCGGCGGCGCCGCAGCGGCGGCGACCGATCGGCCATGGAAGCGCGGCTCGGCAGAAGACGCCGCGTTCCTGATGCAACAGGCCGAGCAGGTCATCATCGTCCCCGGCTACGGCATGGCAGTCGCGCAGGCACAGCACGCGCTGCGCGAGATGGGCGACAAGCTCAAGGAACATGGCGTCCGGGTGAAATACGCGATCCATCCGGTCGCGGGACGCATGCCCGGGCACATGAACGTGCTGCTGGCCGAGGCCAATGTGCCGTATGACGAAGTGTTCGAGCTGGAGGACATCAACAGCGAGTTCGCGCAGACCGACGTCGCTTTCGTGATCGGCGCCAACGACGTCACCAATCCCGCCGCGAAGACCGACAAGAGCTCGCCGATCTACGGCATGCCGGTGCTCGATGTCGAAAAGGCCAAGACGGTATTGTTCATCAAGCGATCGATGGGCGGCGTCGGCTATGCAGGCGTAGACAATGAACTGTTTTACCGCGACAATACCATGATGCTTCTGGCGGACGCCAAGAAGATGGTCGAAGAGATCGTCAAGTCGCTGGACTAGGACCGGTTTCGAAGGGGAGGGCGGCGCACCTGTACCTGCGCCGTTCCTGCCGTTCGATCCGGAACGGACGCTGATCGACCAACCCGCTGCGCGGGTCGCCTCATAACCTCCAAAATGGAGGAAATCGGACTCAAACGTTTCGGGGCCATGCGGCATCCCCGGAACAGAAGACGAACTTGAGGCAGGCGATGGCGAGACTGACCATGTTGCACGAAGGTCCCGAAGGCTATGCCAGCGCCGGCCCGGTCGCGCTGGTCATCGCTGACAGCGCCGAAGCCGCCGCGGAGGCCGTCGAGGCGCTGACGCTGGCGGGGTGCACCGCCCGCCAGCCGGTGGGCTTCGCCCAAGCCTCGACCGACCTGAGCAATTATGACGGGCTCGACCTGATCTGCATCGAAGCGGCGGCCGTTCCCGATGCGCTGCTCGATATCGTGCTGGCGCGTGCCGACACGATGGCGCGGGAACGGGCGCTCGGCATCGTCGCGACGGTGCTTCCCGAACAGATCGACGCCGTTGCCGCGCAACTGCTCGGGCCGCGTACGCAGATCCTCTGCCGCCCCGCCCGCGCCGAGCGAGTCAGCGCGATCGCCGGCGCCAAATGGCATGCCCGCGGCGTGATGGACGACGTCAACCGCGAGACCGAGTCGGTCCGTCTGCGCCGGCTGAACGAGGAAGTCGCGCGGATCGCCGAGACGCTTGCCCGGCTGACTCGCAGTGACGAACCCGAAACTCGCGCCGGGGTGCGCGACCGCAACAACGGCTATCGCGGACCGGAGGCCGGGCCGCCGATCGAGATTGCCGCGGCGGAAATCCGGTCGGTGATCCGCGCGCGGCGGATGCGCGCGCAATTCTTCGCCGACGAACTGTTCGCCGATCCCGCCTGGGACATGCTGCTCGACTTGTTCGCCGCGCAGCTCGAGCGGCGCCAGGTATCGGTATCGAGCCTGTGCATCGCCGCCGCGGTCCCGCCGACCACTGCGCTGCGCTGGATCGGCACGCTCCACGAAGCCGGGCTGTTCGAGCGCCAGGCTGATCCGGCCGATCGCAGGCGCGCCTATATCGGGCTCAGCCCCAAGGGGCTGGAGGGAATGCGCAGCTATGCGAGTGCGGTGAAACGGGCGGGGTTGGGGCTCGTTTGAAAACCGGCCTTGCCCCGGCGCACCGCTTTTGGCATCGGCAGGAAGCAAGGGCGCTTAGCTCAGTTGGTAGAGCATCTCGTTTACACCGAGAGGGTCGGCGGTTCGAGCCCGTCAGCGCCCACCATCCCTTTAGCCAGAATGTCTGCGGCCGTCGGGTCGCTGCGGCGAAGGACTATGGTGCCCCGTTTCCCACCATGGCCCGCAATGGCTCACGCCGCAGTGGTGCCTGACCCTCCCTTGATCGAACAGCGCGGTAAAGCGCGCGGCAGCCTTCGGAGACTCGTCTCGGGAAGTTTCTCCTCGGGCAGAGTGTCGTTTCTTGCCTTGCCCAAGACGCCCGGGCGCGCCTGGATGCGGTCGACAAGTCTATGTCGGCGCGCCCAGATCGATCGGTTGACTCTTAAATCTACATATGTTGCATTGAGCCATGGTTCGGAAGCGGAAACCCTCGAAGCAGATGCGTGCCCTTCTCGATTCGCTGTCCGTGCAGCGGCAGCAATGGCGACACGGCTATGATTTGATGAAGGAGACCGGTCTCTCTTCCGGGACACTCTACCCCTTGCTGATGCGGATGACCGATCAGGGCCTTGTCGAGGCCGAGTGGCACGAGCCGGCGCAGCCGGGGCGGCCAGCCCGTCACGCCTATCGATTGACCGCGGAAGGCTTTGCGCTCGCGTTGCAGGGGGCCGATGACCGCAGTGCCTTCCCTTCCGGAGGGGCGCTCATATGAGGTCGGCCGTCGCACGTGTGGTAATGGCCTTGGCGGTATGTTGCTTCGACGAGAGCCGCCGCGCCTGGGCGGCGGCGATGCGGGCCGAGTTTGAGACCGCCGCGGCAGACGGAAAACCGCTTTCGTTCGCGACGGGCTGCCTCGCCGCGGCCTGGCGCGAACTATTGACGCGCGAGCAAGGCCGCTTCGTCCTGACGAACTATGCCCTGGTACTCGGCCTGATGCTTCCGATGGCGGCGTTGCAGATCGGATGCGCGCTGCTTGGACTGCCCTATCTCTATCCCGGACAGCAGGGGCTTTCCGGCGCGCTATTGGAAGGCAAGGCGCATGAGGCGCTTGTACGTAGCGTCTATCAGGCCGCCATTCCTTCGCTTGCGCTTCTCCAGCTGTTGATCGGCCTGGGGCATCTTCGCATCGCCTGGGTAATGCTGAACCGCGATTGGCCTGCCGTCAGGCGCTTGGGAGCAGGCGCGCTGGCCGCTGCGGCGACGCTGATCCTGTTCATGGGCGTGCTCTTCCTCAACGGCATCCAGGCGCTGCTGCAAGGGGCTATTCTGGTGATCGAACTGGCAATTGTCGCGATTGTAGCGCGGTGGCATGCCCAGCTATTTCCCTCCGCCGCGACGGCGCCGCCCGGCTAGGCGTTCCAGCCCCTGCTTGCAGCAACTTCGGGAAGCATCGCCCCGGGGATCGAGGCCCTGCGCCGGCGAGCGGTGGCGCGACGCGACGCGACGTTTCGCTGAACAGCCAAACCCGAGACCCCGCCCTCGCAAATGGAGATGTCAAATGCCGTACTCGTATCCACGCTTCAGGGGATTCTGCCTCTGCGCCATCGCCGCAGCCTCGTTCGTTGGCAGGCCGGCCCTTGCGCAGCCGGTGAGTCCGTCCTCGTCAACCGCCGCGCCTTCTCCCTTTCTCGGCATATGGGAACTAGATCTGACACGAATGCCGGAAACCTATGGTGCGCCTCCGAAGCGCGTGATCTACACCTTCGAAGACGCCGGCGCGGGCCATTGGCGCACGAAAGTTGACATCACCGCGCCGGACGACAGCGTCCGGCATATGGCGATCCGATATCGACGCGATGGCAAGATGGCGCCAGGCGAAGGCGATACGAGCGAAGCTGACAGCGCCGCGGTAAACTCCCCCGCTCCCGACGTGCTTGTCATGAGCCTCTCCAAGAACAAGGCTCTGGGGTCGGTACGCGTATATACCGTTTCTGCGGACGGCAGGGAGATGACCGAAGCCGCCGCCAATGTCGACGGCACCGGAGCGCCGTTCGTACGAAACTTTCATTTCAGGCGCATTCGCTAGGCGCCCGGCCGGTCTCCTTGCTTGCCTCTGCCGATTCGCTAGTGGAGCGGCATTGGAGGGTATGTGGAGATCGGCTGTTTTTGCGTTACAGCGATCGCCGCTCCGTGCCTCAACTCGCCTTGAACGTCGGCACGCCGCTGGCGTAGTTCACCGTGACATAGGCGTTGTCGCAGACGTTGATGCCTGACCAGACCGCGGTGGTGTCGTCGCCGAAGGTGGCCTTGATGTCGTATTTGCAGCCCGAGCCCTTGTCGAAATGGACGGTCATACGCTTGCCCGCCGCGGTGACGCCTTCGCGCTTCATCTCCGGATCGACCTTGTTGGCGACCCAGCTGCCGGCGCCGCCAGCGGAGATCTCCACGCCCTTGATCGGCTTGCCGGTGTTGTTGACGAGGACGAAGTCCCAATCCTCGGCCAGCGCCGGCGCAGCGAACGCCAGCGCGGCGGCGATCGTCATCGCTTTCCTGATCATCGCAGTCCCCTCCTGCCTTGCTCTATTGTTGCTGGGAGACTGCGCCTCTGCGCGGCGCTCGGCAAGAGGCTAGAGTGCGCGGACCAACCGTACCGCACAGGCGATCCAGGGCGGATCGGTGACCACCTGCTGGCGTGCGCCGGCGCCGAGCGGCAGCAAGTGGAGCTTGTCGCCCTCGCGTCCGATCAGCCGGCCGAACAGGAAGCGTCCGGCGGGGCGCGGCACCAGCACGTCGCGGTTGAGCGCGCGGGCATACGCCTCCGGGCCGAGCCGCTCGCACCAGATCTCGTCGCCCGCGCGATAATCGCCGATCCCGCCGCCGACAGTGACTGCGACCAGGCCGGGCTCGCCCCGCGGGGGCACGACCGAGGCCGGGCGCCGCGGTGCCTGCGCGCCGCTGCCGTCGAGGATCGCCGCGACGGCGATTTCGGGGCGATCGGGCATGCGAACCAAGTCCGCGGCATCGACGCCGAGCGCGTTGGCGATGCGGTTCAGCCAGCCCACCGATACGGTACGCGTGCCGGTCTCCAGTCGCCCGATCGTCTGCGCGGTGGTTGGCGGATCGCAGCGCTGGGCAACTTCGTCGAGCGTGAGACCCTTGGCGCGACGAACCTCGCGGATGGCCGTGATCATAGGCACCTCGGTAACCGATTTGGTTTTTTCTCTTTCCTACAAACGGGACTTCATGGCAAGCGGATAGCAATAGGAACAAAAGGAGATCGAAATGCGCGAGCTGGCAGAGCGGGAAATCCTGGACGGCGTGGTGGCTGGCGGCGTCGCGCGGCGGGGACGGCGAACCGTGACGGTCAATCTCGCCGAATCGCCGCTGAGCTGGCTGCGATCGCGGGGGCATGTCGATGCGCGCCAGTTCGAAGCGGGCGAGCGGCTCCGCACCGATTACGAGACGGCGTCGCTGGGGCCGAGCGTGACGATGCGCTGGGACACTAGCCCGCGTGCCGGCGGCCGCCGGGGGCCGCCCGAGGTGCTGGATCCGACGCTCGCGCATATCGCCGCCAAGCGCCGGTTCGATGGGGCAATGGGCGCGGCGGGGCGGGGACTTGCCGACGTGCTGTGGCGAGTAGTGTGCGCGGGCGAGGGGCTCGTCATGGCCGAAAAGGCGCTGGGCTGGCCGAGCCGCGCCGGAAAACTGGTGCTCGGCCTCGCGCTCGATCGGCTCGCGGACCATTATCGGCTGCCCTGAGCACCGCGGAAAAAGATTAACCCGCGCTAAGCATCAATTTTGCGGAACGCCGGACTCGATTGTGCGATTCATGGTCATGACGATCCGGGGGGAAAGGGTGCAGGCCACCGACAAGCATGGCGCACAGATGCGCGGGGCGCCCCGCATCAAGGTGTTCCAGCCCGCCGTTCTGCGGTGCGGCGCGGGCGCGCCCAAGCGAGTCCACCTGCTCAATGTCTCCACTGGCGGCGCCTTGGTCTATGGCGACAGCCCGCCCAACGTCGGCACGCAGGTCCAGCTGGCATGCGGGATTTCGCTGGGATCGGCGCGCGTCCAGTGGAGCAGCGGACGGCGGTTCGGCGTGGCGTTCGCCAGGCCGATCGGTCCGGCCGAAATCGAGGCGATCGTCAGCCTGCAGGACGATCTGATCGAAGTGATCCCGCCCGCGGCGATACCGGCACGCTGACGCCTTAGCGGGCCGCGAAGGTCACGCGTTCCGCTGCGGCATAGCGATCCCAGTCGGCGCGCACGCGGAAGCTGCCATTGCCGAGGCTCCATGCCGAGCCGGAATAATAGACGAAGGGCTTGCCCGGCGTGATGCGCAGCAGCGCGATATGGTTGTCGGCATCCTTGACCACATCGACCAGCATCGCGGGATCGAAGCGGAGCGCGATAGCCATTCGGCCGTGGTCGCCCACTTCCGGACCCCACCAGGAAAGCAGTCCGCGCGCCTTGTCGACGGTCAGCTCGCCCTCTGCGCCGGTGGGCTTGCGGCCGATGCCGATCCCGACGACCAAAGGTCCCGACTTGTCCGAGCGGATCGTCGATACCATTCGGGTGAAATGGGTGCCGGTGGGCAGGGTGAAGCGCCGCGTCTCCCAGACGCGCCGGTTCACATCGACCGGCCAGGGGGCGTAATCGACTTCGAAATCGGCGGTGGCGGGGCCCTTGCTGAGGATGCGGTGCGCGATGAAGTTGCGCGACGTCCACAGCTTGTTGTCGAGCCAGATGCCCAGGCCGCCGGCGCCGCGCCCGGTGCCGACATTGTAATTGTCGAGGCCCTCGCCGTGGAAGCCATGCTGGTCGCCGCTCCTGAGCTGGCGGTCCATGAACGGCCAGGCGACGTTCTTGCCCCAGCTGTCGATCCCCGAGCCCGAGGGGGGCTCATAGGCTTCGAGGGCATGGCCGTAGATGCGATGCGCGGTGCGGTCATTTTCCCAGAGCAGGTCGTCATAGCGATAGTCGGCGAGCATTACGCTTGCCCGCGCCGTGCGATCGGGGGCAGGCGGCAGGGGCTTGTCGATCCTGGGAAGCGGGGCCTGCGGCGAGTCCTGAGCGGCAAGCGAGAGCGGAAGCGCCACCAGCGCGGCGACGGCAAGCGAACGGACCCACGACATCGGCATTTCTCTCCCCGGTGCCGGTGGTCCGGCCTCTTGGTCAGGCGAGGCTAGCCAGCCGCCCGGGGCGTGGCAAGCTCAGCCGAGCGCGGCGACCGCGGCATCCCAGGCTGCGACTTCGCCGTCGCGCCGGGCGAGGATCTCGAGCGCATCGGCGCGGCCGCGCGCGAGGTCGATGTCGATATGCGCGTCGTACACGAAGGTCGCGTTGCCGCTGATCGTCACGACGCGGTCGGCGCCGGCGCGGCCGCGGACCAGCCCGCCCTTGTTGAACACGCGGATGTCGGCGTCGATCGGCACGTGGCCGGTGAGCGACGCGGCGAGCACCGATGCGGCCATCGCGCTCCCGCAGCTGTCGGTCAGCCCGACGCCGCGTTCGAAGGTGCGGACGAACAGGTCGGGGCCGCGCAGCGCGACGAAGGAGACGTTGGCGCGGCCGGGGATCAGCGCGGGGGCGCCCTCGCAATATTCGCCGAGTGCCACCAGCTCACCTTCGTCGACGGCATCGACGAAGGTGACGAGATGCGGGTTGGGCATCGCCACCGCCGTAAAGCTGCGGTCGCTCGGCAGCTCGGACAGCGGCCCGCGCAGCCCGACATCGGCCAGCTCGGTCGAGGCGGGGCCAACTGTCGTGCGCACCGTGACGACGCCCGGCGCAAGCTCGGCTTCGCGTGCGACTGCGGCCGAGCTCGTCTTGAGCTTCACGTGCGCGGTATCCACGCCCAGCGCCTCGAATCCTGCGCGCGCCACGCAGCGCAGGCCATTGAGGCAGGTCTCCGCCTCGGACCCGTCCGAATTGAACATCCGCATTCCGAAGGCATGGTCGCTGTCACCGTTGACGAGCAGCAGCAGTCCGTCGCCGCCCACCGGGCCGCTACGGTCGGCGAGCGCCTGCGCAACGCGCGCCCAATCGGCGTCGTCCAGCGCGAGGTCGCGTGCGTCGATCAGCGGGAAATCATTTCCCGAGCCATGGCATTTGGTGAAGGCAAACCGCATGCCGCCTCCTCTAGGACGCGGCACGGGGTGTGACCAGCCTCAGGCGGCCTGCTTCGCGGTTACCGGGCCGCCCATCGCCGAAACCATTGCCTGGTCCTTGGCGATGATCGCCGCGAAGCTCGGCCGCGCCAATATCGCCTCGACATAGGCGGCAGTGCGCGGGTGCCGGCTGGGGTCGGCCTTGACGCCGATGCAGCCCAGAGTCGCGAACGGGCTCGCCACGGCGATGTCCGCCAGGGTCAGCCGATCCTCGACCAGGAAGCCGCTCGCCGGGATGACGTTCTCCAGATAATCGCATAGCGACGGCAGCAGATCATGCTCGGCGGTATCGGCCGCGGCATGGTCGCATTCCTGCTTGAGCACGCGCGGCAGCACGAAGCGATTGCCGAAGATCGCGCCGCCCGCCGCCATCATCACCGTATCGGCCATCTCGTCATACCAGATCGTTCGCGCTCGCGCGCGCGGCTCGAGCGGGATGAGATTGGGCTCGGGAAACTTGGCCTCGAGATAGGTGACGATCGCACTCGAATCGGAGATCAGGAAATCGTCATCCTTGAAGCCGGGCATCTTGCCAAACGGGCTGGCCGCCTGGAAATCGGGCCCGCCGCGGCCGAGGCCGGCGGGCTGAAGTTCGAGTTCGAGCCCTTTTTCGGCGCCGAACACCATGCATTTGCGAACGTAAGGCGACAGCGTCGAACCAAATACGATCATCGCACATTCCCCTCCATCATGCCGCAAATCTGGCACTCCGGACCCGGGGAACGCCTAGTTTGCCACGACAGCGCGAATCCGCTGTGCCAAGGAGAAGCCAGTGACGCTCTTCACGCTCCTGCTCGCCCTTGGTGTCGCCGCGGCCTTCTTCGTGGTCCTGCGGCGCCTGACTGTTGTGGAACAGGAGTTGCGCCGCGTCGAGTCACTCGTCGAGCGGCTCGAAGATCGCCAAACACGGATGACTGCGCAACCGGTTTCCGCCGCAGCCGATAGCGCTCCTCAGGAGGCACCCGGCATCGCCGAGCCTTTTCGCGAGGAAGTCCGGACGCCGGCACGCGTCGTCGCGGCCGAGCGTATCCGCGCCCGCGCTGCCGATGCCCTGCCGGCGCCGATACGGACTGCCCCGGTCGAGGCGCCGCCGCGCCCGCCGCTCAATCTCGAATCGCTGATCGGCGGACGGCTGCCGATCTGGATCGGCGGCGCCGCGCTGGTCCTCGCCGGCTTCTTCCTCGTGCGCTATTCGATCGAGAGCGGGCTGCTCGGCCCTGGCACGCGCACCTTCCTCGCCGCCTTGTTCGGCGTCGCGCTGATCGCCGCCAGCGAAGCCGCGCGCCGCTTCCCCGCCACGGCAGAAGATCCGCGCGTGGCGCAGGTGCTTGCCGGCGCCGGCATCGCCAGCCTCTATGGCACGCTCTACATGGCGGCGGCGCTCTATCATTTGATCGCGCCGCTTACTGCCTTCGTCTTGGTCGTGTTGGTCACCGCCGCGGCGATGGGGCTGGCGCTGCGCCATGGTCCGCCCACCGCAGTGATGGCGCTGATCGGCGGGTTCGTCGCGCCGCTCGTCGCCGGGTTCGACGCCGCGGGGATCGCGCCGCTGCTCGTCTATCTGGCGCTGTTCATCTCTGCGCTGTTCGGGCTGGCGATCCATCGCGGCTGGGGCTGGCTGGCGCTCGCCGCGAGCATCGCCGGGTTCGGCTGGATCAACTTCCTGATCTTTGCGCTGGCCGGGCGCGAAGCGGATTTGTCGGCGGTCGGCGCATTCACGATGCTGCTCGCCGCCTGCGCCAGCGCGGCGTTGCCCGCCACCGGCACGCGCAATCCGTTGTTGCGGCTCGCCCCACTGGTCGCCGGGTTCGTCCAGCTGCTGGCGCTGGCGCCGTCGCTTGATTTCGGCGCGCTCGCCTGGAGCTTCTACCTAGTGCTCGCCGCTGCGGCGCTGTTCCTGTCATGGCGCCAGGCGATCTACTTGCCCGCCGCGCTGGCCGCGCTGGGCTTCCTGCTGGCGCTCGAAGTGCTGGCGCTGCTCCAACCCGAACGCGCCGCCACGCCGATCGCGGCGCTGATCGCGACGTTGCTGTTCGCCGTGCCCGGCCATGTGCTCGCGGCGCGCGGACGCGGCTGGGCGGCGCTTGCGCTGGGCGGCACCGCGGGACCGCTGCTGGTCGCGCAGCTCTGTGCGCCGTCGCTGCTCGCGGCGGAGATCTGGGGCTTGCTGGACCTGCTCGCGGCTGCGGGCGCTGGACATCTCGCCTGGCGGCACAAGCGCGAGACCGACGATCCGATCCTGACCGCGGCGAGCCTGTTCGCCGGTCTGCTCGCGGCATGGGGGCTCGCGCAGTTCCTGCCCGATGCCTGGCTCGGCGTGCCGCTTGCGCTGGTCCTGCTCGGCCTTGCCGCCTGGGCGCGGCTGGCAAAGGCGCCTTCGCTGTTCGTACTCCCGGCGCTGCCATACCTTGCCGCGCTCGTCGCTGCCGCAATGCCGCTGGCCGGGCTGATCGAATTGATCTCGACGTCGCTGGCAGGGGACCGGCTGCCCTGGCTGCGCATCCCGCCGCTGCCAGACCTGTTCCGCGCGCTGGCGCTGCCGACCGCGGCGCTGCTCGGAGCAATGCTCGATCCGCGCCAGCTTGGTCGCGCGCGGCGCTTCGTCGGCAGCGTCGCAATCGGCGTGGGCATCCTGCTGATCTATGCGCTCGCCAAGCAGGCGCTCGCGATCGGCGCGCCCGAGCGCTTCTTCGCGCTGGGCTTTGTCGAGCGCTTGCTGCTCACCCAGGCATGTCTTGCTTCGGGCTGGTATCTGCTGCGCAGCGGCCGCTTGCCGTCGCTCGCGGTGGTGCTGTTCGGGCTCGGACTGGTGCGGCTGATATGGTTCGATCTGCTGCTGCTCAACCCCGCGATCGTGCCGCAACAGGTCGGGCCGTTCCCGTTGCTCAATGCGGCGACGCTCCACGCCGCGCTGGCCGCCTTCTGGCTGTGGACGCTGCACAAGGCGCCCGCGGTGCGCGCCGGCGCGGCATTGCTCACCATCGCGGCAGCGCTGGTCGCGGTGCGCCAGGCGACGCATGGGACGGTGCTCACCGGGCCGATCAGCACCTTGGAGAATGGCGGCTATTCGGCGGTTCTGCTCGGCGTGGCGCTGTTCTGGCTGTGGCGCGGGATCACCGCGAGCGTCTATGACCTGCGCATCGCCGGGCTTGCGCTGTTGACGCTGGTGACGTTCAAGGTGTTCCTGGTCGACGCCGCCGCGCTCGACGGGGTGCTGCGCATCCTGTCGTTCCTTGCATTGGGCGTGGTGCTGATCGGGATCAGCTGGGCCTATAGCCGATTCCTGGCGCGGCCTGCGCCGCCGGTGGCTGGGGAAGCTCCCTAATTCCTCTCCCTGCGGGAGCTAGGTGAGGGTTTTCCGCTCTCGATAGTGCGATCCCCTCACCCAGCTCCGACTAGGGCCTGCCGAAGAAGCGGGCCAAGTCTGCGCAACCCTCTCCCGACGGGAGAGGGGATTAGCTCCCCAGATCCCGCGTCAGCAGCGTGCGTTTGGCCACCCGCGCTTCCAGCCGCGCGACGATCGTATCGAGCGCGGCGTCGAGGTCGTGGCGGCGCCCGCACAGGAAAAGATCGACGCACGCACTGCCATATTCGGGCCAGGTGTGGATCGAGATGTGCGATTCTGCGAGCATCGCCATGCCGGTCACGCCCTGGCCGGGGCCGAAGCTGTGGAGCCGCACGTCGAGCAGGGTCGCGCCGGCCGCGGCGGCGGCGTCGATCAGGCAGCGCTCGATATGCGCGACGTCGGTCAGATGCGCCGCCTCATGCAGGTCGGCGATCAAGTGATGGCCGCGATACGCTTCGCTCACAACAGGCTCGCATGGTCATGACCGAGCAGCGTCATCGCCGCCTCGGCGGCGCGGACGCCGTGATACTGGGCTTCCTCGAACAGCGACAGGCCGCTGAGATCGGAATGGGCGAGGAACAGCGGCGGCTTGGGCGCGATCGCCTCGCCGCGCCACAGGAAACCCGGCGTTGGGCGCGCCATCGCATGTCCCCAGCGCCACAGGTCGATCCGCGTGATCGCGCTATCGAGCTCGGGATGCATCGCCAGCAGATCATCGCGTACGATGCGCTTCCACTCCTCGGCCGGGCGCTCGACCAGCAGCCGCCGCGCCTGGGCGGGCGGCATCGTCGATAGCGGCAGATACCAGGTCAGCACGGTCCCGGTGTGCGCGGCATCGAGCCCCTGGTGCGTCGCGACGACATACCCGAGCGATTCGCTGGTGCTCGACACATTGTCCCAGGCGAGCGGTACGCCGCGCCCGCCTGGCAGGCGATCGACCGTCACATTGGCGACCAGCCAGGGCGCATAGCTGAATGCCGAAGCCTCGCCGATCTCGCCGCACACCCGGGCCGCAATGAAATGCGGCATCGCCAGGATCGCGGCGCGTGCGCTGGTGCGGATGGTGGCGTTGGCGGCGACGTCGAAGCTGTCGACCAGTACGCGCTGCCCCTCGCGCGCCACGCGGTGGACGATCCGCCCCGGCGCAATACGATCAGGGAAGAAGCCGGCGAGCTGTTGTGCCAGCCGGCCATTGCCTTCGGGCCAGGTGAGCTCGTTGTCGCCACCCTCGACGGCCCAGCCGCGCCGGCCGGCGAAATAGTGAATGCCCGCCCAGGCCGAGACCTCGTCCGGCTCGGTGCCGTAATCGTCGCGCATCGCATAGCGGACGTGCGCGCGCAGCACGGGCGAGCGCCAGCCCTGCTGATCGAGCCAGGCGGCGAAGCTCAGCGTATCGAGCGCGGTCAAATCGGCGTCGCGCGAACTGTACGCTATCGGCACCGCGAAGGCGGGCTTGCCGTCGGTGCCGACATGGCTGGAGAAGTCGGCCATCGCCGCTTCGAACGCGGCGAGATCCTGACGGTCCCGCGCGGTGATGCCAGTGCGCGGGATCAGCCCTTCCTGCCAGCGGCCCTGCCAGAAGAAACGCTCCTGCAGATCGGCGCAGAGCTGTTCGGAGTCGTAGACCGGCACGCCGTCCCTGTCGCCGGTGATCATCCCGAGCTGGCGCAGCAGATGCTGGAGCGCCTTCGCTTCCTGGTTGGCGACCGGCAGATAATGTGCGCCGAGCGGATAGGCGGAAACCGCGTTGCGGCCGCTGCGGGCATTGCCGCCGACGCTGTCTTCCAGCTCGAGCAACCGAAAACGATCGAACCCCGCATCGGCCATCCGCCAGCCTGCCGAAAGCCCGGCGACGCCCCCGCCGGCGATGACCAGATCGACTTCTTCCTGTCGGCTGGGCGCTGGGAAATTGCCATCGCGCAGCCGGTGCCCGCGCGCTATGTCGGCCCCCGCTAGCGTACCTTCGGGCAACGGTGCGGCATGCCCCAGCGCATAGGCCAGCCCGCCCCCGCCCGCAGCAACTGCGGCGGCGCCCAGGCCGAGCAGGGTGCGGCGGTCAGCCTTCATATTTGTCCCAGGCGTCGGCGAACTCGCGGACCAGCACCTGGTTGTCGAGCCGGTTCACCGAGGTTGGCCGCCGCGCCATGTCGGGCGGGAAATCGAACAGCCTTTGGTCGATCGTCGCAGTGAGGAAGCGGCCGGGCGGGATATTTGCCTGCTGCGGGATCGGGCCGTTGGCGGCGAGGAAGAAGCCCCATTCGCCGAAGCTCGGCACATAGACGTGGTAGCCGCGGGTCTGGAGCCCGGCGGCTTCGAGTGTCGTCGCGACGGTCCAGTATGCGCGCGGCGCGACCAGCGGCGAGGTGCTCTGGATCGCCATCATCCCGCCCGGCGCGAGCAGCTTCCGCGCGGCGCGGTAGAAGGTTTCGGTGTAGAGCTTGCCAACCGAATAATCGACCGGATCGGGAAAATCGACGATGATCGCGTCGTATTTGCCCTCAAGTCCATTCTGGGCTGCCTCGCGCGCCCAGCGGAAGCCGTCGGCATTGATCACCGTCATCCGCAGATCGGTGAGCGAGCCTCCGTTGAGCTTGGACAGCATCGCGGTGCGCGAAAACAGGCTGGTCATCTCGCCATCGAGGTCGACCAGCGTCAGGCGCTGCACCGCCTTGTTCTTGAGCACTTCGCGCGCTGCGAGCCCGTCGCCGCCGCCCATGATCAGCACGTTGCGCGGGTTGGCGACGCGGCCGAGCGCGGGATGCACCAGCGCCTCGTGATAGCGATATTCGTCGCGCGACGAGAATTGGAGGTTGCCGTTGAGGTACAGCCGGACATCGTCGTCACGCCGCGTAAGGACGATGCGCTGGAATTTGGTGCTGGTGGCATAGATCACTGGCTCGCCATAGCTCGCGACTTCGGCCCAGCGCTGGAGCCGGTCCGACGCGACGAAGCCGGCGCCGAGCACGAGCAGCACGAGCAGCGACGCCACCTTCTCGCTGCGATACCGCGCAGTCCGCGGCAGCGCGAACAGCACGGCGAGAGCTACCGCGGCATTGAAGATGCCGAACAGGAAGCCGGTGCGGATCATGCCGAGATGCGGCATCAGCAGCAGCGGGAAGAGCAGCGACGCGACCAGCGCGCCGACATAGTCGAAGGTGAGGACGTTCGACACGGTCTCGCGGAAGTCGAAGCCGCGCAGGATGCGGATCAGCAGCGGGATTTCGAGCCCGACGAGGAAGCCGATCGCGAGGACGAGGCCGTAGAGTGCCACCCGGAAATGGTCGACCACCGGGAAGAGCAGGAACAGCGCCGCCGCCGAGCAGCCACCAAGCAAGGCGATCAGCAGCTCGACGCGGACGAACAGCCGCAGCTCGTCCTTCCGGACATAGCGTGAGCACCAGCTCCCCACGCCCATTGCGAACAGATAGCTGCCGATGACGGTGGAGAATTGGGTGACGCTGTCGCCAAGCAGATAGCTCGCCAGCGTGCTCGCGAGCAGCTCGTAGATCAGCCCGCAGGTCGATACGACGAAGGCGGACGCAAGCAGCGCCGCGGCGGGTGCGGACGCTCTGGGCTTGGGTCGTACGGGGTCGGCTTCAGCCATGTATCGCGGCGGCGACGATGATCGCGAGCCCGATCGCGCCGGCACCGGCGAAGATCGCCACCGCAACATTCTGCTTTTGCCCGATTTCTTCCCACAATTTCCCGGGGGTGAGCAAGTCGAGCACCACGAAGCCGATCACGAACACGACGATGCCGATCGCCGAATAAAGCAGCGTGCTGAGCACGGCAGGCAGGCTGGTCACCATATCGTTCCTCCTATTTGTGTGTGGGGCCGACGAACACGCCGGTAACGGGGCGTGCGCGGCTGCCTTCGGCGAAGGGCGACCAGGCGAAGACGCTGCCCAGCATGAACAGTCCCGCCACACCGAGGCACCAGAGCGCGTAAAGAAAGGTGCGCGTGCTCATTCGTCGTCCTCCTCGTCATCGTCGCCTGAGGGAGCGAAGTCGCTCTCGTTTTTGCGTGCGGTTTCGAAGCTGGTGTGCGCGATCAGCGCAAACAGCAGCGGCAATACGATCAGGCTCAGTGCGAGCAGCAGGTTCGAGGCATAGAGCGCGCCCTGGCGAATCTCGACTTTCACTTCGGGCTGGTTCGCTGAGTCCATCCAGCCTGGATCGCTACTAGAACCGCCGCTCGCACCGCTCCAGCGATTGCCCTTATAGTCGACGACGAGATCGTAGCTGCCGGTCGGCACGCTGGCGATCGAGACGCTCGATCGACGGGAGCCCTCGGTCCAGGAGCCATCCGAATCATAGCCGGAATAGCGCTCGGCGGCGCCATAGGCCTGATAGACCTGTTGGGTCGTGCGATCGACGAGGCTGTAATCGAGATCGACCCAGCCATTCTCCAGCCGCGGCACATCGGCGCGGAGGTGCACGCTCTGGTAACGGCGCAGCAGGTTGATCGGGCCAAGCGTCACGCTCTGCTCGCGCCCATCGGCGGTAATCGGAAAGGTGCCCGCGGCCGACCATTGCGTGCCGCCGAACTGGAGCGCGAACGCCAGCAGGAAAACCACCGCAGCAATCGCGATCGCGAATCCGGTCTTGAGCCAATTGCCATAGGGCGAGGGCTGGTGCGGCAGCGGCGGCCAGATCTTTCCCTCGGGTTCGACGCCGAACGCCTTCTGCATCTCCTTCGCGGGCAGCAGCTCGCTCCGCGTCCAGCTGACTTCGTTGGCGTTCTTCTCGCGAGACAGCATCACGCCGGGGCGGACCCAGTCGTCGGTCTGGACGCGCTCGCCGACCGCGACGCGCCAATAGAATTCGCCGAGGACGTAATCGACCTGCGCCTCGCCATCGCCGAAGAAATGCGTGACGAACTCGCCGCCGATCCGCAGCGTATCGTAGGACACCCAATCGGGCGTGACCGTGAGCGCCTCGCCCAGGCTCCAGCCGCCGCGCACCTTCACCAGCCAGCGATAGCCGTGATAGGGATTGAACAGCAGATATTCTTCCCAGCCATAGGCGCCGTTCTCGGAGCGCTGGAGATAGCCGATCGCTTCCCATTCGACACCGCGCAGCACGCCGCGGGTGCCGAGCGAGATCTCGAGCGCGGCGGCCTGCTGGTAGTATTGCGTGACCAGCTTCACCTGCGGATCGGTGACGTCGAGGATCGAGCCGCAATATTGGCACGCGACATGGACGGTGTAGCCCGCCGCGCGCAGCTCGACGCCGCCGCCACACGACGGGCAGGTCAGCGCGCGCGCCGCGGGGGCGGGCGGGGCCACGGGCTCAGGCTGCATAAGGGGGGAGCGCCCAGCCTTCGATTGCGCGCAGCCCGCGTGGGGCAAGCTCGGCGAGCGTCACATAGCGGCCCTGATAGAAGCTCGTCTCGGCGCCGTCGCGCTGGAGCGTCGCGCATTCGCCGCCGCGACCGCGCAGATCGACGCTGTAAAGCTTCCATCCGCTCGTGGCGGTGAAGGGCAGCTCGCCCTCGGCGGCGATGCACGTCACGTCGCGCGCATCGGCGATGACCAGCTTCTGATTGTCGAGCTGCACTTCCGTGCCCGGTACTGCATCCCTACCGTTCAGGATTTCGCGCAGCATTCGCGAGCGTACCTTGCCGATCGGCTGCTCCCAAAGCAGCATGAACTGGCCCATCGCCTCGCCGAGCCAGGCATTGCTCCCGTCTTCGAACAGCAGCAGCCATTCGTTCCACGCGCCGTCGGTCCACGCCCAGCGGACGCGGCCGATGACTTCGAAGCGCTTGCCATCGGCAGTGCCGCGCATGCCGATCCGGACCGGGCTGACGTCGAAGGGCAGCGCCGCGACTTCGCCGACCCTGGCCACGCCGGCATCGCTGCGCACCAGCATCGATCGGCAATAGTCGCAGACGCGGTTGGGCAATGCCGGCGAGCGGAACACGACGTCCGCGCCGCAATTGGGGCAGGGGAGGTGCAGGCTCATGCGTTCAGCGGATGCGGCCCAGCAGCTCGGCCTTCTTGGCGTCGAACTCCTCCTGGGTGATCGCGCCGATCGTCACCAGTTTGTGGAGCTTTTCGATCTGGGCATAGGCGTCCTCGCCCGGCGCGGCGGCAGGTGCCGCCGGGGCGCCGATGCCGCCGGCCATGCTCTGGCCGATCGCCATGCCGGCGGCCATGCCCGCGCCGGCACCCGCGACGCCGCCCGACTGCCCCGCCGCAGTCTCGATCGCCTGCGCGCTCTGGAAGCGGACGAAACGGTCGAGGTCGCCGACGACGCGCATCGAGCTCGCCTTGTCGAGATGCGCCTGGACCTCCTCGGGCAGCGACAGGCTCTCGATGAAGAAGCTGGTGCAGCTCAGCCCCCATTGCGCAAAGGCGGGCTCGACTGCGGCCTTGAGCTTCTCGGACAGCGCAGTCTGGTTCGCGGCAAGGTCGAGGAATGCGATTTCGCCGGTGCCGAGCGCCGAGGCGATCGCGGTGGCAATCGCGCCGCGCAACTGCGGCTCGAGATCGGCGATGGTCAGTTTTTCCAGCGAGCCCATCATCTTGATCGCGAAGGTCGACACGCTCTCGACGCTGAACGAATAGGAGCCGAACGCGCGGACGCGTAACGGGCCGAACTCCTTGTCGCGCACCGTGATCGGCTGCTGCGTGCCCCATTTGAGCCCGGTCTGCTCCTTCTGGCTGAAGAAATAGACATCGGCCTTGAAGGGGGAATTGAAGCCCTTGTCCCAGTTCATCACCGCGGTGAGCACGGGCAGATTTCCGGTCTCGAGCGTGTAGAGGCCGGGAACGAAGGCGTCGGCGAGCTCGCCTTCGTTATAAAAGAGCGCGGTCTGGCCCGCGCGCACGGTCAGCTGCGCGCCGTTCTGGATCTCACGATTTTCCATCGGATAGCGGATCGCGAGCGTGCCGGGCTCGTCGACCCAATCGATGACATCGACGAACTGGTTCGAAAGAAAATCGAAAATACCCATCTGCCCCTCCGTTGCACCGATATTAGGGGCCGGCACGCCGCTCCGAAACAACAAAGCGACATGGAGCCGGAGCAGGCGTCGCTATTTGACGATGGGCAGTGCCACCAGCGATCCGCCGCAGACGCGCTGGGTTGCCTTGACGAAGTCCCCGGGCGCAGCCTTGTAGATATTGGGTACGAATTTCTGCGGATTTCGGTCGATCACCGGGAACCAGCTCGACTGGACCTGCACCATGATCCGGTGGCCCTTCTTGAATACGTGGTCGTGATCGCGCAGCGCGACGTCCCAGGCGACGACCTTGTTCGGGGTGAGCGGGGTCGCCTTCTCGAAGCTTGCGAGATAGCGGCCGCGGCGGACCTCCATCGCGATCGGGAACTGATAGCCGTTCAATGTGCGCGGATATTCGCCGAGCGTGCCGGGGCGGGCGGGCTCGTAGTCGTCGGGCAGGACATCGATCAGCTTGACGACGAAGTCGCTGTCGGTGCCCGACGTCGAGGCCATCAGCTTGGCGGCGATGTCGCCGGTGACGGTGAGGTCGGCCTCAAGTGGGGCGCTGGTGTAGCTCAGCACGTCGGGGCGGTGATTGACGAAGCGCTGGTCGGCGGCCTCCCACCAGCGCCATTCCTGCGAGGGGTAGGTGCGCGAGATCGGGCGCTCGCGGAACGGCACCGGATTGGCGGGATCGGACACGTATTCGCGGCACTGGCCGGCGTCGGCGGGCGCGGTGAACGACAAGGTGCCGTCGGGCTGGAGATAGAGGTTGGTCAGCGTGGTGCCGCGAGCGGGCCATTTGGCGTAGGATTTCCATTCCCACGAGCCGCTTTGGAACATCTTGGCTTCGAAGTTGGGACGGGCGCCTTTGCCGTGTAGCCAATGCGCGAAGAAAGGCGCTTCAATGTCGCGCATGAAATCGGTGCCGCTCTCCTTGCCGAATTTCACATAGCCCACATCGCTGCCGGGCGTGTGCCACGTGCCGTGTGCCCAGGGACCGCCGACGATCAGGTTGAGCCCGTCGGGGTCGTTCGCTTCCATCTTCTCGTAGATCTTCCAAGTGCCCAGCGGGTCTTCCTGATCCCAGAATCCCGCGACATGGAGCGTGGGCACCGTCGTGCGGCCGAGCTTGTCGGTCCAGCGCTGGCGCTTCCAGAAATCGTCGTAATCGGGATGCTCGATCATCGCGGAGAATTGCGGGACCGAACCCTTGAAATAGAGCTTGTCGAGATTCTCGACCGGACCAAGCTTGAGGAACCAGTCATAGGTGTCGACCGGCGTCTTGCCGCCATAGTCGAAATCATCGCCCTGATCGTTGTTCTGCAGGCTGAACAGCCAGTCGGTGAGATAGGAGAGACGCGCGGCGCCGTAGCGGTGGAGATCGTCGTTGATCCACCAGTCGTTCCACGCCGCCTGCGGGCTGACGGCCTTGAGCGCCGGGTGCGGGCGGGCGAGCGCTACGGCGGAGGCATAGCCGGGGTATGACACGCCCCACATCCCGACCTTGCCGTTGTTGCCGGCGACGTTCTTGACCAGCCAGTCGACGCTGTCCCAGGCGTCGGTCGCCTCGTCCACATCCTTCTTGCCCTTGGCGTCCAGCGCCATCGACATGGTGAAGTCGCCGTCCGACTTGAACTGGCCGCGCATGTTCTGGAAGACCAGGATGTAGCCGTCCTCCATCAGGAAGCGCATCGAGGCGGGGATGCTTGCGGGCGCCTGGCCGGGGACGCCGTACGGCGTGCGCTGGAGCAGGATCGGCAGCTTGCCGGGCTTGCCGCGCGGACGGAGGATGACGGTCTGGAGCATCGCCCCGTCACGCATCGGCACCATGATTTCTTCGTAGCTGAAAGCGGCTTCGGCGGTGGTGGCCGGGGCGGCCGGCTGGGCGTGTGCCGCGAGGGGGGCGGCCAGGGCTGCCAGTGCCACGAAACCCAACCTGCGCATGCCCTACTCCCGGATAGTGTGCGGGGAGGGGTAAGGCGCGGGATAAGATGGGGCAAGGGCCCGACATTCAGGCGGCCTGCGCTCGCTAATACCTCCCCCGCTGCGCGAGGGAGGAATTTCAATTTCAATCGAGCCGGTGCTCGCCCTTGACCCAGCGCACGGTGCCCGAGCTGGCGCGCATGACGACGCTCTCGGTGGTCATCTTGCCGCGAACGCGCTTGACGCCTTCGAGCAGCGAGCCGTCAGTCACGCCTGTGGCCGCAAAGATGCAGTCGCCCTTGGCGAGTTCGGTGAGGTCGTAGATCTTGTCGAGATCCTCGATGCCCCATTTGCGTGCGCGGGCGCGCTCGTCGTCGTTGCGGAACACCAGACGGCCCTTGAACTGGCCGCCGACGCAGCGCAGCGCCGCGCAGGCGAGCACGCCCTCAGGCGCGCCGCCAGAACCCATATACATGTCGATCGTGGTGTCGGGATTGGTAGTGGCGATCACGCCCGCGACATCGCCGTCGCCGATCAGCACGATGCCGCAGCCGATCGCGCGCAGCTCGGAGATCATCTTCTCGTGGCGCGGGCGATCGAGCACGCAGACGATGATCTCATGGGGCTCGACGCCCTTGGCGGCGGCGAGCGACTTCACATTGTCGGTCGGCGACTTGGCGAGATCGATCACGCCGTCGGGGTAGCCCGGGCCGACCGCGATCTTGTCCATATAGACGTCGGGCGCGTTGAGCAGGCCGCCATGCTCGGCGACGGCGAGCACCGCGAGCGCGTTCGGACCGGCCTTGGCGCAGATCGTAGTGCCTTCCAGCGGATCGAGCGCGATGTCGATCTTGGGGCCGGTGCCGATCGCGCTGCCGACCTTCTCGCCGATATAGAGCATCGGCGCCTCGTCGCGCTCGCCTTCGCCGATCACCACGGTGCCGTCCATGTAGAGCGAGTTGAGCGCCTCGCGCATCGCCTCGACGGCGACGTGGTCGGCCGCCTTCTCGTCGCCGCGCCCGACCAGGCTCGACGCGGCGATCGCCGCCGCTTCGGTGACGCGCACCATTTCGAGCACGAGAACACGATCGAGAACGGTGCTGGCGGCGGTCATCGGCTGGTAATCCCCTTGCAGAACTCAGGTGGCGATAGGCGGCGCATGTTGCACTGTCGAGGCTGCTAGCGCTGTCAGGGGCATCGCATTTTCGCCACAACCTTGCGTCAGCCTCGTTTCGTCGCAAGCGGAAGGAAATGCGCGTGCTGTTGCCGTTGCTGATGCTGGTCCAGGATGCGCCGGCGATTACGGCGGCCATCGCCGAATATCGGACGAAGACCGCTGCCGACGTGCCCTGCAAGGCCACCGAGGATGAGCAGGAGATCGTCGTCTGCGCTCGGCGCGATGCCTATCGCCATCAGCTGCCGCTAGTGCCGGCGTACAATCCCAGAAACGACGCCAATGCCCAGCTCGCACCGATCATGACGCGCGAGGCGCAGGGCATCGTGGAGTGCGGGCAAGGGCCGTTCATGGCCAAATGCGGATCGGTCGGCGTGGGGGTGACCGTGGGGCTGGGGAATGGTGGCTATGTGCGGCGCGCGCCGGCGCCATGAGGCAATTTCTCCCCTCCCTGCAAGGGAGGGATTGGGGGTAGGTGCGCGGGTCTGCGCGGTCAAAGTCTCAATCGCCCAGTTTCGATCGTCGAGCAGGGCATCAAGCCCTGCGCGCCGATACCTGCCCCGGCCCCTCCCTTGCAGGGAGGGGAATCAATGCAGATTCACCTCACTCCCCGAGGATGTGCATCCACATCGGTTCGCCGACCAGGCTCTGCGAGCCGCGCAGCTTTTCGAGCGCCCGGGCGACGCTGCGCTCGGGGCCTTCATGGGTGACGATCGCGACGAGCACGCTGCCGTCGGGGTTGGCGCCGCGCTGGATCAGGCTTTCAATCGAGACGCCGGCGTCGCGCATCGCCGCGGCGATCTCGGCGAGCACGCCGACCTTGTCGGCGACGTTGAGGCGAACATAGGCGCGTGCACGGCGCTCGCCGCTGTCGGCGGCGTCCTGCGCGGCGAGCGCATCGGCGGGCATCGCATAAGGCGGGCCGAATTCGCCGCGGGCGATGTCGATCAGGTCGGCAACGACTGCGGAAGCCGTGGGGCCGTCGCCGGCGCCGGCGCCCTGGAACAGCAGGCGGCCAACGAAATTGCCCTCGGCAACGACGGCATTGGTCGAGCCGACGACATGTGCGAGCGGGTGGCTGAGCGGGACGAGGTGCGGGTGGACGCGCTGAAACAGGCCATGCGGGCCGGAGTCCGCGACGCCGAGCAGGCGGACACGATAGCCGAGTGCCGCCGCCTCGGCGATGTCGGCGGCCAGGACGTGGCGCACGCCGGTGATTGCGACGTCGCCGAACGCCGGCTGCGCGCCGAACGCGACGCTGGCGAGGATAGAGAGCTTGTGCGCGGCATCGACGCCGTCGATGTCGAAGCTGGGGTCCGCTTCGGCATAGCCCAGCGCCTGGGCTTCGCTCAGGATTTCCGAAAAGTCGCGGCCTTCGGCTTCCATCTTCGACAGGATGAAATTGCAGGTGCCGTTGAGGATGCCATAGACCCGGCCGATCACGTTGGCGGCAGCGCCTTCGCGCAGGCCCTTGATCACCGGCACGCCGCCGGCGACTGCAGCTTCGAACTTGAGCGCGAGATTGGCGCTTTCCGCGGCGCGGGCGAGCTCAAGGCCATGATGGGCGATCATTGCCTTGTTGGCAGTGACGAAGCTCTTGCCGGCGCCGAGCGCGGCGCGGGCGAGTGCAAGGGCAGGGCCGTCCGACCCGCCGACCAGTTCGACCACGACGTCCGCGCGCGAATGGCGGGCCAGCTCGGCAGGATCATCGACCCAGTCGAAGCGCGTGATGTCGACGCCGCGATCCTTGGAGCGGTCGCGTGCCGAGACTGCCACCACTTCGATCGGCCGCCCCGCGCGCCGCGCGATCAGCTCGCCATTGGTGTCGAGCAAGCGAATGACGCCCGCGCCGACGGTTCCGAGGCCGGCGAGTGCGATGCGAAGCGGTTCGGTCATTGAAATCTCACGAGATGGGCCCCTCCCCTTCAGGGGAGGGGTTGGGGTGGGGCAGTGGGACATGTGTCAGGCTCGGTGAGACGGCTAGGTCCCACCCCCAACCCAGCATCGGGTGATCAGCGCCCCGCGCTGATCACCCGATGCTCTGAAGGGGAGGGGCTTTCAAGATACTATTTCTTGATCAGCCCGATCTCGACCAGCCGTTCGTGGAGATAATCGTGCGAGCTGATCGGCTCGGAATAGCGATTCGGGCGCTCGGCGGTGATGCAGCCGGGCAAGGTCTCGATCAGGAAATCGGGTGCAGGATGCAGGAAGAACGGCATCGAATAGCGCGAATTGCCGCGTCGCTCGGGCGGCGGATTGACGACGCGGTGCGTGGTCGAGGGCAATACGTGGTTGGTCAGCCGCTGGAGCATGTCGCCGACATTGACCACCATCGCGCCTTGGGGCGGCTTGACCGGGAGCCACTTGCCGTCGCGGTCGAGCAGCTCGAGCCCGGCTTCCTCGGCGCCGAGCAGCAGCGTGATCAGATTTATGTCCTCATGCGCGCCGGCACGAACTTCGGGAGCGTCGGCGGCGACCGGCGGATAATGGAGCAGGCGCAGGACGGAATTGCCGTCTTTGACCGCCGGATCGAACCAGTTGGGTGCCAGTCCGAGATAGCGCGCGATCGCCGAGAGCAATTTGTCGCCGGCATCGTCGAATGCCTGGAACAGCTCGAGAAAGGTCTCGCGGAAGCCGTCGGGCTGGTCGGGCCAGATGTTCGCCGGCATCTGTGGGGCGAAGCGATGGCCCTCCGCCAGCTGGCGGCCGACATGCCAGAATTCCTTGAGATCGACATGTGTCGCACCCTTGGCGATCTCGGTCTTGAACGGGGTGTAGCCGCGCGCGCCGCCACCGCCGGAAACGAAATAGCCACGCTTGACCTCTTCGGGCAGGTCGAAGAACGCCTTGGTCATCGCCCAGGCGCGCTCGATCAGCGCATCAGGGATGCCGTGATCGCGCACCACAGCGAAGCCGAAGCGCTGGAAGGACTGGCCGAACTGCCGTGAGAAGCCGTCCGGATCGGTTTGCTGGTCGGCGAGCGAAAGCGCCGGGATCTCAGCGAGAGTGTCGAGCATGCGAGTCTCCGTGTGTTGCATCCAGTTAGACCCGCAAGCCCCTGCCGAACAAGCGGGCGCACCGGCATGACGGCGATCAATTTGCGCCGTCGGCCGCTAGCAAGGGGGTGACGCCTGCGCGGCGATCCGCCATTGGCACTGCCATGTCCCAGCCGCATCTCTCCACCGACTCCGCCAATCGCGCACCACTTCGGTTCGGCGAGTTCGTGACGCTGATCGCGTCGATGATGGCGCTGACTGCGCTGGGCATCGATTCGATGTTGCCGGCACTGCCCGCGATGGGCGACAGCCTGGGCGTTACCGAACCCAATCATCGCCAGTTCGTCATCACCGCGTTCCTGCTCGGGTTCGCATTCGCCCAGCTGATCTACGGGCCGTTGTCGGACCGGTTCGGGCGGCGGCCGGTGCTGATCGTCGCGCTCGTTTCCTATGTGCTCACCAGTGCCCTCGCGGCGATCTCGGGCAGCTTCGAGCTGCTGCTGGTCGCCCGTGCGGCGATGGGCGCCTCGGCCGCCGGCGCCCGGGTGGTGACGGTGGCGCTGGTGCGCGATTGCTTCGCCGGGCGGGCAATGGCGCGTGTGATGAGTTTAGCTTTCATCGTCTTCATGGCCGCGCCGATTTTCGCGCCTGCCTTCGGGCAAGGCGTGCTCGCTGTCGGCGGATCGTGGCGGATGATCTTCTGGGGCGTCGCGGCGGTTTCTGCGCTGGTGGTGGCGTGGTTCTGGCTGCGTATGCCCGAGACACTCGACATGGAGTCGCGCCAGAGCCTCCAGCCCAGCCGGATCATCGCCGATTACGGGCTGGTGCTCCGCGACCGTTGCGCCGTCGGCTACACCCTCGCGGCTGCCTTGCTCTCGGGCGGATTGTTCGGCTTCATCGGATCGGTGCAGCAGATCATGGAAGTCGTGTTCGGACGGCCCGAACTGCTCACCTTGGTGTTCGCCGCGGTGGCCAGCACGATGGCGATCGGCTCGTTCCTCAATTCGCGGATCGTGATGAAGATCGGCACGCGGCGGATCTCGCATACTGCGCTGTCGGCGCTGATCCTGTTCGCCGCGATCCATCTCGGCGTCGCCTTTGCCGGCTTCGAGAATCTGTGGACCTTCGCGATCCTCCAGGCGCTGATGATGGCGAGCTTCGGCCTGGCCACCTCGAACTTCTCGGCAATGGCGATGGAGCGGATGGGGGAGATCGCCGGCACCGCCTCGAGCCTGCAGGGCTTTGTCGCCACGTTGGGCGGGGCGCTGATCGGCGCGCAGATCGGCCAGTCGTTCGACGGCACCACTGTGCCGCTCTATGCGGGCTTCCTGCTGATGGGCGTACTGGCCATGGTCGCGGTCGCAGTCGCGGAGCGGGGCCGGCTTTTCCGCCCGAGCTGACGGAACGGAGTGGCCACGCTCTCCGTTCGCACATCGGACGGGGGATCTTTCGGCCCCCAGAGCGAAAAGGACAGGCGATGGGTGGTCATCAGGTTCCGGTACAGGGTCCCAACGACGACGGTTTCGATGACGAAGGCTATGACGAGAGCCAGCGCGCCGAAATCATCGAGGCGACCAACGATGCGCCCAGCGACGGCAACATCCTGACCGACATCCCCGTCGATCTGGGCGATGACGGCGACGACGATGATACCGACGAGCTCAACATGGTCGACGGCGAGATCGGCGAGGAAGACGACGACGCCGAGCAGGACGACGACGACCAGCGCGAGGACGAGATCCAGGCCGATCTCGATGACGAGGATGTCGACGACGAAGAGCTGGACGAGGAACTCGACGATGGCGACGAGGCCGCGCTCGAACCCTGACGCTTGACCGGGCCGCGGCCCGGACCCAGCATGGCGCTCTTCATTCGGGGAGGGCGCCATGTCGCGTGATGCGCGTTTCGATAGCTAGATCGCAGGCGGGGCGGCGTTCGCGCAGCCGATCCTCGCCTGGCTGCGCGAACGCGTCCACGCGGCCTGACCCGAGGTGGAATCGATCAATGGTCGATGCCGGCCTTCACCTACAAGAGGAAGCCGCTGGCCAACATGGCCGCATTCAAGGCGAATGCGACCTTCGGCTTCTGGGACCGCGTGGCGCTGGCGACCGGCAAGGAAGGCGCCGCGACGGGCCAATATGGCCGGGTCGGGAACCTCGACGATCTGCCCAACGCAGCGACGTTCGAGGCGCAGATCCGCGAGGCCGTGGCGCGGATCGACGCGGAAGTTAAGCCGGCGCGCGCCGCGGAGCCGCCCAAGCCCGAAGCCGACGTGCCGCCGAGGCGCTCGCCACTGATGCAAAGGCGGCTGCCGCCGCGAATATTGCGAATGGATCGCCGAGGCCAAGCGGCTGGAGACCAGGGCCAAGCGCGCCGCCGAAGCGGTGGAATGGATGCGCGACGGCAAGCGGCGCAATTGGAGATACGAGAGCTGCTGAGTTCCCGAAATCCTCCCTCGCGTGACGGGGTCGAGATCGCGAATTGATGAGGCGGTGCCACCATAAGCGGAGAGCGCGGCTAAACCTCCTCTGTCATGTTGCGCGTGACATCTCCCCCGCTGCGCGAGAGAGGATATGGCGAAGAATCTCTATTGCGCCTTTGATGGCGAGTGATACGTTGCATCATAACAATAGAGGAGAGGTGCCATGGTCAAGGCCGCGCGTGTCCCCGAGCCCGTTCCATTCAGCGCAATCAACGTCACGCCGTTCATCGACGTTATGCTGGTGCTACTGATCGTGATGATCCTCGGCATGCCGATGGCGACGCACAAGATTCCAATCGACTTGCCCTCGGGGCCGGGCCCCGTGACCGAAACGCGCCCACACCAGCTCGGCATCGATCGCGCCGGCACCTTGTTCTGGGACGGCCGCCGTATCGCCGATGCCGAGCTGCCGGGCCTGCTCGCCATGATGCAGGCCGACGCGGCGGCGGTGCTCCACATGAACACCGATCCCGATGCGCGCTACGATCGCTTCGACGGGGTGCTCGCCGTGGTCAAGCGCGCGGGCGTCAATCGGCTGGGCTTTGTCGGCAACCGTCCCCTCCCGGACTGAGGAACGGCGCGAAGGCGGGCGCGTTCGTCGCCCGCCTCCTGACAGGAAATCGCATGCGCCTGTATCTGCCGTTGCTTCTCACGCTGGCCGGCTGCTCGCCCCAGCCCAGTGAAAATGTCGCTGCCCCGACAAACGATGCCCCGACAAACGATCTTGCCGCGCTGCCATCCAAAAGAGCTGCGTCCGGCAAGGTGCCTGCGGCAACGCCCGCGCCCAACGGAATCGAAGACGGCCGGACCCCGGTCAGCGAAGCGCCGTTCGCCGAGGACAGCGCGCAGGGCGCAGCCGATGTCGTCCAGACCTATTATGCGCTGCTCGGCGAGCAGAAATACGGTCAGGCATATCGGCTGTGGGACGCGGGTGCGGCCGGGATGGACGCCCCAGCCTTTGCGGCGAGCTTCGATCGCTATTCGGAATACCACGCCACTATCGGTGTGCCCGGCCGAATCGATTCGGGCGCGGGCCAGCGCTATGTGAATGTGCCGGTGCGAGTTCAGGGCCGGCTCAAGCGGGGCGCACAGCCATTCGAGATGCGCGGTTCGGTGACGCTGCACCGCACTGCCGACATCGACGGCGCCACCGCCGAACAGCGCCGCTGGCGCATCCGCAGCACCGATATCAAGCCGCGCCCCGGCGAGGCTGCGCCCGCACCCCAGCCCAGCGAAGAAAATCGATCGATGGCGCGTTATCGCTGCATGGACGGTTCGCGGCTCGTCGCGCGCTTCGATCGAGACCGCGTCACCGTGTCGCGCGGCGGCAAGCAGATCGCGAGCTTGCGCGAGGAGCGTGTCGCATCGGGCATCCGTTACACGACCAAGGGCTATGAGTTGCGCGGCAAGGGCGACGACATGACCTTCACTGCGCCCGGCCTGCCACCTATCGCGTGCAGGATTATTCGCTGAGGAAGTTCTGGAGCATCGCCAGATCGGCGTCGCTGACGTTGGCGCCGGTGGCATCGACGAGAGTCGATTCCACTGCCTTGCCTTCCGAGTCGCCGAAGCCGATCGTCGTCACCGCAGTGAAGATCACGCCCGCGGCCCAGAACATGGCTGCCCAGCGGCTGCGGAAAAGGCGTGCCGGACGTAGCGGAACCATCGCATCCCTATAGAGGCCGCAAATGAAGGCTGCGCTTCCAGAGCTGGTTAAGTAAGATCGTGGGCATGACGCCCTATACCGCTACGATAACCGCCGGCCCCGAGGACATCGACATCCTCGGCCACGTCAACAATGCGGTGTGGGTGAAATGGATTCAGGATGTCGCAGTGGCGCACTGGCACGCGATCGCCGCGCCCGAGCATCACGAAGCCTATATCTGGGTGATAACGCGCCACGAGATCGACTATCGCTCCAGCGTCCTCGAAGGCGAGACGGTGACCGCTGAGACCTGGGTGGACGAGCCGCCCAAGGGTGCGCGGTTCAATCGCTACATGAAGTTCACCGGGGCCGATGGGAAGGTGCGAGTCGAGGCGAAGACGACCTGGGCGATATTGGATCGTGCGACTGGGCGGCTGGTGCGGGTGCCGGAGGACGTTGCGGCGCCGTTTCTGGCCTGACTTTAAGTCCTCCTAGCGAAGCGGCGGAGGGACCTGGTGGAGGGGCTCTCCGCGAGCGATGCCTTTGCGGAGATGCCCCCTCCGTCAGGCTTCGCCTGCCACCTCCCCCGCTTCGCAAGGATTTCGAGGTCAGCCGCTGTTGCGCAGAGCCGTTGCGATGGCGTTGATCGAGAGCAGGATGCCTTCGCCGATCCTGGCATCCTCTTCGCCGGCGCGGTGGCGTTTGAGCAGCTCGATCTGGAGCAGGTTGAGCGGCTCGATATAAGGAGTGCGCAGCCGGATCGAGGTTTCGAGCCCCGGATGCTTTTCGAGCAAACGGGTCTGGCGAGTCACCTGCAGCAATCCATCATGCGTCTGCTCCCAGCCATCGCGGATACGGCCGAAGATGCTGTCGCGCAGCGCCTTGTCCTCGACCAGTGCGGCATAATGTTGTGCAACGTCCATGTCGGACTTGGCGAGGACCATCTCCATATTGGCCAGCGTCGAGGCGAATAGCGGCCAGCCCGACGCCATTTCGCGCAGCAGGCCCTTGTCGGCGAAGGCGTCGATCGCCGCGCCCACGCCATACCAGCCTGGCAGCATCACGCGCGCCTGCGCCCAGCTGAACACCCAGGGGATCGCGCGCAGATCCTCGATCGCGTCCGATTTCTTGCGGCTGGCCGGGCGTGATCCGATCTTGAGCCCGGCGATCTCTGCGATCGGCGTCGCCTGGCGGAAGAAGGTGGTGAAGCCGTCGGTGCTGTAAACGAGCCCTCGATAGGCCTTGAACGCCGTATCCGAGAGCTCGTCCATCGCCGCGGCGAAGCGTTCGGCATCGGCGGGGGCGAGCTGCTCGGGCTCGAGGCTGGCGAGGAGCGTGGCCGAGGCCATCGCCTCGAGATTGGTCATCGCGCTGGCGCGGGTGCCGTATTTTGCCGCGATCACTTCGCCTTGTTCTGTGATGCGGATACGGCCCTGCACCGTGCCCGTCGGCTGGGCGAGGATCGCCGAGAAGCTCGACCCGCCGCCGCGCCCGACAGCGCCGCCGCGGCCGTGGAATAGCTGCATCGCAATATCGGCCTTTTCGAACACCGGCTTGAGCGCCGTCGAGCCGCGGCTGAGCTGCCAGGTCGAAGTCAGGTAGCCCCCGTCCTTGTTCGAGTCCGAATAGCCGATCATGACTTCCTGATGCCCGCGCTTCGCCGCGATCGCCGCGACTTCGGGCAGGCCGAGCCAGGCCTCCATGATCGCCGGCGCGCCTTCGAGATCGGCAATCGTCTCGAACAGCGGGATCGCCATGATGTGCGCCTGGGGATCCGCGCCGGGGATATAGAGCCCTGCTTCCTTGAGCAGCAGATGGACTTCGAGCAGGTCCGAGACCGACTGGGCCATCGAGACGATGTAATGGGTGATGCACTGGCGGCCGTATTTGCCGTGCGCATCGGCGGCGGCGCGGACAATCGCGAGCTCGGAGGCAGTTTCCTCCGAATAGTCGGCATAGGGGCTGGTGATCAGCCGCGGGCTTTCCAGCTCGATGCGGAGCAGCGCCACGCGCGCATCTTCATCGAGCGCGAGATAGTCGTCGCAGATCCCGGCGGCCTTGAGCAATTCGGCGACGACGCGCTCGTGGATCGCACTGTTCTGACGCATGTCGAGCGTGGCGAGGTGAAAACCGAAGGTCTCGACTGCGCGGATCAGCCGGCCGAGCGCGCCGCCGCTGGCGAGTGGGCCATCGCCTTCAGCTGCAAGCCCGCGGGCGATCGCGACGAGTTCCTCACGTAGCTCGCCCGGCTCGGCATAGGATTCGGCCTGGAGCGGCGCGGGCCGGGGTGCGCGCTTGCCGGTGAGCTTCTCATGGGTAGCGGACAGGCGCGCGTAGATGCCGGTGAGCGCGCGGCGATAGGGCTCGTCCTCGCGGCTCTTGCCGGTGTCGTGGCTGGCTTCGGCGAGCTTGATTACATCGTCGCTGACGGCGGTATGTTCGGTCGAGATCGACAGCTCGGCGCCGAGCGCGTGGACCGACTCCATATAGTAAGCGAGCACCGTTTCGGCCGAGCGGGCGAGCGCCAGCTTCATCGAGTCCGCGGTGACGAAGGGATTGCCGTCGCGGTCGCCGCCGATCCAGCTGCCGGCGCGCAGGAAGCTCGGCGCGCGTTCGCCCAGCGCGCGGTCCCAGCGGGCATAGAGCGCAGGCAGGACGGGGAGGAACACGTCGCGCAGATAGGAAAGCGCGGTCTCGACTTCGTCGGCGACGCCGAGCTTTTCGCGGCGCAGCACGCGGGTCTGCCATAGCAAGGCGATCTGGCGCAGAATCGCTTCCTCGACCTTGTCGCCGTCCTCGGTCTCCTCGACCCCGAGATCCTTCTGCGCCATCAATTCGGCGATCCGGTTCTTGTGGTCGATCATCGACTTGCGCCGCACTTCGGTCGGGTGCGCGGTCAGCACCGGCGCGACGAGGGCGTGATCGAGCAGCGCCATCACGGCATCATGGCCGATGCCATGTTCCTTGAGCCGCGCGAGCGCCGATGCCATGTCGGCATCCTGTTCGGTCTCGACGCCCTGCCGGTCCTCGGCGAGATTGGCGAGCATCGAGAACAGCATGAAGCCGCGGACGAAATCGAGCGTCTCGTCCAGGCTCAGCCGGTCGAGCCCCGAATCGATCGCGGCCGCGCCGGCGACACCGCGGTGCCGGTCGACCGACGTCGCGCGAATATATTCGATCCGCTTGAACAGCTCCTCGCCGCCATAGGCCCGGATCACGTCGCCGAGCAGGCGTCCCAAGAAGCGGATGTCGGGGTTGTTTGCGATCGCCAGGCTAGCCATGGCCGCGTTTGCTGCACTGCAAGAGGACGCGGGTCAATCCACGCGTTGTTGCATCGTCCCAACATCGACTTTTCGACGCGCAATTGGCGTTGATTTGTCTGCGTACGTGCCCGCGTCGCGATTGCTGGTGACTTGCAGTGCTGACGCGCGACCTTAGCTTGGTGCGCATGAACCCCACCACCCAGGCTGCCCGCGCGCTCAAGTCCGCCCTGATCGGGCAGGTTCGCGCGGTATTCAACGATCAGGCGCGGGGCGAAAAGCCGGTGGTGCGCAACCCGGACGGGCTGTTCGGACCGCATTCGGTGACGTGGCGCGTCCATGGCGACGTGACGACGATGATGGTCGGCGGCGTCGCGGCGTTGCTGCTCCAGATGCTCCACCCCGCGGTGCTGGCGGGGGTATGGGACCATTCGAGCTTTCGCGGCGACATGCTTGGCCGGCTGCGGCGCACTGCGCGGTTCATCGCCGTGACCGGCTATGCCTCGCGCGCCGAGGCCGAAGCGGCGATCGAGAAGGTGCGCGAGGTCCATAGGCGGGTGAAGGGTACGCTGCCCGACGGCACGCCCTATGTCGCCGACGATCCCAGGCTGCTTTCGTGGGTGCACGTGACGGAGGCGGTCAGCTTTCTCGACGCGTGGATGCGCTATGCCGAACCGGGCATGACGCTTGCCGACCAGGACCGCTATTTCGCCGAGTTCGCGATCATCGCCGAAGCGCTGGGCGCCGACCGCATCCCGCGCAGCCGCGCCGAGGCCGATGCGCTGATCGCCGAAATGCTCCCCGAGTTGCGCGTCGATGCCCGCACCCGCGAAGTCGCGCAGATCCTGCTGACCCAGCCCGCGCCGAGCCTGGCGGTGAAACCGTTCCAGGCTCTCACCTTCCAGGCCGCGATCGACTTGCTTCCCGAATGGGCGCGGCGGATGCATGGCCTGCGCAGCCCCGGCCTTGCAGCGCCCGCGGTGCGCGCGGGTACGCGCAGTATCGCGAGTACACTGCGTTGGGCGTTTCGATCAGGCTGAGGCGACGGCCTGCCGCCTCAGGGCGAACGGGTGCCGATTAGTGCGCCTTGTGGTGCGCCGCGTCGGCGGCGGTGATGACGCCATCCTTGTCGGTATCGAGCACGCCGAAGCGGACATGGGTCTGGCGGATCTGACGGGTGCGCTCCTCGCGCCGGGCCTCTTCGGTGCGGCTCGACGCGGCGAGCTGCTTGTCTAGGCGAGCGGCATATTCGCCGACATATTCATCCTTGGAAATCCCGCCGTCGCAATTGCCGTCCCAGGCGGCGATGAAGGCGTCGGCGGCATGCTGGGCACAAGCGGGCACCGCGGCGAAGCCGGCGACGAGGAGAGCGGCGGCGAGCAGGGCAGGATGGCGCATGGGATGTCCTTCCGGACTCAGGCGGCGTCGAAGGCGAGGGTGTAGGTATAGCTGCGATAGGGGGTCGCGGAACCGGTCGGTGCAGCGGTGCGGTGGCGCACCAGAACCAGATAAATGCCGGCATCCAGCGGGCGCAGCTTGAAGCCGCCCCGGGAATCCGAGCGGGTCTGTGCCGCGACTTTCTTGCCGTCGCAAGCGGTGCGCGATGACAGGGTTCGCGCGACCTAACTTGCTTGTCTCGATCGCCTTCTAGTTCGGCGCCGACCCCCTTTGCCAGAATCCCAAAGGATCAGACGTCGAGATTGGCGACGCTCAGCGCATTCTCCTGAATGAACTCCCGGCGCGGCTCGACCACGTCGCCCATCAGCTGGGTGAAGATCGCGTCGGCGACGTCGGCCTGGTCGACCTGCACCACCAGCATCGAGCGTGCCTGCGGATCGAGCGTGGTCTCCCAGAGCTGCTCGGCGTTCATTTCGCCGAGACCCTTGTAGCGCTGGATCGACAGGCCCTTGCGTCCCGCGGCGAGGATCGCGTCGAGCAGCTGGCTCGGGCGCGAGACCAGAGCCTGGCCCTTGCCGACGGTCACCGGCTCCTCGGTCTCTTCGCCTTCGAGCGCGGCCGCAGCCTCGATCTCGGTGGCGGGGATCGCCTTGGACGGCACCAGCTTGGACGGCGTCAGGTAGCTTGGCGCCTGCTCGCTCGCCAGCGTGTGGAGCTTGCGCGCCTCGGCGGAGATGAGGAACGCCGCCTCGACGATGTGGTGATCGGTCACCCCGCGCCAGCGTCGCTCGAAATGATAGCCGCCATCGTCGGTGACGCGCGCCGACCAGCGCGCTTCGACATCGGCGGCGTCGAGGCGGGTTACGCTCGACTTGAGGCTCTCCTCGCGCTGCTCGCGCGATGCTGCGGGATCGAGCCCGTTGCCGAGCGCCAGCGCCTCGATGATCATCGGATCGTAGCGGCGCGGCACATAGCGCATGAGGGTGCGCATGCGGCGGGCATGCTCGACCAGATCGCGCAGATCCTCGCCGCTGCGGCTGCCGCCCGTGGTCTCGAGCACGTTGCCGCCGACGCCGGCATCGACCAGATACTGATCGAGCGCGCTGTCATCCTTGAGATAGACTTCGCTGCGGCCCTTGCTCGCTTTGTAGAGCGGCGGCTGGGCGATGTAGAGGTGCCCCTTCTCGATGATCTCGGGCATCTGGCGATAGAAGAAGGTCAGCAGCAGCGTGCGGATATGCGCGCCATCGACGTCTGCGTCGGTCATGATGACGATCTTGTGGTAGCGCAGCTTCTCGACGTTGAAGTCGTCGCGGCCGATGCCGGTGCCCATCGCCTGGATCAGCGTGCCGATCTCGCGGCTGCCGAGCATGCGATCGAAGCGTGCGCGCTCGACGTTGAGGATCTTGCCGCGCAAGGGGAGGATCGCCTGGAAGTGGCGGTCGCGGCCCTGCTTGGCCGATCCGCCGGCCGAGTCACCCTCGACGAGGAACAGTTCGGACTTGGCGGGATCGCGCTCCTGGCAGTCGGCGAGCTTGCCGGGCAGCGACGCGATGTCCATCACGCCCTTGCGCCGGGTGAGCTCGCGCGCCTTCTTGGCGGCCTCGCGGGCGGCGGCGGCATCGATCACCTTCTGGATGATCGCGCGGGCCATTGCCGGGTTTTCTTCCAGCCACTCGGCCATCTTGTCCGCCATCAGGCTTTCGAGCGGCTGGCGGACTTCGCTGCTGACCAGCTTGTCCTTGGTCTGCGAGCTGAACTTGGGATCGGGCAGCTTGACCGAGACGATCGCGGTGAGGCCCTCGCGCATGTCGTCGCCGGTGAGGCTGACCTTCTCCTTCTTCAGCGCGCCGGACTTGTCGGCATAGCTGTTGATCGTGCGCGTCAGCGCGGCGCGGAACGCGGCGAGATGGGTGCCGCCGTCACGCTGCGGGATGTTGTTGGTGAAGCAGAGGACGTTTTCGTAATAGCTGTCGTTCCACTCGAGCGCGACGTCGATCGTCACGTCGTCGCGGGTGCCGGCGATCGCCACCGGATCGGGCATCAGCGGCGTCTTGTTGCGATCGAGATACTTCACGAACGCGGCGATGCCGCCTTCGTAATAAAGCTCGACTTCCTTGACTTCCTCATGCCGCGCATCGCGCAGGAACAGGCGGACGCCCGAGTTCAGGAATGCCAGCTCGCGATAGCGGTGCTCGAGCTTCTCGAAGTCATATTCGGTGATCTTGAACGTCGCCGGGCTGGCGAGGAAGGTGACGCGGGTGCCCTTCTTGCCTTCAGGCGCAGGCCCGAGGACCTTGAGCGGGGCGACGGCGTCGCCGAACGCGAAGCGCATGTAATGCTCCTCGCCATCGCGCCAGATGTTGAGATCGAGCCACTCGGAGAGCGCGTTGACCACCGAGACGCCGACCCCGTGCAGGCCGCCCGAGACCTTGTAGGCGTTGTCGTCCGACGTGTTCTCGAACTTACCGCCGGCATGGAGCTGGGTCATGATGACCTCGGCTGCCGAGACGCCTTCCTCGGAGTGGATGCCGGTGGGGATGCCGCGGCCGTTATCCTCGACGCTGACCGAACCGTCGGCGTTCAGCTGGATGATGATCTTGTCGCAATGGCCGGCCAGTGCCTCGTCGATCGCGTTGTCCGAAACCTCGAACACCATGTGGTGGAGGCCCGAACCGTCGTCGGTGTCGCCGATATACATGCCGGGGCGCTTGCGCACTGCGTCGAGGCCCTTGAGGACCTTGATCGAGTCGGCGCCATAGGCATTTGCGTTGGGGAGGTTTTCGGGGGTCTGATCGTCGGTATTTGCCATGCCCAGCATATAGGGTCGGCGCTCACGAAACGGAAGCAAAATGGCGTGGTGCGGGACAGGCCACGCAGGAGGCTCCATCGCGGTCACCCGATGCGCTCCGCGGTATCGAGCAGTGCGCGGAGACGCGCGGCCCTGGGGCTTTCGAACCGATGCCAGCGGCGCAGCCACAGCGCCGCTTCGGCGAGCGGATCGGTGTCGAGCCGGCAGTAGCGATGGCGGCCCCTGCGGCAGGCGTGGACCAGCCCTGCCGCTTCAAGCACGGCGAGGTGCTTGGCGGCGCCGGCCGCGCTCATCGCGAAGCCGCCGGTCAGCGCGCCGACCGGCTTCTCTCCTTCGGCGAGCCGGGCGAGCATCTCGCGGCGCGTCGGATCGGCGAGCGCGGCAAAGGTCGCGTCGACCCGATAGCCAACCATGAGGTTGGCCAATTCGACCGGCGCGGAGACTTCCAACCTTTTGGTTGGCTGGGGAAAGCAAGGATTTGCGCGGTTTCCGGGCCTTTGCGACGGTTGACCGCTTGTCGAAAGTGACGGATTCGCCCGTTTGCGCGCGGGATGGTCAACTGGCGCGGTTCGGGGAGGCGTTGGGTTGCTCATGCCTGAACGAAAGCAGAACAAATCCTACATTGCCAGCGGGTTTGAGTGGGAGGACAAATGGCGACTATCGGGTGGCTCGCAGTCCGACCGCTTCTGGCTCCGGTGGCGCCATTAGCTGCCGTTGCACCCGTTCCGCTCGGAGTTTATTCTTCACGCCGGAGGCGACATGGCAAACGAGTTTCTGATCGATGGAATGCTGTCAGGAACTGGTGTTCGCAACGCCGTCGACGGCGGCTACGTCGATCCGAAATCCCTCGGCCTGTCGGATCGTCTCGCAGACCGCATTGCTACGTGGCAGGCGCAATACGAAGAGGTGCACTTCGCTGGCTTCCCAAATCATCGCGTAGCCGAACTCGACAAGGAGGGTGAGGCGCTCGCGTCGATGGTCAGTGAAGAACTGAGCGGCGCATTGGTCGGCTATTTCTCCAACGGGTTCATGAAGCGCTTGGATTAGGTCCGCTCTCGGGCAAGGCAAGCCGTGAGACTAATGGCCGACTTTGGGGCGAAAGCTGCCGTTCGCGCGGACTGCGCCGTCTTCACTGATAGCGCAGCGTCTTCTCGAACCCCTCGTTCGCCTTGGTCATCTTCGCCAGCTTGCGCAGGTGGCCGCGGACGTGGCGTTCGAAGCGGGTGTCGTCGTAGATGCCCGTCGCCTGGTATTCGTCCTGGCCGATCAGTTCCTTGAGGCGCTTGGCGAGCGCGGCCTGGTCGTTGGTGCAGTCCGGGGCCTTGAGCGCGCGGCAGACCCATTCCTCGGCGGCCGCCTTGTCGTAATCGTCCTGCGCTTCATAGCCGCGCCGGTCCGCCGCGGCCTGATCGAGCCGGGCGGCTTCGAAGCGGCGTTCGAGCCATTTGCGGACCTGTTCGCCATCCCAGGGCTTTGGCGGTTGCGTCATCATTCTCTCCCGGCCCCGAGGTCGATCGTCCCGTGGGCCACCGTGTAGCGCGTCGCACCGCCGGGGACGGCGTCGAACAATTCGGGCTCGGTGCCGGTCATCCACACCTGGCCGCCACTGGCCAGCCGCTCGAACAATGCGGCGCGCCGGCCCGGATCGAGATGCGCGGCGACTTCGTCGAGGAGCAGGATGGGCGCGCGGCCGACGCGGTCGGCGACGAGTTCGGCATGGGCGAGGACGAGGCCGAGGAGCAGGGCCTTCTGCTCGCCGGTCGAGCAGAGATGCGCGGGCTGCTGCTTGCCGAGATGGGTGACCAGCAAGTCGCTGCGGTGCGGCCCTGCCAGCGTGCGGCCCGCGGCGCCGTCGCGGCGGCGGCCGTCGCGCAGTTCGCGGGCGAGCGCGTCGGCGTCGCCTTGCCATCCCTCGATCGCGAGGCCGGCGCGGGCGAATATGCCTTCGGGCTGGTGCGCGATCCGTTCGGCGAGGGCGTTCACGGTGTCGCGGCGTGCGGCGTCGATCGCCGCGCCATGCTCGGCCATGCGCGCTTCGAGTGCCGACAGCCATTCGGGGTCGGCGGGTGCCTCGTCGGCGAGCAGCCGGTTGCGCTGGCGCATCGCGGCTTCGTAGCGCGTTGCGTGATGGGCGTGGCCGGGCGCCAGCGCCAGCGTCAGCCGGTCGAGGAAGCGGCGGCGCTCGCCCGGACCCTCGACGAACAGCCGGTCCATCGCCGGCGTCAGCCACAGCACCGTCACCCATTCGGCCAGCGCGGTCGCCGCCGCCGCGGCGCCGTTGACGCGCACCAGCCGCCGCTCGGGTGCGTCGGGCTGGGTGCCGGTGCCGATGTCGACATCGCCCAATGCCGCCGCGACGCCGAAACCGCCGGCGGCGCCCTGGCGCGTCATCTCGGAAAGCGACGCGCGGCGCAGGCCGCGGCCGGGCGCGAGCAGCGATACCGCCTCAAGAAGGTTGGTCTTGCCCGCGCCATTCTCTCCGGTGAGCACGACGAATCCCGCCCCGGGCGCCAGCACGGCGTCGCGATGGTTGCGGAAATCGGTGAGGACAAGTCGCGTGACGGGCATTTGCGACTCTCCTCTAGCGCAGCCTCTTGCCGCCGGACAGCGCTTCGCCGATGAAGGCCGCAAAAGGAGACCTCATGATCCGTATCTGTATTGCCGCCGTCGCGGCGCTCGCTCTGGCTGCCTGTTCGAAGGCGCCCGAGGATGTCACTGCCCGCTACACGGTGGGCGGCGGCGCGGGGACGATCACCGTCCAGGCAGCGGGGAACGGCGATGCCCGGATCGATGCCGGCCAGCAGCAGTTCGTCCGCAAGGGCGGCACCGAATATCTCGTGCTGACCGACGCCAAGGGCAAGTTCGCCGCGAGCATCCCCGATTTCGTCGCGGTGATGGGCGAGATGATGAAGGATGGGGGGATCAAGCCGATGGGCACGCCGCCGCAGGGCGAATATGATCTCGCCAAGCAGGGCACCGAGACCGTCGCCGAAGTCCCCGGCGACGTGTGGAAGGTCAGCGCGAAGCAGGGCCCGGCGACCGAGAGCTTCGAAGCGGTGATCAGCAGCGATCCGGCCTATGCCAATATCGGCAAGGCGCTGGAGATGCAGACCAAGCTCGGCGCCGCGCAATCGCAGCAGATGCAGGGCGGCCGGGGCAATCTGGAGAAGCGCGTCGAGGAGATGCTGGGCAAGGGCATGGTGCTGCGCTTCGACACCGCGCTCAAGCTCGACAAGGTCGAGAAGGGGGCGATCGACGCCAAGGCCTTCGCGCTGCCCGCAGTGATCGACAAGGCGGCGCTCAAGGCCCGGCTGACTGCCGAGCGCGATCGTGCCCGCGCGGCGGCGGTCCCGCCGGTGCCGGCGCAGGGCGAGCCCAAGGGCGGCGCGCCCAAGGCTGCCGAACCCCAGGCCGCGCCGAGCCCGGCGGCGAAGGCGAAGTGATGCGTGCGGCGTCGGTTTTCGCCGCCATATTGGCGTTCGCGCCGCTGCCGGCGGCGGCCGACGTCACTGCGCGCTACGATCTCGGCAAGGAACAGCTCTCGGTCGAAGTCGATGATGGCGGTGACTATCGTGCCGAAGTCGCGGGCAAGTTCGCGCTGATGCGCCGCGGCGGCGTAGTCCATCTCGTCATCTATCGAGACGGCACGCCGCTCGTCGTCCCGCGGCAGGCGTTTCTCGACCTGGCCGAGACCAAGCTGGCCAAGGAGCGTGCAAAGCCGGGCGCCGCGCCGGTGCGCATCGCAGTGACCAAGGGCCCCGACGAGACGGTCGCCGGCCGCAAGGGCAGCCTGTGGACGCTGATGGCCCCGGAGTCGGGCGGAAAGGCGATCGAAGTCGTGCTGACCGGCGACGCGGACCTGGTGCCGGTCGGGGCCGTATTCGTCGAGGTGCTGGATACAGCCTTGCAGGCGTTTGACGGGATCGTCTCCCACACCGATTTTGCAGTCCGCGCGCGCGAAGTGCTCGCCAAGGGCACGCCGCTGCGCCTGAAAGTGATGGAGGAAGTGCGGCTTCGCGAAGTCAGCACCGCCGCGATCGATTCGGCGCGCTTCGTCCTGCCGGGACCGGTGATCGACGGGGCGGCGCTCGATGAGGCGATGTCGGCGCCAGCAGAACCGGCGACGCCGCTACCGCCGCTGCCCTGAGCCTCAGATCCCGGTGAGCCCCGCTTCGGCGAGGCTCGCCTGGGCGACGCGATACGCCTTGGGCGGCACGATGTTCAGCCGCTGCCGCGCGGCTTCGAGCGGTTCGGCGAGCAGCGCTTCATAATCCTCGCCGTGCAGCCAGCCGGCCTGCTTGCCGTGGCGATAGCCTTCGATCACCGCGCGGAAGAAGTCGCGCTTGCCGGTGATGCGGATGCTCTTGAGCGCCGCGCCGGCGGCGATGAACGCCCAGCCGAGCCCGCCGGTCTGCGCATAGGAAAAGGCGACGAGGCACGCTTCGCCGAGATGCTCGTCGGCCTTGTAGCCGGTGAGGACGTGCCAGAGATCGTGGATGTCGCGCTCGCGGCGGCCCATCCAGGCATAGGGATGCTCGACGGCAAAAGCCTCGGCGCCGATCGCGTTCATGCTGACTTCCTCGAGCCCCTTGGCCGAATAGCCGGTCGCGTCGAGAAAGGCGCGATAGGTGCCGCCGACGGTGCCCTCGGCGAACCCGTCGATCCAGCTGCGGTCGGAGAGGCGGTCGGCCAGTTCGAGCCGGCGATAGGCGAGCTTGCCGCCGCCCGGTACGGTGAGCAGCTTGCGATAGTTCTTCTGGGTGACGTCGCCGTTCAGCGCGCGCATGATGCGGAACACCTGCTCGGTGTCGTCGCCGTTCGACAGCAGCCGGCGCAGCGCTGAAAGCGCCGTGCCCCATTCGCGCTTCATCGGAACGCCGGGATTGAAAACTTCGGGTGCCTGGGTCGCCATGATCTATCCGCTCAATCTACTGACATAAGTGTAAATAGCAAAAGCTGCGCAAAAGTTCAATCCGGTCGGTTGCAACGAAAGCATCGGCCACCCGTTGCCAGAGCGAACAGGGAGAGACCGTAATGCGAAACTGGATCGCGCCCGCGATGATTGCGGGCTTGCTGCTTTCGGGATGCGGCCCGCAAACCCCCGAACAGGCGCAGATCGCCAATATCCAGAACGCCGCGGAGGCGCAGGCCGACGGAATCGAGTCCGCCTCGCAAAACCAGATCGCGCAGATCCGCGGCGAAGCCGATACTATCGCGCAGCAGGCCGAGATCGCCAACAGCTTCGACGCCGAGCGGCTGAAAACCCGTGCCGAGGCGCTGCGCAAGGAAGCGGCGATCGTCGAGCGTCATGCCGAAGCACAGGTCCGTGCGGTCCGCGATCGAGCCCGCGCCGATGTGAGCACGCTCAAGGCGCAATAGCCGCGGCTATTGCAGCAGCCGCTGCCTTTCATCGGCGCGGTGCGCGAAGATCGACGCCATTTCGAGATGCAGCGCGCGATCGCGGGCATTGGCCGCGCGCTCGGCCCGCTCGCGCTCTTCGCGCGCTCGGCGATTGTTGAAGGCTACCAGGGCTTCCAGTCCGTGCATGGCCGATCCCATACCAGAACGATCGGAAACAAAATCCTACGTATTGATGCGACTCGCGGAATTACGTGGATAAGTTGGGACTCAACCCGTCGTATTTCACACACGCATCGGCATCAGGACGTACAAAGCGGGCGAGCTGTCATTCTCGCGAATCAACGTAGGTGCCGCGGCGTCCGCCAGATGCACCTCGACCAGGTCGCCTTCGATCTGGCCGAGGATGTCCATCAGATAGCGGCTATTGAAGCCGATCTCGAACGGCATCGCGGCATAGTCGCCGGGGACCTCTTCGGCCGCCGCGCCGTTTTCCGGGCTTGTCACCGACAGGATGATCTTGTCGCGATCGAGCGCCATCTTGACTGCGCGGGTCTTCTCGGTGGCGATCGTCGAGACGCGATCGACACCCTGCATGAAGCTCTTCGGATCGATCTTGAGGATCTTGTCGTTCGCAGTCGGAATGACGCGGCTGTAATCGGGGAAGGTGCCGTCGATCAGCTTCGAGGTCAGGATCGCCTGGCCGAGATCGAAGCGGATCTTCGAGCCCGACAGCGAGACCCCGACCGAACCATCGACTTCGTCGAGCAGTTTCCGCAACTCGGCGATGCACTTACGCGGCACGATCACGTCGGGCATACCGTCGGCACCGTCGGGGCGCGCCACGGTGACGCGGGCGAGGCGGTGGCCGTCGGTGGCGGCGGCGCGCAGCAGCGGCTGGGCGTCGTCGGTGACGTGGAGGAAGATGCCGTTCAGGTAGTAGCGCGTCTCTTCGGTGGAGATCGCGAAGCGGGTCTTGTCGATGATCTGCTTGAGCGTTTCGGCAGGGAGCTCGAACGTGGTCGGCAGCTCGCCCTCGGCGATCATCGGGAAATCGTCGCGCGGCAGCGTCGACAGGGTGAACTTGGCGCGGCCGGCATTGACCGTGATCCGGCCCTCGGCGGCGGCGAGCTCGACCTGCGAGCCTTCCGGCAGTTTGCGCACGATGTCGAACAAGGTGTGCGCCGAGACGGTGATCGCGCCGGGCTGATCGACTGCGGCGGCGATCGTCTCGTCGATCTGCAAGTCGAGATCGGTCGCCATCAGCCGCATCGTGCCGCCGGCCTGCGCCTCGATCAGCACGTTCGAGAGGATGGGGATGGTGTTGCGCCGCTCGACCACGGACTGGACGTGGCTGAGGCCCCTCAACAGAGTTGCGCGTTCGATCGTCGCCTTCATCACTCAAAACCCCCGGTGCCGCGCACGAATCCGGGCGCTGGCGAATTGGCTCGTCCATAATCTCTAACGGCAAAAAGGGCCGGGGCAAGCGCCCCGACCCTGTCATGCACAGCAAAATGGCGCAGTATGGCTCAGAAGCGGAAGCCGAGGCCCGCCACCACCTGGCTGCGATCCATGTCGATGTCGTAGCCGTCGATGTCGCCATAATGCGAATACCGATATTCCAGGCGTCCGAAAAAGCCGCCGGGCGTGCGGTATTCCAGCCCCGCGCCGACGCGGAAACCGTCGGAATTCGCCGAATCCTCGGTGATCACGGCGCCGGCAACACCGGGTTCGTACGTCGTCTCGACCCGCGCATCGGTATAGCCGCCCTTGGCATAGGCAAGGAACTGGGGCGTGAAGGCATAGCCTGCGCGCAGGCCGACATAAATGTCGTGGTCGGCCTCGATACGGAAATTGTCGGTCGGCACGATCACCGCGCCGCTGCTTGCCGAGGCGCTGGAGCCGGTGAACTCGGCTTCGGCGCCCAGCACCAGGCCGCCGGTGTCATAATCATATCCGATGGCACCGCCCCAGACCACGCCGTCGGTCGAATCCTCGCGGATCCCGGTCGATCCGTTGCTGAAATTGTCCCATCCGACCACGCCTTCGACATGGACGCCGGTGAAGCTGCCGTCCTGCGCCTGGGCGGGCATGGCGGTTACAGCGGCCAGAAAGGGGGCGGCCATCGACGCGATACGCATGCGAACTCCTCTGCTTCGGCCGGGCTGCATGCCGGCGGATCAAGGGGTCGCATGGCTGGTTGGAGGCCGGAATCGGGTGAAACCCCGAACGAGGCGCAGATGCGAAGAAGGCCGGAGTCCCTTAGGACCCCGGCCTTCCTTTCGCCTGGAGGCGGCGCCGCTTAGAAGCGGAAGCCGACGCCCGCGACGATCTGGTGACGATCGGTATCGACGTCGAACGTGTCGGTCACCGTGCCATTGGCGAACTGGAAGTCCGCATTGGTGTAGTTCGAGTAGCGATACTCGATCTTGGCATAGGTGTTGCTGCCGATTGACTTCTCGACACCGGCACCGACGCGCCAGCCGTCGAGCTGGAAGTTCTCGTCGAGCGTGGTGGTGCCGTTGTCGGCGGTCACGTTGAGGCGGGCATTGGTGTAGCCGCCCTTTGCATAGACCAGCGTGCCCGGTGCGGCTTCGAAGCCGAGGCGTGCGCCGACATAGATGTCACGGCCGGCCTTGACGCGGCCATAGCCGAAGAAATTGGGATCGCTGCTGTCGGTGGTGACCTTGGCGGTCGAGCCGCTCAGTTCGCCTTCGATGCCGAGCACTGCGCCGCCAAGCGGGATGTCATAGCCCGCCTCTACGCCGTACAGCGCGCCTTCGATGCTCTGGTCGTCGCCATTGATGCGCGAATCCTCGCTGTCGCCCGGACGGACGATGTCGAGACCGCCGATCACGCCGACACGGAAACCACCGGGGGCCGAATCCTGCGCAAAGGCGGGGACGGCGAGCGCCGACGAGGCGGCGAGGGCGGCGACGAAAACAAGCTTACGCATAACTACTCCTTGGGTATCGGCCCGCTTGTTCGAGCGAGCCGGGGCTTAACTAGGGATGCGAGTCGGCAGTTGCATGAACCTCAGATAAACAGTGGAAAGCGTGGTATTTGAGCAACACGGGGGTTGAACTTCGCATCTCGCGCACCACCGTTTCAGAAACGGATGTGAACCCGGTTTCGGATGATGATGCCGGTGTGCTGATGCCGTAAGGCACCTGTTCGTTGCCTGAACGAAACGAGGCAGAATTTGGGCGCGCCCGAATTCGGCCATTGCCTTTGCCGTGCGCAGGCGCTGATGAAGGGGCCATGCCAGCTTCCCACCGAAAGGGCCGCGACTTCATCGCCCGCCACGGCGAGACCGTGTTCAACACCGCGCGCCGGATGCAGGGCGATCATCCACACACGCCGCTCACCCGCGCGGGCTTCGCCCAGGCCGACGCAATGGGCGCGGCGCTGCGTCAAATCCTGGGTCCCAAGCCCAAGCTGACCTTGTGGTCGTCCAGCGCGGGCAGGGCGCTGCAGACGCTGGCGATCATCGCCGAGCATCTCGAGCTCGACTGGCACCAGGCGCGGACCGACGATCGCCTGGTCGAGATCGGCATGGGGGCGTGGAGCGGCCGCTATTATGCCGAGCTGCACGACGAGATCGGGTCGTTCCTCGATCTCGAGCACGGGCTCTACACCCGTCCGCCCGAAGGCGGCGAATGGTATGACGCGATCGCCGCGCGCGTTTCGGGGTGGCTCGGCGATACCGATGACGATCCCGGCGACCGGCTGGTGATCATGCACGGCATGTCGAGCCGCATCCTGCGCGGCGTGATGACCGGCGCCGACGTGATGCCGCAATTCGACGCGCCGGTGGCGCCCGATCTGCCGCAAGGCTCGATCGTGCGGATCGAACATGGCATCGAGCAGATCGTCCATCGCGGCAGCGGCCGCGGCGCGGCGCCGGCATGATCGCGCTTGCGCTGCTGCTGGCGATGCTGCCGCGCGACGCGCTGGGGGTTTATGGCAGCTGGGGTGCGTTTCGCGATCCCTCGCCGCTGCGCTGCTTCGCGATCGCGCGGCCGGTCGAGCGCGGCCGCAGCCAGCCTTTCGCCAGCATCGCGAGCTGGCCGGGGCAGGGGGTTCGCAACCAGCTGCACATCCGGCTCAGCCGGGCGCGCTCGCCCAATGCGCGGGTGACGCTGTCGATCGGAGAGCGCCGGTTCGACCTGCGCGCCGGCGATGCCGATGCCTGGGCGCCCGACGCGCGCACCGACGCCGCGGTGGTCGCCGCGATCCGCGACGGCCGCAGCATGAGCGTGGAGACGGTGGCGACCAACGGCGCCGCCTTTGCCGACAGCTATGCGCTCAAGGGCGCGGCGACGGCGATCGATGCCGCGGCGTTGGGCTGTGCGGGGCGCACCGCCTAGGCCCGCTCGCCGGGAAAGTCCTGGTCGAGGGGAGGTCTATCGCAGCCGGGCGAGCTGTTCCCCAAGTCGCTAGAGGCCACCCGGGGGAGTTGGCAGGCAAGATCCCGAGGCCGGGCGGCGATCGCACCGCCGCCCGTGGACCTGGCTTATTGTGCCGGAGCGGCCGGGGCCTGCTTGGCAGCGGCGTCCTGGATGCGCTTGTTGAGCGCGGTGTCCGCCTGCATCGCCTGGGCGATTTCGTTGAAGCGCGCGGGCGGCAGGCCGGTGGCGGAGATCGCTTCGACCATCTTGGCGTTCTTGTCAGCATCGGGAACGGTCGCGTCCGAGCGGACCTTGGCAGCGGCTACCGCGGCGGTGGCGAATTGCGAGACTTCGGCGTCGCTCACCAGCGCGGCGGCAGTGCCCGAGCCGGTGGTGCCGGTCTGGGCCGACGGATCGGTCGCCGGAGCGGCCGTGGTCGGCGGTGCGGGGCTGGTGGTCTGGGCGTCCTGCGCAAAGGCTGCGGGGGCGGCGAGCAGTGCCGCGGTGATCAGCATCGAATTGCGAAACTTCATGTGTCACTCCAGTTGTTACGCCCCTGTTGAACGCAAGCTGGTCGGGCAGGGGTCCAAGTGGCAACCCGTTCCGCGGTGCAGCGTTCGATTCGCGGGATAGGGATACCGAAATCGCCGCGACCCGCTGGCGGAGCGGGGAGTGGAAAAGCTGCACGAAATCGACTACATGGCGCGCATGCAGACAGAGTCGGCCGCCCTCATGCCCATTCCGGGGCACATCGATCCCGTGCCCGTTCCGCGCGATTTCAAGCCGCGCGCCGATGGCCGCATCGACTTGCTCGGGCTCTCCAAGCTCGATCTGCGGATGGCGCTGGAGACCGCGCAGCTCGAGCCCAAGCAGGCCAAGCTGCGCGCCAAGCAGATCTTCCACTGGATGTACAACCGCGGCGTCACCGAATTTTCGCTGATGACCGACATCTCGAAGACGATGCAGCCCTGGCTCGAACAGCGCTTCGTGATCTCGCGCCCCGAAGTCGTCGAGGCGCAGGTCTCTACCGACGGCACGCGGAAGTGGTTGCTGCGTTCGGACGACGGCCAGGACTACGAGATGGTCTTCATCCCCGATGCGGACCGCGGCACGCTTTGCGTGTCCAGCCAAGTCGGCTGCACGCTCAATTGCCGCTTCTGCCACACCGGCACGATGCGGCTGGTGCGCAACCTGACGCCGGCCGAGATCGTCGGGCAGGTGATGCTCGCGCGCGACGGCCTGGGCGAATGGCCGAGCCAGCCCGAGGGGCGCATGCTCACCAATATCGTGATGATGGGGATGGGCGAGCCGCTCTACAATTTTGACAATGTCCGTGATGCGCTGAAGCTGGTGATGGACGGCGACGGCCTTGCGCTGTCGAAGCGCCGGATCACGCTGAGCACGTCGGGCGTGGTGCCGATGATGGCGCGTGCGGGCGAGGAGATCGGGGTGAACCTTGCGGTATCGCTCCATGCGGTGACCAAGGAAGTGCGCGACGAGATCGTGCCCCTGAACCGGAAGTACGGGATCGAGGAGCTGCTCCAGGCCTGTGCCGACTATCCCGGCGCCAACAATGCCCGGCGGATCACCTTCGAATATGTGATGCTCAAGGACAAGAACGACAGCGACGCCGATGCGCGCGAGCTGGTCCGGCTGATCCAGAAGTACAAGCTGCCCGCCAAGGTGAACCTGATCCCGTTCAACCCCTGGCCCGGTGCGCCGTACGAATGCTCGGACCCCGAGCGGATCCGCGCCTTTTCGACCATCATCTTCGAGGCGGGGTATTCGGCCCCGGTGCGCACGCCGCGCGGCCGCGACATCGACGCCGCCTGCGGCCAGCTCAAGACCGCGTCGGAGAAGAAGAGCCGCGCCGAGCTCGACCGGCAGGCCGAAGAGAAGCAGGCCGCGCTGGGCTGAGCGCCTTTCGAACGAACGCGCTCCCGTCTGCTCAGGGCGAACGGAGCGAGCTCTTGGTCAGTACCAGCCACGTCCAGCGAACACCGTCCGCGCGGCTTTCGGCATGCACTGCCTCCGCTTCGGCTCGGTGCGTCAGGTCGAAGCCCGCCGCTTGCGCCAGGTCGATCGTTGCTTCGGGCGGTGCGGGGAAGGTGCCCGGTGCATCCGGACCGTGGCGGAGCGACAGGATCAGCCGACCGGCGGGCGCTGTGACTTGCGCCAGCACCGGCATGGCGCGGGCGCGATCGGTGGTGTCGAGATGGTGCCAGACGGCGCACAGCATGACGAGATCGAACGGTCCATGCGGCGGCAGCTTGGCGAGATCGGGAAGCGTATCGTCGAGCCATGCGATCCGGTCGCCGTGGAGCGCGATGCCGGCCTCGCGCAATTCGCGTACCGGCTCGACTGCCAGCACGGTGTGTCCCTGCCCGGCGAACCACGCCGCGTCGCGGCCGGTGCCGGCGCCGATATCAACGATCCGGGCGGGCTTGCGCGGGAGGAAATCGCGCACCGACGCGTAGATCTGCTCGGGCGGGAGCGCGTCATAGCCGGCGATCATTTCCGGGGTCGCCGCTGCGGCATAATCTGCCAGCACGTCGTTCATCGGCGCGTCTCCGGGCATGGAATGAAGCGCTGTTCTGCCCTTTCCTGCGGCGGAAAAACAAGTACGGCGCTTCGACAAGCTCAGCGCGAACGGATTTAGGTTGGATCTCTTCTCGATAGCACTGGCCGCCGGCGCCGGCATCGTCGGCGGCGCGATGAATGCGTTGGCCGGGGGCGGGACTTTTGCGACCTTGCCCGTGCTGATCGCGCTGGGGCTGCCCGCCAACATCGCCAATGCCAGTTCGAACGTCGCGCTGCTCCCCGGCGCAGGGACGAGCGCCTGGGCCTATCGCGACGAACTGGCCCCGGTCGCCGGCATGTCGGTCAAGCTGCTGGCGGCGATCACTTTCGTCTTCGGGCTGGTCGGCAGCCTCTTGCTGGTGCTGACGCCAACCGAGACGTTCGACATCCTCATCCCCTGGCTGCTGCTGTTTGCCTTCGTGGTGATGGTGTTCGGCAAGCACGCGGCCGACTGGCTGCATGCCCGCGTTACGATCGGGCGGCGGACGTTGCTCGTCACCCAGGCGTTTCTGGGCATCTATGGCGGTTATTTCGGCGGCGGCGTCGGGCTGATCACCACGGCGGTCTATGGCCTGCTCGCCAATATCCGCCCGCGCGAGCTGTTCGCGATCCGCACGCTGATGCTCGCGGTCGCCAACTTCGCCGCGGCGTTCATCTTCATCGGCTTCGCGATGGTGTGGTGGTGGGCGTGCCTGCCGATGCTGCTCGGATCGATCCTGGGCGGGTGGCTCGGCGCGGTGATCGGCAAGAAGCTGTCACCCGCTATGGTGCGCGGCTGGACGCTGCTCGTCACCGGCGCGACGACGCTCGTCTTCTTCGTGCGCGCGTACGGCGGATAGGCTAAAGGGCGGGAATGGATGCTCCGCCAAAGCCCCGCACGGTCTATCGGCACCGGCTGTTCACCCGCCTCTGGCACTGGGTCAACGCGCTTGCGATCCTGGTGCTGATTCCCAGCGGGCTGATGATATTCAACGCACATCCGCGGCTCTATTGGGGGCATTACGGCGCCAATTTCGATCCGGCCTGGCTCGAGCTGCCGCGCTTTCCCGGCTGGGCGACGATCCCGAGCCATTACAGCCTGGCCGGCGCGCGCCACTGGCATCTGTTCTTCGCGCTGGTGCTCGGTTTCGGGCTGCTGGCGTACATGATCGTCGGGCTGCTGAACCGGCATTTCCAGCGCGACCTGCGCATTCGCCGCGGCGAGCTGGCGCCGCGTGCGCTGTTGTCCGACTTAAAGGCACATCTCGCGCTGCGCTTCCACGATGCCGAGGATCCGCGCGCGTACAATATCTTCCAGAAGCTCAGCTATGCCGGCGTCGTCTTGGGGCTGATTCCGCTGCTGATCGTCTCGGGGCTCGCGATCTCGCCGGGGATGTGGCCGTGGCTCGCCGACCTGTTCGGCGGGCGCCAGTCGGCGCGCTCGGTCCATTTCATTGCGATGGCGGGCATGACGGTCTTCCTTGTCGTCCACCTGGCGCTGGTGATCCTCGCCGGGCCGCTCAACGAAGTGCGCGCAATGATCACCGGCCGGTGGCGCGTGCCGGAGGACGACGCGTGATCACCCGCCGCACCCTGATCGTCGGCACTGGCGCGATACTCCTTGCTGGCTGCGATTCGCTCACCGACAACCCCGCCTTGCTCAGCGCCGAGGATGCGCACCGCTTCCTCCAGCGTTCGATCACCGGCCGCGCCGCGCTCGCGCGTGAATTCCGCGCCGAGCAGCGCAGCCCGATCTTCCGGGTCAACGGCACCGCCAACCCGAACACGCCGGAATATAATGCGCTCGCGGCCAACCGCTTCGCCGACTGGCGGCTGCGCGTCGACGGGCTGGTCGCGCGGCCGCTCGATCTCAGCCTCGCGCAGATCCAGGCGCTGCCGCAGCGCGCACAGATCACCCGGCACGATTGCGTCGAGGGATGGAGCGCGGTCGGCAAATGGCAGGGGCCGCGGCTCGAGACTATCCTGCAGCTCGCCGGCATCCGCGACACCGCGCGCTACATCGTCTTCCACTGCGCCGATCGCTTCGGCAGCCAGCCCTATTACGAGTCGATCGACCTGGTCGATGCCTTCCACCCACAGACCATTCTCGCATGGGCGATGAACGACGCATATCTGTCGGTCGGCCATGGCGCGCCGGTCCGCCTCCGCGTCGAGCGCCAGCTTGGCTACAAGCACGCCAAATATGTCATGCGAGTCGAAGCGGTGGCGAGCCTTGCCGCGATCGGGTCGGGCAAGGGCGGCTATTGGGAAGATTCCAACGCCTATGAATGGTACGCCGGAATTTAACCGGACATATTTTCCCGATTGCAGAACGTCGTTACGTTCCTAGTTAAGAGGCGGGTGGGGCTGTTTGCGTAGGACGGTCTGATGGCGTTGATCGATCGCTTTTTCGCGCGCGCGGTGGAGCGCGGCGAACTCACCGTGATCCATGCGGACGGCACGCGCCGCAGCTTCGGCGCACCGGATTCGCAGCTGCGGCCGGTGACGATCCGCTTCGGCGCGGGCGCCGCCGCGGCGATCCTGCGCGATCCCAGCCTGGGCGCAGCGGAAGCCTATATGAACGGCCGGCTGACGATCGAGCAGGGCGACATCCTCGACCTGCTGATGCTGATGACCGGCAACAATCGCTGGGAAGACGCGACTGCCGCGCTGGATCCGACGCCGTTCCGCCGCTTCCTCAATGGCGTGGCGCACCGGATCGGCCGCTACAACATGGCCCAGAAAGCGAAGCGCAACGTCGCGCATCATTATGATCTGTCGCGGCGGCTGTACGATCTCTTCCTCGATGCCGACCGGCAATATAGCTGCGCTTATTATACTGATCCGGGCGACGTGCTGGAGCAGGCGCAGCTCGACAAGAAGGCGCACATCGTCGCCAAATTGGCGATTCAGCCGGGGATGCGCGTGCTCGACATCGGCTGTGGCTGGGGCGGGATGGCGCTCTACATCCACGAGAAGACCGGTGCCGAAGTGGTGGGTGTCACGCTTTCGGAGGAGCAGCTCAAGATCGCGCGCGAACGCGCCGCCGAACGCGGCGTCCATGGCAAGGTCCGCTTCGAGCTGATCGATTATCGGCAGGTCACCGGGCAGTTCGATCGCATCGTCTCGGTCGGCATGTTCGAGCATGTCGGCACACCGCAATACCGCACCTTCTTTCGGAAAGTTCGCGAGCTGCTGACGCCCGAAGGCGTGATGCTGCTCCACACGATCGGCCGCGCCGGCGCGCCGGGGGTGACCGACGCGTTCACGCTCAAATACATCTTTCCCGGCGGCTATATCCCGGCGCTGTCGGAGATCGCACAGGGCTATGAGGGGCTGCGCATGTTTCCGACCGACGTGGAGGTGCTACGGCTCCACTTCGCCTATACACTCAAGGCCTGGTACGATCGCACCGTTGCCGCGAAGGACGAGATCGTCGCACTTTATGACGAGCGCTTCTTCCGGATGTGGACCTTCTATCTGGCCGGCTCGTACGTCGCGTTCGTCCATGGCGGGCTGGTCAATTACCAGCTCCAGCTATCGCGTTCGCGGACGGCGCTGCCGATCACGCGGGATTATATGGTCGAGGCGGAGGCGGCATTGCGCGAAGCCGATGCGCCGGCGCGGTTGTTTGCTTAAACCTTTTCGTAAGCAGGAGCACGGACGTCAGCGTGAATAGCGGGTGTCCATCGATGCAAGCTGGTCGCGGAGCAGTTCCTCGAGGACGCCGATGTCCACATCGGCGAGCGTCTTGATGTAGAGGCACGACTTGCCGGTCTTGTGCTTGCCGAGCCGCGCCAGCTGTGCGTCCTGCTCGGGCGAGCCGTTGAGCACATAGAGCACCAGCTCGGCTTTGCGCGGGCTGAACCCCAGCCGGCACATCTCGCCTTCGTGGCCGCTGTCGTAGCGATAGTGATAGCTGCCGAAGCCGATGATCGTCGGCCCCCACATCGCCGGGACCTCGCCGCTCACCCGCGCCATCAGCGCGGCGACCGTCTTCGCGTCGGCGCGGCGGACCGGATCGGGAACCGCCTCGATGAAGTCATCGACGCTGATCTGGGTCGCCTTGGTTTTCAGCTCGGCCATCGCGCTCCTCCGCCGACTCGGCATACCATAGTTGCGCCGCGAGAGCAGGGACCCTAGAGCGCCCCCGGTTTTCCCGCACATATTCCGGAGTCGCCTGCCCCATGTCCGACAAGATCAACCGCGTCGTTCTCGCTTATTCGGGCGGGCTGGACACGAGCGTGATCCTGAAGTGGCTCCAGCAGGAATATCAGTGCGAGGTGGTGACCTTCACTGCCGATCTCGGCCAGGGCGAGGAATTGGAACCCGCGCGGCGCAAGGCCGAGATGGCCGGGGTCAAGCCCGAGCATATCTTCATCGAGGATGTCCGCGAGGAGTTCGTGCGTGACTTCGTGTTCCCGATGATGCGCGCCAATGCGATGTACGAAGGGCTCTATCTGCTCGGCACGTCGATCGCGCGGCCGCTGATCGCCAAGCGCCAGATCGAGATCGCCAAGATGGTCAATGCCGACGCGGTCAGCCACGGCGCCACCGGCAAAGGCAATGACCAGGTCCGCTTCGAGCTGGGCTATTACGCGCTCAATCCCGATATCAAGGTCATCGCGCCGTGGCGCGAATGGGATCTGACCAGCCGCACGCGGCTGATCGAGTTCGCCGAGCAGCACCAGATCCCTGTCGCCAAGGACAAGCGCGGCGAGGCACCGTTCTCGACCGACGCGAACCTTCTCCACACTTCGTCCGAGGGCAAGGTGCTCGAGGATCCGTGGGACGAGGTTCCCGATTACGTCTATTCGCGCACGGTCAATCCCGAGGACGCACCCGACGCGCCCGAGACGATCACGGTGGATTTCGAGCGCGGCGACGGCATCGCGCTCAATGGCGAGGCGATGTCGCCCGCGACGCTGCTGACCGCGCTCAACGAGCTTGGCCGCAAGCACGGCATCGGCCGGCTCGATCTGGTCGAGAACCGCTTCGTGGGCATGAAGTCGCGCGGCATGTACGAGACGCCGGGCGGCACCATCTATCATCTCGCCCATCGCGGGATCGAGCAGATCACCCTCGACCGCGGCGCCGCGCATCTCAAGGACGAGCTGATGCCGCGTTATGCCGAGCTGATCTACAACGGCTTCTGGTTCGCGCCCGAGCGCGAGATGCTTCAGGCCGCGATCGACCACAGCCAGGAAAAGGTGACCGGCACCGTCCGGCTCAAGCTCTACAAGGGCAATGTCATCGTCACCGGTCGCAAGTCGCCGCACAGCCTGTACAGCGAGAAGGTCGTGACCTTCGAGGACGATCAGGGCGCGTACGACCAGCGCGACGCCGCGGGCTTCATCAAGCTCAACGCGCTGCGCTTGCGACTGCTCGGCCGGCGCGACGGCTAACGCCGCCTTAACCATGCAAGGCTAGGCCGGTCTTATGCCCGAAAAGGTGCAGGACCGGTATTGGGGCGACCTTGGCGTCGCTCTGCTCCTCGCGGGGCTGCTGACGCTCGCCTGGAGCGTGCAGGGCTGGGCCAATCTCTCGACGCTGCGGTTGCCTGACACCGACGATGTCGTGCGCCTCCAGCAGATTCGCGACTGGCTTAGCGGGCAGGACTTCGGCGACCTCGCGCAGCATCGGCTGGGGGCAGTGCCCGGCCTGGAGATGCACTGGTCGCGGCTTCCCGACCTCGTGCCGGCCGGGCTGATCTACATCCTCTCGCCGTTGCTCGGCGCGCATGCCGCCGAACTGGCGGCAGTGATCCTCTGGCCGGCATCGCTGTTCGCTGCGGCGCTTGCGCTCGTCGCCGGGATCGCCCGTGCGCTCGGCGTATCCGCACCGCTCGCGGCGCTGGTCGCGGCGCTCGCCTATCCCGCGACCACCTTGTTCGTGCCTGGGCGGATCGATCATCACGGGCTGCAGATGGTGTTGCTGCTCGTTACCGCGCGTGTCGCGATAGGGGGGCGCTCGCTCGCCGCGGGTGCCGCTGGTGGCGTCGCCACCGCCGCCTCGCTCGCTATCGGTATTGAGACTGCGCCGCTGCTCGCCGTCGGGGGGGCGGTGGTCGTGATCCGCTGGGCGATCGACGGGCGTGAGGGGCAGGGACGCCTTGCCGGATATGCCGTGGGGCTGGTCCTCGCGCTTGCCGCCGCGTCGGTCGCGTTGCGCACCAGCGGCTGGGGCTGGCCGGGCTGCGACGGCTTTACCGCCGAATTGTGGCGCGCAGCCCAGTTCGCCGCGCTGGCACCGCTGGCGCTGGCGATACTGGGCTTCGCGGCACCTTCGGTTCGCGTGCGATCGATCGCTACGGCGATCGTTGGCGTTGCCGCCGCGTCAGGCGCGCTGGCGCTCTCGCCCGGCTGCCTGCAGCCCTATGGCCAGGTCGATCCGCTGCTGGCCGAGCTGTGGCTCGCCAACGTCGCCGAGGCGCAGCCGCTGGTCGGCGCGCCGCTCAGCCATGCGATCGGCTATGCCGGGCTGATGCTCGCCGGGCTCGCCGCCGGCGCCTGGGTCTGGCGCCGCACCCGCGATTCTCGCTGGTTGGCGCTGCTTGCGCTCCAGCTGACCGCGCTGGGGCTGACGCTGGTCCAGCTGCGAGGCGCCTATGCCGGCGCCTTGCTCGCCCCACCGGCGCTCGCGGCGCTGATCGTCGCGGCGCGCACCAGGGGCGTGCTTGCGCTCATTCCCGCGTGGCTGGTTTCCGCAGGGCTGCTCTATCCGATCGCTGGCGCCGCGCTCGCACCGCGAGGGCCCGCCGCGCCATCCGGCGCCGACTGCACCGGGCCTGCGGCGCTCGGGCGCCTCGCCGCGTTGCCGCCCGGTACGCTGATGGCGCCGATCGACATGGGCGCGTTTGCCCTCGGTGCGACGCCGCACCGCGTCATCGCCGCACCCTATCATCGCGGCGATGCCGGCAACCAGGCGATGTTGCGCTTCTTCCTCGGCCCGGTCGCAAATGCCCCCATGCTCGCGCGCGAATGGAAGATCGATTATGTCGCGCTCTGTCCCGGCGACTTCGACATGCTCGGTGCGCAGGCTGCCGAAGCGGCGCGGCTGAGCGGCGCGCTGCGTCGCGGCACCCCGCCGGCCTGGCTGCGCCAGATTTCTCCCCCGGGCGAGGCACCGGTCGTGTTCGCCGTCGAACGCGTGAACGGGGAGCCCCGGCTTTGAACCGTGCCGAAACCGCTTGGTGGGAGACGCGCACCTTCGTGGTCGCGGCAATTCTGCTGTCGATGGTTCCGCTGCTGGTTCCCGCGATCCCGCCGCTCACCGATCTGCCCGGCCATATGGGCCGCTATCGCGTGATGCTGGGCACCGACGCGGCGACCTTGTCCCAATGGTATGAATTCCACTGGGGCATTGCCGGCAATCTAGGCGTCGATCTGCTCGTCGCGGGGCTCGCGCCGCTGCTCGGGCTCGAGATCGCGGTCAAGCTGGTCATCCTCGCGATCGCCGGGCTTACCGCCAGCGGCATAATGTGGATCTCGCGCGAGGCGCACGGCCGGATCCAGCCATGGGTGCTGTTTGCGTTGCCGCTGGTGTTCAATTACTCCTTCCTGTTCGGCTTCGTGAATCACGCGCTGTCGATGGCGCTTGCGCTCAATGCCTTCGCCTTTTGGCTGCGGCTGGGCCGGCAGAACCGGATCTGGCTTCGCGCCGCATTGTTCGTGCCACTTTCCGCACTGATCTGGCTGGCGCATGTCGTCGGCTGGGGGGTGCTGGGCATCCTGGCATTCGGCGCCGAGCTGGCGCGCGCGCGCCGGCAGGGGCGCAGCTGGCCGGCCACTCCCGTCGCCGCGGGCGTCGCCTGCCTGCCGCTCGCGCTGCCGATGGTGCTGCTGCTCGTCTGGCGATCCGGCGAAGGCGCCGGCGCCACCGGGCGTTTCTTCGAGGTCCGGCTCAAGCTCGGTTTCCTCGCGATGGCGCTGCGCGATCGCTGGGCCCCCTTCGACATCGCCTCGGTCGCGCTGATCGCGATCATCCTCTACCGGGCGGTGCGCGATCGGCGAGTCGAGCACGCCCCGCCCATCGCAGCGGCCGCGCTGCTGTTGCTCGCGGCGTTCGCCCTGTTGCCGTTCATTCTGTTCGGCTCGGCCTTCGCCGACATGCGGATCGCGCCGTTCATGCTGATCCTCGCCCTGCTGACCTTCCGGACGGGCGAGGCGTTCCCCGCGCGCGAGCGGGCGACGCTGGCGCTGATCGGGCTCGCCTTCTTCGCGGCGCGAACCGCGGGCACCACCATCGGCTTCTGGATGGTCGATCGCGAGTGGAACCGGCATTTGCAGGCGCTCGACCATATTCCTCGCGGGGCGCGGCTGGTGACCTTTGTCGGTTCGAGATGCATCGATACCTGGGCGCACCCGCGCGAGAGCCACCTGTCGGCGCTGGCACTCGTGCGCCGCTCGGCCTTTTCCAACGATCAATGGCTCCTCGCCGGCAGCACGCCGATCACCGTGATCGCGCCGGGTCTGGGCAAATATGCCACCGATCCCTCGCAGCTGGTCCTGCTCGAACCCTGTCCGATACCGTCGGACTTCATGACCATGAACGACGCGCTGGCGGGGCTGCCGCGCGACCGCTTCGACTATGTCTGGCTGATCAATCCGCCGGCCCATGATCCGCGCCTGACGGCCGGAATGCAGGCGCTGTGGCGCAATGAGACCGATATCCTCTACCGAATCGACAACCGCCGCTTGTCTGAGGCTCGCGCTACGCACTAAAGCGGCGCGATGGACAGGGGCGAAAGGCTGCATTGGTGGCAGACACGATGGTTCGTGGCGTTGGCCACGTTCCTCGCGATCGTGCCGTTGCTGTGGCCCGAGATTCCGCCGCTGGTCGACTTGCCGGGCCATATGGGCCGCTACCGGGTCCAGCTGGTCTATGAGCAGTTCCCGCACCTCCACGAATGGTACAACTTCAACTGGAGCCTGATGGGCAATCTCGGGGTCGACCTGCTGGTCATCCCGCTGTCCAAACTCTTCGGGCTCGAGTTGGCGGTCAAGCTGATCGTCATCGCGATCCCCGCGACCACCGTTGCCGGGCTGCTGATGATCGCGCGCGAAGTGCATGGCCGCATCCCGGCCACGGCGCTGTTCGCGCTGCCGCTGGCCTATGCCTTCCCGTTCCATTTCGGCTTCGTCAATTTCGCGCTGTCGATGGGGCTGGCGCTGCTCGGCTTCGGCTGGTGGCTGCGGCTCGCGCGGCTGGGCAAGTTCCAGTTCCGCAGCCTGGTGTTCCTGCCGATCTCGGTGCTGATCTGGATCACCCATACGTTCGGCTGGGGCGTGCTCGGCGTGCTCGCCTTCTCGGCCGAGCTGATCCGCCAGCACGATCTGCGGCGCGGGCAGGGGTTCGTCCAGGCTTGGCTGCTGCCCTGGTTCCACGCGGGCATCCAGTGCCTGGTGCTGGCGCCGCCGGTGATCCTGATGCTGGCATGGCGCAGCGGCGGCCATGTCACGGGGCAGACTGCGGACTGGTTCAACTGGCGCGCCAAGATGCTGTGGATCACCCAGGTGTTCCGCGACCGCTGGCAGCTGTTCGACATCGCCTCGGTCGGCGTGCTGTTCCTGCTGCTGTTCAAGGCGATCCGCGACCCGAATCTGCAGTATTCGCGCAATCTGGGCCTGTCGTTCCTGTTCCTCGCGGCGGTATATGTGCTGCTGCCGCGGATCGTGTTCGGCTCTGCCTATGCCGATATGCGGCTGGTGCCGTTCCTGATCGCGATCGGGATCCTCGCGATCCGGCCCAAGCCCGGGCTGTCGATGCGCGGCGCGACGGTGGTCGCGGCGCTCGGCATGGCGTTCTTCGGCGCGCGAATGGCGGCGACGACGTGGAGCTTCTATCTCTACGACAAATCCTATGACCGCGAATTGAAGGCGCTCGAGCATCTTCCCGAAGGCGCGCGGCTGGTCAGCTTCGTCGGCGAGACCTGCTACAACGAGTGGAAGATGACGCGCCTCCAGCACGTCCCCGCCCTCGCGCTGGAGCGCCGGCTCGCCTACACCAACGATCAATGGTCGATGCCCGGGGCGCAGCTGCTCACCGTGCGCTATGCCGCGGCGAAGCGCTTCGCGCATGATCCGTCGCAGATCGTCACCGACACGCAGTGCCCGCGCGAATGGTGGCGGCCGGTGCCCTGGGCACTGACGCGCTTCCCGCGCGATGCATTCGACTATGTCTGGCTGATCCGCCCGCCCGAATTCCCCGCGAAGTTCCTCCAGGGGCTGGTGCCGGTCTATGTCGACGATCACAGCAACAGCGGGCTGTATCGCGTCGATCACAATGTGCCCGCGCCGGTGATCCGCCCGGGCGAGCTGCCGCTGCCGAAATGGGAGCGCGACCTGATCCTCAGCGACGGGCGCCAGTTCAACAGCAACCTGCCCGAACCGGAGGCGTCGCCTTCGCCTTTGCCGTAATCAGGTTCACGCGAAGGCGCGAAGACGCCAAGAGCAGGCAGTTTCGCGCGGAGGCGCGGAGGGCGCAAAGATGGTTCCCGCGAGTTTGTTACCGCCGCTGCCGCGGGAAACAGCTCGCTGCGCCCGCACCCCCCCCCGACCCCTCCCTTGCAGGGAGGGGAGATTTAGCCCTCGCGCTTGAACGGCATCATCTCGCCCAGCCATTCCTGCTCGCGCGCCACTGCCTCGCGCTCGCGGTGGAGGAAGTCGGCCACGGCGCGGCGGAAGCCGGGGTCGGGGATGTAGTGCGCCGACCAGGTCGTCACCGGGGCATAGCCGCGTGCCAGCTTGTGTTCGCCCTGCGCGCCTGCCTCGACCCGCGCCAGCCCGCGCGCGATCGCAGCATCGATCGCCTGATAATAGCAGAGCTCGAAATGGAGGAACGGCACCTCCTCGACCGCACCCCAATAGCGCCCGTACAGCGCGTCCTCGCCGATCAGGTTGAGCGCGCCGGCGATCGGCACGCCGTCGCGCTCGGCGAGGATCAGCAGCACCTTGTCGGCCATTTCCCGGCCCAGCAGCGTGAAGAAGCCGCGCGTCAGATAGGGCTGTCCCCATTTGCGCGAGCCGGTGTCCTGATAGAATTGCCAGAACGCGTCCCAATGCGCCTCGCCGATCTCGGCGCCGGTCAGGTGCCGGACGGTCAGCCCGTCCAGCGCCGCCGCGCGCTCCTTGCGGATCGCCTTGCGCTTGCGGCTGGACAGCGCGGCGAGGAACGCGTCGAACCCGGCATAGCCGTGGTTCTGCCAGTGGAACTGCGTGCCTGCGCGGATCAGCCAGCCCGCCGCCTCGAACCAGGGCAGCTGCGCGTCGTCGACAAAGGTGGCGTGCGCGGAGGAAAGGCCATTCTGGTCGGTCACTGCCTCGATCGCGGCGATCAGCGCGGGGGCGAGGCTGTCGTCGCGGACCAGCAGGCGCGGTCCGGGCACGGGGGTGAACGGCACTGCGACCTGCAGTTTGGGATAATAGCTTCCGCCAGCATGTTCCCAGGCATCGGCCCAGCCATGGTCGAAGACATATTCGCCCTGGCTGTGCGCCTTTACATAGGCCGGGGCGATTCCCGCTACGCGCCCGTCGGCGCCGTCGATCACGATCGGCAGCGGTTGCCAGCCGGCGCGCGCGGTCGCCGAACCCGAGCGTTCGAGGATCGACAGAAAGGCATTGCCGACGAACGGATTGGCGGTGCCTGCGCAGGCGTCCCACTCGGCCGAAGGGATCGAGGCGACGCCATCGGCGATACGAGCGGTAATCGGCTGCGAACTCACGCGCTCAAGATAGGGGCGAACCGCGGCGAGGGGGAGGGGGAAGTCGCAATCGCAATCGCAATCGCTCCTTCCTTGCTTGCAGGGGGGCTTGGGGTGGGTGCGGATCTGCGCGCTCAGAAAAGATTCTCGACCGGCCCGGCAAAACAGCCGCCGCCGAGGCATCGAGCCTCGCCTGCGGCCAAACCCACCCCCGTCCCTCCCTTGCAGGGAGGGGCGGAAGCTACGCCTCGCTGCGCCCGGGCCATTCGCGCACCCGGACCTCGCGCACCGGATAGGGGATCAGGATGTCGTGTTCCTTGAACAGCAGCCACAGCCGGTTGAGCACGTCGCTGCGGACATTGCCGACGCCGCTCTCGGGATCGCTGATCCAGGCAAGGATCTCATGATCGACGCCCTTTTCGCCGAACGCCATCAGCCAGACATTGGTCCTGGGATTGTTGAGTACGCGCGGGCTTTCCTCGGCGGCGCGCAGCATCAGCGCCTGAGCGAGCTTCAAATCGCAGTCATAGGCGACGGTCACCGGGATGCGGACGCGGACGTTGCGGTCGGTGTACGACCAGTTCTCCACTTCCTGGGTCATCAGGTTTTCGTTGGGGATCAGATGCTCCTTGCCGTCGCGGGTGATCACCGAGACGGCGCGCACGCCGATCTTGTTCACCCAGCCGAAGCTGTCGCCCACCACGATCACGTCGCCCGGCTTGATCGACCGGTCCATCAGCAGGATGATCCCGGCGATCAGATTGCCGATCGTCTTTTGCAGCCCGAAGCCGACCGCCAGGCCGAACGCGCCCGAGAACACCGCAAAGGCAGTCAAGTCGATCTCGAGCAGGTCAACGCCGATGAAGAAGGCGAGCACGACCACGGCGATCGCCGCCAGCTTCTGGACGAGCAGCTTTTGCGTCGGATCGAACCCGCGGGCGCTGGCGATCGAATGCGCGAGGACGCGGTTCGCCAGCCGGACGCCCGCAAACAGCAGCAGCACGGTGATGCCGATGGTCAGCGCCGAGAGCAGCGACAGGCGGCGCTGGCCGATCTGGATGCCGACGCGGTCGAGCGTGGTCTCGACCACCGCGAAGCCGCCGATCGCATGGCTGAGCACGATGGTGAAGGCGAGCGCGGCGAGCGCCCAGGCGGCCCAGCGCGGCAGGTTGAGCGCGCGCAGCACGGTGGACGCCAGCATCGCCACGGCGAATCCTTCGGCGAGACCGGTCACCAGCGCGCCGAGTGCCATCCATGGCCAGCTCGCCGCGAGGATGGCGAGCAGGATCGCCGCGCTCGTCCAGCGGATGACCGCGCAGACCCGCAGGTGGAAGGTCGCCGGGTTGCCGCTGAAATGCTCGGCCCAGGCGGCGGCGATCCGCGTGCCGAGGTGGCGGCCGGCGAGCCAGCCCAGGACGAGCGCCAGTGCGGCCAGTCCGCCGGCGATCGCCGCTTCGGAAAGCTCGGCGGCACCCGGCAGGTTATGTCCCGCCAGCCAGGCGCCGAGCCGCTCCATCAGCCGCGCGCCGCCGTGAAGCGGGCGAGCCCGGCGTCGAGGTCGGCGATCAGATCGTCGGCATCTTCGAGCCCGATCTGGAGCCGGACCACCGGCCCCTCGGCCTGCCAGGGAGTCGCGGTGCGATAGCGCTGCGGATCGACCGGGATCGCCAGGCTCTCGAACCCGCCCCAGCTATAGCCGATGCCGAAATGCGCCAGACCATCGATCAGCGCCGCGCGCCCCTGTTCCGATCCGCCGTTCAGCACGAACGAGAACAAGCCCGAAGCGCCGCGGAAATCACGGACGAAGATGTCGTGGCCGGGGCAATCGGGTAGCGCCGGGTGCAGCACCCGCGCGACTTCGGGTCGGGTCTTGAGCCATTGCGCGATCCTGAGCGCCGAGCGGCCATGCTGGTCGAGGCGCACCGCCATCGTGCGCAGGCCCCGCGCACCGAGCCAGGCGTCGTCCGGGCTGGCATTCTGGCCGAGCTGGTAGGTCATGGCGCGCAGCCGCTCATACTGCCCCTCGGCGGCGGTCACCGAGCCGAGCATCACGTCCGAATGGCCGACGATGTACTTGGTGCAGGCGAGGATCGAATAGTCGATGCCGAGGGGAATCGCGGGCAACAGCAGCGGCGTCGCCCAGGTATTGTCGAGCAGGGTGGTGATGCCGCGCGCCTTGGCGACGGCGACGATCGCGGGAATATCCTGGACTTCGAAGGTGAGGCTGCCCGGGCTTTCGAGAAGGATCGCCCGGGTGCGATCGGTGCACAGCCCGGCGATGTCCGCGCCGATCAGCGGATCGTAGAAGATCGTGGTGACGCCGATCCGCTTGAGCAGCCCGTTGGCGAAGCTGCGCGTCGGATCATAGGCGCTGTCGGGCATCAGCAGCTCGTCGCCGGGTTCGAGCACGGCGAGCAAGGCGCTGACCACCGCGGCGACGCCCGAGGGGTAGAGCAGGGTGCCCTCGGCGCCCGGTTCCAGCGCGGTCAGCGCGTCGGCGAGCGACCATTGGGTCGGCGTGCCGCGGCGGCCGTAGAACAGCTTGTGATGCGTGTCGGCGGCGCCGCGCGCGCGCAGCTCGGCGACCGAATCATAGAGGATCGTCGAGGCGCGCCACACCGGCGGATTGACGATGCCCTGGGTCCATTCGGGCCGGCGGCCGGCCTGGACAACCTTGGTCGCGTCCTTTTCGTCGCTCATGCCGGGCCCAGTGCCTTGGGGGTTGCGGGCGAGGCGCCCCATTGCGACCAGCTGCCGTCATAGACCGGCACGTCGCGGCCGAGCAGATGCGCGGCGAAGGCGATCACCGATGCAGTGATGCCCGATCCGCAGGTGGCGACCAGCGGCTTGTCCAGGTCGATCCCCACCGCTTCGAATTCGGCGCGGAGCGCGTCGGGCTGCTTCCAGGTCCCGTCGCTCTCGAAGAAGCGGCCATAGGGGATGTTGGTCGAACCCGGGATGTGGCCGGGCGCGCATTCGGTGCGCGGATCGGGTTCGGCGCCGGTGAAGCGGGCGGCCGAGCGGGCATCGACGATCTGCTCGTCGGTCGCCTGCATCTCGGCGAGGCTGCGCACCTGGGTGCGCGGCATGCCGGCTTCGAAGCGGGTGGGGGCGGGGGCGTGCGTATCCTGCTCGATGGGCCGGCCTTCGGCCTTCCATTTGGCGATCCCGCCGTCGAGCAGCGACGCTTCGACCCCGAACCGGCCGAGCACCCACCAGGCGCGGCACGACGTGTGGTGCGGGCTGTCGTCGTAGAGGATGACGCGGCTGTCCGCGGTTATGCCCAGCGCCGCCATCCGCGCCTCGAACAGGTCGCGCGGCGGCAGCATCGACGGCAGCGGATCCGCAGCATCCACCAGCGTGTCGAGATCGAGCAGCAGCGCGCCGGGGACATGCCCCGCGGCGTAGTCGGCCCTCGGCTCCTGTTTTGCGGAGCCGGGGAGGGTGGAAGTGTAGGTGGCGTCGAGCACCACCAGGCCGTCCGAGCCCAGTGCGCGTGCCAGAAATTCGGTCGTTACGAGTGCGTCCATCGTTGCGGTCCTAGAAGGATGCAAAGCGCTCCGCAAACGCCTTGGCCCGTTGCCGGTGCTGCCAGGCGACCCTAAATGGCGGCGATGGAAGCCAAGCATCTCGGACAGACCTCCGTCCTTCCCGCAATGCCGGAAGAAGCGGAGCTCGACTATGTCCCCAATCCGCGCCCCGACAGCCGCTACATGATCCGGTTCGCCGCGCCCGAATTCACGTCGCTCTGCCCGATCACCGGCCAGCCCGATTTCGCGCATCTGGTGATCGACTATGTCCCCGGCGAGACGATCGTCGAATCGAAGTCGCTCAAGCTGTTCCTCGGCGCCTTCCGCAACCACGGCGCGTTCCATGAGGATTGCACCGTCGGCATCGGCGAGCGGCTGTTCGCGGAAATGAAGCCGATATGGCTGCGAATCGGCGGCTATTGGTATCCGCGCGGCGGCATCCCGATCGACGTGTTCTGGCAGTCCGGCGAGCCCCCCGCGGGTGTCTGGATTCCGGGACAGGACGTGCCCGGATACCGCGGCCGAGGCTGAACGCCAGATTTATAACTCGGTTCGTCGGATTCAATCATGTTGCATTGCAACAAGAATGAAACCATATTGCTTTGCGAGAGTTGGGAGACAGGTATCGGGCGTGTTGAGCTTGGTTTAGGTTGCACTGCGAAGGAAAAGGAATGGCGCCGTTCATGCTTGCCTCGGGGATCAATCATCTCGCGCTCATCGGCAACTTCCTCCCGCGTAAATGCGGTATCGCGACCTATACGACCGATACCTATAACGCGCTCCGCCAGCGCTATCCGGATCTTCGCGTCGACGTGTATGCGATGGACGATCATCCGGGCCGGTACGACTATCCCGCCGCGGTAACCGCCGCGATCCCGCAGAACGATCGCGCCGCCTATCTCGATACCGCCCGTGCGATCGAAGCCAGCGGCGCGCAGGCGCTGTGGGTCCAGCACGAATATGGCATCTATGGCGGCCCGGCCGGCGAATTCCTGATCGCGCTGCTCGATCGCTTGTCGATCCCCGTCATCACCACGCTGCACACCGTGCTGGAGCGGCCGAGCGCCGACGAGCGCCGCGTGATGGAAGCATTGCTGCGCCGTTCGTCGCGCATCATCGTGATGGCCGAGAAGGGCCGCGACATCCTGAAGCGCGTCCACGGCGCCGACGACAAGAGCATCGTGATGATCCCGCACGGCGTTCCCGAGCGCGCATTCGCCGATCCGGACAGCATGAAGGCGGCATTCGGCTGGCAAGGCCGCGAAGTCGTGCTGACCTTTGGCCTGCTTGCGCCGAACAAGGGCATCGAGACGCTGATCTCCGCGCTGCCGCAGGTCGTCGCGAACCATCCGCAGGCACTGTATGTCGTGCTGGGCGCGACGCATCCCAATCTCGTCGCGCACGAAGGCGAAGTCTATCGCGACCGGCTGAAGGCGCTGGCCGCCGAGAAGGGCGTCGCCGAGCATGTCCAGTTCATCGACGCGTTCGTCGAGCATGACGAGCTGATCGATTATCTGCAGGCGGCCGACCTCTACGTCACGCCGTACAGCAACCCGGCCCAGATCACTTCGGGGACGCTGTCCTACGCCGTCGGCGTCGGCAAGCCGGTGATCTCGACGCCCTATGTCCACGCCACCGAAATCCTGGCCGACGATCACGGCGTGCTGGTCGATTTCGGCGACAGCGCCGGCTTCGCGCGCGAGATCGACCGGCTGCTGACCGACACGCAGGAGCGCGTGGCACTGTCGCAGCGCGCCTATGCCCGCGGTCGCACGATGATCTGGCCGCGCCTCGCGGAGAACGCGCTGGGCGAGCTCAACGCGATCATCGCCACCGCGCCGCGCCGCTTCGGCAAGGCGCCTGCCGAGCTCGCGTCGCTCAAGCCGAACCTCGCCGCAGTCGAGCGGATGAGCGATTCGACCGGCATGCTCCAGCATTCGATCTATTCGGTTCCCGATCGCCGCCATGGCTATTGCATCGACGACAATGCCCGCGCGCTGATCCTGATGTCCAAGATCGACGGCATCGACGAGACGCTGCGCGACAAGTGGACGACGATCTTCGGCGGCTTCGTCCAATATGCGTGGAATCCCGATCAGCGCCGGTTCCGCAACTTCATGAATTTCGATCGCACCTGGTGCGAGGATGTCGGTTCGGAGGATTCGAACGGCCGCGCGATCTGGGCGCTGGGCGTCACCGCGCGCGACGCGCGGGCGCAGAAGCACCGCGACTGGGCGTCGGTATTGTTCGACGACACCGCGTCGATCGCGCTCGAGCTCGAAGCACCGCGCAGCCACGCCTTTGCGATGCTGGGCGCCGCGGCGATGATCGAGGCGCATCCGGGCCACGCGCTGTCGCGCACGATCCTGACGCGCTTCGGCGAAGAGCTGATCGTGCTGCTCAACGAAGCGCGCCGGCCGGAATGGCAATGGTTCGAAATCGTCCTCGCCTATGACAATGCCCGGCTTCCCGAGGCGCTGCTGCGCGCGGGCAAGGTGCTCGGCCGGCAGGACTTCATCGAAGTCGGGCTGGAGACGCTCGACTGGATCGTCGGGCGCCAGACCTCGCCCGAGGGGCGTTTCCGCGCCGTCGGCAGCGAAAGCTTCGGCCGGCCCTATGCCGAGCCGCTGCAGTTCGACCAGCAGCCGCTGGAGGCACAGGCGACCGTCGATGCGTGCGTCGCCGCCTATGAAGTGACGTCGGACAAGCGCTGGTACGAAGAAGCGATGCGCGCCTATCGCTGGTATCTGGGTGCCAACGACCTCGAACTGCCGCTGGCGACGGCGCAGGACGGCGGCTGTTTCGACGGGCTGATGCCAACCGGTTTGAACCGGAATCAGGGCGCCGAGTCGATTCTGGCACTCCAATTGGCGAATTGCGCCATTTCCGTACTTTCAAAGCCCGCCGAAAACGTGGCAAGCACCCCGCGCACCGCCGTCGCGTGAACCCTTCGCGCCGGCTCTCGGGACGGTACGGGGAACGCATGCAGGAATTGTTCAATCACACGCTGCGGCTTCGCGCAGATCCCTCCCGCGTGGTGGTGCGTCCGTTCCACATCGCCTGGGCGCATAACGGCTCGGGACCGAGCCGGTCCGAGCGCATCGTCGGCGAAGTGCTGGCGATGTCGCCGGGCGAGGCGAGCGCCCAGCTGGAGATCGTCCTCAAGGATTTCGAGGCGCGCCATTGGCAGACGCGCCGCGTGTTCATGACGCGCTACGACGAGATCGAGGAAATGCTCAAGCTGGACGGCAGCGCGATCGGCGACGAGAAGCGCCAGCTGCTCGGCGCCTATTTCTGCCACGAATACAGCTATGCCGCCGCCGCGCTGATGAACCCCAGCGCGGTGCCGCATTACGACCAGACCGGCATGCCCAAGGGCAGCATGCGCATCCTGATGTCGCTGCGGGCAGTGGGCGAGGGGCATATCTCCTCGGTGTCGTTCCGCGAAGGCATCATCACCGACAAGAACGAGCTGTCGCTCGCACCCGAGCCTCCCTTCGCCACTGCCGCCGATGCGCGCGAGGAGGACGAGGACAAGATGCCCGAGGGGCCGGTGACGGTCTATCGCCATCGCGATTCGACGCTGTCGGGCACGGTGATCTTCCCGATCACCAAAGCGCAGTCGAACGGGCTCGAGGATCTGCGGATCTGCCATTTCACGCATGACGACGGCAGCGAGGAATGGATCGGCACCTACACCGCCTATAACGGATCGGTGATCCAGTCCGAGCTGATGCGGACGCGCGACTGGCGCGCGATCGACCTGGTGCCGATGACCGGCGGCGCGTCGCGTAACAAGGGCATGGCGCTGTTCCCGCGCAAGATCGACGGCAAGTACATGATGCTCGGCCGGCAGGACGGCGAGAACATCTTTCTCCACACGTCCGACGACATCACCCATTGGGAAGGCGGCGAGCTGCTGATCAAGCCGCAATATCCTTGGGAGCTCGTCCAGATGGGCAATTGCGGCCCGCCGATCGAAGTCGATGACGGCTGGCTGGTGCTGACCCATGGCGTCGGCGCGATGCGCAAATATTCGATCGGTGCGGCGCTGCTCGACAAGAACGACCCGACCAAGGTGCTGGCGCGCTCGAAGGAGCCGCTGCTCGCCGCGGCGGACCAGGATCGCGAGGGCTATGTGCCCAACGTCGTCTATACCTGCGGCGCGATCCGCCATGGCGACAAGCTGTTCATCCCCTATGGCGTGGCCGACAGCTCGGTGGCGTTCGCCTTCGTGCCGATCACGGCGCTGCTGGAGCAGATGGGGTGATCAGTCGGTAGTCGAGGCTGCGAGTGCGATCAGCCGGCCGCGGCCGGGCTGGTGGATGGTGAAGAGGAATGCGCCCCACCATTCCATGCCGGCGTTGAACCACGGCGAAACCTCGCCAAGCCTCGGGCTGGTCCAATCCAGAATCCGGTGCGGCGCGCCAGGCGGCAGGAGGAAATCCAGGATGTCGTCGAACAACGACTGGATCTCGCTTGGGCGCGCGTCGAGACTATAGGGCGGGGAGGCGAAGGCGCGGGCGAACTGGCCACCCGCGCCCGGGTCGGGAAAGCCGTACCCGCCCGAGCGGATCGCGACGCCATCCAGCGTCGCGAGCGGCGGATCCACGAGCCTGCGGCCGTCGGCAGTTTCCCATGTGCCGCGTTTCACCATCTTCCGGCTTTCGGCCGCGCAATGCTCGCCGAGGAACTCGGCCTCGGTGATCTGGCATGCCCCGATCGCGCGGAGCGTCCCGCTATTCAGATTGCCGTCAAGCAACACGCGGATCGCTTCGATGGCGTCGACATCGCCCTCGCGGGCTCCATCGAACGCGGCGAAGGTGAAGGCGCCGCCCACCTTCCGGTAACGGCTGAAGGCGGGTGGCAGCTTCTCGATCCGTCGCATCGGCTCACCGATAGGTCGCGATGTCCTGATCGACCGGGGGTTCGCCGACCGGGGGTACGCTGCGCACCATTTTCCGGGTGAGCGCGTAGATCAGCGCGACCAGCCCGAAAAACAGCAACGGTGCGACCCATAGCGCCACGGTCTCGAAGCTCTCGCCCATGATCGCGAGCGGCGCATCGTTGGGCGGGATCGGCGAATTGCGGTTGGCCCAGGCGAGTACGCCGGCAAAGGCGACGCCGAACAGGCTCTCGCCGACGATCAGCCCGGTGGCGGCGAGCACGCCCATCCGCTCGGCAAACTCGGGGTTGACGCTGCGCTTCGCCCAGCGATTGTAGAGATGGCCGATCACTGCGCCGACCGGGATCAGCAAGGTGAGCGCCATCGGCAGATAGATGCCCATGCCCACCGCGAGCGGGGGCAGGCGCATCTTGCCCGCGCGGCCGAGCAGTTCGTCGATGACGATCACGCCGACGCCGATCGCGGCGCCGAGCCCGATCAGGCCCCAGTCGATGTCGCCGCCGAGCACGCCCTTGGCGATCGACGAGATCAGTGCGGCCTGTGGCGCGGACAGCGCATTGGGTCCGGCGCCGGGCATGCCGACAAAGCCCAATGTGTCCTTGAGCAAGTCGAGCACCAGCGGGATCGCCAGGCTGCCGAACACCACGCCCATGATCAGCGCGACCTGCTGCTTCCATGGCGTCGCGCCGACGAGCTGGCCGGTCTTGAGGTCCTGGAGGTTGTCGTTCGAGATCGTCGCGATCGAGAAGATGATCGCGGTGGTGAACAGCGCATAGGCGATCAGCGCGTTGGTGCGCGTCGGATCGGCCTCGTGCCCGAAGATCAGCACGAGCAGCAGCGACGCGCCGAGCACCGCGAGGATGCCGACGCCCGAGACCGGCGAGTTCGACGCGCCGATCAGACCGGCCATATAGCCGCACACCGCCGCGATCAGTACGCCGACGACGAGGATGTAGAGCAGCGAGCCGCCGATCACTGCCAGCGGATAATCATGCACTGGCCCACCGGCCGAGAAGCTCCACAGCAGCCAGGCGATCGGCACCAAGGTCAGGACCGTGACCAGGCCGACCACGCCGATCGGCAAGTCGCGCTCGGTGAGTGCCAGTGCCTCGCCGCCGGCGCGCGCGCGCGATGCCGCCAGTGCCGAGCGCAGGCCCGCGATGATCGGTCCGATGATCTTGAGCAGCGACCAGATCGCCGCGACGCCGATCGTGCCCGCGCCGATGAAGCGGACCTGCCCGCGGAAGGTGCCGCCGACCAGTGCGTCGATGCCGGCGGAGACGTCGCCGGTGGACGCGAAATACGGAACGAGCACGGTCCATGAGATGATCATACCGAAGAACATCGCCGCGCCGACCGAGATGCCGACGAGATGACCGACGCCGATCAGCAGCATCGACCAGCTGGTCGAGAAGCCCGAGGCGGTGCCGCCGATCGCGAAGTTCTTGCCCGCTTCCTCGGCGACCAGCTTCATCTTGGCGAGCAGGGCGAAGCCGCCGGAGAAGAGCGAACCGAGCATCAGCACGCGCAGCCCATGGGCGTTTTCCATGTCGCCTGCGCGGCTGTTCGAGCCGACCTTGAGCACCTCGGCGGCGGCGACGCCCTCGGGATAGGGAAGGGTAGAGCCGGTCACCAGCGCGCGGCGGAGCGGCACCGAGAACATCACGCCGAGCACGCCGCCGGTGACGCACACCGCGACGGTGGTCCAATAGGGGAAGCCCGACCACCAGCCGACCATGATCAGCCCCGGCAGCACGAAGACGATCGCCGCCAGCGTGCCCGCGGCGCTGGCGATCGTCTGGACGATGTTGTTCTCGAGGATCGAGCTGCCGCGGAAGAAGCGCAGGATCGCCATCGATACGACCGCGGCGGGGATCGACGTGGCGAAGGTCAGCCCGACCTTGAGCCCGGCATAGACGTTCGCCGCTGTGAACAGCAGCGTGATCGCCGCCCCCAGCAAGACGCCGCGAAGCGTGAGTTCGAGCGGCGCGCGGGCCGCGGCGTCGGTCGCCAAGTGCTGATCTCCCCCAAATCCGGATCAAGGTAACAGGAGAGACTATGGCGCGCTTGTCAGCCTCTGAACAGCCCGCCCAGCACGCCGCGCACCAGCTGCGCGCCGAGGCTGGTCGAGCGGCGCCCCCGGCCGCCGAAGATCTCGCGGCCGACTTCGTTGGCGACCTGACGGCCGAGCGACGACGAGGCGGAGCGGGCGGCCGACGTCGCCACCTTGGCCCAGGGCGACGTGGCGGTCGCCTGCGCGCGCTGGGTGGCGAGGCGGGTGCGCTCGGCTTCCTTGGCGATGCGGGCATGCTCCTTGGCCTGCGCGGCGGCCGCCTTGTCGGCTGCAGTCTCGGCCTGGGCTTCGGCGGCGGCGGCGACGGCTTCGTCGGCCTTGGCGGCGAGCATTTCTTCGGCGGATTCGCGATCGATCGCGATGTCATATTTGTCGCCGACCGCATCGGTGGTGATCAGCACGGCGCGTTCGCCCGGGGTCAGCGGACCCACCCGGGTGCCAGGTGCGCGGATCAGCGCGCGCTCGACCGGCGAGGGCGATCCGTCTTCCTGGAGCACCGACACCAACGCCTCGCCGACCTTGAGTTCGGTGATCGCCGTCGCGACATCGACGTCGGGATTGGCGCGGAAGGTCTCGGCGGCGGACCGCACCGCCTTGGCATCCTTTGGCGTGAAGGCGCGGAGTGCGTGCTGGACGCGGTTGCCGAGCTGGCCGGCGACATCTTCGGGGATGTCGATCGGGTTCTGCGTGACGAAGTAGACGCCGACGCCCTTGGAGCGGATCAGCCGGACGACCTGCTCGATCTTGTCGAGCAGGGCCTTGGGCGCATCGTCGAACAGCAGATGCGCTTCGTCGAAGAAGAAGACGAGCACCGGCTTGTCGGGATCGCCGATTTCGGGGAGCGTCTCGAACAGCTCGGAGAGCATCCACAGCAGGAAGCTGCCATAGAGCCGCGGGCTCGCCATCAGCTTGTCGGCGGCGAGGATGTTGACCACGCCGCGGCCGCGATCATCGGTGCGGAGGAACTCGCTGATCTCGAGCGCCGGCTCGCCGAAGAAATGCTCGGCGCCCTGGGTGCGCAGCTGGAGCAGCTGGCGCTGGATCGTGCCGACGCTGGCCCTGGTGATGTTGCCGAACTTGGTCGAGAGCTCGCTCGCGCGCTCGGCGCAATGGGCGAGCATCGCCTGGAGGTCGTCGAGATCGAGCAGCAGCAGCCCTTCCTCGTCGGCGACGTGGAACGCGACATTGAGAACGCCTTCCTGCGTGTCGTTGAGGTCGAGCAGCCTGGCGAGGAGCAGCGGGCCCATCTCCGAAACCGTGGCGCGGATCGGGTGGCCCTGCTCGCCGAACAGGTCCCAGAGCTGCACCGGCAATTCGCCATAGCGCCACGCGGTGTCGCCGATCTCCTGCGCGCGCTTCGCGAAGATGTCGTGCGTCTTCGCGGTCGGCGAGCCGGCCATGCCGAGGCCGGACAGATCGCCCTTCACGTCGGAGACGAATACCGGCACGCCCGCGGCGGAAAAGCCCTCGGCCAGCACCTGCAGCGTGACGGTCTTGCCGGTGCCGGTCGCGCCGGCGATCAGCCCGTGGCGATTGGCGCGGCGCAGGACCAGCTCCTGCCGCTCGCTGCCAGCGGCGCCCACGAAAATGCCCGTCTCTCCCGCCATCACCGAACTCCTGTTTCAGAAGCCGGTTCTAGGGGAGAAACGGGCATTGGTCAGCCCGATAAGGCTATCGTTCAGTTCGGAATCTGCACCGACACATAGCGGCCCTGCCCACGGCGCTGGACGAATAGCAGCACCTGCTTGCCGCCGCTGCTCTTGGTCTGGGCAACGATTCGGGCGAGGTCGGCTGCGGTGCGCACCGGAGTGCGATTGGCAGTGGTGATCAGGTCGCCGCGGGTTAGCCCCTTGCCGGCCGCGTCGCTGTTGGCATCGGCGCCGAGCACCACCACGCCCTGGGCAGTGGCGTCGGCACCGATCTGGCGCGCGATCTGCGGGGTGAGCGGCGTGACGGCGATGCCGAGCGAGGCAGCGCCCATCGTCTCGCTGTCCTGCGGATTGCTGTCATTGTCCTCGAGATCGAACTGCTGCTGGGCGAGTTCCTCGTCGGGCGGACGCGTCCCGATGGTGAGCGTCACCGTCTGGCGCTTGCCGTCGCGGACCAGCTCGACTGGAATGCGCGTGCCCGGCGGCACATTGGCGACCAGATAGCTCAGCGTCTGATCCGGCGTGACGTCCTTGTTGTTGATCCGGACGATCACGTCGCCTTGGCGGATGCCGGCCTTTTCGGCGGCCTGGCCCGGCTCGACGCGCGCGACGATCGTGCCGTTACCCTTGGGCACGCCGAACGAATCGGCGAGGTCGGCAGTCAGATCCTGCATCTGGATGCCCAGATAGCCGCGCTGGATCGTCTGGCCCTTCATCAGGCGATCGAGGATCGGCTTGGCCTCGGTTGACGGAATGGCGAAGCCGATGCCGACATTGCCGCCGGTCGGCGACAGGATCTGCGAGTTGATCCCGATGACGTTGCCGCTGAGATCGAACAGCGGGCCGCCCGAATTGCCGCGGTTGATCGAGGCGTCGGTCTGGATGAAGCGGTCGAATGCGCCGCCCACGGTGGAGCGATGCAGTGCCGAGACGATGCCAGCGGTCACCGATCCGCCCAGCCCGAACGGGCTGCCGATCGCGACGACCCAGTCGCCGACCCGCGCCTGGTTCGAATCGCCGAGGCGGACAAAGGGAAGGCCGGTGGCTTCGATCTTGAGAACCGCGAGATCCGACGACGCATCGCGGCCGATCAGGCGCGCCTTATATTCCTTGCGATCGTTCAGCGTGACGGTGATCGTCTCGACCACCGCGCCGCGGGTACCCGCAGTGACGACGTGGTTGTTGGTCACGACATAGCCGTCAGCCGAGATCAGAAAGCCCGAGCCGAGCGATTCGGCCTGGCGAGTGACCGGGCCGCCGCCGCCCTGGCCGCGGCCGAACATCTCGAACGGCGTGCCCTGGAACGGATTCTGCTGCTGGACGGTGATGCGCTGCGTGGTCGAGATGTTGACCACGGCCGGCTGGAGCTTTGCGACCATGTCCGCAAAGCTCATCGGCGCGCCACCGCGTGGGGCGGCGGCCTGGATCGCGCCCGGCTCGTTCTGCGCGGTCTGCGCGCCGGCGGGCTGGTTCAGCGTCAGGGCAGTGGCGGCGCCACCAAGGGCAAGGGCAGTGGTAAGAGCGTAGACGTAACGCACGTGGGCGAATCCTCTCAAAGGACGAGTAAGCGTTCAGGCGCGATAGTTGCGCCCGGTTGCTGAACGCTGATTGAATATGAACGAAGCTGCAGCCTCATCGTTGCCCCATGAACTCGCGCAGGTAGCTGTTCTGCGGCGAGAGGATGACCGAGGTCTCGCCCTTGCCCTCGCCCTGCGCCAGGAAGGTCGTCCGGTACGACTGCATCGCGCGGTAGAAATCGTAGAAGGCGGGATCCTTGTTGAACGCCTGCGCATAGACCTGTGCGGCTTGCGCCTGCGCCGTGGCGCGGATGATCTGCGCTTCCTTGAGGCCCTGTGCCTTGATCGTCGCGGCTTCCTGCCGGCGCGCAGTTGCCATGCGGTTGAGCGCGCTCTCTAGCGGCGAGCCGGTCGGCAGCTCGGTCTGCTTGATGCGGACATCGACGATCTCGACGCCGTACTGGCTGGCGAGACGCTGCAGCGAGTTCTGGATATTGTCCATCACTTCGCCGCGCTCGGGGCTGAGCAGGATCGCCGAGGTACGCTTGCCGAGTTCGTTGCGCAGCGACGAGCCGAACAGGGGCTGGAGCTGATCGCGGACGCGCTCTTCCGAGCCGACGGTCACCACCATCTTGAGCGGATCGACGACGCGGAAGCGGGCATAGGCATCGACTTCGAGCCGCAGCTGATCGGTCGACAGCACCGGCTGGTTGGGCAGGTCGATGTCGAGCACGCGCTTGTCGACCCAGACGATGCGATCGATGAACGGGATGCGGAAGATCGGGCCCGCCTGGGTCCGGCCATATTGCTCGTTCGGCTTGTACGCGTTGATCGTGCGATAGGGCTGTTCGAGCCGCAGGATCACTACCTGCTTGCTCTCGGGAACGATCGCGACGGTGCTCATCAGCACCACCAGTGCGAGGATCACGATCATCGCGATCCCGATCGGGCTGCGGAACCAGCTGGCGGTCATCGTGCTGCTCCCGTCGAGGCGCGGGGCTGGGGCGAGGGCTCAGCCGCCGGGGTGCCGCCGCCGCGAATCGCAGGCAGCGGGAGATAGGGCGTCACGCCGGGGGCTTCGACGATCGTCTTGTTGGTGCGCGACAGGATCTGCTCCATCGTCTCGTAATAGATGCGGCGGCGCGTCACTTCGGGCGCCATTTTGTACTGCTCGTAGATCTTGTCGAACTCGGCCGCCTCGCCCTGTGCCGCGGCGAGAACCTGCTGGGCATAGGCATTGGCGTTGTTCTTGTTGGCCTGCGCCTCCTGCTGCGCGGCGGTGACTTGTTTGAAGTCCTCATCCACGGCCTGCGGGGCGGCCGCCTTCTGGATCGCCACGCCCTGGATGCGGATGCCCGAATTATAGGAGTCGAGGATCTGCTGGATGGTCGCCTGGACCTGCGCCTCGATCCGCGAACGGCCCTGGCCGATCGCGTCGTTGAGGCTGGTGGTAGCTACGACCGCGCGCATCGCGCTCTCGGCAGTAGCGCGGACGGTGTCCTCGGGCTTGGCGATCTGGAACCTGTAATCGACCGCGCTGCGGATGTCCCAACGCACCGAATAGGCCAGATCGACGATGTTCTGGTCGCCGGTGAGCATCAGATTCTCGCCGCCGGTCGGGAAATTCTCGGTGCGGATGTTGGCGACGTCGATGACATCGACCAGCTGGAGCGGCGCGGGAAGCGTGATCCGCACGCCGGGCGTCAGCGTCGACGAATAGCTGCCCAGGGTAGTGACGAGGCCGCGTTCGCGCGGGCCGATCGGGTGGATGCTGGTATAGAGCACCCAGACGAGCAGCAGGCCGCCGATAACCATCGACCACAGCCGGGTGCCGCTGGGCAGGCCGGGAACGCCCGGGCCGCCACCGCCGCCACGGGCGCGGCGAAGCAATTCGTCGAGGCTGGTCGCGCCGGGACGCGGGCGCTTGCCGTCGGGCGGGAAGGACCAGGGATTGCGCGGGCCACCGCCGCCCCCGTTACCGCCGCCATTGCCGGAACCGCCGCCCCCGTTACCGGAACCGCCGCTTCCGCCGCCACTGCCCCACGGACTCTTGGGAGCTTCGTTCTTGAAGATGCCGGCCAGTCCGCGCCAGCCCGATAGGTTCACCATGCCTGTCTTTATAAGGATGCATACGCGGATTTACAGTGGCAGCCGCCGATTGTGCGCCTATCTGGCGCGTAATGAATGATGTCCAGAGCTTGAAAGCGGCGCTCGCGCCGATCGCGGCGGGCCGCGCCAGTGCCCGAATCGAGGACGGCAAGGCCAGCATCGTGCTCGACGTAACCGGGCTGGGCGAGGCCGCGCGCGCCGAGCTGGAGGCCGATGTCCGGCGCGTCGCGCAGGCCGTGCCGGGGGTGACCGAAGTGCGGGTTTTGCTCACCAGCGAACGGCGCACGCGACGGCTGATCGCCGTGGCGAGCGGCAAGGGCGGGGTGGGCAAATCGACCGTCGCGGCCAATATCGCGATCGCGCTGGCGCGGCGCGGGCGGCGCGTGGGGCTGGTCGATGCCGATATATACGGGCCGTCGCAGACTCGGTTGCTCGGCGTCGACGGCATCCGCCCCGAAGCGCGCGAGAAGACACTGATCCCGGTGCAGACCAAGTTCGGCGTGCCGCTTCTGTCGATGGGCGGGCTGGTGCCCGAGGGGCAGGCGATCGCGTGGCGCGGATCGATGGCGGGCGGTGCGCTCGGCCAGATGGTCGATGCCGATTGGGGCGATGCCGAAGTGCTGATCCTCGATCTGCCGCCCGGCACCGGCGACTTGCAGCTGACCATGGTCCAGAAACACAAGCCCGCCGGGGCGATCATCGTCTCGACGCCGCAGGACCTGGCGCTGATCGACGCCACCCGCGCGATCGACTTGTTCAACAAGGTCAACGTCCCGATCGTCGGGGTGATCGAGAACATGTCGGGCTATGCCTGCCCGCATTGCGGCGAGGTCTCGGACCCGTTCGGCAGCGGCGGCGCCGAGGCGGCGGCGGGCAAGATGGGATTGCCCTTCCTTGGGCGGATACCGCTGGAACTGGCGATCCGCACGGCTTCGGACGCCGGCGATCCGCCCGCCGCGGGGAACGGCCCGCAGGCGGAGACGTTCGCTTTGCTGGCGGCGCGGCTGGATGATTGGCTCGCCGCAAACGGAGGCTGACCATGCCGCTGACGCGCGACGAGGACATCAAGCAGTTGCTGGAAGAGACGCGGACGATCGCGATGATCGGCGCGTCGGACCGGCCCGACCGGCCGAGCTATGGCGTGATGGCGTATCTCCAGAGCCGCGGCTATCGCGTGATCCCGGTAAACCCGCAGATCACCGGCGAGCACATCCACGGCGAATTCGTCTTCCGCGAGCTGAGCCAGATCGGTGAGCCGATCGACATGGTCGATATCTTCCGCCGATCGATCGCGGCGGGCGAAGCGGTGGACGAGGCGATCGCGGCGGGCGCCAAATCGGTTTGGCTGCAGATCGGGGTGATCAACGAAGAGGCTGCGGCGCGGGCGGAGGCGGCGGGGCTGAAGGTGGTGATGGACCGGTGCCCGAAGATCGACATTCCGCGGCTGGGGGTGGCGCGGGTAGGCGGCGCGCCTTAGCAGGGGCCCTGCCTCGACACGCTCTGGACGAACGGTTCGTTCACGGCGTCGCTGACAGCTGCTTAAGCGCCCAGATCAGTCCGTCGAGATCGCGCGTATCCTGGTATAGCCCGAACCCGATCCGCAGCACGTCGCCGCGCACATCGGTGATCACGTCCTGCGCCTCGAGCTGCGCCTTCCACCGCGCCGCTTCCGGCGAGCGCAGCGCCAGAAAACGCGCCGGCGATCCCGGATTGAGCAGTTCGGCGTCGATCGGCAGGTCCGCCAGCAACGCGTCCCGCAGGCCGCCCGCATGCGCAGCGATATCGGCGGCGGTCAGCCCCTCCTGCCGCAGCATGTCGCGCACCGCGACGAAGCGGTAGATGCCCGAAGGATCGAACGTTGCCCCCAGGAAACGCCGCGCATCGGGGGCATAGCCGATGCTGCCGGGCGGCAGCGACAGATCGTCGAACTCGGCATACCAGCCGGTGATCTCGGGCCGCGGGCCGAAGCCGGGCGGGGCGTGGAGGAACGCGCAGCCTTCGCCTGCCATCGCGTATTTATAGCCGCCCGCGAGGTAGAATACCCGGTCGGCCACGGCGGAGAGGTCGGTCTCCATAGCCATAAAACCGTGGTAGCCGTCGATCACCACCCACGGCCCCTCGGGCCGCGCCAGCGCGGCGAGCTTGTCGATCCCGTCGAAGACATGCCCGGTGCCGAACTGGACGTGGCTGACGAAGATCAGGTCATGCGTGCCGCTCCGCGCGGCTTCGACCAGCGAATCGAGCGGCACGCGGTCCACGATCGCACTGCCCGCTTCCTCCCAGCGGAGGCTCTGGCGGCGGAAGCTATGGAATTCGCCGTCGCTGGTCAGGATGCGCAGCGGGCGCCGCGGCAGCGCCGAGACGACGCGCAGCAGCAATTCGTGAGTGTTGGGCGCGAAGACGATGCTGGACGGATCGGGCAGCCCAAGCTCGGCGGCGACATGGTGCTGCGCGGCGGGCCAGATCTCGCCCATCACCCGCTCCCATTTGCGGTCGGCGAGGCGCACCCCGTCCTCCCACGCGGCGAGCTGGCCGACATAGGACGCGTCGGGCCAGAGATGATGGCTGTGCGCGGCGAAGTGGAGCCGTTCGGGCGCCGCGGCGATCGCGCGCTGGAACAGATGCTTGTAGCTGGTCACAGCTGGGTGCGGAGCGACCAGAGCTCCGGAAAGGCGCGCTTGACCAGGGTCGATTCGAGATAGGGCACGCCCGCGGTGCCGCCGGTGCCCGATTTCATCCCGATGACGCGGCTGACGGTGAGGACATGCTTGTGGCGCCAGGTGGCGAGCGCATCGTCGATATCGACCAGCTTCTCGGCGAGCTGGTACAGTTCCCAGTTCGCGCTGGTGTCGCGATAGACTTCGGCCCAGGCATCCTCGACCGCCTTGCTGGGTACGTAAGGCTGGCTCCAGTCACGCTCCAGCGCCTCGGCCGGCACGTCGAAGCCGGCGCGGGCGAGCGCGGCATTGGCTTCGTCCCACAGGCTCGGAGCGGCGGCGAATTCGACAGTCAGCGGTCCGGGCACGCCGCCGCCGCGCAGCCCCAGCATGGTCTCGACTGCGCGGAACTGGTCCGACTGGAAACCCGAACTGGTGCCGAGCACTTCGCGGAAGCGGGTATAGTCGGACGGGGTCATCGTCGCGAGCACATCCCAGCTCAGCGTCATCACCGCCTGGATGCGGCTGACTCGGGCGAGCGACTTGTACGCCTCGACCGGCTTGTCGGCACGCACCAGCGCCAGCGCCGAGCGGACCTCGACGATCATCTGCTTGAGCCAGAGTTCCTTGGTCTGGTGGATGATGATGAACAGCAGCTCGTCATCGCGATCCGAGAGCGGATGCTGCGACGCCAGCAACGTGTCGAGCGCGAGATAGCGCCCATAGGTCATGGGTTCGGTCATGCCTTCCTCTATGCCATACCGGCATCCCGGCGAAAGCCGGATGACGGTATGGCTTCCAATGTAGGATTTGATCTGGAAGGACCGTTGCGCGCGCTCTTTGAATCCGTTGAAAATCTCCAACAGAATTGCGCATCATAATTGCGTGAGGGCGTAACTTTATTCCCGGTTCACCGTGAAAATAGTGAAAGTTGGCCAGGTCACGGCGCGGAAACGCCGCCGAATCAGTCCCTCAAAAGTTCGTTGATCCCGGTTTTCGAGCGCGTCTGCGCGTCGACCGTCTTGACGATCACTGCGCAATACAGCCCGGGCTTGCCCGCCTCGCCCGGTACCGTGCCCGGCACCACCACCGAATAGGGCGGCACATGCCCGCGATGCACTTCGCCGGTCGCGCGGTCGATGATCTTGGTCGAGGCGCCGAGATAGACGCCCATCGACAGCACCGCGCCTTCGCCGACGCGGACGCCCTCGGCCACTTCGGCGCGCGCGCCGATGAACGCGCCGTCGCCGATGATCACCGGATCGGCCTGGAGTGGCTCGAGCACGCCGCCGATGCCGACGCCGCCGGAGAGATGCACGTTCTTGCCGATCTGCGCGCAGCTGCCCACGGTCGACCAGGTATCGACCATGGTGCCTTCGCCGACATAGGCGCCGATATTGACGAAGCTGGGCATCAGCACCGCGCCCCTGGCGACATGCGCGCCATGGCGGACGATCGAGCCGGGTACTGCGCGGAAGCCCGCCTCGCGGAAGTCGGTCTCGCCCCAATTGGCGAACTTGCTCGGCACCTTGTCGAACCAGTTGGCGCCGCCGGGGCCCTCGACCACGACATTGTCGTTGAGGCGGAAGCTGAGGAGGACTGCCTTCTTCAGCCACTGATTGACTTGCCAGCCGCCGTCCGCGGTCGGCTGGGCGACGCGCGCAGTGCCGCGATCGAGCTGGTTCAGCGCTTCGGCGACTGCCTCGCGCACCGCGCCCTTGGTTTCCAGGCCGAGATTGGCCCGGTCTTCCCAGGCGGCGTCGATCGTCGATGCGAGGTCGGTCACGTCAGTCCTCCAAAATTTCGTGCAGCCAGTGGCCGAGGTCGGTCACGGTATAGTCGATGAAGCTGCGGTCTGCGTCGGGCGTCTGTTCCGATCCATTGTCGATCCAGACCGTGGTCATTCCGATCGCCTTGGCGGGCTTCAGATTGCGCGCCATGTCTTCGACGAACAGCGATTCCCCTGGATCGAGGCCATAGGCGTCGCACAGCCCGCGATAGGCCGACGGATCGGGCTTGGGGCGGTATTCGGTGGCGTGGATGTCGTGGATCGCCTCGAACGTATCGGTCAGCCCGAGCCGGTCGAGCACCTTGCCGGCATAGGGCGCGTCGCCATTGGTGAAGACCAGTTTCCGACCCGGCAGCCGCGCCAGTGCCTCGATCAGCGCCTCGTTGCGCTCCAGCACGCTCATATCGACGTCATGGACGTCGGCGAGATAATGCGCGGGATCCACGCCATGCTCGGCAATCAGCCCCGACAGCGTCGTGCCATGGGCATGGAAATAGCCCTTCTGGATGCGATGCGCCTCTTCCGGATCGCAATTGAGCAGGGTGCGGACATATTCGCCGATCCGCGCATCGATCATCGCGAACAGGTTCGCGCTCACCGGATAGAGCGTGTTGTCGAGGTCGAAGACCCAGTTGCGGATATGGCGGAGCTCGGGAAGCATCGGACCGGGGCTCTACGGAGTGGACGCCGGTGCTGCAAGGCGGCAGGGTGGATCAGAGTTAACGCTCGGTAAAGGCTGCATAATCTATCTGCGCCGCCGGGCATGGCCCAACAAGGATCAGCGATATGCGAGCGGTTTTCCACGCGCGATTGATGCACGGCGTCGCGATCGGCAGCTTGCTGGGGCTCGCCGCATGCGGCGGCGGGGGCGGCAGCAGCCGGCCTGCGCCGATCCCGGCACCCGTCCCGGCCCCGGCGCCCGCCCCCACGCCGACTCCGGTTCCTACGCCCACGCCCGTGCCGACTCCGGCACCGACGCCCATGGCGAATTACGACACTGCCGAATATCGGGCGACCGCGGGCGCGATCTCGATGAACGCGCTCACCGCGTACAATCATGGCGGCACCGGCGCGGGCGTCCGCGTCGGCGTGATCGACAGCGGCATCGACTTGCAGAGCGCCGAGTTCGGCGATTGCTCGGGCGGCATCGGAACCGGAAGCTGCCGCATTGCCGGCACGTCGATCGCCGCGGCAGGCAATGGCAGCATCGACGATGAAGGCGGGCACGGCACCGCGGTTGCCTTCACCATCGCCGGCCGTCGCAACGATGCCGGCACGCACGGCGTCGCCTTCGACGCGCAGCTGATCGTCGCGCGCGCCGACACGCCGGGCAGCTGCGCCGATACGAGCGAAGACGGCGGCTGCAGCTTTGGCGATAGCGCCATCGCCGCGGGTCTCGACGCGGCGCGGATTGGCGGCGCGCGCGTGGTGAACATCTCGCTCGGCGGCGATCCGCCCAATGCCCGGCTGCTCCGCGCGATCAGCGACGCGACCGCGGCGGGGATCGTCATCGTCATCTCGGCGGGCAACGACGGCGAAAAGGCCGAGGGCGTCAATCCCGATCCGTTTGCTGGCGGCGCAGCGGCGAGCGCCGGCGCGCGCGGTCTCGTCATCATCGCCGGATCGGTCGGCACCGGCGACCAGATTTCCAGCTTCAGCAACCGCGCCGGGACGGGGGCCAACACCTTCCTTGCCGCGCTGGGTGAGCGCGTGCGGGCGCCGGACGAGAACAACGCGCCGCTGTTGTGGTCGGGCACGTCCTTCTCGGCGCCGCAGATCGCCGGCGCAGTGGCGTTGCTCGCACAAGCCTTTCCCAACCTTACCGGCGCGCAGATCGTCCAGCTGCTCTACGCCACGGCGCGCGATGTCGGCGCACCGGGGACGGACCCGGTCTATGGCCGCGGCGTGCTCGATCTGACGCGTGCCTTCCAGCCGGTCGGCACGACGTCGCTGGCCGGATCGACCGGGGTGGTTTCGACCGGCGTCAACGGCGCGCTGTCGGCGCCGATGGGCGATGCGCGGCAAGGCGCGCTCGGTGCGGTGGTGCTCGATTCGTTCGATCGGGCCTTTGCGACCGAACTGGCGCGCACGATCGTTCGCCAGGGCCCGGCGCGGCGACTGCCGGCGCTGATGGCGACGCAGCAGCGCAGCTTCTCGGTAGGCATGCGCGACCTGAGCGTCGCAGTGTCGCTGGTGCCGACGCGCGATTCGATCCGGATCGAGCGGCTCGGGATCGGCACCCGCGATGCGGGCGTCGCGCGGATGCTCGCCGCGACGGTGAGCGGCCGGCTGGGCAGCAAGGCGCAGTTCGCGATCGGTGCATCGGAGAGCGGCAACACGCTCACCGCGCGCCTGGCCGGACGCGACGAGCCCGCCTTCCTCGTCGCGCGCGATCCGCTGCACAGCGCGGGATTCGATGTCGATGTGACTGGTTCGATGGCGGTGCGCCAGTCGCTCGGGCACTGGGGCGTCAGCCTGGCGCAGGAGCAGGGGCAGGTGCTCAGCCGGCGCGATACCCAGTTTGCGGCGCTCCGCTGGGAGGCGCAGCGATCGGGCTATTGGCGTACCACGCTGGGGCTCGACCGCAGCCTGGGAGATTTGCGGATCGGCGTGTCGCTGACCAGGCTGAGCGAGCGCGACACCGTGCTCGGTGCGAGGTTCAGCGGCGGCCTCGGCGCGGCGCGGGCCGACAGCGATTTCGTCGATCTGGGGATGCGCTACGAGATGGGCGAGGGCTGGTCGCTCGGCGGCTCGATGCGCCAGGGCCGGACTAGTGCCAAGCTGCGCAGCGGCGTCGAAGGCGGCGGCACGATCCGCACCAATGCCTTTGCGGCGGATATCGGCAAGGACGGGATCTTCGCGCGCGCCGATAGCTTCGGCTTGCGCATCGCCCAGCCGCTGCGCGTCGCGCAGGGCGGGATCGGCATCGCGCTCCCGGCGGACTGGGATTATTCGACCATGGCGGTAAGCGCGTGGGATCGGGGCTTCCTCAATCTCGCGCCCGAGGGTCGGGAAGTCGATTACGAGCTGCGCTACAGCTGGCCGCTGGTGGGCGGCACGCTGAGCAGCAACCTGTTCCTTCGCCGGAATCCCGGAAACTACGCGTCGCTTGCCAGCGACAAGGGTGGCGCAGTGCGGCTGACCCTGGGGTTCTGAGAAACGCCTTTGCCGGCTGAAAGCAAAGCTTCGGGTGGCGCGTGGGGCATGCGCCACCCATCTTCCCGGGCATGACTGCTTATTCGCTGCTAGACCTCGTTCCCATCGTTCAGGGCGGGAACGCCGCCCAGGCGCTCGCCAACGCCGCCGATCTCGCGCGGCACGCCGAGACGCTGGGCTTCACGCGCTATTGGGTTGCCGAGCATCACGGCATGGAAGGCATTGCCAGTGCCGCCACGGCAGTGGTGATCGGCCATGTTGGCGCCGCGACGTCGACAATCCGCGTCGGCGCAGGCGGGATCATGCTGCCCAATCACTCGCCGCTGCAGGTGGCCGAGCAATTCGGAACGCTCGACGCGCTGTTTCCCGGACGCGTCGATCTGGGGCTGGGCCGCGCCCCCGGATCGGACCAGCGCGTGTCGGCCGCGATCCGCCGGGGGATGGGCGGCGACGGAAACGAGTTCCCCCAGGATGTGGTCGAGCTGCAGAGCTATTTCGCCGATGACGGGCGCACCGGGATCCGCGCGACGCCGGGCGCGGGCGCCGACGTCGCGTTGTGGATTCTCGGATCGAGCCTGTTCGGCGCGCAATTGGCGGCGGCGCTGGGACTGCCCTATGCCTTCGCCTCGCATTTCGCGCCCGGGCTGCTCGACGAGGCGATCGACGTCTATCGCCGCAATTTCCGGCCCTCGGCGGCGCTGGCCAGGCCGCATCTGATGCTGGGCTTCAACGTCTTCGGCGCCGACAGCGACGACGAGGCGGAATATCTCGCCAGTTCGCAGCAACAGGCGTTCGTCGCGATCCGCACCGGGCGCGGCATCCAGCTGCCGCCGCCGGTGCACGGCTATCGCGAGACGCTCGGGGCGCAGGGCAATGCCATGCTCGGGCAAGTGCTGTCGGCGAGCGCGATCGGCGGGCCGGAGACGGTGCGTTCGCAGATCGCGGCGTTCGTGGCGCGGACGGGCGCGGACGAGCTGATGCTGACCAGCGCTATGTTCGATCATGACGCACGCAGGAAGAGCCTGACGATCGCCGCGGAGGCGATGCGCTCGCTTTAGGCCGGAAGCCGCTTCCTGCGAACAGCCCGAAGGCAGCGGGACCCCGGCTCAGGGCCGGGGTGACGAGGGGAAGCAGGAAGCCTCACCTATCCCCCGCCGCGCGCGCGATATTGCTCGTTCAAGCCAGCGAATCGAGGACCAGCCCGGTCGCCGTGCTCTTCTGGCTTGCGGCACCATAGCCGGTTGCGCTCGTCTCGCTGGCACGCAGCCGTTCGAGGAATGCTTCCAGCGCTTCGAGCTTGGTGGCGGCGGCATCGCTCACCGTGCTGGTGTCGTCGGTATCCTCCGATGCCTTTTCGGCGGGGCGCGCGGGCGGTGGGCCGCCGGGTCCGCCGGGTCCACCGGGACCGCCCGGGCCCTTGTCCTGGTCATCGGATCCTTCGGCGAAGAAGCTCTGCAGCTCGCTCGCCTGGTCGTCGGTGAGGGCGCCGCTCTCGACCTGCTGCTGGATCAGCCCGTCGATGCGGCTCTTCATGTCGCCGCTGGGCTTGCTGCCGCTGGCGCGTTCGGCCGCGAGGCTCGAATCGATGGCATCGAGCGCAGTGCCGAGCGCGGCCTTGTCGGTCGAAGATATCGTCCCCGTCGAGACCGCCGCCGAGATGCGCTGGTCCATTTGCGTGCGCGGCGACTGCATCGCGCCCGCGGTCATCGAATTGATCGTGCTCATACTCACTTCCTTGATGCAGACCCCCGCGGGGCAGGCTAGCAGGAAATGTATAAGCAACTGTAAATGCGTCGGTATCTAGCGCGCACCGCGGAGTCGGGTGCGCGATGCGACTATCGACGATGCCGCTATCGCCGTCGCTCGTCGCACGCAGATTTCAATTTGTTGCAGTCGGCGAAACGCAGTCAGTCGGCCGCCGGCAGCCGCAGCCGTACGAGCAGTCCGCCCAGATCCTCGCTCTCCTCGAGGCTGACCGTACCGTCATAGATTTCCGCCACGTCGCGGACGATCGCGAGGCCCAGCCCGGTGCCGGGCTTGCCGCTGTCTAGCCGGACGCCGCGATCGAAGATGCGGATGCGGTCGGCCTCGGGGATGCCGCGACCGTCGTCCTCGACCATGATCTCGACGAAGCCGGCCTGGACGCCGGCGGTGACGAAGACGCTGCCGCCGCCATATTTGGCGGCGTTCTCGACAAGGTTGCCGAGCAGGTCGTCGAGGTCCTGGCGCTCGATATGCGCGATCAGGTCCTTCTGCCCGTCCACGTCGATGCGGACATTGGGGTAGAGCCGGGCCACCGCGCGCTCGACGGCCTCGATCGACGGCCAGACCTGCGCGCGGCTATGGGCGCTGCCGCGGCGGCCGACGGCGCGGGCGCGGGCGAGGTGATGGTCGATCTGGCGGCGCATTGTCCGCGCCTCGCGGATCACGGTGGGGGCGAGGTCGTCCTGGCCCGCGGCGGCGGCGTTCATGATCACGCTGAGCGGCGTCTTGAGCGCGTGGGCGAGGTTGCCGGCATGGCGCCGCGCCTCCTCGGCCTGGCGGTCGTTATGCTCGACCAGCGCGTTGAGTTCCTCGACCATCGGCGCGATCTCGGCGGGCATGCGGTCCTCGATGCGCTTGGCCTTGCCGGCACGCAGCCGGGCGATCTCCTTGCGCACTTTCCGGAGCGGCAGCAGTCCATACCAGGTCTGCAGCCCGACCATGACAATCAGTCCGAGCCCGAGCAGCACGAAGCTGCGTACCAGGGTCCGCCGCAGGGTGGCGATCTGCGCGTCGAGGCCGTCGCGGCTCTGCGCGACCTGGAACTTCCAGCGGATCGGCGAGCCGGGCAGCGTGAGATCGCGCTCGGCGACGCGCAGCATCTGGTTGTTGGGATCATTGGGGTCGCGATCGGCGCGCGGGGTCCTGTCGACGAATTCGTCGCTGTCGTAGATGTGCAGCTCGCGATCGTCGTGGCGCTGGTTGACGCGCAGCTTGCGGTCCCACAGCGACCGCGACGGGAAGGGTTCGAAGCCCTTGCCGCTGATCTGCCAGTAGGCGCCCGAGCCGGGTTCGAGAAAGCGCTGGTCGGCAAGCTCGCGGTTGAGCACCACTTCGCCGCCCGGGCCCAGTTCGGCCGAGACGATCATCGAGGTCAGCAGATAATCGAGCTGCTCGTCGAAATTGCGCGTGATCGCAGTGGTCAGCACCCGATCGAGCGCGACCCCACCGCCGACGAGCAGCACGAAGATCCACGCGCTGGCGATCAGGATCATCCGCCGGCTCACCGAGCCGGTGGCGCGGGCATAATGCCGCGGCTGGGGCTCGGGGGCCGCGTCGTCGCTCACGGCGGACGGGACGCTGTCCCCGGGCGTGTCCATCTCAGGCGTCCGCAGGTTCCTCGAGGCTGTAGCCCAGGCCCCGGATGGTGGTGATCACATCGGCACCCAGCTTCTTGCGAATGCGCGTGACGAAAACCTCGATCGTGTTCGAATCGCGATCGAAATCCTGATCGTAGATATGCTCGATCAGCTCGGTGCGGCTGACCACCTTGCCCTTGTGGTGGAGCAGATAGCTGAGCAGCTTATATTCCTGCGCAGTGAGCTTGACCGGCTCGCCGGCCTTGGTGACCTTGCCGCTGCGCGTGTCGAGGCGGATGTCGCCGGCGATCAGCTCTGCGGACGCATTGCCCGAGGCGCGGCGGATCAGCGCGCGGAGGCGGGCGATCAGCTCCTCGGTCTGGAAAGGCTTGGCGACATAATCGTCGGCGCCGGCATCGAGCCCGGCGACCTTGTCCGACCAGCTGTCGCGCGCGGTGAGCACGAGCACCGGAGTGGTCTTGCCTTCCTTGCGCCAGCGATCGAGCACGGTCAGCCCGTCGATCTCGGGGAGGCCAAGATCGAGGATCACGGCATCATATTGTTCGGTGGAGCCGAGGAAATGCCCTTCCTCGCCATCAGTGGCGAGATCGACTGCATAGCCAGCGCCTTCGAGCGCGTTGCGAAGCTGCTGTCCGAGATTGGGTTCGTCCTCGACGATGAGAAGTCGCATGCTTTTATCCCTGTGCCCTAGCGCGTTCGTTCGCGCTCAATTGCCGGTGCGCCGAATGATGTTGCCCGTCCGCCCGTCCGCATCCACCCAGATCACCGATCCATTGCGCAGGAACTTGAGCGTGTAAATGTCCGTCGAGGGATCGTAATCGAATCCGAGATATTGCGCGCCGGGCATGCGGGGAACCACGCGGCGCTCGATCTCGCGCACGGGCAGGTTCTGCCCCTTCAGCCGGCGCTGGCTGGCGGCTTCCTGGTTGCTGTCCTGCCCTTCGTGAAGCGCGCGCGCGTCGGCGCTCCCGACAGGCGAGAGGGCTGCCAGGCACGCGCATAAAACAGGCTTAACCAGCATCTTCATTCGCATGGCATAGGGGTCGGCCATTGAATAGCCCCTGAACGCGCCGGTCAGCTCCGCGCAACTTGCGGCGCGCGCCTTGGCCCCCTAGGTGGCCGCCATGGCTGCACCTGTACTTGCATATGAGGGCCTCGGACTGGTCCAGGGCTCCGGCTGGCTGTTCCGCGAGCTTAACCTCTATATCGGCGAACGCGACCGGCTGGCGCTGATCGGGCGCAACGGGGCGGGCAAGTCGACGTTGCTGCGCCTGATCGCGGGCCGCGTAGATCCCGACGAGGGCCGGCGTACGATCGTGCCGGGCACGCATGTCGTGCTGCTCGAACAGGATCCGCAGGTCGCGGGTTTCGGAACCCTGCTCGATTTCGTGCTGGCCGGGGACGATGCCCCCGAGCGCTACGAAGCCGAAGCGATTGCAGGTCAGCTCGGCATCGATCTGGGGCGTGACGCAGCGACCGCTTCGGGCGGCGAGCGCCGCCGCGCCGCGATCGCGCGCGCGCTGGCGCAGAATCCCGACGTGCTGCTGATGGACGAGCCGACCAACCATCTCGACATTGCCGCGATCGACTGGCTGGAAAGCTGGCTCAGCCGCTATAACGGCGCGTTTATCGCAATCAGCCACGACCGTACCTTCCTGACCCGGCTGACCAAACAGACGCTGTGGCTGGATCGCGGAGCGATCCGCCGCGCCGAGATCGGGTTCGGCGGGTTCGAGGCGTGGACCGAGACCGTCTATGCCGAGGAAGAACGCAACGCCCAGCGGCTCGATGCCAAGCTCAAGATAGAGGAGCATTGGCTGCTGCGTGGAGTGACCGGCCGGCGCCGGCGCAACATGGGCCGGCTCGCCAAATTGAAGGACATGCGCGCGGAGCGTGCCGCGATGATGGGGCCGCAGGGCGCCGCCAAGCTGCAGATCGGCAGCGACGACGCGCAGACCAAGGTGGTGATCGACGTCAAGGGCGTGACCAAGCGCTTCGGCGAGCGCACGATCATCAAGGACCTGACGCTGCGAGTCACCAAGGGCGACCGGATCGGCGTGGTCGGCGCCAACGGCGCGGGCAAGACCACGCTGCTCAAGCTGTTGACTGGCGAACTGGCTCCGGACGAGGGCAGCGTGCGGCTGGCCAAGACGATCGACCGGGTGATCATCGACCAGCAGCGCAGCCTGATGGACCCGGCCAAGACGGTGCGCGACGTGCTGACCCAGGGCGGCGAGTGGATCGAAGTGCTCGGCGTCAAGAAGCACATCCACGGCTATCTCAAGGAGTTCCTGTTCGAGCCCGGCCTTGCCGATGCGAGGATCGGCACGCTTTCGGGCGGCGAACGCTCGCGGCTGTTGCTGGCGCGCGAGTTTGCCCGGCCGTCGAACCTGCTGGTGCTCGACGAGCCGACCAACGATCTCGATCTCGAAACGCTCGACCTGCTCCAGGAAGTCATCGCCGATTACGAAGGCACCGTGCTGATCGTCAGCCACGATCGCGACTTTCTCGACCGCACCGTGACGGTGACGCTGGGGCTGGACGGCAGCGGCAAGGTCGATGTCGTGGCGGGTGGCTATGCTGATTGGGCAGCGCGCCGGACCCCGCGCGCCGAGCCGAAAAAGGCGGCGGCCAAGGCGGTCGCGGCCGAGGCGCCCAAGCCCAAGGCGACCAAGCTCAGCTACAAGGACCAGCGCGACTATGATCTGCTGCCCCAGCGGATCGAGGAGATCGAGGCGCAGATCGCGCGCGACGAGGCGGCGATGGCCGACCCCGACCTCTATACGCGCGATCCGGGCAAGTTCGCGAAGCTGAGCGACGGCATCGGCAAGCTGCGCGAGGAGAAAGACGCGGCTGAAATGCGCTGGCTCGAGCTGGCCGAACAGGTCGACGCGCTGGGCTAGGTCTCGACACTAAGGGGTCGACTCGATTGGAAGCCCTGGTTGGTCGACGCTAGGGCTGTCGCGGTGGGGCGCATTGCGAACGCAAAGGTCACACCAGGGTCACACTGTCGCGCATGTTCCAGCGGCGGCGGGGCCGTGCGGAAAATCAAAGGTTGCACCAACGCGCGTTCGCGTTCCGGCCGGGATCGAGGCTGTCAAAGAGCGAGGGCCAGGTGGCCCGAGCGTCGATCCCAGCAAGCGAAATCCTACATTTCAAGCCGGTTGTCAGGCCGCATCTAGACACCCCCGCGGCGGGGAAACGGCATCCCATTGCCGATCGAATCCAACCGGGTGAAGACTCTGGCGCAGGGGGTCAGGCCGCCAGATCCACCGTCACCACGGTGCCGTCGCTTCCGCTTTCGACGAGCATCGTCCCGCGCGCCTGGCGCACGAAGCCGTCGATCAGCCGCTGGCCGAGCCCGCCCGGCCGGCCCGTTGCGCGCGTCTCTGCGCTCATGCCCATCCCGTTGTCGGCGACGATCAGCCGCCAGCCCGGCGGGTGTGCCGCGAAGCGTACCGAGATCGTGCCGCCCTCGCGCCCCTTGAACGCGTGCTTGGCGGCATTGGTGACGAGTTCGTTGACGACCAGCCCGATCGACACCGCCCGGTCGCGCGGGATCGCGGCATGGTCCGAGCCGCATTCGATCGTGATCGCGCCGCGCAGGAACAGCGCGTCCGCCAGCGCAGTACATAGCTCGTGGAGATAGCTCGCCATATCGACCGTTCCGGGGGTGGCCGCGCCGCGATAGAGGTGGCGGTGCGCGCGCGCGATACTCTCCACGCGGGCGAGTGCGCTGGTCAGCGCGTCGGCCGTCTCGCCTTCGCCGGCGCGCCGCCGCTGCATGTCGAGCAGGGCCGCGACCAGCGTGAAGTTGTTCTTCACGCGATGGTCGAACTCTTCGAGGAACAGCTCACGCTCCGCAATCTGGCGGTCGCGCTCCTGAGTCGCGCGGTGGACGGAACGGCGGAACATCTCGGCGAGCGCCACGGTGATCGCGGCGGCGATGATCACCGATCCCACCGTGACCGCCTGGGCCGACGTCTCGAAGTGGAAGCTGTTCTTGACCGGATAGAGATAATACCAGCCGAACAGGATCGAGACAGTGCTCGCGGTCGCGCCGGCAAGCCAGCGCGCGAAGAGAGTCGCGATCATCGCGGCGGGGAACAGCAGGGGAAATACCGCGGCCCCCGGCACCAGCGTATCGAGCAGGAAGCGGACCAGCGCGGCGCAGGCGGTGGCGAGCAGGCCGACGGCGACCGAGGTTGCCCAGCGCGGCACCCATGGTGCCAGCCGGTCCGGCAGATCCAGTTCGCCGAGACGCCCCATAGTTTCGGAATGAGCCGGATGCAGGGGTGACAAGTCAAGTAGTCGCAATGGCGCAGTTGATCCAAATCAACATTTTCACAGCGACTTGCCCGACCGCCCCGCCAGATCGACGACATACTGCCAGGCGACGCGTCCCGAGCGGCTGCCGCGGCGCGTTGCCCAGTTGATCGCCTCGGCAGAGTCGAATTCGAGGCCATGCGCCTCGGCATAGCCGCGGACGATGTCGACATAGGTGTCCTGATCGATCGCGTGGAAGCCGAGGCTCAGCCCGAAACGGTCGGCGAGCGCGAGGCTGTCATCGACCGAATCGCGCGGATTGATCGCGCTGGCCTGTTCGGCGATGTCGCGCGGGATCAGGTGGCGGCGGTTCGACGTGACGATCAGCCGGGTGTTCGCCGGCCGCGCCTCGGCACCGCCTTCGAGCAGCGAGCGCAGCGCGCGGGCATCGCCGGCAGCGTCGAAGCCGAGATCGTCGAGGAACAGGACGAAGGGCCGGTCGGCGGCGGCGAGCAGCGCGAACAATTCGGGCAGCGCGTCGAGATGCTGGGTGACTGCCTCGACGAGTGCGAGGTTGCCGCCTTTGGCCTGCACCGCCGCGACGGCGCTCTTGACCAGCGCCGACTTGCCGGTGCCGCGGGCGCCCCAGAGCAGCACGTCCTGTGCGGCGTTGCCGCTGGCGAGCCTTTGGAGGTTGGCGAGCAGCGCGTCGCGCTGGGGCTCCATGCCACGGAGCATCGCCAGCGGGAGCGGCGCAAAGGCACGGGCTGCGGCGAGATTGTGCCCGCGCCAGACATAGGCGGGGTGCGCGAGCGGGTCGGCTGCGGGTGCCGGGGGCTGCGCGAGGCGTTCGAGCGCGTCGGCGATACGGGCGAGGGGATCGGTCATCGGGCGGGGCTATACCTGAAAATCCTCCCTGGCGAAGCGGGGGGGCTTCTCAGTGAGCGATGTCTTTGCGGCTACGCCCCCTCCGTCGCCTTCGGCGCCACCTCCCCCGCTGCGCGAGGGAGGAATTAGTTTACGTCGGCCGCCAAGCCTTTGAGGCGGTACAGCGTTTCCAGCGCGTCGCGCGGGCTGAGCGCATCGATGTCGATCGCTTCCAGTTCGGTGCGGAGGGCATCGACCTTTTCCTCCTCGGCCTCCGCGGCGGCAGCGAACAGCGGCAGATCGTCGAGCCCCGCGGCGATGCCGCCGGTCCTGGCGCGGCCGGCTTCGAGCTTGTCGAGCACTGCCTTGGCGCGCTTGATCGTCAGCGGCGGCAGGCCGGCGAGCCGCGCCACGGCGAGGCCGTAGCTGCGGTCGGCGGGGCCATCGGCGACTTCGTGGAGCAGGACGAGCTCGCCCTTCCACTCGCGCGCGCGGACATTGTGGAGCGACAGCGCCTCGCAGCGCTCGGCGAGGCGCGTGAGTTCGTGATAATGCGTCGCGAACAGGCAGCGGCAGCGATTGTCCTCGTGGATTGCCTCGACCACTGCCCAGGCGATGGCGAGCCCGTCATAAGTCGAGGTGCCGCGCCCGACTTCGTCGAGGATGACGAAGCTGCGCGGAGTGGCCTGGGCAAGGATCGCGGCGGTCTCGACCATCTCGACCATGAAGGTCGATCGGCCGCGTGCGAGATTGTCCGAGGCGCCGACGCGGCTGAACAGCCGGTCGACCAGTCCGAGCGTCGCGGAGGTTGCGGGGACATAGCTGCCCGCCTGGGCAAGCACGGCGATCAGCGCGTTCTGGCGGAGGAACGTCGATTTGCCGCCCATGTTCGGGCCGGTTACCAGCCAGAGCCGCGACTCTTCGGAGAGCTTGCAGTCGTTGGCGACGAAGCGTCCGCCGGTGCGCGCGACCGCGTCCTCGACCACCGGGTGGCGGCCGCCGGCGATTTCGAAACAGGCATGGTCGACCAGGGCCGGACGCGCCCAGCCGCCTTCGGCGGCGCGTTCGGCCAGCGCGGCAGCAACGTCGATCCGGGCGAGCGCGTCGGCAGTCGCGGCGATGCTCTCGCGGCGTTCGAGTGCCTGGCCGGTCAGCTCTTCGAGATGCGACGCTTCGGCGGTGAGCGCGTGGGCGCCCGCCTGGGTTACCTTGAGCGCGACTTCGTGGAGGTCGGGGGCGTTGAAGCGGACGACGCCGGCGAGCGTCTGGCGATGGGTGAAGCCGCTGGTCGGCGCCATCAGCGGATCGGCGGCGCGCGCGGGCACTTCGATATGATAGCCGAGCACGCCGTTGTGACGGATCTTGAGCGTGCCGATGCCGGTGCGGCTGCGATACTCGGCTTCGAGCGCGGCGATGGCGCGGCGGCCACCGGCGCCGGCGTCGCGCAGGTCGTCGAGCGCGGCGTCATAGCCCTCGGCGACATAGCCGCCATGCGATGCGTCGATCGGCGGCTCGGGGACCAGCGCGCGGGCGAGCAGATCGATCAGCGCGCCATGTCCGCGGAGCTGGGGGATCAGCTCGCCGAGCAGGGGCGGCGGGGTGCCGATCGCGTCGAGCCGCTCGCCCAGCCGCCACGCGCCGTCGAGCCCGTCGCGCAACTGGCCGAGATCGCGCGGAGAGCCGCGGCCTGCCGCAAGTCGCCCGAGCGCGCGGCCGATATCGGGAAGCGCCCGCAACGCGCCGCGGACCATGTCGCGCAAGCCCGATTCGTCATGGAAGCGCTGAACGAGATCGAGCCGCGCCTCGACGGCGCTGCGGTCCATCAACGGCGCGGCGATGTCCTGCCCGAGCAGACGCGCGCCGGCGCCGGTGGCGGTGCGATCGACCGAATCAAGCAGGCTGCCCTTACGCGCGCCCGATTGGCTGACGCAGAGTTCGAGGCTTTCGCGAGTCGCGGCGTCGATCGCCATCGCCGCGTCAGTGCGGCTGAGCCGAGGCGGGCGCAGGAAGGGCAGCGACCCCTTGGCAGTGTGGTCGAGATAGGCGACCAGCCCCCCCGCCGCGGCGAGCGCCGCGCGCGAAAAGCTGCCGAAGCCGTCGAGCGTCGCCACGCCGAACAGCCGCTTGAGCCGCGCTTCGCCCTCGGCGCTGTCGAAATCGGCCCTGGGCCGGGTGGCGGTGGCGAGATCGGGAAACGCAGTGGCATCGCCGACGATCGTCTCGGCTGGGCTCAGGCGCGCAATCTCGGCGCCGACGCGATCGGCATCGGTCTCGATCACTTCGAAGCGCCCGGTGGAAATGTCGGCACAGGCGATGGCGACGCCGGTCGCGGCCTCGCCGATCGCGACGCACCAGTTCGCGCTGCGGCTGTCTAGCAGCGCCTCCTCGGTCAGCGTCCCTGCGGTCACCACGCGGATGATCGCGCGGTTGACCAGCGCCTTGGAGCCCATCCGCGCCTTGGCCTGCTCGGCGGTCTCGGTCTGCTCGGCGATGGCGACGCGGTGGCCCGCCTTGATCAGCCGGGCGAGATAGCCGTCCATCGCGTGCACCGGCACGCCGCACATCGGGATGCGCTCGCCCTCATGCTCGCCGCGCGCAGTGAGCGCGATGTCGAGGCAGGCGCTGGCGATTTTCGCATCGTCGAAGAACAGTTCGAAGAAGTCGCCCATGCGATAAAACAGCAGGCAATCCTCGGCCTCGGCCTTGAGGGCGAGATATTGCGCCATCATTGGAGTAGGAGCTGCGGAGGACATGCGCGTTTCGGGTTAGCCGAACCGTTCCGACGATCAACACTGCGCCGCCGATTTCCTGGGGACAAACACCCCGCCGCCGACGCAAAGTTCATGATAGCGCTATCATTTAATACGAAACCAATGCCGGACGTGTTGCGGCTCCCGGATGCCGCTCCTAAAGGATTGGTGTAGGGAGAGACGAATGTCTGAAGAATCGAACGTCCAGTTTTCGGAGCGCGAGGCGCTGCTGTACCACTCCGAGGGACGGCCGGGGAAAATCGAGATCATCGCTTCGAAGCCGATGGCGACGCAGCGCGACCTTGCGCTGGCCTATTCGCCCGGCGTCGCGGTGCCCGTCCGCGCGATCGCCGAGGATCCTTCGCTTGCCTATGACTATACTGCCAAGGGCAATCTGGTCGCGGTGATCTCGAACGGCACGGCGATCCTGGGCCTCGGCAATCTCGGCGCGCTGGCTTCCAAGCCGGTGATGGAAGGCAAGTCGGTGCTGTTCAAGCGCTTCGCCGACGTCGATTCGATCGACATCGAGCTCAAGACCGAGGACGTCGACCGCTTCATCGACGCCGTCGAGCTGATGGAGCCGACCTTCGGCGGCATCAACCTGGAGGACATCAAGTCCCCCGAATGTTTCGTGATCGAGCAGACGCTGCGCGAACGCATGAACATCCCGGTGTTCCATGACGACCAGCATGGCACCGCGATCATCGCCGCCGCGGGGCTGATCAACGCGCTCCACCTTACCGGGCGCGAGTTCAAGACCACCAAGGTGGTGATGCTCGGCGCCGGCGCTGCGGCGATCGCCTGTGCCGAACTGATCAAGGCGATGGGGCTGCCGCACGACAACCTGCTGATGCTCGACCTGACCGGCGTGATCTATCAAGGCCGGCAGGAGAGCATGAACCAGTGGAAGTCGGCGCACGCCGTCGTCACCGAGAAACGGACGCTCGCCGACGCGCTCGACGGCGCCGACGTGTTCGTGGGCCTCGCCTCGGCCAATTCGCTCTCGCCCGATCTGCTCAAGACGATGGCGCCCAATCCGATCGTGTTCGCGATGGCCAATCCCGATCCCGAGATCAGCCCGCCGATCGCCAAGGCGGCGCGCCCCGATGCGATCATCGCCACCGGGCGCTCGGACTATCCGAACCAGGTCAACAACGTGCTTGGCTTCCCCTTCATCTTCCGCGGTGCGCTCGACGTCCGCGCGACGACGATCAACGACGCGATGAAGATCGCCGCCGCCCGCGCGCTCGCCGAGCTCGCCCGCCAGCAGGTTCCGGAAGAAGTCGCCGCGGCCTATGGCACGCAGCACAGCTTCGGGCCGGACTATATCATCCCCGCGCCGTTCGATCCGCGGCTGATGGAGCTCATCCCCGCGGCGGTGGCGCAGGCAGCGATGGATTCGGGCGTGGCGACCAAGCCGATCGTCGACATGGCGGCGTACCGCCAGTCGCTCCGCGCGCGGCTCAACCCGACCACGTCGGTGCTCAGCCTCGCCTATGAAGGCGCGCGCGCCAATCCGAAGCGGGTGATCTTCGCCGAGGGCGAGGAGGAAGTCGTGCTGCGCGCGGCGATCGCGTTCAAGGAAGGCGGTTACGGGACCCCGGTGCTGGTCGGGCGCGAATCGGTGCATGAGCGGCTGCAGAAGCTCGGCGCGAACCCCGACGATTTCGAGCTGCACAACAGCGTCAATTCGCCGCTGGTGCCGCGGATGGTCGAGTTCCTTTACGGGCGGCTCCAGCGCCGCGGCTATCTGCGCCGCGACATCGAGCGGATCGTCAATCGCGACCGCAACATCTTCGGCGCGCTGCTGCTACAACTGGGCGAGGCCGATGCGATGATCACCGGCGTCACGCGGACCTATGCCGAGACGATGCGCCAGATCAAACGCGTGATTGATTACGAGGAAGGCCGCACTGCGTTCGGCATCCACGTGCTGGTCGGTCAGTCGCATACCGTGTTCATCGCTGACACCACGGTCAACGAGCGCCCGAATGCCGAGGAGCTCGCAGCGATCGCAGAGGGCACCGCGCAGGTCGCGCGCCGCATGGGCCATGAGCCGCGCGTCGCGTTCCTCAGCTATTCTAACTTCGGCAATCCCGAAGGCCGCTGGCTCGACAATGTCCGTGGCGCGATCAAGCTGCTCGACGAGCGCTCGGTCGAATTCGAATATGAAGGCGAGATGTCGCCCGACGTCGCGCTCAACCCGCGCCAGATGGCGAAATACCCGTTCGCGCGGCTTTCGGGTCCCGCGAACGTGCTGATCATGCCGGGGCTGCAGTCGGCCAACATCTCGGCCAAGCTGCTGCGCGAGCTGGGCGGCGATTCGACGATCGGCCCGATGCTGATCGGCATGGAGAAGCCGGTTCAGATCGCCCCGATGACGGCGACGGCGAGCGAGCTGGTGACGCTGGCGGTGTTGGCTGCGGGAGGGATCGCGCGCTAGGGTCGCCGCTGGCCCCGGAGCCTCTCGCCCCGACGCCGACGGCGGGCAGCATCGGCGCTCTCGGTGTCGGCATATTCAGGCGGCAGGGCATATTTGCCCACGCGGTCGTAATACTGTTCGCCGCTGCGCACGATGAGAACGCGTGCGACGTGCCAAGCGCGGGCCAGCGTATAGACGAACCATGCGATCGCTGCGATCGCCACCACGCCGCCCGCGAGGAGGCCGAGTATCGATCCGCGGGTCGCCAGGAACCACGCGAAGCCCAGCGTGAAGAGCGGCAGGTACACCGACCAAGGTCGCATGTTTTTCGCCAGGTCACGGTCGATCGCGCGCCGGATGGGCCGGTGCTTGCCGCTCATCCGTCGATGCTGCTGCCCAGCGAAGCATTGACCAGCCCGCCGTCGACCGTGATCGTCTCGCCGATCACATAGTCGCCGGCGCGGCTGGCGAGGTAGATCGCGGCGCCGGCCATGTCTTCGTCGTAACCGATGCGTTTGGCCGGGATCGATTTCGAGACGGCGTCGCCGTGATCGCGCGCGGCTTTGTTCATGTCGCTGGCGAAGGCGCCCGGGGCGATCGAAGTGACGTTGATGTGATCGCGCACCAGCCGCGCCGCCATGCGCTTGGTCAGATAAATCAGCGCCGATTTGGAGGCGTGATAGCTGTACGTTTCCCACTGGTTGAGCCGCTGGCCGTCGATCGAGGTGATGTTGATGACCTTGGCCGGACGCTCCGCCGAGCCGCCCGCCTTGAGCAAGCCGTGCAGCGCCTGCGTCAGGAAGAAGGGGGATTTGACGTTGAGGTCCATCACCTTGTCCCAGCCCTGTTCGGGGAAAGTCTCGAACGGCTCGCCCCATGCCGCGCCGGCATTGTTGACGAGGATGTCGAGGCCGGGCTCGCGGGCAGCGAGGTCGGCGGCCAGCGCGCGGCAGCCTTCGACGGTGGAGATGTCGTGCGGCAGCGCGATGCACTTGTCGCCGAGCGCCGCGGCGGTTTCCTCGCACGCCTCGGCCTTGCGCGACGAGACATAGACCTTGGCGCCTTGGGAGATGAATCCCTCGGCGATCATCCGTCCGATGCCGCGTGAGCCGCCGGTGACAAGTGCGACGCGGCCATCGAGGCGGAACAGGCTGTTGGTGTCCATATTCTTCTTCCTTCTGCTCCCCTTCCGCTTGCGGGAGGGGTCGGGGGAGGGCGCGCGATAATTGAGGCAGCGGGGAAGAGGACGGCCCTCCCCCTAGCCCCTTCCGCGAGCGGAAGGGGACTCTATTCGCCGCGCTTCAGCGTTTCGCGCGCGATGATCAGTTGCTGGATCTGGCTGGTGCCTTCGTAGATCCGGAACAGCCGGACGTCGCGGTAGAGCCGCTCGATGCCATAATCGGCGATATAGCCCGCGCCGCCGAAGATCTGCACTGCGCGATCGGCGACGCGGCCGACCATCTCGCTGGCGAAATATTTGGTCGCGGCGGCTTCCATCGTGGTGTTGTCGCCGGCGTCCTTCTTCGCTGCCGTCTCGAGCATCAGCGCACGCGCGGCCATCGCCTCTGTCTTGGAGTCGGCGATGAGCGCCTGGATGAGCTGGTGCTCGGCGATCGGCTTGCCGAACTGTTTCCGGTCGCTGGCATAGGCGACGCAATCGGCGATCAGCCGCTCAGCGACTCCGACGCACACCGCCGAGATGTGCAGCCGGCCGCGATCGAGCACCTGCATCGCGATCTTGAACCCCTGCCCCTCCTCGCCGAGCCGGTTGGCGGCGGGGACGGGGGTATCGTCGAACACCACGTCGGCAACGCGTGCGCCCTTCTGGCCCATCTTCTTCTCGGGCTCGCCAATCGACAGGCCGGGCAAGTCTCGCGGCACGAGGAACGCCGAGACGCCGCGGCCGCCGGGTTCGTCCCCGGTACGCGCCATCACCGTGAACAGCTGCGCCTTGTCGGCATTGGTGATGAAGCGCTTGGTGCCGCTCAGGCGATAGACGTCGCCGTCACGGACCGCGCGAGTCTTCACTGCGCCGCTGTCCGAGCCGACATCGGGCTCGGTCAGCGCGAAGCTGGTGATCACGTCGCCGCTGGCGATCCGCGGCAGCCACTGCGCTTTTTGCTGTGGCGTGCCGGCCATCACCAGGCCCTGGCTGCCGATCCCGACGTTGGTGCCGAACGTCGAACGGAAGGCGGGGGTGGTGCGGCCGAGCTCGATCGCGACCTTGCATTCCTCGAGCATCGTCAGGCCGAGCCCGCCATATTCCTCGGCGATCGACAGGCCGAACAGGCCGAGTGCCTTCATTTCCTCGATCACTGCATCGGGGATGGCATCGGCCGCCTCTACATCACCTTCGAGCGGGCGCAGCCTTTCGCTGACGAAGCGGCGGATCGTATCGATCAGCGTGTCGAAAATCTCCGGGTCGAGCGCCATCGGGGAACCGTTCCTGTTGTTCGAAGGCGCCAGCTATAGCCGGCTGTCTGCATCTCGCAAGCCATACCCGATCTTCCAATACGCATGATTGACGCATCGCGCATGCCGCCTATGCTGGTCCGGAACAGCGTGAGAGGGCTCGATCATGGCTGCGAACCAGACCCCCGTCCGCCGCGTGCGCCAGTCGACGATGCTCGCGTATGGGTTCGGCGCGGTTGCGTACGGGGTGAAGGACTTCTGCTTCTCCACCTTCCTGCTGCTGTTCTACAATCAGGTGCTCGGACTTCCCTCCGCACAGGTCGGCTTCGCGATCATGTGTGCGTTGCTGCTCGATGCGTTCATCGACCCGGCGATCGGATTCCTCTCGGACCGGACGCGCGGGTGGTGGGGGCGGCGGCATCCGTGGATGTATGCCTCCGCCGCGCCGATCGCATTGGGCTGGCTGCTGCTGTGGAATCCGCCGGCCTGGTCGCATCAGGCGATGCTGGTGTGGGTGTTCGCCAGCGCGGTGCTCGTTCGCACGGCGGTGTCGGCCTATGAGGTGCCGTCGCAAGCACTAAGCCCCGAGCTTTCGGCCGATTATGACGAGCGGACGCGGATCATGGCGTATCGCTATCTGTTCGGCTGGGCCGGCGGGATGGCGATGCTGATGGCGTCCTATGGTTATTTCCTCGCCGACGGGCTGCTCGACCGGCGCGGCTATGTCGGGTTCGCGACGGCGGGCGCGGTGGCGATGTTCGTCGCGATCCTCGTCTCGGCGCTCGGTACCCACCGCGAGATCAGCCGCCTGCCGAGACCCGAGATCGCGCGCCAGTCGCTTGGCCAGAATTTCCGCGAGCTGCGCGAGAGCGTGCGCAACCGCGCCTTCCTGATCCTGATGGCGGCGGGAATCTGTTATTATTCGGCGCAGGGGGTCAGCTATGCGCTGTCCAATTATCTCTATGCGCATGTCTGGGGGTTTCGCGGTGCGGACTTCCAATGGCTCGGGCTGACCCTGCTGCTCGGAGTGATCGGCGCGTTCGTGATTGCGCCGCGGGTCGCCCGGCGTACCGGCAAGCCGGTGGCGGCGATGGGGTTCATGATCGCTGCGGCGGTGCTGCTCACTGCGCCGCTTTGGCTGCGGCTCGCCGGACTGTTCCCGCCGGCCGGAAGCCCGTGGCTGATGCCGCTGCTGCTCTCCTTCTTCACGGTCAACGCGACGTGCGCAGTCTCCTCGACGATCCTCGGCGCGTCGATGATGGCAGATGTCGTCGAGCATTCGGAGGACGAGACAGGGCGACGGTCCGAGGGGGTGTTCTTCGCGGGCGCCTTCTTCGTCCAGAAATGCACCAGCGGGCTCGGCATCTTCGTCGCCGGCGTGATCCTGACGATTGCCGGTTTCCCCGAGGCGGCGAAGCCGGGAAGCGTGTCGGTCGAAACGGTGGACCGGCTGACCATCCTTTTCGCCGCGCTGTACATGTCGCTCGGCTTCGCCGCGGCATTCTTCTACCGGCGCTTCCCGTTCGGCAAGGATGAGCATCTCGCCCGGGTCGACCGGCTGGCTGGCAGCGGTGCTCCCAGGGGTGCTCCGGCGAAGGCGGGAGTGCTGGAGGGCGAAGGCTGACGGCTGCCAGGCTCCGGCCTTCGCCCGAGCGCATTGAACGCGGAAATGCCCGCCGGGTGCTTAGCCCCGGCGAGCATCCTTTCCTCCCCAGGAAAGTCTGGCCTCAGGCGACGCGGCCGAGGCGGTGATAGAGATTGGCGTATTTGGTCGATTCCGGCTCGTCCTTGATCTTGTGGAGATGGGTGCCGACGGCCTCGCGGATCAGGCGAAAATCCTCAGTCGAGAAGACGGCGCGGCTGCGCTGGGGTTCTCCGGTCATTGTTGCTCCTTTCAGGCAGCTTGCTGGTTGAACTGGGCGGCTTCGGTGCTCTCGGCGAGCGCAGTGGTCGAGCTCTCGCCGGCGGCCACGGCCTGGGCGATCGCGTCGAAATAGCCGGTGCCGACTTCGCGCTGGTGGCGGGTCGCGGTGTAGCCATCGGCCTCGGCGGCGAACTCGGCCTGCTGGAGCTCCGAATAGGCGGCCATGCCGCGATCTCTGTAGCCGCGCGCCAGCTCGAACATGCCGTAGTTGAGCTGGTGGAAGCCGGCGAGGGTGACGAACTGGAACTTGTATCCCATCGCGCCGATCTCGCGCTGGAAGCGGGCGATGTCGTCGCGGTCGAGATTCTTCTCCCAGTTGAAGCTCGGCGAGCAGTTGTACGCCAGCATCTTGTTCGGGTGTTCGCGCTGGATCGCTTCGGCGAAGCGGCGTGCGTCGTCGAGATTGGGCTTCGAGGTCTCCCACCACAGCAGGTCGGCATGGCTGGCGAAGGCGAGCCCGCGCTTGATGCAGTGATCGACGCCGGTGCCCTCCTTCAGCCGGAAGAACCCTTCGGCGGTGCGCTCGCCGGTGAGGAATTCATGGTCGCGTTCATCGACATCGGAGGTGATCAGCTTCGCGCTCTCTGCATCGGTGCGCGCGCAGATCACTGTCGGCACGCCGGAGACGTCGGCGGCGAGACGGGCGCTGTCGAGGTTGCGGATATGCGCCTGGGTAGGGATCAGCACCTTGCCGCCAAGGTGCCCGCACTTCTTTTCCGAGGCGAGCTGGTCCTCGTAATGCACGCCTGCGGCGCCGGCGGCGATATAGGCCTTCATGATCTCGAAGCAGTTGAGCGGGCCGCCGAAGCCGGCCTCGGCATCGGCGATGATCGGCGCGAACCAGTCGCGGGTCGCGCCGCCTTCCATATGCTCGATCTGGTCGGCACGCTGGAGCGTGGCGTTGATCTTGCGGGCCAGCTCGGGACCCGCATTGGCCGGGTAGAGCGACTGGTCGGGGTACATCTGCCCGGCGGTGTTGGCGTCGGCGGCGACCTGCCAGCCGGAGAGATAGATCGCCTTGAGCCCGGCGCGGACCATCTGCATCGCCTGGTTACCCGAGAGCGCGCCGAGGGCGTGGATATAGTCCTCCGACTTGAGCAGCTCCCACAGCTTGAGCGCGCCGCGGCGGGCGATGGTGTGCTCGATCGGCAGCGAGCCGCGCAGCCGCTCGACATCCTCGGGTGAATAAGGACGGACGATACCGGCGAAGCGGCCGGCAGGGGCGGGGACGAGATCGTCGAAAGCGATCGGCATGTCATTTCCTTGACAGAGTTCAGTGTCGGAGGACGATATGCTTGACGAACTTGACTCGAAGCGAGGGTTTTGAGCGGGTTTGCGGGTTGATTGGTTGCCTGACAGCAGAATAGATTTGTAGATATGTAAATATATTTACAGAATGCAATGCGACTTGGCGTACGGACATATCAAGAACAAGGCATGTAGGAAAATGGCAGATCAAAAGCTGTTCGCCGGGCACGCGATCCGCCGTCTTCGCCGCCAGCTCGGATTGAGCCAGGTAGCGATGGCCGAGGCGCTGGAAGTGAGCGCGAGCTATCTCAATCTCGTCGAGCGCAACCAGCGGCCGATCTCCGCGACGGTGATGCTCCGGCTGGCCCAGACCTATGACTTCGATCCGCGCAAGCTCGCGGCGAGCGAACCGGGCGGAGGCGCGGAGGCACTGCGGCGGCGGCTCGCCGACCCGCTGTTCGCCGATCTGGAGGTCGACCGGCACCAGCTCGAGGAGTGGCTGGCGGGCGCGCCCGGCGGCGCCGAAGCCTTTGCGCGTGCCTATGATCGGCTCGGCGGCGGCACCGTAGATGTCGCCGAGCCCGACGATGCCGGGCGGCAGGTCCGACGCGAGATCGAGCGCTGGCGCAATTATTTCGCCGATCTCGACGCCAAGGCCGAGGCGCTGGCCGACGAGCTGCGCATCGCAGCGGGCGACCTCTACGGCGCGATGGCCGAGCGGCTGCGGGTCAAGCATCAGCTCGCGGTGCGCATCCTGCCTGCGGATGTGATGCCCGATCGGATGAAGCGGCTCGATCTCCATGCGCGGCAGGTCCAGCTTTCCGAGATGCTCGATGCGCCTGCCCGAAGCTTCGCGCTCGCCGAGCGGCTGGCCGAGGAGGCGCGGGCGGAGATCGACGCGCTGGTCAAGGGCGCCGCGCTCGATCGCACTGCTGAGCGGCTCTATCGCCGCCACCTCGTCGCCTATTTCGCCGCAGCGGTGATGATGCCCTATGCCCGCTTCCTGCGCGCATGCGAGGCGAGCGGCTATGCCATCGAGCTGCTCCAGCGGCGGTTCGGCGCGAGCTTCAGCCAGGTCGCGCACCGGCTGACCACGCTCCAGCGCGTCGGCGCGCGCGGGCTGCCGTTCTTCCTGCTGCGAGTCGACCGGGCCGGGCAGATTTCGAAGCGCTATGCCGGCGGAAGCGGCTCGCCGCTGGTTGAAGGGCCGGGAATCTGTCCGCTGTGGAATATTTTCGAGGCCTTTGCCCGGCCCGATGAGACGCTGGTCCAGCTGCTTGAACTCGAGGACGGCAGCCGCTGGTTTACGGTTGCCCAGTCAGTGCGACCGCAGGGTGCGCGGAGCGGCGGGGTGCCTGCGCGCTTCGCGATCGGGCTGGGCATGGCGGCGAGCGAGGCACGCGGGCTTGCCGTAACGTCGGGTCATGACCTTGCCGGCCGCGCGATGCCTATCGGGCTGGGTTGCCGCGCCTGTACGCGGCCCGATTGCCCGCAGCGTTCGGCGCCGCCGGCGGGGCGCGCGATGCTGGTCAACGAGCGCGAAAGCGGCGTGACTCCGTTCGGCTTTGCGGGCGACTGAGCCGGTCCGGGCGCAACTTTCCGGACACATTGCGACATATTGCGGTCGGTTTTCCTTGGAACCAGCGCGCTTCCTCGCGGTTGCGTGTTCAGGCACGCGCCGTCGGGTCGCTTCATGAGCCACTGCCGGTCAATCGGCAGGGCGTGTCGAGAGGATGTGTATGTTGCTTACCCTCATAGGGCTGTCGGCTGCGATGGCCGCTCCCCAGAATGCCGATGCCGTAGTCGGCCGCTGGCGCACGGAGACGCGCGGCGGGATCGTCGAGATCCAGCGCTGCGGCGCGTCGATCTGCGGACGCGTGCTCACGTCGGATCTGCTGCGGACCAACCCCAATCTGAAGGACGCGAAGAACGCCAATGCGGCGCTGCGCAACCGCCCGCTGCGCGGCCTCCAGATCCTCGGCGGTTTCAGCGTGAGCGGCAATGGCTGGACCGGCGGCAAGATCTACAATGCCGAGGACGGCAAGACCTACAGCGCCGACGTGACGCCGTCGGGCGCCGACCAGCTCAAGCTTCGCGGCTGCGTGTTCAAGCCGTTCTGCAAGACCCAGACGTGGACGCGCATCCGCTGAGGCGGCGCCACGATTGCATTTCAGTATCTGCGTACAAGGACAGCACAATGTCGCATCTCAAGCTTTCGCTCGTCGGCGCAACCGCGCTGATGGGGTCGTTCGGTTTTGCCGCCTCGGCCAGTGCCCAGGCATTCTACCTTCAGGAGCAGTCGGCGCGCGCATCGGGCCGCGCCTTTTCGGGCGAAGTCGCCGATACCGGTGCGGCGTCGCTGTGGTGGAACCCGGCCGCCATCGCCGGCATGACCGAAGGCGAGGCGGTGCTCAATGCGACGCTGATCGTGCCGCGCGGCGAAGTCGCCGATACCGGCACGCTGATCCGCCGCCCGGGCGGAACTTTCGCGCCGGTGGGCGGCGACGCAGTCACGCGCAATCCGATCAACAAGGGCGTGCTGCCTTCGGGCGCCGTCGCAATCCCGCTGGGCGACCGCGTGGCAATCGGCCTTGCGATCACCTCGCCGTACAGCTTCACCACCGACTATCCCGAGACGAGCTGGGCGCGGTACAGCGCGCTCAAGACCGAGCTGCGCACGATCGACATCCAGCCTTCGGTGGCGGTGGCGGTGACCGACTGGCTGCGCGTCGGCGCGGCGCTCAATGTCGAATATACCGATGCCAGCCTCGCCAATGCGCTGCCCAACGTCCTCGCGACGCTCCCTGACGGCAAGCAGGAGCTGAAGGGCGATGGCTGGGACATGGGCTGGAGCGCGGGCTTCCAGATGCACAACGACGTCGTCACCGTCGGCGCCAGCTACAAGTCGGCGATCGAGCACAAGCTCAAGGGCGAGCTCGAAGTGAGCGGGCTGGTCGGGCCGCTCGCCGGATCGAACCTGTCGCTGTCGGACGTCGAGGCGCGCTTCTACACGCCGGCGCAGGTTATCGTCGGCGCGCGCTTCCGGTTGAGCGACCGCTTCACGCTCAACGGGCAGGCGGTGCATTATGGCTGGAGCAAGTTCGACGCGATCCGGCTGGGCGCGCCGCTGAACACGGCGATCCCCGAAAACTACCGCGACAGCTGGAGCCTTGCCGGCGGATTCGACTATGCCGCATCGTCGAAGCTGACCGTGCGTGCCGGCGTCCAGCGGACACAGACCCCCACGCGCGATACCGAGCGCGACGCCCGCGTCCCCGATGCCGATCGCTGGAATTACGGCGTTGGCGCGTCGTACCAGATGACCCCGGGCTTCACGCTGGATGCCGGCGCCAACTACGTCACCTTCTCCGATGCGCCGATCGACCGGGTGACTGCGGCCTATCCCGGCACTGCGGCGCAGACGCCGATCCTGACGTCGGGCGAATTGCGCGATGCCAGCGCGCTGGTGTTCTCGCTGGGCGGGCGGCTTCGCTTCTGAAGAAGGACGCGTGCCCGTCACCGCAACTTGAAACGATGTGGCGGCGGGCACGTTTTACTTCGTAGGCAGTGCGTTACGCGCGCTTAGGACTTTGCCGGTAACACTGCTGCAGGATCCGAAATTCGAGGCATTTCCAGCGTGTTGTCCTTTCTCAAGCCGAACAAGCCAGCCGATGAGAGCGCGCGCCAGGCCGCCGTCGATCGCTATGGCGTGGCGTCGAAGAAATCGCGTTCCGCAGATGGAATCGTCGCCGAGGCGGCGCAACTGTTCGACGCCAAGTTCGGCATCGCGACGATCATCGATCGCGAGCGGATGGTGGTCGCGGCGCGGTATCGCAGCGACCTCGAGGAAGTCGATCGCGCGATCTCGTTCTGCGGGCATGCGATCCTCAATCCGCACAATGTGATGGTGATCTTCAACGCGAGCATCGACCGGCGCTTCGCAGGGAATCCGCTGGTGCGCGGTAGCCCGAACATCGCCTTTTACGTCGGCGCGCCGCTGATCGCGCCATGTGGGACGGTGCTCGGCGCGCTCTGTGCGATCGACAATCTGCCGCGCGCGCAGTTGCTGCCCCAGGCGCGGTCGAAGCTGCAGGCGCTGGCCGGCCGCGTGACCACCGAGTTGCTCAACTAGGCTGGGCGGGCGGCGTCTGCTTTGGCAGTCCAGCCGACCGCCGGATCGTTGAAATCCACGATGTCGCGCAGCTCCCAGACATTGGCATAGCCATAGCCGACAAGGTTGATGAACGTCTGGATGTTGAGCGCGAGCGCGGCGTTCTTGAGCGGCACCGGGGCGCCGTGGTTCGAGAAATTGTTGTTGCAGTAGATCAGGATCGGGCGGTCGCGGTTCGGGCCGATGACTTGCGCCAGTGCCTCGGCAGTGAAGTCGGTGAGCGGCAAATTGACTGCGCCGGCGAGGTGACCTTCGGCGAACTTGTCCGCCGAGCGGGCGTCGAGGACCAGCGTGGCACGCTCCGTCGCCTTTGCCTTGAACGCCGCGAAACCTAGCAGCCGCTTTGCGCGGAGCGTGCGGACGTCGCCGGTCAGCGTGACAAAGCCGGCATAGTCGATCTGTGGATTGGGTGCGGGATCGTCGGGGACCGCGAGCATCAGGGCGAGTGCAGCGAGCAGCATCGGGCGGACTCCATCGATCGTCGGCGTAGCGATCGCCGATCGCGGCTGCACGCGCGATGAACGCGTTGGCGCGGGTGGCTGGCGGCGCTATCACCACGCGACGTCCAGCGTCGTGGAACGGACTCGGGCTGCTGCTCTATTTCGCCCGGGCGCGGAGCAATGTGGGCAAGGGAGCGATATGAGCGGCTGGACGATCGGGATCATCGGCGGTTCGGGGCTGTACGACGTCGAGGGAGTCGAGGGCGGAGAGTGGGTCGAGACGGCGAGCCCATGGGGGCAGCCCTCCGATGCGTGCTTCGTCGGGCGCGTCGGCCATGTCCGCGTGGTATTCCTGCCGCGGCATGGGCGGGGGCATCGGATCAGCCCGTCGGAGCTCAATGCGCGCGCTAATATCGATGTGCTCAAGCGGCTGGGCGTCACCGACGTGCTTGCGATCTCGTCGGTCGGCAGTCTGGTCGAGGATCGGCCGCCGGGAAGCTTCACCATCGCCGACCAGTTCATCGATCGCACAAAGGAGCGGCCGTCGAGCTTCTTCGGGACGGGCATGGTCGCGCATGTCTCGATGGCCGACCCCGTGTGTCCGCGGCTTTCGGCGCTGGCGGCCGAGGCGGCGCGGGCGGCGGACGCAGAGACGCATGTCGGCGGCACCTATCTGGCGATGGAAGGGCCGCAATTTTCGAGCCGCGCGGAGAGTCATCTCTATCGCAGCTGGGGCTGCCAGATCATCGGCATGACCGCGATGCCCGAGGCCAAGCTCGCGCGCGAGGCGGAGCTGCCCTATGCGCTGGTGGGCATGGTCACCGACTATGATTGCTGGCGCGAAGGCGAGGACGCAGTCGATGTCGCGCAGGTGATCGCCCGGCTCTCCGACAATGCCGCAAAGGCGCGGCGACTGGTGACGCACTTGCTGCGCAGCCTGCCCGAGGAGCGGCCGGCGTCGCCGATCGATACCTGCCTCGATACCGCGCTGATCACGGCGCCCTCGGCGCGCGATCCCGCGCTGCTGGCGAAGCTCGATGCAGTGGCGGGCAGGGCGCTCGGGTAAGCGCTCTGTTCAACCGGCGCCGTGTTTCGCTAAGGGCGTCTCCAGATGAATTCGGCACAGGAGTGATTGCCTTGAAGAAAGCGTATCTGATCGGGCTGGGCGTGGCCGCGCTGGCCGCGGCGACCGCCGCGGCGGCTCTCCAGACCGGCGGGCAGGCCACGGCGCCGGACATTTCGCAGGACGCCGCCTGGCACAACAAGCAGATGCTGGCGCTCGCGCAGTTGAAGACGAGCGACGGCTGGCAGTCGCTGCCGGGCAATCTGCGCTGGCGTCGGATCAAGGGCGACGGGCGCGGCAAGCACCCGACCGTGCAGGACGTGGTCAAGATCCATTATGCCGGCACGCTGGTCGACGGGACCGAGTTTGACAGCTCCTATTCGCGCGGCGAACCGGCGACTTTCCCGCTCGGCGCGCTGATCCCGGCCTGGCAGGTGGCGGTGCCGATGATGGGCGTGGGCGACACGATCGAAATCGCGACTCCGTCCGACCTTGCCTATGGCCCGGAGAGCAAGGGGCCGATCCCGGGCGGCGCGACCCTGTTGTTCAAGATCGAGTTGCTGGGGATCGGGGAGTAAACTCCCCTTTCGCGTGCGGGAGGGGTTAGGGAAGGGGATTGCCGCTCGCGGCGAACGCTTCATTCTCCCCCTCCCCCGACCCCTCCCGCAAGCGGAAGGGGAGCGCATATGGAAAGCGGGCAAGAAAAAGGGCCGCGGTGGAGATCCACCGCGGCCCTTTTTGTTTGTTCGGAAGCTTATGCGGCGAGGTTGCGCAGCACGTACTGCAGGATGCCGCCGTTGAGGAAATATTCCAGCTCGTTGACCGTATCGATGCGGCAGCGGGTCTGGAAGGTCTCGGTCTTGCCGTCCTTGCGGGTGAGCGTAACTTCGACGTCCTGGCGCGGACGCAGGCTGGCGACGCCGGTGATCGTGAAGGTCTCCGAACCGTCGAGGCGGAGCGTCTGGCGCGTCACCCCTTCGGCGAACTGGAGCGGGACGACGCCCATGCCGACCAGGTTCGAGCGGTGGATGCGCTCGAAGCTCTCCGTGATCACGGCGCGCACGCCGAGCAGGTTGGTGCCCTTGGCCGCCCAGTCGCGCGACGAGCCGGTGCCATATTCCTTGCCGGCGACGATCACCAGCGGGGTGCCATCGGCCTTGTGGCGCATCGCGGCGTCGTAGATCGGCATGACCTGATCGTGATATTTGGTCATGCCGCCTTCGATGCCGGGGACCATTTCGTTCTTGATGCGAATGTTGGCGAAGGTGCCGCGAACCATGACTTCGTCGTTGCCGCGGCGCGCGCCGTAGCTGTTGAAGTCCTTGCGCGCGACCTGATGGTCCTGGAGGAACTTGCCCGCGGGGCTGTCCGCCTTGATCGAACCGGCCGGCGAAATATGGTCGGTGGTGATCGAATCTCCGAGGATTGCCAAGGGCTTGGCATCGATGATGTCCTGCACCGGGGCGGGAGTCATCGTCAGGCCTTCGAAGTAGGGCGGGTTGTGGATATAAGTGCTGCTGACCGGCCAGGCATAGGTGGCCGAGCCGGCTACGGTGATGCCCTGCCAGTGGCTGTCGCCGAGGTACACGTTCGAATATCGGGTACGGAACATCTCGTCGTCGATGTTGGCGGCGATCAGCCCGGCGACTTCCGCATTCGAGGGCCAGATGTCCTTGAGGAAGACGGGGCCGTTGGTGCCCTCGCCGATCGGCGTCTCGTACATGTCCTCGGTTACCGTGCCCTTGAGCGCATAGGCGACGACCAGCGGCGGCGAGGCGAGGAAGTTGGCGCGCACGTCGGGCGACACGCGGCCCTCGAAATTGCGGTTGCCCGAGAGGACCGAGGCCGCGACGATGTCGTTGCCGTTGATCGCCGCAGAAATCGGCTCGGCGAGCGGGCCCGAATTGCCGATGCAGGTGGTGCAGCCATAGCCGACGAGGTTGAACCCGATCGCGTCGAGATCCTCGCTGAGCCCCGCCTTGTTGAGATAGTCGGTCACGACCTGCGAGCCCGGCGCCAGCGACGTCTTGACCCACGGCTTGCGCGTCAGGCCGAGCGCGCGTGCCTTGCGCGCCACCAGGCCCGCGGCGATCAGCACCGAGGGGTTCGAGGTGTTGGTGCACGAAGTGATCGCGGCGATCACGACGTCGCCGTCGCCGATATCGTGCTCGGCGCCTTCGACTGCGACGCGCTCGGCGCGGTCCTTGTGATAGACCTTCTGCAGATCGGCGTTGAACACTTCGTCGACCACGTCGAGGCTCACCCGGTCCTGCGGACGCTTGGGGCCGGCGAGCGACGGGCGGACGCAGCTCATGTCGAGCTCGAGCGCGTCGGTGAAGATCGGCTCGGGGCTGTCGACATCGTGCCACATGCCCTGTGCCTTGGCATAGGCTTCGACCAGCGCGATCGTATCGTCCGGACGGCCGGTGAGACGCATGTAATCCATGGTCTTCTCGTCGATCGGGAAGAAGCCGCAGGTCGCGCCGTACTCGGGCGCCATGTTGGCGATCGTCGCGCGATCGGCCAGCGTCATCGCGTGGAGGCCGGGGCCGTAGAATTCGACGAAGCGGCCGACCACGCCCTTGGCGCGCAGCATCTGGGTGACGGTGAGCACCAGATCGGTGGCGGTGATGCCCTCGCCCAGCGCGCCGGTCAGCTTGAAGCCGACGACTTCGGGGATGAGCATCGACACCGGCTGGCCGAGCATCGCGGCCTCGGCCTCGATCCCGCCGACGCCCCAGCCGAGCACGCCGAGGCCATTGACCATCGTGGTGTGGCTGTCGGTGCCGACAAGCGTGTCGGGATAGGCGACGATCGAGCCGTCGGGCGCGGCCGACGACCAGATCGACTGCGAGATATATTCCAGATTGACCTGGTGGCAGATGCCGGTGCCAGGGGGAACGACCTGGAAATTGTCGAGCGCCTTCGAACCCCATTTGAGGAACTCGTAGCGCTCCGAATTGCGCTCATACTCGAGCTCGACATTCTGGCCGAACGACTGCGGGGTGCCGAACTCGTCGACCATCACCGAGTGATCGATGACGAGATGGACGGGGACCTGCGGATTGATCTTGGCCGCGTCGCCGCCCAGCTTGGTGATGGCGTCGCGCATCGCGGCGAGATCGACCACGCACGGCACGCCGGTGAAGTCCTGCATCAGCACGCGGGCGGGGCGATACTGGATCTCGCGGTTCGAGCGCGCGTCCTTCTGCCAGTCGACCAGCGCCTGGGCATCGTCCTTGGTGACGGTCTTGCCGTCCTCGAAGCGCAGCATGTTCTCGAGCAGCACCTTCATCGAGAAGGGCAGGCGGCTGATGTCGCCGAGCTTCTTCGCGGCCTTGGGCAGCGAATAGAAGCTGTAGCTCTTCTCACCGACGGTGAGGGTATCGCGGGTGCCGAGCGTATCGTTGCCGATGGCGGTCATGGGGCGCGGGGTCCTTTCTTTGTCCGGCCCGGGCGCTCGGGGGACGCTATCCTTTATAGGACCGCGCGGGCGCGCCGGAGAGTGCTGCGAATGCGAAGATTCGTGGCGGGCCTTAGCAAGGGGGGGAGGGGAGGGGAAGGGGAGGCAGGTAGGGGGAGTGGGGCGGAGTGGGCATATTGCAGATTTTGGGCCGATGGCGGACGACCGCTGTTGGTCGGCAGCCCGCAAAAGGCTGACGGTCCGCTGCCGCGGGCCTGGTCGAAACGCAATGCCAGCCGGGCGCGGACGCTTTGTTTGCGCGCTCATCCGGCTTGCTCCTGCAGCCTGTGACGGCATTTTGGCGGATCGGCGGTCTGATGCTAGACTTCGCTCATGGACGTCGCTCGTAGCTGCATTCCCGGTCTCCTGGCGCTGGCCATCTGTGGATGCGGCGGTTCCAAAAATGAAACCAGCGACGACGCGTCGGCGCCGCTGAGCAACGTAAGCGCGGACGAGGTCGTACAGGCGCGCGCCTATGTCGGCCAGTTCACCACCGAGAACCCCGAACGCTGCTTCGAAGAAGTCAGGCTGAATCAGCCAGAGCTGGAACGGCGTGCGAGCGATGGAATCGGGCCCCGCATTCCGCCGGTTCGCGTCGTTGTCGCGATCGACGGCTCCGGCTCGATGGCGGGTCGGATCGGCGGACAGACCAAACTCGATCTCGCCCGCGAGGCTGCCACGCGCTTCGTCGACGGCCTGCCGTCGTCCGTGGAGGCCTCGCTACTCGTCTTCGGGCAGCAGGGAGACAACAGCGAGGCGGGCAAGGCCAAGTCCTGCGCGGGCGTCGACCTTCTTGCCCATATGTCAAATGATCGCGCGGCGCTCGGTGCCGCAGTCTCCAGGGTTCGGGCGGTGGGCTGGACGCCGCTCGCCGCCGGCCTCGCAAGGGCCGAGACGCTGCTGGCCCGCTCTTCGACCGAAGGAGAACAGGTTATTTATGTCGTCTCCGACGGCGAGGAAACCTGCGGAGGCGATCCGGTGGCGACTGCGCGACGGATCAACAGCGGCAAGACTCTTGCGATCGTCAATATCATCGGTTTCGGCCTGCCATCGAGCGAAGCGGCGGTGCTGAAGGCTGTCTCCGATTCCGGCGGCGGCAGTTTCGTCAACGTCAACAGCCGCGCCGATTATGACCGGACGCTCGGGCAGGTGCGCGAATCCAACCGCCAGGCTGGTAATGCCGTGCGCCAGAGCAATGCCACCTCGGGTAACGCAGTGCGTACCTCAAACGCGTTCAGCAGCGCCGCCGTCTGCATCAGCAACATAATCAGCGGCGAAAGCGTCCGGATGAGCAATGACCTGTCCGTAAGGGCCGTTCGGGGCGAGGCTCTGCCATTTGATCGCACTGCCCTAGCGCTGCTGAAGGAGCGACACGAGGCATTGAAGGTTGGGCTGAAACGCTATCAAGCGCGGTTGCAGGGCAGCGAATCTCGTGCGCGCGACACGATCGATGCAGCCGCCGATGCGGTCCGCTAGGCCGACGCGGAAAACGACTTGATGTTCGGACGCTGTGGCCGAGTGCCCGGAGCGCTGGCCGGATTTCACATCGCTAAATCGGCCTAGCTGATCTGCCGCGCGATATCCGCGAGCAATATCCGCGCGACCGGGTGGTGGCGTTCGTCTTCGATCTCGAGTGTGCCGCGGAGCGGGGCGGGGGCGCGGCGGCGGTGGTTGTGGATCAGCGAGCGGGCGCGGCCCTGGCCCTCGGCGAGCGCGGCGGCGAGGCTTGGGAATTCGCGGGGGGTGTCGTCGCGGCGGGGGGCGCTTCCCTGGGTGCGCAGCTGGAAGAAGAACTGGGGCATGGAGCGTCAAATGCGCAGCGCCCCGGCGGGTTGCGCGGGATAATCTGGATCAGTGCGAATTTAGCGGCCGGACGGCGCGACGCGGTCGGGACTGCGTTAAATGCTGCCGTGGTGTTCCTATTTGGTTCTTTCAATGTAGGAAATGATGCGATATCTGGTTGGTTGGGCTTTGCTGGGGAACTTCGTATGTCTGACCTGCCTTCGCCGTCGCTTTTGACTTTGCCGCATTGGACGCTGCGCACCGCGGCGAAGCCATATGCGCGGTGGAGCGCCGACACCGACCAGGCCTTTCTGCTCGCGCTGCGGCTGACCGGGCAGGTGCGCGCCGCGGCTGCGGCGATCGGGCGGTCGATCTCCTCGGCGTATCAAAGGCGGCAGCGCGATGCGGATTTCGCGGCGCGATGGGACCTGGTAGTCGACGAGCAGCAGGCGGCGTGGATCGTGGCGCAGCACAAGGCCGCGCAGGCGCTGGAGGATGTGCCGCTCGGCGATCATCGCGTGCGCCGCGACGGCTGGAGCGAAGCGCGGCGCAAACTGTTCCTGCGCGCCCTATCCGAGACCGGATCGGTGCGCGATGCCTGCGCGCGGGCGCGGATCTCGTCGACCGCGGCTTATACGCTGCGGAGAAAATGCGCGCGGTTCGCGACGGATTGGGCGGCGGCGCTCGATACCCAGGCCGTGACGGTCGAGCAGGTGGCGTTCGAGCGCGCAGTGCTCGGCTGGGAGGAGCCGATCGTGCAGAGCGGGCAAATAGTCGGGCAGCGCTGGCGTTTCTCCGAGACGCTGCTGCGGGCGCTGTTCCAGCAGGCCCAGCGGGCGGAGGCGTCGGCGCAGCCGGGCCGCCGCGGGACGACGTTCGTCAAGCCGATGCCGACGCGCGAGGAGACCAATGCCGCGCTGGCCAAGGCGATCGCGGCGGCGGAGAAGCGGATGCTGGCCGAGGCGGCGCTGGAGCAGGCGGGCGGGGCGGAGCGCTGGCGCGATGCGGAGGAGGCGTTGTCGCCACCCGACGGCTGACCTAGGCTCGACGGGGCGAGGGGGAGCCGATGCTGATTTTGGAACTGGCGGGAGTGGCTCTGCTGCTGGGCGCGGGCGTGGCGCAGGCACAGGAGCTGCCGCCCGCGGCGCCGACGCCCGTGCCCGAATGCCGGCGCGTGGGCGAGGCGGACTTTTTGCGGATCGATCCGGGGGCGGCGGCCTTGCTTGGCGAGATCGGGCTCGACCGGACGGCAGTGTTCGACCGGATGGCGGAGACGTCGATCCCCGAGACGATGGGCTGCTGGGCGATGCCGGTGGGCAATTTCGACAGCCAGCTGGTGTCGGTGGGGATGAGCCAGTGGAACTACGGCACCGGCAGCCTGCAACCGGTGCTCAAGGCGTGGAAGAAGGCGCTGGGGAGCCGGTTCGGGCGGACGCGCAGGGCGCTGGCGCCGGTCTATGGCAAGCTGCTGTTTTCGCGGGACTGCCTGAAGGTGCCGGTGAAGGACAAGTGCCGGCGGGGGATATTGGCGGCGCATGGGCCCGACGGGAAGCTCGGGCCGGTGATGCTGGCCGAGCTGACGGCGGTGTTCGAGAGCGACGCGATGCTCCAGGTGCAGACCGATGCCTATGTCGCGCTGCTGCTGGAGGTGCGGGCGGACCTGTTGCGGGTGTTCGCCGGGCAGAAGATCACGATGCGCAAGGTGCGCTGGGCGATCGACACCAAGGTGCAGCAGGGGTTTTTCCCGGTCGACGAGGATCTGGTGCGGCTAAGGGCCAAGCTGGCGGCGATGCCCGAGGACGAGCGCTGGGAGCGGCTGCGCGCGGTGTTCGACTGGTATGCCGCGCTCGGCCGGAGCATCGACCAGGACGGGGTGGGGCGCGACTGGGCGTGGAACGTCGCGCAGTGGCGGTGCATGATCGACAAGGGAATGGTCGATCCCGAGCAATATGAGATGCTCCACCTGACCTTTTTGCGCAGCCGGACCGCGGTGGGGAATAGCGGGCGGTGGCAGGCGCTGACCTTCTCGCGGCGGGGCAAGATCGTGCTCGGCATCGGCAGCGTGAGCGGGAAGCGCGACGGGGATTGCCTGGGAAGCGGCTGACCCCCCTTGGAACCGGCGCGGCGCCGGTCCATTAGAAGGCACGAGCAAGCAGGGAGTTCGCGGGAATGAAGGTCGTGGCGATGGTGGCGGTTGCAGCCGCAGTGGCAGTGAGCGGGTGCGCGACTCCCGAGCAGAATGCGCGCTACATGGCGGGCAAGTACCGCGCGCAGGCGGACATCATGAACCCCGCGGGCGAGAAGATCGGCACCGCGATCGCCGAGGAAGTCGACGGTGCGATCCGCGTGATGGTCGAGGCGGGCAAGCTGCCGCAGGGGCCGCACGGGACGCATATCCACACCGTCGGCAAGTGCGAGGCGCCGGACTATGCCAGCGCGGGCGGGCACTGGAACCCGACCAGCCACCAGCATGGCAAGGAGAATCCGGCGGGTCCCCATGCCGGCGACATGCCCAATCTGGACATCGACGCCGACGGGCGCGACCGCACGATCTTCACGCTGCCGGGCGGCACCTATGCCGGGCTGCTCGACGAGGACGGCGCGGCGATCGTGATCCACGCCAATGCCGACGACTACAAGACCGACCCGTCGGGCAATTCGGGCGGGCGGATCGCGTGCGGGGTGTTCCAGGCGATGTGACCGGGACGGCGCCGGTCAGCGATAGACCGGCGTCACCACGGTGATCGGTGCGGCGAACTGGCCGACCGGGTTGGACGTGCAATTGGCGGGCGCCTTGCCCAGCGGCGATTGCTCCATGCACCAGATTGCGCCGGACGCGGCCGGCGGTTTTCTTGCGCATCCCCGCCTTGTAGCTCGGCGGATTTAAGCAAGCGTTTCGCGCTATCGGACGTTGATCGTCAGTGTCTTGTCGCCGCGCGCGCTGGACGAGATCGGGCGGGTTTTGCCGAGCATCGCGACGACCTTGTCGGGTGCGGGAAGCTTGTCGAACGCCGGGAAGACATAGGATGTCGCTAGATCCTGGAGCGTCACTGCATAGCCGGGACTGCCGCCATCCAGCTTAAGCTCGGGATAGACGCTGATCGTGCGGCCGGCGTCGCCCAGCGCGATGAGATAGCCTTCGCCGCCGGCGAGCGCGCGATAGGCCGTGGCCATCTTGCCCGGCGCCCCTTCGCGACAGAAGCCCGACGGGCCCGGGCCTGCGGCCTTCTCGACCTCCGGATTGCGCGCGGCGCTCGCCAGCGCCGCACCGAACAGCGCCATGGTCATGTCGGGCTTCTTGGGCTTGGCCTTTTTCGAGAAGTTGAGCGCAGTGGTACACGGCGCGATCGGCGCGGCGGCGGGGGCCTGCGCCGCCGCGGTAGCCGGAGCCGGCCAGCCGAGCCCGGCAACGGCTTCCACCAGTTTGGCGTCGAGCGCGGCAGGGTCGAGCTGAGTCGAGCTCAGCCGCAGCGCCACCAGCCACTCGCCGAGCGGGAGCAGCGCCGCGCCGGTCGCCTTGAACGGCCCCTTGCCCGGAACATAGACGCGCCGCAGCGCACCGGCGGCCGTGGCGTGCGGTGGAGCGAATGCGATCGGCGCGCCGTGCGGCACGGAATCGCCGAAGGCGTCGCGGCCCAGGACGTGCGTCTCGATCCGATCGAACCACATCGGCACGGCCTGCACCGCGGGACGAAAGATATAGAGCGTCAAATGGAGCGTCTGCGGATCGCCGAACTGGACCGACACGTCGATCTCGCCGGTGGTGGCGTCGGTGATGGCGGTGCGCGGCATGCCGGCAAGCGCCTGTGGAACGATCAGGCCGGTGGCGGCGTGCTGCCATTTCTTGCCCGCCGGCACGTCGATCGTGCGGCTCTGCTGCGCCTGTGCGATGCACGGTGCCGCGAGCATCGCCGCTGCCAGTGCAAGGCTTGCGTGCCGGATATGGTTTGCCATGCTCTGATCTCCCCCGGGGCGATCATGTCGCGGCGGTGGTGGGCGCGCAAGGGCGTCCGATCCCGGGGTCCGGATGGCGGTCTCCCCCGTGGGTAAAAACGGGCGCCAGCGATACCGTGGCCGCCCCGCACTCCCTGGCGGGAGGAGATGGGGGTGGGTGCCGTCGAGGCACTTGGCGGCGCCTACAGAATAAACTGGGCAGCGCCATCTGGACTGGCGAGCACGTCGGAATTCCACAACCGGATTACTCGCCAGCCTTGAGGCGTGAGGTAGACCGTGCGCCGCGCATCCGCTTCCCCCTCCCTTGCAGGGAATATTGTTGGAGCCTGGGTCGTTCACAACGCATTCGTATTGCGGGCGTGCTTGATCGGCGCGGATCGTGCATAGGCGCCTTATGATTGCACATCAGCGCTGGACCCAGTCCCACATCACCGAGCTGCGGAGCCGCCTGGAGCTTGGCGCTTCGGTGGACGATATCGCCGAGACGCTGGGGCGGCCGCTGGAGAATGTCCGCGCGATGATGTCGCGGCTGCGCTTGCGCGTTCGCGTCTAACCCGGCTTCGGCCGGCCTAACTTCGTCCTTTGGCGCCGCGGTGGCTTGCGCTGGGGCGCGCCGCGCGACACACCATGCCCAGGCCGCCAGGGGGGGAATGGATGGAGCAGATGCGCGGGGGCGGGGAACCGGTCCTTGAGATCGCCGGGCTGGGCAAGACCTATGGCCGGCGCGGCGGCGGCGTGCGCGCCGTCCAGGACGTGTCGCTCACCGTGCGCGCGGGCGAGGTCTATGGCTTTCTGGGCGCCAATGGCGCGGGGAAGAGCACGACGATCCGGATGCTGCTGGGGCTGATCACGCCGAGCGCGGGGACGATCCGGATGTTCGGACGCGACCTGCGGCACGGCCAGCCGGTGCGGCGGGTAGGGTCGCTGGTCGATGGCGGGGCATTTTATCCGTTCCTGTCCGGGCGGCGGAACCTCGACGTACTGGCGCGGACGCAGGGGCTGGACGGCACCGGCATCGATGCGCTGCTGGCGCAGGTCGGGCTGGAGCGCGACGGCCACCGCAAGGTGAAGGGCTATTCCACCGGCATGCGGCAGCGGCTGGGCGTCGCCGCCGCGCTGCTCAACGATCCCGACCTCGTCATCCTCGACGAGCCTGCCAACGGCCTCGACGCGGCGGGCATCCAGGAGATGCGCGCGCTGATCCGCCGGCTGACCGCCGAGCATGGCAAGAGCGTGTTCCTGTCGAGCCATCTGCTCAACGAAGTGCAGCAGGTCTGCGATCGCGTGGCGATCATCGACCGCGGCGTGCTGATCCGCGAAGCATCGGTGGCGGACCTGCTCCAGACCGAAGCGAGCCTGCGCATCGTCGCGACGCCGCTGGAAGCCGCGCGCGCGGCGCTGGCGGAGCGCTGGCCGTGCGAAATCGACGGCACCGCGCTGGTGGTGCGCGCCGAACAGGCGCAGGCGCCCGAGATATTGCGTCGGCTGGTGGAGGCCCGGATCGACGTGTTCAGCCTGGCGCCGTCGCAGCGCACGCTGGAGGAAGCGTTCCTGGCGATCACCCAGTCGGAGACGGCCGATGCGTAACGTGATCTCGGCGGAATGGACCAAGCTGCTGCCGCACAAGGGCACCTGGATGCTGGTGTGGCTGTATCCGATCGGGCTGGCGGCGATCCTGCTCCTGATGTTCTTCGTCGCGCTGGCGACCGGCAATGCCGGCGCGCCGATGATCGCGTCGCGCTGGATCGAGCAGACCGCGCTGATCTGGTACACGCCGACGAGCGGGTTCGGCCGCTATCTGATCGCCGGCTATTTCGCGATCGTGTTCGCCGGGGAATATGGCTGGAACACCTGGAAGCTGGTGGTGCCGCATTGCGCGCGATGGAAGCTGATCGCGGCCAAATATGCCGTGACGCTGGGGCTGCTCTATCTGGCCTGGCTGGCGGCCGCGGTGATCGCGCTGGTCATGGCGGGGGTGCAGGCGGCCGCGCTGGGCGTCCCGGTGCCTTCGGGGGTGACCGCAGCCGCGCTGGTGGAGGGGCATCTGGCGATCGTCGCGCAGGGGATCGTGCCGCTGCTGCTGACCGCAGCCTATGCGAGCTTTGCGGCGGTGCTGACGCGATCGACGCTGGCGGCGCTGATCATCTCGATCGTGCTGATCACGATCGACGAAGTGTTCGCCAAGCTGATGCCGGTGCTCAGTGCTTGGGGAATGGACTGGATGGCGGTCCTGTTCCGGGTGGTGCCGAGCTATCACCTCGAGAATCTGATGAGCTGGATGCGCGACGGCGCCGGGTTCCAGGTGCCGCTCGCCAGCGGGACGGTGGTCGCCTATTCGCAAACGGTGTCGCTGCTCGTGCTGGCGGCGTGGATCGTCGGGCTGGTGGCGCTGGTGTTCGCGGCATTCCGGCGGCAGGACCTCAACTGAGGCGCGCGGCGTAGATCGAATTAGTCGGACAATTCCTTGACACGCTCCCGGACCGCGCAATAGCCCGTCCGCAACGATAAGGCGGAGGGGATAATGGCTCGGATGTCGCGGCTGTTGGTGGCGATGATGCTGGGGGCTGCGGCGTTGCCCATAGCGGCGGCGGCGCAGGTGCCGGGCAAGACCTGGACTGCCGACAATGGCGACGGGACCTTCACCAATCCGCTGTTCTATGACGAGTTTTCCGACCCCGACATGATCCGGGTGGGCGAGGATTACTACCTCACCGGCACCACCAACCACAGCCAGCCCGGGCTGCCGATCCTCCATTCGCGCGATCTGGTGAACTGGACGCTGCTCGGCTACGCCTTCGACCGAATGGACCTGGGTCCAGACATGCGGCTCGAGGGCGGCAAGAGCATGTACGGCCAGGGGATCTGGGCGCCGAGCTTCCGCTACCACAACGGCATCTTCTACATTTTCTCCAACGTCAACGGCCACACGACGCAGGTCTTCCGCGCGACCAATCCGGCGGGGCCGTGGACGCGGACGCCGATGAAGCGCTCGCTCCACGATCTCGGCGTGCTCTTCGACGACGACGGCAAGGTCTATGTGGTGTGGGGCTATCGCGAAGTGCGGATGGCGCAGCTGAATGCGGCGCTCGACGATGTGGTGCCGGGCAGCGAGCGAGTGATCATCAAGGCCGAGCAGGGGATGGGCGAGGGGGCGCATCTCTACAAGGTCGACGGGCGCTATTACATCTCCAGCGCGTGGTTCTCGGGACGGATGCGGATGCCGATGGCGCGCGCCGACAAGCCCTATGGCCCGTATGAAGTGAACCACGCGATCAGCCTCGACGAAGGCTGGGGGAGCGAGGAGGGATACCGCCACCGCGGCGAGCCCAGGCCGCCGTTCGACATCGCCCCGCCGACCACCGCGCTGGGGCGCAACGTGCTGCACCAGGGCGGGATCGTCCAGACGCCGCAGGGCGAATGGTGGGGCTTCTCGATGACCGACTATAATTCGCTGGGGCGGCTTACCGGGCTGTCGCCGGTGACGTGGAAGGACGGCTGGCCCTATTTCGGGCTGCCGGGCAATCTGGGGCGGACGCCGCGGACCTGGGTCAAGCCGGCGACGGGCGTGGTGCAGAAGCCGTTCGCGCCCTATGTGCGCGACGATGGCTTTGCCGGGCCGGCGCTGGGGCGGGTGTGGCAGTGGAACCATGTGCCGGATGACGCGAAGTGGTCGCTCAAGGAGCGGCGCGGGTATCTGCGGCTGCATACGCTGCCTGCCGTCGATCTGATGACTGCGCGCAATTCGCTGACCCAGCGGGCGATCGGGCCGCAATCCTCGCCGGTGACTTTGCTCGAGACCACGGGTCTGCGCGACGGCGATACCGCCGGGCTGGCGCTGTTCGGGCTGCCGTGGCGGACGCTGGGCGTAACGCAGGCGGGCGGCAAGCAGGCGATCGAGTTTCGCGACCAGCGCGACGGCAAGGTGGTGCGGGTGCCGTTTGCGGAGGGCAGGGTCTGGCTGCGCGCGCAATGCGACTGGCTGACCGAGAAGGCGCGGTTCGAATATAGCCTCGACGGGCGCAAATTTACGCCGATCGGCGAGCCGTTCGTGATGGCGTTCCAGCTCAAGACCTTCCAGGGCATCCGCTATGCGCTGTTCGCGTATAATCAGACCGGGCGGGCGGGCGGCCATGCCGATTTCGACAGCTTCGCGGTGGACCAGCCCAATGCGAAGGGACTGATGCATCCGATCCCCCTGGGCAAGACGGTGACGCTGGTGTTGCACGGGAGCAAGCTGGCGCTGGCCGAGCATGAGACGTCGATCGTCGCGCGGGCGGGCGGCGACGCGGCGCGGTTCCGGGTGATCGACAAGGGGCTGGGGCGCGTGGCGCTGGCGCTGGGCGGCGGGCATCTCTCGATCAACGCGAGCGGCGACGCGTGGGTGAAGCCGGGCGACGCGGGGATGGCCGAGACCTTTGCGTGGATGGAGACGATTTATGGCGAGCCGATGCTGATGTCGCTCGCCACGCAGCGCTATCTCATGGTGGATTCGAGCGGGCAGGTCTCGGCGACCAGCCCCGGCGCGCGGGCGGACCGGGCGGACCATGCGCGGTTCGTGGTGACGGAGGTAGGCGGGCGCTGATCAGCAGGGGCCATGCCAGAACACGCCCGGATAGGGTTCGGAATAGCATCCCGGGAGCATGCCGAGTTCGTCCTTGCGTTCGACGATCTCGTACCCCCACCCGCCATCGAAGAACGGTACGGTGGTGATGGTGACCGCTCGTCTATCGACGACGACGAACTCCGGTTCCAGGCTTGCGATAGCGGTCGGCCAGTCGCGTTTGGGCACGATCGTCCAGCCCCGGACCGGATCGATCGGGTAGGTTGCCGCAAGCTGCCGCGATTCGGCTTTGACCGCGCGTAGCGTCGAGACCTGGTAGGTCGGGCCCAGGCAGCTGTTGACCAGCAGGAATGCCGCGAGGATTGCGAAAATTCCGAAGCGTATCCTCCTAGCGTGGCGCGCGGGAGGCGTTCGCGCGGGAGGCGTATCGGCGGAGGAGATGCTCCCGGTCATCTCACAGCGGCTCACCCGCGGCTTTCGCCCGCGCCTCGCGCGATGCCTCGGCCGCCGGGACCAGCCGCAGCGCGGCGATCGCGGCGCCTACCGCCAGCGGCAGCGTCACCAGCAGCGAGAGGATGCCGGTGGAGAGGCTGCCGGTCAGGTCGGCGACCCGGCCGGCGAGATAGGGGCCGAGCGCGAGGCCGATCAGCGTGGTGCCGATGAAGAAGGCGGCGGTAGCGGTGCCGCGCATGCGGGGGAGGACGAGGTCCTGCGTCGCGGCGGCGGCGGCACCCAGCGCGCAGCTGGCGAAGACCTGGGTGATCGGCAGCATCGCGTAGAACAACGACTTGTCGGTGGTGGTGAAGGCGATGACCATCGGCGCGATCGGCGCGAGGCTGCCGAACAGGATCACCATGATCCGGCCCGAGGCATAGCGGCGGCGGAGGCGATCGGCGGCGATTCCGCCCAGCGTTACGCCGAGGAACCCGCCGAGGATCGCCGGGCCGCCGATCCACAGCCCCGCCTCGCGGCTGGTGACGCCGAAGACCTGCGCGGCATAGCTCGGCGCGAGGCCGGCGACGGCATAGGCGAGGAAGGCGTTGAGGCCATAGGCGAGCACCACTGCGATAAAGGCGGGCGTGCCGATGATCAGGCTGAAGGTCGGCGCGTCGCGGTGGCGCAGCGCGGCCGACCAGCTGTAGACGGCATAGACGCCGATCCCCACGGCGAGCCATTGCGGCAGCGGCTCGCCGAGACGGAGCAGCGCGTAGACCGCCGCGGCGACCAGCGCGAGCACGACGAGGTTGCGGAACAACGCAGTCGCACCATTGCGCGCGGCACCGATCAGGGTGAGCGGCGGGATGATCGTCAGCAGGTCTTCGAGGAAGCTCTTGAACGGCGTGGGGTGCGGCGGGGCGCGCAACCCTTCGGACTGGCCGCGCATCGGCTCGCGCAGAGTCAGCACCCACAGCGCGAGGACGAGCCCGGGCAGGCCGACCGCCATGAACGCCGCCTGCCAGCCGACCAGTCCAAACGGCGGGTTGACGGGATAGGCCGCGTTCCACCAGTCGACGATCGCGCCGCCGAGATAGAGCGAGAAGCCGCCGCCGAAATAGATGCCGGCCGAATAGATGGCGAGCGCGGTGGCGCGCTGGCGGCGGGGGAACCAGTCCGAGATCAGCGAATAGGCCGAGGGGCTCGCCGTCGCCTCGCCGACCCCGACGCCGATCCGCGCGGCGGCGAGCTGGAGGCCGTTGCGCGACAGGCCCGACACCGCAGTCATCGTCGACCACAGCGCGAGCCCGATCGACATCAGCCGGACGCGGTGCCAGCTGTCCGCCAGCCGGCCGAGCGGGATGCCGAACAGCGCATAGAACACCCCGAACGCCGTGCCGTAGAGAAAGCCGATATCGGCATGGCTGAGCCCGAGGTCGCGGCGGATGTGCGGGGCGAGGATCGTCAGGATCTGGCGGTCGATGAAGTTGAGCGCATAGACCAGAAACAGCACCACCAGCACGTACCAGGCGTAAGGGCCGGCCTTGCGATCGGCCACGGCCGCGCTTGAACTCGCCATCCATTCCCTCCCTGTCCCGCCTGCCCTAAGGTCGGCGCGGGCCGCGCTGATGCGAGACCTCGTAAACCGAGGCTAGCAGACCATACCGTATTTACGAAATAGGGGATTTTCGTGCGCCCGCCGTCCATATTGTTCGTGTGTCTTGGTAACATTTGTCGCTCGCCGCTGGCCGAGGCGGCGTTTCGGGAGGCGGCGCGCCGCGAGGGGCTGGCGGCACATGCGGAGTCGGCTGCGACCGGCGAGTGGCAGGTCGGCAACGCGCCCGACCCGCGCAGCCAGGCCGTGGCGCTGGCGCACGGCATCGACATCTCGGGCAAGCGCGCGCGGCGGGTGCGCGGAGCGGACTTCACCAGCTTCGACCATATCCTCGCGCTCGATCCGCAGAACCTGCTCGACCTCCATGCGATGGCGCCGGGGCGCAGCACCGCGCGGATCGGGCTGCTGATGGACCAGGTGCCGGGATGCGCCGGGCAATCGGTCCGCGATCCCTATTATGGCGACGCGGCCGATTTCGATGCGGTTTGGAAGCAAGTGACGCGCGCGGCCGACGCGCTGGTGGCGACGCTGAAGGAATAAGCGCACGCCCGGCATTGGTCCTTGCCTGCCGACGGCTTTGCTGCGAGGCGGCGCGGCCTCGTGTTGGTTTGGAGTTGGCATGAAGAAGGTTCTGCAGGTGCTGTGCGTCGTCCTGATCGCAGCGACCCTGATGTTTGGCATGCGCTGGTATCGCTATGTCACCAGCGCCGAGACTCCCTATGACGAAGTCGGCATCACGCTGAACGGCTATATGCCGGGCCCGCTGCGCAGCTGGGGCTGCCACAAGCTCCAGGAACGCTTCCCCGGCCAGCTGCCGCCTTATGGTTGCGCGGCGGCGGATGGGCGTAGCTGGGCCTGACGATTTAGGCGGGCGAACAGGGCTTGCCTGCTATCGCGGCGGAGTGGTCGTCGTTAGCAGGTTCGGCCGGATCACTGTTAGTGTCCGACCGCTCGGATCCTCCCCGCTAGGGGGGAGGATCATACGGGACAGCTAACCATCAATCTCGGCGGTCCTCAATCGACCGGTGCGGCGCAGGGGCCGGTCGGGCTGGGGCCCGGCGCGGGGGTGCAGGACGGCGCCGGGCCGCGCTCGCGGGAGCGGTGGCGCGGTGCGTCGGCGGCGGAATAGGCTAACAGCCGCGCGAGGCGGCGTAACGAAGACATAGGTGCGACCCTCCCCGGATTCTTCATCTCGGTAAGGGTCGCAATCCCTGTCATGGCTAAGCCGTTCCGAACAATCGAGGTTAACCGGGACGAGACGTGTTTCGCGGCGATCGCCCAACGGTTCGTCGTGCGGGTGCCTCGTTTCGCCAGAACATGGTTAGCGCCTCCTTCTCCATAGCTCCGGAAAATTGCGGAGGGCTTTGCCGCGTCGCGAGGAGGCGGCGGCGCGCTTCGCCTTGATTTTGCGACAAAACTGTTACCGCTCGCACCGGCACCTACGGGAACCTCCTATAACGGAGCAGCACATTCCTATTGGGAGCTTAGAATGAAACGGGGTTATCTCTTCCTGGCTGCTGCGCCGCTCGCGCTCGCAGCGCCGGCCTATGCCAACACGGTCTCGAACACGGCGAACGCGCCGAAGGTCGAAGCCGATGCAAAGGCCGACGCACCTGCGCAGGACGCAAAGAAGCAGGAAGAAGTCTTCTCGACCGGCGTCGCCAAGGGCCGCGACCGCCTGGACAGCGCCACGTCGACCAGCGCATTGCGCGCCAGCGAGATCGACAAGATCGGTGCGCGCTCGATTTCCGAAATCCTCCGCGACATCCCCGGCATCCGCTCGGAAGCAGCGACCGGTGAGGGCAGCGCCAACATCACGATCCGCGGCCTGCCGATCGCATCGACCGGCGCCAAGTTCCTGCAGCTGCAGGAAGACGGCCTGCCGATCTTCGAATTCGGCGACATCGCCTTCGCGACTGCCGACACGTTCCTGCGTGCCGACCTGAACCTGGCGGCCGTCGAAGCGATCCGCGGCGGATCGGCCTCGACCTTCGCGTCGAACTCGCCCGGCGGCATCGTCAACTTCATCTCGAAGACCGGCGACGTCGAAGGCGGCTCGGTCCAGCTCTCGACCGGCCTCGACTATGGCATGCGCCGCGTCGATTTCGACTATGGCGCCAAGCTCAGCCCGACGCTGCGCTTCCATGTCGGCGGCTTCTGGCGAGACGGCGAAGGCCCGCGCGCAACCGGCTTCAACTCGACCCGCGGCGGCCAGATCAAGGTCAACGTCACCAAGGAATTCGACGGCGGCTATATCCGTATCTACGGCAAGTATCTCAACGACATCACCCCGGCATATGACATCACCGCGCTGGGCGTGAGCGGCACCAACGACAAGCCGGTCTACAAGAACATCGCCAATTACGACGTGCGCCACGACACGCTGTTCTCGCGCAACTTCCAGAGCCTGCTGACGCTGGACGGCAACAACCAGCCGGTGCTCGACGACATGACCGCGGGCCAGCATCCGATCGTCAAGTCGATCGGCGTCGAGAGCAAGTTCGAAATCGGCGGCTTCGACGTCACCGAGCGCTTCCGCTACGCCGGCATGTCCAACCATTACATGGGCATCTATTACACGCAGTTCGTCCCCGCCGCGGCGATGGCCGGTGCGTTCGGCGCCCCGGGCGGCTCGCTGCGCTTCGCCAGCGGCCCGAATGCCGGCACGACGATCACCGCCCCGGCCTCGCTCAACGGCAACGGCCTCGGCGCGCTGATGATGATCGCCGACACCGACCTCAACGACCTGAGCAACGTCACCAACGACATCCGCGCCAGCCGCGTGTGGAACGTCGGCGGCAACGACCTGACCACGACCTTCGGCCTGTACAGCTCGCACCAGACCATCGATTCCGACTGGAACTGGGCGACCGTGCTGAGCGGCGTCGCCAGCAACGGCGACAGCCAGCTGCTCGACGTCGTCACCTCGACCGGCGTCAAGGTCACCCAGGACGGCACGCTGCGCTATGGCTCGCCGACCAACCCGGCGCAGTTCAACCGCGGCTACAAGCTCGGCTACACGACCAACGCGCCGTTCGCGTCGGTCAACCTCAAGATCGGCGGCGTCTCGATCGGCGGTTCGCTCCGCTATGACTTCGGCAAGGCGAGCGGCAACGTGCTCGGCTATGACCTGGGTGGCGGCCGCGTCGGCACTGCGCCGCTGGACATCAACCGCGACGGCGTGATCGCAGTCCCCGAGATGCAGGTCGCGGTGCTTCCGCTCACCCGTCCGGCCCCGGTCGACTATACCTATGGCTATCTGAGCTACTCGGCCGGCGTGAACTGGCGCATCGCGGAGCCGCTCGCAGTGTTCGCGCGCTACAGCCGCGGCGGCCGTGCGAACGCCGACCGGATCAACTTCGGTCCGTTCATCAGCACGACCGACGGCAGCCTGGTCGACAAGGACGCGGCAGTCGACGTGGTGCACCAGGCCGAGGCGGGCGTTAAGTACCGCAACGACAACCTGACCGTGAACGTCACGGGCTTCTGGGCCAAGGCCGAGGACACCAACCTCGACTCGACCACCGGCCTGCCGATCGTGCGCGACTACAAGGCGATGGGCGCCGAGTTCGAAGGCAGCTACCGGATGGGCATCTTCAGCCTGACCGCCGGCGCGACCTACACGGACGCGGAGATCACGCACGACGTGCTCACCCCGGCGAACAACGGCAACGTGCCGCAGCACCAGGCAAAGCTGATCTTCCAGGCGACGCCGCAGATCACCACCGACAAGTTCAGCGTCGGCGCGGTCATCATCGGCACCACCGGCAGCTTCGCCACCGCGGCGAACACGCTGAAGGTTCCGGGCTACACGACGACCAACGCGTTCGTGCAGTTCCGTCCGCTCGATCGGGTGACGCTGGCAGTCAACGCCGCCAACCTGTTCGACGTGCTCGCGATCACTGCGATCGACGACGCAGTGATCCCGGCAGTCGGCGTGGCGCGTGCTCACGTCCTCAACGGTCGTACGATCTCGGCTTCGGTTCGCTTCGACTTCTAATCCGGCTCGGGCCCGGGCCGCTCTTCGGAGCGGTCCGGGCCCTTTCCGGCTGCGGCAAGCCGCCCATCGGGGGCGGCGTAACACTTTGCGGCGGCGACGGCCGCCATCTGGCTGAAGGCTAGGAAAAACATGTTCAAGGCTATGAAAATACCCAAGAAGCTGGGCCTGTCGTTCCTGACGATCTGCGCGACTGCAGCGATCGTGATGGGGGTGTTCTTCACCAGCATCACGTCGATCCGCAGCTCGACCGACCAAAGCAACCTCAGCCAGTCGATCCACGCCAAGACGCAGGCGCTGGAAACCTCGCTGCTGCGCCAGAACAGCCAGTTCCGCGGGTTCCTGGTGACGGCAGACGAGACCTATCTCAAATCGTATGACGAGGGTCGCGACGATTACGACAAGACCTCGACCGAGCTCGAGGAGATCCTGGTCGATCCGGTGCAGGAAGCCGCCTTGCTCAAGTCGCGCGAGGAAACCCTCAAGTGGCGCAAGGAATGGGGCGACCGGCTGATCGCCAAGGTCAAGGCAGGCCAGCAGGAAGCCGCCGAGGCCGATGTGCGCGCCGCCGGCAAGGCCGTGCTGACCAGCGCCGCGGTGCTGCCGCTGCGCGAGATCAAGGACGCCCAGACCAAGCTGATCGAGGATAATGGCGCGAGCCAGCAGACCGCGATCAAGACCGCGCTGATGGTGCTCGCGATCGGCGCGCTGGCGCTGATCGGCATCGCCATCACCCTCGCGGTGATGCTGACCGGCCTGATCGCCCGTCCGATTTCGGGGCTGACCCGCAGCATGGCCGATCTGGCCGCAGGCAAGAACGACATCGCCGTGCCCGACACCGATCGCGGCGACGAGCTGGGCGACATGGCCCGCGCGGTGCTGGTGTTCCGCGACGCCGCAGTCGCCAAGCATGCCGCCGAAGCCGCCAGTGCGCGCGCCGAGGCCGAGCAGAAGATGGTCGTCGAGACGGTGTCGTCGCAGCTCTCCGAGCTCGCCAACGGCAACCTCACGGCGCAGATCACCCGCGACTTCCCGGGCGATTATGCCGCGGTGAAGACCAACTTCAACGCCGCAGTGGGCGAGCTTCGCAACCTGATCGGCACGGTGATGGAAAGCGCGATCTCGATCCGCTCGGGCTCGGGCGAGATCGCCCAGGCCTCCGAGGATCTGGCGCGCCGTACCGAAGCCAATGCCGCGAGCCTGGAGGAAACTTCGGCAGCGGTGACGCAGATGGACGGCCGCCTCAAGGCGACGGCCGCTTCGGCCGGCCGCACCGTCGAGCGTGCCGACGGCGCCATCGCCACAGTCTCGGGCGGCCGTGCGGTCGCCGACGAAGCGGTCCAGGCGATGAGCCGGGTTGCCGACGGTGCCAAGGGCATCGACAGCGTCATCGAGGGTCTCGACAAGATCGCGTTCCAGACGCGGGTTCTCGCGATGAACGCCGCGGTCGAAGCCGGCCGTGCGGGTGAAGCGGGCCGCGGGTTCGCGGTCGTCGCCGATCTCGTCTCGGCGCTCGCGATGCGCTCGGAAGAGGAAGCGGCGCGTGCTCGCGACCAGCTGACTTCGACGCAGAGCGACATCGTCGCTGCGGTGGAGATGGTTCAGAAGGTCGACAGCGCACTCGCCAATATCTCGGGCGATGTGGGCGAAGTCCATGCGCTGCTCGGCGAGATGGCCAGCGACAACCAGGCCCAGTCGACTGCGATCACCGAGATCAGCATCGCGATCGGGACGATGGACCAGTCGACTCAGCAGAATGCCGCGATGGTCGAAGAGACCTCGGCCGCTGCGCGCAACCTGAGCAGCGAAGTCGCTGCACTGAGCGAGCAGGCGTCGCGGTTCAACGTCGGCAATGGCGGCGCGCCGCGGGTGAGCAAGACCCAGGCGCGCTTCGAGGGTCCGGTCAAGCCGCTCCCCGCCGCCGCAGTCGGCGCGCTGAAGCGGACCAACGGCGGCGACGACTGGGCGTCGTTCTGAGCAGGTGCCGAGCCGCCGCTTCGCGTTCGGAGCGGCGGCCCGAAGCTCGATTTCGCGTGATTTTTCGTCGGACCGCGCATCCGGCGACCGGAGGAATATGACCGACAATCTTGCGGCCCGGGGCGAATTCACGCGCCAGGCGGATATCGCGCGCGCACTCGGCTCGCCTTTCGTCGCCTCGGTGCTCGAAGCCGGCGAGCGGCACATCCGCCGCGCCCCGCGCACCGCCGCATTGATCGAGACCTGGCCGGGGGATCCCTCGGCAGCGGCACTGGCGATGCGCTTCAACGCCGCGATCCATGCGCTGGCGCGGCGCGGGCGGCCGCTGCGGCTCGAAACGCTCTACAAGCGCCAGCATGACGATTTCGACGGGGCGATCGGCGCGGCGCTCGACGCCGAGGACGATTTCATCGCGCACTGGATGCGCCAGCCGACCCAGACCAACGAAGTCAATCGCGCCGCGGCGATCCTCTCCGCGCTGATGGTGGCGAACGAGCGCTTCGGCCTGCCGTTCGAACTGCTCGAACTGGGGTCGAGCGCCGGGCTCAACCTCAACCTGGCACGCTATGGCTATGATCTGGGCGGGGTGCCGGCGGGCACGCTGGGCTCGACGGTGCAGATCGCGCCGACCTGGCACGGCGCGCCGCCGCCCGAAGCGGCGGTGGACGTGCTGGCGGCGCTCGGCGTCGATCTCCATCCGCTCGACGTGGCGGACGAGGCGACGCGCGACCGGCTGCTGTCGTTCGTCTTCGCCGATCAGCCCGCGCGCGCCGAGCGGCTGCAGAACGCGATCGCGCTGGCGCAGCGCCATCCGCCGCGGATCGCGCGCGCGGATGCGGTGTCATGGCTGGCCGAGCAGCTGGCTTTGCCGCAGGACGCCGGACGCTGCCGCGCAGTGTTCCACTCGATGGTGCTGCAATATCTGAGCGATGACGACCGCAAGGCCGCGACCGACCTGATCGCCGCGGCCGGCGCGCGCGCCACGCCCAAGCGGCCGCTGGCGTGGGTCAGCTTCGAATGGACGGCGAACCGCAGCGAGGTCCAGCTGTGGCTGACCTGCTGGCCAAGCGGTGAAGCGCGGCACCTCGCCACCTGTCATCCCTATGGCGCGTGGATCGACTGGCACGGGTGACGCCCGCGCGATCTGATCCCGCTTCTTTCCGACGCGAGAAGGCCGGGATGACGAAGGAGGAAGTGAAGTCTGCAGCCTAGCGCTGGCGGGAGATGCGGTTGCCGGCGCCGGTGACGCTCAGGCGCGGCTTTGCGGTGCCCGGCGCGCGCCAGCGGATTTCATTGTCGGCGCCTACCACCTGGATTCGCGAGGCTTGGGCGAGATCGACGGTGATGCGATTGCCCGCGCCGGTGACGGTCAGGCTGGTGCATGCGCCGGTGATCGTCAGGATGTTGCTCGCGCCTTCGATCGTGGCGGCAGCGCCGTCGCAATCGAGTTCCGACTCCTCGCCGGCGCCGGTGAACTCGGCTTGCGCCTGGGCCGGCATCGCGACGAAGAACGCAGCCGGGACCGCGCCTAGCACCATCACATTTCGAAAATTCCGCATCCTCATCCTTTCGCTCGTTACGCAGCCGCAAGGGTACGCGTGGCCGGAAAAGAGGTTCCCTAAATCGGCCTTCCTCACCCTCGCAGCGGATAGCGCTCTACGGCTTCGTAGACCGCGCCCTGGCTGCCCAGCGTGCTTTCGAACAGCAGGAAGTGATCGAGCGTGAAGAGCGCGCCGGCGAGGCCGGCATGGGTTTCGAGGAAGCGATCGGTGGGGCCGGCAGAAGCGTTCATCCGGGCGAGGGTGATGTGCGGCAGATATGCCCGGCCCTCGGGCGCGAGACCGCAGCGGACCAGCGCCTGATCGACCTTCTTGTGGAGCCCGGCGAGTGCGTCGTGCGGGCGCAGCCCGGCCCAGAGCGCATTGGGGCGGCCGCGGCTGTCGAACTGGCCGACGCCGTCGAGCGCGACGTCGATCGGCGGATAGTGGATATTGGACAGCGCGATCGCGACATCCTCGGCAAGCGGGCGTTCGACTTCGCCGATGAAGCGCAGCGTGGTGTGGAGCTGGGCATCGTCCTGCCAGCGGGCGCCGGTGACCCCGCCCATCAGCGCGAGAAGGCGCTCGCGGACCGCGCGCGGGGGACGAAGGCCGACGAACAGGCGGTGCATGGCGCGGGGTTTAACCGCGATCCCGCGGCCCGCCCACCGGTTTTGCTTGAAAAGGACCGGTTCAGGAACGATATTCAGCGCATCCGGCACACGGCCGGGCAAAGGAGTTTACAATGGCGAATTGGTCTGACCCCCGGACTGGCGCGGCCTATGCGGCGACCGACGTACGCGCCGACGCGTATGACGCGGGTCTCCGGGCCTATATGCTGTCGGTCTACAACTACATGCTCTCGGGCGTGCTGCTCACTGCGATCATTTCGATGGTGGTCGGCAATTCGAGCCTGATCGAGCTGATCGTGCAGCAGAATGCGAACGGCGGCTATTCGCCGACGATGCTGGGCTGGATCGTCACGCTGTCGCCGCTGGCGATCGTGTTCGCGATGAGCTTTGGCCAGGAGCGCATGTCGGAAGGCACGCTCAAGACGCTGTTCTTCGTCTATGCCGGGCTGATGGGCGCGTCGCTCTCGACGATCTTCATGGCCTATACCGCCACGTCGATCGCGGGCGTGTTCTTCGCCACCGCGGCGGGCTTCGCCGGCCTCAGCCTCTATGGCTACACCACCAAGAAGGACCTGTCGGGCTTCGGCACCTTCCTGATCATGGGCCTGATCGGCCTGATCGTGGCGTCGATCGTCAACCTGTTCCTCCAGTCGGGCACGATGGGCCTGGTGATCAGCGCGATCGGCGTGCTGATCTTCGCCGGCCTGACCGCCTATGACACGCAGAAGATCAAGAGCATCTATGCGCACGTCGCCGGCACGGAGATGCAGGGCAAGGTCGCGATCATGGGGGCGCTGAACCTCTATCTCGACTTCATCAACATGTTCCTGTTCCTGCTGCGCCTGTTCGGCAGCTCGCGCGACTAAGTCCGCGGCACAGCGAACCCAAGATACGGCCCGGCGGCACTCCCGCCGGGCCGTTTTTGTGTGCGGTATGTTTCCGAGCGCGGAACGCGAATCGCACGGCGGTCGTTTCAGTCAGGCAACGCTCAGGAGAGTGAATCATGAATGCGAACGCGATCGACCCGGCGATGGACAGGATGTCGGTGGCACCGGGACCCGACGATGCAGAAGCGGGCAGCAATGTCGCCAACGAGCGCCCCGCGCCCGTCGGCTCGGCGGATGCCGGCACCGACAAGTCCATCGTAGAGCGGCTGGAACGCAATCCCGAGAGCAAGGAGGCGCGGCTGGACCGCGCGCTCGATGAATCGATGGATGCGTCGGATCCGCCCGCTTCGACCCAGCCGGTGCACAACCATGCGCCGCCCGAAAGCTCGGGCTATGACGCCAAGGCCGAGGAAAAGCTGGCCGCAGGGCCGGCCGGCACCAAGGGTATCATCGGCAAGGTGATGCACAAGCTCGGGCTGGACTGAGGCACTTTCTCCTCCCGATAGAGGGGGAGCGCCCGAGGCGTCGGAAGGGCCTTTTCCACGAACCTATTGCTCGCGGAGAGGCCCCTCCGTCGGCTTCGCTGCCACCTCCCCCGGTTCCCGGGGAAGGATTTTTGGGAGCTCGTTGATGGCTGCGTCTCCCGCGTCGGGCTGGCGCGCCAATATCGTTCTTTATGCCGCGCTGGCGGCCAATCTCGGGATCGCCGTCGCCAAGTTCGTGGCGGCGGCGATCACCGGTTCGTCGTCGATGCTCACCGAAGGCGTGCACAGCCTCGTCGACAGCGGCAACCAGGGGCTGCTGCTCTATGGTCAGCATCGCGCCAAGCAGCCGCCCGACGCCGAACATCCGTTCGGCTATGGCCGCGAACTTTACTTCTGGGCGTTCGTCGTCGCGATCCTGATCTTCGGGCTGGGCGCGGGCGTCTCGATCTATGAGGGCTGGAAGCACGTCGCCGCGCCCGAGCCGCTACATAATCCGCTGGTCAATTACATCGTGCTGGCAGTCGCCGTGGCGCTGGAAGGGACGAGCTGGGGCATAGCGCTCAAGGAGTTCGCCGCAGCCAAGGGCGAGATGGGCTGGTGGGCGGCAGTGCGCGAGTCGAAGGATCCCGCGGCGTTCATCGTGTTGTTCGAGGATTCGGCGGCGCTTGCCGGGCTTTTCGTTGCCGGCATCGGCATATGGGCGAGCCATCACTGGGGCGATCCGCGGATCGACGGGGTGGCGTCGATCGCGATCGGCTGCATCCTCGCCGCAGTGGCGATCCTGCTGGCGCGCGAAGCCAAGGGGCTGCTGATCGGCGAGCGCGCCAATCCGCAGGTGGTCGCCTGCGTGTGGACGATCCTCGACCGCGAGCCGCGAATCATGCGGGTCAATCATGTCCGTACGATCCATACCGGCCCCGACCGGGTGTTCGTCGCAGTCAGCGCCGATTTCGACGATGCGCTGACGATGGGCGAGGGCGAGGCGCTGATCGAGCGCATCGAGCAGGAGCTCAAGGCGGCGCTGCCAATGCTGTCGTCCATCTATATCCGCCCGGAAAAGGCCGAGGATGCCCCGGCGATCGCCGCAGTGGGCTGAAGCGCGGCGGCGGCTAGCGGAAGCGCGGACCCTCGGCGACCATGCGTTCGTAGCGTTCGGCCATGACGAGATGCGCGTGGCGCGCCACCGGATGTTGCTGGCGTTGCGCGGCTTCGCGCTCGCGGTGTGCGCGTTTCTGGAAATAGGCCGACTCGGGCAAGTAGTTTTCCATCGCAGTCCAAGAGTGCCACAGCTCTTGCGCGGTACAAGCGAATAGTAGGTACGACGCCGTACCGATCGACCTAGATGGTTTTCACATGTCCTTCTTCGGGACGGCTGGCGCGCAGTCCCGATGCGGCATCGGCTTCGTCGATTGCGCGCAGCAAGTCTTCGAACTTGCCGTCGTCGGATACCGGAAAGCAGCGACTAAAGCCACTTCCGAGTCTTTCCAGGTCACGGTTGGTCAATAACCCAACCGCCACGATATGCTCCTGCGCCAATGCCCAAACTCCGGCAAACTCATGTTGCTCTAACGTGAATTAGCCGCGTTTGTGCCAATGGCCGGCAGATTTAGCGCTTCAATATGTCGAGCGCCGCCGCGGTCATCGCTTCGGTGGCGGTGCCGATCACCGCTTCGGCCTCGGGCGCCCAGAACGGACTGTGGAGCGAAGGAAGCGCCGCCTTGCCCGCCTGCGCGGCGTCCCATTTCGCCCTGGGCACGCCGCCGACCCAGAAGATCATGCTCTGGATCGACTTGTCCGCAAGGTAGAAGCGGCCAAAGTCCTCGCCGCCCATCACGGCGGGAGTCTCGACGACGCGATCCTTGCCGAAGCGGCTGGTCCAGAGCGTGTTGAGGCGGCCGGTGAGCGGCTCGGTGTTGAAGGTCGAGGGCGTGCCTTCGTTGCGGACGGTGACGACGGGCATGCGGTCCTCGGGGACGCCTGCGGCGATCGCTTCGCCCTTGGCGATCCGCGCGATGCCGTCGAGCAGGATCTTGCGGACCTCGGGGGTGTAGCTGCGCACGGTGAGCAGCAAGGTCGCTTCCTTGCCGATGATATTGTGGGTGGTGCCGCCCTGGAAACTGCCGACGGTGACGACGGCGGCGTCCTGCGGGTCGATCTCGCGGCTGACCAAGGTCTGGAGCGTGCTGACGATACGCGCGGCGAGGACGATCGGGTCGCGGGTGGTGTTGGGATAGGCGCCGTGCCCGCCGATGCCCTGGACCTTGATGTCGACCGAATCGACATTGGCGAGCGCATAGCCCGAACGCACGCCGATCGTGCCGGCAGGGAGCGAGGCGGCATCGTGGAAGGCCAGCGCGAATTGCGGCTTGGGGAAGCGAGTGAACAGCCCGTCCTCGAGCATCATCCGCGCACCCATGCCGCGCTCCTCGGCGGGCTGGGCGATCATGACGAGCGTGCCCTTCCACTGGCTTTTCATCGCGGCGAGGTTGCGCAGCGTGCCGATCCACGATGCCATGTGCGTGTCGTGGCCGCAGGCGTGCATCACGCCGGTTTCCTGGCCCTCGTCGGTGGTGGCGCGGACTTTGGAAGCGAAGGGAAGGCCGGTGTCTTCGGTGACGGGCAGGCCGTCCATGTCGGCGCGGATCAGCAGGATCGGGCCGGGGCCGTTTTCGAGCACCGCGACGACGCCGGTGCCGCCGACCTTCTCGGTAACCTTGAAGCCTGCCTTGCGCGCCTCGGCGGCGAGCTTGGCGGCGGTCTTGACCTCGTGGAGGCTGAGCTCGGGATTGGCGTGGAAGTCGCGGTAGAAATCCATGAGCTGGGGGAGAGCGGCCTGCGTGGCGTCGCGGACGGGGTCGGCGGCGTAAGCGGGGGCGGCGAGAGTCATGGCGAGGGCTGCCGAGAGGAGGGTGCGCATGGCGGGCAGGTTAGCGGGCGATTGGGGGTTGTCGAGGGGGTTGGTTTGGAGTCCTAGATAGGCCCCCTCCCCGGCTTCGCGAGGGAGGTATCTTATCTATACCTCCCTCGCAGCGCAGCTGCGGGGGAGGGGGACCGCGCCCGCAGGGCGTGGTGGAGGGGGCTAGCCATGAAGCTGAAAGGCTGGAACGAGGCGAGACGTGCGGCCCGAAGTGAGCGGAAAAAGCTCAGCCCGGCGGAGCTCCGGCTGTGGCTGGAGCTCAAGACGGAGCCCGGCGGATATTATTTTCGGCGTCAACACGCGGCAGGGCCGTACCGGCTCGACTTCTACTGCGCGAAAGCCCGATTGTGTGTCGAGATCGATGGTGAAGCGCACGGATTTGGTGATCGGCCGGCGCGGGACGCAGCTCGGGATCGTTGGCTGGAAGCGCGCGGCGTAGCGACGCTGCGGGTGGCCGCTGCTGAGGTGTTCGGGAATTTGGAGGGCGTGCTGGCCCATATCCTCGCCGCAGTCATCGCCCGCGGCTAAGCCCCCTCCGTCATGCTTCGCATGCCACCTCCCCCGCTTCGCGAGGGAGGAATTTTAAGGGGTCGGGACGAGCTCCACGACATCCAGCACCGATTCGAAGCGTGGCTTGGGAAACACCAGCCGCCAGCGCTTGGCGGCGATGCGTTCGACATAGCCGATCATGTCGCGGTCCGCGTCGAGGCCATAGCGCAGCGGGGCGGTTTCGTCGCCGAGCACCAACGTGCCGAGGAACACCTGGCGCGTCGCCTCGTCGGGGAAGATCAGGCCGGTGGGGCGCTGCGAGCCGGTGATCTTGTGCAGGCTCTTCACTTCGCCTTCGTCAGCGACGCGGCAGTCGAACCACGGATAGGCAGTGAAATCGCGCATCGCGGTGCCGCGGCCGCCCAGCTTGAAGGTACGGCAGCGGTAATTGCCCTGCGGCAGCGCCGCGTCGGGAAGTGCGCGATCCGGATCGAACAGCAGCGGCTCCGCGGCGACTGCCCTGGCGTCGGCCTTGCGCGCCAAGGGGAGCGCCTCGTCCCATGCCTTGCGCCAGTCGCGCATGCGGTCGCGGTCGGCGCTGGTGGCGACGCGCTGCCAGCGGACATTGGTCGACGGCATCGGCGAAGTCGCTTCGCGGTAGACGCTGCAGCCCGTCAGGCCCAGCGCGAGGGCAGCAGCGACGGGCAGCATCCACTTCATCATCGATCCCCTTTTGATGCCGGCTTAGGCCGCCGTCCAGCCGCCATCCATCGAATAATTGGCCCCGGTGATCGCCGCGGCCTCGTCCCGGCACAGGAATAGCGCGAGCGCGGCAACTTGTTCCGGCTGGACGAATTGCTTGGTCGGCTGCGCGTCGAGCAACACGTCGTTTATGACCTGTTCGCGGGTGAGGCCGCGGGTCTTCATCGTGTCGGGGATCTGGTTCTCGACCAGCGGCGTCCAGACATAGCCCGGCGAGATGCAGTTGACCGTGATGCCGTGGGTGGCGACTTCGAGCGCGGCGGTCTTGGTCAGGCCGGCGATGCCGTGTTTGGCAGTGACATAGGCCGATTTGTTGGGGCTGGCGACGAGGCTGTGCGCGCTGGCGGTGGTGATGATCCGGCCCCAGTTGCGCGCCTTCATGCCCGGAATGGCGGCGCGCATCAGGTGGAAGGTCGAGGACAGGTTGATCGCGATGATCGCGTCCCATTTCTCGATCGGGAATTCGTCGATCGGGGCGACGTGCTGGATGCCGGCGTTCGAGATCAGGATATCGACGCTGCCGAGCTCCTTCTCGGCGCGTGCGACCATCGCGGCGATCTGGTCGGGCTTGGACATATCGGCGGCGTCGTACAGCGCCTTCGCGCCGCTGGTGGCTTCGAGCGCGGCGCGTTCGGTCTCGATCGCGGCGGCGTCGCCGAAACCGTTGATCATCACCGAAGCGCCCTCGGCGGCGAGCGTCTTGGCATAAGCGAGGCCGATGCCGGAGGTCGAGCCGGTGACGATTGCGGACTTGCCTTTGAGGAACATGGCGTACTCCTGACTAACGGTGCGTGAGGTCGAAGGCGGCGGTCTTGCCGTCGAGGATGTTGGCCGCGACGAGCTGGGCATTGGCCATGGTCTCGGCGACTGCGGCGCGGCCGGCCTGCCAATGTTCGTGCATGGAGCGCGCGGAGAATTCGAAGTCGCGCGATCCGCCTTCCCAGGCATTGGCGCGATAGATCAGGTGGACGAGGCTGAGCGGCTTCTCGTCGGCGAGAAGGCGCAGCGCTTCGACATCGGAGTCGTCGGCGAGGTCGGCGGGCAGCTTGGCGAGGACGCGGCGGATCGCCTCGCGCTCCTGGCGCAGGCGGAGGCGATCGTCGGAAACCTGGCGGGTGCGGCTGGAGAAGCGGATTTCCTTTTCGCGGGCGAGCACGTCGGTGATCGTACGCGGCAAGTCCGCGGCGGCGGGGAAGAGATCGACCTGGAAGACGAGCGTGTCCGCGCCCTGGCGATCCAAGATATGGGTGAGCGGGGTGTTCGAGACGAGGCCGCCGTCCCAATAGAAGCGTCCGTCGATTTCGATCGGAGGCAGGCCCGGCGGCAGCGCCCCCGAAGCCATGATATGGCGCGCGTCGAGGCGTTCGTCGGCGGTATCGAAATAGCGGAAATTGCCGCTGGCGATGTCGACCGCGCCGACCGAGAGGCGGACCGGGCCGGTGTTGAGCAAGTCCCAGTCGATATGCGCGTCGAGCGTCTGGCGGAGCGGTTCGCTGTCGTAGAAGCTGAGCGCACTCGGGCTGCCGGGAAGCGCGAAGGTGGGCGGGATAGTGCGCGGGCGGAAAAAGCCCGGGACGCCGCCCATCAGCACCGTCGCGGCGGCCCATTCATGGGCGAACTCGCGCGCGGTATCGCTTAGCGGTATTGAGAAATCGGGGAGCGCGCCGGTGACGCCTTCCCAGAAGGCGCGGATCGCGGCGAGGCGCGTTTCAGGCGGATTGCCGGCGAACAGCGCGGCGTTGACGGCGCCGATCGAGATGCCGGCGACCCAATCCACTTCGATGCGCGCGTCGCCGAGCCCTTCGATCACGCCGGCCTGGTAGCTGCCCAGCGCGCCGCCGCCCTGCAGCACCAACGCGACGCAGTCCGGCAGCGGCAGGCCCGGGACGCGGCGCGGGCGGGGTTCGGCGTCGGCCATGGCCGCGATGTGGGACATTGCGGCGCGAAGGGCAATGCACGCTTTTGTATGACAGCGGTCGAAGGTGGGCCGTCTACCGACGGCCCCCCTCTGTCGCCTTGGGCGCCCCATCCCCCGCTTCGCGAGGGAGGATTGGAAGAGCGTGCAACGCTCGGGCTTCTCGCGCATTGTTGCGGGGACCGAACGATGAAGGGATTCCCATGCGGCTCGACGATCTCGACCCCACCGACAATGCGCGCGACTGGGGTTCGGGCGGCGGCGGAGGCGGCGGCTTCGGGCTGCTCGGCCTGTTGCCGCTGCTGCTCGGGCGCGGGCTGGGCTGCGGCGGCGTCGCACTGCTCGGGATCGGCGCGCTGATCTATTTCGCGGTGATGGGCGGCGGCGGGCTGCTCGGCGGCGGCGGCACGCAGACCGCACCGGGTCAGACCCAGGGCGCGGCCAAGGCGTGCGACACGCAGGCGGAGCTGTTCGCCTGCCGGGTGATGACCAGCACCGAGCAGGTGTGGAGCCAGGTGTTCGCCGAACAGGGCCAGCGCTACCAGCCCGCGACGATCAACTTCTTCACGGGATCGGTCCAGTCGGCATGCGGCCAGGCATCGGCCGCGGTCGGCCCCTTTTACTGCCCGGGCGACCAGGGGGTGTTCCTCGACACCGGCTTCTTCGACGAGCTCGACAAGCGGTTCGGCGCGAAGGGCGATTTCGCCCGCGCCTATGTCGTCGGGCACGAAGTGGGCCACCATATCCAGAATCTCGAAGGCACCTCGGCCAAGGTCAGCCAGGCGCAGGGGCGTGCCTCGCGCACCGAGGGCAACAAGCTGTCGGTGCTGCTCGAGCTGCAGGCGGATTGCTATGCCGGCGTCTGGGCCAAGCGCAGCGGGCGGCTGGAAACGGGCGATATCGAGGAAGGCATGGCGGCGGCGAACGCGATCGGCGACGATACCCTCCAGCGCCAGGGTCAGGGCGAAGTGGTGCCCGACAGCTTCACCCACGGCAGCTCGGCCCAGCGCAAGCAATGGCTGCAGCGCGGGCTGGAGAGCGGCGATCCGGCGGCGTGCAACACCTTCGATGCCCGGATGTGAGACGATCGCGCCGCAAATCGTCGCGAATGCGCGGCGATAAGGGTTGACGATGCCCCCTTCGCTCGGCTCCATTCCGGGCAAGGGGGACTTTCATGGATCAGGAAGATGCGGGCGCGCGCGCGTTCGAATTTCACGGCAGCTGGCGCGAATTCGCACCGATCGCCTTCACCAATCTGCTGCTGTCGATCGTCACGCTCGGGATCTACACCTTCTGGGCAAAGGCACGCGAGCGGCACTATCTGTGGAGCCAGACGCGCTTCATCGACGACCGGCTGGAATGGACCGGCACCGGGCTGGAGCTGTTCATCGGCTATGTGATGGCATTCTTCCTGTTCATCGTGCCGCTGGGGCTGATCCAGTTCGCGATCCAGGCTCTGGCGATCCGCGGCGAGGATGGGCTGGCCGGGTTGCTGATCGTGATATTCTACCTTGGCTTCCTGTATCTGGTGGGCGTCGCGATCTATCGTGCGCTGCGTTACCGGCTTAGCCGCACTTATTGGCACGGGATTCGCGGCGGCAGCGACGATCAGGGCTTCGGCTATGCGCTGTCGCATCTGTGGAAGACGATCGTCGGCTCGCTGGTGCTCGGCCTGCTCGTCCCCTGGGCGATGGTCAATCTGTGGAACGAGCGCTGGAACCGGATGAGCTTCGGGCCATACCAGTTCCAGTCGGGCGCGCGCGTCACCGAAGCAGTGATGCTGCGCTACCTGCTATATTATCTGGTGCCGATCGTGTTGTTCATCGGCGGCATCGTGCTGGTGTTCACGGTCGGCCCGGCAATGGCCAATTCGCCCGAGGGCGCGCAGGCGGCGCTGATTATCTTCCTGGTAGTCGGCTATATCGGCTTCTTCGTCGTGCTCGGGCTGATCGCACTGACCTTCTACGCAGCCTATTTCCGCGAAGTGGTCAGCAAGCTGTCGCTCGGCGGGCTGGACTTCGAGTTCGGCGCGCGCACCAAGGACTGGCTGATGCTGTTCCTGGGCAATGTCGCATTGGTGGTGTGCACGCTCGGCATCGGGGCGATCTTCCTGGGCTACCGCAACTGGGCGTTCTTCGTGCGCCACATGCAGGCCTATGGCACGCTCGACTTGGACGACTTCACGCAATCGACGACGCGCGAGCCCAAGCAAGGCGAGGGGCTGCTGGATGCATTCGATGTCGGCGCCTTCTGATTCCGACGGCCCAGTCCGCGTCTGGCACTATGACGGCGCCAGCGGAGTCCGCCGCGAGCCGCTGATGGTGCCGGCCGGCGACGGCTTCGTTCTGGCCGAGCATGGCCGCGAGGACGGACCCTATGCGTTCGAGGACCTCGTCGCGCAGGGCGTGGTCGATGGCGCGCCGCGCTATGGGCTCAAGAAGCGGCCGGGGTGGAGCGTGACCTTTCCCGGGCCGATGCCCGCCGGGATCGCCACGCGGCTGCCCGGCGCGCGGCGCTATGGCGGGATGATCGACCGGATCGGGCTGTGGCCGGCAGTGGGCGCGTTCACCGCGGTCTCGGCGCTGGTGATCGCGGTGCTCATGACGGTGCCCTCGCTGGTCGCGCGGATGATCCCGCGCTCGGTCGAGGCGCGGATGGGCGCTCTGATGGTCGGCGATTTCGGCGAGCGTGCGTGCACCGATCCGGAGGGCATGGCGGCACTGCAGGCGATGGCGACGCGGATGCAGATGCGCGAGGGCGTTGACCTGCGCGTGGTCGACGTGCCGATGGTCAATGCCGTGACGCTGCCGGGCGGGCATGTCGTGCTGTTCAGCGGGCTGCTCAAACAGGCTTCGTCGCCCGACGAAGTGGCCGGGGTGCTCGCGCACGAGCTGGGGCATGTCGAGAACCGCGACGTGCTCGAATCGCTGGTGCGGCAATTGGGGTTGAGCGTGGTGCTGGGCGGGCTGGACGGCAATGTCGGCGGCTATACCAACGCTTTGCTCTCGGCGAGCTATTCGCGCGGGGCGGAGACGCGGGCGGACGCCTTTGCGATCGACGCGCTGCGGCAGGCGCAGGTCTCGCCGCACGCGACTGCGGCATTCTTTCAGCGGCTGTCGAAGAGCGAGATCAAGGTGAAGGGCGCCGATGCACTGCTCGGCTATATGGCGAGCCACCCGATGTCGTCCGAGCGCGAGCGGCGGTTTGCGGCGAGCGCGGGCAAGGCGGGATACACGCCGGTGCTCGACGGCGCGCAGTGGCAGGCGCTGAAGGGGATTTGCGGCGCGGGTTCGGGCGAGTGGAAGCGCAGCCGGCTTGGGTTTTAGGACAAATCAGAAGTAGATCCCCCTCCCTGCAGGGGAGGGGTTAGGAATGGGTCCAGCGTCGATAGGGTCGACGCTTAGATGCTCGGCGAGGAGTCTCTTGGGCGCGCAGACGCGCGCACCCCCAGCCCCTCCCTTGCAGGGAGGGGAGCTAGAGATTGCCCGCCGCGCCCGACGCCCCTAATCCCTGCGCATGACCGATACCCCCGAAGCACCCGCGCCCGAGCGGCCCAAACTCGCCTATCGCCACACGCCCGGACGCGGGCCGACGATCGTGTTCCTGTGCGGCTATGCTTCGGACATGAATGGCACCAAGGCGCTGGCGCTGCAGCAATGGGCGCAGCGCAGCGGCCGCGCGTTCCTGCGCTTCGACTATGCCGGCTGCGGCGAAAGCGAAGGCGAATTCGAGGATCAGACCCTCGCGCTGTGGCGCGACGATGCGCTGCGGGTGATCGATGCGGTGGTGCAGGGACCGGTGGTGCTGGTCGGATCGTCGATGGGCGGCTGGGTGATGCTGATGCTCGCCAAGTCGCGGCCCGAGCTGGTCGCGGGAATGGTGGGGATCGCGGCGGCGCCCGACTTCACCGACTGGGGTTTCACTCAGGCCGAAAAGCTGACGATCCTGCAATATGGCTGGATCGAGAAGCCCAACGACTATGGCGACGCGCCGACGGTTACGACGCGCGGCTTCTGGGCGTCGGGCGAGGCCAATCGGGTGATGATCGGGCCGATCGCATTCGACGGGCCGGTGCGGCTGCTCCAGGGGCAGCGCGACAAGGAAGTGCCGTGGGAACGCGCTGCGCGGCTCGCCGAGCTGATCCGTTCAGATGCAGTGCAGACGGTGCTGGTCAAGGACGGCGACCACCGGCTCTCGCGCGATTCCGATCTCGCGCTGATCCTCCGGTCTGTCGAGGACGTGCTATCCCTATGTTCTTCTTCCTCCTGAGCCTTCAGGCCGCGACCACCGCGGCGCCCCCGGTTGGGCAGGAGCCGCCGCGCTATGCCGAGTGCATGGACCTCGCGACCGGCGATCCTTCGCAGGGCGTGGCGGCGGCGAGCAAGTGGCGCGTCGAGGGTGGCGGCATGCTGGCGCGGCAATGCCTGGGCGTCGCCTATGCCAACCAGAAGCGCTGGCCCTCGGCGGCGGCGGCGTTCGAGGAAGCCGCGCGCGAGGCCGAGAGCGCGCACGATATCCGCTCGTCCAATTACTGGGCGCAGGCGGGCAACGCCTGGCTGGCCGCCGGCGACCCGGTCAAGGCGCGTGCGGCGCTCGACGCGGCGCTGGCGACCGGGTTGTTGCGCGGGCTGGCGCTGGGCGAGGCGCGGCTGGATCGCGCGCGGGTGCTGGTCGCGGCGGGCGACATGGACGGTGCGCGGAGCGATCTGGATCGCGCGCTGGCCGATGCCAAGGCCGATCCGCTGGCCTGGCTGCTCTCGGCGACGCTGGCGCGGCGGCAGGGCGATCTTGTGCGGGCCAAGGCCGACATCACCGAGGCGCTGCAGCGCGCCGGCGACGATGCGCAGGTTCAGCTGGAGGCAGGCAATATCGCCGCGAGCGCGGGCGACGAAGCGGGCGCGCGGGCGGCATGGGGCCGGGTGCTGGAACTGGCGCCGGGGAGCCCCTCGGCGGAATCAGCGCGCAAGGCGCTGGCGCAGTTCGGGGCGAGCGAGCGATAAGCGAAAATTCCTCCCTCGCTAAAGCGAGGATGGAATGGGTTGGTCTTCGGGGGTGGCGATCCTATCTCGCGGACAAACGGCCATAAGGACTCCCCATGCACTATCTCCACACCATGATCCGCGTCACCGACCCGGAGGCGACCGTGCGGTTCTTCGAGCTGCTGGGGCTGGAGGAAGTGCGGCGGATGGAGAACGAGAAGGGACGGTTCACGCTGATCTTCCTCGCCGCGCCGGAGGATTCGAACGGGCCGGGCAAGCGCGCCAATGCCGAAGTCGAGCTCACCTATAACTGGCCCGCCGAGGACGGCAGCGCACCCGAGGAATATGGCGGCGGGCGCAATTTCGGGCATCTGGCCTATCGGGTCGACGATATCTACGCGACGTGCCAGCGGCTGAAGGACGGTGGCGTCACGATCAACCGTCCGCCGCGCGACGGGCACATGGCGTTCGTGCGTACGCCCGACAATATCTCGATCGAGTTGCTGCAAGCGGGCGATCCGCTCAGCCCAGCCGAGCCCTGGGCGTCGATGCCGAATACCGGCAACTGGTGAGTCCGGCCGCCGCCCGTTTCCTCGCATTGACTGGCGCGCGCCTGCCGATCGTGCAGGCGCCGATGGCGGGGGCGGGCGGCGTCGCGCTGGCGGTGGCGGCGATACGGGGCGGGGCGCTGGGGTCGCTGCCCTGTGCGTTGCTGACGTCCGAGCAGGTGCGGGCGCAAGTCGCCGAGGTGCGCGCGGCGGTGAGCGGACCGCTCAATCTCAACTTCTTCTGCCATGTGCTGCCGGCGCCGCCCGACGAGGGCGCGTGGCGGGCGCTGCTCGCGCCTTATTATACCGAGGAGGACGTGACGCCGGGCGATCCGCCGCCGCTGCGCCGGCCCTTCGATGCGGCGATGTGCGCGGTGGTCGAGGAATTGCGGCCCGAGGTGGTGAGCTTTCACTTCGGATTGCCTGACGCCGGGTTGCTGGCGCGGGTGAAGGCCGTCGCGAGCGTGTTTGGCAACGCGACCACGGCTGCGGAGGCTCATTGGCTGGCGGCGCAGGGATGCGACGCTGTGATCGCGCAGGGCGCCGAAGCGGGGGGGCATGCGGGATGGTTTCTCGATGGGCATCGGCCGACGCCGTTGGCGGCACTGCTGGATGCGGTGGTGGCGACGGGCGTGCCGGCGATCGCTGCAGGCGGGATCATCGATGCGGCCGGGGTGCGGGCGGCGCTCAATGCCCGCGCGGCGGCGGTGCAGCTTGGGACTGCCTATCTTGCGACGCCCGAAAGCACGATCTCGGCGCCCTATCGCGCGTTGCTCGGCACTGCGGCGGCGGCGGATGCGGTGTTCACCAATTTGCTGTCGGGACGTGAGGCGCGCGGGATCCGCAATCGGCTGATGCGCGAACTGGGGCCGGTGCGCGACGAGGCGCCGGCTTTCCCCTATGCGTCGAACGCGCTGGCGCCGTTGCGCGCGCATGCTGAGAGCGAGGGACGCGGGGATTATTCGCCGCTCTGGGCCGGGGCGGGCGCGGCGCGCGTGCAGGCGATCGGGGCGGAGGCGCTGACGCGGATACTGGGACAGGAGACGGAATGATGGCAGGGCTCGAGATCGTCCGGATACCGGCGCTGAGCGACAATTATATCTGGCTGGTCCACGATGCCGCGTCGGGCGAGACGATGGTGGTCGATCCGGCCGAGGCGGCGCCGGTTCTTGCCGAGGCCGAGAAGCGCGGCTGGAAGATCAGTGCGATCTGGAACACGCATTGGCATCCTGATCACACCGGCGGCAACGCTGCGATCAAGGAGGCTACCGGCTGCCCGGTGATCGCTCCGGCGGCCGAGGCGGCGAAGATCCCGACTGCGGACCGGTTGGTTGCCGAGGGAGACGAAGTGCGGCTGGGCGGGCATGTCGCGACGGTCTGGGAAGTGCCCGCGCATACTGCGGGGCATATCGCCTATCTCTTTGCCGACGAGGGCGCGGTGTTCGTCGGGGATACGCTGTTCGCGATGGGATGTGGGCGGCTGTTCGAGGGGACGCCCGCGCAGATGTTCGCCAACATGGAGCGATTGCGGGAATTGCCCGACGAGACCGTCGTCTATTGTGCACATGAATACACCCAGTCGAACGGCAGATATGCGCTGGTCGCCGAGCCGGACAATGATGCGATCCGGGCGCGGATGATCGAAGTCGACGCGTTGCGCGCGGCGGGCGAGGCGACGGTGCCGACGACGATCGCGCTCGAACAGGCGACCAATCCGTTCCTGCGCGCGGAAAGCGTCGAGATGCTCGCCGAGCGGCGCGCGGCCAAGGATGCATTTCGCGGCTGAAGTGTTTATGCTGCGGGCGGGGCATGAGGAGTGTTGTGAATGATCCGCCTTGCCGTGCCCATGTTGCTGCTCCTGGCCGCCTGCACTACGACTGCCGCCACCGAGCAATCGGACACGCGCGATCAGGCGCGGCTCGACAAGGCGCTGGCCGGGCTGAACGCGGGCGAGCCGCTGCGTTGCATTCGCCATGACCAAGTCACCCAGATCCGCACCTTCAAGGGCACGATCCTCTATGTCGCGGGCCGCGGCCGGATGTGGCGCAACGACGTGGTCGGCGACTGCCCGGGGCTGCGGCGCGGCGACATCGTCGTCTCAAAGGGTTTCGACAGCCGATATTGCGAGCGCGACCTGATCCAGACGCGCGCGCCGATGGGCGGGTTCATCTCGGGCAGTTGCTCGCTGGGCAAGTTCACGCCCTATACGCGTTAAGAAAGAGGAGAGGCATATGCGACTGCTCATCACGCTGGGGGCGCTGGCGCTGGCCGGGTGTACCGCCAATGCCGAGCTGCAGGCCTCGCGCCAGGCCGAGGCGGCGGCCGACCTCGCAAAGGCGCTGGACGGGCGCGTGGCGGGCAAGCCGCAAAACTGCCTGTCCTCGCCCAACAGCACCAACGGACCGCAGATCATCGACGCGAAGACGATCCTGTATCGCGACGGCAAGCGGGTGTGGCGCAACGAACTGGCGGCGGAGTGCCCGTCACTCGATCAGGATTCGATCCTCGTCGTCGAGATGAACGGCTCGCAGATCTGCAAGAACGACTTGTTCCGCCCGGTCGATCGCGGGAGCCGGATACCGGGGGCGTATTGCCGGTTCGGAGAATTTACGCCGTATGTGAAGGAGTGAGCGGACGATCCTCCCCCGGTTCCCCAGGGGAGGATTTTCGTTACAGCACGTAGCGGCTGAGGTCGGTGTTGCGGGCTACTGCCGCGAGCTGCTTGTCCACATAGGCCGCGTCGATCGTCAGGCTGGTGCCTGCGCGATCTTCGGCGTCGAAGCTGACTTCCTCTAACAGCTTCTCCATCACCGTCTGAAGCCGCCGCGCGCCGATATTCTCGATCTCGCCATTAACCTCTGCGGCGATTTTTGCGACGGCGCGGATACCGTCCTCGGTGAAATCGATCGTCACCCCCTCGGTGCCGAGCAATGCGGCATATTGCTGGACCAGGCTCGCCTTCGTGTCCGACAGGATCGCGACGAAATCCTCCTCGGTCAGCGCCTTGAGCTCGACGCGGATCGGGAGACGGCCCTGAAGCTCGGGGAGCAGGTCGCTCGGCTTGGCAACATGGAACGCGCCGCTAGCGATGAAGAGGATGTGATCGGTCTTCATCGGGCCGTACTTGGTCGCCACCGTGGTGCCTTCGATCAGCGGCAGCAGGTCGCGCTGGACGCCTTCGCGGCTGACCGAACCGCCGCGCACGTCCGACACCGCGATCTTGTCGATCTCATCGAGGAAGACGATGCCGTTGGCTTCGGCGTCGGCGAGTGCCTGGCGGCTGACTTCATCCTGGTCGAGGCGCTTGTCGGCCTCTTCGTCGACCAGCTTGTCCCAGGCGGCGCGGACGTTGAGCTTGCGCCGCTTGAGCGGGGAGCCGCCGGACAGGCCCTTCATCATCTCGCCGAGATTGATCATCTGCGGCGCGCCGCCGGGGATGTCGAATGGCATGGCCGGGGCCTGCTCGATTTCGATCTCGATTTCGGTCGCATCGAGAATGCCGTCGTGGAAGCGCTGCTTGAACGCCTCGCGCGTGGCGGTGCTGGCGTCCTTGCCGGTGAGCGCGTCGAGCAGGCGGCCCATCGCCGCGTCTTCGGCCTTGTCCTTGACCGCGGCGCGGCGCCGCTCCTTTTCCAGCCGGATCGCTTCCTCGACCAGGTCGCGGGCGATCTGCTCGACGTCGCGGCCGACATAGCCGACTTCGGTGAACTTGGTCGCCTCGACCTTGACGAACGGCGCGTCGGCGAGCTTGGCCAGCCGGCGGCTGATCTCGGTCTTGCCGCAGCCCGTGGGCCCGATCATCAGGATGTTCTTGGGCGTCACTTCGTCCCGCAGATCGGCGCTGAGCTGCTGGCGGCGCCAGCGGTTGCGCAGCGCGACCGCGACGGCCTTCTTGGCGTCGTGCTGGCCGATGATGTGCGCGTCGAGAGCGGCGACGATCGCCTTGGGCGTGAGAGCTTCTTTCATGGGGGATTGGGTTCTCTGGCTTCGTTGTGGCCCACGATGTTGGGGGCCGGAGTGGGGGCTTCAAGCGGCGATGCGGTCAGGGCTTATCGGCGAACCAAGCTTCGGCTTCGTCGAACGACAGGAACACCTTGAGCCGCGGATGCGCCAGGGTGCGCTCGGCCTGGAGCTTGTTGAGCTGGCTGCCGACGACGATGCCCGCGCGGCCCGAGGTGAGCGCCATGCCGCCGCGCATGATGTTGGTCAGCAGATCGGCGACGTCGTTCGCCTGCACCGGGAAGTCGAGCGATTCGACCAGCACGTCGAAATCGCCGCGGACCGCGCGCGCTTCCTGCGCCTTGGCGCCCACCGCGACAGCCAGGCGAGGGACGTCGTCGAGCGTCCAGAACCCGTGGACGTTGATCGTCAGCCGATTGGCCTGCGGGTCATACGCCACCCGGTGGACGGGATCGGCCGGGCTTTTCGACGGGGAAGCGCTCAATTGGCGCTGTCCAGCACTTCCACGGTCAGCCGGTCGTTGGTGTAGACGCAAAGCTCGCCCGCGATCTTCATTGCAGCCCGTGCGATCTTCTCGGCATCGGTCTCGTAGTCGACCAGCGCGCGAGCGGCGGCGAGAGCGAAATTGCCGCCCGATCCGATCGCAGCGACGCCGCCCTCGGGTTCGAGCACGTCGCCATTACCGGTGACCACCAAAGTCACGTCCTTGTCGGCGACGATCAGCATCGCTTCAAGGTTGCGAAGATATTTGTCGGTGCGCCAGTCCTTGGCGAGCTCGACTGCGGCACGCAGCAGCTGGCCCTGATGCCGCTCGAGCTTGGATTCGAGCCGTTCGAACAGCGTGAAGGCATCCGCGGTGGCGCCAGCGAAACCCGCGATGACCTTGCCGTCGCCAAGGGGGCGGACCTTCCTAGCGTTGGGCTTCATCACGGTGTTGCCCGCCGAGACCTGCCCGTCGCCTGCGATGACCACCTTGCCGGATTTGCGCACGGAGAGGATTGTGGTGCCGTGCCACGCATTGCTGTTGTCGCTCATATGGCGGCGATATGGGGAGCCGTCTCGGCTGCGCAAAGGGTAAGGGCGAACGAGTGACGATCACGATGCGGATAGGGCTGGTGCTGGCGGCGCTGCTGATGGCGAACGGGCCGGCCATGGCGCAGGCGCCGCTGCGGGTGATGAGCTTCAACATCCGGCTGCCGATGGCGTCGGACGGCGCGAACGCGTGGGACAATCGCCGCGAGGTGACGGCCGCGATGCTCGCGCGCGCGGCGCCCGACCTGATCGGGGCGCAGGAGCTCCACAAGGTGCAGGGCAATTTTCTGGTGGCGCGGCTCAAGGGATATGCGTGGTTCGGCCGGGACCGTCGCGGCGGGCATGCCGACGAGCATATGGGGATATTCTACCGGACCGACCGGCTGAAGCTGATCCGATCGGGCGATTTCTGGCTGTCGGATACGCCGGAGGTGCCGGGCAGCATCAGCTGGGGAAATCTCTATCCGCGGATGGCGACCTGGGGGCTGTTCGAGACGCGTGCCGGTGGGCGGCGCTTCTATGCGTTCAACACGCATCTCCCCTATCGCGCCGAGGACGAGGCAGCGCGGGAGAGGGCGGCTGCGCTGATTCTGGAGCGGATCGCGGCGATGGCGGGCGGGCTGCCGGTGGTGCTGACCGGGGACTTCAACACAACGCCCGGCAGCGGCGCGTACCGGAAGCTGAGCGCGGGCCTGCGGGATGCGTGGACGCGCGCGCCGACGCGGGAGGGGCCGGCGGAGACCTTCCACAATTTCACTGGCACTGCGGACAAGCGGATCGACTGGATTTTCGCGCGCGGGTTCGTCGTCAAGCGTGCGCAGACGATCACCGACCATCAGGGGGTGGTGCAGACCTCGGATCATTTTCCGGTGATGGCCGAACTTGGCTGGGCGAAGCGATAGGTCCGAACAAATCCTCCCCCGCTTCGTGGGAGAGGATTTGGGTCGCCGCACTCGCTTCGCCCGGATGATGGTTTGAGGTAAGCCACCAATATGCATCACGACGACAATCTCACCGCCCACCGTCCCACCTTCGTCAGCCATCTCGAATGCTCGATGACCGGGGAGCGCTATGAAGCGGACCAGCTGCATGGGCTGTCGCGCGTCGGGCGGCCGTTGCTGGTGCGCTATGACCTGGACGGAGTGAAGGCGGCGCTGACGCCGGAGATGCTCGCGACGCGGCCGGCGGATCTGTGGAAATATCGCGAGCTGCTGCCGGTGCGGCACACCGCGAGCATCGTCAGCCTGGGCGAGAGCGCGACGCCGATCGTCCCGCTCGACACGGAGCCCGGCAATGTCTGGGTCAAGGACGAGGGGCGGCTGCCCACGGGCTCGTTCAAGGCGCGCGGGCTGGTGATGGCGATCGCCATGGCCAAGGAATTGAGCGTCACGACGATCGCGATGCCGACCAACGGCAATGCGGGGGCCGCCGCCGCTGCCTATGCGGCGCGGGCGGGGATCGAGGCGGTTATCTTCTGTCCAGACGATACGCCCGAGATCAACGTGCGCGAGATCGCGGCGCAAGGTGCACGAGTCTACCGTGTCAACGGGCTGATCGACGATTGCGGCAAGCTGGTCGGTGCAGGGAAGGAGGCGCGCGGCTGGTTCGACTTGTCGACGCTCAAGGAGCCGTATCGGATCGAAGGCAAGAAGACGATGGGGCTCGAACTCGCCGAGCAGCTCGGCTGGGAACTGCCCGATGCGATCTTCTATCCCACCGGCGGCGGCACCGGGCTGATCGGAATGTGGAAGGCGTTCGACGAGATGGAGGCGCTGGGCTGGATCGGTTCGAAGCGCCCGCGAATGTATGCGGTCCAGGCCGAGGGCTGCGCGCCGATCGTGCGGGCGTTCGAAGCCGGCGAGCGGCATGCGGTGCGCTGGGAGGAAGCACATACCGTGGCGGCAGGAATCCGGGTGCCCCAGGCAGTGGGCGATTTCCTCATCCTAGACGCAGTGCGGGCGAGCGGGGGCAAGGCGCTGGCGGTCAGCGATGCGGCGCTGGTGCAGGCGGTGGACGATGCGGCGCGGCGCGACGGACTGCTGATGTGCCCCGAGGGCGGGGCGACGCTGGCGGCGTATCGCGATGCGCTGGCGAGCGGGCTGGTGGATGCTGAGGAACGGGTGGTGCTGTTCAATTGCGCGACTGGGTTGAAGTATCCGCTGGCGGATGCGTCGCGGTGGCTGGATCGGCATGCGCCGGTGGATTGGGAAGCGCTGTAAACCCGCTCGTCACCCCGGCCTCGTGCCGGGGTCCACTGCCGCGCCGGAAACCATCGATCTTCGTGTCTGTCGCCCGCCTCCCGGTGGACCGCGGCACAAGGCCGGGGTGACGGGTCAGCCCAGTACCCGCCCGAGGAACTTGCCGCCCAGATCGACGCCTTCGGGATCGACGCCGTGGCCCAGGCCGGGGGCGACATGGCCTTCGACTTCGAAGCCCAGGCGCTGCAGTTCGCCATGGGCGTGGGTGTAGGCACCGACCGGAACGACCGTGTCGGCATCGCCATGTACCAGCAGCACGCGTGGCTTGCTGCGTATTTCGGCCGGATCGAGCGCGGCGCCGGCGATCATGCCCGAATAGCCGAGAATGCCGGCAAGCGGGCGTTCGCGGCGCGGGCCGACCTGAAGCGCCATCATCGTGCCCTGGCTGAAGCCGACCAGCGCGAGCCGATCCTCGCTCAGCCCGTGCTCGGCGAGCAGGCCGTCGAGATAGGCGTCGAGCACCGGCGCGGCGGCCTGGGCGCCGGCGGCGAGCGCGGCGCGCCCGAGATCGTGGAGTGCCCACCATTGATAGCCGCCCGGCGCGCCGGGGCAGCGTTCGGGCGCGTTAGGCGCGACGAACAGGGCATCGGGGAGCAGCGGACGCCATATCGGCGCAAGGCCGATCAGGTCGGCGCCGTTCGACCCATAGCCGTGGAGCAGGACGACGAGTTGCTTCGGTGCGCCGCCGGACAAGGGCGTGAGGCTGGGGCCGGTGAGTTGCTGCATCGCCAAGTCCTTAGCCGAGCGGATAGAGTGCGCCGGCGACCCAGCGCAGTTCGGCGCGGAGCACGCCCCAGGCGCGGGCGGCGGCGCGGCTGTCCATCGCCTCGACGCCGATGCCGCGCGCGCCGAGCGCCTTGACCAGAGCAGGGGCGGGACGGACCAGCGTGTCGCCGGTGCCGAGCAGCAGGAATTCGGGCTGTGGATCCAGCGCCAGCAGCGGCGCGAGATCGGCTTCGGTCAGCGCGGCGATCGGCGGGGGCGACCAGCCATCGGCGCTCTGGGGGGTGATCAGCAGCCCCTCGTACACGCCCTCATCGACCTTGAAACCGCGGCCCGAAAAGCCGGAGATCACCGGCCCTTCGGCGCTGCGGCGTTCCATCTTCACGCGGCTAGTCCCGCGGGCCGAGGCGCTCGGCTTTGTTCGCTGCGGCGGCAGCCTCCTGGCGATCCTCACGGAAGCCAGGCTTGAGGCCGAGCGTGATCAGCAGCGACGACGATACATAGACCGACGAATAGGTGCCGACGACGATGCCGAGCATCATAGCCGCCGTGAAGCCCTGCAGCACATGGCCGCCGAAGATCAGCAGCGCGGCGAGCGCGAGCATGATCGTCACCGAGGTCATCACCGTTCTGGGGAGGGTCTCGTTGACCGAGAGGTCGATCAGGTCGCGCATCTCCATCTTGCGGAACTTGCGCATATTCTCGCGGATACGATCGTCGATCACCATCTTGTCGTTGATCGAATAGCCGATGATCGTCAGCACCGCGGCGACGATGTTGAGATCGAACACCAATTGGGTGAGCGCGAAGAAGCCCAGCGTCATCAGCACGTCGTGGATGATCGCAACGGCGGTCGATACGCCGAACTGCCACTCGTAGCGGAGCCACGAGAAGATCGCGATGCCGATTATCGCGAGCACCACCGCCAGCACGCCGTTCTGGATCAGCTCGCCCGAGACCTTGCCCGACACCGTCGAATAGTTGCTGAAGGTCGCGCCGGGGAACTTGGCTGCGAGCGCCGCCTTCACCTTTTCGACCATCTGGTCGGTCGCTGCCGGATCGCTCGATTCGGGAAGCGGCAGACGGATCGTCACGGTGTTCGCGCCGCCCAATTGCTGGAGCGCGGCTTCGCCGAGGCCGAGATTGTTGACCGTCGAGCGGACTTCGTCGAGCGGCGGCGCCGTGACGAACTTCTCTTCGATCGACACGCCGCCGACGAAGTCGACGCCCATGTTGAGGCCGCGTGCGGCCACCAAAGCGATCGCCGCAATGGTGAGCAGGGCCGTGATCGCGAAGGCGATGTGGCGAACGCGGACGAACCCGATATTGGTGTTGTCCGGAACGATCTTGAGGAGCCGCATGGTTCGCGCGTCCCTTAAATGTGGATTTCGCTGGGCCGGTTACGGCGCAGCCAGATCGTGACGAGCATTCGCGTGAAGACCACTGCGGTGAACACCGACGTGGCGATGCCGATCAGCAGCACCACTGCGAAGCCGCGCACCGGGCCCGAGCCGAGGATCAGCATGATGCCGCCGGCGATGGCGTGCGTCACATTGGCCTCGAAGATCGTCCGGCTGGCTTCCTTGTAGCCCAATTCTACCGACTGGATCACGCTGCGGCCGCGCCGCCGCTCTTCGCGGATGCGTTCGTTGATCAGCACGTTGGCGTCGACCGCGGTGCCGATGGTGAGCACGAAGCCGGCGATGCCCGGCAGGGTCAGCGTGGCGCCCAGCATGCCCATCACCCCGACGATGACCAGCACGTTGATGATCACCGCGAGCGTCGCATAGATGCCGAAGCGGCCATAGGTCAGGATCATGAAGGCGATGACCGCGACCACCGCGATGATCGACGCCGTGATGCCCGCCTTGATCGAATCGGCGCCGAGCTCGGGGCTGACAGTCGATTCCTGGACGACCTTGAGCGGCACCTTGAGCTTGCCCGAGCGCAGCGCGATGGCGAGCTCGTTGGCGCTCTGGACGGTAAAGCCGCCGTTGATCACGGCGCTGCCGCCGAGGATCGGTTCGTTGATCCGCGGCGCCGAGATCACGACATTGTCGACGATGATCGCGAAGGGCTTGCCCGAATTTTCCTGGGTGACCTTGGCGAAGCGGCGCGAGCCGGCGCCGTCGAGCTCGAGCGTAACGCCCGGCGCCCCGCTCTGCGGGTCATAGCTCTGCGACGCGTTGATCAGCATGTCGCCGGTGATCATCACCTGGCGCTGCACCGCGATCTGACCGCCGCCATCGGCATAGGGCAGCAATATCGATCCCGGCGGGGCGACGCCCGGCTGGGTGGCCGTAGTATCGACGAGGCGGAATTCGAGCTTGGCGGTCTTGCCGAGCAAATTCTTGAGCGCGGTCGGATCGTTGAGACCGGGGACCTGGACGACGATGCGGTTGCCGCCTTCGCGGATCACGGTCGGCTCGACGGTGCCGAGCGCGTTGATGCGGCGCTCGACGACTTCGCGGGCGTCGCCCATCGCGGTTTCGATCGCCTGCTTGATGCCCGCCTCAGTAGGGGTGAGCTCGAAGCGCGAGGTATCGACGACGGCGATGTCCCATTCGCGCTGGCCGGTGGTGCCGACACCGCTGCCCGTGATCGTCAGCAGCTTCTCGCGCACGGCATCGACCTTGGACGAGTCGCGGACCATGAAGCTCAGCTTGCCGCCCTGGACCGAGACATCGCCGATATCGATCTTGGGAGCGCGGCGCATTTCGCTGCGGACCTGCTCGCGCATTTGCTCGACGCGGGTTTCGGCGACGTCCTTGGTGTCACCCTCTAGCAGCAGATAGGAGCCGCCGGCGAGGTCGAGGCCGAGGTTGATCGCGGGCTTGGGGATCCAGGCGGGCCAGGTATCGCGAACGCTCTTGGGGATCAGGCTCGGGACCGCGAGCAGCACCATCAGCGCGATGCCGATGCTGATCGTCAGGACCTTCCAGCGCGGGAAATCCAGCATCAGTCGTTCGCGGGCTTGCCGCCGCCGAGCGGACGGATTTCGGCAAGCGTCGCCTTGATCGCGCGGACCTTCACGTTGGTGCCCAGCTCGATCTCGACTTCGGTCTCGTCGACCTTGGTAACCTTGCCGATCAGCCCGCCCGCAGTGACGACGGTGTCGCCCTTCTTAACCGCGGCGACCGAATCCTGCAGCGACTTCATCCGCTTCTGCTGCGGACGGATCATCAGGAAATAGAAGACCACGAAGATTAGGACGAGCGGGAGCAGCGATACGATCGCGCCGGCGGTGCTTCCGCCCTGTGCCGCGCCTGCGGCCTGTGCATATGCTGGGGTGGCGAACATGGGTTTCCGGTTGCCTGGAGGGCGGGGCGCGAAACGGCCCCGTTCAAGCGGCGCGCGCTAACATGGCGCACAAACGCGTGCAACTATTGTCGCAGTGTCTTGCATCCTGCCGCGGACCGGCATAGAGGGCGCACCCTTGGTCGGGGCGTAGCGCAGCCTGGTAGCGCATCACACTGGGGGTGTGGGGGTCGCAGGTTCGAATCCTGTCGCCCCGACCAGCTTATCACATCGTTGGAACGCTTTACGCCGGCGCCGCGAGGCGCTGGCTGCGTGTCCGGGCTTCTCAGCCGAGGATGCCCGGCAGATCCAGTCCCTGTTGGCGGGCGCAATCCAGCGCGAGGTCGTAGCCTGCATCGGCGTGGCGCATTACGCCAGTGGCGGGGTCGTTCCACAGGACGCGCTCGATTCGGCGGGCGGCGTCGGGGGTGCCGTCGGCGACGATGACCATGCCCGAATGTTGCGAAAAGCCCATGCCGACGCCGCCGCCGTGATGGAGCGAGACCCAGGTCGCGCCGCTGGCGGTGTTGAGCATGGCGTTGAGCAGGGGCCAGTCCGAGACTGCGTCGGAGCCGTCGCGCATCTTCTCGGTCTCGCGGTTGGGCGAGGCGACCGAGCCCGAATCGAGATGGTCGCGGCCGATAACGATCGGCGCCTTGAGTTCACCGCTGGCGACCATTTCGTTGAAGGCGAGGCCAAGGCGGTGGCGGTCGCCTAGGCCGACCCAGCAGATCCGTGCGGGCAGGCCCTGGAAGTGGATCCGCTTGGCTGCCATCTCGAGCCAATTGTGGAGATGGGCGTTGTCGGGGAGCAGTTCCTTGACCTTGGCGTCGGTCTTCCAGATGTCCTCCGGATCGCCCGACAGCGCCACCCAGCGGAACGGCCCGACCCCGCGGCAGAAGAGCGGGCGGATATACGCCGGAACGAAGCCAGGGAAGTCGAACGCGTCGGCGACGCCTTCCTCGAACGCCATCTGGCGGATGTTGTTGCCGTAATCGACGGTGGGGATGCCCTGGGCGTGGAAGTCGAGCATCGCGCGGACATGGATCGCCATCGAGGCGCGGGCGGCCTTGTCGAGGCCTTCGGGATCGTCCGTGCGGGCTCGCTCCCATTGGTCGAGGGTCCAGCCGAGCGGGAGATAGCCGTTGCGCGGATCGTGCGCCGAAGTCTGGTCGGTGACCGCATCCGGGCGGATGCCGCGGCGGACCATCTCGGGATAGACGTCCGCGGCATTGCCGAGCAGGCCGACCGAGATCGCCTTGCCCGCCTTGTGCGATTGCTCGACGATGGCGAGGGCTTCGTCGATCGTGGCGGCCTGGGCATCGAGATATCCAGTGCGCAGGCGCATCTCGATCCGCGAAGGCTGGCATTCGACTGCGATGCACGATGCGCCGGCCATCGTCGCCGCGAGCGGCTGCGCGCCACCCATCCCGCCAAGGCCCGCGGTGAGGATCCAGCGCCCCGCGAGGCTACCGCCGAAATGCTGGCGGCCCATCTCGGCGAAGGTCTCGTAGGTGCCCTGAACGATGCCCTGCGATCCGATGTAGATCCAGCTGCCGGCGGTCATCTGGCCGTACATGGCGAGGCCATTGCGATCGAGCTCGTTGAAGTGCGCCCAGTTCGCCCAGTGTGGCACGAGGTTGGAATTGGCGAGCAGGACTCGCGGGGCGTCGGCATGGGTGCGGAAGATGCCGACGGGCTTGCCGGACTGGACGAGCAGGGTCTGGTCCGCCTCGAGCCGGCGGAGGCTGGCGACGATCGCGTCGTAGCTCTCCCAGTCGCGCGCGGCGCGGCCAATGCCGCCATAGACGATCAGCTCCTCGGGCTTCTCGGCGACGTCGGGGTCGAGATTGTTCATCAGCATGCGCAGCGGGGCTTCAGTGAGCCAGCTCTTCGCGCTGAGTTCTGTGCCGTGCGCGGCGCGGATGCTGCGGCTGTTGTCGCGGCGAGTGGTCATGCGGTCTTCCAGTCGAGGCAGGCGGTGAGGATGTCGCGGAGGTGCGCGGCGAGCGGCGCGGCGCGGGCGGGATGCCAGGGCGTCGGCCAGTTGGTCTCGTCGGGTGAGGTGGGCTCGTCGAGGTAACCGCGGCAGGCGAGTTCCATCTGGATAGCGTGGATGCCGGCTTCGGGGCCGCCGTGGTGGCGGGTGGTGTAGCCGCCGCGGAACCGGCCGTTGAGGACCAGCGACAGGCCGGTAGCGGCACAGGCATGCTCGACGGCGCGTTCGAGCACGGAGTCGCAGGTCGCGCCGTTATTGGTGCCGATGTTGAACTGGGGAAGCTCGCCCTCGAACAGGCGGGGGACGTGGCTGCGGATCGAGTGGCAATCGTAGAGCACCACGCGGCCATGTTGGTCGCGGAGGCGGGCCAGCTCGGCGGTGAGGGCGGTGTGGTAGGGCGTCAGCCAGCGGTCGCGGCGCTCGGCGATCTCGGCCTCGCCCGGTTCCTGACCGGGAAGATAGAGCGGCTCGCCATCGAAGGTCGTGGTCGGGCAGAGCTCGGTGGTGGTCTGGCCAGGGTAGAGGGAGGCGCCGCTGGGATCGCGGTTCACGTCGATGACGCTGCGAGAGAGCGTGGTGCGGACGATCGTCGCATCCATGTCGGCGGCGAAGGCATAGAGCCGGTCGATCCACCAGTCGGCGTCTTTCCGCGCGCGCCACAGCGAGACGAAGCGCGGGGCGAGGTCGGCGGGAATATCGGTGCCGGTATGCGGCATGCCGAGCACCAGCGGCGCACCGCCGCGGCGGACGATCAGCCAGTCGGGATCAGTCATGCGCCACCGACGGGACCGGGATGGCATGCGCTCGGGCGATGTCGCGCAGGCGGCCGGCGCGGACGATCTGCGCGGCGGCGGCGATGTCGGGATGGAAGTAGCGATCCTCCTCCAGATGCGGGACTGCGGCGCGGACTTCGCGGTGCAGGGCGTCGATCGCGTCGCTGCTCTTCACGGGAGCGTGGAAGTCATAGCCCTGCGCGGCGGCGAGCAGTTCGATCGCGATGACGTGCCCGACATTGTCGGCCATCGCCATCAACCGGCGGGCGCCGTGCGCTGCCATCGAGACATGGTCTTCCTGATTGGCCGAAGTAGGGATCGAATCGACGCTGGCCGGATAGGCGCGTTGCTTGTTTTCGGAGACGAGGGCGGCCGCGGTGACCTGGGGGATCATGAAGCCCGAATTGAGTCCGGGGCGCGGCGTGAGGAAGGCCGGCAGGCCGGACAGCGCGGGATCGACCAGCATCGCCAGCCTGCGCTCGGAGAGCGAACCGATCTCGCATAGCGCCATCGCGATCATGTCGGCGGCGAAGGCGACGGGCTCGGCGTGGAAATTGCCGCCGGAGAGCACTTCGTCGGTGTCGGCGAACACCAACGGATTGTCCGAAACGCTGTTGGCTTCGATGCCGAGCGTTGTTGCGGCCTGGCGGAGCAGATCAAGCACGGCGCCCATCACCTGGGGCTGGCAGCGCAGGCAATATGGATCCTGCACGCGCTTATCGTCGTCGCGGTGCGATGCGCGGAGCGGCGAGCCCTCCATCATTGCGCGGAGCATCGCGGCGACTTCGATCTGGCCGCGATGGCCGCGCAGTTCGTGGATGCGCGGGTCGAAGGGGGTGTCGGAGCCCTTGGCCGCTTCAGTCGAGAGCGCGCCGGCGGCAAGCGCAGCGGCGAACAGTGCCTCGGCCTCGAACAGGCCGGCTAGCGCGTAGGCGCAGGAGAATTGCGTGCCGTTGAGCAGCGCAAGCCCTTCCTTGGGACCGAGCGTGAGCGGGGTCAGGCCGGCTTCTCGCAATGCCTGTTCGGCGGGGAGACGGCCGGTGGGGGTGTCTATCTCGCCGGTGCCGATCATCGTGGCGGTCATGTGCGCGAGGGGTGCGAGGTCGCCCGAGGCGCCGACCGAGCCTTGCGCAGGGACGACGGGGAGCAAGTCGCGAGCGAGCATCGCTTCGAGCAAGTCGATCGTTTCGGGTCGGACGCCCGAGGCACCGCGGGCGAGGCTGGCCAGCTTCAACGCCATCATCAGGCGGAGGACGGGGCGGGGCATCGCGTCACCGACGCCGGCGGCGTGCGACAGGACGAGGTTGCGCTGGAGCGTGTCGAGATCGGCGGGTGCGATGCGGATGCTGGCCAGCAGCCCGAAGCCGGTATTGACGCCGTACACCGCATGGTCGCCCGCGGCGATCCGCGCGATCGTGTCGGCGGCGCGCTGGACTGCCGGTCTGCAGGCGGAGTCGAGGCGGACGTCGGCGCCGCGATAGATCGCCCGCCAGGTGCCGAGCGGGACTGCGCCGGCGTCGAGCGTGACGGTCATGGCTGGCCTTTCCAGATACGGGCATGAAGCGCGTTGAACCCGATGCGGTAGACTAGCTCGGCGGGGGCCTCGATTTCCCAGATCGCCAAGTCGCAGCGCTTGCCGGGCTCGAGTGTGCCGACGCGACCGAGCCGGCCGAGCGCGCGTGCCGCCTCGCGAGTCATGCCCGCGATGCATTCGTTGACGGTGAGGCGGAAGAGCGTGGCGGCCATGTTCATCGCGAGCAGCGGCGACGTGAGCGGCGAGGTGCCCGGATTGCAGTCGGTCGCCACCGCGATCGGCACGCCGGCGCGGCGCAATGCTTCGATCGGCGGCAGGCGAGTCTCGCGGGTGAAATAGAAGGCGCCCGGGAGGAGCACCGCGACGGTGCCGGCGCGGGCCATGGCGTCGATGCCGGACTGGTCGAGATGTTCGAGATGATCGGCGGAGAGCGCGCCGAACTCGGCGGCGAGCGCGGCACCGTTCAGGTTGGAGAGCTGCTCGGCGTGGAGCTTGACCGGCAGGCCGTGCGCGGCGGCGGCTTCAAAGACGCGGCGGACTTGCGCGGGGGTGAAGCCGATGCCTTCGCAAAACGCATCGAGTGCGTCGGCGAGTCCGGCGATGGCGGGGATCATGCCGTCGCACACTGCATCGACATAGCCGTCGGGATCGCCGGCGAATTCGGGGGGCAGCGCGTGGGCGCCGAGGAAGGTGGTTGCAACGCTGACCCCGCGCGCCTTGCCAAGCGCCCGGGCGGCTTCGAGCATTTTGGTCTCGTGGGCCAGCGACAGGCCGTATCCCGACTTGATTTCGATCGTGGTGACGCCCTCGGCGAGCATCGCGTCGAGGCGGGGCAGGGCCTGGGCGACCAATTCGTCGCGGCTGGCGGCGCGAGTGGCCTGCATCGTCGAGACGATGCCGCCGCCGGCGCGGGCGATTTCTTCATAGCTAGCGCCTTCGAGGCGCAGTTCGAATTCGCGGGCGCGATTGCCGGCATGGACGAGGTGGGTGTGGCAATCGATCAGCCCGGGGGTGATCCAGCGGCCCGCGCAATCATGCGCGATCCCGGGTTCGAACGCCGGGGCGTCGCTGCGCGGGCCGGCATAGACGATGTCGGCACCGCTTGCTGCGATCAGGCCGTCCTCAACCACGCCGATGCCGGGAAGGTCACTGCGCAGCGTAGCCAGTCTGGCATTGCTCCAGATCTGCTCGACGCGCACGTGCTGACCTCCTGGACGGGATTGGAAATCTATCTTCCAAGATGGCAGATGAAATGTCTATACATTTATCGGCGACACGATGCGGAGAGGCGGCGATGCAATCCTGGTGGTTCGAAGCGGCGCTGCTCGCGGACGGATGGGCCGAACGCGTCCGAATGACGGAGGAGGGCGGCCGCATCGCGACACTCGCGACCGATGTCGCGGCGGAGCCCGGAGACGCGCGGCACGGCGTGGCGCTGCCGGGTATTGCCAATCTCCACAGTCACGCCTTCCAGCGCGGCATGGCGGGGATGGCCGAGCGGCGCGGACCCGATGCCGACAGCTTCTGGACATGGCGCGACGTGATGTACCGCTTCGCCAATGCGGTCGGGCCCGAGGAGATGGAGGCGATCGCGGCGCTGGCTTTCGTCGAGATGCTCGAAAGTGGCTTCGTGCAGGTCGGCGAGTTCCACTATGTCCATCACGATGTGGATGGCGCCGCCTTTGCCGATCCGGCGGAGATGGGCGGACGGCTCGCTGCCGCAGCGGCCGAGACCGGGATCGGGCTGACCCTGCTGCCGGTGCTGTACATGGCCTCGGGGTTCGGCGGCGGCGCGCCGGGACCGGGGCAGCGGCGCTTCGTCCATGATCCGGAGGGGTATGCCCGGCTGATCGAGGCGTCACGGCGCGCTGTGACGGGGCTGGACGGGGGGCGGGTCGGAGTGGCGCCGCACAGCCTGCGTGCGGTGCCGCCCGAGGGGCTTGCCGCGGTGGTCGAAATCGCCGGCGACGCGCCGATCCATATCCATGTCGCCGAGCAGATGGGGGAAGTCGAGGATTGCCTGCACCATACCGGGCAGCGTCCGGTCGAATGGCTGCTCGGTAATGCGCCGGTCGACGCGCGGTGGTGCCTTGTCCATGCGACTCACGTTACTGCGGCGGAACTGGCGGGTATTGCGCGGAGCGGGGCAGTAGCGGGGCTCTGCCCGATCACCGAAGCCAATCTGGGAGACGGCATCTTCCCTGCGGCGGATTTTCTCGCCGCGGGCGGACGCTTCGGCGTGGGATCGGATTCGAACGTGTTGATCGATCTGGCGCAGGAGCTGCGCAGCCTCGAATATTCGCAGCGACTGGCGCGGCAGGGGCGCAATCTGCTGTCGAGCGCCGAGACGCCTTCGACCGGGCGGACGTTGTTCGATGTCGCGGGGCGCGGCGGGGCGCAGGCATTGGGAATGGTGGAATATGGCCTGGCGCCGGGCGCGCGGGCCGACTTCCTGACGCTCGACTGCGCGCATCCGACCTTGGCCGGGCGGAGCGGCGACGCGTTGCTCGACGCGCTGGTATTCGCCGACAGCCGGGGCATGATCGACGGCGTGTGGCGCGGCGGACGGCAATGGGTGCGCGGCGGACGGCATGTCGCGCGCGAGGCGGTGGTGCGGCGCTATTCGGCGGCGCTCGCCCGGCTGCGGATCGACGCGCGATGACGGCGCGGCCACTGTATCAGGTCATCCGCAACGCGATCGAGGGGCGGATCATGTCGGGCGAATTACGCCCCGGTGATCGCATCCCGTTCGAGCATGAACTAATGGCCGAATACGACTGTTCGCGGATGACGGTAAACAAGGCGATTTCGGCGCTGGCGAGTGCCGGGCTGATCTCGCGCCAGCGGCGGCGCGGCTCGTTCGTGACGCAGCCGCGGATCCATATGGCGGCGCTGCAGATCCCCGACATCCGCGAGGAGATCGAGAAGCGTGGGCACATCTATGGCCTGCGGCTGGCGGCGCGCAGCGTGCGCGACGCCGCGGACGAGGACAGCGCGATGCTGCGGCTGCCGTCGCAGGGCGAACTGCTGGCGCTGCGGTGCGTCCACCTTGCGGACGCGCGGCCCTATGCCGTCGAGGCGCGGCTGATCAATCTCGCCGCAGTGCCCGAGGCGCGCGAAGTCGACTTCGCCGAGACACCGCCGGGCAGCTGGCTGCTCGCGCATGTGCCCTGGACCGAGGCCGAGCACCGCATCACCGCCTCGGTGCCCGGCGATGCCGCGGCGCTGCTCGGCCTGGCCGGTGACGAGCCCTGCCTCGTCCTCGAACGCTGGACGTGGCGCGACAAGGAACCGATAACCTATGTCCGCACCGTGTTCGATGGGGAGCGGTTCGACCTGACAGCGCATTTCGCAGCGCAGCGGTTCGGGGGATAGGCGCCCGCTGCCTGATTTTTATTGGTGGAGTGAGGGGCTGCCCGTCGATAGGGCGACCCCTCATCACAGTCCTATAGCGTCAGGCCGGTGTAATAGAGCGGCTCGGAGTGATGGCCGATATCGGTCCATTCGAATGGCGCCGCGGCCTCGACTGCGAACGTGTCGGCGGCGAATTCGGGCGCGCTCCGATCGAACGCGAGGAACGACAATTCCTCCACTGCGAACAGCATCATCGATGTCGGGTTGTCGGGCACCAGCGCAGTGCCGGCGCTCGGCGCGGTCGCCCCGCCGGTCTGGGTGACGACGATGTTCGCCGTGGTCGCCACAGGGGTGTTGCCGTTGGCGTTCCACGTCGCCACCGCGTCGTCGTCGAGACCGGGTCCGCCCTCGACAAAGCCCTGAAGGAAGATCCGCGGATCGGACGTCCCGTCCAGATCCGCGGTGCGCAGCCGTAGCAGATTGGTCGGGCCGCCGGCGAGGACGTCGTTGTTGATGATGTTGACGTAGAGCTGGCTGGTCTCGCCCGAAGCCGACGAGCCCGAGGTGATGTTGATGTCGGCAAGCGCGCTCGGGTTCGAATCGAGCGTGTTGTTGTCGAGCGTCAGGTCGAGCCGGGCATTGCCGATCCGCGCGAGCGCGTCGACCGCCGAGCTGCCATTGCCCACGCCCATCGTGACATCGTTGTCGCGTGCCTCGACGATCGCAGTGGTGCCGGTTTCCTGTGCGAGGATGCGAATGCCCGAACCGGTGCCGTTTGCGGTAATCGCATTGTCGTTGATCCGCCCCTCGAGATCGGCACCGCCGAAGGCCGTGACGTTGATCGTGTTGCCGCCGCGGCTCTGGACAGTGTTGCCGGTGACGTTGAAGGCGAATTGCGACGTGCCGTTGGCGTTGAGATCGATGCCGCTGCCGATATCGGCTTCGCTGTCGATCTGGTTATCGACGATATCGACGGTGACCACGCTGTCGTCGTTGCCGATGACCTGGATCGCCTGGGTCCGCAGCCGGACGAAATCGCTGTCGACGATGTCGATATTGGTAGTCGGTGCGCCCGCAGCGGTGCTGAAGCTGCGGAACTGGAAGCCGCCATCGCCATTGGGGTTGACCGGGCCGCCCGAGCCGGTCGTCTGGCTGTCACGGAAGACGACATTGTCGAGAACGAGGTTCAAATCGACATCGGTGTTGACGATGTCGAGCCCGTTGGTCTCGGCAAAGGCGATTTCGGTGTTCGAGATCGTGGAATCGCCCGAGAGGTTGACGAACTCGATCCCGCTTTCGTTGGCGCCATTGCCGGCCTGGGTGATCGAGCTCGCGTCCATCGTGAAATCGGCGACGTTGATCCCGACGATGCCGGTGTCGGCAGTGCCGCCGATCTGGACATTGCCAAGCGAGACGCCATCGACGCCGCTCAGATAGATCGCCGCGTTCGAATTGCTGATGTCGAGATCGGACGAACTGCCGTCGATCGTGTTGGCATTGGTCAGCGTGACGTTGTCGATGACAAGTTCGGCAGTGCCGATCGCCTCGATGCCGCGAATGCCGATATTCTGGATCGTGCCGCCCGATCCGTCGGTCGTGCCGATGCCGGTGATGTGCAACCCGCCGTCCGATCCGGTGCCGTTCAGGCGAATACCGTAACTGCCGCCATTCGCCGAGATGCTCTCGAACGTCAGGTCGGCGGCGCCGATCGCCGTGCCTACGACCGAGACCGCGACTCCGCCCGCGGCGGTGACGCTGTTGCCGGTGCCGGTAGCGGTGACGGTGCCGCCGCCGCTGGCGTTCAGGCCGGCACCGGTGGTGGTGGTGATGTCGAATCCGCCGCCCAGCGCGAGCGCGCCGGTGTTGCCGACGAAATTGACTGCAGTGGTGGTCGCCGTCGAGACCGTGCCCCCGCCGGCGAAGGTCGCCGTGACCGAGGCGCCGGTGATGTCGATGCCCCCGCCGCCGTGTGCGCCGGTGATCGACGTCGCACCGGTGACGGTGAAGCTGCCGCCAACGCCCGCCAGGTCGATCGCACCGCCGGTTGAGCCGAGCGTAGACGCGCTGTTGAGCGTGACGTCGAGCGTGCCGCCCTGATCCACGTCGATGATCTGGCCGATGCCCGACTTGCCGACGTCGCTGACGCTCAGGCTGCCGACGCTGCCGCCGCTGTCGGAAAGGCCCGCGCCGGTGGTGTCGCCGATGTCGAGCCCGGAGATATTGTTGTTCTGCGCGAGATCGATGCCGTTGTTGGTGCCGCCGGTGGTGACGATGGTCGGCCGGCCGGTGCCCTGCTCGATCGTCTCTGCGCCGATCACCAAGTCCTGCCCGCCACCGACCAGCGTCTGGCCGTCGAGCAGGTTGATGCCATCGGCCTCGGCATAGGTGCCGGTGCCCTCGCGCAGATAGACGGTGTCGCCGGCGCCGGGGCCCTCAGGCGTGCCCTGTGCGGCGTTGAACGACGCGAGCGAAGTGAACGGATCGGCCTGAGTGCCGAGATCGGCGCTGCCGACTGCGGCATTGTCGATGAACCAGACCGGCGCACCGACCGTGACGGTCACCGTCGCGGTATCGGTCTCACCGTCGGCATCGGTGACCGTGTAGGTGAAGCTGTCGCTGCCGCTGAAGCCGGCAGGCGGCGCATAGCTGAACGAGCCGTCGGGATTGACCGTGACCGTGCCGCCATTCGCCGAAGTCGCGTCGAAACCGGTGACCGAGGCCTGGCCGGGGCCGGTGCCGACTCCGCCATCATCGGTGTCGTTGGCGAGCACGCCGTCGTTCGCATCGACGGTGAGGGTGACGTTGCCGGTCACCGCATAGGCATCGTCGACCGCGTCGGGCGGCAAATTGTCGGCCTCGCCGGTGATGGTGACGGTGACGTCCTGCGTCGTGGTGCCGCCATGCCCGTCGTCGATCGTCACGGTGTAGGTCTGGGTGAGCGTCTCGCCTTCTTCGAGGAAGTCGATCGCGCTGTCGTCGACTGCGAAATCCCAGCCGACATTGTCGCCGGCCTGATTGACCGGATCCAGGCTGAACGTGCCGAGATAGCCCGGGCCCTGGGGCACGAAGCTGGCGCTGTGGGTGTCGCTGAGATCGAGATCGTCGAATGCGATCGTGCCGCTGTCCTGATGGGTGAAGGCGTTCTCGTTGGGATCGCCATTGGGCAGTTCGGTAACTGCGCCGGTGGCGTCGGTGCCGCCTGCGTCGATCGTCGGCGCGTCGTTGGTGCCGGTGACGGTGATTGCGATCGTTGAGGCGGAGGTGGCACCGTTCTGGTCGGCGATCGCATAGTTGACGGTGACTACGGTGCTCTCGCCGACCGCGAGATAATCGAAGTCGCTGCCGGGCGCGAACTGGACCTGGTTGGCGACTACCGATGCGCTGCCCTGACCCGCCGGGGCCGAGGCGCCGGTGACGGTGAGCACGGCGCCGTCATCGGCGTCGGTATCGTTGGCGAGGACGTTAAAGGCGACGCCGGCATTCTCGCCGGTCGTCGCGGCATCGGGATTGGCGACCGGACCGTCATTGGTGCCGGTGACCGTGATCACGATCGTCGAAGCAGCGGTGGCGCCGAACTGGTCGGTGATCGCATAGCTGACGGTAACCACCTGCGTGGCGCCGACCGCGAGGTGATCGAAGTCGCCGCCGGGCGAGAACTGAACCTGATTGCCGACCACCGATGCGGTGCCCTGACCCGAGGGTGCCGACGCACCGGTGACCGTGAGGACGGCGCCGTCGTCGGCATCGCTGTCATTGGCGAGGACGTTGACGAGGATCGTTGCATTCTCGGTGGTGACGGCGGTGTCGGGCGTCGCGACGGGGCCGTCGTTGGTGCCGGTGACCGTTATCGCGATCGTCGATGCGGCGGTGGCGCCGAACTGGTCGGTGATCGCGTAGCTGACGGTAACCACCTGCGTGGCGCCGACTGCGAGATGATCGAAGTCGCCGCCGGGTGCGAATTGGACCTGGTTGCCAACTACCGATGCGGTGCCCTGACCCGAGGGTGCCGACGCGCCGGTGACGGTGAGTACGGCGCCGTCGTCGGCGTCGGTGTCATTGGTCAGGACGTTGACGAGGATCGTCGCGTTCTCGGTGGTCGCGGCGGCGTCGGGATTGGCGACGGGGCCGTCGTTGGTGCCTGTGACAGTGATCGTCACGGTCGAGGCGCTGGCTGCGCCGAACTGGTCCTGGATCGTGTAGCTGACCGTGACTGCCTGGGTGGCACCGACGGCCAGATGATTGAAGTCCGCGCCGGGATTGAACTGGACCTGGTTGCTGACGACCGCCGCGCTGCCCTGGCCCGAAGGTGCCGAGGCGGTGGTGACGGTGAGTACCGCGCCATTATCGACGTCGGTATCATTGGCGAGGACATTGACGAGGATCGTCGCGTTCTCGGTGGTCGCCGCGCTGTTCGCATTGGCGACGGGCGCGTCGTTCAGGCCGGTGATCGTGAAAACGAGGCTGGCGGTATCCGAGGCGCTGCCGTCGGACACGGTATAGGTGAAGCTGTCCTGCGCGATCTGGCCCTGGGCAAGTGTCTGCGCGGTGCCGTTGAGCACATAGTTATAGGTGCCGTTGGCGTTGAGCGTCAGGGTACCGTAGGTGCCGTTGAACACGCCGGGCGCCGCCGTCAGCGTATCGCCGTCGAAGTCGAAATCGTTGGTGAGCACGCTTGCCGCGCCGCTGTTGTAGCTGCCGGCATCCTCGGTGAGCGCGACGGCATCGTTGTTCGCGATCGGCGCGTTGTTGCCGACGAGATTGATCGTGATGTCGGCGAATTGCAGCCGTTCGACCGAGAGCAGCAAATCGCTACCGTCGGCGCCCGAGCCGGGCCCACCGGAGCCGTTATGGATCACGCCGGTGATCGTGCCCAGGCGATAGAGCGTGTATTCGGACAAATTGCCCGAATACACGGCGGTATCGGTGCCCAGGCCGCCATCGATATAGTCGGTTCCGGCGCCGCCGGCCAGGTGGTCGTTGCCGGTGCCCCCGTACAATATGTCGCCGCCATTGCCGCCGTTTAGTGTGTCGTCGTCCTCGTCGCCCGAAAGCTGGTCGTTGCCGTCGCCGCCGTTGAGCACGTCATTGCCGGTGCCGCCCGAAAGCTCGTCGTCATCGACTCCTCCGTCCAGCGTATCGACGCCGCTGCCGCCGAACAGCCGATCGTTCCCCGAGCCGCCGGTGAGGGTGTCGTCGTTGGCATCGCCATAGAGTTCGTCGCTGCCCGATCCGCCGCTCAGCGTGTCGTTGCCGTTGCCGCCGGACAGTTCATCGTTGCCGTCCTCGCCGTACAGCGTGTCGTTGCCGTCATTGCCTTCGATATCGTCGTTGCCGGTGCCGCCATAGATCGTGTCGTTGCCGCCGCGGCCGAAGAGATCGTCATTCCCTCCGAAGCCGTAGATCGTGTCATTGCCGTTGGAGCCGTTGATGGTGTTGTTGCCATTATTGCCGGTGTAAGTGGGCACGTCGGTCTTCTCCTATTTTTCGCGGCGCACCGGCAGTCAATGCCGCGAACGGCATGGATTCATGACTGCGGCGCGCTTCGATCGTGTCGAGCGCTTCGCTGGATTTTAACAATGGCCCCAATCCCCGGTCGCAGCGCATCGTCCGAATTTTCGGAAGAAGCGTTGCCCCGCACGACTCGATTTCGATTCAGAGCAGACCCGTGCAAGGTTACTCTGCGATGACTTCGTGTCCATAGAAAATGATTTTGCCGAACAGGACGCGCGAAGCATTTGACTTCATGAGAGAAGGTCGGCGGCGGCATTCGATTGTGCGGCCGGCCGCTCGATTTCGCCGCGCGAAGCTGGTGCTGGTCGACCGGAAACAGCCCCGTGACGCGCTTCCCGGCTGCGGAGCGGGGAGGCTCACGGGACCACGATGCTTGCGGCATAGGATCGCCGCGCCTGACGTTGCCGGCGAGGCGCTGACGGGCCTACGTTAGCGCGCGGGTTGGGCGGCGAGGCGGCTCATCAGGATCGCCGCGCGCTTGGCCTGCCGGCGGATGCTGTCCAGGTCCACCGTCTCGCCGGGCGCATGATCGCCGGTGCTGAGCGTGCCCAGGCCCGCGAGGCTGTCGACGTCCGATGCGACGAACGAGATGTCGCCTGCGCCGCGGCGAAGCGGGTCGAGTGTCGCCATTTCGGGCAGGCCGAGGTCGCGATTGACGGCGTTGAGCGCCGCGAGCAGCGCCTTGTTGCCCTCGGTCGGCGCCATCGCCGGATAGCCTTCGCCGAAGACGATCTTCGCGTCGGTGCCGGGTGCGTGCGCGGCGACGATGCGCTCGATCTTGGCGCGGACGCGGCGGGTCTGGTCCTCGCTGAGCGTGCGGAAGTCGCCCAATGCGATCGCGGTGCCGGGAATGATGTTGGACTTGCCCAATGCTGTGGCACTGCCGCTGGGATCGATCGCGGCGCTGCCGCCGCCAGCGATCACCCCGGCGTTGAAGGTGAGGTTGGGCTCGGGGAGCTCCTTGCGGAAGGCGGCCAGGATGCGGACGAGCTCGTTGACCGCGCCGTCGCCCTGCTCGGCAGTGAAGATGCCCGAGGAATGTCCGGTCTTGCCGGTGGCGGTCAGCGTCCAGTCGGTGACCGAGCGGCGCGCGACCGATCCCATGTCCTTGCCGTCCTGCGTGACCAGTCCCTCGAAATCGAGCGCGACATCGGCGCGCTTGCCCGCGGCGATCAGGTCGGCGCGCGAAATGGTGAGCGGGCTGCCGGCATCCTCCTCGTCGCCGGTCAGCACGATTTCGATATTGGCACCGTCGAGCGTGCCCGCCGCCTTCATCGCATGGAGCGCCGCGAGGATCACCACCATGCCGCCCTTGTCGTCGCCGACGCCGGGCCCCTCGGCGAAATTGCCCTTACGGACGAACTTCTGGAACGGCGAGCTCGGCTCGAACACCGTGTCGAGATGGCCGATCAGTAGCAGGCGCTTGCGCCCGGGATTGCCGCGGCGAACCGCGATCAGATGCCCGGCGCGATTGACTTCGGCCATCGGCTTCCATGTGACTGCAAAGCCGAGCGCTTCCAGCTCGGTGCGCATCATCGCGCCGACCGCGGTGACGCCCGCGAGGTTGAGGCTGCCGCTATTCTGGTTGACCAGCCGGCCGAGCAGCGCCACCGATTGCTCGAACCGCGCATCGACGGTCTTCTCGATCGTCTTCTCGGCGCGCGACAGGCCGTCCGGTGCGCGTGCCGGGGCCGCCGCGGCGAGCAGCATCGTGGCCAATGCCGCCGCGGCGATCCCGGGACGGCGCATCACAGCGTCGCCCCTCCCATCTTGTAGGTCAGCTGGAGGTAGAAGCTGCGCCCGACTCCGTCGAACCACGACGTGTCGTAATAGGGATAGCCGCTATAGGTGCGGTCCTTGATCGGGTTCTGGTCGAACAAATTGTTGACCGTGCCGGAGAGGCGAAGACGATCGTTGAGGTCGTACTGGGCCGACAGATTGAACAGGTAGCTCGCCTTGATATAGGCGTCCTCGGCGTAATTGGGCAGCCGGCTCAGCCGCTGGCCGTTGAGCGTGGTGGAGAAGCGGCCCAGGTCCCAGGTCAGGCTCGCCGTCGCCTTGTCGCGCGGGATGTAGTAGCCGCTGTCGAACGCCAGCTTGTCGACCTGCGCATCGCCTGGATACTGGCGGATCGTGTGGTTGAGCACATAGGTGTAGCTTGCCGCGAGCGAGAACTGGCCGATGCCCGTGGGCACGCGGAGGTGCGCGGCGAAGTCGATGCCGTCGGTGGTCTCTTCGGCGATGTTGATCGGGTTGATCGAGACCGATTGAATCTCGCCATCGAGCGCACCGCCGTCATAGCGCTGGATGCGGGCGAGCGCATCGATGCAAGTCGGCGAGGCGGGATTGACTGCGCTGCCGCTGGCGGTGACGCCGAGCAGGCAGTCGGCCTCGTCACGGAGCACCGAGTCGATGCTCATGTTGAGCACCTGGTTCTTCATCTTCACGCGGAAATAGTCCGCCGAGAAGTCGATATTGCGGGTCGGCTGGAAGAACATGCCGGCGTTGATCGAGGTCGAGGTCTCGGGCCGCAGCCGGCGATTGCCGTTGTGGCGGGCGATGAAATCCATGTCGTCGAAGTCGCAGTCGCCGATCTCCTGGCCGTCCGCGCGGCAGAGATAATAATCGGTGCCGCCGGTGTGGGTGTTGCCGGGACCCTTGAACACATAATGGAGGTCAGGCGCACGGAAGCCGGTGCCATAGGCGCCGCGGATCAGCAGGCTCTTCATCGGGCGCAGCTCGGCGCCGAGATTGTAGGTGAACTTGCCGAAACCGTTGCCGGCGAAGCTGTAATGATCGTAGCGCCCCGCCCCACTCAGCTCGAGGAAGGTGAAGGCCGGCACGCGAAGCTCGCCGCCCGCGCCCCAATGCTGGCGGGTGCCTTTCCCGTCGGAATCGATCAGGCCGACGTAATATTGGCTCAGCGCGAGCGGATCGGGATTCATTTCATAACCCTGGTTGCCGACTTCGGCGACCGCGGCGAAGCCCACCGGTCCGGCGGGAAGCTGGAACAGGTTGGTGGTGTTGACCGTCGCCGAGACATTGTTGACCCAGGTCTTCGGGCGATAGGTCGATAGAGCGGTGATCGAAGCATACTCGGCCGGAGTCAGCGGCTTGTAGAGACGGGCGACGTCGGCGTTGAAGGCGGGGTAGCCATTCTCCTCGCCGATCTGCGATCCGAGGAAGAAGGCGTTGGCCTTGTCGATCACGACTTGGGGAAATTCGATCTTCGAACTGTATTCGGCGTGGTTGTACGCGACTTCGTAGCTCCAGGCGCCGCCCAGCTTGCCGCGGATACCCGGCGTGATGTTGTAGGTGAACGAGCGGTTGCGCGTCATTCCCTTGTCGAGTCCGCCCATCTCTTCGGGCGTGAACATACGATACCAATTGTCGAGCTGGTCGCCGCTATAGGTTAGGTCGGCGGGCATGTTCGGGTTGAAGAAGGTGCCTTCCTCATTGCCGTCGGGCGCGACGTAGAACCAGTCGAGCACGTCGCGGAACAGCTTGAGCTTCGAATAGCTTGCCTGAACGTCGATGAAGAGCTCGGCCTTGTCGCTCAGGGTATAGCCCATGGCGCCGTAGAGGCTGGCGGCGCGGCGGTCGCTGATCGTCGTCCCATAGCCGATCGCTTCGTTGCTGCCGCAATAGCGGCCGTCGACATATTCGTCGTTGGCGATGTCATAGCCATATTCCGGGCGGCGGGCGTGATAGGTGGTGCCGCCATTGAGTCCGGCGAGCGACGCGCAGACCGCCGCGCCGGGATCGAGGTAGTCATTATCCTCATCGGTGCGCAGGAAGTTGCGGCGTGCGATCGGATAGTCGGTGGTCGGGCTGTCCGCCGTCGAATCCTGGAGGCGCCGCTGGTACGCCCATAGCGGCCGCTGATCGATCAGCTCGATGCCGACGACGCCGTGGAATCCACCGGTCTCCCAGCCGGTGGTCAGGGACAGCCGCTGCGAGCTGCCGCCGCCATGTTCGGTAAAGCCGGCGCGGTAATCGATCCGCGTGCCGTCCGGCTTGGACTTGAGCTGGAAGTTGACCACGCCCGAAATCGCGTCGGAGCCGTAGATTGCCGAGGCGCTGCCGCTCAGTACCTGGACCTGCTCGATCAACCCGACCGGGATGTTCGAGATGTCGGTAAAGTTGCTGTTGCCGCCATAGGGCAGCGGGAAATCGGCGATGCGGCGGCCATTGACCAGCACCAGCGTGTGGTTCGGTCCGAGCCCGCGCAGATCGACCTGCTGCGCGCCGGGAGTAAAGTCGGCGCCAGAGAAGCTCTGCTGGCTCTGCGTCTCCCCGCCATTCTGCGTTATCGCGCGCAGCACATCGGGTACGCTCTGATAGCCGTTGCGCAGGATGTCGTCCGAGGTGATCGTCGTGACCGGCGCCGGGCCCTCGGCCTGGACCCGCGGGATGCGCGATCCGAGCACGACGATGTCGCCCTCGGCCGCGGGCTCGTCCTGCGTGGGGGAATCGATCAGTGCTTCGTCGCCGGCTGTCTGCGCGGCGGCAGGGCCGCCCCACAGGCACAAGGCCGTGCCCGCCAATGCCGACGCGATGATCCTCCGGTAACGCATGTACGATCCCCCTTTTGCTATTTGACATATTGATATCGCTGCGCTGCAAAATGGAATAATAAAAATGCGCGTTGTGCGGGTAATTCCAACGATTTGGAGGGTGCTATGGCCATGAAGCCACTGTTGAGGCCGCTGGCGGTGTTCCTGGCCCTGCTACTCGCGCTACCCGGCCATGCGCAGGCGCCTGTCGGCTATGCCTATTACGAAGTCGGTGACGTCGCGGCGAAGACGCCGAAGCCGACGGCGCAGGCACTGATGCTGATGGGCGGCGGCGAATGGGATCTGGGCGCGTTCCGCTGGTTCGCCGAGCGTGCCGGCAACGGCCATATCGTCGTGTTGCGCGCGTCGGGTGCCGGCGATGCGGGCGAAGAGATATTCCGCGACGTCGGCGGGGTGCTGTCGGTCCAGACGATCGTGTTCAGTGACCGCGCCGCGGCGAGCGATCCGCGCGTCCTCGACGTCCTGGCGCGTGCCGACGGGATCTTCCTCGCCGGTGGCGATCAGGCTAATTATGTTCGCTACTGGAAGGACACCCCGGTCGCCCGGCTGCTCGACGCGCATGTCGCCAAGGGGCGGCCGATCGCCGGGACCAGTGCCGGCCTCGCAATCCTGGGGGGCACTGCGTACGGCGCGATGGACGGCGGCAGCATCGATTCGCCGAGCGCGCTGGCCGATCCGGCCGGGCCGGGGGTGACGCTGGTGACCGGCTTCCTCAGCATGCCGCGCCTTGCCCATGTCGTAACCGACACGCATTTCAATGCGCGCGACCGGCTGGGGCGGCTGATCGCCTTCCTCGCCGCGGCGCGCCAGACGGATGCCGCGGTGATCGGGATCGGCGTGGACGAGCAAAGCGCACTGTGCGTCGAGGCGGACGGCACCGCGCGGCTGCGCACCCGCAATGGCGGGTTCGCCTGGCTGGTCCGCCCGCGCAACAAGCCTGTGATCGCACTCGGCACGCCGCTCGACTGGAGCGACGTCGAAGTCACCGGCATTGGGCCCGACAGTCGCTTCGACCTCGAGAGCCTGCGCGTCGGCGACCCGGTGTTTTCGGGCGTGGCGCGTGTGGTGGGCGGACGTCTGCTCGATGCGCCCAAGGCGCCGGGGGTGGTGACTGCTTCGCTGCGATAGTGCGTGCTGGTCCCACCCGGTCAGCGCGCGTTCGCCGAGTCGATGCCTTTAGCGCTTCGGGAAAATAGTAGCGGACGGGGACCGGCTGGTCGCTGGGGCACTCAGTCGTCTTGCCGGTCGCGACCGCCTCTTTCGGCAGCTCTCTGATTGGATCGCGCGCAGAGAATCCGGCTCGCCAGCCAGTCATCCCCATTCGTATCCGGCGGCGCAGGCGAAGATGGCATGCTCCGCGTGGCGACCCCAAGCATGTATTTTCCAACAGGCACTCCGCCCGCATCGGCCTGGTTGCCGGGCGACGCGTTAAACGGGGCCGCGGCGTAAAAGGGGAATGCCATCGCCCGCCATCATCGCGAGGATCATTCTCGCAGGACTGTCGCCGACTGCGGGGCGGATCGTATCGATCCGCCCCGCGGCAAATGGTTCAGACGCTCTGGAGATTCACGGCGGAGGCTTTGCCGCGCTGGTCGTTCTCGATGTCGTACGACACGCGCTGATCGGTCTGTAGCGTCGTCATTCCGGCGCGCTCGACGGCGCTGATATGAACGAAGCTGTCATTTCCGCCGTCCTCGGGCGCAATGAACCCATAGCCCTTGTCGATATTGAAGAATTTGACTTTGCCGATCGGCATGATGAATTCCTTTCACGGAACATGGAATGTCCGAACGCATGCGCGTGCGGAGCCAGAAGCGAGAAAAGGAAGAATCTGCCCGGAAGCATCAAGTTCCGTCGCAAGCGACGATAGCACCCCGCTATGGCGCAAGCTGCTTCGACTATCAATGCGGACTGCGCCGGGGAACTTATGGATGGCCTAGGGGCGAGGTCTGCCTGAGCGGTAGGCGACGCATCCTTGGAATGTTGAATGGGACAATGCCGATCGAACGGGCGCCCATGCCGCTCGGGCAGCCGCTAACCGATTGACGAGACCTCGCCTTGGGCCCACCGGGCGTCTTTACGCGCCCCGTGGCACCTGCTCCGCGAGGAGCCGGTGACGACGCCAACAGATTGAGTTCGATGCGGTTTCCTCGCCTGTTTCGTGGCACTTCCTACGACCTTGCCATAGACCTCGGCACCGTGAACACGGTGGTCTATCTCCGGGATCGGGGGATCGTGCTCAGCGAACCGTCGGTCGTGGCGATGGAGACGATCAACGGCATCTCGCGCGTGCGTGCGGTGGGCGCCGAGGCGAAACTGATGCTCGGCAAGACGCCCGACAATGTCCGGACGATCCGTCCGATGCGCGATGGCGTGATCGCGGACATCGAAGTCGCCGAACAGATGATCAAATACTTCATCGACAAGGCGCGCGGCGGACGTAGTCGGCTCGCCGGCGGGCCGGAGATCGTCGTCAGCATACCCAGCAGCGCTACGCAGGTGGAGCGTCGTGCGATTCAGCAGGCTGCGACGAATGCGGGCGCGCGCAAAGTGTGTCTGATCGAAGAATCGATGGCTGCCGCGATCGGCGCCGGCTTGCCCGTCACCGAGCCGCTGGGCGCCATGGTAGTGGACATCGGCGGAGGAACGACCGAGGTCGCCATCCTCTCCTTGCGAGGGCTGGCGTACAGCGCATCCGTCCGGGTCGGGGGCGATCGAATGGACGAAGCGATCGCCTCGGGCATTCGCCGCAAGCACAATTTGATGGTGGGCGAAGCCACGGCCGAACGGATAAAGGTCGAAATCGGCACCGCACAAGTGCCTGCCGACGGCGTTGGCGTCGTGACGAAAGTCCGGGGGCGCGATCTGGTGAAGGGGATGCCTGCGGAGGTCGAAGTCAGCCAGGGGGAAATTGCCCAGTCCCTCGCCGACCTCACGGCGCAGATCGTGGACGCGACGCTTTCCGCGCTGGAAAAGGCGGAACCCGAGCTGGCGTCGGACATCTATGATCAGGGGATCGTGATGACCGGTGGCGGCAGCTTGCTCACGCATCTGGACGAAGTGCTCTCGAAGGCGACCGGCTTGCCGGTTATCGTCGCGGAAAATGCATTGATGTGCGTGGCAAACGGGGCTGGACGTGCCCTGGAGGATCCGGTGTATCGCGGCGTGATGACCGGCGCCTAGCCGCGCGTCGGCGGCACGCGCGCTCGAGCGGGCAGGGGGAGACGAAGGTTGATGCTCTACTCGCGGAGCGATGCTGGAAAAGTCGGAAAAGCGGGGCTGGGCAGGTTGCTGGCGGCTATCATGGGGCTGATCCTCGTCGGGGGTGCCGCCGCAACCTTCGCGCTCACCCGCTCGAGTCCGATATCGCCGGACGCGCAGCCGACAAGCATAGCCGGCGACGCATCGGCCGATGCGGTTTCGGCCGACATGCCGTCGAAGGTCGATTATCGCCGGCTGGAAGCGCGGATCGCCGGACTGATGCACGAGCCGAACATCGTCGGCCTGGCAGTCGGCGTGATCGAGCGCGGACAGATTCGCCTGCTGCGGGGCTATGGCGAAACGCGCGTGAACTCAGGCGATCCCGTCACCCCCGACACGGTGTTCCGCTGGGCATCGCTTTCCAAGGGCGTGGCATCTGCATTGGTTGTGGGGCTCGCCGAGGAGGGAAGGCTGTCGCTCGACGCACCGCTGGCCTCGATGGGCACGACCCTGACGCTCCCGGGCGACGCCGCGCGCGTCACGGTCGCCGATGTGCTGTCGCATCGCCTGGGCCTGGTTCGCAACGCGTGGGACGAGCGGCTGGAGGCGGGGGAGGACCCGAAGATGCTGCGTGCCACGCTCGGCACGCTGCCGGCATATTGCGTGCCGGCGACCTGCTATTCGTATCAGAACATTGCCTTCGATGCCGCAAGCGAGATCGTGCAGCGCCTGGCGGGCCGGGACTATGCAAGCGCTGCGCGGGCTCGGCTGTTCGCGCCGCTGGGCATGAAGAATGCGAGCGTCGGACGCGCAGGGCTGGAACAAGCGGCCAGCTGGGCGCGGCCGCACCGTCGGGACAAGGTGCCTACGACCGTCAACGACAGCTATTATCGCGTGCCTGCCGCGGGCGGCGTCAACTCGTCGATCCGCGACCTCGTCCTGTGGATGCGCGCGCAGATGGGCGATACGCCGCGCGTGCTGTCGCGCGAAACGCTCGATACCCTGCACCGCGCCAGAGTGCCGACTCCGCCGCACGGCAGGCGTGGGCCGATGGACCGCGCCTTGACGGACGCTGCCTATGGGCTGGGCTGGCGCAGCTTCAGCTATGCCGGGCGTGCGCTGGTCGGACACCGCGGATCGGTGGACGGCTATGGCTCGCTCATCCTGTTCGACCCGGCGGACAAGAGCGGGATCGTGATGCTGTGGAACAGCAACCAGTCCAAGGCGGCACGGTTGCAACTCGAGTTCTTCGACATGCTCTATGGCTTGCCGCCGACGGACTGGCTGGAGTTGGAAGCGCGACCGAAGGCGCTGGACACAGGTGCCGCTGCGGCGAGCCCGCGCACGGCACCCTGACCTGATTTGCCGCGGCGGTGGAGATACTGCACGGAGGAAGGCCGGGGGCGTCGGGAGCTGGTCAGCCCGGCAGGCTCGCCGTCTGGCGCAAGGCTTCGCCCAGTGCGAGCGCCGCTGACGTGGCAAGGTTCATCGATCGTACCTGCGGCCGCATCGGGATGCGCACCCGGGCATCGCAGGTATCGGCTACGGCAGTAGGAATGCCTGCGCTTTCCTTGCCGAAGAGCAGCACATCGTCGGGCATGAAATTGAAATCATAGGCCGATTGATCGCTCTTCGTGGTGAACAGCACCAGTCGTTGCGAGCCGATGCTGGTCTTGAACGCGTCGAAGCCGGCATGACGGGCAATGGCGACATGATCGATATAGTCCATCGCGGTCCGGCGAACTCGTCGGTCATCCCATTCGAACCCCATCGGCTCGATAAGGTCCACAGCTGCCCCGAAACAGGCGCCGAGCCGCAGAACGGCGCCGACATTTCCAGCAATTTCCGGTTCGAAGAGAGCAATCCGCATTCGGGCTGATTGGTGCGGGCGAACGCGCCTTGCAAGCCTGAGATGCGCTCTTGGGGCCGCATTTTCCGCCCTGCATGCAGACTCCCGCGTTCGGTCAGGCGGTTCGCGTACCGGGCACTTGATTTGCGCTATCCCTACTCTGTCGCGCTTGCGGCACGCCGAGCTTGTCTGATGGCTGGGGTGGTGGTGCGCTTACAGGACTCTTGGTCGTGCCCTATGATTATGAAATAACGTCATAATATTGTTGTGATTTTCCGAGAAGCCCCCGCCGAGGCCCCCAAGAATTTTAGCTCCGATTCGGACTCGAACCCGGTGCGGACGGGCCTCTAAGTGACGACTCACAAGGGAATAACTTTTCGTCGCCGTGGTCAGCGTTCCGGCGGTTCTTATGACTGTTCGTGGGCCGGCAGCGGACTTTATCTTCCGGACCAGTATCAGTGAAAGCTGCCGTCCGACCGAACTCATGAGGTGCCTTGATCGCCCCGGGTCTTCCGCTGGTGCCCGCAGGCGCATGCGATGCCGATTCGGACGCCTACCGGCGTCGCCGAGCTGGTCCCCGTGGCCTCGACATAATTGCGCAAGGCACGCACAGTGGAAAACCGGCTGTCGCGAAATACACATGGTCCGTTGGCCGGGCATTGCGCAACTCTGTTGCCAATGATGATGCAGCCGGCCGACCAGCACGCATCCTTGCGATAGTGGACCGGATGTTGCGCTTGGGGCTGTACCGCTGAGCTCCAGCCAACCACTCGATCGAGACCTGGGGCATTCGAACCGATTGCGCCACTGCGTGTCGCATGGCACTTCAGCTGGCGATCAGATGCTTCAGGTTCGCGGTGATCTGCCTCGCCATCGCGGCGGGCTCGACACCGCGCATGCCGGCCAGTTTGATCACGGTCGCCGACACGTCGCTCGGCCTCGACGGTCGTCCCATCGTCTGGGTGAACGGACCGTCGGTCTCGGTGAGGATGCGATCGGAGGGGATTGCGGCGACGCACGCTTCTCGCCGCCCGCCGTCGAGCATGGCTGCGTTGACCGAGAAGAAGCAGCCGAGCTCCAGCGCGCGCCGCAGCTCGGAAGCCGAGCCGGTGAACCAGTGCAACACGACGCGCCCACGCGTGCGCGGCAGCCGGGCCTCGATCATGTCGAGTACGGGCTTCACCGAGCGGACGCTGTGTACCGTGAGGATGCGGTCGCCGAGCGCCGCGCATCGCCCGAGGATCGCCTCGAAGACCTGCTTTTGCAGCGCGAGCGAGCGGAAGTGGCTCGGCCCCGAATCCAGCCCCACCTCGCCGACATAGCGCGTCGTCGGCACCAGCTCGTGCCATAGGGCAAGCTCGGCCGCCCGCTCGGCGACGAGCTGCGGATGGAGCCCGAGCGCCGCCCGAACATATTTGGTGCGGGACGCCAGCTCGTGATTGCGACGCCATGCCTTGGGCGTAGTAGTCACAGCGAGCGTGTAGACCGCGTCCTTCTCGCACTGGTCGATCGCGACCTGAAGGTCCGGATAGAGGTCGAGGTGGCAGTGGAAGTCGACCAGCGCCGAGCGCTCGATCGCGTCGGCCTGGTTCATGCGGGCGCCGCGCGCACGCCCCGGAGCAGCCGTCCCACTTCCTCGAGTCCGCGGCGGTAGACCTCCGCGAGTTCGTCGATATCGGCAGGCACGTCGGCTAGGCTTCCGGGTTTGTGGACGAGCAGCTTGGCGAGACCGGGGTCGCGCCGCAGCCGCGCGATCGCGAGCTGGAACGATCGGACCTGTATGCCCTCGGCCTTCTTCGTGTCGAGGGTTGTCGCCGAAAGATTATCGAGAATATAGGGCGTCGGGTCCTTGCCGAGCAGCGATGCACGCCGGATCAGGCACGGCAGGCAATGGCCGCAATGGCCCTGCGGCAGCCCGAGCCACCGCGCCTTGGCGGGCGACGAGCAGGACAGCGAATGGGGCGTGAGCGCCTGCAGCACGGCCTGGTCGGCGCACCCGTCGACCATCTCGCCCTTGGTCTTGTCCCAATAGGGGTTGACCAACCGGCCGGCGATCCCGAGGTCGGCGAGCAGATCGTTCCACCGCGCGAGATGGAAGGGATGCGTGGTGCGAGTGCTCGGCGCGCCGAGCCGCAATGTGTCGAGCGGTACGTTGAGTGCGATCAGGCCGTTCTCGGGCACCTGCAGGTCGAACGGCTTTCCCAGCCCGGACCCGGCCGCGGCGGCGATCGCGAAGAACAGGAACGATCGTCCGCGCGTGGTCGACTCCGACGCCACATCCTCGACCAGTCCGTTCTCGAACGCCATCCAGACCCGAATGCGCTCGAGGTTGTTCCTGGGGAATGCACGGCGTAGCCCGCCGAAGCACCCCTCCTGCGAGGCGCTGACCGCGCCCTCGCCGGCATGGCTGACGAAGAGTTGCGTATGTCCAGCCGAGACCCGGTCGATCGCTCCGATCAGGCTGTCGAGCCCGCCCGAGAACAGGCTGACGCCATCATAGGGCAGGTCCTCGAGCCGCGGTTCGGGCGGGACGACGAGGGTGCGATGGGTGCGCGGCCTTGCCCTGAACCCGATCTGCCAGCGGTCACCGGTCAAGAAGTCAAGCGCGCGCTTGAGGGTGACCCGGCTCGCGTCCCACAGGGCGGGATCACTCACCGGCACGACGAGGCGGATCTCCCGGGTCCAGCCGTCCTGCGCCTCGCTGTCTCGCGAGATGCGGGTATCCGCCGCGTGGACATGCGCGGCGAGGATCAACAGGTCGGCCGCGACCTCGCCGGGCTGGAGCCCTAGCGCGCGCATGTCGGCCAGCGCGTTGCCGATCCCGAAATTCATCCCGTCGGCAGGCCCGAACCGGAGTTCGGTCGCGGCCTCGTCCGTCGCCTTGGGGATTCGGGTGCGGTCGCCCGGCCCGAGCCGACCGATGATCAGATGTCGGCTCATTCGCCTGCCTCCTGTTCGCCGAGCGCCTCGAGGATGTCGAACGAGGATTGATAGACCTGCTCGATGGTCTGCGCGATCGTCGCGGGGTCGATCGCGGTGAAATCGATCGCCGCCTCGGAAAATGCATCGACGACGCCGCCCCGGATGAAATCGTGCAGCTGGTCGCGGACCTGCTCGGCCGCGCGCACGTCCGCTGGGAGCTCGACGCCGCGCACGCCGATGTCGTTGTAGATGCGGTCCTCGATCGTATGGGCGACGTAGAGTTCGAGGACGGTCTGCATCTGCTCGGACGTGAGGTTCGCCATGTCAGTTACGCCGGCGTCGGCGAGATCGACGACGGTCTCGAGGAACGCGTCGCGGGCGATTCCCTCGTCGATCGACCCTCCTTCGGGACAGATATGCTCGACGAGCGCCGAGAGAATCTCCGTGGCCGGACGTCCGGCCAGTCCCGCGAGGTTGAAGTTCGCCAACGCGGTCTGGAGGCCGCGCGTCGCGACGTCGCCCAGGAAGCTGGCGATGCGCGCGGCAGCACCGCGCGAGGAGCCCATCCGCCGCGCGGCATTGCCCGATCCGCCCGCCGCCTGCGAAACATATTGGGAAACGGCGCGGCCGAGCGCCCGACGGTCGTCCCCGCCCGAGCTCGCGAAGCGCGAGAAATTGGCGCGCGCGCTGCGGAACCGGTCCGGCACCGGGGGCGGCAGCGGAACGGGCCGGGGAGGCGGCGCCGGCGGGACCGCGGGCGGAGGTTCACCGTCGCCGTCGCCGTCCTGCGGCGCCGGGGCGGGACCGCCCGGATCGTCGTCGACGAAATCCGGCACCAGCGGCGATCCGGGGCTCGCCCCTCGGAACGGTGTTGAAGTTCCCATCAGCGCTTCCCTCCCTTGCCCCTGCCCCCGACCGCGACGCCCGCCGCCATCTTGAGCGCCCGGTTGCCGTCCTGCTGCGCCCAGCCTTTGAGGATAACCGCAAGCCGCGCCTTGGATTCCTGGGCGGTCAGCGCGGCATTCCAGCCTGTCGTAGCCCAAGCCCCGCAGCGGTCGGCCGGGAGCTGCTCGATGAGGTCGAGGAGGTTGGGCTGCAGCAACGGGTGCGCGACCACGAGCGCGATCGCCCCGTCCACGCCCGGCGGCGGACGCCGAAAATCGTCGTGGGTGATGATCCTCGACCGCACGCCCTCGAACACCCTCCCGGCTTCGGCCGGCGCGAGCTGGCCAAGCATGGCGCCATGGGCGCCAAGCGCCAGCTTGGGCAGCATCAGAGTGTCGACGACGCCTTCGAGGTGACCGAGCGTGGAAGAGGCGCCGAAGAAGTCCTTCCGGTCGCGGGCGATGAACAGGTAGGGCCTAAGATCGACACCGGCGAGCCGCGGCTCCAGCTTTGCCCAAGCGGTGACGCGTTCGTCGGCGCGCCATTCGTCGAGGATTTGATCGGCGGCGGCGGCCGGTTTGATCGCCTTGCGCTTCGCGCTGTCCGCACCGTCGGCACTGGCTTCCGCATTCTCCGGCGGCGCGTCGAGCTCGGCCTCGAGCCTGCCGAGGCGCTCCGAGCGGCCTTGGTCATGCCGCGCGGCGTCGCCGGCGATGCGATCGAAGAGGCGCGGGATAAAGCGCTCCGCAAGCATCAGCTTGGCGAGCACGGTCCGCTTGAAGTCATCACCGAAACGGCGAGCCCTGGCGGTATGCTCGCGCAAGAGCAGGGCGTTGAGGAAGCGCTTGATTTGCCGGGGGTTGCCGAATGTGCCGCGCGCGAGGAGCGGTGCAATCTGGTCGCTCAGGGTCAGCGCGGCGTTCACGGCGGCCGCGTTGTCGCCCAAATCTCCCAGGGCGTCGCGCAGCATCGCGGCGTCCACGCCAGCGCTCTTCCACGGTTCTTGGAGCGCCAGGCGCGCCTCGGCGATGAGTGTCTTGAACCCTTCATGATCTTCGCCCAATTCGGCGCCGACCAGCAGCAGCGTCACGTAGGAACGTGTCTCGACATCGCCCAGCGCCGGGATCCGGAACGGGACTTGGATGAGCTTCTCGAGATAATTGCGTGCATAATCGCGGGGACCCGTCGTGTCCGGCAGGTCCGGGAAGTGCTTGCGCACCGAATATTCGATCATCGCCTCGTCCGCCGCGACGACGAAGGCGGTGTTGTTGGTGAACACGAACAGCCGCACCGCCTCGAGCGTCTCGATCGCGGTGTCGGGCAGGCACCGGTCGAGATCGTCGATCAGGACCACGAGTTGCTTAACACCGGCCTTTTCCAGCAGCTCGTCGAACGCCTTGCGGAACGCTTCGATCTCCTGCGGCACCTTTTTCGAGGACGGCTTGAGCAGGCCTTTCGCGCCTTCGATAGCACCGTCGAGATTCTCTTTGGTTGCGAGCTTCGCGGGATCAGCGACCATCCCCTTCAGCTTGCCGAGTAGCGCTTCCACCATGTCCGGGGACGGAATGCCGGTCGTTGCGGTCAGGGCGAGGCCGCCGGCGTGCCGGGCCACTTTGAGCCAGTCGATCCGGTTGAAGATGTCCTTGACCGTATCCCCTGCCTTGGTCAGCGCCGGCCGTTTTTCGACCAGCCCCGTAACGATCCCTTCGATCAGCGCGATCTTCGCGTCTTCGAACCCTTGGAACCGCCAGCCATTGAACTTCAGGCAGAGCGTGTCCTCCTGCGCTTCGATCTGCGCCTCGACGAGTTCGAGGATGCTGGATTTCCCCGCGCCCCAGTCGCCATGGACGCCGACCGTGATAGGCTTCGCCGGATTGTCCCGGAGCAAGGCGACGATCGAGGAGGCGATCGGTTCATTATTGAGCAGATCGACCTTGGTCTCGTTGTCGAATAAGAACATTGGGGCTTTTCCCGTAATAATGCGCGTCCAAAGCGTTGGTACAGTCATCGCATGCTTAAGCATAGCGTATCGATGCTAGCCAATCTTCGAATATTGGTCGGTCGAGGCATGGCTCATTTGTTTGACCGGTGCGCCGGTCTGTCGTCGCCTTGGAGCTCCTGTTCATATATGACCGCTATGTTCGATCACCCGACCCTCACCGCGTCGCCGAGGCAAGCCGATCCGATCCAGCCATGGGAGTCGATGCGTCCCATAGCCGTCGGCAATCCACCATCTTCGTAGATCGACGTTCGCTGAACAAACGACCATTTTCGGGATTTGTTTTCGGCTGCACGACTGACCGATATTAGGGCGCTTTGCTGACCGGCCGCTTCTGCGGAACCCGCCCAGCGACTTTTGGGCCGTTTGCGGACTCACCGTTTTAGGCCACGACCCCCAAAGAGCGGACACCGCGAAGTCCGCCGCCTGAACGGCTCTTAGTGGGCCGCATAGGGTTGTGGGCTCCCTAACCTGAAACTTAGGAAGCAGCCATCAGCTAACACGACCGCTCAAGGTCGCGGGTCGCTGACCAGCGCTCCGCAAAATGGGGTCATTTATAAAGGTGGCCCCGACGAAGGCCGCCAACTGGCTACCGATCTTCGCGAGCTTCAAGCTTGGCTGAAGCAGTGATTGTTAGCCGGCTGGGAAAGGCATTCAGCCTTGACTTCATTCTTAACTCGTGCGGATTGTTACGCAATAGCGCCCCGCCCTAAAGAATAGGCAAAAGTTGCGCGCAGGATTGGTTTTGAAAAGAAAAGGAGAGCGCCCATGGCACTTAAGCCAGGACCCAAGCCGATAGCAAAATCAACAGGGAAACCCGATCAGCGTCGCCGTGACAACAAAACCACACCAGGTAACACACCGTCCCTCAAACCCAGCAAATCTAGCAAGCCCCCCAAAATGAAATGAAAGAGCCGCCGATCGCCACCGTGCGTAGGGATGACCGGTTTCGCTGAAACTGGTCATTCTTGGTCAGCCAATACAGGGCCGACGATGACGGCGGATGGGCCGTGAAGAGGCGGTCCGGTTCTGGGCGGCCGATCCAAGAAAGCCGCCGTTCCCGTTCGGACCCGGCAGGTGCCGGCTTCCGACCAACACGCGTCGTCTGTATGCGGTAGTGGGAACGTCGGGCCACTCCAGAACCGGCCATTCACAACGGCCAGCCCTGCGAACTGGCATACGTCATAGTCGAGGTCATTCGCCGATCGATAGCGAGTACTCTGAGCTGCACCCGGTTTCGTGGACACCGAGATAAGGTGTTTTGGGAACCGGAGGGTGACGATGCAACGACGGAAGTTCAGCCGGGAGTTCAAGCTTGAGGCGGTGAAGCTGGTATTGGAGCGGGGCGTTTCGGCAGCGCAGGCGGCGCGCGATCTCGACGTGCACGCCAACGTGCTGCGCAAGTGGATCCGCGAAGCGGAGGGCGATCCTGGATCGGCCTTTCCCGGCCAAGGCAACCTGAGGCCAGAGCAGCAGGAGATTGAGCGGCTGCGCCGCGAGCTGGCCCGGATGAAGGCGGAGCGCGACATCCTAAAAAAAGCGGCGGCCTACTTCGCGAAGGACTCGATATGAGGTTCGCCTTCATCGCGAAGCACCGGGGGATCTGGCCGGTATCGTGGATATGCGAGGCGCTCGGGGTCTCGCGCAGTGGCTTCCACGCCTGGCTGGTGCGTGCGCCGAGCGCGCGTTCGCGCAGCGATGAAGATGTCGGCGCGCGGGTCCGTGCGAGCTTCATCTCCAGCTATCGCACCTATGGCGCGCGCCGTGTCTGGCACGATCTTCTGGCCGAAGGCCTGTCATGCGGGCTGCACCGCGTCGAACGGCTGATGCGGGCGCAGGGCCTCAAGGCTCGCCCCCGGCGTCGCGGGCTGCCCAAGGACGAAGGCCAGCGATCGGTGATCGCCGGCAATGTGCTCGATCGTCAGTTCACCGCCGACGAGCCGAACCAGAAGTGGGTGGCGGACTTCACCTATATCTGGACTGCCCAAGGCTGGCTCTATGTCGCAGCCGTTATCGACCTGTTCTCACGCCGCGTCGTTGGTTGGTCGATGAGCGACACGATGACGGCGCAGCTCGTCACCGACGCGCTGATCATGGCGATCTGGCGGCGCGGTAAGCCGGATGCCCTCCTGCATCACTCCGACCAGGGCAGCCAATATACCAGCGAGCAGTTCCAGCGGCTGATGGCCGACAACGGCGTCACCTGTTCGATGAGCCGGTCCGGTAACGTCTGGGACAACGCTGCGATGGAGAGCTTCTTCTCCTCGCTCAAGACCGAACGGATCGCGCGGAAAACATACCGCACGCGCAATCAGGCGAGGGAAGACGTGTTCGATTATATCGAGCGCTTCTACAATCCGACACGCAGGCACTCGACCTTGGGGTATCTCAGCCCGATGGACTTCGAGAAGCAGGCTAGTGTAGCCTAACCTGGTGTCCACGAAACCGGGTGCAGCTCACTCAACGCCACCTTCATTCAAATCGCGTTTGAAGATGATTTGGTTTGGACCGGTGCGAGAGCCTACTCAGCCAGTGTTAAAACCCTGCGAGCATTCCAACTCGGACCACTTTCTACCTTGAGACCGTCCAGCTGAAATCCCTCCTCCTTCAGTTGTTCCCCGAGCTCGAACATGGCGCGATGCGCTCCTGCCCAATCCTCATCGACGAAGAACCTAGCCAGCAGCGGGTGGACCTTAATGGTCAGATCGAGAAACGGCAGCGCAAACCCGAGGCCGGCTTGATCCCGCGCTTCTGCCCCGCGCCCGAACGCGTCCCAGAGCGCTCGGACGGGGCCATAGTAGAAGCGCCACGCATCGCCGATCTCCGGAACCTCGATCGGCTTTTTGGGGTCGGAAGGCGGATCGATCCAGTGGAAATGCAGCGCGTCGTTCGCGAAGAAAGCGAACGAGCCGATATGCAGAGTGCATGGACTGCCGTTTACCGACACGAGACGGGTTGCCTGTGTCTTGGCCTTCGTCCTGTCGGGGGCGGACGGTTTGCTCGCGCGCCCCTTGGTCTCGAACGAGAGCCAGTCACCGGAACTTGTCTGCTGACCGAAGAGATCGGGCCGCGATCGGCCAAGAACCGAGGTCGGGATCGTCGACTTGAACACGTCAAGATGCAGAAGCCAGGGAGTCGAAAGCAGGCGGCTGGAGAATAGTTTGCAGAAGGTCATGCCAAGGAAATAGCTGATCGCGCCTTTCTCGGTCGGATCGAGGTTCTTGTAAGCACTTGTCCGGCGCAAGCGCGTGGCGGTGGGACCATATTGCTCGAGCGCCATGCCGACCAGCGACAGGCGGAACACCGCCTCGTGCAAGGAGGCAGCCCCATGCGCGAAGACATGGTGCACCGACGGGCGTCCGATGGTCAGAGCGGCCCAGAGGATCTCGCCCCATGTCACAGACAGTTCGCTGCTGCCGTTCGCGAGGACGCCGGGCGGGAACGCCTCGTTCGTGTAGGGCAGGCGAAGTTGGCCCGATCTCGGTCTGATCGCCATCAGGACGAAGCCAACGCGGATCGATAGGCGTCGAACGCCCGCGCGAACTCACCGGCCGCCGCCGCATTCGAAAACTGATACTCCTCTTCGACGCCGCCGGGCGTCGTGAAGACCATCCGGCCGTAGAGGCACAGCGGAATCTGGTAGTTGTCGCGGAAGCGCAGGTCGGGCGAGCCGTTCTTGTTCACCTTGGCCCAGGTGTAGCCGACGACCTGGCTGTCTCTGGGAACGGCCTCGTCCTCGACGAACTGCGCAGCGGCGAAAGCAAGATCGATCTCCCTGAGGTCGATCAGCGCGAACGCACCGTCCTCTCGCGGCATCAGTGCCACGCCAGGAAAGATCAGGATGTCCTCGCCGTTGACGTTCTGGAATCGCATCGCCCGTCCTTCGAACCGGACGAGATCCGAAGTCGAGAATTCGAGCGTCACCGGCGTGCGCGTGATCGACCGCGAGGCGTAGGACCGTTCGACCACGCGGTTGCCGATGCGGTCCGAGGTGATGTCCCAGATGCGGGCGCAGCCCCGAAGGATCTCGAACTGGCGCACGAGCGCGCCGTAGGCTTTCTGCGCAGCGTCGGAGGTTTCGAATCTGACGTCCACATGGGTCGACTGCTGCCATTCGGTGAGCCGCTGGATCTCCTGCTCAGCCTCCGGGACGGATATCTCAAGCTCTGCGATGCGGCGCTTGTAGAAGACGCGGAACAGGCTCCGGCTGCGGCGGTCAAGCTCGGCCGCGTCGCGGCTGTGCACGCCCTGTGCCTCTGCGAGATCGGCGGCGATCTCCGCGCGCTGGATCCGTGCTTGAGCGATCAGGTCACGGACCTCGAGAAGCCCGTGGCTGGTGAGATTCTCGACCGCTGCGCTGTTGATCTCGCGCATCTGCTGCGACTGCCAATATCCAACGGATGGATTGGAGGGTGGTGCGGAGCCGGGGCGAGGGGACGGCGACGGCGTCGCGCCGGGCGTAAGGCTTGAGGAATAGGAAAGTCCGCTGCCTGGGACCCCGACCGTGCTGCGAGTCCCGCGCGGACCGACGTTAAGGGAAGCGCCCGGGACGCCGAACGTTGCACTGACACCGCCGCCGCTCAGATTGAGTCGAACGCCTGGAAATAGCTGAAACGACTGTCGGAACCTCAGCCCCACGCGGTCCTCCCCCGTCTGTCGGGACAATGCCCACTACTGATTGAAAAAGGAAGTAATCTGTTGATCAGACGATTTGCGGTCGGGCTGGACACGGCGAAATCTTTGTCATTCAATTGTGCGCTATCCGACGCATTAAGCGACCGGTTGCTAAAACCAGTCGGTCGCGGGGAGGCGCGGGAATGACCGCAAAGTCTCAGGATCGGTCGTGTGCAATCAAGTCATCGGGAGAGGAACTTACAGCAGATTTTGGGATCGGACACGCGATCGATGAACGGCTCAAATTGGGGCGCACAGCTGCCATCGGCATTCTTAAAATCGCTGTTTTTCAACGAACGCTGTGAGACTGCTGAGCAATACAAGTCGGCGCACGCCCACTTTAATCGTCTCGATATCGCCAGCCGCGATGAGCTCATAAAATTTGGATCGACCGATCCCGATCATGCGACACGCTTCGGGAATGCGGACCGAGATACGTTGCTCGTTCAATGCAGCTTCCTCAGCTTTTCGATCGCAGGATCATCGGTCGCCGGTGGGTCCTTACCCGCCAGCATCTCGGCCATCTGGTCGATGAAGTTCTCGAACTGGCGAGCCGCGGACGCGCGGCCAGCGTCGTCGGGCTTCGGCAACACACTTGCCATAGCGAGCTGGTGTCGCAGCATTCGCGCAAACGCTTCCCAGAAAATGCCCTGCTTTCGTCCGAGCGCTTCGATCCTCCGCTCAATACCGTTGGCCCGGACTTCGAGCGCCTCAAAGTTCCCGCCGCCATCGCGGCGGTTGAACCAGGCATCGAGCGCCTCGACGAGAATATCGGACTTCGGCTTGCCGGTGACCTTAGCGCGCTGCGCAAGGCGCTTGCTCAGTTCCTCGGACAGGAACAGCTGATGGCGGGTCTTGAACGTCTTCATTTGCTCGATCTGCTTCCTTTTCCAACCGGCCTCAAGAGGCCCGGGGACCGTCTGACGGGCGGTGTCCGTCATTGTCGCGATCTGGCGCGATAAGGGTAGGGAGCCGGGAGCACGCTGCGCTTTCTAATTCTACGATCTCGCACCGCGTCACATGCCGATCGATGGCCCGCCACGACCCCGTCCCACGTTCCAACTCATCGAGTCGCCGTGCGGGATACCGGTGATCTGCTGGCCTATGTGCCGCTCCATCTCCGGGCGCCACGGCACCAGCACGAACTCCCGCGATTGCTGGATCAGGGCGAAGCGACCTGATGCGGATTGGACCGAGCGCCGATAGATGCCGTCAATGCGCTCGCCGGATAACGCTTCCCGAACGCCCATGCCCATCTCGTTGCTTAGCTGCCCGGCCAGTGTCCGTACCTCGCGCTGCCGAAGCGCCTCGCTCGTGCCGGGACGGAGCCGCAACTGCTCACCGTCGATATCGGCAAGCTGCTGATCGACAAGCCATTGCTGGCGCAGATAAAGCGCCCGATTGACGTCCTTCCCAAAGCCATGGGCGGCAAGCTTCATCGGCTCGGGCGCCGCGAGTTCCTCGTCGAGCCAGGTCGGCGCATCGAGCGCCGCCTGCTTCTCTACCGAGATAGGTGACAACATCGTGATCGTCATCGGCGACTTGTCAGCCCGGCCACGCTCATACTCGCGCACGCGATCGAGATGATCGGGCGCGATATTCCAGCTGCCGTCGGGCATCCGCTCGACATTGCCGGTCGCGCGCCGGATCGCCTCCAGCCGGCGGACATGCGTCCTGGCAAAATCCTCGCTGGCGTTGCGGTCATGCCGGAGATGGATATCGACGCTGTAGCGCCCGCCATTGGCCCCGGCCACCTCGCCAATAGTGCGGTCCGATTTCCGGGGTTCGATCTGGCGCGGCTCGAGCTTCACCAGGCTGCCGCGCGGCGTCGGATGGTCGTCGTTCCCTATATCGACATAGTGGGTGCGCCCGTCGATCCCATCGACGATCAGATATCGGCGGTCATGATGATCGCCAGCCGCGCCACGCTGGACGACCTGCCCGATGATCGGCTCACGGTCGCGGGCCGGATCGTGGATAGCCGTCGGTTGCAGACCCCGCCCTTCCGGCAACAGCGCCATTGCCTTGTGCATTGTGCGGATGACGTCACCGCGCCGTCCGAGATCGGTTAGTGTTTTCTCAAGGTCGGGTGCGAGCGACCAGGTCAGATTCCCGGTTGGCTCGGCGAGTTCCATCCGCTCAAGCTGGCGGGCACGGCTAATGAGCATCTGCTGGTAGCTGTTGTCGCCGCCCGTTGCTCCTCCGTCCTGGCGGAGATCGACGATGTCGTCCTCGGCGCGCTGGAGTATTGCCCGATCGAGGCGGGTCAGTCGCTCGGCATCGACCTCATGGGCAAGCTGCTCGCGGAGCTCCAGCTCGCTCTGGGGACCAAGGGCGCGGGTCATGATCTCGGAAGCGCGATGGCGGATGCCGTGGGCGATGTAGTCCCCCGCAATATTGAGAGTCTTTCCGTCCTCGGTGACGCCACGAACGGTGATGTGCGTATGCGGGTGGCCGGTATCGAAGTGATCGACCGCGATCCAGTCGAGGTTGGTGCCGAGGTCCTGCTCCATCTTCGCCATCAGGTCGCGGGTTACGGTCTTCAGCGTGTCGAACTTGGCACCATCCTCGGGTGAGACGATGAACCGGAACTGGTGGCGATCATCGGCTCCGCGTTCGGCGAACTCCTTGCCATCGACGCCATCGGCGAACGTCGAATAGAAGCGGCCCGGCTCGCCCTCCCGGCTGACACCATCACGTTCCAGATATCGGAGGTGCGCGCCGACTGCTCCCGCCTTGCCGGCGAGCTTCACGACCCGCGCCTTTACCGCCACGCGGCGCGGACGAACGCGAGCGCCGCTCCGGCCATCGACCGACCAGCCCGATCCGCGCGGGAGCGCCGCCGCGAACTTCGCGCCGCGACCTCGTGCATTGAAGCGCCCGGTGCGCGGCGCGGACGAGCCAGTGCTCGACGATGATCCGCCGGCCCGCCGCGGGTTGCCGCCAAGCCGCGCTGTGCGCGCCAGGATCTTCGCCTGCATCCCCGGCTTTCGCGCGCCCTGCGAGCGAATCCGTCCGGGCCTGATTTCGAAATGGTCGTCGTCCTGTGCCATCGTCGAGGATATGCGGATGGTCGTCCGATGGCTGCAAGTATCTCTCAGAAAACCATCGAAATTCTGCGGGTTTGAAGGGTGCGATCGTCGCAACAGTCTCGCAAAGCGGTGCTTGCGAGGCAAACCATCTCTCTAAAAAAGGATGTGCAGACAAAGCGTTAGCGCGAAAAATGCGGCGAGCCGTTTTTCGCTTTATCTTGCATATACTCCTCCTTCCTCCTGCTCCCCCGCCTCCTCATTCTCGCCCTTCTCTCCCTGCCTTCCCGACGCCGAGTCAGAGCACATGGCAAAAGCACCGGAAGCGACGCCGATGACGCCGCTCCCGGTGCAGAATCGACCTCAATGTCGAAGCCGCTCGAACGCGTCATCGGCATCCCAGAAGCTGGCAAAGCTGCGATGCTGCCGCAAATCGTGCACGCAACCGTCACCGTCGACCAGCGCGATTCCGACGTGAAAACGCCCGTCGAACTCGCTGAAGATCACGATGCGGTCGAGCGCTCCGACCTCATCATCGAGGCTCTGGTATTCGCCGATCCATGCCTCGCGCTGACGCGCGTTCCAGCAGAAATCGGCCAACTCGCCATCGATGAAATAGCGTGCGATTGACGCAGCACCTTCCGCGTCTAGACCAGAGGTCAGACTCTGAATCAGTGCAGCCACAGGATCGATCTTCGCGATTTGAACAGCGGACATCATGTTCATGACAGGCTCCGTTCACGCGCCGGTAGCCTCGGAATTCTCTGACGTGCCCCTCCCTCCCCTGGCCGAATATCTATCGCCGGCTTGACGCTTGGGGTTCGCGCCAGCGACGCGAAAATGAAATCTCAGGTGCCCGTCACGGGAACGTCGCATCGCTGTTTCACGAGAGCATCCGGGTCGAATCGGCCATGGCTGGCGATACGCCGTGAATTTGTATTGGGGACCAACGCGTCACTCAGGTCGCTTTTTGGTGATCGCCAGCCGAAAGCCTCGAAGGGTGCGGAGTATGCGCGCGAAGCATTGGGTTGGACTCGACGTGGGCGAAAGCTGCACGCGAGTTTGCGTGCTGCGGAAGCGCGGCCCTGCGGTACTCGAGTGCTCGACCGGGTCGAGTGCCGAGGACATCGCGCGGGGCCTGTCGATGTTCGAGATCGCCGACATCGATTCGATCGTTATGGAAAGCGGCGCGCCAGGCGAGATTGAGCGACAGCTCAAGAAGATGGGCTATCCAGTGGTCGTCCTCGATGTCCGAAAGACGCACCGATATCTCTCGATCCGCCACAACAAAACCGATGAGAACGACGCCCGCGGCTTGGCGGAGATTGCCCGGCTCGGTGAGCTGTCGAGACTTTCGGTCTACTCGAAGAGCTACGATTCCGAGGTGTTGCGAAACCAGCTCTGTGTCCGAAAGCGGCTGGTGGACACAAGGGCGGAGATACAAACATCGCTCCGGTCGCTGCTCCGAAATCATGGCAGTCAGCTCCGGCGAGTGCCGCATGGGAAAGCGATGAGACCAGCAATCGAGGCGGAATTCGCTCGTCTTCAAAGTACGGGCGCATCGCAGATCGTATCGCAGTTACTGCCGCTCGTTGATGTCTGGGAGACGCTATCAGGTCACATCAAACGCATCGATGACGAACTCGCTTGCATCGCGCGGCTCAACCCCGTGGTCCAGCGGTTCATTCAAATTCCAGGCGTCGGTCCAATGTGCGCGATCTCGTTCTACGCCACGATTGACGACCCGCACCGCTTCGCTCGCACCGCAGATGTGGGAGCATATTTGGGCATGGTTCCTCGGGTGCAGCAGTCAGGAGCAAGTCTCCATCGAACCCGGGTGACGAGGGCAGGAGATGCGATGGCGAGAGGCTATCTTGTTCTCGCAGCCGGGGTCGCATTGACACGAGCAAAGCAGAGTTCCGCACTCCGAGAGTGGGGACTCGACTTGAGAAAGAAGGTCGGATTTTCGAAGGCGAGAATGGCGGTTGCACGCAAACTGGCTGTTACGATGCTCAGCATGTGGAAGGCCGACAAGGATTTCGTTCCGTATCCGCAGAGGGCTTGAGGCTCCGCCGCGAGCGGTATGCAAGGACTCCGGCCTAGGAATTGGAGCTATGTCTCCGCCCCCCGTATGGAGCCGATGCGTACCTCAAGGTAGCGGAAGCCCCCGGCCAATCAGGGCCGGGGGCACTCCGCACCTAGTCGGCGGGGTTCCAGATGACCGCGAACCGGTCCTCGGCTTCGCCAGCGGCGCGGCCGAGATTGGCGTAGAGCCGGCGGGGTCCGAACTCCGGCGCCGCGAGGCTGAGCGACACATAGTCCTGGCCCGAGCTCTGCGAACGACGGTTCCAGCCCGCACCGATCTCGACGCCGTCCGAGGTCACCCGGTAGTCGGGCTGGCTGTCGCTGGTCTTGTTGTCGTTCGCGACGATCTCGATGTCGGCGCGGATGCTGAGGGTCTTGAGCGAGCCCTTGAACGAGCCGTCCGAGCCCTTGGTCACGTATCCGATTGCAGCCATTGTCTTCACTCCGTTGCTTGCGGCCCGGGACCGTCCCGTGCCGACACGCCGACCCAGTGGACGGGACAAGGGGCGTCCGAACCGAAGGCCGGAGCGCCAGCGGAGGACCGGAGCACAGCGCTATTTTGCTGCGCGAGGAACGGCGAAGCCGAGGGGAAAATAGTGCGGCGCGATGGTTTCGAGGCGGCCCGACCGGCCATAGGTCATTGGCGTTCGAGGCCGGAGTCGGTCCTTGTGCACGCAGAGTGACGGCGATCGATAGCGCTTCGTGACTGACGGACTTAGGCGGCTTCCGACAAGGTGGTCAGACGCTCGACACACGCCACTTCGACGACCAATTTGAGCAACGCAACACGCTCGCCCAGCCAGCCCAACTGCTCGGCGGTGATGCGGTATTCGCGCGAATAGCGGGCCTTGATGTAGGCCTCGCGCAGCCGGGCATAGGCCTGTCGCTCCTCCTTGGTGGCGGACGGCCAGACCTGCTTGAGGCGAGGCTCCATGTCTTCGGCGAGCGAGCGAAGCCGGTTCAGATTGTGCGTCTTGGGCGTGTAGAGCGTGCGCACCAGGAACAGGCATTGGTAGAGCCGCTCGGTGGCTTGGTGATAGTTGAAAGCCGCCAGATTCAAGTGGCCGCGTGAGACGTGGAATTCCGCTCCCTGTACGAACTCACCGGCACTTTCGAACCACTGCTCGAAAAAGCTGCGCGTCTCCGAAAGCGCCTCTGCGGCTGAAAGCGGCTGCGGCTCGGCAAACGGGTGCCCCTCCTCCTCGAACAGCACAACGCCGTCACGCAGGATATCCATGAAGAAGTAGCGGCCCAGCCGCAGCTTCTCGTTCACGTCGTCGAGGCTGTGATAGACGAGACTGACCGGGGTCCGGAGGTTCGTGCCTTCGGCGAGAACCTCGAGCAATCGGTCCTCGGTCTTAAGCCAGAACTCGGGCACGTCGGTCAGGTCTTCATGATCAACAACGACCAGCAGATCATAGTCGGAGAAATAGCGCCCCACGGGATCCTCGACCCAGTCGCCCCGCGCGTAGCTGCCGAACAGGATGATCTTGAGCAGCTTGCCGTGGCGGAAGCGCGGCTGGCTGCGGAACTTGATAGCGCGCGCGAACCCCTCGCGGATCAGCTCAACCACAAGCGCCAGCTCGCGGCGCTTGCCTTCGGGCAAATGATCCAGCTCGTGCTTCATCCGCGCCAGACTCGTCCGAAAGCGGCGCGAAGCCAAGCCCCAATTCGCTCCAATCCGCCGGGACGGGCCTCATCGGTGTTCCGCATCAAGTGCAACATGGCCTGGGCCATGCGGCGCTCGACCTCGGCGATGTCGATGCCGAGTTCGCCAGCGATTTCGCCATAGGCCAGGTTTCGGAACCGGTGCCTGTCGAACACCGCGCGCGCCGGTCCGGGCATCGTCTCATGCGCACGGCGTAGGCTGCGCATCTTCTTTCTAGAAATCCTATCGGGCATGTCACTGCTCCTTCCGCGCACCGAGCCGCAGCGAGGCGCGCGCAGAATTTTCGAGGGTGGAGGGACGCGGGGCCGCGAGCGGCGCGGGCTCTTCCTCCGCTTGCGGTGCCGGAGCCTTGGGCGACGCACCCGCATCACCTTCGGCGCGCTCTTCCTCCGGCGGCGCGAGCGCTGCCACCGCCTTGGCATGGGCGCGGACGCTGCCGACCCCGCCGCGCTCGGTTTAGCTGGCCGGCGGAAACGCCAGCCAGCGCGGCACCCAGTTCTCGACCTTGGTCCGGCCATTGGCCCCGGCAAGGCTGTCGGCGATGATCGCCTTCATCGCCTTGGTCTTCTCACCCGCGTTGGCCTTGGCGGCATCCGCGCCCGCGACCTCGGCGATCATGCCGACAAGGACTTCCTTGTCGCGGATCAGGTCGAGGAATGCTTCGTCGGCGCGCCAATACCGCGCCATATCCACGCCGATCTGCGACCCGAGCGCATCAACTGCGGCGCTGCCGCTGGCGAGAGTCTCGCCCATGACGATGGCAATGACCTCCATGACCGCCGAATCTTCGAGGCCGAGCAGCCGCCGGAAAATGCCGACGACCCCGAAGTCGTCGCCATTGCCGCCGGTGACGGTCGGCTCCTCAAGAGAGAAGCCGAGCAGCGCCAGCACGGCGCGGCGACGCTCGTCGAACAGGGTTTCGCCGAGGCACGTCTCGACGCTTTCGCGCACCGCGTCGTTCGGGGCGGCTTGCGGCTCGGGATAAACGCGCCACAGATGCGAGCCGCCAATGGCATGGGCGACCATCAGGCGAAGCGCGACCGAGGGATGACCGGTCAGCGCCGCGCGCACGGCGGCGTGGCGATGCAGGTCGATATAGGTCTGTATCGTCGCGGTGACCTCGGACCGCACGGGCTTGGCGCTCGCGCCTTCTCCCTCCTCGCCCCGCGCGGCGCGCGCCGCCTCCTTGCGGCTGACATAGCCCTCGTGGATCACGACCTCGCCGGATGCCCGCACGTCCAGATAGACGCGACTGCCTTTGCGCTTCGCTGCCTTCTCATGCTCCCAGGTCGCGAACTGCTGCGACGGCGGGACGATCACCGCGTCGGCCCAGCCCGCCTCCATAAAAGCGGCACGGCGTTCCTCGATCGCCGCATTCTGCGCGGTCCAGAACGCTTCGCTGTCCGCGAAATAGCGGTCCTCGCCGAACAGGTCGGCGATGATCGCAAGCCCGCTCGCCTCGACGTCGAACAGCGCGTGGCGGGCCGGGATCGAATGGCCGCCGAACAGCCACGCCTTCAACTGGTGGCCGGTCGGGCAATAGGCCTTGTCGTCGTCGGCAAGCGCCAGCCACGCCTTCTGCTGGCTCTTGCTGGCGAGGGTCAGGTGGCGGACGGTCGTCCGGTCGATCTGCTCCTTGGCGTACATCGCGCGGATGCGCGGGAGCAGGTTGCCGAGCGCGAGCGTGCGGCGGATGGTCAGATCGGGAAGCCCGAAGGCCAGCGCGATGTCCTCGACCGTGCGCCCCACGCGGACCAGCCGGGTGAAGGTTTCCCACCGGGTCACTTCGTCGGTGTCGAGCCTCGCCATGTTCTCGATCATCGACGCCTCGATGGCGTCGGCGTCGTCCCCTTCGTCGAGGATCGCGCATGGCAGCATCGTGTCGTGCGTCTCGGCCTCGCCAACTCCGCCGCGTTCCTCCGCGATGATCCGCGCGGCATGGTAGCGGCGGCTCCCGGCGACGATCTCGAACATGTCCGGCGCGCAGTTGGGGCGAACCAGCAGGGTCTGGAGAACCCCGCGCTTGCGGACGGTGGGCAGGAGGTCGGACACGTCCGGCACCTTCCTGCCATGGCGCATATTTGACTTGCTGACCGACAGCTTGTCGAGCGCTATAAAATCAAGTCTCATCGTTCTTGCTCCTCGTGAGCGCCGGTCCCGTTGTTCCTCCAAGATTGGCGGGACCGGCTCGGGTCTGCGGCGAACGGCCGCAACGTCGTCCGCCGAGGGGATCAGTCCCGCTCGGCTGGAAGTCCGGTGGCGACGCGCCTCAGCGCGACGCGGTTGAGAAGGGTTCCGGCCCAGATGATCGACCCCGCCTGACGCGCCCGCTCGGTCCAGACCGAAAGGCGGAAGGTCGTCGCGAAGCCGATGTCGCGTTCGATCCCGAGGCCGAATGGCAGATGGACGCGTCCGATCTCGGACAGGCTGAACGTGCCGAGTTCGGGGCAGCCGAAGCCAGGTCCGCCAGCCCGAACAGGGTGTCGCCGTCGTCGTAGAGTTCGGCTGCCAACCAAGTTCCCGCGCTCAGCGGGTTGAACAGCTTGATCACCGGCAACGGATCGAAGCTGGCGTCTTTCGCCTGAGCGGCGAGCGACGCGGCTGCATTAGCGCGAAGCGCCGCGTGCAGATCGGGCGGAAGCAGGATCATGCGACCGCCCTCCCGGCCTGCGCCTCGGCGTACCGGGCGAGCAGCCAGTCGGCGGCCTTGCTGGCGCCACTGGCGGCGCGGAAGATCGCGCGGTTGTCCTCGCGCAGCACGGCGAGCCACGACGCGAGATAGTCGGCATGGCGCACGGTCGGCTCGATCCCGAGGCTCGCGCATAGGAAGGCCGAGCCGAGTTCGGCAACCAGTTCCTCGCGGGCGTAATCCTTCGATCCGAAAGCGCCGGTGATCGTCCGTCCGACCCGCGAGGCATGGCCGGTCGCGTGGGTCAGCTCATGCAGCGCCGTGCGGTAGTAATTGATCTGGTCGAAGAAAGCCGGTTGCGGTGGCACCTGCACGAAGTCGTGCGATGGGGAATAGAAAGCCTCGCTCCCTCCGATCCGGAACGCGACCCCGCTCGCCGCGATCACAGCCTCGGCGACGGGCACGATCTCGCGCTCGGGCAGTGGCACAGGCTCGGCGGAGAAGTTCGCCGGAAGCCCGTCACACTGGGCGACATTGAAGACGGTGAAGCGCTTGAGGAACGGGATCGTCCTGGCATCGCCGCCCGTCTCGACCGCCCGCGCCTTCTCCGCCTCCGGGACAAAGCGGTCGGCATAAACGACGCTGGTCCCGCGCTCGCCCTGGCGAACCGCACCGCCAGCTTCCAACGCTTGGCGGAAGGTCAGCCACCCTTGCGAGGGATAGCCCGCGCCGATGACCGCGCCCCACAGGATCAGAACATTGATCCCCGAATAGCTGCGCCCGGTCAGCGCGTTGCGCGGCAAGCCAGCGCTCGCGCCATCGGCCCGACCCCAAGGCTGGACCCACGGCACCCGCCCGGCTTCCATCTCCGCGATGATCCGCGCGGTCACCTCGTCATAGAGATTGACCCGCGCCAGATCGCCCGCGCCCGCACCGCGTCCCGACGATTCGCTATCGCGCCCGCGCGCGGCGCCAGCGGCGCGCTTCCCTCGCTTGCCACCAGCGGGACGTGAGTGAGTGACCTGCATCGCCAGCCTCCATCACCGCCCCAAAACCAGCATGGCCCCCGGAAGCGGGGGTGGGCGGCAGAAGCGATCGGAGAGGCCCGCAAGAGCGGGCCCGGCACCTGCAAGGCCGTAACGCAGTGTAGGAGCCGGGCACAGCCCGGCTTGCCGGGGACGCGGGCGGGCCTAGGAGGGAGCGCCGCCCACTCCCGCGTACGGGAGGCCACAAGCAACGCCGCCGCGAAGCGGCGACCGCAGCAACCAGCGGCGCAGCCGCTCGCAGCAAAGGCAGGCACCCCGAGCGGAGCGGGCGGATCAGCGGCGTCGAACCGGGCTTCGAGCGCCGGGCGGCAATTGTCGTCCGCGCCGAAACCGGGCGCGTCGCCCGGCTGCGCAGCCGGAGTGCCGCGGGGCGGCAGTAAAGCGCCGCACCCTGTTCGGCGTCGGCCGGCAGTGTGCGTCATCAGCCCCGCTCCATTCTAGCGGGGCGTTGCGGGGCGCAGCCCCGCAGAAGGGGTATGGCAGGACCGGCACGGGCCGGCCATCAGGGGAAGACATTCCCCCGCCTGTCGGCAATTTCCTTCAAAACACTGCGGAGTCTCCGTAACTGTACCAGATACTCGAACATGGCATGACACGAGAGGTCGTAGTTAGCGGCTAGCGTATGACGTCATCTAGCGACCCAGAGTAGCGCGTGCCGGCCCGCCATTCGTCAAACGCTATCACTCGCCTCATTCAAGCGACCGAAAGAACAAAAAGGGCTCGAGTTTTTGATTCTTTCATGCCATGATCCTCGAATGTCGAAAGTAGGCGTTTTTCATGATGTCACGGGCCTTTTCGGGGGCATTGGTGGCCTTGAGCTCGGACTGGGCCGCGCAGGTCACCGTGCGACGATGTTCTGCGAGTGCGACGCCGAAGCGGTTTCTGTCCTACGGTCCAGGTTCGCGGACGTACCAGTGGCGCTCGACGTACGAGAGACCGATGCGCTGCTGGAAACGATCTCACCTACCTCAGATCTCCTGACTGCGGGATTTCCCTGCACCGATTTCAGCCAAGCGGGCACGACGAAAGGATTCGACGGCGGACGATCGAGCCTGATCATCGACACGTTGAGGCTACTAGAACGGCGCCGCTTCGAAAACGTGCTGCTGGAGAACGTACCCAACTGGCGGCAGCTGCACAAAGGCGCCTACATGCGATGGGTCGTCGAAGCACTGGAAGCTATGGGTTATCGCTGGGCCTATCGGACCATCGACGCACGCGCGTTCGGCCTTCCGCAGCGTCGATTGCGGCTCTTCCTTTTCGCCACGCTGACTGGAGATCCGCGCGAGGCCTTGTTCCATGGCAACGAAGCCCCCGACGACCGTGCATTTGCCCTTCACGAGGCAGCGCACGGTTTTTACTGGACCGAGGGTAAGACGGGCATTGGCTGGGGCGAGAGCTGCGTCCCCACCTTGAAAGGTGGGTCGGCGCTATCGATCCCATCGCCTCCAGCTATTCTGATGGGGGACGGACAGGTCATCACACCGGAAATTCGTGATTGTGAGCGCTTACAGGGGTTCCCTGCGGGTTGGACGGACCTTCCGGAGCGGAACGCGGACGTCGGCGGCGGCCCCTTCAAACAACGGCGTCGCTGGCTCCTCGCAGGCAATGCGGTCAACGTCGAAGTAGCCCACTGGCTAGGAGAACGCTTGTCAGCCAGGGTGGCGGTCGACCTCGATGCAGGCACCGAGCTTAACGCTGGCGCGGCATGGCCTGCCGCTGCTTGGTTCGACGGCAGCAAACGTAGGTCTGTCCCACTTGGGACTTGGCCGGTGGCGCGGACGTCGAGGCCACTTGCCGACTTCCTCCGATTCCCCGGCGCGCCACTCTCGCTGCGCGCCACAAATGGCTTCTACAAGCGGATCATGGCCAGCAGCCTTCGCTTCAAGCCCGGCTTCGTGCACGCGATTGGCGCGCATTTGAGTCGGATGGAGCGCAACGCGTCTGACGTAGCACCTCGCGAACTGCTCTCCGACGCCGCCTAGCTTTGCGACCGCCCGCCGCATCCGACGAGGAGACCAGGCGCAGGATGCGCCGCGTGCGCCAGCGGGACACGAAGCCGGAGCGTGCACTGAGGAGATGGATGTGGCGAGCAGGCCATAGGTACGTCACTCATTCGGCCAACCTTCCGGGAAGTCCGGATCTATCGAACACGCGACGTAAATGGGCGGTCTTCGTCCACGGGTGCTTTTGGCACGGACACGAAGGCTGCAGGAAGTCGCGCCTGCCAAAACGCAACACCGAGTTCTGGGCCAATAAAATTGCAGGTAATGTGGCGCGCGACGAACGGAAAGAACGATCGCTCAGAGATCTCGGCTTCGACGTCTACGTCGTGTGGGAATGCAATCTGGGCGAGCTCGCCACCACATCCGAGCAGAGCCAGCTCAGTTTTCCCCTTCCTCCACTTCCTCGTCCGGATCGATAAGTGGTTCGGTCAAGATTTCTGTCTGCGCGTCAGCCCATTCGAAAACGGGGCTGTTGCGGAGGTCGTAATTGCGCCTGATTTCGGTGACGAGTTCCTCGAAAGTCATCGCATCCTTCGGGCGACCGGATTTAGGGGGGGCTTTCCGGACGTCGAAGAAGACCACTTCGCCGAACCGCGCCGGATCGGTCTCGTACAGGCCGATGAACACCGCCTCGAACAGGTTCGGATCATCCGTCGGTTCGTCGCGACCGCCTCGGAAGCGGAAGATCTTCACGGCCTGGCCGAAGCTGGAGGGATCCTTCTTCGCGTCGTCGCAAGCGTCGATGGGGAGGAAGATGACCGCCACCATGACAGCGTAAGGCTGGCGCACGTGATAGTCGGAAGCCTCCGCGCGGAGCTCTCCGTCAGCGCGCGTATAGTTCTTGGTGTATCGGCCAGTCGCGGCGTCGCGAAAGTTGATGGTCTTGATCGACACGCCGAGACCCAAGCCGAGCTCCGCCGTCGAGTAATTGACATCGAGCTTCTTGACGCCCTTCGCCGTTCGTGCCCTGGATTCCTGACCACGCCCTTCGGCATCTGGCAGAATTCCCGGGAACGACCGACGGAGTTCGTTCGCGAAGCGCGTAGCCAACGCGCGCGAAAGCACCTCGGCATAGTTCTTCTTCGACGTCGCTGTGGTCAATGACGACCGCTCGCCGGCGAGTTCGAGTTCTGCCCTCACGGAGTTTGCAGGATTCGCAGCCGGACGCGTCATCTTCACCTCTACCGCGCGTATCGCCTGATCGGCGGCGGAGAGCAACGGCTCAAGAACGAAGCCGAGGTCCGCACCGGTGCGTCCGCCGTCAATCCAAACGGATCGCGAAAAAGGTACCGTCGGCCCCGTTCGTGATCGTGAAGGGCTTTTCGATCGCGACCAGTTGATCTGTGTGGTTCGCGCGCATGTCGAAGCCTTCGTTGCTCGACACCGCCCAGGATCCGACACCCTGATCGAAAAAGATCGTTCCTGATCCTCGGGCCGTCTTAAAGTCGAGGCGACGGCGATGAGCGACGCTTTGTGATGGCGCTAACCTAGCGGCAGCCGAGATCGTGCCCAGGAGATGCCGAAACACGAGATCGCGATCCGCCTCGTCCTGCCAGTCGTCCTTCAGTTTTCCTCGGCCAGGGCGATAATTACTTTTGCGTTGCGCGAGAGTTTCGATCTCGATTCGCGTGTTGCCATCGGAGAGGCCGCGCAACATCTCGACGACCAAACGGACGACGAGGGGGCTAAAGAGGTATCGATCCGAATAGCAAATTTCCGTGCAAGGTCCCGAAAAGACATCGGCGAGCGTAGAATTGCGCGTAGTGAGCGCACCCATCAGCCTTGCACCGAAGCCAACGGCGGGGCCGTCGAGTTCCGATCCGATTTCGAAGATCGTCTCGCGAATGCGTTCGGCCAGGAGCGAAGCGACGTCGATGATGTCTAGCTGCGCCGCACGAGCCCCGCCAGGACCGCGTACGACCGGCGCTTCCGAGGTCCCGCCCCAGCCGGCGCCAATTGCGCCGGCCAGCGGGTCCGATGATTTCCACGCTTCGACCTCGCCGTCCGTAATGACGAGTGCCAGCAGGTCGGCATCGGCAACCGCCCGCGCAACGAGGCTGGCACGCGCACGCTGAATCCACATAGCGACGCGGCGACGAGTCACGGCATCAGCACGCTCGAGTGTATCGCGCTCGACTTCGATTATCACCTTACGGTCACGCGCTCCCCAGCGTTCGACGACAGACGTCATCGGCCAGGCATCGAAGTCCCAGTCGGAGGGTTCTCCTCTCAGCCTGACCACGAGCGATGCGTCGGGGCTCGCAGCCATACGCTCGTCGAGCGCATGGGCAAGTGGAGCTGGTTCATAGCGCGTCCCATCCCCGAATAACTGGTGTTCCCGCGGAAGCTTGAGCCGCTCTGCCGCAGCAACGAGCAGGCCGTGGGCGGCGGCGCGATCAGTGTGCTCCGCAACGTGTTGAGCATCGGGTGCCAGAACGCATCGGGGGCAAGCGCGGAGGGTTTCAGGCTCGCCGCAGCGTCCAAGGCGCGCACAATCCAAGAAATCGCGAGCTGCGCGAAGCAGTCCGACAGGATCGCGGGAGATTGCGGAGGAAAAGCCAGCTCCGCCGCTCGCGCGGTCGAACACGACCGCACTCCAGTTTGCCTTGCCCTGCGGATTGGAAACCGGCGGGGCTGCGAAACCCATTTCGTCTGCGTCGATACCGAGGCGGTCGGCAACTGCCTCGCGTAGTGCCAATGCAATGGTCAGTGCTACCTCGCTCGAAGCGCAATCATACAGCTGAACTTCACAAAGATCGGTCCGAATCTCGTGACCAAGCCTCACGTTGCGAGTGATTGCGTAGGGCGCGAATTCCGGCGCGCCCGAACAGGTCTGGCCGTCGATGGCGGTCGGCGCACCTCTGAGAGGTTTGTGTCCGGCGAGGCCGGGGCCGCCTTGTGCGTCGGTCTCGGATTCCGCCCGACCGCAATGGAGGCACAACGCGTAGCCGTGCTTGTGATCGCCGGGGTTGAACCAGAAAACGGTACCGTCCGCACTCGCCCGAACCCGCCCCACGGCCGGGTCAGGCAAGGCACGCCAAGGCGCATTGCGAGTTGCCACCCAAGGATCGACCACCTTGGCGGCGCCAACGTTCGAAGGATCGTCGTGGAGCTCGAACCGGATATCCACCGCGAACCCGCCCGGTGCGAGATATCGCACGAACTCTTGGCTGTCGGAACCGCACTCGGAGCACAGTGTACGTTCGAGCGCCGATGGCTTCGAAGCGAGAGCGCCGCAGGTCTGACACGACCACATCGTGCGGAGGCTTTGGATCTCGCGGAGTCCCTCCCGGGACGCCGGGCGCTGCCAGTTGAGCGTGACGCCCGCGGACTCTCGTACGACGCCATCGACGACGATCCCGCGGCCTGGGGCATATTCGTAAATTCCGACCTCACGCGAGCGCGACGGATAGCCGCGCCCGAAGCTCTTCTCGGCAGGTTCGGAGTCGTCCCCAGATTCAGCAGCTCGACGGCGCGCAAACTTCTCACCCGCCGTCTCGGTTACGAACTGCACCACGTCGGTCGGGAAACCGTAGGAAGGCAGGAACCCGCGGCCTGCCAGTTCGCCGAGAAGGTAGCCGCGTTCGAGCCTGCTACGCTGGCGCTCGCGAGCTTTGTTGGCGGCTGAGAGCTCGACGTCGCCAACACCCTCTGCGGCGTCGGTCGAGCCGAGAGCTTCCCACTCCGCTTGCACATCCGAAGCTATACGCTCCATTCGGGTGCGCAGGCTTTCGGCGAGGTCGAGACCTGGTAGAATCGGGGTGCCGGCGAGCAGTGTCGTTAGCGCCGCCGTGAGAGGGACGTCTTGGGGAGTACGGTCGAGCCAGCTGAGAAAGGTCGCTGACGGCGACTGGCCTTCATTAGTCGGTCCCGCAGCGACCAGGCCAAAAAAGACGCCGTTAGTGAGCTTGTGGAGCTCCGCGCCGAAGTCCGCGAGAAACCGGGCCAGCAAAAAGGCTGCTGCGTGCCGCCTGGCAATCGTCGGGCTTTCGAGGCTCACCCGAGGTGTGCGAGCCTGACGCGCCAGATATGCGAGCGGGTCGGCGATCGTCATGCGATCGAGAGGCTTGTCTTTGCACAGCGTCAGACCAACCGCGATGGGCTGGCGCTGGCGCCCCGCGCGACCGACACGCTGGCGGTAATTCGCTATTTGGGGCGGCGTATTGGTGTTGAGGACTGCCTCTATGCTGCCGATATCGACGCCCATCTCCATGGTCGTCGAGCAACCGAGCACGTTGATCCTGCCTCGCTTGAAGTCTTGCTCGTAGCGACGAAGGAGTGAGCTCGGCTGTTGGGCTGAATGTTCCGCCGCACGCAACCAAGGCTGCAGACTAGCCGCACGGTCGTTCTGATCACCCCAGCGCCCCGCTTCGCGAAGTGCGCGAATTCGTCCGTCTTCGCCGAGCCAGGCGTCGAGTCGGTCTTCATTCACTGCGTGTCCGTTTTCGTCGCGCCGCCACGGGTAGCGCAGAATCGGCATGATGATCGGTTCCGCCGAAGGGTAGATTCCATCGGTATCGTAAGGACCCAGGCCTTTGAACGTGGTGTCGAGCACACGCCGTGTCGTCGGGCACCAAAACGCGCTTTCCAATCGCGCGACGGAAAGGTCACTGAGCCTCATCCGATAGCCATTTTCGCTTGGCTCCATATAGCGCTTCAGCGCGATCCACGCGTCGTCGAAGAGTGCGCCGACCTTTTCTCTGTCGGAGCTCATTTCCGGATCGAGTTTCAATGCTTGAAAGACGAGACGCACGATACGGGTGAGACGAACACCATAAGGGTTCGGCCAAAGACGCACGTACCGGCTCGATTTCTGTCCTGGTGCCCAAGGAATAATCTCGATGTGGCTCTGTCGGCGGTCGATCCAGTTGAGCCACCAATGATCGAGGCGCAACGCGACGTTGGTGCGAATGAAATGGGTGACTAGCAAGCGCAGCAAATCGCGCCAATCAGCCTCCGTTAGCGCCAGACTGCTTGCCGAAGATGGTAGCAGTATCTTTGCGTCATCGATGCCGGGCAGTTCGTATCGGAACAGGCCGAGTGTTTCGGCCGAATTCGCCCGGTTCGGTCGGCGCATCACTTCGCGATAAAGAAGGAACTCGGCGAGTACCCGCGGATCGTCAAAGCGGGGATCACGATTGGTGGTCTTCCAAAGATCCCGAAGAAATACGTCGACCGTCGTGTGGCCAGCGAGACGCGTTACCAAACCAGCCCACGGCAGTGCGGGATTTCCAGTAAGGGCGGCTCGCTCCTTCTCGAAACCTTCGAGTATCTGCGTGTAGGGCGGCTTCTCGGCGAGCGCGCGCATCGCCTCGATGTTGCGGTCGAGTTCGGCTATTTTTTCCGGATCTCCGCCGGTTCGTTCTTGGACGTGGTGGTAGATGAAGCCCCGAACGAAGCCGCGCTCCGAAGCAATCTGCACGTTGGCAGCATGCCGCGCGGTGCCTTGGCGAGCATCGGTGAAGGTGATGAGCCTTCGGCCTTCGCTGGGCAGCGGCTCGGCCCCGGGAGGCTCCCGCGAGAGATCGGCGAGGAAGCCTGGAGTGATCTGCGCCGTTAAAAAAGGAGCACCGGCGTTCGCAGTTCGCAGCGCACCGCGCGCAGGATCGACATTGGGAGGGGCTTTGCCGCAGCCCGGGCAGAGCGAAAGGTCGACGGACGCACCAAAGACGAGCGTGTCGTTCTCACCATCGATTAGGCCGGTCTCTCGTTCGACCGTAAGACGATACGAACCTTTGCGGGGCGGCAGATGCAGATATCGGCGCGAGACGCGTGCTGGGGCGACCGGCGCTGACAAACCGACGCCTGCGTCATCGCTCTCCTCGTCCTCCGGAGTCTCGCGCTCTAGGGTCTGTTCGAACTCGTCGAGTTCACCCCAGTCGCTCCAAGTGGTTACGTGGGAACCGCCTCCCATCTCCTCCGCGCGTAGCGCTCCATCGCCGCAGAGGACACAGAGCGCCCATTCGAGAACGATAGATCTACAATGCGGACACTTCTCCCGTGCTTCGGAGAAAACGGCACCATAAGGCCAATCAGAGGTTGCCTCGGCTTCGGGACGTTCTGAGCAATCCGGGTTGATACAGGTCCAGAGTCCCGGGACCGTTCGGTGAAATAGATGAACGCGGGTCGGAAGAATCGAATCATTGCCCGATTCGACCATCGCCGGACCGGCATTCGGATCTCGAGCGTTTGCCGCCTCCACGAGGAGACGCGAAGGTTTCGTATCTCCTGCTATGGTGCGCACGGTCTCAGACCATTGGCGCCAACCGAACACCCGACCGTCGCGAAGCTGTTCACGTGCCGTCCGCAATGCGAGTGAAGAGGCGAACTTCGCGCCGCTTTCGGCCGAATCGAGGCCGGTAAGTAGATCGAGTTCGATCGGATGGCGATTTAAGGTAGGTGCCGGAGGAAGAGGAGCGCGCTCTCCCTCGATGACGTGGATTTGGTCCTCTGGAGCACCAGAGAGATCGCGCAGAAAGCGCTTGAGTTCGACACTTGCATTCGGGCCACCGATCGTCGCCGAGGTCGCGACGTAGCGCAGGTCTCGTGGTTGGCGGCCGAAAGCCAGTGCGACACGGCGCAGGAGCAGTGCGATTTCTGCCGCCTGTGCACCCATATAGGAGTGCGCCTCGTCGAGCACGACGAAGTCGAGCGAGCCTTGTGACGCTGCAAGGATCGGTGCATCGTTACGGCGGATCAACATGTACTCGAGCATCGTGGCATTGGTCACGAGCACCGGCGGAGGCGAGCTGCGGAGGGCTGACCGGTCACCGACACGCCAAGGCTTCTGCCGGCGCACCATCGCGCTGGCTGTTTCGGGCGTCTCGCCGTTGTAGAGAGCGTAGCGAAGCGTGCCCCCAAAAGGTGAGAACCATCGCTCGAGCCGTTCCTCCTGGCTGCTGATCAGCGCGTTCAGTGGATAGAGCATGAGTGCGCGTACGCCCGTTAGCGGTCGCTGCCCGCCGTCAGAAAGGCGAACGAGACGATCGAGGATGGGCACAAGGAAGCATTCGGTCTTGCCCGAACCGGTACCACTGGAAATGATGACCGAAGCGGGTTGGGGCGCGGTCAATAACTCCCACGCACCGGCTTGGTGCTCATACGGTGGGAAAGACACCGACTTCAGCGTCTCGATCGTCCGCCGGTCGAGTACGTGACTGGCTAGACCATCCCAACCGTGCGGTAGTGTTAGCCAAGGAAACGCACCTTCGATGAGCGGCTCAGCGAGCATTGATCCCGGCATTCCCGCCGGCGCGCCCCAAATTTCGCGAAGATGTTTAGCAAGCGTTCGTGACTTGGGGCGGAGCATGCCGAGGATAGCATCGGCTGCCTGTTCGGGCAGCCGCATCGTCATACGTTCGAAATCAATCATGCCGCCGCCCCGCCCGACTGAGCTAGCGCGTTGAGCAATTCGTTCGTTCGCATGGCGACGATTACCTCGAAATATTCAGGGTCGTAGAGTGCCGCGTCACGGCAGCGGGTGAGTTCTGGGAGAAGAAGGCGGTGCACCCCGGCGGCGTGCTCTGCAACCGCGAAAGGTGCTGCAATCACGTGGGCAAAGGCTGAAGCGTAGGGCTCCCAGCGCGCCCACTGCGCCTGCAGAGCTGTATCCGACAACAGGGAATGCGGCGGCGCATCGCCTTCTTGGTGGCGTGTGATCAACCGGTCGATCTCCATGCGTGCTGTGATCGGGCGATCGTTTCTCAGGAGTATCCCGGTCGATCCGTCGAACGATTTGCCGCCGATCACGCTCTTTGCCACCATGGAAAGAAACACCGCGCGCGCATGCCCCGCTAACTCTGGTCGTATGTTTGCGATTTCCTGAAGTGCATTCGTCGCCAAGCGCGCGACGTCGAATTCGATGCCGACCTCTGCCAGCTGGTTGCGGATCGCCTCGAACCTTTCTGAGAAGGTACGTAGCCAGCTTTCGATGGTGGTAGCACACCAAAGGAAGGGCAAATCACGTTGAAGATCGAGGAGCGCTCCACGTTCCTCGATGCTGTCACAGGCGGCGAGAAGATGGACTGCGGCCGCGGGCGCCCTTTCGAGCGCCCGAAGGGCATCGATGCTGGATGCAGGGAGGCGTTCTCGCCTCGCGAGTACCGTCAGGTCGATTAGTCTGCGAACATCGTCACCCGCCAGCTTGGCAGGTTCGCCGTATATTTCGTCGAATTCGCGAGCTCGTGCGGCGACAGAGTCGGTCGTGATCGCGCGCACTAGAGCTGTCGTCGAATCGCCCATTGACCGGGCGGCCGGTAAGATCCGAGGGCGAACTATCTCTCCGGAGCGCCGATTGCCGAAGAGGAGCCAAGGTCCGTCCGGCAGCACCGGTTCGAGTTCGGCGAGTATGGCTGCCTCGCTCGCGGGTGCGGTCACGGGGTGTGCGCCGGCGGCAGGGTCTACCAACGAAATCGCGCGAAGGTCGAGCGCCTGAATCGATGCGAGCATGGCGAACGGACCGTCGCATCTCGATGCCACGAAAGGATTCACGTCCTCGGCGTACCAGCGAACCTCTGCTATATATTCGCTTGAGCCCAAGGCCGAGAGAACGACGCTCGAATCCAGACGGGAGGATCGGCCGAGTAATTGGCGGATCGTATCACGCAGGGCAGAGAGCGGAACGTCACCCGTAACCGGACGCGAAATTGCCAGTCGCGGCGCATCGGGCGCGCGGAGTTCCATGCATAACGAGACTTGGTGTGTTGCGAGAATCCGCCGGCCACCAAGTCCGTCGAGCGCGAAGGCCGCGCGCGTGTTTACGAGCTTATCGTTCTCATCGATTAACCGCAGCTCGTAACTGGGATCGGCGATCGTGAGGGCGATCTCCGTCTCCCAGCGCGCACGTACGGTCACTATTGGCGTTCCCGACGGCGGACCGAGCCTGATCACCTGGGTGCCCCTTTCGGTCCGAACCGAGAGTGGCCCGGCTCCGAACGCGCTGAGCATGGGCGCATTCAAGCCTGAGATTCTGAGTTCGCGCTGCGCGCGATCGAATTCGAACTTTATGTCTGGTGGTACGACGTCCGCAGGCACCGAATGACGAAGCTCGCCGTCCTCGATCACCGCAAATTCAATCGCCCCCCAGGCGCCAGACCCCGAAAGGAGACGCCAAGCTCCGCGTCCCCGTGGCCGCCAGTGGATCGAGGCGGGCCGAGGTGACACCACGTGACCATCTCTCTCCGCCCAAAGGCGCGGAACGCCTCGATATACGGTCTGGCGCACATTCGGCACCAGGTCGCCGATCAGGATGGGGCGAGCATCGAGGTCGCGCTCGGCGGACGTGCGCCAGCGCCATCGCGCGCCCTCATGATCGAGCGTTGCGGTCCCGGAAAAGAGGACGACGCGACGGCCAGACTCGCGGCAGGTTCCGATCTCCTCGGGCTCCTCGGAGAATTGGACTGCGGGAAGGACGTCAGGTTGGACCGCAAGTGCGAGCAGGGGTTTGCTGGTCTGGCTTGGTGAAGAGCCGATCGCACGCAGCCGTCTCGGTTGCTGACTCTCGTCGACTTCTAGCACCTCCAGTGCGACGACGGGAGCCGCGATTGCCTGGCCGCCGGGCGGCACGAAATCACCGACGGTGGTGTGCCCGGACTGAGCAAATAGCCGCGCCTCGGTTTCGAGGGGAAGCTCGGATTCGAATTGGGTTACGAAGGCTCGTAGATCGTGGACTGGGCCACCTTCGTCCTCATAGGTTTCGATTGCGGCGATGGCGATGAGCTCGTCTGAAAATGGCGGGCGCGGAAAGATGCGCAGGCGACGGCCATCAGCGAGTGCCTGAGCGATGCCGGCAGGAACGCGCCTGATATCCAATTTTCCTTCGAGCACGAGCGAAGCACGTGCCGTCCATTCGCCATCACCGGTGCGGACGAGGGTACGCTCGACGTCGAGAGCGGCACCTCCGGTCTCGCGAAGGCGGACCATGCGCTCAACGAGCGTCCGGACGTCTTCTTGCTCGACGTCAAACGGCAACGCTTCGCGCCATCCCGGCTGGAACGTGTCGAGATGGACAACGGGGTCCGTTCCGCGCGCTTCGACTGGTATAGTCGCTCGCAAATCGACGATGAAACGGCACAGCTCGATTGCTGGTTCGACGAGCGCCTGGGCGATGCGGTCGGATACGCGCCAAGCCTCGCTTACGACTGCCTGATCGATTTGAAAGCCCCGCTCGGCACAGAGAACTGAGTGCCTTAGCCAAGCGGAAATGCGGGGATCCTCACGAACGGCAGCGACGGGAAAGCCACTCTCGCGGATTACCGCGAGAAGGCGCTCCCCTCCCTTCGGCAACGGCCGGCGCCACGTTAGAAGGGCGCCCCGGACCAAATCTTCCACGTCGGAATATGAGACACTTCGTCCCGAGCCGTAGTTTAGCCCGATGCTTCCGAGAGGCCGGATCCAGTCCCAGTGGCCGCCGCCGCGCTCTCGACGAAACCACTCAGCGACGTGTATCAAGATCAGTGCGCATCCGCTCCAATCCTTGAGCGCGCGCCTGCCGTGACGCCGCAGAAGTTCGGCGTTCCGCTCGTACTCATCCTTGGTAAAACGATAGGCATAGAGCGGTCGGCCATCGGGCGCCGTTAGCCCGCGCGCCGCTACTAGTGCACGAAAATCGGCGCCGAACTCCGAGCCCTTGGTCAAGATACCCCCTGCACCCCCACCCCCCAACTCGCATGATGCCCGAACAAGTGGGGAAGAAAAGGCCCAACGAGATTCAATTGTCCTAAAGCGCGCGTCGATATGTCTGGAGTCCGCAAGACCAAGCTTATGAGCCAACCTTTCTCGAACAACCATAGCGACACGCGAGAATGAGGGTTGCTCCGGTAGTCTGCAGACGCATTTTGGTACTCCGTCTGGGCCGGCGACAAGGCGAAACCGCCACGGGAGCGAGTCGAGGATGCGCAAGACGGCCTCGCGCAACAAGCATTGCAACTCGCCGCATGCTAGCAAAGAAAGACCAGCAATTGGCGGTGTATGGAGGGCTGCAATGGCGCAAGGATCGTGGATCACCACGATGGAAAATGGTAGCCTTGGCGAGGCGCGCGTCCGCGCCATGCTGCTTGAGAGGTTCTGGGTTCATACCCGGTCCGTGGATGTCGACGGCGCTGACTTCTTGATAGAGTTGCGTTCGGAAGGACGGTTTACCGACGAGCTGTCACCACGGCTTGGCGTGGTTCAAGCCAAATTCGCGCAGAGCGACAGCACGGTGCATTACATCCCTGCCGCCTATGTCACGGACGACGGCGCCGCGCTCAAAGGCTTCTTCGTCATCGTCGCGGTCGGACACGAGGATAAAGCGAAGACATATCTGCTAACGGCCGCTGACGTCGCTCGATTGCCTCTTGTCGAGCACAAGGGTTCGGATCACCACCGATTGTCGGCAAAAGGATGGCGGCCTTTCCAACAGAAGAAGGTTGGCAAGGCGCTCAATCTGATCGAGCAGGCGATGCTCGCACGCACCCAAGAGCAGATCGATCGCTTCCTCAACTCGGTCAATGTGCCGGATTTCAATTTTCTCCGGCGATCTCTCGAGCCGACGTGGGCGATGCCGATCCCAAACGAAGCAGGATTCATTCCCGACCTGGTTTATCAACTCCGAATCATGCTGCGCAGCGATCTCTACGCATTTGACGACTTGCTAACTGGCATCACGTCGTTGCTAACCAGCGACGACGCCGACGCATGTGAGAAGGCTGTCGCCTCAATTTTGGACGACCCTTCGGTTGTCGATGATGCAAATGGCGTCAGATTTGTCCGGTCGCTAGATCGGATTCCCTTACTCGCCGCTGATCTTCGCAAGGCGATCGAGATCCACAATCGCCGGCTGAGGAAGCTTCGACGGAAAAAGGAGTTTACTACCTTCGAGGCCCTGGCGGGACCGCTTAGCGTCGATCACAAGGCATTCTATGCGAAACATAAGGAGCCCAAGCTGGTTCGCGTCAGCCCAAACAGTCAGCGACTGTCGACTGAGCGGGCGGAGACGCGAATTGTATTCGAACCTGACACAAATCGCATAAAAAGCGTCGAGACTAAACTGGTACGAGCCTCGTCTGCGCCGGTGATAGGGCCGGATGAAATTATAAAGAGTCGTGCGCTTTGGGCTTATGGCTTCGAAGAGGGCCCGACGACATGGCGCGAGATGCACCGGCTTCAATTCGAGGTGTTTGCGGAATTCTATCGGAGGATCTTTCCAAAGGAGAAAGTCGGCATTTGCAAATTGCCGCTATCTTTGGCGGAATAGCTCAACTTACCGATTGCGCGATAAGTGAATATCGCGCGACTTGATCCGGGACCGCCACCTCACCGCTGATTTCTGGCTGCGGTGGACATAGATTTCGCGTGGCGCTTCCACGTCGGACCGCCGTGCCGGGGAGCTCTCGCCATGTACCGCTCGGCGTTGAGTTTCCGGGCGATTGCCAAAAAGTAGCTGCCTCGTGCGGCGTGCCAAGAAGCTGGTGTATTGAACGAGAATTGCCTCCCTCCTTTTGGCAGGGCATATGCGCATTCGTGCAACTCTGTGCCGGCTGCGACCAGCCGCAGTGCTCCGATGTTTCCTCTTCTATTGAGAATCCATAGATGGTCACCTTCATCCAGTGGCGTCCATCTGCTGTGATCTGCGGCGGCTAAGCGCCCCAATTGCCGCCGTCCCCGGCCCGGTCGCCGAACTCCACAAGCGGACGGTCTCCTGAAGCCCAAGCTCTTGCTGCCCCGGACGCGATGCGCGCGACGTGCAAGTACAGGTGAGTGTGGTCTTCATCGGGTCGCGGAGCATCGACAGTGCCGAGGGGCTGAAGCGTATGCTCGATACGATCCACGGCCTGGATGCTCTCAAATCGGTGGGTGACATCGGCTAGCCGGCTAACGCGCGCGTCGGAGGAATCGGCTGCGCGCCCGACCGCTACCGCGTCTAGCCTTGCCTCCGGCATTGAGGATTCTAAGCGCGTTGCTTGGTGTGGCGGATTTGACTAGCCTCCCGAAAAGGGGGCGACGGCTTATGAAAATCGAGGGCAGCGTCGTTGCGTGACCAAGATTCCACCGAGGGCCAGCCGCTACCGGTTGCTCGATTGTCGGGGACAATAAGTTCAGATCCCGGAGACGAGACCGAGCGGAACTATCGATACCAGCATCAATATGGCGTGGCACTGCTCGTTGCAGTCAAGCGCGGCACCTTCTCCTATGTATCGCTCTACTGCGAGCATCACGAGGACTTTCTCGGTGAGCGGCCGGATGGGCGCTTCGATGGCTGGCAGATAAAGACGTCGAAGCCGGAGGGCGGTGCTTGGAGGTTGACCAGCCCAGCGTTGGTCAAGTCGATCGGACGTTTCATCGAATTGCTCGAGGCACATCCCGACGAAATCGGCGATTTCAAGTTCGTCTCCAACTCGGCAATCGATCATGTCACGCCGGCAAGCAAGGGCGATGACCGGCGCGGCCGGTGCCCGGGCCTGATGCTGCAGCACATTTCGCAATGTTCGACGGCCGGCGACATCAAGGAGCCGTTCACTAAGGCATTCGACAATCTCGCAGCAGAGCTGGGGGCGACGGCGGAACAATTGTTCGGTGTGCTCGGCCGCCTCGCCTTCGTAAAGGGTCCGTCGCGGGAGGAGTTCGACGCTGCGCTCGCGCACGAGCACCTGGGCAAATTAGGGGAATGCGCGCATCTCACCGCTACCGAGCTCGACACGCTACGCGACGAGCTTGTAGGGAAATTCCACCGGGCGGCGTCGCTTCATGTGACCGACCCGGACCGACATTTGCTCGACCGGCTGAGCGGCAATTGCAGCGATCCGACTATCCTTGCGAAGCGCATCGTCTGTGCCGAGGTGAGTTTGGCGCCGCCGGCAACGCCATCCAGGGCCTTTGCCTATGTCGGCGAGCCGGCAATCAATCCGGGCGGCCAGCGCCCGGCTGGGGTGCTCGAGCAGAAGCTGGAGCGCGGCGGCCTGGTCGACATGGTCGAGTATATGAAGTCGAGAGAGCAGGCGGCCGAATATCAATTTCTCGAAGACCAGGCCAAGAATCCGGCCACGGCCGGGCGTCAGCTGCGCCAGGTTGAAGAGGCGGTGCACGGCGAGTGCCTTGAGGCATATATAGCAGCCAAGACAGTCGCCGGGCCGCCGTTCGGCCCGACCATGTTCACCGATGTCAGCGCGCGCCTGCGCAGGCTCGAAAGCGATCGGAAGCAATTGCTCGGCGGCAGTCCATACGAAGTGCTGATGGGGACGGCAGCGTTGTTGACCAGCGAATGCCGCCTCTGGTGGAGCGATCGGTTTCGCCTCGAGGACAAGGCATGAGCTTGAACGTGCTCAAGGCCGCTGCCGACGCCGAAAACGCCGATGGATTGCACCTGGCGCGGCTCCTTGTGTTGCTACGTAGTGCCGACAAGGCGAACAAGACCAAGCCGAAACCGGTTGAAGGCATTACCAAGCTCGCGAAGCTGGATTTCCTGTTGCGCTATCCGATCTATCTCGAACGCGCGCTCATTAAACTTGGAAAGTCGCCCGACGCCGCCGCCGTGACGCCGCGCGAGCGCACGACCGTCGAGACGAAGATGATCCGGTTCCGCTATGGCCCGTGGGATGGCCGCTACCGCCGCTGGTTGAGCCTTTTATCGGCGCGGGGATTGATCACGCTGTCGACGAGCGGCCGTAAGATCGAGATAGGCCTTACCGACACTGGACGCTTGGTGGCGGACGATCTTGGTGCCCGGCCGACATTCCGCGATCTCGCCGAACGCGGCGCCGTGGTCGTCAAGACGGTCGGATCAATGCCGGCGACCAAGCTCAAGGACTTCGTTTACGAGATCGTGCCCGAGATCACCGGCATGAAATGGGGTGAGGAGATCGGGCCACTCGCGCGCAACGACCTTGCTCTGGATGTTGGGGGCGACGGATCATGAAATTCACGATGGTGTCGCTGGTGCTGTCCCTTCGAAAGGCCGAGGAGCCGATCGCGTTTTCAGGGATCAGCTATTTCTGGGGCCAGATGGGTGCGGGCAAATCGAGTATTGCGCGGCTTGTCGATTATTGCTTGGGGGGCGATTTTCAGCTGTCGCCCGCGCTGCAGGCGGAGTTTCTGTCCGCAACGCTAACTCTCGAACTTGAGCAATCGGTGCTGACAATCGAGCGCCAGCGCGATTCGCGGAACGTGTTCGCGTCGTGGACACGCAATGACGGACCCTATTCGGTCGTGCTGCCGGCACGCGTCGCCTCGGGCGAAGTGGTGCCAGAGACCGGGATCGAGACACTCTCCGACCTGATTTTCTATCTGTCCGGCGTCAATCCGCCGCGCGTACGCAAGAGCAAGGTCAAACAAGACAGCAAAGCCGTTCGCCTGACCGTCCGCGACCTTCTGTGGTTCTGCTATCTCGACCAGGATCACATCGACAGCTCGTTCTTCCATCTTGAAGAAAGCGCCGAATTCTACCTGCGCCTCAAGAGCCGCGACGTGATCCGCTACGTCATCGGCTATCATGACGAGCGCGTCGCCGATCTCGAAGCAGAACTCGACCAACTGCGGGCCAACCGCACGGCGCGCGTGTCTTCGATCGACAGCCTCACCAAGGCGCTCGTGGAAGTCGGCATCGGGTCGGAGGAAGAGATTGGGCAACGAGAGGCGGCATTGACGACCGCGATCGCCACTGCCGACCAAAATATACGCGCATATCGTAACGCGCCGCGCGACGCGAAAACGCTCCACGCGATCGATCAGTTGAAGGCTCAGTCCCGAAATTTCGGGAATGCCATTGCGAAAATCGATGCCGATGCCGACGAATTGCGGACGACGCGCGAGCGCCACCTGCGTCATCGCAACGAGATCGAGATGCTCGGCCTAAAGTTCCGGCGATCGGCAGAAGCCCGCGAAATCCTCGGCGACCTGAAATTTCTCGACTGCCCGCGATGTGCGCAGCAATTGCCCCCTCACGCGCCAGACTGTTGCGAGGTCTGCGGTCAGGAAGATCTTATGGATCTTGCGGACCCAGCCGAAGTCGCGGCGCTCGAGGTCGATATTGCCAGCCGGCGCTCCGAACTCGACGGTGCTATGACGGCCATCGACGCTAACCTCGCGCGGATGAGCGCCGAGAAAGGCCGCATCCTTCAGAACAAGGACCGGATGGAAGCCGAGCTCAACCGTGCTCTGGCCGAACAGGACTCCGCGTTTCTCTCCATGGCGCTGCTGAAGGAACGCGAACGCGCATCACTCGAGGCGGAACTGCACAGCATAAAATGGCTGCTCCGGTTGCCGCAGCTGCTGCAACAGCAGCGCGAGGCATTGGCGGAGATCGTCGCGCGCGAAGAGGCGACGCGCGAGGCGTTGAAGGAGGTTCGCGCCAAGGCCGAGGCGGACCGAACCAGCCTCAATCGCTTCGCCAGCTATTTCCTCGACTGCCTAGTTCGTGCCGGTGTTCCAGGCATCACATGTGACGACCGACTGGAGCTGGAGCCGCCCTCTTTCTACCCGGAAATTTACGGGGCCGACCCGGCCGACCTCACCGCTTCCACGTTCACGTCGCTCAGCAGTGGCGGTAAGAAAACACTGTTCAAATGCTGCTTCGCGATCGCGATCCACCGTATCGCCACCGAGCTGAATGCCCCGCTTCCCGAGCTGTTGATCATCGACTCCCCGATGAAGAATATCAGCGAGCGGGAAAATCGCGATCAGTTCGAAGGCTTCTACAGAATGATCTACGAGCTCAAGGCAAGCGAACTTTCGTCCACCCAGATAATGCTGATCGACAAGGAGTTTTTCGCTCCGCCGCCCGGCCTTTCCGTGCGCGCGACGAGTCGACACATGCAGCCCGACAGCAGCGAGCATCAGCCGCTGATCCGATACTATCGGGGCAAATAGCGACGGGGCCGGATGCGCCGCAGACTTGCGTCCTGCCGCTCCCTTCCCGATGCCGCAGTGCCCACCGAGCAGTCGGCGCTTGTTGGACTTGTCGGCGATTAGACGCTGGCCCCCTTTGCCGCCGCGTAATCCGCGACCGCCCTTCTCCGGTTCTCTTCCCCGATCTGATACAGCTGCGAGGCGCGGGCCATCGTCTCCGAATCCGGCTCGTCCGCCTCCATCCGCTCAACCTCGGCAGCCACATCCGCGTGGATTGCTTCGGCGGTGAAGACGTTCTGCCTGCCTCGACGGCGCGAATAGTCCAGGATCGACTGGCAGCCGGCAGGCAGGTCTTGCCCTCGTAGACTGCGGGCGATCAGCCATAGAATCACGTCGGTAACTTGGATGCCAGCGCTGTCTCGCGCGCTCGTGATCTCGAGGCGACTGCCGAACACGCGGCGAAGCATCGCTCTCTCGCCGAGCGGCATGTCGATGAAAGCCGCGCCAGCGTTCGCGTAGAAGTCGTGCCAGAACGCGAGCGAGGCGGCGAATTCCGATTGACGATCGTGACGGATAACCTCGACTGGACGGCTCCACTCGGTGGACTGCGTCTCCACCCCGGCAAGGAGGTTGCCGAACCCAACAGTGTTCGGGAGGTGGCCCTGACGGGCGACCTTGTCCTCCGAGAATATGTCTATCGCCTCCGGGTTCGCCATCGCCCAGGTTAGACCCTCGCCGATGACCTCCCTCGATCTCGCATCGGGCAGTCGTTCGACGCGCTCAAGGACGCGGCCACAGAACTGGATCAGTTTCTCGCGGGCCCGGGAAGCATTCACCTCCATGAGGGCGTCCCAGAACAACTGCGCTATTTCCGAGTCGAGGAGCCAGGCGAACTTGAAGGCCATCGTCATGCGCACGGGCCGCATGAGGAACACCTGGGTCGGGACGGCCCGGTTCTCCGCTGGATCGAGAAGGGTGTGGAAAGCCTTCGTGCCAAGAACATAGCGTTTCTCCACGATGCTGGCGAAGAAGGACGGCCCGGAGCGTCGCAAGATCGAAAGAAGGTCCGGCGCTATCTCCTCCAGCCTGCCGACGCCCAGCTTGCTTGCGTGCAACTCGTCGTCGTCAAAACGCAGGGCGAGCTCGCGCACCTGCGCGCCAAACCGAGTGTCGAAGTCGCTGCGCGTCATCAGCGCGGCGGTGATGAAGAGCGGCTGGTCGTCGTCGAGGAGGCGCGCGCCGGTGTTTCCGGTCTCGTCTACATAAGCGAACAAGTGGGTCTCCGCGGTGTCGGCTGCCTCGCATCTAGCAGCTGGCCGTCTGCGCTTCTACTTGAGCTATGCTGAGATCGCAGTTTTGGATACTGCAATTCGATGTCAGCTTTGCCTACTTCGAGCCTGCGAAGCCGTCAGTCCGCAACCGGCCCAGTTGCCACCATTCCCGTTCTCGCGTGACAATGGGTGTCGAGTTCGAAACGGCCTTTTGGGGCTTACGGCGATGAGCGGTTCTAGAAGGGGGTCGGCACAAGCGAGCTCTACTCCGCCTACATTCGATAACCTACCTCCGTCGCTGCGCAGCGCTCAGCATTCTCGCGATGGCCGCATCGATCTCTTGTCTATTCCAAGACTGTCGTCCGCCCAACAGGATCGGATTTGGCAACGTTCCCCGGTAAACCTCGCGTATGAACGCTGACTCGGACAGATCGAGATAAGCCGCGGCGGTTCGCTGTCGCATCATCTCCGGCCAGTCGGGAAAACGCAGCGCTATATCCCGGTCGGGCGGCACCTCGCCCTCCGGTAGCGTTAAGCCGACCACGCCGGCAATTTTGGCAGCCGCCTCGGCGCCTTTCTCGTTCGGTACCAAGGGCGGCCGCCTATTCTCGCCGATCTTCTGCGGTGGGGCGGGAGGCGGCAACCATGGCCGGATTTCTGACTGGGCCGCAATTCTTGCGTCTATCCATGCCTGGACTTCCCCATTCCGCCAGGCCGTTGTTCGCCCGCCAAGAGTATAGTGCGGCGGAAAAGTACCGTCTTGTATCCTGCGATATATTGTCGAACGCGAAAGACCGGTGCGCTCTCGCACCTCTTTGATCCTGATAAAATAGTCGTTTGGTTCCACTGTATGGATCCTTCAGGTCAAAATGATCATAGACCGCTCGCTGCGCTCTATCGTCACAAGCCGCACTTCAGCAGCCTTCCCGGCCCGCATCCGTACGCGTGCAGCAATCGCTGCCCTGTCCTGCGGCGAGAAGCGTCCGAAATGCTGGCCGCAGCAATCCTGGCAAGGTGTACGCTCGGCTTGGGCAGCCCCGCGATTGCCAAAATGCAGCCGCCTCGCGCGGCGCGCCAAGAGGCCGGTGCATTGAACGCGAAGTGGCTCGCTCCCTGTGAGGGGGCACATGCGCTTTCGTACAACTCCGTGCCGGCTGCGCCAAGCCACGACGCTTCGATGTTTCCAAGTAAACTCCGATGGATTTCAGCGGATTCCTATGGACTTTAAGCTTTGAAATATCTACAGTCGTCCCGTCGGATGAAGATCATACGAAAGCGAATTGGGACTCGATCTACATTACCGAAGACATTTTTGTGGGTACATGTATATCGTCAGCTAGTTATTGATTTTTCTTATCAATTTCTTGCTGTTAATCCGCAGGTGCTCTTCTGACACTTATGCGGTGCTAACTGAAAATTGCTTGGCCAATCCCTGAGGGCCGGGCTCCCGTATTTGGCCATCCGCGCATGTCGTGATTGTCACAAGGACGGCCGCTTCTGCTCTTCGGATAAACCTTAGAGCTGGATCAGGCTCGACGGAATGCCGGCGTGAGAATCTGCGCTCCATCGCGAAGTTGGTCCAGGTAGTCGGACCACCATTGCATCATCCGCACCCGTTCAGCCCAATGGGCGCCGCGATGATACGCTGCACGAACCTGATCAGGGTCCTTGTGGGCGAGTGAGCGCTCAATCGCATCGGGGTGCCAGAGGCCTGACTCATTTAGCAGCGTGCTCGCTACGGCCCGGAAACCGTGGGAGGTCATCTCGTCGCCGCCATAGCCAAGCCGGCGTAATGCAGAGTTGAGCGTGTTCTCCGACATACAGCGCCGTGTCGTATGGAATGCCGGAAACAGGTACGGGCCGGCATTGGATAGGCCGCGAAGTTCCCGCAACAGTTCGATCACCTGCGTCGAAAGCGGCACCGCGTGCGGTTGGGCCATCTTCATCTTTGCTGCCGGAATTCGCCAAACCGCGCCTTCTAGATCAAACTCTTGCCATTCGGCCTGACGCAACTCGCCGGGGCGGACAAAAACATAGGGCGCGATCTTCAACGCGATCAGCGTCTCCGGCTTCCCCGAGTAGCCCTCGATCGAGCGGAGCAATTCGCCGACCAGCTTGGGGTCGAGGATGGCCGCATGGTGCGTCACCTGCGGTGCTGTGAGCGCACCGCGAAGGAGGTCGGCAGGGTTGTCCTTCGCCCTCATGGTGACGATCGCATAGCGAAAGACGCGACCGGCAAAGGCGCGTAACCTCTGGGCCGTCTCGTGATGCCCCTTCCTCTCCACCTTGCGAAGTGCATTCAGAAGCTCGTGCGGAGTGATCTCAGAAACCGCACGGTGACCGATGTCGTGATCGACGAGGTCTCGAAACCAACGAGCCTTCTTGATGGTGACGGCCTTTTTCCCTTCACGCTCCATCTTGTCGATGAACTCGTCCGCAACGAGCTTGAAAGTGGTCGCTGCACTGATCGTAGCTTCGATGGCTGCTTGACGCTTCGCCGCGGCCGGATCGACTCCGTTCGCAAGCAGGCGTCGGGCCTCGTCCCGCTTTGCGCGCGCATCCTTGAGCGAGACTTCGGGGTATTTCCCGAGCGCGAGTTTTTTCTCGACACCGCGAAATCGGAACTTCAATCGCCACAGTCGCGTGCCCGAGGGCTGCACCTGAAGGTACAAACCGTGCTCATCCGCCACTTTGTACGCAGTCGCGCGCGGCTGTAACCTACTGATCTCTAACGCTTTTATCGCCATTTGGGGGCCTCGATTCTGACCTGTTGCTCGGGGCCCCCAGCGAGGCCCCCAAATCAGCCGGAAAAGGGCGGATTGAGGCGAACGCAAGCGGACAGCCGATGGCCAATTTTACCAGCATTTCTGCGGGTTTACGAGGATTTTAGGGTGCCCGAAAATCGGGAAATGGTGCCGCTTACAGGACTCGAACCTGTGACCCCCGCATTACGAATGCGATGCTCTACCAGCTGAGCTAAAGCGGCCCGTTCGAAGCGCATCGCCTCGAAAGAGAGCGGGCGCTTACCAGCATGATCCCTAGCTGACAAGCGTTGCGATTTGCTTGCCGTGCTGCGGGCCGCACCCCCGCATCAATACGTACCCGTCGGGCTTTACGCGTCGTTTACCACGGGCGGTGCACAAGCTGCGTCTCAAGGACGGGCCATTTGCCCGCAACGGAGCACGCGCATGGATATGGCTCGCGGCATCAATGAGCCCTTCGAATCGGCCCCCGAGGTCTCGAACGACGACGCAGTTGCGGATCGTCCGATGGAGATCGGCGCCGACGAGCGCCGCATGCATGTGCGTGCCTATAATTATTGGGTCTCGCTGCTTCAGGGCCGTCCCTATCCGTCGATCGAGGACCTCGATCCGGAGAATATCGCCGATTTCGGCCCGCACAGCGTGCTGCTCGACTTCACCCGCGGGATCGAGGATCCGGCGATTCGCTATCTCGGCGGGATGCTGCGCGAGGAATGCGGCTTCACGCCCGCGATCCAGACGATCGGCGAAGTGCCGAGCCGTTCGCTGCTTTCGCGGCTGACCGACCATTATCTCCAGATCATCGCGAATCGCGCGCCGATCGGCTTCGAAGCCGAGTTCGTCGGCCAGCGCGGGCACAATACGCTCTATCGCGGCATCCTGATGCCCTATTCGTCGGACGGCGAGACGATCGACTTCATCTATGGCGTGATCAACTGGAAGGAGCTGGTCGACGCCGAGACGCAGGCCAGGCTCAACGCCGAGATCGAGGAATCGCGCCGCGCCGCGCCGCAGAATCCGGTTGCCGCAGCGGTCTGGGCCGACGGCCCCAGCGCAGGCTTCGATTCGCCGGCCGAGCCCGCCGAATCGCCGAGCTATGGATCGGCCCTTGCCGACCAGTTGCTGATGGCGCGCGAATCGGCTGCAGCCGCGCGCGCTTCGGACACGCGCAGCCGCTCGGCGCTGTATCGCGCGCTCAGCCGCGCCTATGATTTCGCCCGCGCCGCCGAAGAGGCATCCGAGGACTATCGCGAGCTGCTCGCCGATTCGGGGCTTACCGTCCAGGCGCGTGCGCCGATGACGCCGGCCGTGAAGCTCGTCTTCGGCGCCGACTACGACAAGACCCGGCTTACCGAATTCGCCGCGGTGCTCAGCTATGCCAAGCGCCAATATGTGCCGCAGGGCGGTCTCGACGCGTTTCTCGAAGTCGCCGAGGGCGGCATCAAGGGCGTGGTCAAGGCCGAGCGCGAGCATCGCCGCCCGGCGCGGAAGCGCGACGTGTTCGCGCAGGCAGCCGAGGAACTGCGCAGCCGTGCGTCGCTCGGCCATGTCGATATCACGGCAGGGCAGGACGAGTTCGTCGTGCTGCTGGCGCGTGCGGGCAAGCAGGGCCTCGATATCGTCGCAAGCTTCGAGGACGACACCGCGTTGACCGAACGGGCTATTCGCAAGGCCGCTGCCTGAGCTGTTAGCGTTAAACTAGTCGCAATCGATACTTTGTCGCTCGCCAAGCCTTGAGGTCGGGCGCGGGGCGGAGCATAGCGGCGACCATGAAAAGCATGATGACGTCGCTAACGCAGGCGTTCGAGGCGCGGCTGCTCGAAGGAGCGCTGCCGGGAGAGCTGGAAGGATTCGACGAGGGCGAGCGTGCCGACGCTGCCGACTTCGTCGCCCAAGCCGCGGCGGTGCGCCCGCCGGGCGGTCCGCAGATTCGGCTCGAGACCTATCTCGACGAAGAGCGCCGCAGCATGCGGCTCGCCGTCATCAACGACGACATGCCCTTCCTGGTCGATTCGATTGCGAGCGCGATCGCGGCGCACGACATCGGCATCTTCCGCATCATCCATCCCGTGATCGCCGTCGAGCGCGATGGCGAGGGCAAGCTGGTCTCGATCGGCCCCGACGCTGCCGCGGCGCGCCGCGAATCGATGATCTATATCGAGATGGAGCGCAGCGACGCACGCACGCGCCGCGCACTCGTCTCCGAGATAGAGAATACGCTGGCGCAGGTGCGCAGCGCGGTCGAGGACTGGCGCGCGCTCCAGGCGGCGATCGTCGCCGACGCGGCCGATCTGTCGTCCGACGAAGGCAAGGCGCTGCTGCGCTGGTTCCATGACGGCGCGATGACGCTGCTCGGGCACGAGAAGTGGCGCGCCGACGGCAGCGTCTCCGATCAGCTCGGGCTGGCGCGCTACACGCTGGAAACCCCGATCCTCGCCGAGGCTTCGCGACAGGCCGCGGTCGAGCATTTCCGCAAGGGCGGCGAGACGCCGCTGCTGCTCAAGTCCAATTCGATCTCGACGGTGCATCGCCGCGTGCCGCTCGACATCGTCGTGGTGCCGATCCTCACCGGCGCCGAAGTGACCGGGCTGTCGATCCATTCGGGGTTGTGGACCAGCGCGGCGCTGTTCGCCGATCCGCAGGACGTGCCGGTGCTGCGCGCGCGGCTGGCGGGCCTCGAGAAAAAGTTCGGCTTCGATCCCAAGGGGCATACCGGCAAGGCGATGGCGCATGCGCTGACCGCGCTGCCGCATGATCTGACCACGGCATTCGACGCAGCGTCGCTCGAGACCTTGGTGCTCACCACCATGTCGGTTGCCGACCGGCCGCGTTCGAAGCTGGTGCTGGTGCGCAGCCTGCTTGGGCGGCATCTGTTCGCCTTCGCCTGGCTGCCGCGCGACGAGATCTCGACCGGCCGCCGCGAGGCGATCGGCGAGATGCTGAGCGAGGCAGCCCATGCCAAGCTGATCAACTGGTCGATCGCGCTGGAGGACGGCGTCGTCGCCCTGCTGCGCTACACGCTCGACTTGCGCGGCGGCGGCGTCATGCCCGATGCAGCCGAGCTCGATGCGCGGCTTGAGCGGATGCTGCGCGGCTGGGTGCCGGCGGTCGAGGCAGCGCTGGTCGAACAGGCCGGCAGCGCCTCCACGCGACTGGCGCTACGCTATGCCAGTGCCTTCCCCGCGGTCTATCGCACCACGACGTCGCCCGAAGAGGCGGCGCGCGACGTCCTGCGCATCGCGACGCTGGAGGCGCCGGGGGCGCGTTCGGTGCGGATCACCCCGCACCCGAGCAAGAAGGGCGCGTACCGGATCAAGCTCTATGCCCAGGGCGGCGCGCTGGCGCTGTCCGACGCCGTGCCGGTGTTCGAGAATTTCGGCTTCCGCGTGCTCGAAGAGGTGCCGACCCAGCTCGCCAATGGCAGCTTCGTCCATGATTTCGAAGTCGCGCTGACCGGCGATTCCAGAGCGCTCGCCGCCGAGCCTCAGCTTGTCGAAGATGCGATCGCCGCAGTGCTGGAGGGTCGCGCCGAGAACGATTTGTTCAACCGGCTGATCGTCGAGGGCGGCATGCGCGCAAGCGCGGTGGTGCTGTTCCGCGCCTGGTTCCGCTATCTGCGCCAGACCGGGCTGAGCTACGGCATGGCCACGGTGGTCGACGCGCTGCGCCGCGCCCCCGCGGTCGCCGCAGCGCTGATTGAGCGGTTCGAAGCCGCGCACGACCCTGCGCGTGCTGGCAAGGACGACAATGCCGTCAAGGCGGCGGCCAAGGCGATCGATGTCGGGCTCGACCGGGTCTCGGCGATCGACGACGACCGCATCCTGCGCACGTTGCGCGGCGTCGTGCTGGCCACGCTGCGCACGAACGCATTCGCTCCGGCGTCGGCCGAGGCACTGGCGTTCAAGCTCGATTCCGCCAAGGTGCCTGGACTCCCGGCGCCGCTGCCCTGGCGTGAGATCTGGGTATACAGCCCCCGTGTCGAAGGCATCCATCTGCGCGCCGGCCCGGTCGCGCGCGGCGGGCTGCGCTGGTCCGATCGCCGCGACGACTTCCGTACCGAGATCCTCGGGCTGATGAAGGCGCAGCGCGTCAAGAACGCCGTGATCGTGCCAACCGGTGCGAAGGGCGGCTTCTATCCCAAGCTGCTGCCGTCGCCCGCACAGGACCGCGACGCGTGGCTGGCCGAGGGCACCGAGAGTTACCGCATTTTCATCCGCTCACTGCTGTCGATCACCGACAACATCGTCGCGGGTATGGTGGTACATCCAGAAGGCGTGGCGATCCTCGATGGCGAGGACCCGTATTTCGTCGTCGCCGCCGACAAGGGCACTGCGACCTTCTCCGACGTAGCCAATGCAATCGCCGTCGAGCGCAACTTCTGGCTGGGCGACGCCTTCGCCTCGGGCGGGTCGCACGGTTATGATCACAAGGCGATGGGCATCACCGCCAAGGGCGCGTGGGTGTCGGTCCGCCGCCACTTCCTCGAAATGGGCGTCGACGTGCAGTCCGAACCGGTGCGCGTCGCCGGCTGTGGCGATATGTCGGGCGACGTGTTCGGCAACGGCATGCTGCTCAGCAAGTCTATCAAGCTCGTCGCCGCGTTCGACCACCGCCATATCTTCCTCGATCCTGATCCCGATCCCGCGAAGAGCTGGGACGAGCGCTCGCGGATGTTCGCGCTGCCGCGCTCCAGCTGGGCGGATTATAATCCCGAGCTTATCTCGAAGGGCGGCGGCGTGTTCGCGCGCACCGAAAAGTCGATCCCGCTGAGCCCTGAAGTCCAGGCGATGCTCGGGCTCGATGTCGCGGAGATCGATCCGACCAGCCTGTTGTCGGCAATCCTCAAGGCGCAGGTCGACCTGCTGTGGTTCGGCGGCATCGGCACCTATGTAAAGGCAGCGTCGGAGAGCCATGTTGATGTCGGCGATCCCGCCAACGACCGCATCCGCGTCAACGCCGAGCAGCTTCGCGCCAAGGCGCTTGGTGAGGGTGCCAATCTCGGCGTGACTCAGGCCGCACGCATCGCGTTCGCGAGCCTTGGCGGACGGATCAACACCGACTTCATCGACAATTCGGCGGGCGTCGATTGTTCGGACAACGAGGTCAACATCAAGATCGCGCTCAACCGCGAAGTGATCGAAGGCCGGCTCGAATTTGAGGACCGCAACAGCCTGCTCGTCGAGATGACCGACGATGTCGCGCACCTCGTGCTGGAGGACAACCGTCTCCAGACGCTGGCGCTGTCGTTCATGGAGAATGACGGCGCGGTGTCGCTGCCCAGCTATGTCCGGGTGATCGAGATACTCGAAGGTGCCGGCCGACTCGACCGCGCAGTCGAGGGGCTGTCGTCGAATGAGGATCTGCTGCGCCGTGCGCAGGAGGGCAGGGGGCTCACCCGGCCCGAGCTGGCGGTACTGCTGGCCTCGACCAAGCTCGCGCTGCAGGATGCGATCGAGCAGGGCAATCTCGGCCAGGACGCCGAGCTCGAGGACGATCTGCTCGCCGCCTTCCCGCATGCGATGCAGGAACGGTTCGCCACTGCGATCGAGGAGCATCGCCTCCGCAACGAGATCGTCGCCACCAAGCTCGCCAATCGCCTGGTCAATCGCCTCGGCGTGCTCCATCCGTTCGAGCTCGCTGAGGAGGAAGGCGCGTCGATGCGTGACATCGCGGCGATGTTCGTCGTCGCCGAGCGGCTGTTCTGCCTGCCCGAGACCTGGGCTGCGGTCGAGACCGCGGCGATCAGCGAAGGCGCGCGGCTGGCGCTGCTGGATGAGATGGCAGTCGCGGTGCGCGGGCAGGTCGCGGATCTGTTGCGCGTCTGTCGCCCCGGTGCTGGCCCTGCCGAAGTGATTGCGCTGTTGCGGCCGGGCATCGATGCGCTGGATCGCGAGACCAAGGCGCTGCTGCTCGACGAAGTGAAGAGCCAGAGCGGACGCATTGCCGGCAAGCTGGAAGCCGCTGGCGCGCCGGCCGAGTTGGTCCAGAAGGTCGTGCGGCTGTTCGAGATGGACGGCGCGGTCGGCCTTGCCGAACTGAGCGTGCGAAAGAAGATCGACGAGACAGTGCTGACTCGTGCCTTTACCCATCTCGGCCAAGCGCTGGGTCTAGACTGGGCACAGTCGACCGCGGCGCGGATCACCACCGGCGATCCATGGGAACGGCTGCTCATCGCCGGGCTCGCGCGTGATTTCCAGCAGTTGCGGCTGGAGTTCCTCGGCCGTGCCGAAGGCGATCCGCAGGCGGCAGTCGATACATGGCTGGAGACCAATCGCGCCCGCGTCGAGCAGTTCGCCAATCTGGTGCGCCGCGCGCGGCAGGCGGCGTCGCCCAATGCTGCGATGCTGGCGCAGATTGCCGGACAGGCGCGGGTGTTGCTGGGCCGCGACTGATCCAAAACCAGCGCTCCCGCCAAGCGGGGGCGCTGGAGCCGAGCAACACTTCCTGACATCCCCATCATTGCAATTGCGAATCGTTCGCGTTATCGGCGGAGCTTCTGCGCTTTAGAGTCTCTTCCCGCCCATGCATGGTACTACCACCGCTTCTGCCAAAGCGAAGCGCAGCCGGAAGAGCTTCTGGCTGAAGCAGCTCCATACCTGGCATTGGATGAGCTCGGCGATCAGCCTGATCGGGCTGCTGCTGTTCGCGATCACCGGCTTCACGCTCAATCACGCCGCCGAGATCGAGGCGACGCCGGCGTCGGTCGAGCGTGCGGCGCTGCTACCGCCGCCGCTGCTTGCGCAGGTAAAACCCGATGACGCGCCGGACAGCAAGAAACCGATCCCAACCCCGGTGGCGCAGTGGATCGAAGGGCAGATCAAGCTCGATGCGCGCGGCGAAGCCGAATGGTCGGCCGATACCGTCTATCTCGCAAAACCACGGCCGGGCGGCGACGGTTGGATCTCGATCGATCGCGAGACCGGCGAAGTCACCAGTGAAGTCAGCTCGCGTGGCTGGGTCGCCTACCTCAACGATCTTCACAAGGGCCGCAATTCCGGCACGGTGTGGAAGTGGTTCATCGATATCTTCGTGCTCGCCTGCATCATCTTCACGCTCACCGGCCTGGTGCTGCTGTGGATGCATTCGAAGCATCGCAAGAGCACCTGGCCGCTCGTCTTCGCCGGGCTCGCCATTCCGGCGGCGCTTGCCGTCTTCTTCATTCACTAAGGGGGTTTCGTCAGCCATGCAGATTCGCCTGACCGGTCTTACCGTTACTGCGCTCGGCGCCAGCGCACTCGTCGCCGGCCCGGCGGCGGGGCAGACGCTCGATCTCAGCATCACCATCCCCAAGCTCAGCGTCGCCGAATATCACCGGCCCTATGTCGCGGTGTGGCTGGAGAAGGAGGGCGCGGCGCCGCGCAGCCTGGCGGTCTGGTATGATTTCGACATGAAGGCCAATGAAGGCACTAAATGGCTGCGCGACATCCGCCAATGGTGGCGCGCGTCGGGCCGCTCGATGTCCTTCCCCGCCGATGGCGTCACCGGCGCCACGCGCGCGCCCGGCACCCACAAATTGAGCTTCACTGCCGGCCGCGGACCGATGCCCGTGCTCACCGGCGGCGACTATACGCTCGTCGTCGAGGCGGCGCGCGAAGTCGGCGGGCGCGAACTGCTCCGGCTGCCGTTCAAGGTGCCGGCGAGTGGCACCGTCAAGGCGCAGGGCTCGGGCGAGCTCGGCGCGGTCAGCCTGACCGTTCGTCGTTGATCTCAAGGGGGATATCATGAAGCTTCGCACGCCATTACTCGCCGCCGCCGCATTCCTGACGCTGGCCGCACCTGCCGCCGTCCAGGCGCACCGCATGTGGATGTTGCCGTCCGCGACCGTCGTTTCGGGCAACGACGTGTGGGTGACGATCGACGCCGCAGTTTCGAACGACCTGTTCTATTTCGAGCACCAGCCGTTGCGCGGCGACCCCAAGATACTGGCGCCGGACGGCACCACGAGCGAGGTCGAGAACAAGGCTACCGGGCGCTACCGCACAACCTTCGACGTCCACCTGACGCAAAAGGGCACCTACAAGGTCGCGATCGTCAGCGACGGCGTGTTCGGCAGCTATATGCTGAACGGCGAGCGCAAGCAGCTGCCGCGCGGAACCACCGCTGCGACGCTGGCCACTGCCATCCCCGCAGGCGCGACCGAAGTGCGCACCAGCGAAAGCGCGAACCGCAACGAGGTGTTCATTACCTCGGGCGAGCCCACCGTCACGGTGCTCAAGCCCGCTGGCAAGGGCATCGAACTGGTCCCGGTGACGCATCCCAACGACCTTGTCGCCGGCGAGACCGCGACCTTCCAGTTCGTGCTCGACGGCAAGCCTATGCCCAACCAGGCGGTCACCGTGATCCCCGGCGGGATCCGCTATCGCGACAAGCTCAACCAGCTCGACCTCAAGACCGACGGTGACGGCAAGGTCCAGATCAAATGGCCCGAGCCCGGCATGTACTGGCTCAACGTCTCCACCGGCGGCGGCCGCGGCGAGGGCATGGGGCCGGGCGGTCCGGGTGCAGGTTCACAGGCGCCTGCCGCCGCTCCTGCAGGCCCTCCGGCGCGCCGCGCAAACTATGTGACGACGCTTGAGGTGCTTGCCCCCTGAGGATCGCGATCCCGCCGGCGCTATCCGCGCAGGCATTCCATAGGCGCGCGTCGGGCGCCGCGGTGACTTCGCTCGGCGGCGCCACCATGGGTACGAGCTGGTCGGCGCGGATCGTCGCGCCGGTATCCGGGCTGCCCGAGGGGATTGCGGAGGGCATCGAAGCGGTGCTCGCGCGGATCGTCGCGCAGATGAGCCAGTGGGAGCCGGACTCGGATCTGAGCCGGTTCAACCGCGCGGCGCCCGGCGCGTGGCGATCGCTGCCGCCCGAATTCAATATGGTGCTCGCCGCCGCATTGGTCGTCGCAGAGCGGAGCGGCGGCGCGTTCGATCCGGCGATGGGTGCGCTTGCCGAGCTATGGGGCTTCGGGGCTTCCGGCCGCGCTGGCGAGGTGCCTGACGCCGGGGAGATGGCCGAAGCATTGCGGCTCGGCGGGCGGGCGTGTGTCGAATTCGATCCGCTGCTGCTGCGCGCGTGCCGCTATGGCCGTGCAGCGCTGGACTTTTCCGGCATCGCCAAGGGGTATGCGGTCGACACGGTCGCCGCCTATTTGCGCGGGCTGGGGCTGAGCGACTGGCTGGTCGAGATCGGCGGCGAGCTTCGCGGCAACGGAATCAAGCCCGACGGCCAGCCCTGGTGGGTCGATTTCGAAGCCGTGCCCGGCTCCCCGCTGCCGCCGATCCGCGTCGCGCTGCACGGCCTCGCGATCGCCACTTCGGGCGATTATCGCCGAAATTTCGAAGTCGCTGGGCGGCGCTACGCCCACACCCTCGATCCGCGCACCGGGATGCCGCTCGACAATGGCGTGGCCTCGACGACGGTGCTCCATGGCGAGTGCATGCTGGCCGATGCCTGGGCGACTGCGCTGACCGTCCTGGGGCCGGAGGCAGGGCTCGCCTTGGCCGAGCGCGAGGGGCTGGCGATGCACATGGTGATACGCGAGAAGGCGGGGATGCGGGAGATCCTGTCGTCGGGGTTGGCGGCGATGCTGGAATAGACCCTGTTCCCCGGCGGGGGCGGGGAACATACGACCGCCGGTCAGGCGTCGGCCCAGGTCCGCAACAGATTATGGTACACCCCGGTCAGCTCGATCACCGAACGGTCCGCGCCGCCGAGCTGGCCGGTGAGCCGCTGCACCGAACGGTCGAGGTCGAACAGAATGCGGCGCGCATTGTCGTCGCGGATCATCGACTGCAGCCAGAAGAACGAGGCGACGCGCACGCCGCGCGTGACCGGGGTGACATGGTGCAGACTCGACGAAGGGTAGAGCACTGCATGCCCGGCGGGCAGCTTGACCCGCTGCAGCCCGAAATGATCCTCGACCACCAGTTCGCCGCCGTCATACCTAGCGGGATCTTCGAGGAAGATCGTGATCGAAAGGTCGCTGCGGATGCGAAACTCGGTGCCGCGCTGGATGCGGATCGCATTGTCGACATGCGTGCCGAAGGTCTGCCCCTCGCCATAGCGATTGAACAGCGGCGGAAAGACTTTCAACGGCAGCGCGGCGGCGAAGAACAAAGGCGACTGGCCGAGCGCTTCGAGCACCAGCGCCCCGGCTTCCCTGGCAGCGGCGCTGGCTTCGGGAAGCTGCTCGTTCTTCTTGGCGAGTGCCGACTGGTGCCCCGAGGTGACGTTGCCGTCGACCCATTCAGCCGCATCGATGATGCCGCGCAACTGTGCCACGCGGGCTGCATCGAGCAGGTCGGGAATGGCGATCATCATGCGTATCGGCCTCGACTGCGGGTGGCTGCGCGCGCCTGAACGAAGCGGCGGCCGTGAACGGTGTACCCGCTCCGGCTGCCGCAATTCCTGGCGCAGATCAACAAAAGCACGGACGACGGACCCGCTGGGGGGTAGGTCCGCCGTCCGCGCCTCCCCCTTTACTCAGAAGCCGTAGGTAAGCGACAGGATCGCCGCGCGGCCATCGCCGGGGGTCGCCCAGCCATTGTTGCGGACCCGGGTGTAATAGACCTTGTCGGTGAAGTTCTTGACGTTGAGCTGCGCTTTGAGCTGCTCGTTGATCTGGTAGGTCGCCACCGCCGAGTGGACCAGATAGCTGTGCGAGCGGTACACCGGGGTCCGGGTCGAACCGCCAGCCGTCGCCAGCGCCGGCAGGTTGAGTGCGAAGCTGCCCTGATAGGTCGCGGAATAGCCGAGCGTCAGTCCGAACGGCAGGGTGTACGAAGTGAACAGGCTCCCCGAATGCTTGGGAGTGTTCTGCAGTTCAGCGCCGGCCGCCGGATCGCGCAGCGTCGCGCTGTTCGCACAGGCCGTGCTTGGGTTGGCAAGACAAAAGTCCGACACAGACTGGAGCAGCTTCGGCTTCAGATAGGTGTAGTTCGCGGTCACCGACCATGCCGACGTGATCTTGCCGACCGCGCTCACCGCGACGCCGTCCACTCGCGACGCGCCATCCAGCACCTGATCGGGGATCGTGACATCGTTCGAAGGCACGCGATAGCTGTCACGCTCGTTGCGGAACAAGGCCGCGCTCAGCAGCAGCTTGCCGTTGGCGACTTCCGCCTTGACGCCGGCTTCATAGTTCTTGGCGCTTTCGGGCTTCACGTTGCAGGTGACCGCGGTGCATGCCCCGTTGACCGCGCTGATCGAGGGCGTCCGCGAATTGCCGTGCGCGACGTAGAGCGTGAGCTCTTCGACCGGCTTGTAGACCAGTCCGACGCGGTACGAGAACAGCTTCGCCTTGTTGCGCAGCGTCGGGCCAGTGACGAACGGTCCCTGCGGGGTCGTCAGCGTCGCGGCCGAAGCCAGCGCATCGGTGCGATAATTGCCACTGTTCGACTCCCAGCGTACGCCGCCATTGAGCTCGAAATTGCCGACCTTCATCGCATCGAACAGATAGAGCGCGTAGTTGGTGACTTCGCCCTGCTGGCGGCCAGTCGGTGTCGGGTTTACCGGGCCGGTCCAGACGTTGCTGCCGTAATTGAAGCCGGCGGGACCCGCGATCACTTCGTTCGGGTTGGCGATGTTGACCAGCGGATAGGCGGGGAGCAGCGTCGTGTTGGCGTTGCGGTACACGCTGCCGCTGGTGAGATTGTATTTCTCCCACATCGCCGAGGCGCCGGCCACCAGCGTGTGCTCGATCCCGCCGGTATTGAACACGCCGCGCAGATCGAACTGATTGTACATCAGCTGGTTCTTCGAATCGCGGTACGTGCCGCGCGGACCGCCGATGAGGTAGTAACCGGCCGGAGTCGTCGCCGGGCAGGCCGCGCCGGTCGGCTGGACATTGGTGGCCAGGCAATAGGTGCCCTGCGGGGGGCCGACGATCGTCAGCTGCGTGACGTTCTGCCAGCGGGCAAGGTTGCGCAGCGAGAAATTGCCGCTCAGCTCATGATCGAACGTGATCGTCGCCTGATCGACCGTGATCTCCTGCGTATCGACGTTGCGGTAGCCGTAATAGGAACTGCGATCGACCCCCGCGACTTCGCCGTCGTTCACCGCATTGATGAAATACGGTACGCCGTATTGCGGGATATTGTCGTCTTCCTGGTGGAGATATTGGAGCGTCAGCTTGGTCGGGCTGCCGATGCCGATAGTGACGGCGGGCGCGACGCCCCAGCGCTTATAGTCTTCGACATCGCGGCCGGGTACGTCGTTCTGGTGGACCATCGCGTTGATGCGAAGGCCGATCAGATCGGTGGCGCGCAGATTGAGATCCACGGTGCCGCGATAGTAATTATCGGTGCCGATTCCCGCGGTGACGATGCCGCGCGTCTCTGCCAGCGGCCGCTTGGTGATGATGTTGATTGAGCCGCCGACCGAACCGGAACCGCCGGAGACCGAGTTGGCGCCGTTGACGATCTCGAGCTGCTCGAGATTGAACGAGTCCGAGCGGCTATAGGCGGCGCTGTCGCGCACGCCGTCCTGGGTGATATCGCTGCCTGCCGAATAGCCGCGCAGCGTGATCGCATCCGCCGGCGGGCTGCCGCCTTCTGCCGCGCCGAAGGTGATGCCGGGCACGGTCGACAGCATGTCGCGCAGCGTCAGCAAATTCTGCTGCTCGATCGTCTCGGCAGTGATGACGGTGACGGTCTGGGGCGTGTCACGGACGGTGCGGGTCGCCTTGGGGCTCTCCTGGTGCGGCTGATAGGCCTGGCCGGTGACGATGATCTGTTCACGCTCCTGCGCGGTGCTCGCCTGGCCGCCGGACTGCTCCTGCTCGTCGGTGACGGCGGGCTTGTCCTTGTCTTCGGCGGCGCTGGCAGGCGCGGACGCGATGAAGCCGACACAGGCGAGCGCAAGGAATGCAGACCCGCTCGCCGCGTTGCGCGCGGCCTTCCTGGAATTGTTCACGATGACCCCCTCTGGTTCGTTCCGGGGTCAGCTATTGAGAGTCACTCGCAGAGTCAATGATATTGCGAGCGATTATCAGCTTTGTCGCAATATGTTTCCGACTTGGTTGGCCAGCAGCCATGTACGCAGCGCGCTCGCCAGATTTGGTGGCGACTCCCCCTGGATGCGGGCATGATCGATCGCCGCGATGAGCGCATTTAGCGGCAGCGCGCGCGCCGCCGCTGCGGCCTCCAGTGTCTCCCAAAAGATTGGCTCGAGGCTGATCGAAGTCTGATGTCCGGCAATCGTCACCGATCGCTTGACCGGACCGTGGAAGCCGCCTGGGGGCGGGTCGATCTTCACGCCTGCTCCGCAATCCCGGCGCAAGCCGGGGCAACGGATATGGGAGACGTCATTCGGTGTCGAACAGCGCTGCCAGCTGCTCGACCATCGTGCCGGCAAGCTGCTCGGCATCCATGATCGTGACGGCGCGCTGGTAATATCGGGTCACGTCATGGCCGATGCCGATCGCCACCAGCTCGACCGGCGAGCGCGATTCGATCCAGCCGATCACCTGGCGCAGATGCCGTTCGAGATAGGAGCCCGAGTTCACCGACAGCGTCGAATCATCGACCGGCGCGCCGTCGGAGATCACCATCAGGATCTTGCGTTCTTCAGGACGCCCGATCATCCGCTGGTGCGCCCAGAGCAGCGCCTCGCCGTCGATATTCTCCTTGAGAAGCCCCTCGCGCATCATCAGCCCGAGCGCCTTCTTGGCACGGCGCCACGGTTCGTCGGCCTGCTTGTAGACGATGTGGCGTACGTCATTGAGGCGGCCGGGCTGGGCGGGGCGCCCCTCGGCCAGCCACTTTTCGCGCGCCTGACCGCCCTTCCAGGCGCGGGTGGTGAAGCCGAGGATTTCGGTTTTGACTCCCACCCGCTCCAGCGTGCGCGCCATGATGTCGGCGCTGATCGCGGCGATCGAGATCGGCCGGCCGCGCATCGATCCCGAATTGTCGATCAGCAACGTGACGACGGTGTCGCGGAATTCGGTGTCGCGCTCGATCTTGTACGACAGCGACTGCATCGGATTGACCACGACGCGCGCCAGCCGCGCCGCATCGAGCAGCCCCTCGTCCTGGTCGAAGTCCCAGCTGCGCGATTGCTGCGCCATCAGCCGCCGCTGGAGGCGGTTGGCGAGCTTGGTCACCGCGCCCTGCAGATGGATCAGCTGCTGGTCGAGATAGGCGCGCAGCCGATCGAGCTCCTCGGCGTCGCACAATTCGGTCGCTGCGATCACTTCGTCGAACTGGGTGGTATAGGGGCGATATTCGAACTGCGGCGGCAAGTCGCTCCACGGCCGATTGGGGCGATTGGGCATCATGCCTTCCTCGCCATCGTCGCCGGGCTCGCCGTCGCCGTCGTCCATCGCCTCGGACTGACTGTCCTCGCCTTGTTCGGTCTCGTCCGTTTCGCGCTGCTCGCCGCGTGCCTCGACCTCGCCTTCGCCCTGCTGGGCTTCGCTGTCGCCTTCCTCGTCGCCGGGCTCGTCCTGGTCGTCGGTGCCTTCGTCCTCGCCGCCGCCTTCATCGGCTTCGTCGGGGATCATCTCGCCTTCGACCAGCTCAAGGTCCTGGAGCAGCTTGGTGGCGAGGCTGGCGAAGGCTCGCTGGTCGTCGATCGTCAGCGCCAGCGCATCGAGATCGCCGCCGGCGCGCTCCTCGATCCAGTCACGGATCAGCGCCATGCCCATTGCCGCGCCAGCGGGCGCCTCGCGTCCGGTCAGCCGCTCGCGCACCATCAGCCCCACGGCGGTCGACAGCGGTACTTCCTCGCGGTTGCGCGCCCGGGCGATCGGGTCCGAGCGCAGGCGGACGTTGAGCGAATGTTCTAGATTGTCGGCGATGCCGGCATAGCCACGCGATCCCAGCGCCTCGACGCGCGCAGTTTCGATGGCGTCGAACACCGCACGCGCCACCGGCTCCTTGGGCGCGCCGCGCAAGTGGACGGCGGTATCGTGATGCTTGATCCGCAACGCGAAGCCATCGGCAAAGCCGCGCGCCTCGGCGATTTGCTCGGGTGGCAGCGTGCGCGACGGCATCGGCACCTTGATGCTGCGTCCGTCCTGGCGCGGCGCCTCCGACGTGAACGAGAGTTCGGCTTCGGCCTCGCCGGAAAGCGCGCGCGCCGTGCCGCCAAGGACGTTGCGCAACCGTTCGAGCGGAGAATCGACAGCCATGTTTGTCTTTGTGCGGATCGGGGGGCAGGATGCAAGCGGGCAACGCGCCGCAGGGGGGATCGATGCAACGTCACCGGTGGTGGAGCAGCATGGCCCGGATGAGCTATGGCGAGTATCGCGCCAATCTGGCTGGGCTCAACATCTTCTTCGGCGCGGTGCTGGGCTTCGTGATGGCGACCGCGGAGCAGCTCGACTCGATGAATTTCGGCCTGCTGCTGTTGCTCACATCGACTGCGGTGGTGCTGATCCTCTACATCTCCTCGAGTCCGCACCGCTATACCTATACCGGGTTGACGATCCTTTGGGTCGCCGTGCTCCCCTATGTCGTGACGCGGATCCTGCATGACGCGACAGCGTTGCCGCCCAAGCTCCAGCCGACGCTGATCGTGTGGACGCTGATGACGATCGCCATCGAATTCCTGCCGCGCGACAAGCCGGCCGATGCCCTGCCGCCGCACGAACCCTGACGCACACTTGCGGCTTTAGAGAAATACTAACCGCTCGACTTCAAGATGCGCCCGATCGACTTCGGGAGACGAAGATGCGCGCAGGTGGTAATTTCCTTCTGACTTTGGCAGGCGCCGCGACGTTGTTCGTCGCACTGGCGCAGCCCGCCGAGGCGCGGCGTCGCTTCCGGCTCGGGGGCTTCGGCAGCAGCAGCTATTCCGAGAAGATCGACAAGGTCTACGACCTGCCTGACAGCGACACCTATCTGCACGACGGCCAATATTACGACCTCGGCGCCTTTTATCAGGTCCGCGGCGGCACCGAGATGCGCCCGGCCACGCCCAGCTTCGTGCTCTATAATGGCGAACGCTATGTGAAGCTCGATGAGAGCCAGCTCGCGCTGATCAAGGACGATCTCGGCATGGATCCGACCGCGGCCTATCGTGCACGCGCCGCAATCGAGGCGCCGGTCCGCGCGAAAAGCCCCAACGAGATCGAGCGGCGAGACGGCGAGAGCATGGCCGAGTTCCGTGCGCGCGCGCGCGGCATGGCCGCGCGGGGCAATATGCCATCGGACAGCGAGTCGGGCACTCCGGCGCGGGGTGGTCTCATCGCGCTACTGGTGCTGCCGGTGCTCGTGATCGGCGGCATCTTCATATTCTGGCTGCGGCGCTTCCTGCGCCGGCGCGTCGCCAGGGTCATCGCCGCAACCGGTGATACCGGGCCGGGCATGGAAGTGCATGCCGCCTCGTTCGACCAGCGCATCGCGTCGCGGCTGCGCGAGCTCGAAGGCGGGCAGGGCCAGCCGGCGGCAGCCATGCCGGCGCCGCGCACCTTCGGACGCAAGCTGGCTTAGAAAGCCCTCTCCCGCCAAGGGAGAGGGGTGTCGCTCTTCAGGCCGTTTTCCCGACCACGCTTTCGGGCAGGTCCTTGCCGAACACGCGCTGGTAATATTCGGCGACCTGCGCGCGCTCGGCCTCGTCGCACTTGTTGAGGAACGAGAGGCGGAAGGCGAAGCCGACATCGCCGAAGATCAGCGTGTTCTGCGCCCAGGTGATCACCGTGCGCGGCGACATCACCGTCGAGATATCGCCGTTGATGAAGCCCTTGCGCGTGAGGTCGGCGACGCGGACCATGTTCTCCACGGTCTCCTTGCCGCCCGGCTTGTCGTATTCGCCCGACTTGGCGAGGACGATCTGCGCCTCGACCGCGGCGGGGAGATAGTTGAGCGTCACCACCACGTTCCAGCGGTCCATCTGGCCCTGGTTGATCTGCTGGGTGCCGTGATAGAGCCCGCTGGTGTCGCCCAGGCCGACCGTATTGGCAGTGGCGAACAGGCGGAACCACGGGTTGGGGCGGATCACGCGATTCTGGTCGAGCAGGGTCAGCTTGCCCTCGGTCTCGAGCACGCGCTGGATCACGAACATCACGTCCGGGCGGCCGGCGTCATATTCGTCGAACACGAGCGCGGTCGGCGTCTGGATCGCCCAGGGCAACAGGCCTTCGCGGAATTCGGTGACCTGCTGGCCGTCCTTGAGCACGATCGCGTCGCGGCCGATCAAGTCGATGCGGCTGATATGCGCGTCGAGATTGATGCGGATGCAGGGCCAGTTGAGGCGCGCGGCAACCTGTTCGATATGCGTCGACTTGCCGGTGCCGTGATAGCCCTGGATCATCACGCGGCGATTGTGCGCGAAGCCAGCGAGCACCGCGAGCGTGGTATCGGCGTCGAAGACATAGGCCGGGTCTAGATCGGGGACGCGTTCGTCGGCTTCGCTGAACGCGGGGCATTCCATGTCGATGTCGATGCCGAACACGTCGCGTACGCTGATCGTCTTGTCGGGCGCGTCGAGAATCGTCGTCTCGCGGCTGTCGGGCTGGGTGTTGGGGATGTCGGCCATGACGCTCTTCCTGGTGTCCGCGGACGCGGCGTTGGCCTCGCGGGTTACCGCCTCGCTTGCCGCACCGCAACGACAAGCTTTGGTTTTGTGAGACCGGACCCCCGCCTCGGTGGGCGTGCGCTTGTCGAAGGGCCGTTTTTCCACGCCCGGAAGCGACGAAGAGAGCCGTGCTTGAACAAGCTCAGCATTAACGGGAGTCGTGGCCTGGATAGCTAATCGTTCTCGAACTTGGGAAGGCTGAACAGGTCGACGAAGCGCTGGCCGAGCGCAATATCGCCCGTGACGGTCACGCGGCCCTCGCGCATCGACATGGAGAGGGAGTCGCGGCCGTAGAAGGTTGCGGCGAGCATCGATGGCTCGCCAGCGAAGAGTATGTCCGCGCCTTCGGGATCGCGCCGTTCGATTTCCAGCTTCCCCCCGGCGATCTTCGCGCGGAACGGATCGCCGCCGATGCGGAAGCCGAGATCGGGGGCGAAATCGGGATCGGCCCGGGGGTGCATCATCGTGCGCAGCGAGAGCATGAAGGCGGTGTTGCTCAAGGGCAGCGTCACGTCGTGCGCGGGCGATCCTGCCGCCCAGCGGCTCAGCGCAAAGATCGGCTCCTCAAGCGCGCGGCCCCATTTGGTCAGCTCATAGACCTGCGCGTTTGCGGGCGAGGGCAGCGTGCGGCGGCGCAGGATGCCGGCCTTCTCCATCCCCTCCAGCCGCTGGGTCAGGACGTTGGCGCTCAGTCCTTCGAGCGCGCCGCGGATCTCGCCGAAGCGGCGGCCGCCCAGCAGCAGCTCGCGGACGATCAGCAGCGCCCAGCGCTCCCCGATCAAATCCATCGCAAGCGCCGTTCCGCAGGCGTCGCGATACCAGCGGCGCATCTGGCTCAGATCATTTGTAGTTATTTTTTGTGACTCCATGGTTGTTTTTTATAACTCAGGCGGGCATCAGGATCAAGAAAGCGATTCGCGACAGCGGACAAGTGGAGATTTGCATGACGGTAGAGACGATCCTGCCACCCGCCGAAGTACTCGCTGCGCATGCCAAGTCGTGCTGGCCGGGCGAGAGCGCCGAATATCGCGCCGCCCGCACCGCACTGCTCGCCGAAGAGATCGCGTTGCGTCGGCAGTTAGAACGGGTGGCCGAACAACGCCGGGCGCTGCCGCCGGGGCCTGCGGTGGCCCGCGACTATCAGTTCGAGGGCGCCGAAGGCCCGGTGACGCTCGCCGAGCTGTTCGGCGACAAGGAAACGCTCATCGTCTACGCGTGGATGTTCGGACCCGAGCGCGAGCGGCCGTGCCCGATGTGCACGTCCTTGCTGTCGGCCTGGGAAGGGGAGGCGCTGGACATCCAGCAGCGCGTGGCGCTGGCGGTCACGGCGCGATCGCCGCTCGACAAGCTCGAAGCCTTTGCGGCGGAGCGGGGGTGGCGCCATCTGCCGCTCTATTCCGACACGAGCGGCGACTTCAGCCGCGACTATGACGCGTTGATCCCCGATGTCGGCGAGATCCCGCAGCTGCTGGTGTTCACGCGCCGCGACGGCACGATCCGCTTCTTCTGGGCCGGCGAGATGGACGACACCACCGCCGATCCGGGCCAGGATCCGCGCGGCGCACCCGATTTGATGCCGCTTTGGACGATTTTGGACTTCACCCCCGAGGGACGCGGTGCAGACTGGTATCCGTCGCTCACCTACCCCGCACAATAGACCAGGAGAGAGTGATGCCGCAGATGATCTTCGTGAACCTGCCCGTGAAGGATGTCGCCAGGTCGACGGCATTCTACGAGGCGATCGGCTGCACCAAGGATCCGCGCTTCAGCAACGAAAACGCGAGCGGGATGCAGCTTTCGGACACGATCTTCTTCATGATCCTTGCCGAGGACTTCTTCAGGACGTTCACCCCGAAGCAGATCGCGAATGCGCATGCCACCACTGAAGTGCTGGTTGCGCTGTCTTGCGATGGCCGCGAGGCAGTCGACGCGATCGTCGAGAAGGCGGCGGCAGCCGGCGGCAAGGGGGATATCCGCGAGAAGCAGGACATGGGCTTCATGTACGGCCGCAGCTTCGAGGATCCCGACGGCCACATCTTCGAGCCGTTCTTCATGGACATGGCAGCGGCGATGGCGGCCTTCCCCGACGGCCCGGCGCACGAACCTGCCTGAGGAGACCGGCGATGTCATTCCAGGCGTATCTGACCAATATCGAGGCGAAGACCGGCAAGAGCCCCGCCGACTTTCGCGCCTATGCCGCGGCGAAGGGCTGGCTCGCCGGCGGGACGCTTCGGCCCGAGGTGAAGGCCGGCGTGGTCGTCGCCGATCTCAAGCAGGAATTCGCGCTCGGCCACGGCCACGCGATGGCGATCGTCGCATTGCTCAAGGGCATGAAAAAAGAAGGCGACGCCTGAACCGAACGACAGGAGAGAGATGATGGACAAGCAACTGACCACGTGTGTGTGGTACAATTACACCGCCGAGGAAGCCGCGAACTTCTATGTGTCGCTGTTCCCCGACGCCCGGATCACCAGTGTTCAGCGCACCCCGGCCGATACGCCCTCGCAAAAGGCGGGCGAAGTGATCGTCGTCGAGTTCGAGCTACTCGGGCAGAAGTTCATCGGCTTGAACGGCGGGCCGCAATTCCAGCACAGCGAAGCGGTCAGCTTCGTCATCCACACAGACAGCCAGGAAGAAACCGACAAGTATTGGGACGCGATCGTCGGCAATGGCGGCGCGGAATCGCAGTGCGGCTGGTGCAAGGATAAATGGGGCGTCAGCTGGCAGGTTACTCCCAAGCGCTTGGTCGAACTGGTCTTTGCCAATCCCGACCCTGCCGCCGGCAAGCGTGCAATGGATGCGATGATGACGATGAAGAAGATCGACATCGCTGCGATCGAAGCTGCGGCGGCGGGCTGAGGAGGGTATCATGGCAATCGAAATCACTGCCTTCAACTGGGTGCCCGATTTCGCCCGCGGCTATGTCCGCGACTTGCGCCCGCGCTGGGCGTGCGAGGAGATCGGCCTGCCCTACACCACGCGGCTGATCAGCCCGGTCCCGCCCAAGCCTGCCGACTATTTGTGCGAGCAGCCCTGGGGTCAGGTGCCGGTGCTGCACGACGGCGGCGTGCAATTGTTCGAAAGCGGGGCGATCCTGCTCCATTTGGCCGAGCGTGACGAACGGCTGCTGCCCCGCGATCCGCAGGCGCGCGCGACGGTCCTCGCCTGGCTGTTCGCTGCGTTCAACAGCGTCGAGCCCTGGCTGTTCGAGCTCGGCAATGTCGAGATATTCTCGAAGGACGAGCCATGGGCGAAGCTGCGCAAGCCGAGCCTGGTCAAGGACACCGGCAAACGGCTGGACGGGCTGATGGAGGCGCTTGGCGACCGCGAATGGCTCGGCGATGGCTTCAGCGTAGCGGACGTCGCGATGGTCACGGTGCTGCGCAACGCCGATCACGAAGACCTGATGTCGAGCCGTCCGCGGCTCGCCGACTATGTCGCGCGCGGCACTGCGCGCCCGGCATTCCGGCGCGCGCTCGCCGCGCAACTCGCGGACTTCCGGCCCGAGCCGGTCGCCGCCTGATTTAGGAGAGAGAAGATGCCGTATATCGATGGATTCGTGACCCCGGTCCCGACCGCCAACAAGGAAGCCTATATCGCGCATGCCGCGCAAGCGGCCGGTCTGTTCAAGAGCTTGGGCGCCACCCGCATGGTCGAGGCGTGGGGCGATGATGTGCCCGACGGCAAGCTGAACGACCTCAAGAAAGCGGTGCAGGCCAAGCCCGACGAGACCGTGCTGTTCAGCTGGATCGAATATCCCGACGCCGCGACCGGCAAGGCCGCGGGCGAGAAGATGATGAACGATCCGCGGGCCGAAGAGATGATGAAGGACATGCCGTTCGACGGTAGCCGGATGATCTATGCCAGCTTCGATTCGATCCTGGAGCAGGGCGCGGGCGGCAAGCCGGGCTATGTCGATGGCTTCGTCGTCGCAGTGCCGGAGGGCAAGAAGGACGCCTATGTCGCGATGGCGCTAAAGGCTGCGGCGATGTTCGAGAAAAATGGCGCGCTGCGCGTTGTCGAGACGTGGAGCAGCGACGTCCCCGAGGGCAAGGTCACCGACTATAACCGCGCCACGCTGCGCGAGGAGGGCGAGCAGATCGTCTATTCGTGGATCGAATGGCCCGACAAGGACACCCGCGTCGCGGCCTGGGACAAGATCATGGCCGATCCGGAAATGCAGCCCGGCGACGACATGCCCTTCGACGGCAAGCGGATGATGTGGGGCGGGTTCGTGCCGGTCCTCGACGAAACCTTCGGTTGAACGGGAGAGCGACGATGACCAATCCCCATGGAACGCCGATCTGGTACGAGCTGATCACCGGTGACCCCGACGCTGCCGGCGCCTTTTACCAGAAGGTGATCGGCTGGCAGGACGGCGGCTGCCCCGGCGGCACTGCCGAGGGTATGGGCGACTATCATGTCTGGCTTGCACCCGACGGGCAGGGCGTGGCGGGGATGATGAAGACTCCCGAAGGTGCGCCGCCCGAGCCGCGCTGGTTCGGCTATATCGGCGTCGATGATGTCGATGCCGCCGCGGAGAAGATCGTCGCGGCGGGCGGGGCGATCCACATGCCGCCGACCACGCTGGAAGGCGTCGGCCGGATGGCGATGGTCGCTGATCCGCAGGGTGTGACCTTCTATGTGATGAAAGGTGCGAGCCCCGAGGCGAGCACGTCGTTCAAGCGCATGGCCCCAGGGCACGGCGAGTGGAACGAGCTCCAGACCAGCGACGATCAGGCCGCGCTTGCGTTCTACGGCGACCAGTTCGGCTGGACCAAGGACGGCGCAATGCCGATGGGCGAGATGGGCGAGTACAGCTTCCTAAGCCATGATGGCGGCATGATCGGCGCAGTGATGAAGGCACCCCCGGGCGAGACGCCGGGCTGGGGCTATTTCTTCCGCGTCGGCGACATCGACGAAGCCAAGCAGCGGATCGACGAAGCCGGCGGCTCGATCACGCACGGCCCCATGGAAGTGCCGGGCGGGGACTTTGTGATCTACGCGACCGATCCGCACGGCGCGAAGTTCGGCGTGGTGGGATCGCGCGGCTGATGCTCGAACTCTACGCGCATCCCTTCTCGTCCTATTGCTGGAAGGTGCTGATCCCGCTCTACGAGAACGACACGCGCTTCACCTATCGCTCGCTCGAAGACGAGGGGAATCCTGCCGAACTTGCGCGGCTCTGGCCGATCGGCAAGTTCCCGCTGCTCGTCGATGGCGGGCGTCCGGTGATGGAATCGAGCGTGATCATCGAGCATCTCCAGCGCTTCCATCCAGGGCCGGTGACGTTCGTTCCGGACGGCGACGCGGCACTGGAGGTGCGGATGCTCGACCGCATCTTCGACAATCATGTTATGCAGCAGATGACGCGCGTTGTAGCCGATGCGCTGCGCGGCCCGGAACACCACGATCCGGTCGAAGTACAGGAAGCCAAGGCGGCGCTGCAAAAGGCCTATGCGTGGCTCGATACCTGGCTCGAAGGCCGCGAATGGGTGGCGGCGGGGGCGTTCTCGCTCGCCGACTGCGCGGCGGCACCGTCGCTCTTCTACGCCGATTGGGTCGATCCCATCCCCGAGGCCCGTGCCAACCTGCGCGCTTATCGCGCCCGGCTACTCGCGCGCCCGTCGGTGGCACGCGCAGTCGATGAGGCACGGCCCTATCGCGCCTATTTCCCGCTCGGCGCCCCCGACAGAGACTGAGGAGAAAACCATGCCCGCCAATGACGAGACTCGCGAGCTTTGGGTCGAGAAGCGCATCGACGCGCCGATCGATGCGGTGTGGAAGGCGTGGACCGACCATCTCGAGGAATGGTGGTGCCCCAAGCCGTGGACCACCGAGCTGATCCAGCTGGACCTGCGCGCAGGCGGCCGCGCCGCGATGATCATGCGCGGTCCGGACGGCGAGGAGAATGCGATCGAGGGGGTGATCCTGGAAGTCGTTCCGGGCCGGAAGATCGTCTGGAGCGATGTCTTCAAGGCTGGGTGGGTTCCCAGTGACCCGTTCATGGCCGGCACGTGGGAGTTTACGCCCCAAGGCGACAAGACGCTGTACCGCGGCAGCGCACGCCACTGGTCCGAAGAGGCGTATCAGCAGCACAAGCTGATGGGCTTCGAAGCGGGTTGGGGCGTCGCCGCCCGCCAGCTCGAAGCCGTGGCCAAGCGGATCGCGGAGACGGCCGATGCGTAAGATCATCGGCGGCGCGTTCGTCTCGCTCGATGGCGTGATGCAGGCGCCGGGCGGTCCCGAAGAGGACCAGACCGGCGGCTTCGCTTATGGCGGCTGGCTCGCCTCGATCTTCGACGAGGGCCTTGGCAACCAAGTCGATACACTTTTCGGCAAGCCCTTCGATCTGCTGCTCGGGCGCAAGACCTACGAGATCTTCGCGGCGCACTGGCCGTTCGTGCCGGAGGAAGACGAGATTGGCGCGATCTTCCGCGGCAATCGCAAATATGTGCTGAGTCGCGGCGGCGTCGATTTGAGCTGGCAGGGCAGCGAGCGGCTGGCCAACTTGGACGACCTCGCGCGGATCAGGGACGGGGAGGGGCCGAACCTGGTGATCCAGGGCAGCTCGACGCTCTATCCGCAACTGCTCGAGCGCGGGCTGATCGACCGGCTGGTGATAATGACGGCGCCGGTGCTGCTGGGCCAAGGCAAGCGGCTGTTCGGCGAGGGCACGCCGGCGGGCTCGTGGCGGCTGCTCGAACACCGAGTGACGGTAAACGGCATGGCGATGGGAACCTATGAGCCGGCCGGGCCGATCGAGACAGGTTCGTTCGCGATGGACGAACCCTCGATGCAGGAACTTGCGCGGCGGGAGAAATGGAAGGCCGAGGCCTAAGTTGATAGCTGTCACCGTACCATCTGCGTTCGCGGTCTATCCCGGCGAATGGCTGGCATGAGATCGTCAAGTCACATGGGCCGGATAAGACCAAGCAGTAGCGCCAAAAAAGCGAGCGGCAGACGTATCAGTACACCCGCTTCTTCGGCTTGATATACTCGATCTCGTCCGTCAGCGTGTAGTCGTGCACCGGGCGATAGTCGATCGCGACGCCGCCCTGCTTGCCGCCCCAGCCTTCGAATGTCGCAACAGTGTGCTTCATCCACTCGGCGTCGTTCCGATCGGGGAAGTCCTCGTGCATGTGTGCACCGCGGCTTTCCTTCCGGTTGGCGGCGCACTGGATCGTCACCACGGCCTGGCCGATCAGATTGTCGAGTTCGAGCGTCTCGACCAGATCGGTGTTCCAGATCAGCGACCGGTCGGAGATGCCGACGTCCTGGAAGCTCTGATAGACGGCGTCCATGTGGGTGACGCCTTCGGCGAGCAATGCGCTGTCGCGGAACACGGCGCAGTGGCGCTGCATCGTCTTTTGCATGTCGGCGCGAATCTGCGCAGTGGGCTTCGCACCCTTGGCGTTGCGGAAATGGTCGAGACGGGTGAGCGAAAACTCTTCCGAATTTGCCGGCAGCGCCGCGTGCGCGGTGCCGGGCTTGACGATTTCCTTGAGGCGCAGGCCGGTGGCGCGGCCGAACACGACGAGATCGATCAGCGAGTTCGAGCCAAGGCGGTTGGCGCCGTGAACCGAGACGCATGCCGCCTCGCCGACCGCGAACAGGCCGGGGATGACGGTGTCGGGATTGCCGTCCTTATTGTGGACGACTTCGCCGTGATAGTTGGTCGGGATGCCGCCCATATTGTAATGGACGGTCGGTACCACCGGCAGTGGCTGGCGGGTGAGGTCGACGCCGGCGAAGATCTTGCCGGTCTCGGTGATGCCGGGCAGCCGCTCGTGCAGGATCTTCGGGTCGATATGGTTCAGGTGAAGGAAAATGTGATCCTTCTCCTTGCCGACGCCGCGGCCCTCGCGGATCTCCATCGCCATCGAGCGGGCGACGACGTCGCGGCTGGCGAGATCCTTCGCGCTAGGGGCATAGCGCTCCATGAAGCGCTCGCCCTCGGAGTTGGTCAAATAGCCGCCTTCGCCGCGCGCGCCCTCGGTGATCAGCACGCCGGCGCCGTAGATGCCGGTCGGGTGGAACTGGACGAACTCCATGTCCTGCAGTGCGATGCCGGCGCGCAGCGCCATGCCGTTGCCGTCGCCGGTGCAGGTGTGTGCCGAGGTTGCCGACTGGTAGACGCGGCCGCCGCCGCCGGTGGCGAGCACGACCGAATGGCTGCGGAAGCGGTGGATGCTGCCGTCTTCCATGCACAAAGCAATCACGCCGCGGCAGGCGCCGTTCTCCATGATCAGGTCGAGCGCGAAATATTCGACGTAGAAGTCGGCGTCGTACTTCAGGCTCTGCTGGTAGAGCGCGTGCAGCATTGCGTGGCCGGTGCGGTCGGCGGCGGCGCAGGTGCGCTGGACCGGCGGGCCTTCACCCATATTCTGCATGTGGCCGCCGAACGGGCGCTGGTAGATCGTGCCGTTGTCGTTGCGGCTGAACGGCACGCCAGCATGCTCGAGCTCGTAGACCGCGGCGGGCGCCTCGCGCACCATATATTCGATCGCGTCCTGGTCGCCGAGCCAGTCGGAGCCCTTGACGGTGTCGAACATGTGCCACGACCAGTGATCGGGGCTATTGTTGCCGAGCGATGCCGCGATGCCGCCCTGTGCGGCCACGGTGTGGCTGCGCGTCGGGAACACCTTGGTGATGCACGCCGTCTTGAGGCCGGCTTCGGCCGCGCCCATGGTGGCGCGCAGGCCCGAACCGCCGGCGCCGACGACGACGGCGTCATAGGTGTGATCGATGATCTTGTACGCGGCGGGCATCAGAGCGCGGCTCCGGCAGTGAAGGCGACCTTGAGGATCGAGAAGATCGCCAGCGTCGCGGTGGCGATAGTGAAATACTTGAGCAGGAGCAGCAGCACGAAGCGTGTGTGATCGTGCTGGTAATCCTCGATCACCACGGTGAGGCCGTGGTGGAAGTGGTAGAAGACGCTGAACACCAGCAGGATCAGCGGCACTGCGGCAGCGGGCTGGGCCAGCCAGGCGGTGATCGTTGCATAGTCATAGCCGGGCAGCAGCGCGATCGAGAGGATGAACCAGAGGACGAGCGCCAGGTTCGATCCCGCGCTGATCTTGTGGTGCCACCAGCCCTCGGCGCCCTGATGGGCGGAGCCGAGGCCGCGCACGCGGCCGATTTCGGTGCCGTTACCCATTGCTCTTCTCCAGCAGGAAGACCCAGAAGGCTGCGGTGGCGACGATGGCGACGACGAAGGTCGCGAGCGCGGTGCGCTTGTTCGCGCCAAGTTCGAAATTCGCGCCGGCGTCGAGGAACAGATGCCGCACGCCCGATGCCATGTGCTGGAAGAACGACAGCGTCAGTCCGATCCCGACGATATAGCCGGCAACGTTGAGCTTGCCCGAGCTGAGCGTGAACAGATCGAGGAACGCGGCATAGGCCGCCGGTCCCGAGGCCATTGCCGCCAGCCACCAGACGAACAGGATCGTGCCGACCGTCGCCATGCCCGAACCGGTGACGCGATGGACGATCGAGACCGCCATCGAGGGTCCCCACTTCCAGATCGATAGGTGCGGCGAGAGCGGCCGCGCAGGGCTGCGGACATTGGCCAAATGGCATTCCTTTCGGGTCGACGCCGTCTCATTAGTCCCCGGTGCAGGGGATGCAAGTCGGGATGCATGCGCAAGCCCGGGCTCTAACCCCCCCTTAACCATTCCCGCGCCATAGCCGGTGCGAGTGGCGGCCGGATTCCTCACGGCCGCTTCAAGGGGACCCTTTGACTGTGGCATCGACCAAGGACTTGCCGGCACCCGGCACGATGAGCGCCCGGATCGACATTCGCGCCCGGCTGCGCGTGTTCGATGTCGAAGGATCGCTGGCGCGTTCGAGCCGCGACGCGTGGGAGATGCTGGAGCCCGAGATCAAATCGGTATCCGAAGCCTATTGGCAGCAATGGCTGCATTGCTTCGCCGACCAGCGCAGCTGGGCGACCGACGATACCGCCAAGATGATCGATCTCGGCGTGGTGTTCCTCAAGAACCGTTTCCTCGACCTGCAGGGCAATGCGTGGCTCGAATCGATCGAACGCTCGGTCGCCGCCGCCTATGCAGCCGACGTGCCGCCGATGGCGCTGCTGTCGATGATCAGCGCCAGCGATCGTGCGGCGCTGCAGGTGCTGATTCGCCGCGTCGGCACCGACGATACCCGCCTCGCAGCACTGATCGACACGCTGATGCGGCTGTCGGCACTCGAGGGCGACATCACCGTCGAGCTTTATAACCTGTATCGCGAACACAGCTCGCAGACCGCGCGCGACCGGCTTGCCGCCGAATTCCGCGACTCGATCGGGCTGACCGTCGAGAATGCGTCGCGCGAAGGCGACCAGCTCCGCATCCAGGCAGTGCATACTTCGGCTTCGGCACGCGGGATGTTGGGCAAGGCGAGCGAAGTCGCCGCCGCTGCCGAGCAATCGGCCGTGGCGATGCGCGAAGCCGCGCAGACTGCCGCGGGCCTGATCCGCGCGATCGAGGACGCGCGCACCGAAGTGGAGGCAGCAGCCGACATCGCCACGCGCGCGTCGAGCCAGGCGGGCGCCGCGGTGGGCATGTCCGAAATGCTGTCCGATCATGCCAAGTCGATCGAATCGATCCTCGGCCTGATCCGCGACATCGCCGGGCAGACCAATCTGCTCGCGCTCAATGCGACGATCGAAGCTGCCCGTGCCGGCGACGCCGGCCGCGGCTTCGCGGTGGTTGCGCAGGAAGTGAAGAGTCTCGCCAACCAGACTGCCCGCGCCACCGACGACATCGCTGCGAAGATCGCGTCGATCCAGTCGGCGACGCGCAGCACGGTCGAGACCAATGCCTCGATCCGCGAGACGGTGAGCGAAGTGCAGGAAAGCGCCAACCGCATCCGCAGCGCAATGGAAGTCCAGGCGCAGACGGTGACGGCGATCACCGCGGCGGTCGATGAGACCGCGCTCGCCGCCGATTCGATGTCGGCGACGATCGGCGCGATCCGCGAGGACACCGAGACGGTGGCATCCGAAATCGACCGGGTTGGCCAGGGCTTTGCTGCCCTCGACAGCCAACTCGGCACCTTGAAGTTCAGTGCCAGCGACTTCGTATCGAAAGTCGCGGCCTAGGAGAGAATAGATGGTAGGACGGCGCGAACCGGGACGTTGGAGCGGGGGCACCCGCTCGGTCGAGGAGCATCGGCGAGTCTACGACTGGGACGGGGCGGTTCTGCCGGCCTGTGCTGAGATCGACGCGATGCTCGAAGGGCATCACGAGGAGATCGCGCGCGCCTTCTGGAAGCATTTCCTGGAGATGCCGGCCAGCGCACCGATGCGCGCCGCCTTCGAGAGCGAACGCGACTTCGAAGAGCAGGTCCAGATGGGCGCACGGTATTCGCGGTTGAAGTTCGCCGCTGCCTTCACCGAGGAATGGGTGGAGATGGCGTGCGGCTATGCCGCGCAGACCTATGCCGGCGGCGTGCCGCTTCCCGCGGTGCTCGCCTCCTTCGCCTATGCCCATAGCACGATCATGCGGGTGATCCGCGACAAGGTCACCGACGCCGACCGGCTGGGCCGGCTGTGCGACGTCGTCCAGCGGCTGGCGATGGCCGAAGCCGATCTGATGGCGGGCCATCTCGGCGCGACCGACGCGGCGCAGGTCAGCGAGGAACGCCGCGACAGTTCGGCGCGATTCCGCGCCAGCATCAGTGAATCGATCGAAGGCGCCACGGCGCTGGGCAACCGTATCCGCGTCCAGGCGCAGGGGGCATCAAGCTCTGCGCGGGGCATGCTGGGCAAGGCGAGCGAAGTTGCTGCCGCTGCCGAGCAGTCGGCCGTGGCGATGCGCGAAGCTGCGCAGACCGCCGCGGGCCTGATCCGTGCGATCGAGGATGCCCGCAACGAAGTCGAGGCGGCCGCCGATATCGCCACGCGCGCGTCGAGCCAGGCTGGCGCCGCGGTGGGCATGTCCGAGATGCTGTCCGATCATGCCAAGTCGATCGAATCGATCCTCGGGCTGATCCGCGACATTGCCGGGCAGACCAATTTGCTCGCGCTCAACGCGACGATCGAAGCTGCCCGTGCGGGCGATGCCGGCCGCGGCTTTGCCGTGGTCGCGCAGGAAGTGAAGAGCCTCGCCAGCCAGACGGCGCGGGCGACCGACGACATCGCCGCCAAGATCGCGTCGATCCAGTCGGCAACCAAGTCGACGGTGGAGACCAATGCCTCGATCCGATCGACGGTCAACGAAGTGCAGGAAAGCGCCAACCGCATCCGCGCGGCGATGGAAGTCCAGGCGCAGACGGTGACGGCGATCACCGCGGCGGTCGACGAGACCGCACTCGCCGCCGATTCGATGTCGGCGACGATCGGGGCGATCCGCGAAGACACCAAGACGGTAACCAGCGAGATCGACACGCTTCAGCAGGACGTCGCCGAAGTCGACGACAGGCTCAATCAGCTGCGTTCCGCCGCGGAGACATTTTCGACTTCGGTCGCTGCCTAGCGCCGGCGCCAGGCGGCGAGCGCCTGGACCGTCGCGCTGGTGAGCGGGGCGGGCAGAGCGTCGAGCGCGAACCATTCGACGGCGGCGTGCTTTTCGGGCTCGACGTTGCGCGGCGTGCCTTCGAAACGCTCGACCAGATAGACCGGCGCGACCCAATGGATGGCGTTCGCGCGGTCGATCTGGTCGGTGAAGCACAGCAATTCGGGCGCCTCGATGTCGATGCCCAGTTCCTCGCGGACTTCGCGGACGGTCGCGTCGAGCGCGGTTTCGAACAAGTCGATCTTGCCGCCCGCCAGCCCCCAGCTTCCTGCTTCGGGCATAGTCCTTCGCTGTACCAGCAGGATGCGCCCATCGGCGATGATGGCGGCGCCGCAGCCCACTCTGGGTTCGTTCTGCATGTTCGTTCCCCCGGCGTTCGAACCGTGGCGCTAGCGCCCTCTGCGCGCTGCGGCTAGGGCTCGGCCATGTCTACTCACATCCTCGTCACCGGAAGCAGCCGCGGCATCGGCGCGGCGATCGCAGAGACCCTCACGCGCGATGGCGTGCGCATCGTCGGGCAGGGCACGCGCAGCGGCATCGCTGCCGACTTCGCCGATCCCGCCGCGCCGCAGGCGCTGTGGGCCAAGGCGCTCGATGCGCTCGACGGGCGGATCGACGTGCTGATCAACAATGCCGGCATCTTCGAGGCAACGCCGCTCGATCTCGACCATGACGACTGGGTCGCGGGCTGGGAGAAGACGATGCGCGTCAACCTGACTGCGTCGGCCGAACTCTGCCGCCTGGCAGTGCGCCACTGGCAGGCCGAGGGGCGGCCGGGGCGGATCGTCAACATCGCCAGCCGCGCCGCCTATCGCGGCGACAGTCCTGCGCATTGGCATTATGCCGCCTCCAAGGCGGGAATGGTCGGCATGACCAAGTCGATCGCACGCGGCTATGCGGCGCAGGGCATCCTCGCCTTCGCGATCTGCCCGGGCTTCACCATGACCGGCATGGCCGAGGACTATCTGGAGAGCCGCGGCGGCGACAAATTGCTCGCCGATATCCCGCTGGGCCGCGTCGCCGATCCCGAGGAAGTCGCCAAGCTGGCACGCTTCTGCGCGCTCGATGCGCCGCCCTCGATGACCGGCGCGGTGCTCGACATCAACGGAGCCAGCTATGTCCGCTGAGGTCGACAGCTGGAAGGTGACGCTGCCGTGCACCCGCGCGGAAGCCGAGGCGATCGATGCCGGCGAGTTCGCGCTCGACGCCGTGCTGATGACTACCGAAGAGGTCGAGGACGATGTCGAGCGCTGGCGGCTCGACGCCTATATGGAGGACGCGCCCGACGCGGCAATGCTCGATGCGTTGCGCGCGCTGGCGCCGAGTGCGGCAGGAGTCGAACCCGCGATCGAGGCGCTGACGCCCGAGGATTGGGTGGCGATGAGCCAGGCGGGGCTTGAGCCGATCCGGGAAGGGCGGTTCGTGGTGCATACCAGCGCGCATCCGGTCGATGCGCCCGAGGGTGGCCGCGCATTTCTGATCGATGCCGGACGCGCGTTCGGGACCGGGCATCACGCGACGACTTCGGGGTGTCTCAGGATGCTCGATGCGATGGCGGCGCGGGACTTCGCCAGCGTCATCGACGTGGGCACCGGGACCGGGCTGCTGGCGTTCGCGGCGGCGCATCTCTGGCCCGAGGCGCGAATCGTCGCGACCGATATCGACCCTTCTGCGATCGACGTGACCCGGATCAATGCCGCCGATAACGGCGTGGAAGGGCTGGAGCTGATCGTCGCCGACGGCGCGCTCAGCGATACGATCACCGCGCGGGCGCCCTATGACCTGCTGATCGCCAATATTCTTGCCGGGCCGTTGGTGTCGATGGCGCCCGAGCTTGCGGCGGTCGCCGCTTCGCGGGCGACGATCGTGCTGGCGGGATTGCTGGAGACGCAGCGCGAGCAGGTGGTCGCGGCGTTCGCGGCGTGCGGCTGCGCACTGGAGGAAGTCGATCGCCGCGGGGATTGGACGATCCTGCGCCTGAGCGCGGGCGAAGCGCGCTACGTGCCGAGCACGCCGCCCGATCCCAAGGGGCGTGACGGCTGGGCGCTCGATATCTGAGCCTCAGCCGGCGTTGGGATCGCGGATGCTGACTTCGCCATAGGTCATGAACACCAGCGCGTCGCCGGCGGGGCCGCGATAGGCGCCCTGCGCGCCGGCGAGATGGCAGGCGAGTGCGGCGAAGGTCCAGCCGTCGGTCTCGTCGGCCTCGATCTTGCGCGTCGTGAGCGCTTCGAGGCCGTGCTGCGCGCCGAAATCGCGGACAAGGCCGGCGTGTAGGGAAACCGGCGCGGGCACCGAAGGATGGTCCCAGCCCCACAGCCAGGTGCCGTCGGCGGTATTGAGCGTGCCGATCACCTGCACCGGAGCATTGATCTCCCAACCCTTGGCATTGACGAAAGTGATCGTCCCCGCCTCGAGATCGGCGGCCCAGCTCTCGCCCGATCCCAGCCCCCACAAGCCCATCGCGGCTTCGGTCTTCAGCTGCAGTTCGGCGTCGGCGCGCTCGAAAATAACATCGACGACTGCATCGGCATCATCGGATGCGGCAGGTTCCTCGATCGGCGCGGGTTTTTCCTTCTTGCCGAACAGCGAATCGAGGAACTTCATCAGGCGCGGCTCCGTGCATACTCCTGCGTACCTTGGGTTAGGACTGCGTCGCTTGGCAATATCTCGGCGATGGGGATATCCGGTTGCGGCAGAATCTCGTCGTAGAGCGGGGCGAAATCGGTTTCGAGCGTGGTGCGGAGCAGCTCGTCGAAGCTGGGGATGACGAAGTAGTTCTGCTGGAAATCGTCGATCCGATAGTCGGTGCGCATCACCCGCTTCAAGTCGAAGCCGATGCGGTTGGGGCTGGGGTCGTCGAGCGCGAAGCGGCTTTCGGCCGAGCTCGAGACGATGCCCGCGCCGTAGATGCGCAGCCCTTCGGCCTCTTGCACCAGCCCGAATTCGACGGTGTACCAATAGAGCCGCCCGAGCTGCTTCAACGCGCCCAGCTCCATCGCGCGGACGCCGCCGCGGCCATAGGCTTCGAGATAGTCGGCGAATACCGGGTCGGCGAGCATCGGGACATGGCCGAACACGTCATGGAAGACGTCCGGCTCCTGGAGATAGTCGAGCTGATCGGGGCGGCGGATGAAATTGCCCGCGACGAAACGGCGATTGGCCATGTGATCGAAGAATACCTCGTCGGGGACCAGCCCCGGCACCGCGACGACCTGCCAGCCGGTGAGCTTCATCAGCCGCGCGGACAATTCCTCGAAATTGGGGATGCCTGATTCGGACAGGCGCAGCGCGTCGAGCCCCTTGAGATACGCTTCGGACGCACGGCCCGGGAGCAGCTTGGCCTGGCGCTCGAACAGCGTGTCCCAGGTGGCGTGTTCCTGCGCGCTGTACGCCTGCCAATTCTGCGGTATCGTCCAGTCGGCGGCGGCGCCTTCGGGGGGGCGTTCGAGTATCTGGGTGTCCTTTGTCATCGCAACCGGCATAGCATTGTTACAAATGATACGAAATGGTCTCATACGGGCAATGCGCTGGACGATGCGAACGTTGCTCGGGCTGGGCGCAATGGTTCTATGCTACGTCGCGGCGGGCCTGGTGGGAAGCGCGATCCCGGCCAATGACGAGTGGGTGCCGCCGGCGCGGGGCGTGACCGTCTATGTCGCCGACAACGGCATCCACACCGATCTGGTGCTGCCGGTTTCGGCGGAGGGGGTGGCGTGGGACGATTTGCTCAGGCCCGAGCATCTCGCCGATCCGCGCCGGGCCGCAGCAAGCCATATCGCGTTCGGCTGGGGCGATCGCGACTTCTATCTGAACACGCCGACGTGGTGGGACGTGAGCCCGATTCGGGTGGGCAAGGCGCTGGTCGGCGCGAGCGCCACGGTGATGCACGTGTCGCGCATTGCAGCGCCGCGCGTCGGCCCGAACGTCAAGGCGGTGGTGTTGCGGCCCGACGAATATCGGCGGCTGGCGGCGTTCATCCGCGCGAATTTCGGCGAGGGCGCGCCGGCTCGGGGCTATGGCGGCAGCGATGCGTTCTATGTCGCGCAGGGCGGATATAGCGCGATCCGCACCTGCAATGCCTGGACCGGCAAGGCACTGCGTGCGGCGGGCGTACGAGTCGGCAAATGGACGCCGTTTCCATCGGGAGTGATGCAGTGGTTCTGAGACTTGCCGTTCCCGCCTCCGCAGACGTTCCGCCGCCCCGGCTGGCGCTGCTCTCCGAATGGCCGCGCGCGGCATGGGGCCTGGGGCGGCTGATTGCCGAATGGAAGACGCTCGACGATGTGCCGAGGGGTGATGGGCGACCGGTGATATTGCTGCCCGGGCTGGTTAATTCGGACCGCTCGAATTTCGTGATGCGGCGCTATCTCAAGCGGCTCGGCTATCGCGCAGAGGGCTGGCATCTCGGGCGCAATCTGGGCGTGCGGGCAATCGGGCAGGATGGCGAGCTGCTGATGGCGCGAGTCGCGGCGCTGCATGCGAAGACGGGCCAGAAGGTGACGCTGATCGGGGTGTCGCTGGGCGGGATCATGGCGCGGATCGCGGCGCACCGGCATCCGGAGCTGGTGCGCGAGGTCATCACGATCAGCTCGCCGTTCGCGGGGCCGCCGACCTGCACCAATGTCTGGCGCCAGTTCGAATGGCTGACCGGCGAGAAGGTCGGCGATCCGGCGGTCAATGCGCGGCTGGCGGAGGCGGCCAAGCCGCTGCCGGTGCCGGCGACGTCGATCTGGAGCCACAGCGACGGGCTGGTCAACGGTCTGATCTGCCGCGAGCCGGAAGGGTCGGATGCGCGAGCGATCGAAGTCAGCAGCAGCCATTTATGGGTACAGATGAAGCCCGAAGTGCTGCGCGCGGTGGCGCAGGTGCTGGGTCGGGGCGCGGACTAGCGCAGCGGGCGTGGGTTCTTTCGAAGGCAAAGGTCACACCAGGGTCACACTGTCGCGCATGTTTCGGCGGCGGCGTGGCCATGCGGAAAATCGCGAAGGTTCAGCCCAACGCGAGCTTGCGTTCCGGCCGGGATCGACGCTGTCAAAAGAGCGAGGGCAGTACCCCGAGCATCGATCTCAGCAGGCGAAATCCTACATTTCAAGCGGTTTGTCCCGCCGCGGCCGACCGGCCCGATGGCGGTATCAGTCCGGGTCCGACGCGCGGTAGCCGTTATAAGGCTGGCAGGTGTCGGGGTTCTTCTTGCACTCCTTCTCGGCCTTGCGGCGCGCCTTGCCTTCCTTGGCTTCCTTTTCGCGCATCTTCTTGCCGTAGTTGCGGTCGGCTTCTTCCTGGCTGGTGGTGGACCAGTCGACGACCTGGCTGCCGGCCTTTACTGGCAGCGTGGCGACGTCCCATGCGGTCTTGGCGATGCAGCCGCCCGACAGCAGCGGCAGCACGGCGACCAGGGGGAGCAGCAACTTGCGCATGGAACCTACCTTCGATGTGCGGGCGAAGCCGAAGCGGCGCGCGCGGATACGGCTATATATGGGTAATCGCTGAACAATCCGTCCACGCCAAGTCCGATGAAATACGCGATTTCCTCGGCGAGCCGACCATGTTCGGCGGGGCCGCCGGCCGAGCGGTAGGCAGGCAGGAGGAAGAAATTCTCGGCGCGGAAGGTCCAGGGATGGACCTTGAGGCCCGCTTCGTGTGCGTCGGCGACCAAAGTGGTGGCGGTGCCCGAGGTCGGCAGGATCATCGTGCGTTCGGGGCCGATTCCCGTGGCATACTGGGCGATTCGGGCGAGGCCTTCGGGCGTCGCCATCGTGGCATAGCTCGGCTCGGCGCCATCGGCGGGCCCGCCGCTCGCGCCCATCAGCTGGATGAGCGGGACTCGCGTCATGCCCTTGAGCTTTTTGAGGTTGGCGACTTCGAACGACTGGATGAACACCGGAGCGTCAGCGCGATCCCAGCCGGCAGCCTTTAGCGTTGCGACGAGCTTTTCCTCGAGCGGCAGGCCGATCGCGGCGAAATAGCTCGGGTGCTTGGTCTCGGGATAGATGCCGATGGTGCGGCCTGTGGCGCGCGACGCTTGCCTGGCGAGTGCGATGATCTCATCGAAGGTCGGGATTTCCGCCTGGCCGTCGAACTTCGTGTTGCCGGCGCGGAACTGCGGAAGGCGCTCCCTGGCGCGCAGCGTCTTGAGTTCGGCGAGGGTGAAATCTTCGGTGAACCAGCCGGTTACGGGAGTGCCGTCGATCGTCTTGGTCATCTTGCGTGCGGCGAATTCGGGGTGGCCGGCGACGTCGGTGGTGCCCGAGATCTCGTTCTCGTGGCGCGCGACGAGCACGCCGTCCCTGGTCGGCACCAGATCGGGTTCGATGAAGTCGGCGCCCTGATCGATCGCGAGCTGGTATGACAGCAAGGTGTGCTCGGGGCGTTCGCCGCTGGCGCCGCGATGGGCGATGACGATCGGCGGGGCGGCGGGCGAGATGGCCATGCGCCCCTCCTGCACCTGCGTACAGCCCTGCGCCAGCAGCAACGCTGCGAACGCCAACGATCTCGTCACGAAACTTTCCACGCGTTAGGCGGTAGTCAGCAGTTGTGACGGGAGCGAGGCGATGCGTGGCGGATAATGAAGGCGTGCTGGCAGCCGCGCGGGCCTGGGCCGGGGCACCGATGGCGCTGGCGACGGTGGTATCGACCTGGGGATCGGCGCCGCGGCCGCGCGGTAGCCATATGCTGGTACATGCCGACGGGCGCTTCGAGGGATCGGTTTCGGGTGGTTGCGTCGAGACCGATATCCTTGCGACGGCGGCCGAAGTGATCGCGGGGGCGCCCTCGGTAGTGAAGACCTATGGCGTCGCCGATGCGGCGGCGTGGGAAGTCGGGCTGCCCTGCGGCGGCGAGATCGCGGTGCTGGTGCAGCCCGTATCCGCGCAAGGATTCGAGCCGCAGTTATTCGAGGCGATCGGCGCGGCGCAGGCAGAGGGTACGCCGTTCGATGTCGCGACCGATCTGGCAAGCGGCCGGAGCGTGGCCGGCAACGCAGGCGACTTCGTCAACCGTTATGATCCGCCACGGCGACTGCTGATCGTCGGCGCGGTGCAGATCGCGCAGCGGCTTGCGGGGCTGGCGCGCGAGCTGGGGATCGTCACGCATGTGATCGATCCGCGCGGACGCTTCCTGACGCAAGAGCGGTTTCCCGGCATCGAGCTCGACGATCGCTGGCCCGACGAGGCAGTGGCGGCGTTGCGGCCCGATCCGGCGACCGCGGTGGTGACGCTCAGCCATGATCCCAAGATCGACGATGCGGCACTGATTGCCGCGCTGGCCCACCCGGCTGGCTATGTCGCGGCGCTGGGCTCGCGCAAGAGCCATGCGGCGCGGCTGGAGCGGCTTCGCGCGGTGGGCGTTGCGGAAATCGATCTGGGCCGTATCGAGGGGCCGGCCGGGATGCACATCGGTGCGATCGGGCCGGCCGAAATCGCGCTGTCGATCGCGGCTTCGATGGTGAGGAGTTTCCATGCTGACGCCTGAAAATACTGCGCTGGTACTGCTCGCCGCGGGACATTCGCGCCGCTTCGAGGGCGACAAGCTCAGCGAGCCGTTTCTCGACAAGCCGCTGGCCTATCATGTCGTGACGGCGCTGGAGAATGTGCCGTTCCTGACGCGCATCGCCGTGGTGTTCGGCACGGGTCTCGACTTTGCCCAGCGCGGCTATCAGGTCGAGCAGAACCCCGATCCTTCGCTGGGGCAGGCGCGCTCGCTGTGCCATGGCGTCGCGCTTGCAAAGCAGGCGGGCGCCGAGGCGGTGTTGGTGGCGCTGGCCGATATGCCGCGCGTGACCGCGGCGCATGTCTATCGGATGTTCGATGCGGCCGACGGCGCCGGCACGATCGTCGCGTCGAGCGACGGCAAGCAGCCCGGCCCGCCGGCGCTGTTCGGCAAGGGCATGTTCGAGGATCTGCTCAACCTGGAGGGTGACGAAGGCGCACGGCAGTTGATCAAGCGCGGACACCATGTCGTCACCAGCCCGGCGGAGCTGGTCGATGTCGATACGCGCGTCGATCTGGAGGAGCTGCGCCAGCTCTACGGGCTGCCGACCGACGGGAAGTAGCTGAATTCCTCCCCTGGGAGGGAGGAGGAATTCTATTCGTGACGGAGGGCGTCGATCGGGTTGAGGCTCGCCGCGCGCCGCGCCGGGAAATAGCCGAAGATCACCCCGATCATCGCCGAGATCCCGAACGCGATGACGTTGATCTGCGGCTCGAACATGAATTCGACCTTCATCAGCGGCGCCAGTCCGAACACGACGAGCTGGGCGACGAGCAGCCCGACAAGGCCGCCGAGACACGACAGCACCACTGCTTCCATCAGAAACTGCATCAGCACTTCGCTGGCGACCGCGCCGATCGCAAGGCGGATGCCGATCTCGCGCGTCCGCTCGGTCACCGAGACCAGCATGATGTTCATGATCCCGATGCCGCCGACGACCAGGCTGATCCCTGCCACCGCAGTGACGATCTGGGTCAAGAGCGTAGTGATCCCGGTGAGCGTCGCGCTGATCTGGGCAGTGTCGAAGATGTTGAAATCATCCTCTTTGCCGCCGGTGATCTGCCGCCGCTCGCGCAGCACCTGCTTGATCGATTCCTGGACCTGGGTGCCGTCATAGGCCGGGTCGATGCCGACGAGCATCAGCCGGATGTCGCGATTGCCGGTGAAGCGGCGCTGGACCTGCTTGATCGGCATGATCAGCGTGTCGTCCTGATCGCCGAAGCCGCCCTGGCCGCGCGTGCTGAGCGTGCCGATCACGTCGCACGACACGCCGTTGACGCGGATGCGCTCGCCGACCGCCTCGCCGCCGCGGAACAGGTTGGTGCGGATCGTATTGCCGATGATGCAGACGCCCTTGCCCGCCTGCTCCTCGGCGCGCGTGAAGATCCGGCCCGAGGCCAGCGGCCAGGGCTGGACCTGGAAAAAGGCATTGGTGGTGCCGTTGATCGTCGTCGACCAGTTGGCGCCCTGATAAATCACCGTCGCAGTCGACTGGGCCTGCGGCGCGACCGCAGTGACGCCGGCGACCTGGCGGGCGATCGCCTCGACATCTTCCTGCTCGAAATCAGGCGGGCGCGGCCCGCCGCCGCCGCGACCGAAGCCCTGGCCGGGGCGGACCTGAAGGATGTTGGTGCCGAGGCTGGCGACCTGCTGCTGCGCGGCCTTGGTGGTGGCGTTGCCGAGCGTGACCATCGCGACCACCGCGGCGACGCCGATGATGATGCCGAGCGTCGTCAGGAACGAGCGCAGCTTGTGCCGGAAGATCGATCGGATCGCGAGGATGAAGGTTGTGCCGAACATTATTCTAGCCTCTCCCCTTCTTTGGAGGGGGCGGGCAGTGCGGCAGGCGAAAGGTCTCGGTGAGACGGCCAGGCCCCACCCCCAACCCCTCTCCTGAACGGGAGGGGCTTGAGAAGTCTAGCGCTCACGCCGCCACCTCCCGCGCATGCTTTTCGATCCGTTCGACCAGTCCGTCCTTGAAGTGGATGATCGTGCGGGCGAAGGCGGCCATGTCGGGTTCGTGGGTGACCATCAGCACGGTGATGCCGCTGGTCTGGTTGAGGTCGGTGAGCAGCCGCATGATCTCGATCGAGCGTTCGCTGTCGAGGTTGCCGGTGGGCTCGTCGGCGAGAAGCACTGCGGGATTGGTGACGATCGCGCGGGCGATCGCGACGCGCTGCTGCTGGCCGCCCGAAAGCTCGGCGGGGGTATGGTCCCACCATTCCTTGAGCCCGACCTTGTCGAGCGCGGCCATCGCCGCCTCGCGCCGCGCCTTCTTCGCGTCGCCGCGATAGAGCAAAGGCAGCTCGACATTCTCCAGTGCCGAGGTGCGTGCCAGCAGGTTGAAGCCTTGGAACACGAAGCCGAGATACTTCCGGCGGAGCAGCGCGCGCTCGTCGCGGTCGAGGCGTTCGACATGCACGCCCTTGAAGCGGAATTCGCCGCCGCTCGGCACGTCGAGGCAGCCCAGGATGTTCATCGTCGTCGACTTGCCCGAGCCCGAGGGGCCCATCACTGCGACGAAATCGCCGGCTTCGATGTCGAGGTCGATGCCCTTCAGCGCCTGGAACGCCGTCGGGCCCTCGCCATAAACCTTGCTGACGCCGCGCAGCTCGATGATCGTCGAGTCACTGGGCGCCACGCTGGCCTCCCGCACCGCTCTGGCCGCCCGAACCCTGGCGCCGCTGGCCGCTGCCCTGGCGGCGCTCGCCGGTGCTGCCGCTGGCGAGCTGGCCGGTGATCACCTTCATGCCGGGCTTGAGTTCGCCGCCGGTGATCTCGGTGACGGTGCCGTTGGTGTCGCCGATCGTGACCTGGACCGGCTGGGGCAGGTTGTCCGCGCCGAGGATGTAGACGGTCTGGCCGGTGCCACGGCTGATCGGCGCCGATTTCTGTGCCTGGTTGCCGCGGCGTCCGCGCGGCGGGGCGAGCGCGCCGGTGATGCCACCCTGGCTGCTGCTCGCGGCGGGCGCGCCGTCGCTCGGCTTGAAGCGAAGTGCGGCGTTGGGGACGAGCAGGATGTTGGGCTTGGCCTTGGTGACGATCTCGGCGGTCGCGGTCATGCCGGGGCGCAGCTGCTGGTCGGCATTGGCGACGCTGAGCGTGGCGGCATAGGAAACGACCTGCGACGACGTGGTGGTCGTGCTGGTCGTCGTCGCCGACTGGGCCGAGAGGTTCGAGCCGAGATCGACGCGGGTGATCGTCGCCGGGAAGGTCTTGCCGGGGAAGGCATCGACAGTGAAGCTGGCAAGCTGCCCGTCCTTGACCGAGCCGACATCGGCTTCGTCGATCGCGACCTGCAGCTCCATCGCCGACAGATCTTCGGCGATCACGAACAGCGTGGGCGTGTTGAACGAGGCGGCGACGGTCTGGCCGGCGTCGATCTGGCGGGCGAGCACCACGCCGTTCACCGGCGACCGGATGACTGCCTTGTAGCGCCGGGTCTCGTTCGACGAGAGGCCCGCGCGCGCCGCGACGACGTTGGCTTGCGCGGCGGCCAGCGCGGCGTTGGCGCGCTGGACTGCTGCGCGCGCCTGCTCCATCTCGACCTTGGCGGGGACGCGCCCGCCCGACAGGCGGCTGACTTCCTCGAGCCGGCCGAGCTGCGCGCGCGATTCGGCGACGGTAGCCTGTGCTTGCAGGACCTGGGCCTGTTGCGCGTTGAGCTGGGCGCGGCCCTGGGTGATCTCGTCGTCGAGCTGCGAGACGTCGAGCACCGCGAGCGGCTGGCCCTTCACGACGCGATCGTTGACATCGACGGAAACGGTTTCGACCAGGCCCGAAAGCTCCGAACCGACCTGCACCTGGTTGGTCGGGGCGAGCTTGCCCGTTGCCGAGACGCTGACGGTGAGGTTGCCGCGCTCGATTTCCTCGGTGGAATATTCGGTGGCGGCAGTGCCCCCGAAGCAACGCGATAGCAGCAACCCGAGAAGCACCACGACCAGACCGATCACGATCCACTTCAGCCAGCGGCGCCACCATGGCCGCGCCGGCGTGCCGAGGAAGTCGTCGAGATTCTTGTTGGGATCAGTTGCCATCCGCGGTGCCGCCTGTGGTCGATAAGGGCCCTGTCGGGGCCGTGGGAGTGACGTTGCTGTCCCAGCCGCCGCCGAGCGACAGATAGAGCTGGATGAGAGCGGTCGATTGATCGGATTGCGCGTTCACCAGCCCGTTTCGCGCGGAAAGCAGCGCGGTTTCGGCCTGATTGAGCGTCGTGAAGTCTGTAAGCCCCGAACGATATTGCATCCGGGCGAGGATCGCCTGGTTGTCCGACGCCTCAAGCGCGATGCGGAACTCGGCCTCGCGCCGCTGCGCCGCTTCCAGCGCGACGATCGCATTCTCAATGTCCTCAAGTCCCGTGAGCACGGTCTGCTTGTACGACAGGAACGCGCCGTCGGCTGCCGCCTGCGCAGAACGGACCTGGCTGCGGGTGCGGCCCGCGTCGAAGATCGTCTGGGCGATGTTGGCGAACAGGCGCCCGGTGATCACGTCGAAGATCGAATCGAGCGCACTGCTGCCGCCATTGATGCTGCCGCCGATCGACAGCGACGGATAGAGCTGCGCCTCGGCAACGCCGATCCGCGCAGTGGCGGCGGCGAGGTTACGCTCGGCGACGCGAATGTCGGGGCGCTGGCGCAGCGCTTCGGCGGGAATGCCGGCGGCGACCTGCGCAGGGCCGCGCGGGATCGGCTTGACGGCCTCGAGTTCGGACTTAAGCGCGCCGGGCGCCTGGCCGGTCAGCACGCCTAAGCGCGAGACGAAGCCGTTGTAATTCGCTTCGAGGCTGGGGATCGTGGCCGCGGTCTGCGCGCGCTGGGCGCGGGCCTGTTCCTGATCGATCGTCGAGACGAGCCCGGCCTGGACGCGCCATTGGGCAATCTGGAGATTGTCTTCCTGAAGCGCGAGCGAATTGCGGGCATTGGCCAGCTGAGTCTGCGCGACGCGGGCGAGGACGTAGTTGCGCGCAGTTTCCGCCTCGATCGAGATCAGCACGGTCGCATAATCGAAGCCGGCGGACTCATAGCTGGCACGCGCCGATTCGATGCCGCGGCGCACCCCGCCGAACAAGTCGAGCTGGTAGCTGGCGTCGGCGCCGAGCGAGAAGCTGGTGCGGCCGCCCTGCGAGAAGGACGTGACGGTGCCGTCGGGCAGGGTGGTGGTGGTCGTGCCGCCGCGCAGCGAATCGGTGCGCGATGCGCCGCCCGACGCACTGACGCTGGGGAACAGTGATGCACGCTGCTGAACCAGCGATTCGCGTGCCTGGCGCAGTCGCGTGACGGCCTGGGCGATATCGAGATTGGCGGCCTGCGCGCGCTGGACCAGCGAGCCGAGCTGCGGATCGTCGAACTTGTCCCACCAGCGCGTGAGATCCTCACGCGCGCGCCGGTCGGCAGGGACCGAATAGCGGTCGGGAACGCCGAGCTCGGGGGCGGTGCGCGGGCGATAGTCCGGGCCCGCCGCACAGGCGGCGAGCGGCAATGCAAGGACGAGCGTCAAGGCGATGGAGCGTCTGACCATGCTGGCCTAGATGGTCGGTACGCCCGTTCGGTTCCACCGAAATTATGTCGCAGATTGTCGCAGCCCTAGAAAAACTACGGCTCGGAGCGGGTTCGTAACGGATTCTGCGGGTTGCGTGCGCGGCGCGGTTGGGGACAAGGGGGCACGAGCAAATATGCCGGGAGCGGATCGATAATGAGCGACAGCCTGTACCCCGTATCCGAAGACTGGGCGCGGCGCGCGCGGGTCGATGCCGCCGGATATGAGAAGCTGTACGGGCGCAGCATCGCCGATCCGGGGAGCTTCTGGCTGGAGCAGGCGAAGCGGCTCGACTGGATCAAGCGCCCGGAGATGGCGGGCGACTGGTCGTTCGACGAAGAGGATTTCCACATCCGCTGGTTTGCCGACGGCAAGCTCAACGTCGCGGCCAACTGCGTCGATCGCCACCTCGCCACCCGCGGCGACGCGATCGCGATCCTGTGGGAGCCCGACGAGCCAAGCGAAGAGCCGCGGCGCTACACCTATCGCCAGCTCCACGCGGAAGTCTGCCGCTTCGCCAATGTGCTCAAGGCGCAGGGCGTGCGGAAGGGCGACCGCGTCACGCTCTACATGCCGATGATTCCCGAGGCGGCATTCGCGCTGCTTGCCTGTGCGCGGATCGGGGCAATCCATTCGGTGGTATTCGGCGGCTTCTCGCCCGAGGCGCTGGCCGGGCGGATCACCGATTGCGATTCGAGCGTGGTGATCACCGCCGACGAAGGCCGGCGCGGCGGCAAGCGCGTGCCGTTGAAGGCCAATGTCGACGCGGCGGCGGCGCATGTGCGCTGCCTGGAGAAGGTCATCGTGGTGCAGGCCACCGGCGGCGCAGTCGAAATGCAGCCGGGCCGTGACGTCTGGTATCACGAAGCGGCGGATTCGGTGTCGGCGGACTGCCCGGCAGAGCCGATGGGCGCCGAGGATCCCCTCTTCATACTCTACACCTCGGGCTCCACCGGCAAGCCCAAGGGCGTGCTCCATTCGAGCGCGGGCTATCTGCTCTGGGCTAGCTACACGCACGAGCTGGTGTTCGATTACCGGCCGGGGCAGGTTTATTGGTGCGCGGCGGACATCGGCTGGGTCACTGGGCACAGCTATATCGTCTATGGCCCCCTTGCGAACGGCGCGACGACGCTGATGTACGAAGGCGTGCCCAACTGGCCTGACGCTTCGCGGATCTGGCAGGTGGTGGACCGTCATCAGGTCGAGATCCTCTACACCGCGCCGACTGCGCTGCGTGCGCTGATGCGCGAGGGCGATGCATTCGTCGCCAGGACCTCACGCACGTCGCTCAAGCTGCTCGGGACGGTCGGCGAGCCGATCAACCCGGAGGCGTGGCGCTGGTATCATGACGTGGTCGGCGAGGGGCGCTGCCCGATCGTCGATACCTGGTGGCAGACCGAGACCGGCGGGCAGATGATCACGCCGCTGCCCGGCGCGACCGCGCTTAAGCCGGGATCGGCGACCTTGCCGCTGCCGGGTGTCGATCCGCAGATCGTCGATACCGAAGGCAAGGTGCTGCACGGCGCGACCGAGGGAAACCTGGTGATCGCCAGGAGCTGGCCGGGGCAGATGCGCACCGTCTGGGGCGATCACGAGCGCTTCTTCCAGACCTATTTCACGACGTACGAGGGCAAGTATTTCACCGGCGACGGCTGCCGCCGCGACGAAGACGGCTACTACTGGATCACCGGCCGCGTGGACGACGTGATCAACGTCTCGGGGCACCGGATGGGCACTGCCGAAGTCGAGAGCGCGCTGGTGCTCCATCCCAAGGTCGCCGAGGCGGCGGTGGTCGGGATGCCGCACGACATCAAGGGGCAGGGCATCTACGCCTATGTCACGCTCAACGCGCATATCGTGGCGGACGACACGCTGCGAAAGGAGCTGCGCGATTGGGTGCGGACTGAGATCGGGCCGATTGCGACGCCCGACGCGCTCCAGTTCGCGCCGGGGCTGCCCAAGACGCGCTCGGGCAAGATCATGCGGCGGATTTTGCGCAAGATCGCCGAGGGGGATGTATCGTCGCTCGGCGATACCAGCACGCTCGCCGATCCCGCCGTGGTCGAGGATCTGGTCGCCAATCGGGTGGGATAATCTCGATTGTGTCGGGCCTTGGCCGGCGATATGGTAACATAACACACCAGATCCGAAGGGGCCTCTGACATGACCAAGAATCGCATCCTGCTGCTGGCAGGGGCCGGCTTGCTGACGCTCGCCGCGCCGGGCTTTACCCAGACCGCACCGACTCCGGCCGGCGCGCGCTACGGCGCGTTCGGCATCGACCTTGCCTCGCAAAAGACCGGGGTGAAGCCGGGCGACGATTTCTGGACCTTCGCCAATGGCGGCTGGGCCGAGCGTACCGAGATCGCTGCCGACCGCGCCTCCGCGGGCTTCGGCACCAAGCTTTCGATCGAGGCCGAGGCGAATGTCCGCGCGATCCTCGACGACATGGCGAAGAACCCCGCCGCCTATGGCGCGACCGGCCGTCAGGTCGGCGACTTCTATGCGAGCTGGATGGACGAGGCGGGGATCGAGGCGCGCGGGATTGCGCCGCTCAAGCCCTATCTCGGCCGGATCGCCGCAGTGAACGATCTCACGGGCCTACAGGTGCTGTTCGCCAGCACCGGCTATGCAGCGCCGATCGGCCTTGGCGTGATCCCCGACCTTGCCGATCCGACGCGCTATACCGCCGTCGCCGGGCAGGGCGATCTGGGCATGCCGCGCGATTATTACCTGCTCGACGGCGAGAAGTACGTCGCGTTCCGCACCGCGTATCGCGCCTATGTCCAGAAGATCCAGGAACTGGCCGGCATCCCCGATGCCAGCGTCAAGGCCGATGCGATCGTCGCGCTGGAAACCGCGATGGCTAAGCAGCAATGGTCGCCCGAGCAGAGCCGCGACATCGCCAAGCTCAACGATCCGCAGACGGTGGCGGGCCTGAAAGCCAAGGCGCCCGAGTTCGACTGGGCGCTGCTGCTCAAGACCGCCGGACTCGATTCATCACCGACAGTGCTGATGACCCAGAACACCGCGATCGCGGCGATGGGCAAGATCTTCGTCGCGACGCCGCTCCAGGGCTGGAAGGATTATCTGGCGTATCGCTTCGTCAGCGATCACGCGCAGTTCCTGCCAAAGGCGTTCGACGATGCGCGCTTCGACTTTTATTCGAAGACACTGAACGGCGTGCAGGTCCAGCGCGACCGCTGGAAGCGCGGCGTGCAGCTCACCAACGGCGCGCTCGGCGAAGCGGTCGGCGCGATCTATGTCGCCAAACATTATCCACCGGCGGCGGCGAAGCAGATGGGCGAGCTGATCGAGAATCTGCGGGCCGCCTATCAGGAGCGGATCACTGGATCGACCTGGATGGACGACGCCACGCGCAAGGCGGCGCTCGCCAAGCTGGCGGCGTTCGAGCCGCGCATCGGGCATCCCGAGAAATACATCGATTACGCCGCGTTCAAGGTCGAGCGCGGGGATCCGCTCGGCAATGCGATGCGCTCGGCAGAGTTCGAGCATCAGCTCGAGCTCCAGCGTTTCCCCAAGCCGGTGGATCGCTCGCTCTGGGGCATGACGCCGCAGACGGTGAACGCCTATTACAACCCGCTGGCGAACCAGATCACTTTCCCGGCCGCGATCCTGCAGCCGCCCTATTTCGATCCCAATGCCGATCCGGCGGTGAACTACGGCGCGATCGGCGCGATCATCGGCCATGAAATGGGGCATGGCTTCGACGATCAGGGCAGCATGTTCGGCCCGACCGGCAAGTTCGAGAATTGGTGGAGCGATACCGCCAAGACCGGCTTCAAGGAGCGTACCGCGGCGCTTGCCGCGCAGTATAACGGCTATGAGCCGATCCCGGGGACCAAGGTCAACGGTGCGCTGACGCTCGGCGAGAATATCGGCGATCTCGGCGGCGTCGAGGCGGCCTATGCTGCGTATCAGAAATACCAGGCCAAGCATGGCAAGGCGAAGGTGATCGGCGGGCTGACCGGCGACCAGCGCTTTTTCCTGTCCTACGCCCAGGCGTGGCAGACCAAGGTGCGCGAAGGGGCGCAGCGCCAGCAGCTGCTCACCGATCCGCACTCGCCGGCGATGTTCCGGGTCAACGGCATCGTCCGCAATGTCGATGCCTGGTACAAGGCGTTCGACGTCAAGCCGGGCGACGCGCTGTATCTGCCGCCCGCGCAGCGCGTGCATATCTGGTAAGCGCCGCATTACGCTGAACTGGATCACCCCGGCAGCAATGCCGGGGCGATTTACGTCGGAATGAAAAGCAGCGATTGCATTTTGTGCATTCGGCACCCGGACAAATCACATTTGCGATAATCCGGCTTCGACCCGAAATGCCGCCTATGCTGCATTGCAGCACAGGTATCATAAAGGGTGTCCGATGTTCTCGCTGATCTCGCTCTATCTCGCGCACCGCCGCAACGCTGCGCGCTGAGCCTTCCCGGCTCTTGAAATGAAAAAGGGGGAGCGGCGACGCTCCCCCTTTTCGTATCCGGCGCCGGCGGGGCTTATTTGACGCCGTGCATCCACTTCTTGAGCGGCCAGCTGAGCAGCAGCAGCAGGACGCCGAGCCCGATCGCCCACCAGGAGACCAGCGTGAACATATCGAGATAGGTGTTCAGGCTGACCTTGAGGTTGGTCACCTGTCCGCCGACCGTATCGACGCTGGCTGCCTGCGCGATCATTCCGGCGAAGAACTGCGCCACCGAGATCGACAGGAACCACACGCCCATCATCAGCCCGACCACGCGCGCGATCGACAGCTTGGTGATCATGCTGAGGCCCACCGGCGAGATGCATAATTCGGCGAAGCTGTGGACGAAATAGAGCCCGGCTAGCCACCAGATCCCGACCTGGAACCCCGCATCGGCGAAGCTGGCGCCCCAGACGAGCAGCAGGAAGCCGCCCGCGACGCCGATCAGCGCGATGCCGAACTTTACCGGGATCGACGGCTCGAGCCCGCGCTTGGCCAGCGAGGTCCACAGGATCGACATGAACGGGGCGAGCAGGATGATGAAGGCGGCGTTGAAGAATTGAGTCTGCGGCGCAGTGATGCTGAACAGCCCGAACACCGACAGATCGGTATTGCGGTCGGCGAACAGGGTCAGCGAAGAGCCGGCCTGCTCGAACAGGGTCCAGAACACGACGTTGAACACGATCAGCGTCATCGCCGCGAGCATCATCTGGAATTCCTGGCGGTTCCCCGCAACGAACGACCAGATCAGGATGCCGGGGACCGAGAGCAGGAAAGTGCCGAACAGGAACTTGCCCATCAGCGGCAGCGACGCGATGTAGCCGATGATCCCCGATCCGGGCGCCGGCTCGACCGAGTTCATCAGGTTGACGTAGAGGAAGTAGAAGACCGGGACGATCAGCAGCGCGCCGGCATAGATAAACCATTGCTGGCGCTCGACTTCGGGCCGGGCGGGCGGCTCCCCATAGCCGGCCAGCGAATTGCCGTTGAACTGGATCAGCGCCCAGGAAACCATCATGCCGATCGCGGCGAGGCCGAAGCCGGCCCACCAGCCGAGCACCACTGCGAGCAGCGGGCAGAGAATCTGCGAGAAGAACGATCCGATGTTGATGCCCATGTAGAAGATGGTGAAGCCGGCATCGCGCCGCCGGTCGCCGACTTCGTACAGTTCGCCGACCATCGTCGAGATATTGGGCTTGAAGAAGCCGTTGCCCGTCGAGACCATCGACAGGCCGATCAGCATCACCATCACGTAGAAGGGGCTGCGGTCTGCGTCGGATTCGAAGCTGCCCTTGGCAACCTTGCGCACCGACGCGCCGTTTTCCAGCAGATCGACCGAACCGTCGTCATTGCCCTTGATCTCTAGCTTGCGGGCGCCGTCGACGACGTAGCGGACTTCGCGCTCGGCTGATTTCTCGATCGAAACTTCGTAGCGCTGGCCGTCGATCTTGGCATGCGGCTGCGCGGTCGGGCCGCCGAAGCACAGGATGAGATAGCCGAGCGACATCACGATCGCGCCGAACTTCACTGCGCGCTTCGAACCGAGGAACTGGTCGGCGAGATAGCCGCCGATCAGCGGGGTCAGATAGACGAGCGCGGTGAACCCGCCATAGATGCCGGTCGCCTGGCGGTCGCCGAACATGAAATGCTGCGTGAGGTAGAGCGTCAGCAGCGCCCGCATGCCGTAGAAGCCGAAGCGCTCCCACATCTCGGTAGTGAACATCCGCGCGAGCTGGCGGGGGTGACCGAACCAAGTCTTCTCCGCGGCGGGATTGACGTGGCTGATATCTGGTTCTGCCGGACTGTCGGCGGTGGGGGTTTCGACCATGCGGGATTTTTGCCTTTAAACTATCGGTTTCCGGGGCTTGCCCGGCGCATGGGCGGTCAAACTAGAGCGAAAGGCGCGGGTGTAAAGCAGCACGTATTTTGTTGCGTCCGCGTGCGCATGGCGGGCGCAATATCGATCGCCCCGCGACAGGAGCGATATTGGCGGCCGCGCCCGGCCACCCTAGATGGCGGGCATGTTCAACGACACTTCTTCGCCGCTCGCCCTTCTCCGCACCCGCCGATCGGGCAAGCCGCGCGATATGGTCGCGCCGGGGCCGAGCCCCGAGCAACTGCGCGAGATGGTGGCGACCGCGGCGCGAACCCCCGATCACGGCAAGCTGGCGCCCTGGCGGTTCGTGATCGTGCCCGACGAAGCGCGGCCGGCGCTGGCGCTCCGACTCGTCGAGATCCAGCGCGCCGAAAAGACCGATTGCACCGCGCGAGACGATGAGGCCGCGGCGCAGTTCGTCATGCAGGCTCCGACTTTGGTGGTAGTGCTCTCGGCGCCGGTGATCCCGCACAAGATCGCGCTGTGGGAACAGGAACTCTCGGCGGGGGCGGCGTGCATGAATCTGCTCCACGCGGCGCATGCGCATGGGTTAGTCGGCAGCTGGCTGACCGGCTGGGCGGCCTATTCGGAGGCGGTACGCGACCTGTTCGGCAAGGCGCCGCAGCGGATCGCGGGGTTCATATTCATCGGTACGCCGGGACGCGATCTGGAGGAGCGGCCGCGAGGCCAACTGTCCGAAATCGTACACGAATGGAATCCGGGGTATGGACCGGATCGCTAATTGGTGTATTAAGTCAGCATGACAGCGCTCGAGCACGACGACTCACCCGTTTATCTCAAGCTTCGCGCCACCATCGCCGCGGCGATCCTGCGCGGCGAATATCGCGCGGGGGACCAGCTCCCCTCTGTACGTGCGCTGGCCGCCGAGCATGGCGCCAATCCGCTGACCGTCGCCAAGGCCTATCAGAGCTTCCAGGACGATGATTACGTCGAGGTCCGCCGCGGCGTCGGGATGTTCGTGCTGCCGGGCGCGGTCGAGCGGCTGCGCGTCGCCGAGCGCGAGCGCTTCCTGAAGGGGCATTGGCCGCGGGTGCGCGATCACATCGCGCTGCTCGGGCTCGACGTGAACGAATTGCTCGGCCGCGAACTGGCTTAGAGTCCGGCTCGGAAGCCCGGGCCGGTCGAGGCCATGGCTGTCGCAGCAGGACTGCGCAGTTTGCGAAGCCAGGGGTCACACCAGGGCCGCACTGTCGCGCATGTTCCAGCCGCGGCGTGACATGGTGGACCCCGGCACAAGGCCGGGGTGAGGGTGGGAGTGTTTAGCCTGCCTTTGCGCTTGGTGTATTGACGCCCATCGACTGCAGATACTTCCGCACGTTGCGCGCCGCCTGACGCAGGCGCTGCTCGTTCTCGACCATCGCGATGCGGACGAAGCCCTCGCCATTCTCGCCATAGCCGACGCCGGGCGCGACTGCGACCTTGGCGTGGCTGAGTAATTGCTTCGAGAATTCGAGGCTGCCGAGATGGGCGAGCGCCGGCGGCAGCGGCGCCCAGGCGAACATCGATGCTGCGGGTGAGGGAATGTCCCAGCCGGCGCGGCCGAAACTTTCGACCAGCACGTCGCGGCGCTTGTGATAGAGCTGGCGGTTCTTCTCGACGATGTCCTGCGGGCCGTTGAGCGCGGCGCACGCGGCGGCCTGGACGGGCGTGAACGCGCCATAGTCGAGGTACGACTTCACCCGCGTCATCGCGGCGATCAGATGCTTGTTGCCGACCGCGAAGCCGATCCGCCAGCCGGCCATCGAATAGGTCTTGCTGAGCGAAGTGAACTCGATCGCGACGTCCTTGGCGCCCTTGACCTGGAGGATCGAGACAGTCGGCTTCCCGTCATAATAGAGCTCGGAATAAGCGAGGTCGGAGATGATCCAGACCTGGTTCTCCTTCGCCCACGCGACCAGCCGCTCGTAGAATGCGAGATCGACGGTCTCGGCGGTCGGGTTCGATGGGTAATTGACGACTAGGATCGACGGGCGCGGCACGGTAAAGTTCATCGCGCGCTCGAGACTCTCGAAATAATGCTCGTCGGGCGTGGTCGGCACGGCGCGGATCGTGGCCCCGGCGATTATGAAGCCGAAGGTGTGAATCGGGTAGGACGGGTTCGGCGCGAGGACCACGTCGCCGGGCGCGGTGATCGCGGTGGCGAGGCTCGCAAGCCCTTCCTTCGAGCCCATCGTCACGACGACTTCGGTCTCGGGATCGACTTCGACGCCGAAGCGGCGGCCGTAATAGTTCGCCTGGGCGCGCCGCAGGCCGGGGATGCCCTTGGACTGCGAATAGCCGTGCGCGTCGGGCTTCGACGCCACTTCGCACAACTTTTCGATGACGTGCGCCGGCGGCGGCAGATCGGGATTGCCCATGCCGAGATCGATGATGTCCTCGCCCGCCGCCCGCGCCGCTGCCCGCATGCCGTTTACCTCGGCGATGACGTAAGGCGGCAGCCGCTTCATGCGGTAGAACTCTTCGGACATTTCCACTTCTCTCTCGAATTTGGGCGCTGCATTGCGCCGTGGGGCGTTCCTACGCCATTCCTGCGTGTGCGGGAATGACGAGTTGGCTTGTCGGCGCTAAAGCGACCGTACGCGCCGCTGGAGAGGAATGCATGGCTGATACCCCGACTGCGACGCCGAGCCTGGAAGAGCTGCAGCACTGGACCTGGGTGCTGGGCAAGGCGCAGCAGATGATGCTCGAACATGGCATCGACCTGATGGAGCAAGTGCCCGCTGCGCCGATGTTTGGCGGGATGTTCGATCCCGCTGCGCAGATGCGCGCAAGTGCGAACTTCTGGGCGGACACGATGCAGCTGTGGCAGCGCTTCCTCGATCCCACCAACGCCGCGCCGTTCGAGGAGACGCCCGAACAGGCGCGCGACAAGCGCTTCAAGGCGCCGCAATGGCGCGAAGAGCCGGTGTTCGATTTCCTGCGCCAGAGTTATTTCGTGATCGCCGATCACATGCTGAAGGGCGTCGATGCGCTGGAAGGCGTCGATCCGCGGCAGAGGGACCAGATCCGGTTTGCGACCAGGGGCTTCATCGACGCAGTGAGCCCAACCAATTTTCCCGCGACCAATCCACTGGTGCTCGAGAAGATCGTCGAGACCAAGGGCGAGAGCCTGCTCAAGGGCCTGCAGAACATGCTGTCGGACATCGCCAAGGGGCAGATGACGCAGACTGCGGAAGGCGCGTTCGAGCTGGGCAGGAACCTGGCGATGACGCCGGGCAAGGTGGTCAGGCGCACGCCGCTGTACGAGCTGATCCAATATTCGCCGGTGACCAAGCAGGTCCACGAAATCCCGCTGATCATCTTCCCGCCCTGGATCAACCGCTTCTACATCCTCGATCTCACCCCCGAGAAGAGCTTCATCGGCTGGGCGGTGGCGCAGGGGCTGACGGTGTTCGTCGTGTCGTGGAAGTCGGCGGACGCGAGCATGAAGGACGTGGTCTGGGACGATTATGTCGAGCGCGGCCAGATCGACGCGATCGACACGGTGCGCGAGCTGCTCGGCGTCGAGGGCGTCCATGCGATCGGCTATTGCGTGGCGGGCACGACGCTTGCCGCCACGCTGGCAGTGCTGGCCGCACGCGGCGAGCCGGAGAAAGTGAAGAGCGCGACCTTCTTCACGGCACAGGTCGATTTCTCCGACGCCGGCGAACTCGGCCATTTCGTGACCGACGACCAGCTCGCGATGATCAAGAGCCTGGGCGGGGAGGGGTTCCTGGACGGGCGCTACATGGCGGCGACCTTCAACCTGCTGCGTGGCCGCGACCTGATCTGGAACTATGTCACCAACAATTACCTGATGGGCCAGGACTATGTGCCGTTCGACCTGCTCCACTGGAATTCGGACGTTACCAACCTGCCGTCGACCTGGCATCTGAGCTATCTCACCGACTTGTACCGCGACAACAAGCTGGTGGTGCCGGGGCTGCTGACGATCGACGGCACGCCGATCGACCTGGGCAAGGTGGCGACGCCGACCTATGTCCAGGCGGGGCGCGAGGATCATATCGCGCCTGCAGCAAGCGTCTGGAAGATCACCCACCACTTCAAAGGGCCTCTCAAGTTCGTGCTGGCGGGCTCCGGTCATATCGCCGGGGTGGTGAACCCGCCTGCAGCCGGGAAGTACCAATATTGGGTCAACGACCAGAAGGTCGAGACGCTTTCCGAGTTCATGGCCAGTGCCAGGGAAACCAAGGGCAGCTGGTGGCCCGATTGGGTGGAATGGATCGAAAGCGTGGATAGCCAAAAGGTAGATGCAAAAGGCGCACGTGTGCCCGGAAAGGGCAAACTAAAAGCAATCGAAGACGCGCCCGGGAGCTATGTTCGCACGCGCTGAAAGGCCAAATTCCGTAACGTAAACTGCATTATGGTGCAGTGCACAATAATGCTCTTGCAACGCACGCAACGGCTCCTTATATGCTGCATTGCAGCAATAGTCAGGGGACGATTCGCATGGCCACCAAGGGACCGAAGTCGACGGCAAAGCCCGCCGCTCCGCAGCCCGCGGCGCGCGCCAAGAAGCCGGCCGCGCCCAAGGCTCAAGCTGTTGCACCCAAGGCTGAGAAGCTCGCGCCGGTTGCCATCATCGAAGCAGCAGCTCCGTTGAATGCATCCGGACCGGCTCCGGTCGTGGAAGCAGCGTCGCAGGAAGTAGTCGAGACCGTCGAACTCGCGGCAGAGCAGGCACAAGCCGCCGTCGCGGAAACCACCAACGTAGCCGAGGTCGTCGCCGAGACGGTCGCGGAACCCATCGTGAAGGAAACCACCACCATGGCTACCAATTTCGAAAACACCGCCACTGCCGGCACCGCCAAGGCGCAGGCTCTGTTCGCCGATTTCAACGATCGCACCAAGGCTGCGGTTGAGAAGTCGACCAAGCTGGTCGAAGACGCCAACGAGTTCGCCAAGGGCAACCTCGAGGCCGTCGTCGAGTCGGGCCGCATCGCTGCCAAGGGCTTCGAGACGCTCGGCCAGGAAGCTGCCGAATATGGCCGCAAGTCGTTCGAGAGCGCGACTGCCGCGATGAAGACCTTCGCGACCGTCAAGTCGCCGGCTGATTTCTTCAAGCTCCAGAGCGACTTCGTTCGCGGCGCGTTCGACGCGTATGTCGCCGAAGCTTCGAAGAACACCGAAGCCGTTATCAAGCTCGCCGGCGACGCCGCCCAGCCGCTTTCGAACCGCTTCGCGGTCGCGGCCGAGAAGGTGAAGACTGCAGCCTGAGTGCTTGCGCGCTCCAGTAAACGCGTAGCGGGGCGGCTGCCGAAGGGCGGCCGCCCTTTTCGTTTTTGACGAAGCGTGGTCTTTTTGAAGATTGAAGGCAGGGCTGTGGCCTTGCCTCGCCTGCGGCGAACCCATATTTTCAGCAGTAACATGGCCAAACCCAGCAAAATCCAGATCCAGATGGCCGAAGACGGCGACGACGATGCGGGCACCCGCGATCCGTCGGTCGGTCTGGCGACGCGCACCCGCACGCGCACCAAGAAGCCGACGCCGTACCGCGTGCTGATGCTCAACGACGATTACACGCCGATGGAGTTCGTCGTGCTGTGCCTGCAGCGCTTCTTCCGGATGAACATGGAAGAGGCGACGCGGGTGATGCTCCACGTCCACCAGCGCGGCGTGGGCGTGTGCGGGGTGTTCAGCTATGAAGTGGCGGAGACCAAGGTCAGCCAGGTGATCGACTTCGCCCGGCAGAACCAGCATCCGCTGCAATGCACGCTGGAGAAAGCGTAGGGCGCTGCCGCCTGGCGGATGTGTCGCGCTAGCTGCGCGGCTTGGGGAGCCAGCTCAGATCCAGCCCGACATAGCGATTGACGAAGTTCGCCGCGCCGATGAGCGCGCGCTCGTCGCGTAGCGTGACGCGGCCGCCTTCGCGGGCGATCAACCCGTCTTCCTCGAGTTGGCGTAGCATCCGGTTGACGTGCACGGCGGTGAGGCCGGTGGCGTCGCCGACTTCCTCCTGGGTCAGACCCAGCGCGAAGACATTGGCGATGGTCTTGTCGGTCGCGCGCAGGCGGTTGCGCAGTTCGAGCAGCAAGGCAGCGACGCGCGCCTTGGCGCTGGTACGGCCCAGCGCAGCGAGCCGATCGGTCAGCGCGACGCGCTCGATCTGGCAATAGACTAGGATCAGCGCAGAGAGCCGGGGATGTTGGCTCATGATTTCGGACAGCGCAGTACGGTCGAACGGCGAGACTACGCAGTCGGACAAGGCTGCAAGCGTCTCGGGCGCTTCCTTGTAGATCGCGCTCGATATGCCGAGCATGTCGCCGGGGAACAGGAAGCGCAGGATCTGCCGGCTGCCGTCGTCGAGCAGCACATAGCTCATCATCAGTCCCTTGCGGAGGATGAACAGCTCGGTGCACGCCTCGTTCTCGCGCAGCAGCACCGCCCCGCGGCGTACATGCCGCTGACGCTCCTCCAGCTTTTCGAGCGCTGCGCTCTCACCCCCGGTAAGATCGACGAGTCCGCTCAATATGTCCGCGAAACAACTACCCGACACGCGTTGATATTCCCCCCACGCTCCGTGCAAAGCAGTGCCGCGGAATCAATGCATTAAAGTCGATCAATCCGTTTCACGGACTGTCGCGCTTGCGTGCGGGCAGCGAGGAGCTAGAAGCTCGGACATGGACCGTATCCTCATCCGTGGCGGGAACCGCCTCTCCGGTAAAATCGCCATCTCGGGCGCCAAGAACGCGGCGCTGACGCTGATGCCGTGCGCGCTGCTGACTGACGAGCCGCTGACGCTGCGAAACCTGCCGCGACTCGCCGATGTCGACAGCTTCGGGCATCTGCTCAACGAGCTCGGCGCGTCGACTGCGATCGAGGGGACGCGGCCCAATGATTTCGGCCGGGTGCTGACCACGCGCGCCGGCAAGCTGACGTCGACGGTCGCTCCGTACGATATCGTACGCAAGATGCGTGCGTCGATCCTGGTGCTCGGGCCGTTGCTCGGCCGCGCCGGCGAGGCGACGGTGTCGCTGCCCGGCGGCTGCGCGATCGGCAACCGGCCGATCGACCTGCACCTCAAGGCATTGCAGGCGATGGGCGCCGAGATCGAAGTCGCCGCAGGCTATGTGAAGGCGTCGGCGCCGGGCGGGCGGATTTCGGGCGGGCGCTTCCGCTTTCCGGTGGTGTCGGTGGGTGCAACCGAGAATGCGCTGATGGCGGCAGTGACGGCCAAGGGCACCACAGTGCTCGAAAACGCCGCACGCGAGCCCGAGATCGTCGATCTGTGCAACCTGCTGGTGGCGATGGGTGCTGCGATCGACGGGATCGGCAGCGAGACGCTGACGATCGAAGGCAAGGATCGCCTTCACGGCGCGACCTATGCGGTGATGCCCGATCGGATCGAGGCGGGCAGCTATGCCTGCGCCGCGGCGATCACCGGCGGCGATGTCGAGCTGGTCGGTGCCGATGCGGGCGATATGCGCGCGACGCTGGATGCACTGATCGATGCGGGCGTTACCATCGAGGAGAAGCGCGATTCGATCCGCGTCGCTGCGCCCAACGGGATCAAGCCGCTGACGCTTTCGACGGCGCCGTTCCCGGGCTTCGCCACCGACATGCAGGCGCAGTTCATGGCGATGCTGTGCAAGGCCGACGGCGCCAGCGTGCTCACCGAGACGATCTTCGAGAACCGCTACATGCACGTCCCCGAGCTGGCGCGGATGGGCGCGAACATCGACGTGCGCGGGCGGACCGCCGTGGTGCACGGCGTCGATCGGCTGGTCGGCGCGCCGGTGATGGCGACCGATCTGCGCGCATCGATGAGCCTGATCCTCGCCGGGCTGGTCGCCGAGGGCGAAACACAGGTCCAACGCGTCTATCATCTCGACCGCGGTTACGAGCGGCTCGAGGAGAAGCTCCAGGGTGTCGGCGCCGATATCGAGCGCGTCGGCGACGGCTGAGCGCCGCGAGGGCTGGAGCCGGCCAACGCCAATCCGGCCCAATCCCCTCATCGATACATTCATCCCGGCCTTGAGTTGGAATCCCGCTTCTTCTGGCCGGTCGCCGGAAGGTAGCGGGCCCCCCGCTCACGGCCCCGGGTGACAAGGAGGGAATAGGTGTCCTCAACTCAGGGCTGGCGCTTGCCCAGATCGATCGCGGCCTGGACGAGCTCGATATAGCTCGGGCTCATGTTCACGACATATTCGTTCTCGCCCCAGAAGAACGGCCAGTTCTCGCTGTTCTCCGGGAAATCGGGCTTGAGGATCAGCGCGCCCGGTACGACGCCGCCGGCGATGAACGAGAAGTCGGCGCGGTTGCTGCCATAGGCGACTTCCTTCGACCGCGTGCCGACGCCCGACACGAACGAGATATCCGATCCCGGATGCGTGCCGTGGAGGTAATCGAGCGCGCGGAACACCTGCGCGCCGTCGCTCAGCGCCGGAAACGCCTTGTGGATCGCGTAATCGGTGAGACCCGACTGGATCACGGCGCCGTTGCCCGCCCAGCCGCCGGTGGTGATCGGCACGCCATAGGGGTTGGCGCCGGTGGCGGGCGCGGCGCTCGCCTTGAGCTTGCGCGCTTCGGCTTCGACATTGGCGCGATAGGCTGGGCCCATCAGCGGCAGCGCCTGCAGGATGGTCTGCGCATATTGGCCGAAGCGCGGCGCGATCTCGGGCCATAGCGCCTCGATCCGCGCAGCATAGTGCGCGTCCTTCGTCGTCGTCAGCAGCTCGACGGCGGCAGTGAACTCCTCGCCCGGCAGCCAGCCGCCGGTGGTGTTGCCGTGGCTGAAGGTGTCGGGGGCGTGGCTGTGCTCCTCCGCCCAGACCTGACGGGCGATCCTGAGCGCCTTGTCGGCCAGCGCGTTGTCATAGCCGCGCAGTGCCCGGCTCGACGCCGCCAGCGCCGCCGCCGAACCATAGTTGAGCGCGCTAGACTTGCTGGTGAACACCCAGCGATCGTCCGGCGTGCCGCTGCGATTGCCCTTGCGCTCGCCGAACTTGAGGTCGGGATCGTAGATCAACCCGTCGGTCTTCGATGCGGCGTCGCCGAGATGAGTATATTGCGCGACGTCGGGCTCGACCACGCCGTGCACTGCGAAGCCGACTGCATCGTACATCGAAGCGAGATAGAGCACGCCATGCTCGATCTGCTGGAGCAAGTCGGGCCTGCCATCGGGGACGTGCATCTCGACGCGGCGGAGGAACTGGTCGACCAGCGTCTGATCACGCGCCGGCTTGTGGTCCTCCCAGATGCCGACGAGCGTGCGGATCACGGCATATTGAGTCTGGGTGCGAATGTCGAAATCGCCGGCGTCGAGCCAGCCGCCGACATTGAGGCCGGGGATATGCTCGCCCGGCTTGAACTTCGTGTCGGTGGTCGGGCCCTGGCGGTAGAGATCGACATGCTCGTGGTTGACCGGCGCCTGCCGCGCATCGTCGCGGTGGCTGTCGCCGTGCCAGACGCGATACGCCTCGTTGACCAGCATGTGATCCATCTGGACGGGCATGTAGATATCGAGGCTGGGGTGCCACGCATCGGCATAGATGTCCGGCGCGATGCGGAAGCTGTGGGTGCGCCTGCCGCCATATTCGAGCTGGTAGAGGCCCGGCTGGCGGACGCTGCTGAAGTCGAAGCTGAGATAATTGTAGCGGAGGTATTTGCCCCATGGCTTCGGCGTGGCGGACAGCGCGACCGCGGCCTTTCCGGTTTCGTCGAGGCGGAGCAGCTTCGCCGGGCCGGCGGGTTTGGCGTTGGCGTCGAGCTCGATCACCGCGGTCTTAGCCTGTGCGGGAGTGTAGCCGAGCTGCGAATGGCCGATCACCGGATCGCGCAGCCAGCCGGGAACGCTGTTGGGACTGAGTGTCCATTCGACGACGCGGCCGGTCTTGCCCGCCGGCAACAGGCTGCGCAGCACGAACCAGCCATTCTGCGCCTGGTTGCGGCCGTCGAACAGTTCGAGGCTGCCGGTGTCGGCGCGGACAGTAACGCGGCGGGCCGGGTCTTCGGGGGCGAAGACCAGGGTCTTGCCCGAAGCCATCGCCAGCGGCTCGGCCCCCGGGCCGACGTCGCGCCCGCTAGCGGCATTGCGTTCGCCGCCTGCGATCATGTCGCCGGCGGGGTAGAGCGGGAAGGCGCCGGGCTTGCCGTCGGCGAGGAAGCTCTTGTGGAAATAGGCCGAGGGCAGGAATTCGAGGTTGAATCCGGCCTTGCCGGCGAGCGCGGCGGGAAGCGGAGTATCGAGGATCACCGCGATATGGACGCCGTCGGCCCGGCGCTCGGCGCGGATGCGGTACTGGAACTTGTATTCGGGATATTCGAGCAATGCCTCGATCGAGCCGGTCTTCGGATCGGCGTCGCGCTTCACCATCCGGCCGATCGGATCCCATTGGCCGGGGGTGGGCGACAGGCGGACATCGCCGTTGGTGGCGGTGCGCTCGCCCTGCTGGACGATCTCGACGCCGCTGATCTTGGAATCGGCAAACAGGCCATCATACCAATTGGAAAAGACGAGGACGTTGACGCCGCGCGCTTCGAAATAGCCGGCGTCGTTCAGCCGCATATCGGCCTGCGCCGCAGCCGGGGGCGCCAGCATCGCCGCGCTCACCAGAAGACATGCACATGCCAGCCTGCGCCCGATCTTGCTCGTCATATCGCTCTCCTCCGTTGCCCGGTTTTCCCAGAGTTTATTGAAGTTAGCGCTAACACGAGCAGTCGGGCCACGGGAAGCCCCGCCAGGAAGTTTCGAAAAATCGTATTGATCGAAATCAGTTAGCCCGCGTGCCGCATCAAACCGCGGAACCCTCTCACCCTTTTGCCGGTTGAGGCCGCGGCAGGAGAGCAATCAACATGGCTACGCGTGCACGCGGTTTTGCAAATGATGCAGGATCGCAATTTCTCAAGGACAGCTTCCAGCGCGGGCTTGCGCACTGGAACCGGGAGCGGCTGGAGCCGGGATTCCCGAGCGACGACTGGCAGCGCGTCATGGAGCGCGACGTCAAGATGCAGCGCCTCGAAGGCGGCTTCCTAGAGGAGCTGCGCGCCGAGGTGATCGACGAGGCCGCGGCGGCGCCGACCGATGTTGAGGGTTTCATCGAATGGTTCGAGGAACTCAAGAACTCAGCGCCGGGACAAGGCGATCCGCTGTTCCCCTGGCTCGCCGAGCAGGCGACCATCGACGAGTTCCGCTGGTTCTTCGAGCAGGAAGCTGCGGGTGAGGCAGGGTTCGATGATCTCGTCGCCATGACGCAGGTCAAGCTGCCGGTACGCCCCAAGCTCGAGCTGGCGCGGAATTACTGGGACGAGATGGGGCATGGCACGTCCAAGGGCATGCACGGCCCGATGCTCGATGCGCTGGTCGAAACGCTCCAGGTGAACCCGGTTATCGAGAACACCGTGTGGGAAAGTCTGGCACTGGCCAATGCGATGACGGCGATGGCGACCAATCGCCGTTATGCCTGGCATTCGGTGGGGGCACTCGGCGCGATCGAGCTGACGGCGCCGGGGCGCTCGCAGGCGACTGCCGACGGGCTCAAGCGGCTCGGCTTTTCGGGCAAGGAGCGCCGCTACTTCTCGGTCCACGCCGTGCTCGACATCAAGCACAGCATCGACTGGAACCGCGAAGCGATCCGGCCCGCAGTCGAGGAAGATCCGCGCCGTGCGACGGCGATGGCCCAAGGCGCGCTGATCCGGCTGAAATGCGGCGCGCGCTGTTTCGAGGCCTATCGCGCGCGGCTTTGGGGCTGACGCGCGCCGACATCCCGCGGTAACATCTCCGCGCCACGGGCGTGGCATGCGGAGGTGGCAATGCGGGTAGTGGTCGGAATGCTGGCGGCGGCGATGCTCGCGGGATGCGCAGGGCATGTCGCCGAGTCCGGCGCCGCGCCGGCGGCAAAGCCGGTGTCGGTCCAGATCATTGCGTTCAACGATTTCCACGGCAATCTCGAAGCCGGCAAGCTCGCAGTGGACATTCCCGGCGAAGGCGAAACGAGCCAACGGATTGCTGCCGGCGGCGTCGCCTATATCGCCGCGGCGGTGGCGAAGCTTCGGGAGGGCCATCCGAACAGCCTGACCGTTTCCGCAGGGGACATGATCAGCGCGAGCCCCCTGATCTCGTCGATGTTCCTCGACGAGCCGACGATCCACGCGATGAACCTGATCGGAGTCGATTTCAACGCGGTCGGCAATCACGAGTTCGACCGCGGGCAGAAGGAATTGCGGCGGCTCCAGACCGGCGGGTGCGAGAAGAATACCGCGCGCCAGCCCTGCGCGATCGAGCCGTTCCCGGGCGCGTCGTTCCGATATCTCGCCGCCAACGTCGCCACGGACGGAGGCGGCACGCTGTTCCCGAGCACCGGCATCCGCAGCTTCGGCGCCGGCAAGCGGCAGGTCCGCATCGGCTTTATCGGCATGACGCTGAAGGGAACGGGGACGCTGGTGATGCCGAGCGGCGTCGAAGGGCTGCGCTTCGAGGACGAGGCGGATACGGTCAATGCGCTGGTGCCCAGGCTCAAGGCGCAGGGCGCCGACGCGATCATCGTGCTGATCCACCAGGGCGGCTATTCCAAACTCGCCTTCGACGCGAACAGCTGCGCGGGGATGACCGGCGACATCCTTCCGATCCTCACGCGGCTCGATCCGCGTGTTGACCTTGTCGTCTCGGGCCACACGCACAATGCCTATGTCTGCGACTATGGCAGCATCGATGCGAGCCGGCCGCTGCTGCTGACCAGCGCGGGCTATGGCGGCACGCTGCTGACCGACATCTCTCTGGACATTGATCCCGTCGAGGGCCGGGTCGTCGCGAAGCGGGCGAACAACGTTCTGGTCCAGGGGGAGGCGTTCACCAGCGCCAAGGGGCTGGTCGGCACCAGCGACCGTTATGCGCGTATCGCCCCCGATCCGCGGCTGACGGCGCTGGTCGCGCGCTATGCGGCGGCCGTGAAGACCTATGCCGACCGGCCGATCGGGCGGCTGACTGCGCCCGCGCCGCGCACCGACGAACAGATGCGCGAGCAAGTGCTCGGCAACCTGCTCGCCGACGTCCAACTCGCGGCGACGGCTGCGCCGGAGAAGGGCGGCGCCGAGATCGCCTTCATGAACGCCGGCAGCGCCCGCGCATCGCTGGTCCCACGCGCGGACGGTGCGATCACCTTTGGCGACATCTATGCCGCGCAGCCCTATTCCAACACGCTGGTGGTCAAGAGCCTGACCGGCAAGCAGGTGCTCGCGGTGCTCGAACAGCAGTTCGATGAAAACAAGGCGGGGGGGCGCAATTTGCTGCTGGTCTCGCGCGGTTTCGGCTTCGGCTATGATCTGGGGCGGCCGGTGGGGCAGAGGGTGATCGACCCGAAGCTGAACGGCGCGCCGATGGTGGCGGACCGGACCTATCGCGTGGTGGTCAGCAATTTCCTTGCCAATGGCGGCGACGGATTCACTACGCTGACCGCGGGCACCGAGCTGCTGACCGGCATCGGCGATCTCGATGCGATCGAGGCGTATTTCGCGCGCGGGCCGGTGACGCCCCCGGCCATCGACCGGACCCGCGATCTGACATTGCGTAATTAGGCTTGCGTGCTCCTGTGGAAGCCGGAGCCCAGTGTTACGAAGGATATGGCTCGGATCCTAGGCTCCTGCTTTGCAGGAGCCCAAGAAGTCAAACCGTCTTCAAAGCTTCCTCGAAATCGGCGATCAGGTCATCGGCATCCTCGACGCCGATCGAGATGCGGACGAGATTGTCGGTGATCCCCAGCGCCTGCTTGCGTGCCTCCGGAACCGACAGGTGCGTCATACCGGCGGGGTGGCTGGCGAGCGTCTCGGTGCCGCCGAGGCTCACTGCGAGCTTGGCGATGCGCAGCGCGTCGAGAAAGGCGAACGCTTCCTTCTCGCCACCCTTGAGATAGAGCGAGAAGGTCGATCCTGCGCCGGTGCAGTGGCGGTTGTAGATATCGGCTTGGCGGCTGCCCTCTTCGAGGAAGCCGAGATAGCCGACATGCTCGACCTTGGGGTGGGTGCGCAGGAACTCGCAGACCTTCACGGCGTTTTCGCCGGCGCGCGACATACGCAGTTCGAGCGTCTCGAGCGAACGCAGCAGCATCCACGCGGTGTTGGGATCGCAGATCGTGCCGATCGTGTTGCGCATCAGCCGGATCGTGTTGATGTGCTCCTTCGATCCAAGCACGCCGCCCGCGACGAGATCGGAATGGCCGCCGGCATATTTGGTCAGCGAATAGACGACGATGTCGGCGCCCTGCTTGAGCGGCTGCGCCCAAAGCGGGCCGAGGAAGGTGTTGTCGATCGCAATCGGCGGCTTGGCGCCCTTGAAGATTGCGTCGCGGCTGGCCGTAACCGCTTCGACATCGACTAGCGCGTTGGTCGGGTTGGCGGGGCTTTCGAGATAGATCAGCGCGACATTGCCGGTCGCGGCCTTGCTCAGCACCGCGTCGATCTCCGCGCGGGTCGCCCCGGCGGGGAAATCGAGCCAGTGGACGCCGAAGCGGCCGAGGATGCGGGCGATCAGCGTCTCGGTGGCGGCATAGAGCGGGCCGGAATGGACGATCGTGTCGCCGGGCTTGACCATCGACAGGAACAAGGTGGCGATCGCCGACATGCCGCTGGAGAAGGCGAGTGCGTCCTCGGCCTCTTCCCACACGGCGAGGCGATCCTCGAGAATTTCCTGGTTGGGGCCGTTGAAGCGCGAATAGACCAGGCCCTCGGCACCGCCGGGGCGCTTGCCGGTGACGCCTTCGAAATGGCGCTTGCCCGCGGCGGCATTGGGAAAGACGAAGGTCGAGGTCATAAAGATCGGCGGCTTGAGCGAGCCTTCCGACAGCACCGGATCATAGCCATGGCCCATCATCATCGTCGATGGCCGTAGCTTGCGTCCGCCGACCTTGTCGATGCTGGCCTTGGGGCGGCGCCGCGGAGTCGCACCGGTCAGATCGGCTTCGGTTTCGTCGGTCATCTGGGCTCTCCGGTTCGGTATCGTTTGATCGTTCCCTAGCCGAAGAACCGTTTCAATTGATACCAATTATCGCGATCTGGCGGCCGTAATCGGGTTCGCCGCGATGCGTCGCGCGGCGGAAGCTGTAGAAACGGCTGTCGTCCGAATAAGTGTCGAGCCCGAGCGTTTCGATCGTGCGGACGCCCGCGGCGGCAAGACGATGCGCGACATAGGCTTCGAGATCGAACTGGTGGTGCCCGGGCTTGCCGTCGGCGAAGAAGCGCTCATTGGCGGGGTCGGCTTGGGCGAAGCGGCGGAAGAAGTCGTCATCGACTTCGTAGCTGGCGCGCGCGATGCAGGGCCCAACTGCGGCAGCGATGCGCTCGCGTTTGGCGCCCAGGGTTTCCATCAGCGCAATCGTCGAGTCGGTGACGCCGCCGATCGCGCCTTTCCATCCGGCATGCGCGGCGCCGACGACGCCGGCTTCGCGGTCGGCGAGCAGCACCGGCGCGCAATCGGCAGTGAGGATGCCGATCGCGAGCCCTGGCCGATCGGTGACGAGCGCGTCGGCGCGGGGGCGAAGGCGATCCTCGAACGGCTCGATCACCGCGACGGCATCGGCCGAATGGACCTGGTAGAGCGTGACCAGCCGGGCGCCGGGCAGCACCGCTTCGGCAGCGCGACGGCGGTTCTCGGCAATCAACTCGGGTCCGTCGGCCGAGCCGGTGCCGACATTGAGCCCCGCGACGATACCGGTCGATACGCCGCCGCGGCGGCCGAGAAAGCCGTGGGCGACGCCGTCCAGGGCGCGGGCACGGATGACTTCGACTTCGTTCACAGGTCGAGGCTCCAGATGCGGTCGTCGTCGATATGGTCGCCGACGCGGAATTCATATTTGCCGATCTCGCGGAAACCCTGGCGTGCATAGAAGCGCTGGGCGCGATGATTGTCGATATAGACGCTGAGTACCACGCGGCTGACGCCGCCGGCCCGCGCGACGTGGATCGCCCAATCGATCAGCGCCTGCGCCGCGCCGCTGCCCTTGCCGCGTTCGGCCAGATAGAGCTGGTGCAGTTCCGTCGCAGGCGGACCCGGCTCGATCGGCAGCGTAACGGGGCCGACCGTACAATAGCCGACCAATCCGTCAGCGTCTTCCGCGACACGAAAGACATTGCCCGGTTTCGCATATTCGTGCCCCCAGGCCTCGGGAGTGAACTTGCCGAGAAAGGCTGCGAGATCGGCGGGTTTGTAGAGATGGCCGAAGGTGCCGACGAAGCTCTCGCGGTACAGCGCGTCGATTGCCGGAAGATCGGTGGCGGTGGCGTCGCGATAGTGGATCATTCGAACCCCGCGGGCGTCGGCCAGCCCGGTGCGGTGAGCGCGATGACCTTGAACAACTCGCCCATCGCGTCGTCGGCGGTCAGCCGGTCGCGATCGATGGCCAAGCTCTCGGCGCGGTCGGGCGAGGCCTTGGCGAGCGCTTCGGTGCGTGCGTCGATGCCGAGCGCCTTGAGGAACGCGCCCTGCGTGATCGGGCCGTGGACGACCAGATCCTCGGCCTCCGCCGCTTCCCTGAGCGTCGCGAAATCGACATGCGCAGTGAGATCGGCCTCGCCTGGCTTGTCGAAAGGATTGGCATATTGGTGCCCGCGCACTGCCTGGAGCGTGTCGCCGATCGCCGGGCCCTCATAGCCATAGTCGATGATCAGCGCCGCCCCGCCCTGTGCGAGCAGCCGCGCGGCGAGGTTGCGAAGGATGGCGACGCTGGCAGGCGAGGTTTCCAGGATCGATCCGGGCGCTGCCTGGAGCAGGTGCCGGGGAATGATCATGTCGAAGCTGCGGTCGCCGGCGATCGGCAGGAACAGGGTATCCTGGCAGGCGACTAGCCGCTCGCGCCAGCCTTCGCCTGTCGCGACCAACTGGCGGATCGGCAGCGCGTCGAAGAATTCGTTGGCGACGATCAGCAGCGGCGCGTCCTCGGGCAGGCCGACCAAGTCGAGATGCCATTCGGCGTGGGGCACGCGCTCGGCCTGCATGGCGCGTAGCGTCGGACTGGTCTCGACGAGATCGACGGGTGGCGCGAGCCCGGCCTTGGCCATAGCACGCAGCGCGTCCTCGGCGAGCGTGCCGCGGCCCGGCCCGAACTCGACATAGCGCGCGGGCGGACGGCCGGCGCGGTCCCACATATCGGCGAGCCACAGCCCGATCAGCTCGCCGAACATCTGGCTGATCTCGGGCGCGGTGGTGAAGTCGCCGCGCGCGCCCAGCGGATCGCGCGTGCCGTAATAATGCGCGTTGGCGGCGCCCATGAACTGCGACAGCGGGATCGGCCCGGCGAGCGTGATCGCGCGGGCAAGGCGTTCGGCGAGCAGCGGCGCGGCGGCGTTTTCGCTGCGTGGGCCGGACGGGGCGGCGAGGGGATTGTCTGCGTCGGTCACGCGGTGTCCCTAACGCCTCGCATCCCTCGCGTCATCCCGGCGAGAGGCGAGGCGAACCCTTTGCGGAGCCGGGCCGCGGGGTGGTGCGTTGGAACGTCGATGATGGACGGCAAGGAATTGGTGGCGGGGGTGCGCGAGGCGGCGGCGCGGCATCGGATCGCGTGGGGCGAACTGGTGCCAGGCCCGGACGTGCTCAATCACGCCTTCGAAGCGGCCGAGGACGCTGCTTATGTGGAGATGGAAGCAGCCAAGCAGCGGCTGCGCGACCATATCTGCGCGGAATATGGGCTCACGACTGCGGAGCTGGGCAGCTTGTTGCGGTAAGGCGCAAAGGTTTGGTTGGGGCAGTGCCTCAGGCGCGTAGGTCTCGGTGAGACGGTCGGGGCCCAACCCAACCCCTCCCCTGAAGGGAAGGGGCTTCAGGTCAGGCTACGCTCTGTGAACCTGCGATCGCCTCGACGCGCTGGCGGCGGCGGTTGGCGGTGGCGATCAGATAGATGCCGCCCACAATCATCGGGATGCACAACCATTGCCCCATGTGCAGTCCGGTCGCATCGACCAGCCAGACCAGCTGCGCGTCGGGTTCGCGGAAGAACTCGACCAAGAAGCGGCACAGGCCATAGCCCAGGATGAAGATGCCGACGAGCTTGCCGGGCTGGTAGCGCGAATCGGTGCGCCAGAAGAAGAACCACAGGACGATGAACAGCAATATGCCCTCAAGCCCCGCTTCATAGAGCTGGCTGGGGTGGCGCGCCGGCTCGGGCAGGCCGGTCTGGACGGTGTTGCGGAAGACGACTGCCCAGGGGACGTCGGTCGGCTTGCCCCAAAGCTCGCCGTTCACGAAATTGGCGAGGCGGCCGAAGAACAGCCCGAACGGCGCCACACAGGCGACGTAATCGTGGATGCGCAGCCAATCGAGGCCGTTGCGCCGCGCCAGCAGGATGATCGCGATCGTGGTGCCGATTACGCCGCCATGGAACGACATGCCGCCATCCCATAGCCGGAAGACCTGGAGCGGCGATTCGACGATCATGTCGGGCGCATAGAACAGTACGTAGCCGAGCCGCCCGCCCAGGATGACGCCCAGCGTCGCATAGAAGACGAGATCGTCGGCGTGGCGGCGTGCCATCGGCGCGCCGGGCTGGGCGAGCAGGCGGAGTAGATACCACCAGCCGATCAGTATGCCAGCGATGTATGCCAACGAATACCATTTGATCTGGAAGAACCCGAGATTGACCGCCACCGGGCTGAGCCCGAGATCCTTGAACTGGATATGATCGCCGGCGGCGGCGAGGAGATGGAGCAGCACTTCTTGTCGTTCCCCGGCAATCGTTCTTGGCACCGCGATAGAACAGCCGTGGCGCAAACCCAAGACCGCAATGGCTGGCGCAGGCGCGAGCCGCGCGATAGAGCGGCGCGATGGCGGTGACTCCCAGCGCGCGGACCAGGCTCGATCGGCGGACTTTGCTGGTCGGCGGCGGCGTTGGCGTGGGGCTGGTGGTCGCCTGGGCGGCATGGCCGCGGACCTATCTTCCCAATCTGACTGCGGCGCCCGGCGAAAGCCTGTTCGGCGCGTGGATCAAGATCGGCGCGGACGGCCATGTCTCGGTCGCGGTGCCGCAATGCGAGGAAGGGCAGGGCGTCTATACCGCGCTGCCCCAGATCGTCGCCGATGAGCTTGGCGCAGACTGGAAGATGGTGGGAGTCGAGCCGGCGCCGCTCAATCCGCTTTACGCCAATCCGCTTGCTGCCGACGAATTGTTCGAAGCGGCGCTGGGCGCGCTGCCCGAGGCCCTGCGGGCGAGCTATGTCCGCCGGACCGGGCTGACGCTGACCGGCGCCTCGACGTCGGTGCGCAATTTCGAAGGCGAGCTACGCCGAGCGGGTGCGGCGGCACGAGTGCTGCTGTGCAAGGCGGCGGCGGCGCGCTGGGGCGTCGACTGGAAGGCCTGCGGGACGTTCAACAATCTGGTGTTCCAGGGCAACCAGCGGCTGGGATTCGGCGCGCTGGCCGAGACCGCGGCGGACCAGGACCTGCCTGGCGACGTGCCGTTGCGGACCGGCGAGGAAACCCGGCTCTACGGCCAGCCGCTGCCGCGGCTCGATGCGCCGTCCAAGGTCGACGGCACCGCCGCTTATGCCGCCGACATAAGGCTGCCCGACATGGTCTATGCCTCGATCCGGCAAGGGCCGGTCGGAGAGACCGGGCTGGCGCGCGTCGATCGTGCCGCGGCCGACAAGGTGCCCGGCATGCTCGCGGTGGTGACGACCGACGACTGGGTCGCCGCCGTCGCCAACAACTGGTGGGCGGCGGATCGCGCGATCGATGCGATGCGGCCGCGGTTCAGGACGCCCGAGCCCGTAGTCAACAGCGATACGATCGAGCAGGCGCTGACCGCGGCGTTCGACGGCGCAGGGTCGCGCATCGCCGAAGCCGGTGATCTTTCGGCGCAGTTCCGCGGCGCGCAGCTGGTGGCGGCCGAATATCGCGTCGGGCTGGCGCTGCATGCGCCGCTCGAGCCGATGACTGCCACCGCGGCCTATCGTGACGGCCGGCTGACCTTGTGGCTGCCGACTCAGGCGCCCGGGCTCGCCCGTGCCGCCGCGGCACGCGCCGCCGGGATTTCGGAGAACGCCGTGATCCTCCACCCGACGATGGCCGGGGGCTCGTTCGGCGCGAAGCTGGAGAGCGACGTCGCGGCGCAGGCGGCGCTGCTCGCGATGCGGATCGGCAGGCCGGTCCAGCTCACCTGGCCGCGTGGCGAGGATTTCCGGCGCGATCGCTTCCGTCCGGCCGCCGCGGGGCGGATGAACGCGCGAGTCGATGCGCAGGGCCGGGTGACGGGATGGCTCGCAAAGATCGCCGCGCCGTCCAGTGGGCGTGAGCTCGCCGCGCGGCTGCTCCACGGCGAGGCGCTGCCTGCCGCCGCGCTGGCGCTGGGCGGGAGCGACGCCAGCGCAGTGGCGGGCGCAATGCCGGCCTATGCGATCCCCAATTTCGCAGTCGACCACCATCCTGCCGAGATCGGCGTGCCGAGCGGCTATTGGCGCTCGGGCGCGCATAGCTACACCTGCTTCTTTACCGAGAGCTTTCTCGACGAGTTGGCCCATGTCGCCGAACAGGACGCGCTGTCGTTCCGCATGGCGATGCTGGGCCAGCAGCCGCGGCTGGCGCGCTGCCTGCAGACTGCGGCGCAGCTCGGCGGCTGGCAGGGCGGACAGCCGGGAAGCGGGCAGGGCATCGCTTGCCACAGCTTCCGCGGCTCGCACATCGCAGTGCTCGCCGAGGCGCAGCTGACCAGCGACCGGCGAGTCAAGGTCGAGCGACTGGTCGCCGCGGTCGATTGCGGGCGTGTGGTCAATCCCGATCTGGTGATGCAGCAGATTGAGGGCGGGTTGTTGTTCGGGCTTGCAGGCGCAGTCGGCTGCTCGACCGGCTTCACCGAGAATGTCGCCGATGCGCGCGACATCTCCGAGCTGCGCCTGCCGACGCTCGCCGATTGCCCGGACATCACCGTTGAGCTGATCCGCAGCGGCGCAGAGCCCGGCGGCGCGAGCGAGATCGCCGTGCCGCCGGTCGCCCCCGCGATCGCCAATGCGCTGCAGGCGGCGACCGGTGTACGCTTCCGGCGGTTGCCATTGCTTTCGGATATCGAATGATCCCTTCAGACCATCCGGTGATCCCGGCTCCCAAAATCGGCGTGCTGCTCGTCAACCTCGGTACGCCCGAGTCGCCGACGCCGAGTGCGGTGCGGCGCTATCTGGCGGAATTCCTTTCCGATCCGCGAGTGATCGAGATCCCGCGCATCGTATGGAAGCCGATCCTGCACGGCATCATCCTGCGCACCCGACCGGCCAAATCCGCCCATGCCTATCAGCAGGTCTGGACCGAAGAGGGCTCGCCGCTCGCCGCGATCACACGTGCGCAGGCCACGGCGCTGGAGGGGACATTCGGACCCGATGTGCGAGTCGAATATGCGATGCGATACGGCCTGCCCGAGATCCGCGACCGCCTCGTCTCGCTCAAGACCTATGGCGCCGAGCGCATCCTGGTCGCGCCGCTCTACCCGCAATATTGCGCGGCCACGACTGCGAGTGTGACCGACGCCGTGTTCGCCGCACTCAAGACCTTCCGCCGCCAGCCTGCGATCCGGATGCTGCCGCCCTATCACGACGATCCGGCCTATATCGACGCGCTCAAGACCTCGATCGAGCAGTCGGTCGCCACGCTGGATTTCGAGCCCGAGATGCTGATCGCCAGCTTTCACGGCATGCCGCAGCGGACGCTGGAACTCGGCGACCCCTATCACTGCCACTGCCAGAAGACCGCGCGGCTGCTGCGCGAGGCGCTGGGGCGCGATCTGACGATTACCTTCCAGTCGCGCTTCGGACGCGCCAAATGGCTCGAACCGGCGACTGACAAGGTGCTTGAGAGCCTGCCGGGCAAGGGCGTCAAGCGCGTCGCGATCGTTGCGCCGGGCTTTTCCGCCGATTGCGTCGAGACGCTGGAAGAGCTCGCGATCCGCGGGCGTGAGAGCTTCCTTGCCGCAGGCGGCACGGATTTCGCAGTGCTGCCGTGCCTCAATGCAAGCGCGGTCGGGATCGATATGCTTCGTAAGATATTGTGGCGGGAACTTGCGGGCTGGGCAGACGCTGCCTAGCGTTGCAAGAGATTAGAAACGGAGAGGATGGCTGACATGGCACGCGTAGCGATCGTGACTGGGGGAACGCGCGGCATCGGCGAGGCGATCAGCCTGGCCCTCAAGGACGCGGGCATGACGGTCGCGGCGAACTATGCCGGAAATGAGGAAAAGGCGAAGGCCTTTACCGAGCGCACCGGCATCAAGGCGTATAAATGGGACGTCGGCGATTTCGAGGCGTGCGCCGCTGGCGTGGCGCAGGTCGAGGCCGATCTGGGCCCGGTCGACGTGGTGGTCAACAATGCCGGCGTCACCCGCGACGGCACCATCCTAAAAATGTCCAAGGACATGTGGGAAGACGTGATCCGCATCAATCTGGGCGGCTGCTTCAACATGGCGCACGCCACTTTCCCGGGCATGCGCAGCCGCAAATGGGGGCGGATCGTCAACATCGGTTCGATCAACGGGCAGGCCGGGCAATATGGCCAGGTCAATTATGCCGCCGCCAAGTCGGGCATCCACGGCTTCACCAAAGCGCTGGCGCAGGAAGGCGCGCGCGCCGGCGTGACGGTCAATGCGATCGCGCCGGGCTATATCGACACCGACATGGTCGCTGCGGTGCCGCCCGAAGTGCTCGAGAAGATCGTCGCCAAGATTCCCGTAGGCCGGCTGGGCCAGGCGAGCGAAATCGCGCGTGGCGTGGCGTTCCTGGTGTCCGAAGAGGGCGGGTTCGTCACCGGATCGACGCTGTCGATCAACGGCGGGCAGCATATGTACTGACGGGCGCTGGCGCGGCGACGTCCGCGGCGATGCGCGGTCCCGCCGCGCAGCGCCCGGCACGGCCGGCTGGTCGGCTTGCAGAACCCGTCCGACGGCGGCTTTGCGGCCGCGTGGCCGAGCACCCGCCGGAAACGAAACGGGCCAGCCCCTGGTGGAGGCCGGCCCTCGATCCTCGATACGCTACGCGAGGACCTCGATACACAAACTGTAAGGGCCGCTATAACCCGCGTGCCTTGTCGTTAGCTGAACGGGCTGGTTATCTGAGGTTCATGTTGCGCGGGGCTGGCTCCCCTGCGCGGACCGGCTATGACCTTGGCGATGCGTTTCGCCGTTCCGATTTCCGTGCTCCTGATGCTGTCGCCAACCGCATCGGGGATCGAGCCGCGCGGGATACTGGGCGATAGTCCCGAGATCACCGCGAAGCCGGTGCCGCTAGATACTTCCGATCCGACGCGCCGGACGCTGGGACCCCTGACCTATCTGGGCGGCCTGGCGCTCACCAGCGCGGACCCGGCCTTTGGCGGTTTCTCGGCGATGCTGGTCGATGGCGAGCAGTTCACGCTGCTCAGCGATGGCGGAAACCTGGTCAGTTTCCAGATGGGGGCTGAGTTGCGACCATATGCGGTGCGCTTTGCGGACCTGCCCGGGCCGGGCACCGGGGCGCTCAAGCGCCACCGCGATTCCGAATCGATGACTCGCGATCCCCGCACCGGTCGGGTCTGGGTGGGTTTCGAGAACCGCAATGCGATTTGGCGCTACGATGCAAGCCTCACTCGGGCCGAGCGCAGCGTCCGACCCGCGGCGATGGCCGACTGGTCGATCGCCGGCGGTGCTGAGGCGATGGTCCGGCTGCGCAACGGCCAGTTCATCGTGTTCAGCGAGACGGCGCGGCCCAAGGGGCGGCCGGATGCGCGGATCGTGCTGCGGTTTGCCGGGGATCCGACCGAACCGCCAAGGGCGCCGCTCCCGTTCGCCTATGTGCCGCCTGCCGGCTATGATCCGACGGACGCCGCCGAGCTTCCCGACGGCCGGCTGCTGGTGCTCAATCGCCGGTTGTCGCTGCCCGGTTTGTTCACCGCCAAGCTGAGCGTGATCGACATGCGCGGCGTTCGCGCGGGCGGCGTAGTGCCGGGCATCGAGATCGCCACGTTCGAGCGTCCGCTCCAGCACGACAATTTCGAGGCGCTGGCAGTCACGCGCGAAGGCGCGGACACGATCGTGTGGATCGCGTCGGACGACAATGGCGAGTTCTGGGAGCAGTCGCTGCTGCTCAAATTCCGGCTCGACCTGCCGATGGGCGGCAGACATGCGAAAAGCCCGCCCCCCGCGAAGGGAACGGGCTGACGCCATGCCGCAAAAGGCTGTTAGGCCGCGGTCTTCTCGGCAGTCGACGCCTTGCGCACTTCGCGCTTCAGGCGACGCGCGCGGAGCGACAGATCGTCCTCGCTGGTCTTGAGCAGCCAGTTGTCGAGACCACCGACATGCTCGACCGAGCGCAGGCCGTGCGTCGAGACGCGCAGGCGGATGCTGCGGCCCAGCGTGTCCGACATCAGCGTCACGTTCTGCAGGTTAGGCAGAAAGGTCCGCTTGGTCTTGTTGTTGGCGTGGGAGACGTTGTGTCCCACCTGCCGGCCCTTGCCGGTCAGCTCGCAAATGCGCGACATCGCTTTAAATCCTGGTTCTTGGCATAAGCCGGAAAGGCCGCGCCGATAGCGGGTATGGCCGGGGGGTGTCAACCGATTCGCCAATCAAAGCGCTTGCCCGACGCAACCCGCATGGGACTATTGGCGTTATTACGCAAACGATTCGATCCGGGAGATGAAGACGATGCGTGCTATCCTCGTGCTGATCGGGCTGATTGCCCTTGGAGTCGTCGCCGCAATGGCGATGGGTATGCTGTCGTTCAACCAGCAGAGCGGCGGCAGCCTGCCGACGGTGAGCGTGCAGGGCGGCAAGCTGCCCAGCTACAGCGCCGAGACGGGCAGCGTCGGGATCGGAAACACCGCCAAGACCGTTGAAGTGCCGACAGTGGAAATGAAGAAGGCTACCGTGGTCTTGCCAACGATCGATGTGAAGCAGGCACCGGGCGCATCGCCCACGCCTGCCGCCCGATAATGCACGCCGGGCGAATTGTAGCGGCAGTGCTGCTGCCGCCGCTCGGAGTGTATCTGGCGCGCGGCGCGGGGCGGGAGTTCGCCATCGCGTGCGGGCTGACAGTGCTCGGCTTCCTGCCGGGAGTGGCGTTTGCGGTATGGACGGTGATTCGCGACGAGCGGCGGCATCACGGGCTACAGGAGCCCGTTCCCGCGTAGTCCACGTCACCCAGCGGGGTGACGTGAGGGGATAGGAACGGTAGTCCCTCCGCATGTTCCCGCTCCCCGAACCGATGCGTGCGGCGCTCGACGCCGCGCACCAGGCCGCACAGGCTGGAGAGGTACCCGTCGGCGCCGCGGTGGTCCGTAACGGCGAGGTCATCGCCGTCGCCGCCAATGCGCCGCGCACGCTGCACGATCCCACGGCGCATGCCGAGATGCTGGCGATCCGCGAGGCTGCACGGCTGCTCGGCCGCGAACGGCTGGAGGATTGCGACCTGTGGGTGACGCTTGAGCCGTGCGCGATGTGCGCCGGGGCAATCGGGCATGCGCGGATCGCGCGGCTCTATTACGGCGCGAGCGATCCCAAGGGCGGCGCAGTGGAGCATGGCCCGCGCTTCTTCGCGCAGCCGACCTGCCATCACCGCCCCGAACTCTATTCTGGCATCGGCGAGGCCGAAGCCGGGACGCTGCTGCGCGACTTCTTCAGGGAGCGGCGGTAGCCGCCCCCTTCGATTCGGAACTTGCCGAAGTTCCCTTCGACGCGCTCAGGCGGACCGACCCTTTCGGAATCCTATTCCCTCGTCACCCCGGCCTTGAGCCGGGATGACTGGAGTGTATCGATGGCCTTTGAGCCGCGATTAGGTCTGGCTCAAATGCAAGCCATGGATGGTCGAGGCGAGGGCTACCGCAGCGGGCGCGCATCTTGCGGCGGCAAAGGTCGCACCAGGGTCGTAGTGTCGCGCATGTCCGGCGGCGGCGGAGCCGTGCCAAATCTTAGAAAAATTCAGCCAACGCGATTTGCGTTCGGGGCCGGGATCGACGCTGCGAAAGAGCGAGGGCCAAATGCCCGAGCGTGATCCCAGCAGGCGAAATCCTACGTTTCAAGCGGTTTGTCAGGACCCAGGCAGACGCCGCTCATCCACCGGGAAAGCGGCCATCGCACGGTCGCCCCCGATCAAATCCAATTGGCTGCAGACCTCAGCCCAGATCCTGCTGGGTGATCGGCACCAGCTTGATCTCGACGCGGCGATTGGCGGCCTTGCCTTCTTCGGTGTCGTTGCTGGCGATCGGCTGGCTCTCGCCGAAGCCGCGGGTGCCGAGCCGGGCGCTCTGAACGCCGCGCGCAGTCAGATAATCGGCCACTGCGCCGGCGCGGCGCTGCGACAGGCTGAGATTATAGCTGTCGCTGCCGGTCGAATCGGTGTGGCCGTACACATCGACATAGGTCTGGTTGTACTGGCGCAGCACGTCCGCGACCTGGTCGAGGGTGCCGCGGAACTGCGGCTGAACGCTCGCTTCGTTGGTAGCGAAGGTGATGCCCGAGGGCATGTTGAGCACCAGATCGTCGCCCTGGCGAATCACTCGGACGTCGGTGCCCGCGGTGCGGCGGCGCAGCTCCTGCTCCTGGCGGTCCATATAGGCGCCGATGCCCGCGCCGGCGAGGCCGCCGATGCCGGCGCCGACGATCTTCTCGGTGCGATCGTTGCGGCCGCCGACGAGGTCGCCGAGCAGATAGCCGCCGAGCACGCCGACGCCGCCGCCGATTGCGGCCTTCGAGACGCGGCGCTCGCCGGTCACCGGATCGGTGACGCAGGCTGCGGTCAGCGTGGTCGCGGCGAGCGCGGCGGCAATGAGCGCCTGGCGGGCGATGGACATATTTCCTCCTGATTTGCGAACCCTGTGATGCCTCGAAACCCGTTCGCGCGCCATCTTGTTCCACTTGCGCATCGAAAGCATCGCGAAGAGGCGGTTGTTAAGCGGCGGCCAGTGCGGATATGAGGGACGCACATCATGCCAGCTCCCTTTCCCTGGATCGACGTCGCGATCATCCTCGTGCTGATCGCCATCAACGGTATCTTCTCGATGTCGGAGCTCGCGATCGTCTCCGCGCGAACTGCCCGGCTCGAGGCGCTGGCGCGGACCCGGCGCGGCGCCGCAACGGCCATCCTGCTCGCAGCCGATCCGGGCAAGTTCCTTTCCACCGTGCAGATCGGCATCACCCTGATCGGCATCATCGCGGGTGCCTATTCGGGCGCGAGCCTTGGCACCCCGGTCGCCCAGCGCATCGAGGGCCTGGGACTGGACGCAGAGACCGCGCACACCGTGGGGCTCACGCTGGTGATCGCAGTCACCACCTATGCCTCGCTGGTGGTCGGCGAGCTGGTGCCAAAGCAATTCGCGTTGCGCTCGCCCGAGCCGATCGCCGCGACGATGGCAATTCCGATGCTGTGGCTCAGCCGGATCACCGCGCCGGTGGTGTGGCTGCTCGACAAGTCGAGCTCGCTGATCTTCCGCCTGATCGGACTCAATCGCGAATCGGAGAACCGGGTCACCGCCGAGGAGCTCCACCTGATCGTCGCCGAGGCATCGAAGTCGGGCGTGATCGAAGAGCATGAGCGCTCGATCATCTCGGGCGTGGTCCGCCTCGCCGACCGGCCGGTGCGCGAGGTGATGACGCCGCGGACCGATGTCGACTGGCTCGATATCGACCTCGACGCCGCGGGCATTCGCGATGCGTTGCTCGCGACGCCGCATACCCGGCTGCCGGTGGCGGAGGGTTCGGTCGATGCCGTGGTCGGTGTGGTCCAGGCGCGCGACATCGCCGCGGCGCTGTTCCGCGGCGAGACGCTGGACCTGCGCCGTCTGATGCGGCCCGCGCCGGTGCTGCCCGACCAGGTCGATGCGATGGACGCGCTTGGGGCACTGCGCCGCGCCGAAGTGCCGATGGGCCTCGTCCATGACGAATATGGCCATTTCGAAGGCATCGTGACGCCTGCCAATCTGCTCGCTGCGATCGCCGGGGACTTTGCGTCGGATGCCGAGCCGGGGGACTCGCCGAGCCTGGTCGTGCGCGAAGACGGATCGCTGCTCGTTTCGGGGCAGATGCCCGCCGATGCGCTCGCCGAGCGGCTGGGCATCGACCTGTCCGAGGACCGCGACTACGCCACCGTCGCGGGGCTGGCGCTCGCCGTGCTCAAGCACCTGCCCGAAGAGGGCGAAGTGTTCGCCGTGCAGGGCTGGCGCTTCGAGATCGTCGACATGGACGGCCGCAAGATCGACAAGCTGCTGGTCCGCGAGGGGAAGTAGTCGGCTTAATCCTCGTCCGCGACGCGCGGGAGGTGGCGCAGAAGGCGACGGAGGCGGCATCTCCGCGAGTGCGACGCCTGTGGCTACGCCCCCCACCATTTCGTGGTCCCCTCCCTCGCTTTCGCGAGGGAGGAATTTCAGATCAAAGCTTCCCGAATACCGCTTCGTAGCCGGGCTGGTCGCCGCGGGCGAGGAAGCCGGCCTGCTCGATCCAGCGATCGCGGTGCATGCGGCCCTGGAAGGTGCCTAGCTGGGCGTCGAGCGCGTTCGCTTCTTCGGGCGACAGCGCGGCGATCTGCGCGAAGCTGGTGACGCCCAGCGCGTTGAGCCGCTCGGCGAGCTTCGGGCCGACGCCCTTCATCCGCGTGAGTTCGTCGTCGCCGCTTGTGGCGGGTGCCGGCTCCGGGACTGCCTGCGCGGCGGGAGACGCATCGAGCGGTGCCGCGGCGGCGATCGGCTCGTCCGCCATCGGCGCGGGCTCGAGAGTAGGTTCCGGCTCGGGTGTCGCGGGGGGCGCCATTATGGGCACATCGGCGATCGGCGGCGGCGAAGGGGCCACCGGCGGCGGCGTGGTCTCGCGGGCCGGCGGCGCGGGGGTGTCGCCGTTCAACAGTTCGCCGCGCTCGTCGAGTTCTGCGCGCGCCTGCTGCCGCTTCCTGGCCAGCCGCGTGCCCCAGGCGAGGACGAACAGCGCGAACAGGATTCCGATCCCGATCGCCACGAAAGATGCCGTGAGCCAAACGGGTCCACCATCGACGACCGGTCCCCCGGTCTGCCAAGCCGTATCGTTCATCATTCCCGCTCCCGACGCCATGCAGTCACTCGCAATCTCAACTGCATAGCGCCGGATTCCGCAGCGTCCAGCGCGCTCAGTCGGTCGATGGGCGCGACCTCCTGCCGCTGTCGGCCAGGCTGACCAGCCGGCCGAACTCGCTGCGCCAGTAATTGTCGGAGGTGCCGGCGAGAGCGGCGATGTCGCCATAGCCATAGCCGTTCAGATATTTGTCGCCGCGCAACCTTTGGCCGAACGCGGCCACCGACGTCACAAACGCAAGGTCGCCGCGCGGGTGCTGGGCGCCGCGGACCAGCCCGGCGGATACCGGGCGTTCGATCAACCGCGAAATGTCCTGGCCCGGCAGCTTGTAGCGAAGCCGCACATGCGCGAACTCGTCGCCGGTGGACGCCGGGGCGGCCGGGCGATTGCCCTCATAGCGCCGCGCCGGCGTCCAGCCCCTGGCTCCCGCAGGCACCACTTCGTAGAGCGCAGTGACCTGATGCCCCGCGCCGATATCACCCGCATCGACGCTGTCGTTGGCGAAATCCTCTTCGGCGAGCGCGCGGTTCTCATAGCCGATCAGGCGATACTCGCTGACTTGCGCCGGATTGAACTCGACCTGGACCTTGACGTCCTTGGCGATGGTTAACAGCGTGGAGCCAAGCTCGTCATCGAGCACCTTCTGCGCCTCCATCGCACTATCGATATAGGCATAGTTGCCGTTGCCGATATCGGCGATGCGCTCCATCAGCGCCTCGTTATAATTGCCCGTGCCGAAGCCGAGCGTGGTCAGGGTGATGCCGTCGTCTCGGTTCTTCCTGACCAGCGCCTCGAGCATCTTGTTGTCGCTGATGCCGATGTTGAAGTCGCCGTCGGTGGCGAGGAAGATGCGGTTGATCCCGCCCTGCACATAGGTCGCCCGGGCAATCGAATACGCGAGTTCAATGCCGCGCCCGCCGGCGGTGGAGCCGCCCGATTCGAGGCAGTCGAGCGCGGCCTTCACATATTCCTTCTTGCTGGTCGGCTCCAGCACCGTGCCGGCAGCGCCGGCATAGGTGACGATCGACACCCGATCGCGTGGCCCGAGCCGGTCGGCGAGCAGGCTGAGTGCCTTCTTGACCAGCGGCAGCTTGTCCTGGCTCGACATCGATCCGGAAACGTCGACCAGGAAGACGAGGTTGGCGGGCGGGCGCCCCTTGGCGGTCACGTCATAGCCGCGCAGGCCGATGCGGAGCAGCCGGGTGTCCGGGTTCCACGGAGTCTTCGCGACATCGGTGGTGATGCTGAATGGTGCCTCGCGCGAATTCGGGCGCGGATAGTCGTAGCGGAAATAGTTGATCATCTCCTCGGTGCGTACCGCTGCGGCAGGCACGTCGGCGCCCTGGGTCACGAAGCGGCGGACATTGGCATAGGCACCGGTATCGACATCGACCGAGAAGGTGGAAACGGGGTTGGCGAGCACCTGCTGGATCGCCGCGACTTCCTTGCCCTCATAGCGTTCGGTGTTGCCCGGCGCGCCATAGGGTGCCGGCCTGATCGGGAGACCCGGCGGGCGTCGCATCGCCTGCCCCGAGACCGTGAGCGCCTCCGAGGAGGGCGGCGTATAGGCCGGCGGGGGCGGGGCAGGCGGCGCCGGCATCGGCGGCGAGGACAGATACACGGGCGGTGGAGTATAGCGGGAGGGCGCCCTCGCACTCGGGTCGGCGCGGACGCAGCGAACCGGCGAGTGCCGGTCCTGCGCCGCGCCGGGCAAAGGCACCCCGGGCAGCGGAGGCGGCGCGGCGGACGTCAGCAATACGGCCGAACAACCGAGCATCAGTGCAGAACGCGACATGTGACTCTCCCCAATGGTTGCCGGCCGCTTGCGGACCGCTTCGAAGAATGTCGCCCCGCAGCGATGACCCCCCAATGAACGGTAACGATATTCTATATCTCTACTTCCGCGAAACGGGTTCGCGGCATCGGAACGCAAAAAAAGGGCCGGAGGATTGCGCCTCCGGCCCTTCGTTATCTTGTCGATGCCAGCCTCAGTGCGTGCCGGGCACTGGCGGCTGGAGATCCTCATACGCCTCGGGCTCGTGGACCTCGACCAGCCCCTTGCCGACATGGCTGTGGTTGCGGCTGTAGGCGAAGTAGACGACCAGCCCCAGCGCCGCCCAGGCGACGAACAGGCCGAGCGTGTACCAGGAGAGGCTGAAGAACAGGTACAGGCAGCCGGCCACTGCGAGCGGCGCGACGACCACGATCGCGGGCGTGCGGAACGGACGGATGCGGTTCGGATCGGTCTTGCGCAGCACCAGCACGGCGATCGCCACCATCGCGAACGCGAACAGCGTGCCCGAGTTGGAGATGTCGGCCAGCGCGCCTACCGGGAACAGCGCCGCGAACATCGCCACGAACACGCCGGTGATGATCGTCACGACGTGCGGCGTGCCGTATTTCGGATGCACCTTGCTGAGCTTCTCGGGCAGCAGGCCGTCGCGGCTCATCACGAAGAAGATGCGGGTCTGGCCGAACATCATCATCAGGATGACCGAGGGGAGGGCGATGCCGGCGGCGAGGCCGATGAGGTTGCCGATCTGCTGCCAGCCGATCGAGCGCAGCGTCCAGGCCAGCGCTTCCTTCGAGCAGACCACCGCTTCGCCCGCGATATTGGCGCAGGCCGCGGCCAGTTCGGTCGAACCCGGCGCGATGCCCTTGCCGGCCGCATCGACCAGCGGCTGCGCACCGACCGAGCCGATCACGCCGGCAGCGACGAGGATGTAGAAGATGGTGCAGAGCGCGAGCGAGCCGATCAGGCCGATCGGCATGTTGCGCTGCGGATTCTTGGTTTCCTCGGCAGCGGTCGAGACCGCGTCGAAGCCGACATAGGCGAAGAAGATCGATGCCGCGGCGGCCGAGATGCCGCCGAAGCCGAGTGGCGCGAAGGGCTGGAAATTCTCCGAGTTCATCACCGGCAGCGCCAGGATGACGAAGACGGTGAGCGCAGCGATCTTTACCATCACCAGGATGGCGTTGACGAAGGCGCTCTCCTTGGTGCCGACGACGAGCAGCCAGGTGACGAGCAGCGCGATCAGCATCGCGGGCAGGTTCACATAGCCGCCGGTGGCGATCGCGGTCTGGATGGCCTCGCTCGGCGCCGCGCCGAACAGGACCTGGATATGGGCGATCAGCGCGTCGGCGTTGACGATCGTGTCGGGCAGGGCGACGCCCAGATATTCGCGCAGCAACCCGACGAAATAGCCCGACCAGCCGACCGAGACGGCGCCAGCCGCGACGGCATATTCGAGGACCAGCGCCCAGCCGACCATCCAGGCAAGCAGCTCGCCCATCACGGCATAGCTATAGGTATAGGCTGAGCCGGAGACCGGCACCATCGACGCCATTTCGGAGTAGCAGAGCGCGGCGACCGCGCAGACGAAGCCTGCGATGATGAAGCTGAGCATCATGCCCGGCCCGGCCTTCTGTGCGGCTTCGGCGGTCAGCACGAAGATGCCGGTGCCGATGATCGCGCCGACGCCCAGCATGGTCAGCTGGAACGCGCCGAGCGTTCGCGTGAGCGATTTTCGCTCTGCGGTTAGCAGAATCGCGTCGAGAGACTTTACGCGCCCGAATATCATGAATGGTCCCCTTGCAGCGTCTTGGTGCGCTGCCCCTTAGTTCGAAAGGCGCGAGCCTAGCCGCAAAACCCGGTCGCGCAATCCCTTAGTGCGGCGGTTCAGCGCGTCAGCATCGGACCCAGCTGCCGCCCGGCAAAGAGATGGACGTGGAGGTGCGGCACCTCCTGGTGCGCGTTGATGCCGGTATTGGCGAGCAGCCGATAGCCGGGGGCGACCAGCCCCGCTTCGCGCGCAACATGGCCGACGGCGCGGACGAAGCCTGCGATCTCGGCGTCGGACGCCTTGGCGGCGAAATCGTCCCAGCTGACATAAGGGCCCTTGGGGATCACCAATATGTGTTGCGGCGCCTGTGGATTGATGTCGTGGAAGGCGAGCGCGTGATCGTCTTCATAGACGGCCTTTGACGGGATCTCGCCGCGCAGGATCTTCGCGAAGATGTTCTGATCGTCATAGGGCTGGGTGGCGTCAATCGGCATGTCGGCTGGCCTTTTCATCGATGCCCGACACGCCTTGGCGGCGGGCGAGTTCGGCGCGGACGTCGTCGAGGCTGAGCCCGGCGTCGGCGAGGAGAATGGCGAGATGGAAGACCAGGTCGGCGGCTTCGCTGACCATCCCGGCCTTGTCGTCCTCGATCGCCGCGATCACCGTCTCGACGGCTTCCTCGCCGAGCTTTTGGGCGATCTTGGCGCGGCCGCGGGCGGTCAGCCTGGCGACATAGGAGCTATCCGGATCGCCGGCGCGGCGTTCGCGGATCACGGCTTCGAGGGCGTCGAGACTATCTGCCATCCGCCCCGGCTGCGGGAGCGGCTCGCGCCTGTCAATCCTTGGAGCCTGTCAATCCTTGGACGCGTTGCGGCGGAAGCGGGCGCGCAGGCGGTTGCGCACGAACCACACGCCGAACGCGGCGCAGGCGAACAAGGCGAGGTCCGAAAGCTCGGGCATCGAGCGCGCGCCGGCAACGCCGCTGTGCGGCGCGGCGGCCAGTGCGGGGGTGGCGACCAACAAGGCAAGGGCGATGCGGAGCATGGCCGCGGAGCCTAGCCGCGGCACATTAATTTTCCCTTGGGAAGGCCGCGTCAGGGCGTTGGATTGACGGCATCCATGATCGTGATCTTCCGGCCCGGGCTCGCCCCGACGCGTGATTGGGTGACGAGGATCGTCGTGCCGCGGGCCAGCGCGCCGCGCACCGACCGGTAGAAGGCGCGGGGCATCCGCACCTTGTTGAGCACCGACTCGTCGATCGCGCGGCCGGCTTCCTCCTCGTGCCCGGGCAGGCCGACATAGATCCAGCGCGGCGATCCGTCGGGTGCCGCGGCCAGCGTGATGACGTGGCTGCCGGGATCGTCGTCGTCGATATGCGCCGCGGCGCGGCCGATCTCGATTCCGCCGCGAAGCACGACGATACGCTGGTCGCTTTTCGAGACGATGATGGTCAGCGGACCGGCAGGCGCCAGATCGGGCTGCCAGCGATATTCCTCGCCGTCGAGCTGGCGGTCGGCGAGCGGCGTTCCCCTGGCATCGAACGGGGCGAGCAGGCTGGCGTCGCTGGTGCGGACATGGTCGGCGGCATCGCCCTGCACGACCACGGTCGCGCCCAGCCCGGTGATCCCGAACACTGCCTGGGCAAAACTGTAAGGCAAGTGCACGCAGCCATGGCTTTCGGGATAGCCGGGCAATCCGCCGGCATGGAGCGCGACGCCGTCCCAGGTCAGCCGCTGCATATAGGGCATCGGCGCGCTGCTATATTTGCTCGAACGGTGTTTGGCGTCCTTCTGGAGGATGGTGAACACCCCGGTCGGCGTCTCATGGCCGGGCTTGCCCGAGGAGACCGTGCTCACTGCGATCCGCACGCCGTTGCGATAGACCGTCGCGCGCTGGGCGGAGAGATCGACATAGACGAGCACCGGCCCCTTGGGCGCGACTTGCGGCGCCCACACCCATTCGCCAGGCTTGAGCCGGTCCGCCGCGCGCGCCAGTTCGACTGCGGAGCTGGCTTTGGATCCCTGGGCGAGAGCGGGCGTGGCGATCGCCGCGGCAGCGATCAGGAAGGAAAGCAGGATGGCCGATCGCTTCATACGCTTCACTCCTGTCAGGTCGTGGCTCAACTCCGAACCGGAATCCCTGCCGCCGCCAGCGCCGCATGCGCTTCGGCGATGGTCGCCTCGCCAAAGTGGAAGATCGATGCGGCGAGCACTGCGGAAGCATTGCCGTCGCGGATGCCCGCGACGAGGTGGCTGAGGTTGCCGACGCCGCCCGATGCCACCACCGGCACGGTCACCTGGTCGGCGATCGCGCGGATCAGTTCGAGGTCATAGCCGTCGCGCGTCCCGTCGCGGTCCATCGATGTGACGAGCAGTTCGCCGGCGCCGAGCTCGGCGAGCTTGAGCGCATGTTCGACGGCGTCGATCCCGGTCTCACGTCGGCCGCCATGGGTGAACACTTCCCAGCGTTCGCCGACGCGGCGTGCATCGACCGAGGCGACGACGCACTGGCTGCCCATCCGGTCGGCGATCTCCGCGACGACTTCGGGGCGGGATACCGCGGCGGAATTGACCGCGACCTTGTCGGCGCCGGCGAGCAGCAGCGCGCGGGCGTCCTCGACGCTGCGCACCCCGCCGCCGACGGTGAGCGGCATGAAGCAGACCTCTGCCGTGCGGCGGACGACGTCGACCATCGTTCCCCGGCCCTCATGGCTGGCGCCGATATCGAGGAAGCAGAGCTCGTCGGCGCCGGCGGCGTCATAGGCGCGTGCCTGCTCGACCGGATCGCCGGCGTCGATCAGGTCGATGAAGTTGACGCCCTTGACGACGCGGCCTCCGGCCACGTCGAGGCAGGGGATGACGCGGGCACGGACGGTCAAATTCCCCTCCCGCTTGCAGGAGGAGTTAGGGGAGAGGAAGGCAGCGAGCGATCAGCCTGAATTGGCAGGCCCTCCCCCTCCCGCAAGCGAGAGGGCAGCGATCGGTGCGCGCTCATCCCTTTGCCACTCCGATCGCTTCGGCGAGATCGAGTCGGCCGTCGTACAGCGCCCGCCCGGTGATGACGCCTTCGATCCCGTCGCCGACGTGCCCCTTGAGCGCATGGATGTCGCCGATATCGGTTACTCCGCCGCTGGCGATTACCGGGATCGAAACTGCGCGCGCCAGTGCAACCGTCGCCTCGACATTGCACCCCTTGAGCAGCCCGTCGCGGCCGACGTCGGTGAACAACAACGCCGCCACGCCGGCATCCTCGAAGCGGCGGGCGAGGTCGGCCACCGACACGTCGGAGACATCGGCCCAGCCATGCGTCGCGACCATGCCGTCGCGTGCGTCCACCGCGACGACGATCCGCCCGGGATTCTCGCGTGCGGCTTCGCGGACCAGATCCGGATTCTCCAGCGCTGCGGTGCCGATCACTACGCGTTCGACGCCGAGATCGAGCCAGCGCGCGATCGAATCGCGATTGCGGATGCCGCCGCCCAATTGGACCTTGCCGCCGAAGCGCCCGAGGATCGACGCCACTGCGCCTCCATTGACCGATTCGCCTGCAAAGGCGCCGTCCAGATCGACGACGTGGAGCCATTCGGCGCCGGCATTGGCAAAGCGCTCCGCCTGCGCGGCGGGATCGTCGCCATAGATAGTGGCGCGGTCCATATCGCCCTCGGCGAGGCGGACGACCTGCCCGCCTTTGAGATCGATGGCGGGGAAGACGATCAAGGACGCCATGCGAGGAATCTCTCCAGCAGCGCCAGCCCAAAGCGCTGGCTCTTTTCGGGGTGGAACTGGACGCCGGCCAGGTTGTCGCGGCCGATCGCGGCGGTGACCGGGCCGCCATGCTCGGTGGTCGCCAGCACGGCATCGCCTTCGAAGGCGAAGCTGTGGAGGAAATAGGCCTCGCCGGCTTCGATCAGCGGGTGCTCGGCGGCGGGGATCACATCGTTCCAGCCCATATGCGGCACGCGGACGCTGGGGGAGGGCGGCAGCTGGCGCACGACGCCCGGGATCCAGCCTAACCCGGCATGCGTGCCGAGTTCTTCGCCGGTGGTGGCCATCAATTGCATGCCGACACACACGCCGAGGAAGGGCGCACCATCCTTCAGCACGCGCTGCTCCAGCGCCGCGATCATGCCGTCGATGCCACGCAGCCCCGCCGCGCAGGCGCCGAATGCGCCGACGCCGGGCAATACGATGCGATCGGCCTTCGCGACTGCTCCCGGATCGGCGGTGATGACGAGTCCTTCGGCGCCTGCAGCCTTGAGCGCATTGTGGACCGAGTGGAGATTGCCCGCGCCGTAATCGATCAGCGCGACGCTCACGGAAGCAGCGATTCCAGCCCCGGCGCAGCCATGCTCGGGGTGAACTCGACGAAGTCGTTCTCGGCCACGCCGGCGAGCCGGTACGGATCCTGCGCCGCCCATGCCTCGATTTCGCTCCGATCGCCGCGCGCGATCAGCACGCCGCCGGTTTCGGGCTGGCGGCCGGCGGTGATCAGCCGGCCCTCGGCCAGCGCAGTGCGCAGCCAGGCGACATGCGCATCGCGGTGCGGCGTGACGTCGCCGGTGTAGCGGAGGAGCACGATGATCATCAGAGTACGCCCTTGGTGCTGGGGATTGCGTCGGCCTTGCGCGGATCGATTTCGATCGCCTCGCGCAGCGCCCGGGCGAGACCCTTGAACATGGCCTCGGCGATATGGTGGTTGTTGCTGCCGTAGAGCGTCTCGACATGGAGCGTCACGCCCGCGGTTTGGGCGAAGCTGTGGAACCAGTGTTCGAACATCTCGGTATCCATCTCTCCGAGGCGCTTCTGGCTGAACTCGGTCTTCCAGACGAGGAAGGGCCGGCCGGAGATGTCGATCGCCACCCGCGCCAGCGTCTCGTCCATCGGCGATAGCGCGTCGGCGTAGCGGCGGATGCCCTTCTTGTCGCCCAGCGCCTTGGCAACCGCCTCGCCGATCGCGAGGCCGGTGTCCTCGACCGTATGATGCTGGTCGATATGGAGGTCGCCTACTGTCTTGACGTCCATGTCGATCAGCGAATGGCGGCTGAGCTGCTCGAGCATGTGATCGAAAAAGCCGATGCCGGTCGAAACCGCATAGGCGCCGGTGCCGTCGAGGTTCACGGTGACCTCTACCGAGGTTTCGCTCGTCTTACGGCTGATCGTGGCGGTGCGCATCGCGCCCCCATAGCGGGCGCGCGGCCCCAAGCAAAATAGCCTTGCTTGGGGGCAAGCAGCATACGCTTGACCCGTGGGCACGAGACGCTACCCAAGGCCAATGACTGTGCAAGTGCCCGACAGCCTGATTCCCTATGACGAAATCGTCCAAGAGGCGCTGCGCGCCGTGGTAGGACGCGTCCTGGGAACGGTCGCCGCGACCCAGGCTCTGCCGGGTGCGCACCATTTCTACATCACCTTCAAGACGCATGCGCCGGGGGTGGACATCCCCCAGCGGCTGATCGAGCGCTTTCCCGACGAGATGACGATCGTCCTCCAGCACCGGTTCTGGGATCTCAAGGTCGACGACAGCAAATTCTCGGTGGGGCTGAGCTTCAACCAGGTGCCGGCGATGCTCAACATCCCATTCTCGGCGATCACCGGCTTCCACGATCCCGCGGTAAACTTCGAGTTGCGCTTTCAGGCACAGGACGTGCCCGAAGGCCCGGAGCCGCACGAAGAGGCCGAGAATGACGGCCCGACGATCACCCCGGCGGACGACGGCTCGAATGTCGTCTCGGTGGATTTCAAGCGGAAGAAGTAATCGGTCCGGGGACGGATTACTCCGCCGGAGGCAAGCCTGAGCATACTGCCGGGCGCTATCTGTAATCCCTAGAACGAAATCCGCGCCCGGCCGATCAGGCGGTCGCCGCTGTGGCGCGCATCGGCGAAGGGCGACAGGCCCGGGCGGTTCTCGATATCGGTGCCGACATAATCGAGCCCAAAGGTGATCGGGAAGCTGTTATATTCCAGTCCGATCCGCCAGTCGTTGTAGGTCCCGGTCGGCCGCAACCGCGCGGCACGGATGGGATCGTCGGTGTCGCCCGAGCTTCGCCCGATCGCCGCGGAAGCGCTGAGCGGGGTCATCGGCACCCCGGCATTGGCGCCGGCGTAGAGGTAAAGGTTGCTCCCGCCGATCGCCGACTGGTCGGGCGCATAGACAGCGCCCGCGTTCAGCTGGACCGGGCCGAGGCTGTAGCTGCCGCTGCCGCCCAGCTCGATATAGTCCATTCTGCTGCGCGCGCCGGCGAAGACATGCCCGGTGACGTGTCCGCGCACGCGGAACGGCCCCAGGTCGGTCACGGCGCCAAGCTCCAGATCGGCGACCACCTCGGCGCCGTCGTGACGCACCGAATCGCGCACGGTGGCAACGCGCGCCGATGCCTCCAGCGGGCCGAACGGCACGAGCAGGTCTGCCGAAGTCGCGATCCGTCCCTCGCTCCAGCTCAGGCCGCGGCGGCTTTCGTCGGTCGCCGCCTCGATCCCGCCGGTCAGGCGCTGTGCCTGTGCCGGAAGCGAGGTGATGCCGCCAATCAGGATCGTAGTGAACACTAGGGTACGCATTGTCATCCTTGCCGATTTCCGTTCAGCCGCTCGAGTTCCGCCTGGAGGACGCTTTCGTCCTCGCGCGCCAGCGCGACCACCTGGTCGTGGATCTCGCCGGTGCGGCGGGCGACCTGCGCGGCGATAGCGTTGCGCCCGCCATTGCACCAGCCGGGCTGATGCCCCTCGACGACGCCGTCGCGCGCGATCTGGCGGCTCAGGCTCGCCCCCGATCCGTGGACCGCGCTGCGCTCGACATGGATGTTCGCCCGCCACACGCAGCGCAATGTCGCGGGCGTGCCCGGCTTGGTGGCGCTGCCGATCTGGCGGTGGCTGATCGACACGCGCGTCTTGTAGAGTGCGTCCACTGCGCCCTCGGCATGCTTGACACGCGTGCGATGCTCGATGGCGGGAAGGGCCGGGTCGATCGCGGCCATCAGGCCCAGTGCCAGAACGATGCTCATGATGATCTCTCCTTGCGGTGCCCAGGCCCATGCTGGCCGGTGACATCCGCCGAATGGGGACGCCCGGCGGGACGCGCAACCGCCCGGAAACACTTCCTTACGCAGCCGCTTGGCAATCTGCCCGCGCAGCCGCTAGAGCCCGCGGCGACTAATCGCCCCGCGCGGCGGAATGGATGGAGGAAGCTGTGACCACTCGCACCGAAACCGATTCGATCGGCGCCATCGAAGTTCCCGCGGACAGCTATTGGGGCGCGCAGACCCAGCGTTCGATCGAGAATTTCCCGTTCGGCGCGATGGAGCGGATGCCGCTTGGCATCGTCCATGCCCAGGCAATCGTGAAGCAGGCCGCGGCGCGGGTGAACCGCAAGCACGGGCTCGACGCCACGGTGGTCGATGCGATCGAGGCCGCGGCGCAGGAGATCGTCGCGGGCAAGCTCGACGACCAGTTCCCGCTGGTGATCTGGCAGACCGGCAGCGGCACCCAGACCAACATGAACGTCAACGAAGTGATCGCCGGGCGCGCCAACGAAGTGCTGACCGGCAACAAGGGCGGCAAATCGCCGGTGCACCCCAACGATCACGTCAATATGAGCCAGTCGTCGAACGACAGCTTCCCGACCGCGCTGCACGTTGCCACTGCGATCGCCACCCGCGACGTGCTGATCCCGGCGCTCGATCAGCTCACCGCCTCGCTCACTGCCAAGGCCGAGGCCTGGGATCATATCGTCAAGATCGGCCGCACCCACACCCAGGATGCGACGCCGCTGACGCTGGGCCAGGAATTTTCGGGCTATGCCGCACAGCTGGTGAGCTGCAAGGCGCGGATCGAAGGCGCGCTCAACGGCAATATCCGCAAGCTGGCGATCGGCGGCACTGCGGTCGGCACCGGGCTCAACGCGCCGGCGGGCTGGGCCGAGGACATGACCGCGGCGATCAGCGACATCGCCGGAACGGCGTTCGAGAGCGCGCCGAACAAGTTCGAGCAGCTCGCGGCCAAGGATGGTCTCGTGTTCTTCTCGGGCGCGCTCAACACGCTGGCGGTGGCGCTCAACAAGATCGCCAACGACATCCGCTTCCTTGGCTCGGGACCGCGCTCGGGGCTGGGCGAGCTGTCGCTGCCGGCCAACGAGCCTGGCAGCTCGATCATGCCGGGCAAGGTCAACCCGACCCAGTGCGAATCGCTGACGATGGTCGCGGCGCAGGTGATCGGCAACAACCAGGCGGTGACGGTCGGCGGCATGCAGGGGCATTTCGAGCTCAACGTGTTCATGCCGCTGATCGGCGCCAATGTGCTGCGCTCGATCCACTTGCTTGCAGTGGGAATGACCAGCTTCGCAGAGCGCTGCGTCGACGGCACCGAGGCGAACGAGAAGCAGATCGCCGACCTGGTCGGCCGCTCGCTGATGCTGGTGACCGCGCTGGCGCCGGTGATCGGCTATGACAATTCGGCCAAGATCGCCAAATACGCGCACGAAAAGGGGCTGACGCTCAAGCAAGCCGGACTCGAGCTCGGGCTGGTCGATGAGGCGACGTTCGACCAATATGTGAAGCCTGAGACGATGATCGGGCGGTAACTCCGAATTCCTCCCCGGAACGGGGAGGAACTTGAGCGGGCTTCGACCGCTTAGCTCCCGAACAGCTTTCAGGAGCCCCACATGATCGGCAACGCAATCGCCGCCTTTATTGGCCACAAGATCGATGCCAGCGACGGCGAGGGCGGCACGCTCGGCGCGGTAGCCGGAGTCGCGGCGTGGAAGATCGCCAAGAACGTCGTTCCCGCGGTGCTGGTGTTCGGCGCGATCGCCTATGGCGTGCATCGCTTCGCCAATTCGGAGAGCGCGATATGATCCGCAACCTGATCGGCGCCTTCATCGGCAATCGGATCGACCGGCGCGACGGCCGCGGCGGAGTCAAGGGCGCCGCGATCGGCTATGTCGCCCAGCGCGCGATCACCCGGATGGGCGTGCCGGGGCTCGTCCTCGCGGGCGGCTATGGCCTGTGGAAGATGCGCGCCGATCGCCGAAAGCAGCGCAAGGCGTGACTTGACGGGGGCCGAGTCCGCACGCCAGTAGCGCCCATGCCCCATCGCACCGAGAACGATCCGCACAAATTCCGCCGCCGCGGCGTCCTCTTCGTGCTGTCCTCGCCGTCGGGGGCAGGCAAGTCGACTATCGCGCGCAAGCTGCTGAAGGCGGACTCGTTCCTCGAAATGTCGGTGTCGTACACTACCCGGCCGATCCGCCCGGGCGAAGTCGATGGCGTCGACTATCATTTCGTCGACCTCGAGAAATTCCGCGAGATGGTGTCGAACAACGAGTTCCTCGAATGGGCGCACGTGTTCGACCATCGCTACGGCACCCCGCGCGAGGGGGTGAACAAGATCCTCGCCTCGGGCCGCGACGTGCTGTTCGACATCGACTGGCAGGGCGCGCAGCAGCTGTTCCAGCTCGCCGGCGGCGACGTGGTCCGCGCGTTCATCCTGCCGCCGTCGCTCAAGATCCTGCACGAGCGGCTGCTCAAGCGCGCCACCGACTCGGTCGAAGTGATCGACGCCCGCATGGCCCGCGCCACCGCCGAGGTCAGTCACTGGGACGGCTATGACTATGTGCTGGTCAACGACGAAGTCGAGCAGTGCTTCGAGTCGGTCCACACCGTGATCAAGGCCGAACGCCTGCGCCGCTCGCGCCAGACCGGGCTGATCGGGTTCATCCGCGGGCTGAATAAGTAGGCTTCATTCGGGCTGGTCTTCGCCGACCGTGCCATGCAGTCCAAGTGCTTCCGGTAACTGTTCTACGAAGGTCCTGTCTTCGCCTTCATAGTTCGATGCTATCGACCGAAAGCTCGCCGACAAAGCGTGCTGCGACGATTCGTCGAGTGCGTTGAGATCGCCGGCAAGTTGCTCCAGCGCTTGCATGGCAGCGTCCTCATCCAGGATATCCTGCGGTGAGAACTCCAGAAACATGACCAGGTTGGCGATGGCTCGCGCCATTTGGTCCATCATGGCTTGATATCCCCATCATGTCCGCGCCACCGGGCGCGCATCTTGCGAATGGAAAGTCACACAGGGGTCACACTGTCAGCCAGTTCCGCTGCCGATCGGTTCTATCGAGGCGTGGGCGATCTCGAAGCTTTCCAGCACGGCGAGCGCCCGCGCCGAAACGATAAGCTGGAGATTAGGGGTCAGGCCAAAATCGTCTCGCGACGGGTTGCTGCCCGGCTTCATCCAGAGAAATTTTGGCAAATCGCGGTTTGGATGCAGGTCCTCGAACTGCGGCGATTTCGATATCTTCACATCCTCGAACTCGGCACCGGACAGGCGTGACTCCAAGATTGCTTCGGATAGCTTTGCCGTAGCGATGTAGAATGGCGTGCTCTCGAGCAGATCGTCGCCGAGCCAACCATCAAATTCGTAGTGGAGCCGGTCAGCCGTGACGAGCTTCCCCGGTATCCTGATGATTTTGGTGTCAGCTCCCCAGCTTCCGGCGACTTCCGGCTCTACGCTGTAATATTTTGTCATCGGGCCTCTCAGCGCTTAGGGTTGAAACGCGAACCGTATTTTGAATCTATCTCAGTTGCTTTCTTCAGGATTTCATCTTTGGAGGGATTTATTCCTCTCGCCTCATAGTTCTTATAAAATCTATTCCACTCTTTGCGGATTTCGCTGAGGTGCACTTTTGAATTAAGGTCGCGGGGAATGCCGCGGAGGTTTTCGAGAGAATGTATCTCGCTCTTCGTCACAACGTCGGGAAATCGCCTCATAATCTGCTGCTCGACAGCGTGATGTACGACCACCCTGTCCTTGAGGTTGGGATGGGCGTCGAAAAAGGTGGTTCGATAGTTGGTTGATACCGCGGTGCCGAATTGGGCGCTCGCACTCTCGGAGGCCGCGGCGATCTTTCCGGCCGTGCCGATGCGCGCCGCCGTGGAAACTTTAGTGACCACAGCGCCCGGCACGACTGCCAATCCCACATTGCCGCCTAATGACCCAATGGCATAACCGATGTCGTGCGCCGACGCGTTAGCTATGGAATGTGCTGCCCGGCTGATTTGAATATGAGCAGGCGTATCTTCGGCCTCGATCGCATCGTCTATCATGCGAGCGAGACCGAACTCGAGGTTGCGCACGGTGGTGGCAGGGTGCGTGGTCACCAGCGAATAGAGACCGGCAGCCGCTGCCTTTCCGACGTCGGAAACTCCCTGACCGAACCCGTGTACGAAGTCCCCCGCCTTGCGCAGCGGATTTCGTGGACGTGACGCAAGCGCTTTCTTGTGAAGCTCGCTGCGGCTTTCAATCGCAGCTTTAGCGCCAAGCTTTTTTCCATGTATCGCGAGTACTTCTGCCGCCCACGCGTCGATTTCCTCGTCACTATTGAAGGGTGGTATCGATGGGTCTTCGCGGAACGTGAGAGGCGGCGCGTCCTGGCGCCTTCCGCCAGGTAAGCCCCCCTTTCCAGGAGCGAAATACCGTCCCTCTCCGGCGAACGTAAACTTGCCGTTCTCCGGATCATGCCAGGGATTGAACTTGCGCTCATACCCCAGAACGTCTGGCCGCCTGCCGGTGCGCAACCAGATGCCAAAGCTGCGCCGTCGCTGTTCTGCCGCGATGTCCATATGTCGCCCCGCTTTTCCAAGGGCGAGAACATTTGAGCAACATTTTCCTACAAGTCAATCGTTGATCCAGGGGCGTCGCGACGAGGCTTCGATTGTCCCAGCTCCGCCCGCATGGCCCGCGCCACCGCCGAGGTCAGCCACTGGGACGGCTATGACTATGTGCTGGTCAACGACGAAGTCGAGCAGTGCTTCGAGTCGGTCCACACGATCATCAAGGCGGAGCGGCTGCGGCGCTCGCGCCAGACTGGGCTGATCGGGTTCATCCGGGGACTGAACAAATAGGCACGTACGAGGTTCGCTCCCCGGCGGGCATCACTTCAGAAGCGGCAGAATCTCCTCGTCGAGAAATTTCAGGCGGCTCTCCAGCGCCGCCGCATACTCAGGCGTTGCCGGCACGTTGACCGGGATCATATCCGCAACCGATGCGCCGTCGCGCGCCGCCTGCACCCACTCCTCCATCGCACCGATATAGCCATCGAGTGCCTCATAGGGGCTCTTGGCGTCCTCGCAGGTGATGTAGGCGGGCGGGATGTCTCCAACGAAAACCCAGACCCAGTGATCGACATCGTCGCGGCCGGGCTCGATTCCGAACAGGAAGATCGAGAATATGCCGTCGAAGTGAGCTCCCAGGAACTCCGATGTGATATTTCCCCACTCGAAGAAGGTTAGAAATGACCGTGCTTCGGACAGAGCGTCCCGCAGTTCGCTACTGAGGGAGAGATCGACGTCGTCCACCGAGCTGACAGTGCCCAGATCGGGAGCGATTTCGGCGGGATCGTACATCATGCCCCTCTCCGCTGCGGTCCGCTTGTATCGGCCGGGGTGATCAAGCGGGCTATTCGCATCAAAGCTGGAAGCTGTCATGCTCTTCCCAGGGGGGATATACGATTGGCTTGTCCCCGAAATACCGGGCTACGATCCGTGTTCTGCGGTCGAGCGGCTCTTCGTCCGGGTCGATTTCCTCAGGATAGACGAAGGTCGCCTCGAACCGGCCATTGCGGACGATATACTCGATTTCGGCCCAGCGCTTCTCACCTTCCTGGGCGTACCATAGATCGAGTAGCGCATCGCCCAGCCGATCGAGATCGGGATCGCGATACAGGATATGATTTCCCAGATTCTTGAAAATGGAGGGGCCCACGGATGCTCGTTCGACTTCGGCGTGCAGAAGCGTGCCCTCCAGCGGGTACTCAGTATCCTCGGCCAGTAGCTGGCCGATCAGATCAAGCAGCTCTTCCGTTCTATTCTTTTTCACTCTTTCCTCCCTGAGGTTCGTTTGGGAACTTCTTGCTCTTCCTAACGCCATCTATCCAGAACCAGACATTGAGAACTGATGGTCGCTGGGACGAACCTTCGTAAACCGGGACAATCTTGACCCGCACATTTTTGCCGTCGTGCTTGGCCCTCGCCCATTCTTCCTCCAGTTTGGCGTAGTCGCTCTGGTTGAAATTTCCGTCCTGGGCGAAATGATTGAAAGCCTCGGTCGGCCCGTCGAACCGGCGCGCTATATAATGTCCGCCGTGATCGCTCGCGCGCCTGTCCGGACCGCCTGCGGCAAGTTGTGCAGATCGTGAACGGCCCTGCTCGGAATTCAAGGTGATCTCCCCCGACACTCGGCGCGTGCGGTTCTGCTCGTCAATTTCATAGAGATACCCGTTGCTCGATACCGGTCGCCACTGATCCGTCGGGCGCGAACCGACCGTCGCAACCTGGGCCGTTTCAGGGTGTTTTGCTTGCGGCTTGGGCGAGTCATTCCAGCGCCCACTCGCGCCTCCTCCGCCGGATTCGCCGCCACCTTCCGAGAGACCGCGCGCTGATCGGGGTTTCTGCCTTTGCGGCGCGGGGCGCCCGGGCGGATCTCCCCAGCTTCCGGTCGCACCGCCGCCACCGAAACCCCCTCTGCCGCCATCCGTGGATTCCTCTCCGATCTCTGCGCGGGATTCCCGCCTTTGCCGGGCTTGCGGAGCGGATGATTTGGCTGGACTTGCGCTCGCGCCGTCACGTCGGGCGCTTTGATGCGAAGAACGGGATTGCTGCTCGCCCCGCTTTGGTGATCATCGGAGCGGGCAACATTCGGGATCGCTTCCGCCTGGGTTCTAGGTGGATTGGCGAGTTTGAACAGATACCGCTGGTACTGCTCCTCGATGGCCCTCCGACGGTCGGAGTCGTACCTAAATTTGGCTAGCTCCCCGGCCCGCCAGGCATCTGCCTCCTCCTTGGTAGAAATAGGGGGCAGGCGAGGGTCTTCGGCATAGCCGCCGAACTTAATCCGTGGAGCGCTGCCGTTTTCCTGCGCGGTTGCGCCGCCAGGATCATAGTATCGACCCGACCCGCGAAAGGTGAACCGACCGTCCTTCGGGTCATGCCAAGGATTGAACTTGACCTCGGGTTGATCGCCAGGCGTCGGTCGCCTGCCGGTGCGTAACCAGACGCCAAAGCTGCGCCGTCGCTGTTCTGCTGCAATGTCCATGTGTAGCCCCCGCTGCTCAAGGGCGAGAACATTTGAGCAACATTTTCCTACAGGTCAATCGCCGATCCAAGGGGCCGTCGAGACCGGACCGATCGGTTGACCAGTGGCCGGCAGCGTCGTGGTCAAGCGGGGTCAAGTGACGAAGTTGACGCAAAAGCAGGTTTTGGAGCGTTGCTTGACTCGCTAATGCTTTGATTTTCAAAGATTCAGGCTTCGAGATGGTTGACTCGGAGTAAAGTGGCCCGGCGGCCACGCGGCACGGAAGCGCCACTTACGCATCTGCGACGCGCCACTAACGCGACACCAACGCGACATCCAAGCGTACCCGCCTTGTAACGCTGACGCCGCATCGACGGGTTGGTCGACGCGGCATCGAGAGGAGGGCGACAATATCAAGGAGCGGCCGCCTGGCGGCGACGCGTCGATCCCAGCAAATGAAATCCAACATTGCAAGGGAGCGCAAATGCCTATTCGGCGACCGCCACTTCGCCGGCGCGGACCCAGCCGGTGACGGTCCTCTCACCGGCATAGGCGACGCGCAGCCAGCCGGCGCGGCGACCGAGGATGCCGACCGCGTCGCCATCGACGACATAGGGGGCCTTGGCGGCCGCGCCCGGGCTGGGGCGCAGCACCGCGCGCCGGGCGGTGACCAAAGCGACGCCGGTCCAGCCCTTGGCGGCCTTGCCGAGATCGGCCTTGAACGGCTGGCCGACCATGTCGCCGCTGGTGTTGAGGCAGCCGCCGTGATTTGCCTGGAGCATCAGCGAAGCCTCCGTGCCGCGGAACGCCAGGCTGCCCTTGATCGGCTCCTCGCCGGGATACCAGGTGCGCACTTGCCCGCGGCCGTTACTCAGCGTTCCGCGCAGCAGGAAGATGCAAGTGAACTGCGGCGCCGCCTCGCTGCCATTGCCGGCGCGGGCTTCGGAGAACACGCCCGAGACGGTGTTGCCGGTCACCGCGAGGGTGAGTTGCTCGTAGCGACCGGAGGTCTGGGCCGAGGCGGCGGCGGGGACGGCGAGGGCGAGGGCTGCCAGGAGGATGCGCATGGGGGGAGGCTAGGGTGCGCGTGTGGCCGCGGTCAATCGCAGTCGAGCCACCGATTCTGGCCGGCTGCTGCCCAGAGCTTTCCCTTGGTACCGCGTAAGCTAACGCTTCAGATCACTGTGTCACCAACTGGCGATAGTGGTTGCTAGTCGAATGCGCGGTGGGCTCGGACTTCGTCTTCAATCCGGTCCACGAATCTGGTCAGGTCGCGTTCCTCATAGACATCGACGGAGCCAGGTGATTTTTTGAGAATGCGGATTGCTCGACGATAGGCCGGCATCAGACTATCGTTTGCCGGGGCTCCGACAATGAAATGGGCGTGGAATGGCTCGGCAGGATCGGACGTGACTGAGGTCAACTGCCCCAGCCAGCGATGGGCCTTGCGCACGATCCCTTCCTCGTCCGCTAGGTCCAACGAGACCGGCTCATAGGCGTGCCACACACCATTTTTCCAGGCATGCTGGAAATGAACCTTGTCGCCATCACCTACGATCGTTTTCTCGCCAAGTTCGACGGGGACGCCGCGCTCTTCAAGAAGCTTGCGGACTGGCTTCCAGACTTCCTCATCCGATCGGCGGGCGTTCGAGCGCTCATCATATTGGGCCACATGACGCTGGAAGAGGCGTTTGAACGTCACTTCGAAGTCCTCTGTGAGCCCCGCGCCGACAGGCGACCATTGTAGCGCGCTGTCGTCGCTTACCAGGATGCGCTGGGCAAAGACCGAAGCATCGAGTTCGCTCGAAAAGCCAAGTGCATCGCGCTCAACCTCGGGGCGTAATTTACGTGCAGCACGATCGATCGAGGACATCGCCGACAGGAAGTCAGCTTTGACTAGATCAGGGAACATCACGCGCATGCGGCCGATCGTATGCCGAGTCGCCGCTCTCAGCGCGCCAGACTCCCCGCGGGCAGGCGGCAAAAAGGCCACAATCCCGACATTGACGAATTCCCCCGTCACGCGGTCGTGCACATATCGCAGCACCGTGAATGTATATCGACGCTTGGTCACGATAGTACTCTTCGCACCTCCGCCACGCATCCCTCGATATTCTCACGCACAGCTTTAATTTTGTCGATAGCTGCGCGAAACGCTCCTCGCGCAGCCTCCCATTCGGGAGGAAGAACGGCCTCATAGTCGTCGAATTGCGCGTTGGACAGCCCCTGCCAGCTTGCAAGGATCGGATTCCAGTCGACCTCACGTCCCTTCAACGCATCACGAAAGATATGCTGCCCGGGCTGCTCCATGAAGTTGAGTGCACCCAGTATCCACGGCCTCGGAACTCCAATTAGCATCGGCGGAAAGGCCAACTCGTGATCGAATATCCGGATCTCCTCGCCGCGCACTAAGCAGTTAGGGTTAGCGGCGCGCCGATCAGGATTCTCGATCACGGCGTCGAAAAGGAGTATGCCTGCGGCGGTAGCCGTCATTTTCCCAACAGGCACCGTACCCGATATCCAAGCAGAATAAGCCGAGGGAAGGAGCCGCGAGCCGAACGCGACCCCGCAGCCAGTACGTGCAAGGCCTGCCCATTCCGCATTGGGAATAATGTCGATGAAATCGGGGTCGAGTTGAAGGAGGAAAGGCTCTGGGATCGGGATCCCTAGGTCACCGGCAAGAAGCGCGGAGACGACTTCCATGGAGAGAGACGTCACGCCCTGATCACAGCCGGCGGCTAGCTTCGCCACGACTTCTACAGAAGGGTTGCCATTTTCGCATATCAGGAGGGCTGGTCTGGTCCTGCCATTTCCCATGCGTCGGACGAATTCGGTTGGGATCAGCCTCGAAATCACGGCAAACGAATACGATGATTTGTTCCGTGTTTGCAACGCTGGGCGAGTAGGCTGAATGCATCTAGGCTGAACGAGGTTATCGCTATTTTGCAGGAGGCGAATGGCCGATAGTCCAGACACTCGCGGACTTCTAATTCACCGTACCCTAAACCAGCCCCAGAAACCGCACCCCCGCGTCAAAATCCCTCCGCCGCGCCTCGCGCGCCTGGGTTGCCAGCACGTCCTCGCCCCATTGCTCGGCCTGCCAGTCCTCGTCGACATGGGCGGCCTGCCAGATGGCTTCGGGGGTGGCGGCGTCCTCGGCAAGCGCGAGCGCGGCGACCAGCGAGCCGCTGATCGTCACGATCGGGGAGAGGGCGGCCAGGCGGAACGCGTCGAGCGCGGTGATGGCGTCGGCGAGCTGGACGACGGTCGCTTCGGGCTGGGGGACATGCATCACGCCGGTCGCCAGCTCGAAATGAATGTCGTAGCGCCCCCGCGCCCAATCGAGCAGCGGGTCCCAGATCGCGGCCTGGCGGTCGACCAGGGCGGCGGGCTCCGCGGCGCGGTAATAGAGGAGGTCGCTTTCGCCGTATGCGGCGAGGCCGGCGGCGAAGCGCGCGGGATCGGGGGCGACGCGGTCGATCGCGGCATTGGCGAGCCCGGTGAGCGGCATCGTCCGCGGATCGAGCGTATCGCCGATCCCGCGCCATTCCTGCGCGATCGCTTCGGCAAGCGCGCGGGTCGGCACTTCGAGCGGGACGCGGCCCGGCGTCCGCACCGGCTTGCCGTCCAGCGCCAGGCCATTGCCGGGCTCGACCGTAACCTGCTTCCAGAATCGTCTCACGGCTGCTCCGGTGTCCGCCAGCGCCGCGCGAGGCTGCGCGGCACGACCGCCATAACGTACAAGGCGGACAGAAGGATCGCGCCGCCCAGCACGCTGCCTGCCCAGCTGTTCGAGCGCCCGGCGACGAGCAGCCCGAGCACCGCGCCCGCAGTGGCGAGCAGGTTGACGCCGACGATCAGGTAATAGCGCTTCTGCGCGAGGCGGTCGGCGTCGGTCATAGGGCCTCCAGATGCGCGGGCAGCGCGGCGGCATTCTCCACGACATGGCCCGCGCCCGCTTCGCGCAGTTCATGCATGGTGTGGTATCCCCATGCAACACCTACTGCATGCGTGCCCGCCGCGCGTGCCATCGCCATGTCGAAGCTGGTGTCGCCGATCATCGCAGTGGTCTCGGGCGACGCGCCGGCCTCGGCCATCGCGGTCTCGATCATCGAGGGGTGCGGCTTGGAGGGGTGGCGGTCGGCGGTCTGGAGCGTGACGAAGCGGTGTGCCAGCCCGTGATGCGCCAGGATGAGGCCGAGCCCGCGATCGGACTTGCCGGTGGCGACGCCGAGCAGCCAGCCATTGGCGTCGAGCGTCTCGATCGCGTCGGCGACGCCGTCGAACAGCGGTTCGGGATCGAGGGCGCCGTTCGAGCGCATCGCGTGGAAGGCGCGCTTGTAATCCTCGGCAAGCAGTTCGTGCTGACGCGCCTCGCCCTGGGGCAGCAGCTGGGCGATCGCCGGGACGAGGCTGAGCCCGACGATCCGCCGGATGGCTTCGCGCGGCGGCGGATCGAGCCGGGCGGTGGCGAAGCAGTCCTCCATCGCGCGGCAGATATTGGCCTGGCTGTCGACTAGCGTGCCGTCGCAGTCGAACAGCGCGAGGCGGTTGGGGGCCGCCGTCACTTCTTCGGCTTCGGCTTCGGCTTTGGCTTCTCCTCGCCGCGGCCGCGCCGTTCGCCGCGGCGCTCCTTGCGCACCGACTTGGCATGGGCGCGCCCCAGCGCCTTCTTCTGATCGCGGCTCATCGGCGGACGGTCGTCGAGCGCGTCGGTGTTGCCCAGCGACAAGTCGAAGCCGAGCGTCTTCATCGATTCGGCGAAATGATCGGGCAGCTCGGCGGTGACGTCGATCTTGCCCTCGTCGGGATGATCGATGCGGATGCGCCGTGCGTGGAGGTGCATCTTTCGCGAGATGCCGCCGGTGAGGAAAGCTTCCTGCAGCCCGTATTTGCCGTCGCCGACGATCGGATGACCGATCGCCGCCATATGGACGCGCAGCTGGTGGGTGCGCCCGGTGAGCGGCTGGAGCTCGACCCAGGCGGCGCGATTGCCCGCCATCTCGATCACGCGATAGCGCGTGCGGCTGGGCGCGCCTTCCTTCATGTCGACCTGCATCTTCTCGCCGCCGGTGCCCGGCTGCTTGCCGATCGGGAGCTCGATGAGGCCGTCCTCGATCTCGGGCACGCCCATCACCAGCGCCCAATAGAGCTTCTTGGCGCTGCGGCCGGAGAAGTGCTTGGAGAAGAAGGCGGCGGCGCGGCTGGTGCGCGCGAGGAGCAGTGCGCCGCTCGTATCCTTGTCGAGGCGGTGGACCAGCTTGGGGCGACCCTCGGCTTCGAACTGGAGCGCGTCGAGCAGGCCGTCGACATGCTCGAAGGTCTTGGTGCCGCCCTGCGTGGCGAGGCCGGGGGGCTTGTTGAGCACGATCGCCTGGGCATCCTGGTGGATGACCATTTCGCGGGCGAAGGCGGTTTGCTCGTCGCTGAGCGGCGGACGGTCGGACTTGGGCTTGGCGACGCTGGCCTTGACCGGCTCGGCCGGGGGCACGCGGATCGTCTGGCCTGTGGCGATGCGATCGCTCGGATCGGCGCGCGCACCGTCGACGCGCAGCTGCCCGGTGCGGGCCCAGCGCGAGACGATGTTGAAGCTGGTGTCGGGCAGATGCCGCTTGAACCAGCGATCGAGCCGGATGCCGTCGTCATCCGCGACGACGATGAACTGGCGGACGTCGGTGCTCATGCTGCTGCCCTTGCGATGCCGAGGCCGATCGCGAGCGCCGCCACCGAGCCGATTACCGAGGCGAGCACATAGCCCAGCCCCATGCCCCAGTCGCCGCGCTCGATCATGGTCATCACGTCGAGCGAAAAGGCCGAGAAGGTCGTGAACCCGCCGAGCACGCCGACGCCGAGCAGCAGCCGCCATTGCTCGCCGCTCTCACCCAGCCGCACCAGCCCGCCGGCAAGCACGCCCATGGCGAGCCCGCCGATCAGGTTCACGGCCAGCGTGCCCCAGGGGAAGTTCGGTCCGAACAGGGCGAGCGTCGCGCGGCCGACAAGGTGCCGCGCGCCGGCACCGAATGCGCCGCCGAGCATGACTAGAAAAAGGGAAGGCATCGGAAGCCGGTAGCGCGGAATGCCCGCGAGGGGAACCGCGCTGTTCGTGGCAGCCGCGCTCAGCTGCCGTTGTTGGCGACCAGATCGACGTCGGTGCCGCCGTCCCTGCGGGCGGTGAGGAACAGCACATAGGCGCCGTCGTCGCGGCCGCGGGTGCCGCCGAGGATATGCTGGGCGCCGTCAAGCTGGTGCTCGGCGCTGTACCCGGCGCGGACCGCCTTGGTGTAATACCAGTCGAGCAGTGCCTCCAGCGGCTGGCCGGCCGAGAAGCTGACGACGCGCAGCGCGCATTTGCCGCCCTGCGCGCCGGCGGCCTCGATCACCCGGGCCTGCGGATAGAGCGGCAGGTCGGCGGGGAGCCGCTGTGCCCAGCCTGCCGAATATTGGAGCGCGCCTGCGCAGCCCTTGATGCCCGCATTGGGCTGGCGCGCCGCAATGCCGCCCAGCGTCACGGAATCGCGCGCGGCCCGGCACTGCGGGCAGTCCTTGCCCGCCGCGACCGGGGCAGGAGCCTTCAGCATGCCCGCGGTATCGACCTTGCTGCCGTTGGTGGCGACGGCGTCGCTCGGCACGCCGCCCGAATAGGGGGCGTTGGGCGGGCGGATCGCGTCGCCGTTCGCCTGACGGCCAAGCTGCGGATCGACCATGATCTGGTCCTGCAGCGCGCCGGTCAGCGCCGGATCGGCGGCGTTGCCGAGCTCGGCGTCGCTGATCATGTTGTTCGCCGGGCCCGCGCCGCCGCAGCCGGCAAGCGCCAGCGGCAGGAAGACGAACAGGAAGAAACCGAGTGTGCGGGCCATGCGAAAGACGCTCCTTTGGGCATCGTCACCCTGCGCGCGACGAGGTTAAGGAAGCGTTGGGAAGTGCGCGAGTGATGCGCTTTAGCTTGCCAACACACTTGGCAATCTCCATGTTGCCGCGATGCTCAATATCGTCTCGATCCTGATTGGCCTGTTCGCGATGCTCTTCGCGTTGGTGGGCGTGATCCCGTTCCCGTTCATCCCGCTGCTGAACTGGATCGCCTTCCCGATCGCGCTGGTCGGCGCGGTGATCGGGATGCTGTCGCGCAGCAATAGCGGGCGCAACCTCAACCTGATCGTGATGGCGATCAGCGGCTTGCGCCTCTTCCTGACCGGCGGGCTGATCTAGCGCATCGCCCTGCGGCCGCGCGCGCAGGCGCTACGGTATCGTATAGGCCGAGCATTCCGGAAGTGGCGCATCGGGCCGATAGGCGCCCGCTGCGGCGTCGAAGCGAAACCGGCGCGCGAAGCTGCATTCCGGGTCGCGTTCGTGGACGAGGTCGGATTTCTTCAGCCGCGGTTTCGCAGTCGAATCTTCCGTCCGCGAAACCCCGCGCGGGAAGGCACGTGCTTCAGTGGAATAGGCCAGCGCCGGCAGGCTGCCTGTGGTTTCGCCCGCTAGCGTGAGGCTCGCGGAAAAGCTGTATTCGTCATGACAGGCACCGCGGCGATAGCGCATGTCGCGCTCGCTGAAACAGGCCCGGATCAGCAGCGAGGCGCCGACCGGCACCTGCAGCACCGGCTTGGGAGCTTGCCCGTCCAGGGCAAGGCGAAACAGCTGCAACTCGGTGGCGCTGCCGCCGCCGCCCGAATAGGCGGTGCTCGTCCGGGTTTCGACACCCGCCAGAAAGCCGCCGTCCTTCAGAAGGATCAGCCTGGGCCAGACGGCGTAGGTCTCGTTCGAATAGGCCTCCGACCGCGCATGCGGCATCGGTGGGGCCGGGTCGCCGGTGCGGACGACCGGCAGGACCGGCGCTTCCGCGTCCTGCGCCTCGGAGAGCGATACGCACCAGCGCCGATCCTCGCTGCAATATTCCGCGCCCTCGCTGCCGCGCGGCACGAGGGACAGCATCCGATCGGGCGCAGGATGCACGGCCGCGGCGCTCGCGGTTTGCGGAAACAGCAGCATTGCGACGAAAAGGCCGGGCATTGGCGCTCCTGATTTGGACCGTGCAGATCCTCCGCCCACGCCGTGCAGTCAAAAGAAAAGGCCCGGCGCTTGTGCGCCGGGCCTCTCTCGCCTGCGTGGCAGAGCTGTTAGCGGCAGCGCACGTTGCCGCGGTCGACCGACGAACCCAGCGCCGCACCTGCCGCTGCACCGAGCAGCGTGCCGAGGGTGGCGTTGCGGCCGTTCGACAGCGTGTTGCCGAGGAGGCCACCGGCGACGCCGCCGACGATTAGGCCGGTCGTGCCGTCGTTGCGGCGGCAATAATAGCGGCCGTCATTGCCGCGATAGACGCGGTCGTTGCGGCTCAGGCGGCGCTCCTGATAATTGCGGCCGTCGCGATAATATTGATCGGCATAATAGGCGCTCTCGCCGCGCGGGAGGCGATTATAGTCGTAGTTGCGATACTGGCGCCAATCGCGGCTCTCGCGGCTGCCGCGCCAATTGCGGGCATCGCTGCGATATTCGCGCTGCGCCTGCTGCAGGTCGCGGCGGCACTCGCGCATTTCGCGGTCATATTCGCGGCGATTTTCGGCGCGACGAAGTTCGCGGTTACAGTCGCGCTGCGCGTCGCGGACGTTCTCGCGATACTCCTGGCGCGGGGTTTGTGCCATCGCGGGAACCGCCGGGATGGCCACGGCGGCGATCGCCGCGGCAAAAAGAATACGCATGGTCTGCTCCTGTTTATTGCAGCTGCAGACCCAACGTGTCGTCACCCCTAGGGGTTGCGTGAACGCGAAACTACCTCGCGTTCACGTCGCTGACAGGTTCAGATCCGGGCATCCCCGGGATAGGCAAACAACAGGTCGCTGCCGGTTTCGGCATGGAGTTCGCACGCCCCGGTCAGCGTCACGCATTCGCCGGCGCGAAATGCCACGCCGTCGACCACGCCTTCGCCCGCCAGCGGCACCAGCCAGCCGGTGACTCCATCGGGCAGCGCGAAGCTGCGATGGCCGCCTTCCCAGCGCTCGAGCACGAATTTGGGCCCTTCGACCAGGATCGCACGATCGTCCGCCACCTTGCCCGGCATCGGATGCGGCACGAAGGGCGTGGGGTCCGAGACCGCGACGCCTTCCTCGAGATGCAGTTCGCGCGGGCGGCCGTAATCATAGAGCCGGTAGGTGGTCTCGCTGTTCTGCTGAACCTCGACCAAGGTGATCCCGGCGCCGATCGCATGGACGGTGCCCGACGCGGAATAGAAGAAGTCGCCGGCCTTTACCGGCTTCCAGTCGAGCAGATCCTCGATCGAGCCGTCCAGCGCGGCGGCGCGCAGCGTTTCGCGATCGACCGGGCGCTTGGTGCCGAGTGCGATCGTCGAATCGGGTTCGGCGTCGAGGATCACCCAGCATTCGTCCTTGCCGCGCGGCAAGCCCTGTTCATGGGCCTGTTCGTCGTTCGGGTGGACCTGCACCGACAGCTTCTCGCTGGTGAACAGATATTTGATCAGCAGGTCGGGGGTGGCGTTGCCGGGCGTCTGGAACCAGACTTCACCCACCGGCTCCTGATCGGGCGCCGGATCGGCGAAGCCCGGCCAGAGCCGGTGACGGCCCCACGGCTTTTCGACGCGATGCGTGGCGAGGAGCGTGGCAGTCACTTGGATATTCTCCGGTCCGGATGCGCAATGAATTGTGCAACGCACCAATCGCGTCAAGCGATCCCGCATGGGGTGACCGAAGGGCGCCGCAATCTCCTGCGCCACAAAGCCGCCGCGAAAAGGATTGTTTGACGCCACCACGCTCGGCTAAGACCGCCCGATATGCGTATCCCCAATGCCCGCGCGCTCGCGCTCGTCCTCGTTCCGGTACTGGCCCTTTCGGTCGCCGGTTGCGCCAAGAGCGGCCCACGCTCCGACCTGCCCTATGTCGCGCGCGACGTCGGCACGCTCTACAGCGCCGGCAAGGAACGGCTCGACCAGCGGCAGTACAAGCTCGCCGCGGCTCTGTTCGACGAAGTCGAGCGCCAACATCCCTATTCGGTATGGGCGCGCCGCGCGCAGCTGATGGGCGCGTTCAGCTATTATCTGAACCAGGATTATTCGCAGGCGATCGCCTCGGCACAGCGCTTCCTCGCGGTCCATCCGGGCAACCGCGATGCGCCTTACGCCTATTATCTGATCGCGCTGAGCTATTACGAGCAGGTCGCCGATGTTACGCGCGACCAGAAGATCACGCAGCAGGCGCTCGATTCGCTCGGCGAGCTGACGCGCCGCTACCCCAACACCCGCTACGCTGCCGATGCGCGCCTCAAGATCGATCTCGTCCGCGATCACCTCGCCGGCAAGGAAATGGAGATCGGCCGCTTCTACGAGGGCCGCGGCCAATGGCTCGCTGCGACGATCCGCTTCCGTACCGTGGTCGACAATTACCAGATGACCACCCACGTGCCCGAGGCACTGCTGCGGCTGACCGAGAGCTATCTCTCGCTCGGCATGCCCACCGAGGCGCAGAAGGCCGCCGCAGTGCTTGGCGCCAATTATCCGGGCACCGACTGGTACAAGCGCGCCTATGACCTGATGCAGGACAATCAGGACAAGCTCGCCAAGGTGCAGACCGCCGCGAGCTGATGCTCGCAAGCGCTTCCGTTCTGCGTCCGTTCCTGCAATAGGGAGCGCGCATGCTGACCGCGCTTTCCATCCGCGATGTGGTGCTGATCGAGGCGCTCGACCTCGAATTCGGCACCGGCCTGGGCGTGCTGACTGGCGAGACAGGCGCCGGCAAGTCGATCCTGCTCGATGCGCTGGGCCTCGCGCTCGGCGCGCGCGGCGAGAGCGGGCTGGTGCGCCAGGGTGCGGCACAGGCAACCGTCACCGCCAGCTTCGACACGCCCGAGCGCGACGGCGCCATTGCGAACCTGATGGCGCAGAACGGGCTCGAGCTCGAACCCGGCGAGCCGCTCCTCATCCGCCGCATCGTCAAGTCCGACGGCGGCAGCCGCGCGTTCGTCAACGATCAGCCGGCGTCGGCGGGACTGCTGCGCGAACTCGCGCCGCACCTTGTCGAGATCCACGGCCAGCATGACGATCGCGGCCTGCTCAATCCGCGCGGCCACCGCATCCTGCTCGACATCTTCGGCCGGCTCGATGCCGGCCCGGTCGCCATTGCGCATCGCGCCTGGCGCGAGGCGGAGGATGCGCTGGCGGTGGCGCGCGCCGAACAGGATGTCGCCGAGCGCGACCGCGAATGGCTCGACCACGCCGTGACCGAACTCCGCGCGCTGGCGCCCGAGGCGGGGGAGGAAGAGCGCCTTGCCGAGCGCCGCGCGACGATGCAGCGCGGCGAGAAGGTCGCCGGCGAGCTCCAGTCGGTCGCGCAGCTGCTCGAAGGATCCGAGGGCGGGCTGAGCCAGCTCCGCCAGGCGGCGCGCATCCTCGAACGGATCGCCGACAGCCATGATGCGCTCGCCGAGGCGCTCGCCGCGATCGACCGCGCGATCACCGAGGGCGTCGAGGCGCAGGACCGGATCGACGCCGCGGCGGAGGCGCTCGCCTTCGACCCCGCCGCGCTCGAAGCCGATGAGACGCGGCTGTTCGAGCTGCGCGCGCTCGCCCGCAAGCACCGCGTCCAGCCCGACGAACTGGCCGATCTGCTCGAACAGCTCACCGCGCGGCTGTCGCGAGTCGAAAGCGGCGGAGCGGGGATCGCCAGGCTGGCGCTGGCCGTCGAGGAGACGCACCGCGACTATCGCGAGGCGGCGCGTGCGCTTTCGGCGGCGCGCACCCAGGCGGCGGGGCGCCTCGACGCGGCAGTCGAAACCGAGCTCAAGCCACTCAAGCTCGACGCCGCGCGCTTCCGCACCGTAGTCGAGCCGCTCGACGAGGGGCAATGGTCGCCCGCGGGGATGGACCGCGTCGAGTTCGCGGTATCGACCAATCCCGGCGCGCCCTTCGCGCCGCTGATCAAGATTGCCAGCGGCGGCGAGCTGTCGCGCTTCATCCTCGCGCTCAAGGTGGCGCTGGCCGAGGAAGGCGGCGCCGGCACGCTGATCTTCGACGAGATCGATCGCGGCGTCGGCGGCGCGGTGGCAAGCGCGATCGGCGATCGCCTCGCCCGGCTCGCGTCGAGCGCACAGGTTCTCGTCGTGACGCACAGCCCCCAGGTCGCCGCCCGCGGCGCGCAGCATCTGCTGATCGCCAAGCGCCATGACGGCCTCGTCACGCGCACCGGCGTTACCCCGCTCGACGCTGCCCAGCGCCGCGAGGAAATCGCCCGGATGCTGTCCGGCGCAGAGATCACCCCGGAGGCACGGGCCCAGGCGGAACGGCTGCTAGCGGCCTGATTCTGAACGCAGGTTCAGACTCGTTTCGGTTCTGCGACAAACCGCGACACAAAAGGCCGAGCCGTGGGACACTTACGCGACGCGCGCGTTTCATAACCCCTTTTGACCGCAGCCGCGGTCCAGTTTCGAAAGAGGAGTTAGTCATGAAGAAATTCGCACTCGCGCTCGCCGGCCTCGGCATTGCCGCCGCGGCTGTCCCCGCCACTGCCATCGCAGCCCCGGCACCTCACGCCGCGAGCTATCAGGGCGGCTGGCAGAACATCAATGCGCGCCAGGTCCGGCTCGACGCGCGGATCAACCAGGGCATCCGCTCTGGCGCGCTCAGCCGCAGCGAAGCCACGCGTCTGCGCCAGCAGTTCCGTGAGCTCAGCCGGCTCGAGGCGCGCTATCGGGCAAGCCGTCCCGGCCTGACGCTGGCCGAGCGCCGCGATCTCGACCGCCGCTTCGACGCACTCTCGGCGCGGATCCGCATCGAGAAGAACGACCGCAACAATCATCGCGGCCGCCGCTCGTAACTTAAGGCGCCCATCGGGCAATGACGGGCTCCGCTGCAAGGCGGGGCCCGTTTCCGTATCGGTTCGCCATGTCTAAGCCATTGCACACCCAAGAAAAATTAGGGCAGCAATCCAGACACATCCTTCCTACAATAGGGCATGGCCACAGCCCACACCCCGTTCGATTCGGCGACGCTGCTCGTCGTCGATGACGATCACGACATTCGCCATCTCCTCGCCAACAGCCTCGGCGCGCGCGGCTTCAACGTCGAGACCGCGGCCGATGCGCGCGGCATGGACGAAGTGCTCGCCCGCACGCCGGTCGATTGCGTGATCCTCGACATCATGATGCCTGGGGAGGACGGCCTGTCCGCATGCCGCCGCATCGCGCGCCGCGACGGGCCCGAAGTGATCCTGCTCAGCGCGCTCGGCGAGGAACAGGACCGCATCCTCGGGCTGGAAGTAGGCGCGAGCCATTATCTTCCCAAGCCGTGCAGCCCGCGCGAGATCCTCGCCACGGTGCGCGCCGCGCTGCGCAAGCGCGATGCCGCGCCAGCGCCGGCAAGCGAAATCTACGCGTTCGACGGCTGGCGGATCGATCTGGGCAGCCATGAGCTGTTCGATCCCAACGGCGTGCTGGTCGGGCTCACCGACGGCGAGTTCGCGGTGCTGCGCGTGTTCATCGAACGGCCGCGCCGCGTGCTCTCGCGCGAGGCATTGCTCCAGGCGGCGCGGGGGCCCGATACCGACGCCTATGACCGCGCGATCGACGTCCAGGTCAGCCGCCTGCGCCGCAAGCTGCGCGCGGGCCCCGACGAGATCATCCGCACCGTCCGCAATGAAGGCTATCTGTTCGTGCCGCGAGTCGTGCGCGCATGAAGCCAGCCGGGAGCGCGGCGCGATCGCCGCTGTTCCTGCGCATTTTCCTGCTGATGCTGGGTTGCGTCGCCGTGGTCCAGCTGATGAACCTGGCGCTGCTGATCGCGGTCCAGACGCCCTCGGCAAAGCTCTACACCGTCGGTCAGGTCGTCCATGCGATGGGGCGGGGACATGATCCGGCCGGGGACCTGCAGGTCGAGCGCGTCCCCGCCGTCCAGCCCGTTCCGTGGAACCCGCGCGCCGAACGCATCGAGGCGGCGCTGGCCTCGGCGCTTGGCGTCTCCGCCGAATCGGTGCGGATCAGCTTCCCGACGCCGTTCCTCCAGCGCGAGCAGGTCTATCGGCGCACCGGCGTGCCTTCGCCTGCGCCGATCAGTCCGGCGGTTGCGCGCGACGTGGTCATCACCGGGGGATTCTCCGCGGCGTTGCGCCAGCGCGACGGCCAGTGGCTGCGAGTCGAGCCGGCCGAGGGCTTCGAGCCATGGCGCTGGTTCGTGCTGCTCTGGCTGATCTTCTCGGCGCTCGCCGTTGCGCCGTTCGCCTGGGCGCTGGCCCATCGCTTCGCCAAGCCGATCCGCGCCTTCGCCGCCGCTGCCGAGCGGCTGGGCCGCGATCCGCGCGCGCCGCAGCTCGAACTGGAAGGGCCGAGCGAGATCGCCGAGGCCGCCGCCGCATTCAACACGATGCAGGCGCGGCTCAATCGCTATGTCGACGATCGCACCACGGTGATCAGCGCGGTCGCGCACGATCTGCGCACGCCGCTGATGCGCCTCGGGCTGCGGCTCGAGGATGCGCCCGATGCGCTGCGCCATGCCTGCGAAGGCGATATCCGCGATATGCAGGGGCTGGTGTCGACGGCGCTCGCCTATGTGCGCGAGACCAGCGAAACGCCGGTGCGGCGCCCGCTCGATTTGCGCTCGCTCGCCGAGACGGTGGTCGACGACCTTGCCGATCGCGGCGAGGCAGTGACGCTCGCCCCGGGCGAGCCGGTGGTGCTCAACGGCAATCCCGCGGCGATCAAGGCGATGGTTACCAATCTGGTGATCAACGCCGTCAAATACGCCGGCGGCGCGGATCTGACGCTGGCGCTGGCCGAGGGTCATGCCGTGCTCGACGTGCGCGACGACGGGCCGGGGATCCCGCCCGAGGATCTCGAACATGTCTTCGAACCGTTTTTCCGCGGAGAACGCTCGCGCAACCGCGATACCGGCGGCGTCGGTCTCGGCCTGCCCAGCGCTCGCGCAGTCGCCCGTGCGCATGGCGGTGATGTCGAATTGCGCAACCGCGCGGAGGGCGGGCTGATCGCTACCCTGCGCCTGCCGGTCTGAACCTTCCCGGCCTACGACCATGAAGGCCTTTCGTCGCCCTCCGGCATCATGATAGCGCTGCCCGGCCTGCGGGCGAAAAATGGGAGAGGACGATGGGGAACGGACAAAGCCGCCGCGAGATCCTGACCGGCTCGGGCGCCGCGATCCTGGCGGCGAGCCTGCCGGCGTGCGGCTGGGCGCAGGAACCGCCCAGGCGCAAGCTCGGCTATGCGATCGTCGGGCTGGGCAGCTATGCCACCCGCCAGATCATGCCGCGGCTCAAGGATTGCGAATTCGCCAAGCTGGCGGCGCTGGTCAGCGGCACGCCCGAAAAGCTCGAACGCTATGGCAGCGAATACGGCATCCCCAAGACCCACCGCTACAGCTATGCCAATTACGACAGCATCCGCGACAATCCCGATATCGATCTCGTCTACGTCGTGCTGCCCAACTCGATGCACGCCGAATATTCGATCCGTGCCAGCCGGGCCGGCAAGCATGTGCTGTGCGAGAAGCCGATGGCAGTCTCGGTTGCCGAATGCGAGGCGATGATCGCCGCCGCGAAGAAGGCCGGCAGGAAGCTGATGATCGGCTATCGCAGCCATTTCGAGCCGTATAATCGCCGCGGCATCGAGCTGGTGAAGAGCGGTTTTATCGGCCGGCCGCGGCTGATCGCCTCCGAACATGGCTTCAATGCGCAGCCCAACCAGTGGCGGCTCGATCGGCCGATGTCGGGCGGCGGATCGATGATGGATATCGGCATCTACAGCCTCAACGCCGCGCGCTATCTCTCGGGCGAGGAGCCGATCGAAGTCAGCGCGATGGAATCGACCGACAGGAGCGATCCGCGCTTCCGCACGGTCGAGGACCGGATCGACTGGCAGATGCGCTTTCCGTCAGGCGCGCTTGCGACATGCGTGTCGAGCTACAGCTCGAACCATAATGGCTGGCGCGCGACCGGGACCGAGGGCTGGGTCGGGATGGAGCCCGCCACGCCCTATGAGGGCCAGCAGATGTGGACGCGCAAGGGCGGCAAGACCGAGCAGGTGACGCTGCCGCTACCGCCCAAAAACCAGTTCGTGGCCCAGCTCGACCATCTTGCCGAATGCGCGATCAGCGGCCGCGAGCCGATCGTCGCGGGCGAGGAGGGGCTCAAGGACATGCGGCTGATCGAGGCGATCTATCGCTCGGCGCGGGAGGGCAGGGCAGTGCGGCTGCCCAAGGCATGAAAGCGGATCGGCATGTTCGTCATAACGCTGCTGCGCCGGCCGTTCGTATAGAGGAAGCAACATGACTCATTTGATTCTGACCCGCCGCGCCGCGCTCGCCGGAATGGTGGCGCTTCCTTTCCTCCCCACATTCGCGCGCGCCGAGACGATCGGCAGCATAACCCGGTTCGATCCGGCGCTCGATGCCGTGATCGACGCGAACACGCCGATCGAGGTTCTTTCCACCGGCTATAAATGGGCCGAGGGGCCGGTATGGGTGAAGCGGGGCGGCTATCTGCTGTTCTCGGACGTGCCCGCGAACATCGTCTATCGCTGGAAACAGGGCGAGGCGGTCGTTCCCTTCCTCGACCCCTCGGGTCTCGTCGGCCCGATCCCCGCGGCGATCCGCGAGGCGGGTGCCAACGGCATGGCGGTGGACGCACAGGGCCGGCTGATCCTCGCCGATTCAGGCACGCGCGCAGTCACCGCAGTCGATCTCGCGACCAAGCGCCGGACGATCCTCGCCGACCGGTATCAGGGCAAGCGCTTCAACAGCTGCAACGACGTGGTCATAGGCAGGAACGGCGCGATCTATTTCACCGATCCGCCCTATGGCCTGGCCGAGGGCGATACCTCGCCGCTTAAGGAACTCGCCTTCAACGGCGTGTTCCTGCGCACTGCGGACGGCAAGGTCCGGGTGATCGACGACACGCTCAAGCGGCCCAACGGGATCGGACTATGCCCGAAGAAGACGACGCTCTACGTCGCGATGTCGGATGAGGCGCGCCCGCAGATCCTCGCCTATCCGCTCGACGCCGCCGGCATGCCGCGCGCCGCGCCTACCGTGTTCCACGATTTCAGCGCGCCGCTTGCCCGCAAGCTTCCCGGGCTTCCCGACGGGCTCAAGGTCGACAAGGCGGGACGCGTCTTCGCCAGCGGCCCTGGCGGCATCTATGTCCTCTCGCCGCAGGGCAGGGCGCTCGGCCTGATCGCCACGGGCAAGGCGACGGCCAATTGCGCATTCGGCGAAGACGGCAAGACGCTGTTCCTGACCTCCAGCGACATGCTCGCGCGCGTCCGGCTGAAAACCCCGGGCTGGTGAACCGGGGAATCGCCGCCTAGATCGGATCCATGTCCGAACCCGAGGCGATTCCCGCGGCCACCGTGATCGTGATGCGCGAAACCGCCGAAGGTCCGCCCGAGCTGCTGATCGTCGAGCGCGCCAAGGCGATGTCGTTCGCCGGCGGCGCATTGGTGTTTCCCGGCGGTCGCGTCGATCCGGGCGATCATGTGCTCGCGGCCACGCTGGAAGGCGATCCCGACGATCTCGCGGCGCGCATCGCCGCGGCGCGCGAGACGATCGAGGAAGCGGGTGTCGCCGTCGGCGTGACGGTGGACCCGGCGGCTATCCCCGATCTCCAGCGCCGCCTCTATGCCGGCGAGGCGATGGGTGCGTTGCTCGACGAAGCGGGCGGGGCGCTCGATCTCGACGCGCTGCTGCCCTTCGCGCGCTGGCTTCCGGCCGGGGTGCACCACAAGGTGTTCGACACGCGCTTCTATCTCGCCCGCGCGCCCGAGGGCGCCGAGCCGGTGGTCGACGGCAATGAGAATGTCCGCGTGTTCTGGGCGTCGGCGCGCGCAGTGCTCGACGCGGCCGATCGTGGCGAGGCGACGATCATCTTCCCGACCCGGCGCAATCTCGAACGCCTCGCGCTGTTCGCCGGCTTCGCCGATGCCGCCGCCGATGCTCGCGCGCACCCGGTGCGCACCATCACGCCGTGGATCGAGGCGCGTGACGGCGGCGATCATCTCTGTATCCCCGACGATCTGGGCTATCCGGTGACGTCGGAGCCGCTCGCCCGGGCGATCCGCGCATGAGGACGATCCGCCAGGCGATCCTTGCCATCGTGATCTTCGCGGTGCTGCTCGGCATCTTCTTCGCGATCTATGCGACGGTGCGGAACCGGCCGCAGGATCTGCCCTGGACCAAGCTCGACCTCGGCCAGCCGATCGGCGCCTTTACCGGCCGCAAGCTCGCCGGGCTGACCGATGATTTCGCCCAGTGCCGCGCGCTGCTCCAGGCGGCCGGGGTGCGCTACACAATCCTGCCGACGGTGAAGTCGGGCGAGAAATGCGGCTATTCGGATGCGCTGCGCTTTGCTCCGGGCGGTGCGCAGCAGATCGAGTTCACGCCCTCGCGGCTCGGCGTGTCGTGCCCGGTGGCCGCCGCGATGGCGATGTGGGAGTGGAATGTCCTCCAGCCTGCCGCGCAGAAGCATTTCGGCGCGCGCGTGGCGCGGATCGAGCATCTTGGTAGCTATTCATGCCGCCGCATGTACGGCCGCAGCGCGGGCGACTGGAGCGAGCACGCTACGGCCGATGCCGTCGATGTCGCGGGCTTCCTGCTGTCGGACGGCACGCATGTCGGCGTGCTCGAGGATTGGCAGGACGGGGGAAAGAAGGCGGCGTTCCTGCGCGAAGTGCGCACCGGCGGTTGCAAGCTTTTCTCGACGGTATTGTCGCCCGATTACAACGCCGCCCACCGCGACCACCTACACCTCGACCAAGCCGAACGCGGCGAGATGGGGTGGCGGGCGTGCAGGTAGTGTAGAAATCCTCCCCTCGCTCAGCGGCGGAGGGGCATGCGCAGCATGACGGAATGGGCCTAGCCTCGACGCGGCGTTTGCGTAGATCCCCTCCGTCGGCCCGGGCGCCACCTCCCCCGCTTGCGCGAGGGAGGATTTGGAAGCGTTCAGTTGGGCAATGCGGCTGCGTCGACCTTTTCCACCCATTGCGGGAAGAAAGCCGGCTGGCGGTTCGACCAGCCTGACGCAGTCGCGGCGGCTTCGCTGATCGACTGGAGCAGCTTGCGCCGCAGGTCCGGATGCAGATGCGGCAACGCCGCCGCCGAGCAGAACGCCGCGGGCAGCCAGGGACGAACCTCGGCGCCGATCAGCCGCTCATAGAGGAAGCGATAGGCCGAGAAGCTGGTCAAACGGCCCTGGCCGAGATCGAACGCCGACACGGTCACCAGCGGCGCGATGAACGGCTCGATCGTGTCGAGATCGGTGTCGTCGGGCATCAGCGCCCGCAGCTCGGGAATGCGCTCGTACATGCGGGCCTGGGCGCGGATGCTGGCGGCTTCGACCACGTCGCGCCCCCAGCGCTCAAGCGCGTCCTCGCGCTCCAGCCCGATGTCGAGCGCGCGGCGGACATAGCGCTGCGTCGCCGCGCTGAACCCCGCAAATTCCTTCATTTCGGCCAGCGTCATGGCGCCCTCGGCCGGCTTCATTCTCGATGCCATCACCTTAACTCCCACCCCACTCAATCCCCATCGGTGATCATGCAGCGGAATGGTTAACGCGCCGCTTAATCGCCCGTTGGCTCCCGTTCATTATAGGAATGGAAAAGGTATTGCAGCGCAACATTGCTGCGATGAATCGAGTCGGCGCATGCGGAAAACTTCGTAGCTGATGTTCCTGAGCAACAGGCGACGGTTATGGGCCGCTTATCGGACGACCGACTTCGAAATTAACAAATCATAAACCTTTGGAGGAGTCGAAAAGGGCCGTTTTCTGCGGTTTCTTGGGCTGTTCCTTCAGCCCATCGGCTCGCCGCAACGGTTCGTCGGATCGGTGAACCGCAGGGGTATACCGCCGGCCTATGATGCGGTTAGCAACACTCAACAGCTAGATTCCTGACCGGGGGGTCCATGAAGTTTCGTATTTTCACAGCGCGTTTCGCGCTGTTGGCGTTCTGCGCCCTGATGACTTCGGCGCCTGCCCAGGCGAAGAGCGCCTATCTGCAGTGCGCACCCTATGCGCGCCAGATCTCGGGCGTGAAGATCCACGGCAATGCCTGGACGTGGTGGGGCCAAGCCGCCGGCCGCTACGAGCGCGGCGATACGCCGAAGGTCGGCGCGGTGATGTCGTTCAAGAAGACCGCTAAGAACCCGTTCGGCCATGTCGCTATGGTTTCGGAAATCGTCAGCGACCGCGAAGTGCTCCTCACCCACGCCAACTGGTCGCGCCGCGGCGGGATCGAGCGCGGCGTTCGTGCCGTCGATGTCTCGGCGGAGGGCGACTGGAGCGAAGTGCGCGTGTGGTTCGCCCCGCTGGGCGGTCTCGGCACGTCGAGCTATCCCGTCAATGGCTTCATCTATTCGGACGGCGCCGAGGATGACGACGCATTCGATGCGCCGGTCATCATGGCGAAGAAGGCCGACAAGGTGCTCGTCGCCTCGCTCACTCTCGACCTCAGCGACCTCAAGCTCGAGACCGGCGTCAATTAAGCCTTTGGCGTGAACGCCAGCGCGACGCCGTTCATGCAATAGCGCTTCCCGGTGGGCCGCGGCCCATCGTCGAAGACATGGCCGAGATGGCCGCCGCAGCGCTTGCACAGCGTCTCCACCCGCGTCATCCCCAGCGACTGATCGCGCTTTTCGACGATCGCGCCGGGCAGCGCGCGATAGAAGCTCGGCCACCCGGTTCCGCTGTCGAACTTGGTCGACGAGGCGAACAGCGGCAGCCCGCACCCGCCACAGGCATAGGTCCCGGCGCGCTTTTCCTTGTTGAGTGGGCTCGTGCCGGCGAACTCGGTCGCGCCCTGGCGCAATACTCGATAGGCGGCGGGGGTCAGGCGCTTCTTCCACTCGGCATCGGTGAGCGTGAACGGGAAGCGCTGCGCCGCCTCGGCGGGCACGCCTCCGCAAGCGGCGGTGATGGCGCCGAGCCCGGCGACAGTGAGGAAGGTGCGGCGATCGTGTGTCATTGCGACGAGATGGGTATCGTCGCGTCCGCTGCCAAGCTTTTCGACAGCGCCTCGCGCTGTTCCGCCTCTTCCGAGCCCAGCGGCCGATCCTCGCCCTTGTCCGCGGCTGCGCGGCTCTCCTCGGCCAGCGCCGAAAGGAGCGGATCCTTCAGGCAAGCCGCTGCAAACTCCAGAAATTCGAGTCCATAACAGCTGGTATAGCCCTTGAGAGAAGGCAATATCGCCGTGCGATTGGTGATCAGCTGCGTGGTCACCGTGGCTTCCCATGATCGGATGACATCGAAGCGCTGGCGCTGCTCGCGTCGGTTGGTCAATGGATAAATCCACCATTGGGTGGCCAGACGCTTCTCCGCCTGGGACCAGGCAAATACCTCCTCGAGATAATAGAGCGCAGCCCCGCCGAAATCCAAAACCTCGCGCAAGCTGCCGGAGCGGCTGGCGGTGGGCTTCAACGCTTCACTAGCAAGGGCGCGGTGCTCGCTCGCGGCGTCGCGCGCTTCCAGATAGCGCAGGAACATCTGATGCATGTGCGCATGCGACGATGCCTGGGTACTGGCAAGAAAGGATTTGAGCGCGATCACGCCGCCCGCGATGGCGGTGCCGCCGAGGAGGGTCGCCCCCACGACTCCAGCCCAATCCCAGAGCCCATGGGAAGTATGCGCCACTAACCAGCTCGACAGCGCCCCCATCAAATCCCCCCGTCTTCATTTCAATACCGGCTCAGCTCCACCGGCATCTTCTTGTACCCGTGGACGAAACATGCCGCTACCCGCTCGGGCTCGCGCAGGACGTTCACGCGCAGCCGCCGCTTGGCCATTTCCTCGAGGAATATCCCGATCTGCAGCTCGGCCAGCCGCGCGCCGACGCAGCGGTGGATGCCGTGGCCGAACGCGAGATGCCGCCGCGCATTCTCGCGATCGACGATGATCTTGTCGGCATTGGGAAAGATGCTCTCGTCCCGATTGGCCGAGAGATACCACAGCGCCAGCTTGTCGCCTTCGCGGATCTTCTGCCCGTCCAGCTCGGTATCCTGCGTCGCGGTGCGGCGCATATGTGCCAGCGGCGTCTGCCAGCGGATGATCTCCTGCACCGCATTGGGGATCAGCGCCGGGTTCGCCTCCAGTTTGGCGCGCTCGTCGGGGGATTGCTCGAGCCCCCAGGCATAGGCGCTCATCGAATTGCGCGTGGTATCGTTGCCGCCGACGATCAGCAGGATGAGGTTCCCGAGGAACTCCATCTGGTCCATGTGCGCCATCGCGTCCGAATGGATCATCATCGAGATCAGGTCGGGCGTCGGCTCCTTGCCCAGCTTAGCCTGCCAGAGATTGCCGAAATAGGCGGCGCATTCGAACAGGATCGTGCGGCGCTGGTCCTTGCGCACCGGATCCTTGGCAATCTCGATATCGCCCGCCCAGTCCGACCAATGCGTAAGCAGCCGCCGCTCTTCCCACGGAAAGTCAAACAGGATCGCCAGCATCTGCGTGGTCAGCTCGATCGACACGGTATCGACCCAGTCGAATTCCTTTCCCACCGGCAGTGAATCGAGGATCTCGGCGCTGCGCGTGCGGATGTTCCCGTTCATCCGCACCATCTCGGACGGAGTGAACGCCGGCGCGACCGTACGCCGCTGGCCGGTATGCTTGGGCCGGTCCATCGCGATGAACATCGGCATCTTGATGTCGCCTTCCATCAGGTCGGCGATGGTGATGCCGCCGGCCTGCGACGAATAGAGACCGGGGAGCGATTCGACCTGGACGATCGGCTTGTACGACGAGACCGACCAGAACGGGCCGAAGGCGCTGTTCTGGGTATAATAGACTGGAGCCTTCTCGCGCAGTTCGCGGAACGGCGCCTGCCAGACATCGTCGCGGTACAGCTCCGGCCGGCTCATATCGAGCGGATCGACTGCGTTTCCCGGAATCGACTCGGTCGCCAGCGTCGCCATTCTGCCTCTCCTATTTGTCGGAGAGAAGAACCTTAACTGACAGCTGTGTCAATAGTGCGCCGCTCGGCCCGCCGCTTGCTCCGCTTCGGGCTACCCGAGTTGAGCACACCGCGGCGGAACAGCCGCGCCGCGACCGTCACGGTGATTGCCACCCACAGCGCCTGCCAGGCCAGCGCCAGCGCATGCGGCCACAAGGCCGGCGAGTTGGCAGCGTGCGCCGCCATCGCCAACGGCGAGCTGAACGGGAAGATTTCGGCAGCAAGTGCGATCCAGGTGCCGGGATTGCCCGCGGCATAGGATGCCAGACCGAACATCGCGAACTGGAAGATCGTGATGGGCAGCGACAGCATCTGGATCTCGCGCTGCGTGCCGGCGAGCGATCCGACGCCGAGGAAAACCGCGCTCTGCAGCATGTACGCCATGGTGAAATAGACGACGAACAGCAGCGGGAAGATCGGCCCGACCGCGACGCTCAGGTCGCTCAGACCATCGGCGATGCTGGTGGGCAAGAAGCGCGGCAGATTGGCGAACAAGGTGCCCCAGAAGCAGACGAACAGCATCGCCGACCCGAACGCGCCGAGCAGCTTGCCGAAGAATACACTCTCAAGCGGCACTGCTGCGGCGAGCACTTCGATGACCTTGTTCGAACGCTCCTCGGCCATCGCGCCGACGGCCTGGCCCGACAGCATCAGCGTGAGGAAGAAGATGCCGAGCGTTGCGAAGAAGGCGGTCTGGCTTCGCCCACCGCCGCTCGCCTGGCCCGACGTGACGATGACGATCTCGGGCTGGCTGAGCGCGCGCGCGCCACCGCTCCGCTGGACGCGCAGCGTATATTCGGCGAGCTGCGCCAGATAGTTTGCGTCCGACCAGCCGGAGGGCCGGCGCAGGATCTGCGGGCGTTCCAGCGAGCCGTAGAGCACGGCCGTCGCGTCGAATTGCTTGCTGTCGAGCAAGGCGCGCGCTTGCGCCGCGAGATCGTAGCCCTGGCCTTCGACGTGCAGTGCCGGTCGTGCCTTGGGCGTGGGGAAGAGTTTGCGAAGCGCCTGGTCGGCCGTGGTGATCTCGGCCGCCTCCTTCGGCGCGGCGATTACGACGACGCGCTGGCGTGCCTCGCCGCTGCCCGCGGCGCTGCTCGCGGTCAGGCTGCCGACCAGCCCGAAGCCGATCATCAGCAACGGGCTCAGCAGGAAGAGCAGGAACGTCGGCGTCATCACGGTCGCCGTGAAGTCGCGGCGCGCGACGGTGAGGGCCTGGCGGAGCATGCGGGCGATGTTCATGCCGCATTCTCCAGCGCTTCGGGGCCGACGATCTTGACGAACGCGTCGTGGAGCCCTGGCCGCTCGATCGACAGCCCCGAGATCCCGTAGCCCGCGTCGATCAGCCGTACGAGCAGACCCTCGATTCCTTCGGACGGCACGGTGAACCGCCAGCTGCCATTGTCGCGCTCGGCATCGGCGGGGAGCAGCGCGCCGGCGGTCTCAGCATGGTGGTGCGGGGTGTAATGCGCTTTCAACGGCAGCATCGCACGCGCTTCGTCGACGGTGCCTTCGAACTTCACCACGCCGCCCGCGATGATCGACAGCCGGTCGCACAGCCGCTCGGCATGCGCCATGACATGCGTCGAGAACAGGATCGTCGCGCCGCGATCGCGCTGGCCGCGGATCAGCTTCTCCAGCCGCTCCTGATTGACCGGGTCGAGCCCCGAAAAGGGTTCGTCGAGGACGAGCAATTCGGGTTCGTGGACCACCGAGCCGAGCAACTGGACCAGCTGCGCCATGCCCTTGGAGAGCTTGCGGATCTTATCGTCGGCAGCATGGCCGAGTCCGGCCTGTTCGAGCAGTTCGCCTGCGCGCTTGCGGCCGATGCGCCAGGGCAGTCCGCGCAGCGCGCCCATGAACGCGATCGCCTCGCGGCACTTCATGTTGGGGTAAAGGCCGCGCTCTTCGGGAAGATAGCCTACGCGGTCGCTGGCATCGCGCGGCGCGTCATGGCCAAGCAGCATGCGTTCACCTTCGTCGGGCTCTATGATCCCCAGCAGCATGCGCAGCGTCGTGGTCTTGCCCGCGCCGTTGGGGCCGAGCACGCCGTAGATCAGCCCCTTGGGCACGGCGATGCTGACGCCGTCCACCGCACGCCGCTGGCCGAAACGCTTGACGAGGCCGGTGGCGCTTACGGCCAGGCTGGTGCTCAAATGGGTGTCCTCCGTTGCGCTTCGTGGTAGCGGGTCGGCGTGCGCGAAGACAAGCCATTGGAAGAACGGATCAAGGCGAAAGCGGCCGAAATCGGTTTCGCCGACTGCGGCGTCGCACGCGCCGATGCGGCGCCGGCCGCGGGCGCGCGGCTGCATGAATGGCTGCGCGACGGCTCGCACGGCTCGATGATCTGGATGGAGGAACGCGCGCATCACCGCGAGAGCCCGGCCGCACTGTGGCCTGAAGTGCGCTCGATCATCGCGCTCGGCATGAGCTACGCGCCCGCCGGCGACCCGCTGGCGCTGGCCGGGGAGGGCGAGGTCGGCCGCATCTCGGTCTATGCCCAGGGCGGCGATTATCACGACCTCATCAAGCGCCGCCTGAAGGAACTCGCGCGCTGGCTGGTCGCCGCCGCGCCGGGTGCCGACGTAAAGGTGTTCGTCGATACTGCGCCGGTGATGGAAAAGCCGCTGTCGGAAGCGGCCGGGCTCGGCTGGCAGGGCAAGCACACCAATCTGGTCAGCCGCACGCATGGCAGCTGGCTGTTCCTCGGCGCGATCTACACCACGTTGGATCTCGCGCCGGATGCGCGCGGCGTGACCACCTGCGGCAGCTGCGACGCGTGCCAGACGGCGTGTCCTACCCAAGCCTTCCCCGCGCCCTATCGCCTCGATGCGCGACGCTGCATCTCGTACCTGACGATCGAGCACAAGGGCCCGATCCCGCACGAGTTCCGGGAAGGAATCGGCAATCGTATCTATGGCTGCGACGATTGCCTGGCGGTCTGCCCGTGGAACAAGTTCGCCGCCGCGGCGCAGGCCAATCTCGCCTTCGCGCCGCGCGCGGAACTGACTGCGCCCGCGCTGGCCGACCTTCTTGCGCTCGACGATGCGGCGTTTCGCGAAGTGTTCGCCGGATCGCCGATCAAGCGCATCGGCCGCGACCGGATGGTCCGCAACTGCCTGATCGCCGCGGGCAACAGCGCGAGTTCGGCGCTGGTCGCGCCGGTGCGAGCCTTGCTGAGTGATCCCGACGAGACGATCCGCGAGGCGGCGATGTGGGCATTGGAGCGGCTGGAAAAGGCTTAAGCCCGTTCGCCGCAAGCTTGTCGAAGGGCCGTTCTTCCTTCCCTGCGACGGACAGGGAGAGCAGTGCTTCGACAGGCTCAGCACGAACGGATTTGGTTTAGCCCGCTTGCCTCACCGACCCGCCGGTCGCCGTGCTGCTAGCGCCGCCAGGCAGCTCGCCTGGTCGATAGGCCCGCCGTCGCGCTGCCGAGTGTCGAGATAGGTCACCACTGGCTCGCCGCGGCCGCTGGACGGCGGATAAAGATAGGTGTCGAGCACGCAGATCGGTCCGGCGAATTGGAGCTTGCGTGCGCGGCCTTCGCTCATGTCGAGCTGCGGCGTGCCGAACTGCGCGATCAGCCGCGGTGCGGTCTGGCCCTTTACCGCGGAAACGCTCACCGGCGCAGATCCGGGCGCGGCGGAGGGCACGGGGAGATAGGCGGCCGGCCGCGCTTCGGGGATCATCTCGCCCCCGCAGCCGCCCAGCGCCACCGCGCCCGCCAAAACCCAGAACCTCATGCGTCTCTCCCGCGGTGGAATGCGTGCGTCGCCATCGCCGCGCCGAGCACCGGCGCCACCAGATTGAGCAGCGGCACCACGAACAGCCCGGTGCCGGCTGCGCCGAGCGCGAAGCGGCGAAGCCGCGTGCCCCGCCGCCACTGCCCGAGCTGCGCATAGGGCATATGGCGCACCGCGACCATGTCGCCAAGGTCGCGGCCCAGCAGCCAAGCATTGACGACGAAGAACGCGACGGCGGTTCCCACCCCGGTGACCAGCAGCATCAGATAGAGCGGCGCGAGCAGCAGATTGAACCCGATCGTCCGCGCTGCCGAGCCGACGCCCATCGTGATCGATCGGCCGAGCGGTACGCTGCGCGCGGCGGCATGCGCTGCCGGATAATGCTTCGCCTCGACCGCGGCGACGACGTCGTCGGCGAAGATGCCGACCACTGCCACGGCGACTGCGCGGAACAGCAGCCACCAGCCGAGCAGGAACAGCAGCAGCGTCGCGACATCGGCAAAGGCCCCGGCGTCGCTGCCGAACCCCATCCATTCGCTCGCTGCACCGCCGAGCCGGCCCATTATGTGCCACAGCGCGAAGCCGAGCCCGGCAAAGACCAGCATCGTCACCGCCAGCGACTTCAATAGGACCAGCAGCACCGGCCGATCGGTCAATTGCCCGAGCGCAAGGAAGAAGCCCTGAATCATTGCGCTATTCCTTGCCCGTCACTAGGGCGTCCGCGCAACCCTATCGCGCCCATCGGAGCCCGCAACTTGACCAGCCCCACCTATGACGTTGTCGCCATCGGCAATGCGATCGTCGATATTCTCGCCCAGGCCGAGGACAGCTTCATCGAGGAAATCGGTGTCGCCAAGGGCTCGATGCAGCTGATGTTCTCACCCGAGGAAGCCGACGCGCTCTATGCCAAGATGGGCCCCGGCCGCGAAGTCTCGGGCGGCTCGGCGGCGAACACCGTCGCCGGCATTTCGGCACTCGGCGGCAAGACCGCGTTCATCGGCCAGGTCGCCGACGACCAGCTCGGCACGGTCTTTGCGCACGACATCCGCGCCGCCGGCGTCGATTTCGCCACGGAAGTCCGCCCCGGCCAGCCGACCACTGCGCGCTGCCTGATCTTCGTGACGCCGGACGGCCAGCGCACGATGAACACCTTCCTCGGCGCGTCGCAGTTCCTGCCCGCCGCCGCGCTCGACGAATCGGTGATCGCCAACGGCGCGATCCTCTATCTCGAAGGCTATCTCTGGGATCCCGAAGAGCCCCGCGCCGCGATGCGCAAGGCGATCGAGATCGCGCGCGCCAATGGCCGCAAGGTCGCCTTCACACTGTCCGACGTGTTCTGCATCTCGCGCCATGGCGACGATTTCCGCAAACTGATCGAAGACGGGCTGATCGACATCCTGTTCGCCAATGAAAGCGAACTGCTCGCGCTTTGCGCGCACGAGGATTTCGAATCGGCCGTCGCGCACATCCATGGCAAGGTGCCGCTGCTCGTCGTAACCCGCAGCGAGAAAGGCGCGATGGCGCTCCAGGGCACCGAGCGCGTCGAAGTCCCCGCGGAGCCGATCGCCAGGCTGGTCGACACCACCGGTGCCGGCGACATGTTCGCGGCGGGCTTCCTGTTCGGCCAGGCGCAGGGCCGGGGCCTGCAGGAATCGCTCCGCCTTGGCGCGATCTGCGCGGCAGAGATCATCCAGCATTACGGCGCGCGCGCCGAAGCCGACCTCGCCAAGCTGGCGCGCGACTCGGCCGCCTGATCGGTGCACCGGGGCGGCCGCAACGGTCGCCCCGGCGGCTAGCCCCCCGAGCTCTGGCATTCCCCCGGCCCGAAACCTGCAAGATTCCCTAGAAACCTGCGGATTGAAGCGCGTGCGTAACGATCCTGATGAATAGTCGACCGTCTTAAGTCCTGTGTAACTTAGCCTATGTTAGGGTCTCCCTAGACATGGTGCCAGGAACCGGACTTTGCTGCGACGGATAGCGCCCAGCCAGAGCAGGATGGGAATGTACATCCAGGGATTCGAAGGCTCTTGGTTCAGCCACCCTTTCTGGCGCACGCGATTCCTGCTCGAACGTCCTGAGGACTTGGCCGCTTTGCTGGCGAGTGACGTGGCTGCTGTCGTAATCGACGTGGAGCGCGGCATCGGACCTGCCGACAGCGCGCCGCCCACCGCCGCGGCGATTACCCCTCCCAAGCGCATCTCGATCGTCGCGGTCCCTACCGCCAGCGTCACCGATGCCGCCAAGGCCGATCGCGAGCGCGCGCGCAAGACGATCGCCCGCTCCAAGCGCGTGATGAAGGGCGTGTTCGACGGCGCCCGGCTCGGCAACCCGGTCGATGCCGAAGCGGTGATGCCGGTGGTCGAGGACATTTCCGACGCCGTCGACCGCAATCCCGCGATGTTCATCGACATGGCCCGGCTCAAGTCGAAGGACGAATATACGTATCTACACTCGGTTTCGGTCTGCGCGCTGATGGTCAATCTCGCGCGCCAGATCGGCCTCGACGAGCCGGTCGTGCGCTCGATGGGACTTGCCGGGCTGCTCCACGATGTCGGCAAGATGGCGGTGCCCGACGAAATATTGAACAAGCCGGGCCGGCTGAGCGAAGAAGAGTTCGCGCTGGTCCGCACGCATCCCGAACAGGGCCATGCGATGCTGGAGAATGGCGGAGGCGTCACTCAGGAAGTGCTCGACGTCAGTCTGCTCCATCACGAGAAGATCGACGGCACCGGTTATCCTTATGGGTTGAAGGGCGACGCGATCAGCCTCGCCGCGCGCATGGGCGCGATCTGCGACGTGTATGATGCGCTCACGTCGGACCGCCAGTACAAGCAAGGCTGGACGCCGCTCAAGGCCGCCACCGAGATGTATGGCTGGGAAGGCCATTTCGACCGCGAGCTGCTGTTCAAGTTCTTCCGCGGCATCGGCATCGTTCCCACCGGCGTGCTGGTGCGGATGCGCTCGAACCGGCTCGGCATCGCGCTGCCCGATGGATCGAAGGAGACGCGCAGCAAGGTCCGCGTCTTCCACTGCGCGCTCGAACGCGTGCCGCTCACGCTTGAGGACATCTTCCTGACGAGCTCGGGCGGCAGCGACCATATCGTAAGCGAGGAAGATCCTGTCCATTGGGGCTTTGCCGACTGGCGCACCCTGTCCGAACGGCTGAGCGCGGGGCGTGCCGCCCGCGGCTGACGCGTCGGACAAATTGTCCACCCCTCCTGCCGTAGTTGCAAACGGTTCTTAATAGCAGTACTGGCCCCGCGACGCCGCGTATCGTGGCATGGTTCGAATTCGGGGACTCAAGTTGACATCGAAGCTTTCTCTCAGCCTCGGCGTGGCACTGGCCGCGCTGGCATCGCCTGCTTTCGCCCAGACGGCCGAAGAGGACGCGACGTCGCAGGACGAGATCGTCGTCAGCGGCCGCTATACGATGCCCGACAAGATCGACACCGCGACAGGGCTTGGCCTCACCACGCGTGAGACGCCGCAATCGGTGAGCATCGTCACCGCGCAGCGCATCATCGACCAGAACCTGATCAGCGTCGCCGATGTGATCAACAATGGCATCGGCGTCTCGGTCAACGAAGTCGACGACGTCCGCAACACCTTCTTCGCGCGCGGTTTCGAGATCCGCAACACCCAGGTCGATGGCGTGCCCGCGGCCTGGACGCTCGCCGGCGGGAATGGCGAGACAAGCATCGACATGTCGATCTACGAGCGCGTCGAGATCGTCCGCGGAGCGACCGGCCTGCTCTCGGGCGCCGGCGATCCCTCGGCCTCGGTCAACCTCGTTCGCAAGCATGCCGACGCCACCGAATGGACCGGCTATGCCAATGCCAGCATCGGAAGCTGGGACACGTATCGCGTGTCCGCCGACATCGGCGGCGCACTCGACGCGAACGGCCGCTTCCGCGTCCGCGCTGTCGGCCGCTACGAAAACGGCAAGAATTTCACCGATCTGTTGCACACCAAGAAGTGGGTGCTCTACGGCGTAGTCGATGCCGACTTGACCGAGACCACGCTGGTCCGTGCGGGCATCAGCCATCAGGACACCAAGCCCAAGGGTGCGACCTGGGGTGCGCTGCCGACCTTCTACAGCGATGGCACGGTCACCACCGATCTGGCGCGCTCGCAGACCACCGCGGCCGAATGGACCTATTGGAACTCCACCAACCAGAACATCTTCGCCACCGTCCGGCAGGAGATCGGTGACCGCTGGAGCGTCACTGCCAACTATAATCACCTGAAGAACACCGGCGACACCCAGTTGCTCTATATGTACGGCACCGCCGACCGCGCGACCGGCACGATCGCCAGCAGCAATCCGTACAAGTCGAAGGGCGACAGCGTTCAGGAGAGCTTCGACGGCCAGATCAAGGGGCTCGTCAACGTCTTTGGCCGCGACCATGAGGTCGTGGTCGGCGCACTGCACAGCATCCTCAACCGCCACACTGACAATTTCGTGGCGCCCTACACGGAGAACAATCCGGCCTGGGGCGTCGGGCCGAACAACTGGGCCACCAACGTCCCGGTCCTCGGCCGCGAAGGCGCGGACTTTCCCGAGCCGGTGTTCGGCACCACCGCGGTCCGCAACGAGCAGGAGCGGATCGAGCAGACCGGCTATTACGGCGCGGTCCGTCTGAACGTCGCCGATCCGCTCAAGGTCATCCTGGGCGGCCGTCTCGCAAGCTGGCACCAGGAGGGCTTCGCCTGGACGGGCACCAGCGACTATGGCGCCGACGACAAGTTCATCCCCTATGTCGGCGCGCTGCTCGACGTGACATCGAACCACCGTCTGTATGCGAGCTACACCAAGATCTTCCAGCCGCAGAACCTGCGCACGCGCGCCAACGAGCTGATCGCGCCGCTCGACGGCAAGGCCTATGAGGTCGGCCTCAAGAGCGCCTTCTTCAACGAAGCGCTGCAGACCTCGGTCGCACTGTTCCGCATCAAGCAGGACAATGTCGGTCAGATCGACGGCAGCCCGATCCCGATCCCCGGCGGCATACCTTTCCAGCCCTATAGGGCGGCGCAGGGCGTCACCAGCGAGGGATTCGAGATTGAAGTCACCGGCCGGCCGCTGCCGGACTGGAACATCAATCTCGGCTATAGCCAGTTCAAGGCCGAGGACCGCGACGGCGTCGCCGCCAACACCGAGCAGCCACGCCGCCTGCTGAAGCTCTTCACCACGTACACGATCGATCGCCTTACCTTCGGCGGCGGCGTGAATTATCGCAGCGAGGCGTTCACCAACGGCGCGAATCCCGTCACCGGCACAGCCTTCCGCTTCGAGCAGGACGGCTTCACGCTGGTGAACCTGATGGCACGCTATGCGCTGACCCAGAACGTCCAGCTCCAGGCCAATGTCGAGAACCTGTTCGACGAGACCTATTACAGCCAGATGGGCACGTTCAGCCAGTATCGCTACGGCGCGCCGCGCAACTTCACCGTGAGCGCGACCTACCGGTTCTGAGTTCGCCGATCGGGACGCGGCGTCTGGCGTGCGTCCCGATCGGGCCAATCAGCCCTTGGATGCGATCCAGCGCTCGATCTTTTGCTCGAGGATGTTCATCGGCAGCGCGCCGGTCATCAGCACCTGTCCGTGGAATTCCTTAAGATCGAACCTGGCGCCCAGCGCCTTCTCGGCCTTGGCGCGCAGTTCGAGGATCTTGAGCTGGCCGATCTTGTAGGCGAGCGCCTGCCCCGGCATCGCGATGTAGCGCTCGACTTCGCTGGTCGCGTCGGTCTTCCCCATCGAGCTGTTGTCGAGCATGTATTTGATCGACTGGTCGCGGGTCCAGCCCTTGGCGTGGATGCCAGAGTCCACCACCAGCCGCATCGCGCGCAGCATCTCGTCGTTGAGCCCGCCGAAGCGCTGATAGGGATCGGTCTCCATGCCGAGCTCGTCCCACAGCGTCTCAGCATAGAGCGCCCAGCCTTCGACATAGGCAGTGTTACCGCCGAAGCGCATGAAGTTGGGGAGCGCCGCATTCTCCTGCGCCAGGCTGATCTGGAAATGATGGCCCGGCGCGCCTTCGTGCAGGTACAGCGTCTCCTGCCCCCAGGTCGATCGCGAGGGCAGGTCATAGGTGTTGTAGTAGAATACACCCGGCCGCGTTCCATCGGGCGCGCCCTGCATGTACGAGCCGCCGGCATCGTTCTTCTCCCGATATTCGGGCACCGGGCGGATCTCGAGCGGGGTCTTGGGCAAGGTCGAGAAGATCTCGCCGACCCGGGCGTCGACACGCTTGCCGATCGCGTAATATTCGTCGCGCAGCGCGATCTTGCTCGCCGGTCGGAATTTGGCGTCGGTGCGCAGGAATTCGAAGAACTCCGGCAGCGTGCCCTTGAAGCCCGTCTGGGTCTTGATCGTCTCCATCTCGCGATGAATCCGCGCGACTTCGCTGAGGCCGAGATTGTGCACGTCATCGGCGGAGAGCGGCAGCGTCGTGTTCTGCTCGATCAGATAGGAATAGAGCTTGAGCCCGCCCTTCATGTGGACCAGGCCGACGCCTTCACGCGCAGCGGGCAGATATTCCTTGGAGAGGAAATCGCGCAGGCGCTGATAGGCCGGGAAGATCTCGTCGCGGAGGACGGCTGCCGTCTCCGCGCGCAGCCGCGCCTGATCGGCGGAGGGAATGTCGGCCGGGAATGCCTTGAGCGGGGCATACATCGTCGATCCCTCGACGCCTTCGGCCAGTTGGCGGTCGAGCTGGTCGATGACGTTGCGGACGACCAGTTTGGGCTGGACGACGCCTGCCGCCATTCCCTGGCGGAAGCGCCCGATCGTCGCATCGATATACCAGGCGTAGCGATGGTGGCGGGCGATGCTGTCCAGATAGTCTTTCACCGTCTTGTATGGCGCGGCGCTCTGGCCGGAGGCGAGGTCGGGGTAGAAGACATGGATGCCGGTGAAATGGTCGATCGGCCGGACGACGTTGAGCGGCAAGATCTCGGCGCTCAACGAGCGCAGCGCGAGCTCGGTCTGCCACTTGAAGATGTCGTAGGCGAGCTGATCGGTGGTCGATAGCGTTGCGCGATCGATCCGGCCAAGCGCCGCAAGGTCCTTCTCGCCCGCCGCGCGCTCGGCGTTGAAATAGGCGTCGCTGATATTGTCGCCGAGCTGGTCGGCATAACGCATGTCGCCGCGGAACAGCGCGTTGATCGGATTGCGGCGAAGGCTGTCTTCGTCGCTTTCCTTGAACAGTGCGTGGAGCGCCGCGGATGTCTCCTGCTGCGCTACGGCTGGCGGCGGTGCACTCTGCGGCGCCGCGGGGGAGTCGATGCCTTTCGTGGTCGCGCAAGCGGAAAGGAGCGCGACTGCAGATACGGCGACGAGAAGTTGAACGCGCAAGATGGTGCTCCCGACAAGAACTATACTGTGTCGATGCGGCACCGGCGCGTTGCTGACAAGCCCTGCGCGAGCGGACCTTATGCCGGCGCGGCGCCCTCACGCTCCACTTCGCGCCATCCGATATCGCGCCGGCAAAAACCGGTGGCGAAATCGAGTGCGTCCACTCCGCGATAGGCAGTCGCCTGTGCGGTTCGGACCGAGTTACCGCGTGCCGTCACTGCCAGTACGCGCCCGCCGCTCGCAACCAGCGTGTCGCCCTCCAGCCGCGTGCCGGCATGGAAGATTTTCGCGCCGGTGGCTTCCGCCGCGTCGATCCCGCGGATCGCGCCACCGGTCTCGGGCGTGCCCGGATAGCCGTTCGCCGCCATCACCACGGTCAGCGCGGTGTCCGCCGAGAAGACCGGATCGGACCGGCCGGCTAGCTCGCCCTTCGCAGTGGCTAGCATCAGTTCGAGCAGGTCGCCTTCATAGCGCAGCATCAGCACCTGGCATTCCGGATCGCCGAAGCGGGCGTTGTACTCGATCAGCTTGGGACCGGTACGAGTCAGCATCAGCCCGGCATAGAGGATGCCCGAATAAGGCGCGCCCATCCGCGCCAGCGCTTCCACCGTCGGCCGCACGATCGTGTCGATCGCCTCGCGCTCCAGCGCCGGAGTCAGCACCCGCGCGGGACTATAGGCGCCCATGCCGCCGGTGTTCGGGCCAGTGTCACCGTCGCCGACGCGCTTGTGATCCTGCGCCGATCCGAACGGAAGCAGCGTGGTGCCGTCGGTCAGCACGAAGAGGCTGGCTTCCTCGCCTTCCAGGAACTCCTCGATCACCGCGCTGCCGCCGGACACCGCGAAGATCGCGCGGATCGCCTCTTCTGCTTCCTCGTGCGTCATCGCCACGGTGACGCCCTTGCCCGCGGCCAGCCCGTCGGCCTTGACCACCACCGGCAAGTCGAAGTCCTGTAGTGCGGCCAACCCGCCGTCGCGGCTCTCGACGCGGACATAGCCCGCGGTAGGGATCTTCTCGCGCGCGCAGAGATCCTTGGTGAAGCCCTTCGATCCCTCGAGCTGCGCTGCGGCCTTGTTCGGCCCGAACACGCCGACGCCCATCGTGCGCAAATTGTCGCCGAGCCCGCCGACCAGTGGCGCCTCGGGCCCGATCACTACGAAGCCGATCGAATGGCGGATGCAGAAATCAATGATCGCGCGGTGGTCGTTAAGCGCAATGTCGACGCATTCGGCATGCTGCGCTATTCCCGGATTGCCGGGCGCGGCATAGAGCTTCGCAAGCAGCGGCGATTGCGCCAGTTTCCACGCGAGCGCATGTTCGCGGCCCCCTGATCCCAACAGCAGGACGTTCATGCCCGATCCCTTTTTCGATACGTCATCCGGGCGGCTCGTAGCCGAGCAAATGCCGGGGGACAACGCACCGGCGCTCAGCGTCAGCGAACTGTCGCTTGCATTGAAGCGGATGGTGGAGGGCGAGTTCGGCCATGTCCGGCTGCGCGGCGAGATTTCGGGCTGGAAGCGTGCCGCCTCGGGCCATGCCTATCTCGCCCTCAAGGATGCCGATGCGGTGATCGACGGGGTGATCTGGCGCGGTGCCGCCAGCGCGCTCGCCTTCGCCCCGCAGGACGGTCTCGAAGTGATCGCGACCGGCAAGCTCACCATCTATCCCGGACGCTCCAAATACCAGATCGTGATCGAGCGGATGGAGCTCGCCGGCGAAGGCGCGCTGATGGCGCTGTTCGAGAAGTTGAAGGCAAAGCTGGCGGGCGAGGGGCTGTTCGATGCCGCGCGCAAGAAGCCCTTGCCCCATATGCCGCGCACAATAGGCGTAGTGACATCGCCCACCGGCGCCGTGATCCGCGACATCCTCCACCGGCTCGCAGATCGCTTCCCCACGCACGTCCTGGTCTGGCCGGTAAAGGTGCAGGGGGAGGGCGCTGCCGCCGAAGTGGCCGCCGCGGTCCAGGGCTTCAACGCGTTGCCCGCCGATGGCCCGATCCGCCGTCCCGACTTGCTGATCGTCGCGCGCGGCGGCGGTTCGGTCGAGGATCTCTGGTCGTTCAACGAGGAAGCCGTCGTCCGTGCGGTCGCAGCCAGCGAAATCCCGGTGATTTCCGCCGTCGGCCACGAGACCGACACCAGCCTGTGTGATTTCGCCGCCGATCTGCGCGCGCCGACGCCCACCGCCGCCGCCGAGATCGCAGTGCCGGTGCTGGCCGACGTTCGCCATACCGTAGCCACGCTTGCGCACCGCACCGAGCGTTGCGTCCGCCGCTATCGTGAACGCGCGGGCGAGCGGCTCGCCGCACTTGTTCGCGTGCTGCCGCGCCGCGATGCGCTGCTCGGCCCCCAGCGGCAGAAGATGGACGACCTTGCCGGCCGGCTCGATCGTGCGCTCGAACGCCGCGTGACGCTGGCGCGCGGCCAGCTCGACAAGGGCGCCGCGGCGCTGCGCCCGGCGATGCTTGACCAGCGCCTCGCCGCGGCGCGGCAGAAGTTCGAGGGGCTCGGCCGCCATCTCGACCTCGTCCATCCTAATCGCCCGCTGGAGAAGGGCTATGCCTGGGTCGAGGCGCGCGGCACGCAAAAGGTGGTCGCCACCGCCGAGGGCGCGCGCGCTGCGCAGGCCGTGACGCTCCACTTCAGCGATGGCTCGGTCGATGCCCGGGTTGAGCGGCCCGGCGGCAAATCCTACAGCGGTTCAGCTCCGGAACAGCCAAGCCTGTTATGAAACCAGCAACCGGACCGAGAATGCCATGCTGACTTCCAACACCGCCCGCGCCGCCAAGCTCCACTACATGGCCAACAGCTTCCGCGTGCTCGCCGCCGGCGATCACGTCGCCTGCGCCGTCAGCGGCGAGCAGATCCCGCTCGAAATGCTGCGCTATTGGAGCGCCGAGCGGCAGGAGCCCTATGCCAGCGCCGAGCAGGCGGCCAAGGCGCTACACGGCAAATGAGAACTCGGGGCCTCGCTACCGTCGTACTGGTGACGGCATCGCTCGTCGGCTCGGCGCAAGGCCACCAGGCGCGGCCGGCTGCGCCCGCCCTTCAACAGCAGGATCGCTTCGGCCTTATCGGGCAATTGGTCCAGGGCGGCTTCGCGATGGGCACCGCGCCGCGCGGGACGACTTTGCTCAGCCTCGGCGGTGCGCCGGTCCAGCTGGCGCCCGATCGCCGGTTCCTGATCGCGTTCGATCGCGATGCCGGTCCGACCACGCTCCTCGTCGCGCGGTTCGCCAATGGCACTGAAGTTCGCCAGACGCTGTCGATCGCGCCGCGTGCCTGGGACATTTCCCGGCTCAACACGCTGCCCAAATATCCGGTGCCGCGCCCTGAATTCGAGCGCGCCCGTCCCGCCGAACTTGCCCAGATCAACGCCGCACGGGCGATGCAAAGCGACGCGCAGGGATGGCGCCAGACTTTCCTCTGGCCGGTTACCGGGCGTATTTCGACGCTGTTCGGATCGCAGCGCATCTATCGCGGCGAGCCGGGATCCTATCATTCGGGCATCGACATCGCGCGCCCGACCGGGACGGTGGTGCTGGCGCCGGCCGACGGCGTCGTCGTGCTCGCAGCTGCAAGACCGTTCACGCTCGAAGGCAATCTGCTGATGATCGATCACGGCATGGGGCTCAACACCGCCTTCATGCATTTGACTCGAATCGACGTGAAGCCGGGGCAGCAGGTCCGGCGCGGACAGCCGGTCGGCACGGTAGGCCGCACGGGCCGCGCGACCGGGCCGCATCTCCATTGGAGCCTCAAATGGCGCGACGCGCGGATCGATCCGCTGCTTGTCGCGGGGCCGATGCCGGCAGCCGACTGACCTGAATATTGCACCCGCTAAGGGCGCCTACAGGGCCGTTGCACGCCGATTTCGTAATGTTGCATTTCGGTAACAGAATTTATTTGTTGCAGGTGCAGCATGCCGGAGCAATTTACAGTTGCGTTCATACCGTGCTTTTTCCCGAATATTGCGGCTTCGGCCGTGAAAGAGGGAAAAAAGGACGTGGCAATGAAACAACAGCTCGCCCAGTATCTACGGCGGACAGCGGCCCCGATGGCGCTTTGTGCCGTGCTGCTTGCAGCGCCGGCCTATGCCCAGGACGTGCCGGTATCCGGACCCGTCGAAGGCCAGACCGCCGACGAAGCTGCGACGCCCCAGGGGGATATCGTCGTCACCGGCTCGCGCATTCCGCAGGCCAACATCACTTCCACCGCGCCGGTTACCGTCATCGGTGCCGAAGACGTCAAGCTGCAGGGCACGACTCGCGTCGAGGATCTGCTGAACTCGCTTCCGGGTGTTTTCGCTAGCCAGACGTCCGCCATGGCGAACGGCGCGGACGGCACGGCCACGGTCGATCTTCGCGGCCTCGGTTCGGCCCGCACGCTCAGCATGGTCAATGGCCGTCGCCTGCTTCCGGGTGATCCGAGCCCGAGCAGCGGTTCGGCTGCCGACATCAACATCATCCCCGCAGCGATGCTCAAGCGCGTCGAAGTGCTGACCGGCGGCGCGTCGTCGACCTACGGCGCGGACGCAGTCGCCGGCGTCGTCAACTTCATCATCGACACCGATTTCGAAGGCGTTCGGGTCGATGCGCAATACGGCATCTACCAGCACACCAACCGCAACGACCTGACCCCGTCGCTGCTCAATGCGCAACAGGCGCTCGGCCGCCGCGGTTTCGACTATCCGACGAGCAGCGTCGTCGACGGTGCTGCATTCGACGCGACCTTCGCGGTCGGCACCAGCTTCGGCGGTGACGAGCGCGGTCACGCCACGGCCTATTTCGGCTATCGCAAGGTCAATGCAGTCACCCAGTCCCGCCGCGACTTCAGCGCATGCACCATCCAGAACACCGGCGCCGGCGCGCCGACCTGCGGCGGTTCGGCGACTTCGGCCGAAGGCAATGTGCTCGTGTTCGACGGCGGCACTTCGACCTTCTTCAACTTCCAGCCGGGCGGCGGCTTTGCGCCGGGCTCGACTCGCTTCAACTTCGCTCCGACCAATTATTTCCAGCGTCCGGACGAGCGTTACACTGCGGGCGTCTTCGCGAACTACGAAGTCGATGCGGCATTCAAGCCGTACCTCGAGTTCATGTTCATGGACGATCGCACGGTCGCGCAGATCGCGCCGTCGGGCAATTTCGGCAACACGCTGACGATCAACAGCGACAATCCGCTGATCTCGCCGGCGCAGCGCGCGGTCATCTTTGACCAGGAAAACCTGATCAACGGCTTCCTGGGCAACTTCCCGCTCGCGATCGGTGCGCCCTACAATCCCAACCCGGCCCTGCCGGCGCGGACGTTCTTCGACCCGATCACCGGCACGGCGTATAACCGTGGCTATCTCCAGGTGCTCCGCCGCAACGTCGAAGGCGGTCCGCGTCAGTCGGATCTCCAGCACACCAACTATCGCGGTGTGATCGGCGCTAAGGGCGATCTGGGCGATGAATGGTCGTACGACGCCTATTACCAGTTCGGCCGCGTCAAGTATCAGCAGGTTTATTCGAACGAGTTCTCGGCTGCGCGTCTGACGCGTGCCCTGGACGTGATCGATGATCCGCGCGTTGCCGGCGTCAATCCGATCTGCCGTTCGGCGCTCGACGGCACCGACACCAACTGCGTGCCGTACAACATCTTTGGCGGCATCGGCGCTGCGAGCCCGGCATCGGTCGCCTACCTCTCGGCGACGGGCTTCCAGAGCGGCCAGACCACCGAGCAGGTGGCCAACGTGTCGTTCACCGGTCAGCTGGGCGGCTACGGCCTCCAGACCCCGTGGGCGAGCGAAGGTGTCGGCATCAACGTCGGTGTCGAATGGCGCAAGACCGAGCTCGAGCTCAAGACCGACAACGCCTTCCAGACCAACGATCTGACCGGTCAGGGCGGCGCGACGTTGCCGATCTCGGGCAACTTCCGCGTGTTCGAGTTCTTCGGCGAGACGCAGATCCCGCTGGTGCAGGACAGCTTCATCGACCTGCTGTCGCTCAACGCCGGCTACCGTCACTCGGCGTACAAGACGAGCGCCAGCCGCAGCTATGATACCGACACCTACAAGGTCGGTGTCGATTTCGCGCCGATCAGCGACGTCCGGTTCCGCGGCACTTACAACCGTGCAGTCCGCGCACCAAACATCCAGGAACTGTTCTCGACTGCGACTGTCGGCCTCAACGGTTCGGAAGATCCGTGCGCCGGCATCGGTGCGATCACCGCAACCAACTATGGCTGCCTTGCACAGGGCTTCGTGGTTGGTCAGGGCACCGCGGCGAACCCGGCTGGCCAGTATAACGGCCTGATCGGCGGCAACGCTGATCTGCAGCCGGAAAAGGCGACCACCAAGACGCTCGGCGTCGTCTTCCAGCCTAGCTTCGTCCCGCGCTTCGCGCTGACGGTCGACTATTTCGACATCAAGGTCGAACAGGCGATCCGTTCGTTCGGGCAGGACTCGATTCTCGCGGATTGCACCGACAACGCGACTGCCACGTTCACGCCGGCGTCGTGTGCGCTGATCAATCGTGACGCGGCGGGTTCGCTCTGGCTCACCCCGGGCGGCTTTGTCAGCGATCTGCCGAACAATGTCGGCGAGCTGCAGACCAAGGGCATCGAAGTGGGCGCGTCCTACTCGATGGAGCTTGGCAGCTTCGGGCGGCTGTCGCTCAACATGAACGGCACCTACCTCGACAGCTACAAGGTCAACAACGGCCTGACCGAGCCTTATGACTGCGCCGGCCTCTATGGTCCGACCTGCAGCGTGGGCGGCACCACGGAATCGGGCGCACCGCTTCCCGAATGGCGCCACAAGCTGCGTGCGACGCTGCAGATGGACGGCGGCGTCGGCCTGTCGGTCCAGTGGCGTCATATCGGGCCGATCCATGCGGAGACCACGACTGACCAGGCAAGCCTGGCGGGCGCGTTCAACTATGAGCCGGGCACGCGTCTGCGGGCGATGAACTACGTCGATCTGGCGACCAGCTTCGCCATCGGCGAAGCGTACACCTTCCGTCTCGGCGTCAACAACCTGTTCGACCTCGAGCCGCCGCTGGTGACCTCGGGCAACGCAGGTCGCGGGGGTTCGAACCTCTGCCCGACCGGTCCGTGCAACGGCAATACCTATCCGGGCACCTATGATGCGCTGGGCCGCTACCTGTTCGCAGGCGTGACCCTGAACTTCTAAAGTTCGGAACTCGAAAGATCGGGGCGGCTGACGCGTTCAGCCGCCCCTTTTTTTGCGTCCTGCGCCTGCACCGCAACGCTTGCCCCGATCGCGCCTGCCGGTTCATAGCTGAGCGATGGCCAGTGCACCGATGCTCGACGCAACCACTGCGGAAGCGCTCCGCGAAGCAATGCGCGCTGCGCAGGCGGGCGACTTCCCTCGCGCCCGTTCGCTCGCCGAAAGCGCGATCCCACGAAGCGCCGATCCGACTCCGCTGCACGCCTTCCTCGGGATGGTCTGTGCGCGGGGAGGGGATCTTGCCGGAGCCGCCGGTCATCTTCGCCACGCCCATCTCGGCCGCCCCGCGGATGCGACGATCGCGTGCAATCTGGTCGCGGTGCTGATCGATCTGGGCGATCGCGAAGCGGCGCTCGACGTGGCGACGCACGAGCTGGCGCTCACCGATTCCACGCTGCGAGTGGCGCGCTATCGCGGCTTCCTCGCGCAGTCGCTCGATCGCTTCGCCGAGGCGGCGGACATCTACGACTATATTCTCGCGCGTGCGCCGCAGGATTTCGAGAGCTGGAACAACCTCGGCAACGCCAGGTCGGGGCTGGGGGAATATGACGCCAGCATCGCCGCGCTGGAGCGTGCGGTGGCGCTCGATCCCGGCGCGGCGCCGACGCGAGTCAATCTTGCCGCCGCGCTTGGCGAAGCCGGCCGGCGTCCCGAAGCCGAAGCCGTGCTGCGTGCCGCAGCGACGGACTTTCCGGGCGACGCCCATGCCCTGCACGAACTCTATGTGCAGCTGAAGGGCGATGGCCGCCACGAGGAGGCGCTATCGGCGCTGCAGCAGGCGGCGGAGCGGGATCCCGCGCACGCGGGCGTCCAGCTCAAGCGCGCAGTCGAGCACGGGCTGGCGATGGAAACCGATGCGGCGGAGGCGGCCTATCGCCGCGTCCTCGCGCTCGATCCCACGACGAGCGACGCCTATCTCGGCCTCGCCATCCAATATGAGCACACCAATCGCGAAGAGGAGTTCGCGCCGCTGATCGCGCTGGGCGAAGCGAGCGGCGTCGATATCGGCACGCTCAGCTTCCTGCGCGCGTTCGAGCATCGCCGCGCCAAGCGCTTCGACGAAGGGCTGGAAGCCCTCGCGCTGGTGCCGCCCGGGATCGAGCCGGAGCGCACTGCGCATCTGCGAGCGACGCTGCTCGATCGGCTCGGCCGCTCGGATGAAGCATTCCACTGGTATGAAGAAACCGCGCGACTGCACGCCGCAGGCCCGCTGGACCCAATCGCGCGCGCTGCCGAACTGCGTACTGAACTCCGCGGCGAGCTTTCGCTGATGACGCACGAATGGGTAGCCGGCTGGAGCCGCGAGACGCCGCCGCCCGAGCATCCCGCGCCGGTGTTCCTGGTCGGCTTCCCGCGTTCGGGCACCACGTTGCTCGACACGATCCTGATGGGCCATCCCGGCACGATCGTGATGGAGGAGAAGCCGCCGCTTAACATGGTTGACGAAGCGATCGGCGGACTGGCCAGGCTCGCGACGATGAGCGCGGACGAGATCGCCGCGGCGCGCGCGCGCTATTTCGAGGCAGTCGCCAAGCTAGTGCCGCTCGAGCCCGGGCGCCTTCTCGTCGACAAGTCGCCGCTGTTCCTCAGCAAGGTGCCGCTGATCAAGCGGCTGTTCCCCGAAGCGCGCTTCATCCTCGCGCTGCGCCATCCGTGCGACGTGCTGCTCAGCTGCTTCATGAGCAACTTCAAGCTCAACCGCGCGATGTCGAACTTCTTGCGGATCGAGGACGCAGCCGAACTCTACGACCTCAGCTTCAGCCATTGGGAACGTGCCAACTCGTTGCTCTCGGTCGACAGCCACACGATCGTCTACGAACGCCTGATCGAGAATGTCGAGGCGGAGGTCCGGCCGCTATTCGATTGGCTGGGGCTGGAATGGCACGCCGAGGCGCTCGACCATACCCGCACGGCAAAGTCGCGCGGGCTGATCACCACCGCCAGCTATTCGCAGGTGGTCGAGCCGATCTACAAGCGCGCCGCCGGCCGCTGGCATCGCTATCGCGCACATCTGGAGCCGGTGCTGCCGGTGCTCGCCCCCTGGGCCAGGAAATTCGACTACGATCTCTAGGCACTGGACTCGCAACACGGTTCGGGTCCAAAATCACGCTTTATCACCGCCCCTGGGCGGGCCTCGTTTTCGGGAAGCATGTCATGGCCAGAACCGCCGCCGCCGCGATCGTCGGGGCATCGTTGCTTTCGCTCGTAGTCCCTGCGGCATTTGCCCAGGAGGGCACCAAGAAGGCGCGCGATCCCAATGAAGTCATTTGCAAGAAGGAGGACGTGCTCGGCAGCCGCCTCCAGACGCGCAAGGTCTGCATGACGCGCGCCGAATGGGCCGAACAGCGCCTGCTGGATCGCCACAATGTCGAGAAGTCGCAGACCAACACCTGCCAGCGCCAGGCCGGTTGCTGAAGCCGACGTGCCGGCGGCAACCCGCCGGCACGCCTATACGCGTCAGGCGATGCTCAGGCTGAGCGCGCCGTCGCCTTCATCGATGTGCACCGTCGATCCGTCCTTCACGTCGCCGCGCAGGATCATGTCGGCGAGGGGATCCTGCAGATAACGCTGCACCGCGCGCTTGAGCGGACGTGCACCATAGACCGGATCATAGCCCACCCGTCCAAGCCAGGCGCGCGCCGCGTCGGTAAGGTCGAGCTTGACCTTGCGATCGGCAAGCAGCTTGCCGACGCGGCTGACCTGGATGTCGACGATCGGCGCCATATGCTCGGCGGCGAGCCGGTGGAACAGGATGATCTCGTCGAGCCGGTTGAGGAATTCAGGCCGGAAATGCGCGCGCACGATTTCCATCACCTGCGGCTCGACATCCTCGACCTTCTGCCCATCGGCGAGGTTGGTGAGGAACTGCGAACCGAGGTTCGACGTCAGGATTACGATCGTGTTGGAAAAATCGACCGTGCGGCCTTGGCCGTCGGTCAGCCGCCCATCGTCAAGCACCTGGAGCAGCACGTTGAACACATCGGCATGCGCCTTCTCGACTTCGTCGAACAGTACCACCTGATAGGGCCGCCGGCGAACCGCCTCGGTTAGTACGCCGCCCTCCTCGTAACCAACATAGCCCGGAGGCGCACCGAGCAGCCGCGCGACCGAATGCTTCTCCATGAACTCGCTCATATCGATGCGGACCATTGCATTGCCGTCGTCGAACAGGAATTCGGCAAGCGCCTTGGTCAGCTCGGTCTTGCCGACGCCCGTCGGTCCCAGGAACAGGAACGAGCCGAGCGGCCGATTCGGATCCTGTAGCCCGGCGCGCGAACGCCGCACCGCAGTCGCCACGGCCTTGACCGCCTCGGCCTGGCCGATCACGCGCTTGCCCAGCTGCTCTTCCATGTGGAGCAGCTTCTCGCGCTCGCCTTCCAGCATCCGCTCCATCGGGATACCCGTCCAGCGTGCGACGACCGCGGCGATGTCGTCGGCAGTGACTTCCTTGCGGACCATCGCGTCCTTGGTCGCGATTTCGGAGTCGGCGATCTGCCGGGTGAGCTGGGGAATCACGCCATAGGAAAGCTCGCCGGCGCGCGCGAGATTACCGCTGCGCTGCGCTTGGTCGAGTTCGATCTTGGCCGCTTCCAGCTGCTCTCGCAGCTTGGCCTCGGACAGGTTCTTGTCCTTCTCGGCGAGCCAGCGCTGCGTCAGTTCGCCCGATTGCTGCTCGAGATTGGCGAGTTCGGCTTCCAGATTGGCAAGCCGGTCCTGCGATGCCGCGTCGGTTTCTTTCTTGAGCGATTCGCGCTCGATCTTGAGCTGGATGATCCGCCGGTCGAGATTCTCGATCTCCTCGGGCTTGCTCTCCACTTCCATGCGGATGCGCGACGCAGCCTCGTCCATCAGGTCGATTGCCTTGTCGGGCAGGAAGCGGTCTGTGATGTAGCGATTGGAAAGCGTCGCGGCACTGACCAGTGCGCCGTCGGTGATCCGCACGCCATGGTGCAGCTCGTATTTCTCCTTCAGCCCGCGCAGGATCGAAATCGTATCCTCGACTGTGGGCTCGCCGACGAACACCGGCTGGAAGCGCCGCTGCAGCGCGGCGTCCTTCTCGACATATTTGCGATACTCGTCGAGCGTCGTGGCACCGATGCAATGCAGCTCGCCGCGGGCGAGCGCGGGCTTGAGCAGATTGCCTGCGTCCATCGCGCCTTCGCTTTTCCCGGCGCCGATCAACTGGTGCATCTCGTCGATGAACAGGATGATGTCGCCTTCGCCAGCCTTCACTTCGTCGAGCACGCCCTTCAGCCGCTCCTCGAACTCGCCGCGATACTTCGCGCCAGCGATCAGCGACCCCATGTCCAGCGACATCAAGGTTCGGTCCTTCAGCCCGTCGGGCACGTCGCCATTGACGATGCGCAGCGCCAGCCCCTCGGCGATCGCAGTCTTGCCGACGCCGGGCTCGCCGATCAGCACCGGATTGTTCTTGGTGCGGCGCGCAAGGATCTGGATCGTACGGCGGATCTCCTCGTCGCGGCCGATCACCGGATCGAGCTTGCCGTCGCGCGCGGCCTGGGTCAGGTCGCGCGCGAACTTCTTGAGCGCGTCATACCGGTCCTCGGCGCCCGCCGTGTCGGCGGTCTTGCCCTTGCGCAGCGCGTTGATCGCGCCGTTCAGCCCCTCGGGCGTAACCCCGGCGGCGGCTAGCGCCTTGCCCGCGGCGGTGGTCGTCGCCAGCGTCAGCGCGAGCAGCATCCGCTCGACCGTAACGAAGCTGTCGCTCGCCTTTTGCGCGACCTGCTCGGCAGAATCGAGCACCCGCACCAGATCATTGTCGAGGCCGGGCGTCTGCTGCGCCCCGCCGCCCGACACCGCGGGAATCTTGGCGAGCGCCGCATCGGTCACGGTCAGCGCCTGCTTGGCATCGCCGCCGGCCGCGGCAATCAGCCCACTCGCCATCCCCTGCTCGTCTTCGAGCAGTGCCTTGAGCAGATGCTCGGGCGCGATCCGCTGATGGCTCATGCGGATCGCTACGGTCTGCGCCGACTGGAGAAAGCCCTTGGCGCGATCGGTGAATTTCTCGAGGTTCATGCTGGCCCCTGTTGGTTACGCAGGCGATGTAGTGTTGCCAATGTGCAACACAAGGGCCATCCTATCCGTATCGATCTTCAGGTGCATCTCCTCGTAAGGCCGAGCTTCGATGCGCCGTTATGCGTATGCACCCAGATCTAACGGCCTATTTGGAGATCATGTCCTCTCCTTCATCGGAATCGCTGTACACCTCGCCGTTGAGCAAGAAGAAGGTTGCGCTATCGAGCGCCTCTTCGGCTTTTTTGTCGAGGCCGTGCATCCTGGCAAAGAGCTGAACCGCAATCGTGCCGATATGCTCGTAATGCTGTTCACCATCCTCCAGCAAATTCACTGTAAGATCGACGGCAGTCTTCAGGTGCTCCGCCGCTTCCTTGATATTCTTCGGAGCCTTGAAGTCGATAAACTTGGTCAGTGCCCGGGCGGCTGTGAGTTTCCAGCCCGTTCCTTCGTCATCGACGTCCTCATGCAGATCCTTGCGCTTGGAAAGCTCGGAGAGCTCTTTCTTGGCCTTTTTCTCTTCGCTGCCTCCCGAGCCGCCGGTAGTCATGCCCTCCGACCGCAAATAGGCCGAACCGGCACGCTTGTTCCATACGCGCAGGTACATTTCGAGGATGTAGCTCAGCATTTCGTTGAGATCTTCGCCATCGGCACCGTTCGCCGCCGCTTCGGCATAGTTGCCGATCAGCGGGAAAATGCCTCCCAAGTCGATCTTGTGATATTTATTGTCCTCGCCGAGATATTTGGCACTGGTCTGGGAATCGAGATGCAGCAGCATTTCCGGAAGAGTTTTGGCGATTTCGAGATGAGTCTTGTTGACGCAGTGCGTCTCCAGAGCCAGTTCGACCAGCGCTTCGGCAACGGTATGATCGCCTTGGCCGCCTGACGCCACGGTCGGCACGCGTTCCGCGAACTGCACCTTGTCGACAACGCGTGACGCCATCTGCTTGCGGGTCGTCACCTTTATGAGAATGCACTGGGCGACATCGCCCGCCGCGACGCGTTGCGCCGGCGCTGACGCCACGGTTGGCGGCCGGGCGGCACGGCTGGCCATCATATCCGCCTCCCGCTCCAATGCCGGGTCGTCGTTGATCGCCGTGCCGTTAGTGGTCAGCGTCGGCCGCACCCGGCCTTGTTTCTGCTGAACCACATGCCACGCTTCGTGGGGCAGATGCCGGTCCTGACCCGGCGCGAGGTGAATGTCGGTGCCCTGCGCAAAGGCATGCGCCTGCATTTGCGCGGGCTTTGCCGAATTGCGATGCACGCGCACGTCGTCGAGCGCGATACCTGATATTGCCTCCATCCCGGTCTTCAGATCGGCGGGAAGCCCGTTGCCGGAAACGCGTTTGGCCTGCGCCGTCGCGGGCGTCGGCCGTGTGTTCAGCCGCGCCGCCATTGCACGAAGCTGGGCCACTGCGTCGCGCGCGTCGAGCGCATTCGGCGACCGGCCGGGCAAGGCCTCCGCCTTGGTGGCGTTCGATTGTCTCGGCGGCCGGTGCGTGCGCTCCGCCATTGCCTGCTCCTCGTTACGGGGCCCCGCACATCATGCCCGCTTTCGGCGCCGGTGCGGGATCAACCGCATCCGTTTCGGCACGGTCAGCCGATCGGCTTTGCCGGCCGCGGCGCCTTGGGCGCTTCCTTGGCGAAACGCTCGCCGAACATGTTGCCTTCATACCAGCGTGGAGGCCCGTCGGCATCCGCTACTTCGCGCGCGATCCAATAGTTCAGCCGCGCGAACTTGGCGCCGGCCTCCCAGTTGAATGGCAAGTCGATCTGGTCCGAAGGCTGGTGATAATGGTTCGCCAGGAAATCGCGGAACGCCGTCTCGCCGCCATTCTTGAAGCCGGTCATCAGGAAGATCGACGGCACGCCCGCCTTGACGAAGTTGAAATGGTCCGAACGGACGAAGAACTGCTCCTCGGGCATCGGATCGGGCGAGACGGTGACACCCATCCGTGCCCCGGCACGGGCGACGATCTCGCCCATCGTCGAATGCTCGCCGCCGAATGCGATGACGTCCTGGAAGTCGTAGAGCAGGATCGGCATGTCGAGATTGACGTCGGCGACTACGCGGCCGGTGCCCGTCACCGGATGCTGGGCGAGGTAACTCGATCCGAGCAGCCCGTCCTCTTCGGCGGTCAGCGCGACGAACAGGATCGAACGCCTGGGGCGGTTCAGCGATTTCGCAAAGGCGCGCGCCGCCTCGATCATCGTCGCCACGCCTGCGGCATTGTCCATCGCGCCGTTGTGGATCTTGTCGCCGGGCAGATGCGGGTCGCGGCCGACATGGTCGAGATGCGCACTCAGCACCACATATTGGTCGGTCAGCTTGGGGTCCGAGCCCGGCAGGATTCCAATGACGTTGGGGCTGCGATAGGCGTGTACCTTGCTGGTCCGAGCCAGCGTGACGCGGTGCTTGAGCGCGAAGCCCTTCGGCGCGCCGGCAGCCGCGAAAACCTGCGCCGAACTCGTGCGCGCGCCTTCGAACAATGCCGCGGCTGCGGCGGCGTTGAGATATGCCCCGATCTGAACGCCGGGATCCTGCCCGTCGGGATACCCCTCCTTGCTGAGCCACTTGTGCGCGTCCTGCAGCAGCGTGTCGGACGCATAACGCCACCGCCGCGCGTCGTCGGGTGGAACGACGTACAATATGCCGATGGCACCATGTTTCGCCGCGACCGTCCCCCGGCTCCGGTTAAGCGTTGCGGCCGCTTCTCCAGAGAGCCCCTTAGGCAGACCAACAAGCATCACCGCAAACTTGCCGCGCACATCGAGCCCGGCATAGTCGTCAAGCCCAAGCTCGGGCGCCTCGAGGCCGTAGCTGACGAACACCGCCTCGCCAGTCATCGTCTGCGTGGTGCTGCCGAAGCGCGGCGACGGGGCGATCAACACGTCGCCGCCATTGGTGAATTTGCGCGCGTCGATGCGAAGCGAAGCGGGGCGGCGGTCGTCCAGGCCATATTCGGCCAGCGATACTTGCTGATACCAGCCGCCCTCGTCGCCGCCGGGCTTGAGCCCCAGTGCTGCGAATTGCTCGGCGACATAGCGCGCCGCGGTCTCGTGGCCCGGCGTGCCGGCATCGCGGCCTTCGAGCTTGTCGTCGGCGAGGAAGGTCACATGCTTGCGGATCTCGGCGGCGCTGAACGCGGGCGCGTCGGGTGCAGTCTGCGCGGCGGCGGGCGCAAGAACGAGCAACAGCCCGGCGAGGAGCATCGGAACGCGCATGTGCGGGAGGTCTTTCGAGGAGCGTCGTCGACGCAGGCTAATCCAAAAGCGCACCGCTGAAAACGCCCACGGATTCGGTTGCAGCGGATACTTCCGTCGCTATGGTCGCGCCAGCATCGATCCTCTCCGGGGAAAATCACAACATGAAGTCGTTTCTGATGTCCTGCAGCGCAGCCACTATCGCACTCGCCGCTTCCATGCCCGCCGCCGCGCAGCAGGCCGCCAAGCCCGTGCCGGTCGCCGAATTGGTGAAGCGCGTCGATATTCCGTACGAGGAATTCACGCTCAAGAACGGCCTGCGCGTCATCGTCCATACCGATCGCAAGGCGCCGATCGTCGCGGTCTCGACCTGGTACGATGTCGGATCGAAGCACGAGCCCAAGGGCAAGACCGGCTTCGCGCATCTGTTCGAGCATCTGATGTTCAACGGATCGGAAAACGCCCCGGGCGATTTCTTCGAACCGCTCAAGCAGGTCGGCGCCACCGACTTCAACGGCACCACGAGCTTCGATCGCACCAATTATTTCGAGACCGTGCCGCGCCCGGCGCTCGATCGCGCACTGTTCCTCGAAAGCGACCGCATGGGCTATCTGCTCGGCGCGATCGACCAGGCGGTGCTCGACGAGCAGCGCGGCGTTGTCCAGAACGAGAAGCGCCAGGGCGACAACCAGCCTTATGGGCTGGTCTATTACAAGCTGCTCGAAGAGCTGCTCGCCGGAACCGCCTATGGTCATAACGTGATCGGTTCGATGGCCGACCTCGACGCTGCCAGCCTTGATGACGTAAAGAACTGGTTCCGCTCGCATTACGGCCCGAACAACGCGATCCTCGTCCTCGCCGGCGATGTCGACGCCAAGGAAGCGCGTCCGCTGGTTGAGAAGTATTTCGGCGCGATCGCCGCGGGTCCCAAGAGCGTGCTGCCGACGGTGACGGTGCCGACGCTGCCCCAGTCCAAGACCGTGGTGATGAAGGACCGCGTCGCCGCGACGATGATCATGCGCACCTGGGCGGTGCCCGGCCTCAACGATCCCGAATCGGTGGCGCTCGACGTGTTCGGCGACGTGCTCGGCGGCCTCGCCAGCTCGCGGCTCGACAATGCGCTGGTTCGTAAGGACAAGAGCGCGGTGCAGGTTTCGGCCGGCATCCAGTCGATGTCGCAGCTCGGCATCTTCCAGGTCCAGGCGATCGTGAAGCCCGGCGTCGATGCCAATCTGGTGGCGAAGCGCCTCGACGAGATCGTCGCCGACCTGATCAACAACGGCCCGACTGCGGACGAAGTCCAGCGCGTCGCCACCACGGCCGTGTCGGGCCGCATCTCGGGGCTCGAGTCCGTTGGCGGCTTCGGCGGCAAGGCCGTCGCGCTTGCCTCGGGCGCGCTCTATTCGAACGATCCCGGCTTCTACAAGAAGCAGCTCGAAGAGACCGCGAAGGTCACCCCGGCGCAGGTCCAGGCCGCCGGCAAGAAGTGGCTGACCCGTCCCTCGCTGACGATCATGGTCGAGCCGGGCCAGCGCGAAGCGTATCAGGAAGCGGCAACGGTTCCTGCCGCGACCAAGCCCGCCGAGGGCGCGGCCAAGGCCGAGCCGTCCAAGGGCACCCGCGGCGCACTCCCCGACGTCTCTCAGATCGGCGATCTCGATTTCCCGAACATCGAGCGCAGCAAGCTCTCGAACGGTGTCGAGATCGTCTATGCCAACCGCACCGCAGTTCCGGTCACGCAGGTAGTGATGAGCTTCGATGCGGGCGTCGTTGCCGATCCGGCGAACAAGCTGGGCACCCAGAACCTCGTCCTCTCGCTGCTCGATGAAGGCACCACGACCAAGGACTCGATCGCGATCGCCGAGGCGCGCGAGCGGCTGGGCGCTAGCATCAGCACGGGCAGCTCATCGGATCGTACCTATCTCGGCGTCACCGCGCCGAGCCCCAACCTCGGCGGTGCGCTCGATCTGTTCGCCGATGTTGTCCGCAACCCGGCCTTCGCACCCGACGAGATCGAGCGGCTGCGCTCGACTCAGCTCACCGGCATCGCCGCCGAGCTGACCAGCCCGCAGGGCCTCGCCAATCGCGCGCTGCCGCCGCTGATCTATGGCGCCGGCAACCCGTATGCCAAACTTGCCGCGGGCGGCGGCGATCCGGCTGCGGTAAAGTCGCTGACCCGCGAAGATCTGCTCGCTTTCTACCACGCGTGGATCCGTCCGGATAAGGCCAAGATCTTCGTGGTCAGCGATCGTCCGCTCGCCGAGGTCAAGGCCGCGCTCGAGGCGCGCTTCGCCAATTGGAAGGGCGTCGGCGCCGCAGGCACGAAGGCGTTTACCGTCGCGCCCGAACAGGTCGCGCCGAAGATCGTGCTGATCGACCGGCCCGACTCGCCCCAGTCGCTGATCCTCGCCGCGCAGATGACTTCGCTCGATCCGTCGAGTGAGTTGCTCACCACGGTGACCGCCAACCAGGTCCTCGGCGCGGGCTTCCTGTCGCGGATCAATATGGAGCTGCGGGAGAACAAGCATTGGTCGTACGGCGTGCGCGGCGGCTATGACTGGCTCGAAAAGGCGGTGCCATATGTGATCAGCGCTCCAGTCCAGGCCGATCGCACCGGCGATTCGATCAAGGCGCTCCAGCAGCAGGTCGGCGACTTCCTCACCACCAAGGGCGTCACCGACGCCGAATTGACCCGCGAGATCAACGGCACCACCCGCGAACTTGCCGGCCGATTCGAGACTTCGGGCGCAGTGCTCTCGGCGATGCAGCAGAACGATCTGCGCAAGCGTCCTGACAATTTCTACGACACCGTCACGCAAAAATATCGGACGATGACCGTCGCCCAGCTTGACGCTGCGGCACGCGTGGCTTTGGACCCGAAGAAGTTCGTGTGGGTGGTCGTGGGCGACGCCAAGACCGTCAAGCCACAGCTTGACAGCCTCGGCCTGCCTGTCGAGGTGGTCCCGGCAGCGGCGATAGCGGGTTCGCCCGCGCTCGCCGCATCGAAATAATCACGTCAGGAGAGAAGCAAATGGCGAATGTCGATGGCAGCTGGAACACGGTGACCAAGTCCCCGATGGGCGATCAGCAGGCAGTGCTGACCGTGCAGAGCGCGGGCGACAGCTTTACCGGCAATTTCTCGGGCGGGCTCGGCACCACCGACATCACCGACGGCAAGGTCGATGGCGACACGCTGAACTTCTCGCTCAACATCACCGTGCCGATGCCGATGACGCTGACCGTCGAGGCGACCGTGGACGGCGACAACCTCAATGGCACCGTCACCGCAGGCGCTTTCGGCAGCTTCCCGATCACGGGCACGCGCGGCTGAGATTTTGCTTCGGGTGAGAAAATGGGCTCGCTTCCCAAAGGAGCGGGCCTTTTTCTATTCTTCCCTCGCGAAGCGGGAGAGGGGGGATAGCAAAGCTGGTGGAGGGGGCCTCACCGCGAGCGACGTCCTTGGGGAGATGCTCCCTCCGTTGCCTCGGCGCCACCTCCCCCGCTTCGCGAGGGAGGAATTGGATCAGCGCTTAACCCGCGTCAAATGCCCCATCTTGCGTCCCGGGCGGGCAGCGCCCTTGCCGTAGAGGTGTAGATGTGTCCCTGGCTCGGCGAGTAATTCCGCCCAATTATCGGCGTCGCTGCCGATCAGATTGATCATTTCGACATGGCTACCGGTGAGCGCCGTGCTGCCCAGCGGCAGTCCGCAGATCGCGCGGATATGGTTCTCGAACTGCGAGGTCTCGGCGCCCTCAATCGTCCAATGCCCCGAATTATGCACCCGCGGCGCCATTTCGTTGAACACCGGGCCGTCCTCGGTCGCGAAGAATTCGAGCGTCAGCACCCCGACATGGCCCAGCGCCTCGGCGACCCGGCCGGCGAGCGTCGCCGCTTCGGCCCAATGCCGCGCGATCTCGGCCGGGGCGGGGAGCGTGGAGCGTGCGAGGATACCGTCCTTGTGCTCGTTCCACGGAGGCGGATAGCTGGTCAGCGCGCCGTCAACGCCGCGCACGGTGATGATCGAGAATTCGTGGCTGAAGGTCACGAAGCCTTCGAGGATCGCCGGCCGCTCGCCGATATCGGCCCATGCCGCCTCGGCTTCGGCGGCGTCGTGGATGCGGACCTGGCCCTTGCCGTCATAGCCCAGCCGCAGCGTCTTGAGGATCGCCGGCGCGCCGATCGTGTCGATCGCAGCCTTGAGTTCCTCGATCGTCGACACCGGCGCCCACGGCGCGGTCCGCCCGCCCAGCGCACCGACGAACGCCTTTTCGCGCGCACGGTCCTGTGCGATCGACAGGCTCTGCGGGCCGGGCCGCACCGGCACCTTGCCCGAGAGATATTCGACCGGGCCGATTGCGATATTCTCGAATTCGTAAGTCACCACGTCCGTCTGTCCGGCGACTTCGTCGAGGACGATGCGGCTGTGATAGTCGGCGCGAGTATAGCTCGACGCAGTCTGCGCGGCGACGCTTTCGGCATCGGGGGCGAGGACGTGGGTGCGGTAACCGAGCTGCGCTGCGGCGACTGCGAGCATCCGCCCGAGCTGGCCGCCGCCGAGGATGCCGATCACCGATCCGGGGGGCAAAGCGGTCATTCTGGGTCAGTCGCCACGCCGTCGGTCTGCGCCGCGCGCCACGCCTTGAGCCGCTCGGCGAGCGCCTCGTCCGAGGTCGCGAGGATTGCCGCGGCGAGCAGGCCGGCATTGATCGCGCCGGGCTTGCCGATCGCCAGCGTCCCGACCGGGATTCCGCCGGGCATCTGGACGATCGAATAGAGGCTGTCGATGCCCTTGAGCGCCTTGGATTCGACCGGCACGCCGAGCACCGGCAAATGCGTCATCGCCGCTGCCATGCCGGGAAGGTGCGCCGCGCCGCCCGCGCCGGCGATGAGGGTCTTGAGCCCGCGGTCGGCGGCGCCGGTGGCATAGTCGTAGAGCCGCTGCGGGGTGCGATGCGCCGAGACGACCTTAGTCTCGTGCGGCACGCCGAGTTCGTCGAGCACGCGCGCAGCATGGCGCATCGTCTCCCAATCGGAAGTGCTGCCCATGATGATGCCGACCAGAGGTGCCACGTCCTGCCCCGTCACGTGTGGAAGCGGGGTTCCTAGAGGGGAGGGGCGGGCAGGGCAACACACTTAAGCCCTCCCCTGAAGGGGAGGGCTTGGAAGCTCAGCGCTCGCTCAGGTAATACCGGTCCGTCGCCACCAGGTTGTCGTCGAGCTCATAGACGATCGGCTGGCCGGTCGGGATCTCCAGGCTGACGATCTCGTTGTCGGGGATCCCCGACAGATGCTTGACCAGCGCGCGCAGCGAATTGCCGTGCGCCGAGACGAGCACGCGCTTGCCGGCCTTGAGATCGGGCGCGATCTTCTTTTCCCAATAGGGCTGGACGCGCGCGATCGTGTCCTTGAGGCTTTCGGTCTGCGGGATCTTGATCCCGGCATAGCGGCGGTCCTTCGACAGGTCGAACTCGCTGTCCGCTTCGCCCAGCGGCGGCGAGATGTCGAAGGCGCGGCGCCAGATCTGGACCTGCTCGTCGCCGTGGATCTTGGCGGTCTCGGCCTTGTTGAGCCCGGTCAGTCCGCCATAATGGCGCTCGTTCAAGGCCCAGTCCTTCTCGACCGGGAGCCACAGCCGGCCCATTTCCTCGAGCGCGAGGTTGAGCGTCTTGATCGCGCGGGTCTGCAGGCTGGTATAGCATTGGTCAAAATCATGGCCCTTCTCGGCGAGCAGCCTGCCTGCGGCCTTGGCTTCCTCGATGCCCTGATCGGTCAGGTTGACGTCCCACCAGCCGGTGAAACGGTTCTCCAAATTCCAGGCGGACTGGCCGTGGCGGATGAGGACGAGCGTGGGCATGGGGCCTCCTTCGACTTGAACGTTCGCCGCGGCTGATAGAGAGATGCCGCAGCTTCGCAAAGGGAGATGCGCCATGGCGATCGTTCGGCAGGCTCTGGTCTATGACGGCCCCGGCGGTCCGTTCGAAGGCGTTGCGGCGTGGGACGACGCGATCCAGGGCAAGCGCCCGTGCGTGCTTGTGCTGCCCAATGTGCTTGGCCAGAAGGAAGCCGACAATCTGAAGGCCGAGGCGCTCGCCGAGCTCGGCTATGTCGCGCTTGCCGCCGATGTATTCGGGCAGGGCAGGCGAACGACGCTGCACGAGGACAATCGCAGCCGCTACATGGACGCACTCAACGCCGATCGCGCCTTGCTCCGCGATCGGCTCGCGGCATCGCTCGCCGCGCTGACCAACCTGCCGCAGGCCGATCCCGCCAGCGCCGCCGCCATCGGCTTCTGCTTCGGCGGCAAATGCGTGCTCGACATGGCCCGCGCCGGGCTCGGCATCCTAGGCGGCGTCAGCTTCCACGGCGTCTATGACCGGCCCGACTATCCGAGCGTAACGCCGATCGCGGCGAAATTGCTGGTCTGCCACGGCTGGGACGATCCGCTCTCGCCGCCCGACGCCACCGTCGCGCTGGCGAACGAACTGACGGCAGGCGGTGCCGACTGGCAGCTCCTCGCTTTTGGCCATGCCGGTCACGCCTTCACCGACACCGGCAGGGCCGGACCCGGCGACATCGCCTATGAACCCCGCGCCGATCGGCGCAGTCGGCGGGCAATGACCGACTTCCTCGAACGGCTGTTCGCCTGAATCCGTTTCTGGTGCGTTAGCGCACCGTAATGACTTTCTTCGAAAGCCTCGTCGCGCTTCTGCTGCTTGCGGTAATATTGCTGCAAGTCGCACGGCGAACTTCGATTCCCTATCCGGCGATGCTCGCCGCCGCGGGAGTGATCGTCGCGCTGGTGCCCGGAACGCCGGCGATCGGGCTCGACGGCCGCACCGCGCTCGCCTTGTTCATCGCCCCCGTGCTGCTCGATGCGGCATTCGATTTCCCGCTCGCCGCGGTGCGCAAATTGTGGCGGCCGCTGGTCGCGCTTGCGGTCGTCGCGGTGCTGCTGACCACCGCCGTCGTGGCGTGGATCGGCTGGGCGTTTGCCGGGCTGCCGATCGCCGCCGCGATCACCCTCGGCGCGATCGTCGCACCGCCCGATGCCGCTGCGGCGACCACGGTGCTGCGCTCGGCATCGCTGCCGCGCCGGACGGTCCAGGAACTCACCGGCGAAAGCCTGCTCAACGACGCCACCGCGCTGCTGCTGTTCGCCGCCGCAGTGGAGATCCAGAGCCATGGCGGGATCGACGGCGTCGTCGGGCTCGGGCTCGGCCTGGCCGTGCCCGGCGGCATCGCGCTCGGGCTTGCGCTTGGCTGGGCATTCCGTTTCATCCTCCCGTACACGCGCAACTCGTTCGGCGGCAATCTGCTCGAATTCGTCAACACTTTCCTCGCTTGGCTGCTCGCCGAGCGGCTGGGGCTCTCGGCAGTGCTCTGCGTCGTCGCGATGGCGATGTTCATCGCCAACAGCCCGCGCACGAAGATCGACGCGCGCAACCGGATCCAGTCGTTCGCGGTGTGGGGCGTCGCCGTGTTCGTGCTCAACGTCCTCGCCTTCCTGCTGATGGGCATGCAGGTGCGCGCGATCGTCGGCGCGATGAGCCCCGATCGGCTGCGGGAGGCGGCGGGCGTCGCCGCGATGGTCGTCGCAGGCGTGATCGTCACGCGGCTCGCCTGGGTGCTGGTCTATAACCGGCTGGCGGCGCGATTCCCCTGGCTGCGCGGCGATGCCGAGCCGGCGAGCTTCGCGCAGGGCGTGGTGGTCGGCTGGTGCGGCATGCGCGGTCTGGTCACGCTCGCCGCGTCGTTCGCGCTCCCATCCGATTTCCCCCAGCGCGACCTGATCGTGCTGTCCGCCTTCGCGGTGGTGCTGGCGACCGTGGTGGTACAGGGGCTCACGCTCACGCCGCTGATCCGCCTGCTCGGGCTGGGCGAGGACGACGGCCGGGACGAGCGCCGCCAGGCACAGCGCGCGCTGGCAGATGCGGCGCTATCCTCAGTTTCCGGGACGCCTGGAGCCGCCGCCGACGCAGTGCGCCTCCAGTTCGAGGGCGACCGCGCCGCGATCGATAGCGGCGAGGCCTATGCCGATTTCAAGGCGCGGCGGGAGCTGAAACTCTCGGCAATCGCGGCGCAGCGCGATCGGCTGCATGCGCTGCGCGACTCCGACGCGATCGGCGCCGAAGAATTCGAGCGGCTGCAGGAAGAGCTCGATTGGCGCGAGCTGGCCATTGGGCCCGCCGAGCAGCGGACGATGGAGGAGGGTTGAGACTGGAGCCTTAATAACCCGTCTCCCATCAAGGGGGAGGGCTTTATCAAATCACTGGCTAATCGGGTTCTGACCCCAGTCTACAGCACCCGCGACAGGAAACGGCAGAACGGGTCTTCCTTGTACGCCGCGAACGGCCCGCACTCGGTGAAGCCGAACTGGCGGTACAGCGCATGCGCCGCGTCGAACGACGGGCCGGAGCCGGTCTCCAGGCTGAGCCGCTTGTAGCCCCGTTCGCGCGCCACCCCGAGGATGTGCGAGACCAGTGCCGCGCCGGTGCCGCGGCGCAGATGCTCGGCGGCGGTGCGCATCGATTTGATCTCGCCATTGGCCGGATCGAGCTGCTTGAGCGCGCCGCAGCCGAGCAAATCCTCGCCGTCCCACGCGGTCCAGAAGGTCACCTCGGGCGCGCGCAGCCCCGACAGGTCGAGAAAGTGGCAGCTGTCCTTGGGCGAATTCGCGAGCATCCCCGCGAAATGCACGTTGAGCAGCGCAACGACCTGCGGTTCGTCGAGCCCGCCCTCGCGTATCGCCATCAGATTTCGTCGATCATGCCGGCAAGCGTATCGAGGCAGGCATGCGCAAGCACCTTGCAGCGCGCCGGCGACCAGGCGAATTCCGGATCGGCGTTCGCGTCATGGTCCTTGAACGGCATCTCCAGCGTCATCGAGACCGCGCCGAAGCGTTCGGCGACCTGATTGGTCGACATCGAGAGATTGGCCTTGCCGGGGGGCGACTTCTCATAGCCGAGGTCGAGCTGGAACTCGGGCGTCGTATCGGCGAGCCGGCGCGCGAAATCGTAGAATTTCTCGCCGAGTTCGTCGGTCCAGCCCGGGATGCCTTCGAAGCCCGCCAGGAAATTGGCGGGGATCGCCTCGTCGCCATGGACGTCCATCGCGAAATCGACGCCGGTCTCGTCCATCCGGTTGCGCACCGCGAGAACCTCGGGGCTCTTCTCGGGCGTCGGCGAATGCCATTCGCGATTGAGGTTGATGCCCGCGGCGTTGGTGCGCAGATGCCCGCGGCGCGAGCCGTCCGGGTTCATGTTCGGCACGATATGGAAGGTCGCCTTCTGCCGCAGCGCCTGCGCAGTGGCATCGCCGGGGTCGGTCAGCTTCTCCAGCGCGCCCTCGGCCCACCATTCGGCCATCGTCTCGCCGGGATGCTGGCGGGCATAGAGCCAGACCTGCTTGGGGCCCTCGCCGATGCTGAGGCAGTCGATCGGCTGGCCATCGAGGGTCACGCCGAGCGCGCGGTGGGTGACGCCCGGCTGCGCGGCGATCCGTGTCACGAGATCGTGGTGACGCTCCATCGAATAGGGAGCGAAATAGGCGAACCAGACAATGTCCGAATCGATCGCGCGAGTGAAGCGCAGCACGCCGTCGGCATAGTCCGCATCGGTCGTCCGCCAATTTTCGCGGTCGGTGCTCCAGCGCGCCTGGTAGCCCGGCCAGCCGAACGGATAGGCCGCGCCGCCCGCATTGAGGATGCGGAAGGTCAGCGTGCGGCCCTTCGCTCCGGCAAGCCGGAAATGGAACCATTGGTAGAAGTCGGACAAGTGATCGGTGACGATCTCGAGATCGATTCGATCGCCGTCGATCGCCACCACGCGGATATTGCCGCCGTCGAATGCGGCGTTGATCTGAATGCTCATTTGACCGTGGTAGTGATGCCTGACTCGCCTGGGAAGTCCTTGAACAACGCGCGGGCCAGCCGGGCGGCCTGATCGCGGGGATCGCTGCCGGGCTTGCCGCTTACCGATTCGGTGATCGCGCGGCCTTCCCAGACGGTGGTGTTGTCGCTGCGCCGGCGCAGCTGGACCCAGAGTTCGGTGCCCATCACTTCGCGCGTCTTGCCGCCGATCCCGAACGAAAGTCCGCCGCCCAGGCCAACGCCACTCCTGCGTCCACCGCTGACGCTGCCGCCGCCGAGACCGATCGAGACTGGGGGCGGCTCGCGATAGGCGCCGCGCGATGTGCGGGTAAACGAGACCGCGGCGATATAACCCGACGCCATGTCGCTGGTGGAGCGGACGAAGCCCAGCCGTGCGACCTCGGTGGCGACCGCATCGGCATAAAGCTGGAATTCGGGGCTGATCTGGGCTGCGCCGGTCATCGGTTCGATCGCAATGGTAGTGCGTTCGGACAGCGCGCCGATATGATAGCGCGTGACGTCGATCGGGGCATTGCGACTCGTAGTGGTGCACCCGCCCGCAAGCAGCGCCGCGCCGACCACTGCGATGCCGAGGAATTTGTTCACGGGCATTGGACCTCCTGTCCGTCGGGGAGAACGCCCCGCCGCACTTCAACCCTGCCCACCGGGAGTCGGTTCCGCAAGGTCGCTGGCAGCTTGACTTGGGCGTGCTCCCCCTCTAGGCGGGCGCCTCTTTTCCAGCATCAATATTCGAGAAGCGAATCGGTCATGAAGATCGTGAATTCATTGAAGTCGCTCAAGGGGCGTCACCGCGACAACCGCGTGATCCGTCGCCGTGGCCGCACCTATGTGATCAACAAGACGAATCGTCGGTTCAAGGCCCGCCAGGGCTAATTCCGGACGTGGGGACGCCGTCGGCCGTCATCTTCGATGTCGGCAGGGTCCTCTTCGAATGGGATCCGCGGTATCTTTACGAGCGCTTGATCGAAGACGATCAGGCGCTCGAAGCGTTTCTGGCGACCGTCGTCACCAAGGAATGGCATTTCCAGCATGACGCGGGGCGTCCGTTCGCGGAGACCTCGGCAGAGCTGAGTGCGCAGTTCCCCGAACATGCCGCGCTGATCGCCGCCTGGGGGCCGCGCTTCAACGAAACGGTGCCGCATGCCGTGCCCGGCATGCCGGAGATCGTCCGCGAGCTCGATGCCGCGGGCGTGCCCTTGTTCGCGATCACCAATTTCTCCGGCGAGTTCTGGCCCGCCTGGGTCCGGCAGCACCGCGAACTGTTCAGCCGCTTCCGCGACATCGTCGTTTCGGGCGACGAGAAGCTGGTGAAGCCCGATCCCGCAATCTACGCGCTGGCGCTCAAGCGCTTCGGCCTGCAGGGTCCCGACGCGGTGTTCGTCGATGACAGCCCCGCCAATGTCGCAGGCGCCAATGCTGCGGGCATCCACGGCGTGCTGTTCACCTCTGCCGAGGATTTCCGCGCCGAGCTGGTGCGGCTGGGATTGCTTGGCTGAGTCCTTCGATTGGTGTACACCGTGTACACGATCGGAGTCGAAGCTATGGAAATGTCGGTCCGCGAAGCCCGTGCCAATTTCGCCGCCGCGCTCGAAGCGGCGGAAAAAGGCGAGCGCGTCATCATCACCAAGAACGGCAAGCCTGTTGCCGAGCTTGGGCCACCTCAGCCGCCGAAAAAGGGTTTCGACTTCGAGCGCGCGGCGCGCGTGCGCAAGGAAATGGGGCTCGATAAAATGGACCTCGACGAGCTCTGGCCGCCCGAATTCGACGATCCGGCATTCAGCCGGAAGGTACTCGGGCTCGATGAAAACCCGGACATCGAACCGCGATGAGGCTGCTGCTCGACACGCACTTCTTCATCTGGATCACGAGCGCGCCGGAAATATTGAAACCGCGAGAGGCGGCAGTATTGGCGCAAGGGCGCGAACTGCTGGTGTCGAGCGTCTCGCTGCTTGAAATCCGCCTGAAATGGCGTTCGCTCGAGCTGCGGGGCAAGCCGCACAAGGCGCTAAGTCCATCGGCAGCGTTGACGATTCTCGAAGTCAACGGGCTGACGCTGGCGGAGCTGCGCGCGGCAGACATCGTCGCCGAATTGACGCCCGCATTGACGCACACCGATCCGTTCGATGAGCTTCTCCTGCTTCACGCCCAGCAACTGGGTGCCAAACTGCTGACACGCGTCGGCGCGCTACGCGACCATCCCTCTGCCTACAGTTTCGCCGAACCTCAGCCGCCCTCGGGTCCCTGATAATTCTTCAGCTCGTCGCCCAGGATAGTGACGACGTGGAGCACGTTGGTCGATCCCGGGGTTCCGAACGGCACGCCGGCGCAGACCACGATGCGGTCGCCTGCGCTAGCCAGCTCCTGGCGCATCGCCATGCGCTTGGCCTTGCCGACCATTTCCTCGAACGATTCGACGTCGCGAGTGTGGACTGCGTGGCTGCCCCACAACAGGCCGATCCGGCGTGCAGTCTCGATCTTGGGGGTCAGCACCATGATCGGCACGGTCGGCCGCTCGCGCGCGATGCGCCGGGCCGTCGAGCCCGAGCTGGTGAAGCACACGATCGCGGAGGCCGAGACCGTCCGCGCGATGTTTTTCGCGGCTTCGGCGAGCGCGTCGGCGGTGGTCGGATCGGGGCGGGTGACGGTGAAGTGGACGCGGTCGCCATGCGCGGGGTCGCGCTCGACGGCGTCGGCGATCGAATTCATCATCGCCACCGATTCGATCGGCCATTTGCCCGCGGCGCTCTCGGCCGAGAGCATGATCGCGTCAGCACCGTCATAGACCGCAGTCGCGACGTCGGAGACTTCGGCGCGCGTCGGCGACGGCGATTCGATCATCGATTCGAGCATCTGCGTCGCGACGATCACCGGGCGGCCCATCCGGCGGGCCGTTTCGACGATGCGCTTCTGCAGCGGCGGCACGCTCTGCGGCGGCAGCTCGACGCCCAGATCGCCGCGCGCGACCATCACGCCGTCGCACTGCTCGACGATCTCGTCGAGCCGGGCGATAGCGCTCGGCTTCTCGATCTTGGCGAGCAATGCCGCCTTGCCGCCGATCAGCCGGCGCGCCTCCATCAGATCCTCGGGCCGCTGGACGAACGACAGCGCGATCCAGTCGACATGCTGCTCGACCGCGAAGGCGAGGTCGCTGCGGTCCTTCTCGGTCAGCGCCGCCATCGGCAGCACCATGTCGGGAACGTTTAGGCCCTTCGAATTGGACAGCGTCCCGCCCACCTCGACGCGCGTCACCAGCCGGGTCGGCTCGACTGCGGTCACCCGCAGCACCATCTTGCCGTCGTCGAGCAGCAGCCGCGCATCGGGATGCGCCGCTTCGAATATCTCGCGGTGGGGCAGTTCGACGCGGGTCGCGTCGCCCGGCGTCGGATCGCGATCGAGGGTGAATTCGTCGCCCTTGGCGAGCACCACCTTGCCCTCGGCGAACTTGCCGACGCGCAGCTTGGGGCCCTGAAGATCGGCGAGGATCGTCGTCGGCCGGCCGAATTTCTTCTCGAGGCTGCGGATCGCCTGGATCACCGGCACCTTCGATGCCTGGTCGCCGTGGCTCATGTTTACGCGGAAGGCGTCGGCGCCCGCCTCGAACAATTGCTCGATCATCTCGACGGTATTGCTCGCAGGGCCCAGCGTCGCGAGGACGCGGACTTTACGGCTTCGGGGTCTTATGGCCTTTGTCATCGCTGTCTTCCTTGTGCGCGCCTGCCTCTAACCCTTAATCTGTATCGATCAACCATGGAGGTGAACGTGCCGACTCTCGAGACTCTGGATGACGCAACAGCGGCCAAGGCGTTCCGGCGGCTCGTCCGGCATCTGCGTCATCGCAGCGATGCGCAGAATATCGACCTGATGGGCCTTGCCGGCTTCTGCCGCAATTGCCTGGGCGACTGGATCGCCGGGGAGGGGCTCAGCAAGGACGAAGCGCGCGAGATCGTCTATGGCATGCCCTATGACGAGTGGAAGGCGCGCTACAATATCGAAGCGACGCCCGAGCAGATCGAGCGGATGCAGGAGAGCATGCAGCGCAACCAGGTTGAGGCGGCGCTGGACGATGCGCTCGACGACAGCTTTCCCGCGAGCGATCCGCCTGCCATGACGGACCCGTCTCGGTAAAAGGCAAAACAGGAGGGGGCTCCCATGATCGGCAAACTGATGCTCGGCGCGCTGGCGCTGACTGCAAGCATTCCCGCCCTGGCGCAGACCGCGCCCAGCATCCGCTACATCCAGGCCGGGCATCTGCTTGATCGCCCCGGCCAGGCGCCGCGCGGCGCCAGCACGATCATCGTTCGCGACGGCAAGGTCGCCGAAGTCCGCGACGGCTTTATCGCGCCCGAAGGCGGCGCCGAGCTGGTCGATCTGCGCGAGGCGTGGGTGCTGCCCGGGCTGATCGATATGCACGTCCACCTCTGGGGGATCGGCGGCGATCCGGTACGCGCGCGGATCGAGGCGGCCGATCGCGACGATGCCGACAACATGGTCACTGCGATCGGGAACATGCGCGCGACCCTCGACGCCGGCTTCACCACGGTGCGCGATCTCGGCGGCGACGCGCGGGGCATGCGCGCGCTGCGCCAGGCTGTCGCCGGCGGCACGATCCCGGGCCCGACGATCGTCAATGCCGGCAAGATGCTCACGGTGAGCGGCGGCCATGGCGACGCCACCAACGGCCGGCGCGAAGAGATCGCCGGAGTGCTTCGCGAGCATCAGCTCAATGTCTGCGACGGTCCAGTCGAATGCGCGCGCGGCGTCCGCCAGCAAGTCGCGCTCGGCGCCGAAGTGATCAAGTTCGCCGCGACCGGCGGGGTGCTTTCCAATGTCTCGGGCGGTCTCGGCCGCGCGATGACGCCCGAGGAGATGCGCGCGATCATCGATACCGCGCACGGGCTCGGCCGCAAGGTGGCGGCACACAGCCACGCTGCCGAGGGCACCAAGGCTGCGCTGGCCGCCGGCGTCGACACGATCGACCACGGCACCTTCCTCGATGACGAGGCGATCGCGCTGTTCAAGGCGAAGGGCGCCTGGCTGGTGCCGACGATGCTGGCGCCGCGCGCCGCGCTGGCCCAGGCGCGCGGAGGCATGTTGCCCGCCGCGACGATCCCCAAGGCCGAAGCCGCCGGCGCCGCCGCGCTGGAAAGCCATCGCCGTGCGATCAAGGCAGGCGTCAAGATCGCCTTCGGCACCGACACCGGCGTCTCGCGCCACGGCGACAATGCGCAGGAATTCGCGCTGCTCGTCGAAGCGGGGATGACCCCGGCCGGGGCGATTCGCGCCGCGACGCTCGACGCCGCCGACGCGCTGGGGCTGAAGGACCAGCTGGGCTCGCTCGAACCCGGCAAATGGGCGGACGTGATCGCAGTGACCGCCGATCCGCTCGCCGACGTCCGCCGGCTCGAGAAGGTCGATTTCGTGATGCGACGTGGGGTTGTCCACAAGCTTGGCGGCAAGCGCGCGGGATTCCCGGCGAACTGAGGTTGAGCGCGTCGCGGCGATCGCCTAGACGCCCGCCTTTCATCGAAATCCGGAGTGGGGAACCCCAATGAGCGATTCAGTTTCCGCCGAACAGCTGCGCCTCTTCATCGAGCGTATCGAGCGCCTCGAAGAGGAAAAGAAGGGCATCGCGGACGACATCAAGGACGTCTATGCCGAGTCCAAGTCGACCGGTTTCGACACTAAGACCATGCGCCATATCGTCCGCCTGCGGAAGATGGAGAAGCATCACCGCGACGAGGCCGATGCGCTGCTCGAAACCTATCGCCAGGCGCTCGGCCTGCACTGAGATCGCACGACGGCAACGCGGTTGAGAAGAGGGTGATAGGATGATCCTGACCGCTACCCACGGCATCGAGGGCCATCAGGTCACCCGCTATCACGGCATCGTCAGCGCCGAGGTGATCCTCGGCGCGAACGTCTTCCGCGATCTATTTGCCGGCATCCGCGATTTCGTCGGCGGTCGCTCGGGCGCCTATGAGAAGCCGCTCCGCCGCGCCCGCGAAATGGCGATGGAGGAGCTGGAGGCGGAGGCGCGCGACAAGGGCGCCAACGCCGTGATCGGCATCGACATCGATTACGAAGTGATCGGCGATTCGGGATCGATGCTGATGGTTTCGGTATCGGGCACCGCCGTCACCGTCAGCTAGGCCGGACCCCAGGATTGCGCGCGCCGCACAGGCTGGCCTAGAGACGCGCATCCGTTTTCAACGAGAGCGCAATGGCAGGCCATTCCAAATTCAAGAACATCATGCACCGCAAGGGCGCGCAGGATAAGAAGCGCTCGGGCATGTTCTCCAAGCTCAGCCGCGAAATCACCGTCGCGGCCAAGATGGGCTTGCCCGATCCCGACATGAACCCGCGACTGCGCGCCGCGGTCAACGCGGCCAAGGCGCAGTCGATGCCCAAGGACAATATCGCCCGGGCGATCGACAAGGCGAGCAAGGGCGAAGGCGAGAATTACGAGGAAATCCGCTACGAGGCGTTCGGCCCCGGCGGCGTCAGCCTCATCGTGGAGACGCTCACCGACAACCGCAACCGCACCGTCACCAACGTGCGCACTGCGATCAGCAAGAACGGCGGCAATCTCGGCGCGCCCGGATCGGTCAGCCACGCCTTCGACCGCATGGGCCTGATCAACTATCCGGTGAGCGCAGGCGACGCCGAGAAGGTGTTCGAAGCCGCGCTCGAAGCCGGTGCCGAGGACGTGACCAGCACCGAGGACGGCCACGAGATCTGGACCGCGCAGGGCGATCTCCACGAAGTCGCCAAGGCGCTCGAGCCGGTGCTCGGCGAGCCGGAAGGCGCCAAGCTCGCCTGGCGCCCGCAGACCATGGTCGCGGTGGAAGAAGGCGATGCGGGAACGCTGTTCAAGCTGATCGACGCGCTCGACGACGACGACGACGTCCAGACGGTGTGGGGGAACTACGAAGTCTCGGACGACGTGATGGAGAAACTGGGCTGAGCTATCACGCCTGCAAGGGGGATGCGGCTATGCATAGTATATGGGGATCGGTGTTCTTGCTAAGAGGGCGCTATGACGCGATGGGGCTGAAAGAGCAGGCCTCCGCTCTATTTCATCTTTCAATTGATGCGGCAATATTTCTACTGTTCGTTGCAATGATTTATGTCGGATTGACCGAGATCAGCGCATTCTATTTTTGGGTGCCGTTGCTCGGGTTTTTAACTTGGGTGCGCTTCAAGCAGGCCCGGAAACGTTGGTCCTTATAAGACGCTCAATGGCGCGGTTGCATAGATCATGATCATCCTCGGCCTCGATCCCGGCCTCGGCACCACCGGCTGGGGGATCATTCGTGCGGAAGGCAACCGGCTCAGCCATCTCGCCAACGGCAAGCTCAAGACCGACACCGCGGCGCCGCTCGCCCGCCGCCTCGCGCATCTCGATGCGATGCTCGCCGCGATCATCGCCGATCACGCCCCCCAAGCAGCGGCGTGCGAGGAAGTGTTCGTCAATTCCAACGCGCAGTCGACACTCAAGCTTGGCCAGGCTCGGGGCGTGGTGATCTGCGCGGTTGCGCGCGCGGGGCTAGACGTCGGCGAATACACGCCCAGCGTGGTCAAGAAATCGGTGGTCGGCACGGGTGCTGCCGAGAAGGCGCAGGTCCATGCAATGGTCGCGCGGCTGCTCCCCGGCGTGAAGATCGACGGCCCCGATGCCGGCGACGCGCTCGCCGTAGCGATCTGCCATGCGCACCATCTGGCCAGCGCGCGCCGCCTCCACGCCTGATTTCACTTTCCTACAGCAGCGCGTTCCGCTTATGTACCGGGCGATGAACTCGCGTGCACCTTCGCCCCGGACGGCCGCTCGTCGCTCGCTCTATCACGCGAAGAATGAGTCAATTTCGTCAACTTCGCTCGGTCAACAGAGGGTGGCGACATGATCGCGCATCTCAACGGCCGGCTCGCCGCGACCGGCGCGGATCACGCCGTGATCGATGTGAACGGCGTCGGCTATCTCGTCGGCGCCTCGGCCAAGACGCTCGAGAAGCTCGGCCTCGTCGGCGATGCGGTGACGGTCCACACCGAGATGCTCGTCGCCGAGGATTTCATCCGCCTGATGGGCTTCGCCACTGCCGACGAGCGCGACTGGTTCAAGCTGCTGACGCACGTTCAGGGCGTCGGCGCCAAGGTCGCGCTGGCGATCCTGTCGATCCTCACCCCCGACGAAGTGCGCACCGCAGTTGCAAGGGCCGACTCCGCGATGATCGCGCGCGCCAACGGAGTCGGGCCCAAGCTCGCCCAGCGCATCGTCAACGAGCTCAAGGACAAGGCCGGCGGCATCGCGCTTGGCGGCGCAATCGGCGCGCCGGTGCCGGCGGGAAGCGCTGCGTCGGATGCGGTGTCGGCGCTGCTCAACCTGGGCTTCAGGCCCGCCGAGGCGAGTAATGCAGTAAGTGCCGCCAATGACGAGCTCGGCGCCGGCGCGACGCTCGACGCGCTGGTGCGGCTGGCGCTGCGAAAGGCGGCGAAGTGAGATTTTTCTGGGTTCTCGTGCTGGCGCTGATCGGGACGACCACTAGCGTCCGCGCTTGCGCCGACGGTGCCGCGACGCGGTACTATTTCTTCGACGATCGACCCCCTGCGCGGGCAGGGCGGGACGTACTGCTCGTTCGAATTATCGCGATCGAAGGCAATGTCGTCCGGGCACGGCTGGATGAGCGTTTCGCGCATGCGCTGGGCGTAGCTGCCGTGATGATCGACCTGCCCGAATATCCGTGGGGCACGAATTGCATCGATTATGGCAGGCGGAGCGGCACTGCGTTCGTCATCGCCGATCGGGTGGTCCGGGCAGAGTCCGGCGAAGTGCGCGTCGTGGCAGCGGCGGTGCAAGGGCCCTTCAACACGCGTCCCCGGAGGAGCCGGGCGGAGCTTGACGACTTTATCGTGGACCCGGCCGTGAAAGAGGCGGCTGCTGCGGATAGCGGGCCCCGATGACTGACGCCGACCGCATCGTGGCGCCCATCCGCAAGCCCGAGGACATCGACGCCGCGCTGCGTCCCAAGCATCTCGACGAGTTCGTCGGGCAGAAGGGTGCGCGCGAGAACCTGCGCATCTTCATCCAGGCCGCCAAGCAGCGCGGCGAGGCGCTGGACCATGTCCTGTTCTTCGGCCCGCCCGGGCTCGGCAAGACCACGCTCGCGCAGATCGTCGCGCGCGAGATGGGTGTCGGCTTCCGCGCCACGTCGGGGCCGGTGATCGCCAAGTCGGGCGACCTCGCGGCGTTGCTCACCAATCTCGAGGACGGCGACGTGCTGTTCATCGACGAAATCCACCGGCTGAATCCCGCGGTCGAGGAAGTCCTCTACCCCGCGATGGAAGATCGCGCGCTCGATCTGATGATCGGCGAGGGGCCGTCGGCGCGTTCGGTGCGGATCGATTTGCCGCGCTTCACTTTGGTCGGCGCGACCACCCGGCAGGGCTTGCTCACTACGCCGCTGCGCGATCGCTTCGGCATACCGATCCGGCTGCAATTCTACACCGTCGAGGAGCTCGAACGCGTCGTCACTCGCGCCGCGACCCTGCTCGACCTCCACGTCGCCCCCGATGGTGCCCATGAGATCGCCAGGCGCGCGCGCGGCACGCCGCGCATCGCCGGGCGGCTGCTGCGACGGGTGCGCGATTTCGCCAATGTCGCCGGCGAGGAGACCGTGCACGCCAGGGTTGCCGATGCCGCGCTGACTCGGCTCGAAGTCGATTCGCTTGGGCTCGACAGCATGGACCGGCGCTATCTGATGATGATCGCCGACATCTACCGGGGCGGCCCGGTCGGCGTGGAGACGCTCGCCGCCGGGCTCAGCGAGCCGCGCGACACGATCGAGGAAGTGATCGAGCCCTATCTCATCCAGATCGGCATGATCGCGCGGACGGCGCGCGGTCGCTGCCTCAACGCGGCGGGCTGGAAGCATCTCGGGCTCAATCCGCCGCCCACCGCGCAGGAGGGGCTGTTCGACTGAGGCCAGGGGTTCCCCCGAGTCTTCGCCTTGGTTAAGGCGCGTTCATGCACGCGCTCTCCGCCATCGGCCGCTTCGAGGGTCTCGAGCACCATTTCGCGCTGCGGGTGTATTTCGAGGATACCGACCTCACCGGCGTGGTCTATCACGCCAATTACCTGCGCTACATGGAGCGCGCCCGTTCGGACATGCTGCTCGCCGCCGGCGTCGATCAGCGCACGACATTCGAAAGCGGCGAGGGCGCCTATGCCCTGCGCAGCATACGCCTCGATTACCGGTCGCCGGCGCGGCTCGGCGAGGAACTGATCGTGGCGAGCCGGCTTGTATCGATGCGGGCCGCCGCCGTTGTCATTCAGCAACGAGTCATGCGCGGCGAAACAATCGTGGCCGCAGGTGAAGTCGAGGCGGCGTTCGTCTCCCCGACCGGTCGGCCCCGGCGCCAGCCTGCAGCGTGGATTGCCGCGTTCGAACCGTTGTTGTGGAAGGGAAACTGAGCTCGACATGTTGTTTCTGAATACCGCCGCCGCGACCATGTCGCCCATCGCCCTGTTCCTCCAGGCGGACTGGGTGGTCCGTGGCGTGATGATCGGCCTGTTGCTCGCGAGTCTGTGGACCTGGGCGATCATCCTCAGTTTCGGCTTCCGGGTCAGCGCGGTGAACAAGGGCATCACCAGCTTCGAAACCGAATATCGCGAAGCCGACGATATCGACGAATTCCACCGCCGCTCGTCCAGCCGCGACCAGCCGATCGCGCGGATTTTCTCCGCCGCCGTCACCGAATGGCGCCGCTCGACCACCGGCAAGTCGATCGATCGCGAAGGCACGCGTGAGCGCCTTGCGACGGCGATGGGCGCGACCGTAGCGCAGGAAATCGATCGCCTCGCCGATCGGCTCAACTTCCTCGCCACCGTCGGTTCGGTCGCGCCGTTCGTCGGGCTGTTCGGCACGGTGTGGGGCATCATGCGCAGCTTCACCAGCATCGCCGCCGAGCAGAATTCGTCGCTCGCCGTGGTTGCCCCGGGCATCGCCGAGGCGCTGTTCGCCACTGCGATCGGCCTGTTCGCCGCGATCCCCGCGGTGATCGCCTACAATCGCTACAGCCACGCCATCAACCGCGTCGAACAGCGGCTCAACCGCTTCGCCGACGGCTTCCATGCGACGCTCAGCCGCCGCCTGGAGATGGAGGCCTAAGTGGCAATGCACCTTCCCTCCGGCAAAAGCCGCGGCCGCCGCGCGCCGATGGCCGAGATCAACGTGACGCCGCTGGTCGACGTCATGCTCGTGCTGCTGATCATCTTCATGGTCACTGCGCCGCTGCTGACCGCGGGCGTGCCGGTGAACCTGCCCGAGAGCCGCGCCAAGGCACTCGATCAGGAGCAGAAGCCCGTCCAGATCGCGATCGACGACAAGGGTCAGGTGTTCGTCGACGACGAGCCCGTGGACGACGCCGGCCTGCCGGGAATGCTCGAGCAAGTCGCGTCGCGGAAGGGCGCCGACGGCAAGCCACCGCAAATCTATCTGCGCGCCGATCAGGGGCTCGGTTACGGCAAGGTCATGCGCGTGATGGGCGAACTCAACCGCGTCGGGCTCAACAGCGTCTCGCTGCTGACCAACGCCACGAGCAAGTGATCCGATGGCGTTGACTCGCGGAGAAGCGGGAGGACTGGCGGTAGCCGCGGTGGGCCATGTGGCGTTGTTCGTGCTGCTGGCGGGCCGTTTTCTGCCTGCGCCGAATGCCGACACGCTCAAGCCGCAGCCGATCGCCGTGTCCTTCGCCGAGGACGTCGGACTGGAGAGCACTGCGCCGGTGCTCAGCAGCGAGGAGGAGGCGGCCAAGAAGTCGCCGGTCGAGGCGCCCGTCGAGCCCGACAGCGCACCGCCCGAGCCGGTGTCCGAACCCGAACCGGTCGCCAAGCCGCAGCCGGCGCCGCCTAAGCCTGCACCGGCCCCGGCAGCCAAGCCCAAGCCTGCGCCGCCCGCCAAGCCCGCACCCCCGAGCAAGCCTGCGCCGCCGGCAAAGGCAGCGGCTGCGCCAAGTTCGGCCAATCCGCGTCAACAGCCGCGCCGCGACGTGCGCCCTACCGGCAATCTCGATGGACTCGATCTCGGCCGGACCAACAACCGCAACAACGGCACTGCGACGACGCCGCCCGCTGCGGTTATGTCGACCCAGGCTGCGGCCAATATCGGTTCGGCGATCCAGCGCCAGGTCCAGCCTTGTGCCAATCGCCAGGTCAATCCGGGCCCCGGCGCCGACCAGATCCGTGTCACGGTCAATCTGCGCATCAACCGCGATGGTTCGCTCGCCGGTCCACCACGTATCGTTGGCCATACCGGGGTCGATGACGAGAACCGGCGCTATGTCGAGCGGGTCGATGACGCGGTGCGCGCGATCTTTGCCGCCTGTTCGCCACTGCGCGGGCTGCCGGCCGAGCTCTACGAAGTGCCTAATGGCTGGAAGAGCTTCACCCTTCGATATCGACTGACGAGCTGAGGAACGAGATGATGCGAACAATCACGATCGCGATGGCCGCACTGGCGGCCACCTCCGCCGGTGTTGCGCACGCGCAGGTGACGCCGCCGCCGATCAGCGCAAACCCGGTGCAGGACGACCAGTCGGGCGGCCTCGTCGTCGATGTCGAGGGCGGCATGTCTGCGCCGCTGCCGATCCTGATCCCGGCGATGCCGACCTCGGCGGTGACTTCGACTCCGGCCGGTCCGACCGACGAACTCGGGCGCAAGCTCGCCCAGATCGTCGATGACGATCTCCGCAACACCGGACTGTTCAAGACCGTCGGCCCCAATGCGGCGCGCGGCATCGCCTATTCGGAAGTCACCCAGCCGAATTACGCAGGCTGGAGCGGCGGGCAGGCGCTGGTCCAGGGCTATGTCCGCGCCAATGGCAATGGCACGCTGACGATCGGCTGCTATCTGTACGATCTCGCCGCGCAGACCGAACTGGTCCGCCAGGGCTTTGTCGTCTCGCCGGGCGATTGGCGCCGCGCCGCGCACAAATGCGCCGATTCGATCTACACTCGCCTCACCGGCGAAGGTCCGTATTTCGACAGCCAGGTCGTCTACGTCGCCGAGCAGGGCCCCAAGGGCAAGCGCCGCAAGCAGCTGGCGATCATGGACCAGGACGGCGCCAATCACCGCTTCCTGACCAACGGCCAGAACATCGTGCTCACTCCGCGCATGTCGCCGAAGCAGAACGCGATCGTCTATATGAGCTACGAGAACCGGCGGCCGTCGATCTGGATCTACGACATGTCGGCGCGTTCGAACCGGCGGCTGGTGGACAATGTCAGCCAGAATTTCGCGCCGCGCTTCTCGCCGGACGGGCGCTCGGTGCTCTTCTCGATGTCGGTTGCCGGCAATACCGACATTTATCGGATCGCCGCAAGCGGCGGCGCGCCGCAGCGGCTGACCAACGCGCCGGGCATCGACACCGGCGGCAGCTATTCGCCCGACGGCTCGAAGATCGTGTTCGAAAGCGATCGCGGCGGCACCCAGCAGCTGTACGTGATGAACGCCGACGGATCGAACCAGCGGCGCATCAGCTTCGGCGGCGGGCGCTATGCCACGCCGGTGTGGAGCCCGCGCGGCGACCTGATCGCATTTACGCGTCAGGGCGGCGGCGCCTTCCGGATCGGCGTGATGAATTCGAGCGGCGGCGGCGAGAAGCTGCTCAGCAATGCCTGGGGTGACGAAGGCCCGAGCTGGTCGCCCAACGGCCGCGTGCTGATGTTCTTCCGCGCCGCGCAGGGATCCGGGCGGCCCGATTTGTGGTCGGTTGATCTCACCGGCGTCAACGCGCGGAAAATCCCGACGCCGCTCGACGGCTCGGATCCGAGCTGGGGACCCATCCGGCCCTGAAACGTTACGGATGCGGAGAGTCCGCATCGGGTTGCACAAGATCATGACTAGAGGAGAATGACGATGGCCAAGATGACGACCAGCCTGGTCCTGGGCCTGGCGCTTGTCGCCACCGCGGGTTGCGCCAAGAAGCGCCCGCCCGAACTGCCGCCGACGCCGGCCGAGGCTCCGGTGGTCACGGACGGCGGTGAGAGCAGCGACACGCTCGCCGGCCGCCTGAACGAGCAGTTCAAGCGCGAGGTCACCAGCGACACCGTGAACTTCGCCCTCGACCAGTACGACATCGATTCGCAGGCGCGTTCGATCCTCGACAGTCAGGCAGCCTGGCTGTCGTCGCATCCCGAGGCGCGCGTCACGCTGGAAGGCCATGCCGACGAACGCGGCACCCGCGAATATAATCTCGGCCTGGGCGATCGCCGCGCCAATGCCGCGAAGAACTATCTCGCAGCGCGCGGCGTCTCGCCAACGCGGATCACCACGATCAGCTATGGCAAGGAACGCCCGCTGGCCCTGGGCTCCGACGAAGGCAGCTGGGCGCAGAACCGCCGCGCGGTTACCATCGTCATCAACTGACGCCTCCCTCCCTCGTTCGTGTTGCTCTTCGGAGGACTTCTTCGACACGTTCCGGGCTAACGGATGGGAGATCTTAATAACGAGACGCCGTCGGTCCCCAGTGGATCGGCGGCGTTTGCATGTTCGCCGATTGCGCTTGCGTCTCTGTTTTTTTCGATATAAATAAGATATCATAATTAAGGGAGGCAGAGATGACGGACATTCGGGGCGCGGCGCCCGCATTGCGGCAAAGCAGCGAGCGCGGCGCGCACACCATGAGCGGCTATGCGATGCTGCTCGTGCTGCTGCTGGCAATTGCCGGCGTCGGCGCGACGGTCAGCCAGATCGATCGCATCGCCGACGCGTACATCGTCGCGGGGCTTTTCGTGTCGAGCACGGTGTTCCTGTTCGGCATCTGCGGCTTCTATCTGCTCCAGCCCAACCAGGCGACGGTGATCACGCTGTTCGGCGACTATCGTGGCACCGATCGCACCACCGGCCTGCGCTGGACGTGGCCGTGGATGACCAAGAAGCGCGTCTCGGTGCGCTCGAACAACATCATTTCCGAGCGGATCAAAGTGAACGATCTGCGCGGCAACCCGATCGAGATGGCGGCGCAGGTGGTGTGGCGCGTGACCGACAGTGCGCAGGCGCTGTTCGACGTCGACGACTACAAGGCGTTCGTGAACGTCCAGATTGAGGCGGCAGTCCGCACGATCGGCTCGCGCTATCCCTATGACGATTTCGAGCACCAGGAAGTCACCCTGCGCGGCAATCACGAGCAAGTCGCCAGCGAATTGCGTGCCGAGCTGATCGCCCGGCTGATGGTCGCCGGGATTACCGTCGATGAATGCGGCTTCACCCATCTTGCCTATGCGCAGGAGATCGCCGGCGCGATGCTTCGGCGCCAGCAGGCACAGGCGGTGGTCGCGGCACGTACTACGCTGGTCGAAGGCGCGGTCGGCATGGTCGAGATGGCGCTGGCGCTGCTTTCGGAGAAGAACGTCGTCGAGCTCGACGACGAGCGCCGCGCGGCGATGGTCTCGAACCTGATGGTGGTGCTGTGCGGCGAGCGCGACACCCAGCCGATCGTCAATGCGGGCTCGCTGTACCAATAGGATAGGGGCGTGTCAGTCCCTCCCCAGAAGAAGGCGTTCCCGCTGCGCCTCGATCCCGCGCTGTACGCGGCGATCGAGCGCGCTGCGGCGAGCGACCTGAGAAGCGTCAATGCCGAAGTCGAGTGCCTGCTGCGTGAGGCGCTGGCGCGGCGCGGCGTGAAGCTTGCCGATCCGGTCCGTGCCAAGCGCGGCCGGCCACCCAAGGACAAGGGAGACGATTCATGATGTTTCTGGTGGGACGTGGCCGCTGCGGCGGCCGACGCAATCCGCGGCTTGCCGCGGCGCTGGGCATCTCATCGGCAACGATGATGGTCGCCGCGGCGCTGCTCGAACGCAATGACGGTGCGCACTGGCCGATTTCGGTCGCGGTGATCGTCTGTCTCGGCCTTACCGGGTTGGCGGTATTCCGCCTGTTTGCGATGAACCGCGACGACGGCAGGCGATGAAGCCGTCGCTGCACGGCGACCTACGGCAGCTTCGCGACAGATATCGCGTACGGCCCGGCTATTGGTTCGCCCAGAAACGCTATGGTTGGGGCGTAGTGCCGGCGACGTGGCAAGGCTGGGCGCTGACGAGCGCGACGCTGCTGCTGGCCGGCGGCATAGCGAAGCTCACCGATCGCAGCGCGTTGTACCAGTTGTTCTTCATCCCGCTTTTCGGCGGCGCGCTCTGGCTGTGCTGGCACAAGACAGAGGGCGATTGGCGCTGGCGGTGGGGCGACAAGGATTAGGCATCCGTCCGGGCCTTCTCTGTCACTCTTCGACGGGCTCAGGGCGAACGGATCGATTTACCCCAGCGCTTCGTCCAACAGCCGAGCAAGCCGGAGGCCGCCCTTCATCACCTGCTGCCGCGCCGGCTCGACCAGCTTCTCGATCGTCGCCTCGTCCAGCTTGGCGCGTTCGGGCACTGGCCCGCACGGATCGCCATAAGCGCTTCCATATGCGACATCGCGCGCGACTTGCCAGCTGTCGCGGCTCCAGTCCTCGACGCTGCCGCCGTTCACCGCCGCGCGTTCCTCGGCCGAATAAACTCGGATCAGCGAGGGCGGGGTGGAGATCGCCCGCTCGGCGAGCAGACCGTCCCAGATGCTGTGCAGGTTGAGCCGCTCGGTCGAATAGATGCCATAGGTCGATTTCGCTCGGTTGCCGCCCAGATCGGCGCGGTCGCCGGCATGGAGCGGCTGGTGCAGATCGCCGACGAAGTGGACGAGGAACGCCAGCGCCATCACGCGCTCGCGCACCGGCACCTTGCGGTCGTTGAGTAGCTTCGTTGCGCGCTCGATCTGCGCCGACACGCAATTGCCGTCGGGGCAATTGCCCTTCAGCGTGAAGTCCTTGCACACGTTCACGTTCTGGTAGTGCCAGTTATAGGCATAGCTGAAGCGTGGCCCGAGTTCCTTGATGCAATCGGGCCAGACGCTCGCTTCCTCGATCGTCCGCGCCGGGCAGGTCGGGGTCTCGAGCAGCGCCTGATGCTTGAGCAGCTTGCCGATTTCGGCGCGCACCGCGGGCGTGACGTTGCGATAGGCGATCGAGGCCACCGCCTCATGGCCATATTCCCAATAGGCCGCGGCAGGCGTGGCGGCGGCGCCGAAACCAAGGATTGCGGCGAGCAGGATCAGGAGTCGCTTCACTTGTCGTCACCATAAAATGCGACCAGCCGGTCGCCGTTGGAAGATGCCTTGCCGCGATACATGCCCGGCGTGTTGAAGCTCCAGTCCATTTCGCCGCTCGGGCCAGTCACGATCACGCCGCCGGTGCCGCCGAGCGCCTTGACCTCGGCCATTACAGTGTCGGCCGCTTGCTTCAGGCTTTCGCCCTTGAAGCGGACCCGCGCGCAGATCTCGTGCGTCACGCCTTCGCGAATGAAGAACTCGCCCGCCCCGGTCGCCGAGACTGCGCAGGCGCGATCGTCGGCATAAGTGCCCGCGCCGATGAGCGGCGTATCGCCGATCCGGCCCCAGCGCTTGCCGGTGAGCCCGCCGGTGGAGGTGGCGGCCGCGACATGGCCCTGCGCATCCATCGCGACTGCGCCGACGGTGCCGTATTTTAGATCGACGTCGAACCAGCCGAGTTTGTCATTGGCCTTCATCTTGTCGAGCTGTTTCCGCCGTTCGGGAGTCGCGAACCAGCTGTTCTCGACTTGCTCGAGACCCTGTTCGCGCGCGAACTGATCGGCCCCGGCGCCCGACAGCATTACGTGCGGGCTCTTTTCCATCACTGCGCGCGCCGCGGCGACGGGGTGGCGCGTGGTGGTCAGGCTGGCGACGGCGCCGGCGGCACGATTGCGTCCGTCCATGATTGCCGCGTCGAGCTCGTTCCTGGCGTCCCAGGTGAATACCGCGCCGCGCCCGGCATTGAAGTGCGGGTCGTCCTCCAGCACCTGCACTGCCGCCTGTACTGCGTCGAGCGAGGAGCCGCCGTCTGCGAGCACCTTCGATCCCGCGTCGAGGGCAGCGTTCAACCCTGCGGTCACCCCTGCTTCCTGCTCGGGAGTGACCTTGCCCTTTTCGATGATCCCGGCGCCGCCATGGATGACGAGCGTCCATTTGGGCTTGGGTTTAGATTGCGCCTGGGCAGCGAGCGGCATGAGAAGGGCTCCGAGCAAGAGAGGCAAGAGGCGCATCGCGGCACTCCCTAGAGGGTCGCGGCCTCCCTAGCAGAACGCCGCACCGGCGCCAGCGGGCGCAAACCGATCAGCGGGCGGATCGAATCGATTCGGCTCCCGATCGCATAGACAGCGAAGCACGCTGCCAGCGTGCCGCTAAGCAGCAAGGCGAATTCGGCAAATGGGTTTAGGCCGAGCGGCAGCGTGTACCAGGCGATCAGCACGATCGCGGGATGGTGGACGATGTAGAAGGGGAACACCGCCTCGGCGAGCGGCTTGCGCCACCTGTGGTCGCGGTTCCACCAGGTCTCGGCGACATGGAACAGCGCGACGATCATCGCCCAGGCCATCGCCGCGCGCGCGGCGCGATCGAGCGCCATCACGTCGTGCGGGGGGATCGCAGTGCCGGGATAGGCACGCTCGATCATCACGATCGTCACGCCCGCGATTGCTGCGACTGCCAGTGCCGGCTTCCAGGTTCGCGCAATCGCTCCCCATAGCCGCGGCGCTCCGGCGAGGGCGAAACCGAACAGGAAGATCGGGAGATACTGGCTATGCCCGCCCCAGTCGCTGACCAGTCCCTGACGCTCGGGCACGACGAACAGCAGTGCCAGCCGCAGCGTCACCAGCGCGGCGATCGGCGCCCAGAGTGGCCGCCCGCCATGCGTCAGCCACTCGGCAGCGCGATCCAGCCATGCGAACACCATTGCCCCGCGCCAGCCTATCGCTGCCGCGAGCAGCAGCGTGTAGGCGGCAAGATAGGCGACGAACCACAGATGCTCCCAACTAGGGAATTCGCGGCCGTAGAACGTGCCGGTGCGCCAGTAATCCACTGCCCAGAAATGAAGATAGCCGTGCGGATAGCCCGTCTCCATCACCCGCACCCACATCTCGAGCGGCACGATCGCCGCCATGCCGAAGGCGAGCGGAACCAGCAGCCGTGCGGCGCGCGAGCGGGCGAAGGGCAGGGCGCCGCCCGATCGATCGAACAATTTGCGCGAGGCATAGCCCGAGACCGCGAATAGCAGCGGTAGCCGCCACGGTGTCAGCAACGCCATCGGGGCGATCAGCGCCGGATAGACGCGCGGCGTGTGGATCACCCAGGCCCAGGGCGCGAACACCATCGCGACGTGATAGACGATCAGCAGCGCGAACGCGGCGATGCGCAGCCAGTCCATGCCGTAATGGCGCTGGCTCTGTGGGATGCCGGTGGTCGCGCGCGGCGCTGTCAAAGCCTTGTCCTTGGGCACTCGCGCCTTTCGCGGCGCGGCGCAGAGGTCTATATGCGGCTCACGTAAGCAAAGCGTTAGCAAGGAAGTCCATGTCCCTCCGCCCGTGGCGCGATATCGTGCGTCGACAGAGTCGCCAGATCATGGTGGGCAACGTCCCCGTCGGCGGCGACGCGCCGGTGACGGTGCAGACGATGACCAACACGCCGACCAGCGATCCGCGCGCGACGATCGACCAGATCCGCCGCTGCGAGGATGCCGGCGTCGACATCATTCGCGTGTCGTGCCCCGATGTGGAGAGCACCGCGGCATTGAAGCAGATCGTCCGCGCCAGCCGCGTGCCGATCGTCGCCGACATCCATTTCCACTATAAGCGCGCGCTAGAGGCCGCCGATGCCGGCGCCGCATGCCTGCGGATCAATCCGGGCAACATCGGCAGCGCCGATCGCGTCAACGAAGTGGTCAACGCTGCCAAGGCCAATGGCTGCGCGATCCGCATCGGCGTCAATGCCGGCAGCCTCGAAAAGGACCTGCTCGAAAAATATGGTGAGCCGTGCCCCGAGGCGCTGGTCGAATCCGCGCTTGACCATATCAAGCTGCTCCAGGACCGCGACTTCCACGAGTTCAAGGTGGCGGTGAAGGCCAGCGACCTGTTCCTTGCGGTCGCCGCCTATCAGCAACTCGCCGACCAGGTCGATTGCCCGCTGCACCTTGGCATCACCGAGGCGGGCGGGTTCGTCGGCGGCACGGTCAAGTCGGCGATCGGGATGGGCTCGCTGCTCTGGTACGGAATCGGCGACACGATCCGCGTCTCCTTGTCCGCCGAGCCGGAAGAAGAAGTCCGCGTCGGCTTCGAAATCCTCAAGGCGCTCGGCATTCGCAACCGCGGCGTCCGCGTGGTGAGTTGCCCCAGTTGCGCGCGGCAGGGCTTTGACGTGATCCGCACTGTCCAGGCGCTGGAAGAACGGCTCCAGCACATCCGCACGCCAATGTCGCTCTCGGTACTCGGCTGCGTGGTCAACGGCCCCGGCGAGGCCCGTGAGACCGATATCGGCATCACCGGCGGCGGTAACGGCAAGCACATGGTCTATCTGTCGGGCGTCACCGACCACCATGTCCAGGACGCCGACATGGTCTCGCACATCGTCAAGCTCGTCGAAGCCAAGGCCGCCGAGATCGAAGCCGCGGAGAGCGCGGCCGCGCAGGCTGCGGAGTGATCTGCGCGTTAGCCGGTCGGTAACCGCGCAGGCGTACACCGTTTGCCTATGCGGTTGGCATTTCTCTCGGTGGTGGCGGTGGGAATCGTCATCGGCCTGATGGCGCCGTCGAAGCGTGCATCCGCGCCGGTCGCCACTGCGGCCGAAGCGCAGCCCGCCGATGCCCCCAAGGAAACCGTGATCCAACCCGATCGCAACGGCCATTTCTTCGCCTTTGCCGAAGTGGATGGCGAGATGATCAAGTTCGTTGTCGATACCGGCGCGGACATGGTCGCGCTCACCGAGGAAGATGCCAGGCGCGCCCGGATCAAGTTCGATCCGGACGGGTTCGAAGTGATCGGCCGCGGCGCATCGGGCGACGTCTATGGCCAGCGCGTGGTCATCGACGATGTGGTCCTCGACGGGAAGCGCGTCCGCGACGTCCATGGCGCGGTGATCGAGGACCTCGACGTGTCGCTGCTCGGCCAGTCCTTCCTGCGCCATATGCGCTCGGTCCACATGACCGGCGGCGAGATGCGCCTCAAATAATCCGCGCGGCGTGACGGCTGCGCATGCCGCCGCTATGCGCGGGCGATGCGTACCGCCCAGACCTCCGCCTTTGCCGCCGCCTGCCTTGGCATCGCGCTCTATGCGGTGATGGACGCCGTGATGAAGGCGGTGTCGATCGAGATCGGCGCGTACAACACGCTGGTCTGGCGGCTCGGTGTCGCCGTGCTGCTGACCGGCGCGATCTATGCCTTCACCCGGCCCAGGCTGCCGGCGCGCAGCACGATGCAGGTGCATTTCGGCCGCTCGATCCTCGTCGCGGCGATGGCGATCTCGTTCTTCTGGGGGATCGTCCGGGTGCCGCTGGCCGAGGCGATCGCCCTGTCGTTCATTGCCCCGCTGATCGCGCTGGGGCTGGCCGCGCTGTTCCTCAAGGAGCAGATCGGCGCGCATTCGGTGTGGGGATCGATGCTCGGACTCGCCGGCGTCGCGGTGGTTGTCGCCGGGCGAGTCGGCGGCACGCACAGCCACGACACGCTGGTGGGGATGGGCGCGGTGCTGTTCTCCGCCGTGGTCTATGCGATGAACCTCGTCGTCGCGCGCCACCAGGCACAGCTCGCCAAGCCGCTGGAAATCGCCTTCTTCCAGAATTTGTTCGTGCTCGGGCTGCTCTCGCTGGCGGCGCCGTGGCTGCTGGCGCTGCCGGCGGCGCAGCATTGGCCGGGGATCGGCGCAGCGGCCTTGCTGGCGATCTGCTCGCTGCTGCTGCTGTCCTGGGCCTATGCCCGCGCAGAAGCGCAGGTGCTGGTCACCGTCGAATATACCGCGTTCATCTGGGCTTCGCTGATGGGCTGGTGGATGTTCGGCGAAAAGCTCACGCTCGCGACCATCGCGGGCACCGTCCTGATCGTCGCGGGATGCCTGCTCGCCGTGCGCAGGCAGGCCGGCCGCGGTGCCGCTCCCGAAGCAGAGGCTGCCCTGACATGACCGATATACGCCCAGCCACGCCCGCCGACGTGCCGCTGATCCTGCGGCTGGTCCGCGAGCTTGCCGAATTCGAGCGCGAGCCCGATGCCGTCGAGGCGACCGAAGAAATGCTGACCGCGGCCTTGTTCGGCGAACGTCGGGCGGCCGAGGCAGTGATCGCCGAAGTGGTCGGCGCGCCTGCGGGTTTCGCATTGTTCTTCCAGAATTTTTCGACCTGGACCGGCCGGCCGGGGATCTATCTAGAGGACCTGTACGTCACGCCATCCGCGCGCGGCGCGGGCGTCGGCACGGCGCTGCTGCGGCACCTGGCCGGGATCGCGCTGGATCGCGGCTGCGGCCGCTTCGAATGGGCGGTGCTCGACTGGAACGAGCCGGCGATCCAATTCTATCGCGCGATGGGCGCAGTCGGCATGGACGAATGGCGCGTCCAGCGGGTCGCGGGCGATGCACTTGTCGCGCTGGCGGGGAGATAAGCGAATGGCATGGGCGTATCTGATCCTGGGCGGCCTGTTCGAAGTCGGCTTCACGACCTGCCTTCGCTATGCCGATGGCTTTCGCAACGTGCCCTGGTCGCTGGGTTTCCTCGTCTCGGTGACGCTGTCGATGCTCCTGCTCGAAATCGCATCGCGCAGTATCCCGATGGGCACGGCCTATGCGGTGTGGACCGGCATCGGCGCACTCGGCACGGTGATCATCGGCATGCTCTGGTTCGGCGAGCCGTTCACGCTGCTGCGCTCGCTGCTGGTCCTCGGTGTGGTCGCCTGCATCGCCGGCCTCAAGCTGACGGCGCATTGATGGCGGTCGATGCGGGTCTCGTCGCCTGGGTTACCGAGGCACTGGAGACCGTCGGCAGCGTGACGATGCGCCGGATGATGGGCGGTGCGACGCTCTACATGGACGGCGCGGCGTTCGCGATCGTCACGTCGGACGGCGTGCTTCGGTTCAAGGCCGATGCCGAGAATGATGCGCTGTGGGATGCCGCGGGCTGCGAGCGCTTCAGCTACGAATTCGCCAATGGCCGGATCGGCACGATGAACTATCGCCGCGCGCCCGAGGATCTCTATGACGACGCCGACGCACTCCGCGAATGGGCGGCGCCCGCGATCGCGGCGGGCCAGCGCGCGCCGAAGAAAAAGCCGAAGAAGCGGTAGCTCCCCGGCTAGCCGCCCAGCACGTTGATTGTGAACGCGACGATGCCGAGGTTGAACACGAACGCGGCAAGGCAATGCAGCGTTACCACCTTGCGGATGCCGCGGTCGGTGACGGTGACATCGCTGGTCTGGAAGGTCATGCCCAGGCAGAAGGCGAAATAGACGAAGTCCCAATAATCCGGCTCGGGCGTTTCGGGGAATTCGAGCCCGCCCGCGTCGCTCCCATTGTCATCGCGATAGAAGAGATGAGCATAATGCAGCGCGTAGATCGTGTTGCTGAACACCCAGCAGAGCGCCAGCGTGCCTACGATCAGCCCGATCGAACCTGCGTCGGGCGACTGGCCCTGCATCAACTCGCTCGCCACCGCTACCAGGACGACAAGGCTCACCGCCAGGGTGATCAGTAGCAGCAGCAGCCGGTTGGCGTCGTTCCGCCTGGCCGAGCGGCGCATATCGTCCGAACGATGCCGCAGCAGTGGCAGGGCCGAGAGAAGGAACAGCGCGGCGCCGGTATCAAACCCGATCATCACGCCGGTGCGCAGGCCGGACATCGAGATTGCGGCCAGTGAAGCCGCGGCAGTGGCAGCGACGAACAACAGGAAGCGCGGTGGCGCGATCCGGTTGCCGATGCCGGGTTGGGTGGGGGTAGCCATCGGGCGAGCCTAGAGGCTGATCCGAGCGTGTGGAAGCAACCTGTACCCCGGCGAAGGCCGGGACCCAGTTGCAACGTTATTCGAGAGGGTGGTCTCCCCTCGCCGGGTTGGCTAAATCTGGCCCCGGCCTTCGCCGGGGTACAGATTCTGAGAAGAGAGGTTAGGCCGGTCAGCCCTGCGGCGTATCGACCCCGGTTGCGTCGACCGAAGCCTTCGCCGCCGCCTTGTCCGCGTCGTAGCGCTCGATCGCCTCCAGGGTGATCCGGCGCGCATCCTCGGCGCCGCCCCAGGTGCCGACGCGCACCCACTTCTTCTTCTCCAGGTCCTTATAGTGCGTGAAGAAGTGCTCGATCTGCTCCATCACGATGCTGGGCAGGTCGTCCTTTTCCTCGATGTCCGAGTAATAGGGAAAGGTCTTGTCGTCGGGAACGCATACCAGCTTCTCGTCGCCGCCGGCCTCGTCCTCGAGGTTGAGCACCGCGATCGGACGCGCGCGCACGACGCAGCCCGGGATGAACGGCGAGCGGGCGATGACCAGCGCGTCGAGCGGATCGCCGTCGGGCGAGAGCGTGTGCGGCACGAAGCCGTAATTCGCGGGATAGCGCATAGGCGTGTGCAGGATGCGATCGACGAACAGTGCGCCGCTGGCCTTGTCGAACTCATATTTGACCGGCTCGCCACCGGTCGGGACTTCGATGATCACATTGAGAGTGTGCGGCGGATTTTCGCCCACCGGAATCAAGTCGATACGCATTTCGGACCTTGCTTGGTTTGGCGCCCCGCCCCGTCTCAGCGGGGCTGGAGCAACTTGTCGAGGCCAGCCTCTCCCGTGGCTGTCTTTACGAGGTGCGGATAGCGAAGCCCGCCATGATAGTCGATGGCAACATCGCGGAAACGATCGCCGCTCTTCACCAGCAATTTGATCGGGTCCTTGCCGCCCTTTGCCTGCTTCACCGCGTCCTTCAATCGGTCGCCGGTATAGGCGCGGCCGTTCACGGCGACGATCTCGTCGCCCAAGTCGATGCCGGCGTCGAACGCCGGGCTGTCCCAGGCGACGGTAGTGATGCCCTTGGCGCCGAGAGTCAGGCCGAGCGAGTAAGCGAGATCGATGGTAGCCTTGGGCGTCGCCTTGTTGGGCTCCTCGGTGTAGACCAGCTTGTAGCCGTTGCGCTCGAACCCGCCGAGCGGCGCGCGCTCCGAGACCTTGTTGACGCGTTGGTCGAGCAAGCTGCGCCAGTCATAGGGCTGGATCGTATTGAGCGTGCGGACGACGTCGTCGAACGTATAGGTGACCTGGCCATAGTCGCCGTCGCGGCCGCCGAAGAACGCCTTGGCGAAATCGTCGATCGACTTGGTGCCTTTCGATTGCTCGCGCAGGATCGAGTCGACTTCCATCCAGATCAGCAGGCCTTCGTTATAATAATCTTCCGAGCGCTGCCAGCTCACCCAGCCCTTGGGCGCGCGCGCCGAAATCACCGGATCGTTGGTGGTGTCGCCCATCGGCCGCCAATCGCGCGCCTTGCGATTGTCGAGGCTCGCCATGATCGAGGCATAGGATTCGAGCGTGTTGTCCTTGGTCACCAGCCCCGAGCGCGCCTGGAAGACATAGCCCCAGAATTGCGTCTGGCCTTCGTAGACCCAGAGCAACGAACCGCGGGTGGGGGTGCGGTAGTCGGGTGCCCATTGATCGGCGCCCCGGCGGTACTTGCCGTCCCAGCTATGGGTGAACTCGTGCGGCAGCAAATTGCGGCCGGTGGGATTGTCGTCCCATTTGATGAAATAGCCCGGCTTCACGCCGTTCTCGGAGCTTCGGTGATGTTCGAGCCCGATTCCGCCCAACTCGTCGGTGATCGAGAGCAGGAAGCGATAGTGATCATATTGCTGCGACCCCATCGCCTTGACCGCCTGGTCGACGAGCCGCTTGTGCGCCTCGATCTGCTCGGGCTTGGCCTCGAGCTCCTCGGGGCTGTCGGCAAAGGCGTCGAGCGTCACCCGCGGGCTGAGCGGGAAGGCGCGGTAATAGCGGCCCGCCAGCACCGGCGAATCGACCAGCACTTCGTAATTGGTCTTCTCATAGCTGTAGGTCGAGCCGACTGCCTTGGACGGCAGACCCGACGCCGCCGACCAGCCCTCGGGATACTTGACCTTGGCCTGGACCGGAATGCGGCGGACATAATAGCCGGCCGGATAGAGGCTCATCGAATTGAACTGCAGGCTCATCAGGTTCGGCGTCATGACGATGCGGCCCTGATCGGACACCGTGGCCGAGGCGAACTGGAATTCGAGGTCGAGCTTCCTGGCGCCGGCAGGCACGTCGATGTGGAAGGCGAAGACGTCGATCACGTCGCGCTTCCACGGCAGGACCTTGCCGTTTGCGCGGATCTGCAGCCCGGTCAGCTTCTCGATTTCGCCGCGGGGGCCATGCTTGCCGGGCAGCCATTTCGGATAGAGCAGCACCATATGGCCACTCTTCGCGACGGGGATCGTCTGCTTGACGCGGAAGATGCCGCGCTGGGTGTCGGTCGCGTCGATATCGAGCAGCAAGGTGCCGGGATAGGCAATGTCGCGCGCCTCGGGGATGCTGTTCTCGATCGGCACCGGCTGCGGCGCGGAATTCTGCGCGGCGGCAGGCACGGTGGTGGCGAGAAGCAGAGCGGCAAACGACAGCGCACGAAACATGGGCGGCGACCTCTTGGGAGGAAGGGATGGCGGCTCTTAGGCCGTTGGAATGCGGGCGGTAAAGGGGGCGGGCGCCTATCCTTCACCGCTCCCTAACCATTGCGGGCTAGATGTTTCGGCCATGTATCACGACCCCGCATTGGCCCGGCGCGTCGAGGCCGACCCGCGACCCCGCTCGGCGGTAAGCGGCGGCGTTGGCCTTGCCGGGCTGGCCGGCATGACCGCCTGGGTGATCGTCGCGCATGTCTTCCGGATGGACGGGCCCTATTCGGCGCTGGTCAATGTCGCCGCCTGCGCGCTGCCGATGGTGATCTGGTCGCTCGTCATCGACAAGGTGCACCGCAATCCCTCGACCGGGATCGACTGGAGCCTCGAGCGCCCGTGGCGCGAGACGTTCGACGTCTCGGTGACCAAGCTCACCGGGCTTTGGCTGACCTGGGGCGGGATCGCCGCGATCTATGCGCTCAGCCGCGTGTGGGGCGAGACGCGCTATGCCAATTATCCGTTCGCGATGAACTGCTTCATCGCCGTGGCGCCGGCCTTGTTCGTGCTGTCGATCCCCTATGTGCTGTGGATCGACCGCAAGCTGATCGAACCGCGCGACGGCGCCTGGTCGCTCGGCGCCTGGGCAATGGGCGCGGAGGGCTGGGACCGCGAGGCGATCTTCAACCATCTGCGCAGCTGGGTGGTGAAGGCGTTCTTCCTCGCCTTCATGGTCGCGATCGTCCCGCCGGGCTTCGCCGAATTCGTCTCAATCGATCCGATGACGGTATTCCGCAATCCGGTGGCGCTGGCGATGTACTGCGTCACCTTCATGTTCGTGATCGACGTGGCGTTCGCCACCGCGGGCTATATCCTCACCTTCCGCCCGCTCGACGCGCATATCCGCAGCGCCAATCCCTATACTGCTGGCTGGACCGCGGCGCTGATCTGCTATCCGCCGTTCCTGCTGATGGGCGAGGGCGGGCCTCTCGACTACCATCAGGGGACCGCCGACTGGTCATACTGGCTGGGCAATTTCCCCTGGGTCCTGCCGGTGCTTGGCGCCGTGCTGGTCGGGCTGACTGCGATCTACGCATGGGCGACGATCGCGTTCGGGCTGCGCTTCTCGAACCTCACCCATCGCGGGGTGCTGACGCACGGGCCCTACGCGTGGTCGCGGCATCCGGCGTACCTCTCGAAGAACCTGTTCTGGTGGCTCTCGACCATGCCGTTCCTCGCCACCACCGGCTGGCACGACGCAATCCGCAACGCTGCGGTGATGGCGTGCGTCAGCGGCGTTTATTACTGGCGCGCGCGGACCGAAGAGCGGCACCTCGGCAGCGATCCGGCCTATCAGGAATATTCGGCCTGGATGGCGCGCAATGGGTTGATGCCGCGGCTATTCGCGCGACTACGCGGTCAGAATTTCGCTTCCTCGTAGACCCGCGAAATATCGCCGGCCCAATCGCCGTTGAAGCGGTCGAGCAGAACCTGCGCCGGAACCTTGCCGGTGCGGACGATCTCGCGCAGCGGATCGAGGAAGCCGCTCTCGTTGTCGCCCGAGGCATTGAAGCGCGCGCGCGCGTTGAGCCCCGACGCAGCGATATCGAGCACCTGGCCGGCGATGTCGCGGAGCTTGCCGCCGCCCGGGATCGGCGCGTCGAGTGCAAGCTTGGGCACCGCGCTGCGCAGCGCCTCGCGCTGCTCCATCGACCAGCCTTTGACCAGCTCCCACGCCGCATCGAGCGCGGCATCGTCGTAGAGCAATCCGACCCACAAGGCCGGCAGCGCGCAAATCCGCCCCCAGCGCCCGCCATCGGCGCCGCGCATTTCGAGGAACTGCTTCATCCGCACTTCGGGGAAGGCCGTCGACAGGTGATCGGCCCAGTCGTCGATCGTCGGCTTGTGGCCGGGATAGGCGGGCAGCTCACCCCTCAGGAAATCGCGGAAGCTCTGCCCGGCGGCGTCGATATACTTCCCGTCGCGGTAGACGAAGTACATCGGCACATCGAGCGCATAGTCGGTGTAGCGCTCATAGCCAAAGCCCTCCTCGAACACGAAGGGCAGCATGCCGGTGCGCGCCGGATCGGTGTCCGACCAGATATGGCTGCGGAAGCTGAGGAAGCCGTTGGGTTTGCCCTCGGTGAACGGCGAGTTGGCGAACAGCGCGGTCGCCAACGGCTGGAGCGCGAGCCCGACGCGAAACTTCTTCGCCATGTCGGCTTCGGACCCGTAGTCGAGATTGACCTGGATCGTGCAGGTGCGCAGCATCATGTCGAGGCCCAGGCTACCGACGCGCGGCATGTGGCGCAGCATGATATCGTAGCGGCCCTTGGGCATGATCGGCAGCTCGGCGCGTGTCTTGTCGTGCCACATGCCGAGACCCAGGAAGCCGATACCGAGCCGGTCGCCGACTTCCTTGACTTGGCTGAGATGGCGGCCGGTCTCGGCGCAGGTCTCGTGCAGATTCTCCAGCGGCGCGCCGGACAGCTCAAACTGGCCGGCGGGCTCGAGGCTGATAGCGCCGTCGGGGCCCGAAAGCGCGATGATGTTCTCACCCTCATAGACCGGCTTCCAGCCATAATGGGTGAGGCCGATCAGCAGCGCATGGATGCCGCCGGGCTCCTCATAGCTCGGCGCGCGATGATCGGGCGTCTTCCAGTAGACGAACTTCTCGTGCTCCGTGCCGATCCGCCAGCGATCGCGCGGCTTCTCGCCGCGCGCGAAATATTCCACCAGCTGGGCACGGTCCTCGATAACCGCTGCGTTGCTGTTCGAAACGGTCTTCGTGCTCATCCGCGCGCCTTTACGCGCGCCCGATGACGCGCGCCAGTGGCAATATCATACCGTTCGGTCACCAATCCCCGACCGCGCCCATCCAAAGACTTACCGCCGCCGCCGCCGCGGTTTCGGCGCGCAGGATGCGCGGGCCGAGCGCGATTCCGACGGCCCTGGGATGCGCACGGATCGCGTCACGTTCTTCGGAATCGAAGCCGCCTTCGGGGCCGATCAGGATCGCGCCTGGGCCGGGATGGGCGCGCATCACGTCGAGCGCGGGCAGGCCACCGGTCTCGTCGGCGAAGAACAGGGTTCGCTCGTTCGGCCAGTCGCGAAGCATCGCCGGGAGCTTGACCGGTTCGACCAGTTCGGGGAGCGCGGTGCGGCCGCATTGCTCGGCAGCTTCGATCATATGGCTGCGCAGCCGATCGAGGTTGAGCTTATCGACCACCGCCCGTCGGGTGAGCACCGGCGCCACCCGCGCGACGCCGAGCTCGCAGGCTTTCTCGACGACCCAGTCGATCCGGCCCTTCTTGATCGGTGCGGCGCAGAGCCAGAGGTCGGGCACCGGCTCGCGTTCGCGCAGCTTTTCGGTCACGTCGAGCACGAGGTCCCGCTTGCCAACCGCCTGCGCAACGCCGAGCCATTCGCCGGTCCTGTCGTCGAACAGCTTCACCGGATCGCCGGCCTTCATCCGCATCACCTGGACCAGATAATGCGCCGGCGGGCCATCGATGCGCAGCGGGCCGGGCGCGAGCTCGGTCTCGACGAACAGGCGCGGGGTGGATTGCGGCGGCCAGGCGGGGGTTGCGGGCATGGGCGTTCCCTAACCTGCCACCATCTCTTCGTCACCCCGCGTCCCTATAAGCTCCCTTTCCTGCAAGCAGGGAAGGGAGCTTTATGGCGCCTCCGGAATGTCCTGCCGTGCACCCTTGCTGCCGTCGCGCGGAGGACGCCCGCCCAAGCCGCGCAGCTTCGGCAGTTCGCTTCTCTCGATCCTGCCGTCATGGTTGGCATCCAGCATCGCGAAGCGCGCCGAGGCCGCCTTGGCGAACTCGTCCGGATCGACGCCGCGATTGAGGTTGCGGTCGGCCACCGTCACCGGCTCGGGATAGTCGAGATAGCCGAAACGTGCCGCGCCTTGCTTGCTGCCCGCACCGCGATCGCCGCCGCCGCGCGGCCCGTCCATGCCGCCTGGGCCTTCGCCGCCGCCCGGCCCGCCGGGGCCACCACGCCGTCCGCCACCAGGACCGCCAGGGCCACGACCTGAACCGCGTCCGCCCGGACCCGCGCCGCCGCCCATGCCGCCGGTGCGGATCTCGGGCGCGAGCACGGTCTCGTAGCGCTCGATATCGTCGGGATCGATCTCGCCGTCCTTGCGCATGTCGAGGACCGCGAAAAAGCGCGTAGCGTCGGCGAGCATCTCATCCTCGCTGAGCGCGCCGTCCTTGTCGGTATCGGCGCCGTCGAACCAGACGTCGTGCGGGGCGAGACCGTCGGATGCGCCGCGATACGGCTCACCCATCGGGCTGATGAACAATGGGCCGCGCCGCGGCGGAGAATCCGGACGCCAATCGCCGGGAGGCGGACTTTCGGGCGGCGCATCCTGCGCCAAGGCGCCGCCGGTGCTCGCCAGCAAGATCAGACTTCCCAACATCAATGCACGCATGCGCCGCCTCCCGCGATTGAACCTGCGGGGAGCACTGCACGTGCTTTGTCGCGGCAATATGCCGGATTGTTGCAATCGCCGGCTTGATCTTTGCGCGTCCGGCGCGAAGGACAGCGCATGGCCGCCGCACCGGAAATCGTCCCCGACACCGAGCATCGCGGTCTGGTCGGGCTGTTGCCCGCCGCCGTGCGTCCGTTCGCGCTGCTTGCGCGGTTCGATCGGCCGATCGGCTGGTGGTTGCTGTTCTGGCCCGGCGCCTGGGCGATCGCATTGTCGGGCAACGCATTGGCGCGCTGGGATCTGATACTGTGGTTCCTGCTCGGCAGCATCGCGATGCGCGGGGCGGGGTGTGTCTACAACGATATCGTGGATCGCGATCTCGACCGGCAGGTCGCACGTACCGCCAGCCGCCCGCTGGCTAGCGGCGCGGTGTCGCTCAAGGCGGCCTGGGCGTGGTTGCTTGCTCTATGTGCGATCGGGCTGATCGTGCTGGTTCAGCTGACTCCGCTTGCCGCGGGCGTCGCAGTCGGCAGCCTCGCGCTGGTCGCCGCCTATCCCTTCATGAAACGTATCACCTGGTGGCCACAGGCGTGGCTGGGGTTCGTCTTCTCTTGGGCGGCGTTGGTCGGCTGGGCCGAGTCGCCCGATTGGGGCTGGCTGCCGGGGCTGCTGCTTTATGCCGGCTGCATTGTCTGGGTGATCGGCTACGACACGATCTATGCGCTGCAGGATGTCGAGGACGACGCGCTGGTCGGAGTGCGGTCCTCGGCGCGGCGGCTGGGAAGCCATGTCCGCGGCGGTGTCGCGGGCTTTTACGCGGTCGCGCTGGCATTGTGGGGCACGGCGTTCTGGCAGCTCCGGCCCGATCCGCTTGCGCTCCTCGCGCTATTGCCGATGGCGCTGCATCTCGGCTGGCAGGTGGCGACTCTGATCGCGGCCGATGGCGCTAATGCGCTTCACCGCTTTCGTTCGAACCGCAATGCCGGGCTGTTGATGTTCGCCGCCTGCTTCGTGGTGGGGCAGACACTTTGACGTGGGGCAGGCGGCTCCCTAAGTCGCTGCGATGCTGACTGAGTCCCAAGCCTGCGAACGCGTCCATGACATCGTCGATCGCGCGCGCGCGACCGGTGCCGATGCGTCGGACGCGGTGTTCGCCGCGGATCGCTCGCTGTCGGTCTCGGTGCGGATGGGCGCGCTGGAGGATGTCGAGCGGTCCGAAAGCGAGGAACTGGGCCTGCGCGTCTTTGTCGGGCGCCGTTCGGCAAGCGTATCGACTTCGGACTTGAGCAGCGACTCGCTAGATGCGCTGGTCGAACGCGCGATCGCGATGGCCCGCGAGGCGCCTGAGGACAAATGGGCCGGGCTCGCCCCGCAGGAGCGATTGATGCACGGCCACCCGCCATTGCTCGACCTGGACGACGGCGCGAACGACGATCCGCAGATGCTCAAGGCGCGGGCGCTCGCCGCCGAGGATGCCGCGCGCGCAGTGGAAGGCGTGACCAACAGCGAAGGCGGCAGCGCGGGGGCCAGCCGATCGGTGATGGCGATCGCCACCAGCCATGGCTTCACCGGTGCCTATGCCCAGACCAGCCACGGCGTGTCGGCCAGCGTGCTTGCTGGCAGCGGCGGCGCGATGGAACGCGACCATGCCCATCACAGCGCCCGTCACGCTTCCACGCTCGAATCACCTCAGGCGATCGGGCGGCTGGCGGGCGAACGCGCGGTGGCACGGCTCAATCCTGGCAAGGTACCTAGTGGCGCAATGCCGGTGGTGTTCGATCGCCGCGTCTCCGCCGGGCTGGTCGGGCATCTGCTCGGCGCGATCGGCGGGGCTTCGATCACGCGCAAGACCAGCTTTCTGCTCGATTGTCTGGGCAAGCAGGTGTTTGCGAAGGGCGTGACGATCTGCGACGATCCGCATCGTCCGCGCGGCCTGCGCTCGCGGCCGTTCGACGGGGAAGGGCTGCCGGTGCTGCCGCTGAAGTTGGTCGATGAAGGTATGCTGGAGACCTGGCTGCTCGACAGCGCCTCGGCGCGCCAGCTCGGGCTTGAGCCCACCGGCCATGCCGCGCGTGGCATCGCCGGGGCTCCGGGTGTTGCACCGAGCAATCTCTATATGCAGCCGGGCAACATTCCGCCCGAGACGTTGGTCGGCGAGATCGACCGCGGCATATTGGTGACCGAACTGATCGGGCAGGGCGTCAACGGCGTCACCGGCGACTACAGCCGCGGCGCCGCGGGTTTCCTGATCGAGAAGGGCGAGATTACCCGTGCCGTCTCCGAAATCACCATTGCGAGCAATCTCAAGGACATGTTCCTCGCGCTGACCCCGGCAAACGACCTCGAGTTCCGCTACGGGATCAACGCGCCGACCTTGCGCATCGACGGGATGACCATCGCCGGTGCGTGACCTGGCCGCCGAAGTTGCGAACATCGCCGCCGATGCCGGGCGGTTCGCGATACGGCTGTGGGACACCGATTTCCGGCGCTGGGAGAAATCGCCGGGCAACCCGGTCTGTGCAGTCGATCTCGAAGTCGACGGCATGCTGCGCTACCGGCTTGGCGAATTGCTTCCCGATGCCGGCTGGCTCTCCGAAGAGACGATCGACAATGCCGCGCGGCTCGATGCCGAGCGGATCTGGGTGGTCGATCCGATCGACGGCACCCGCGATTATCTCCGCGGACGGCCCGGCTGGGCCGTATCGGTGGCTTTGGTCGAGCGCGGTAGGCCGGTGATCGGAGTGCTCGATGCCCCGGCGCGCAGCGAGGTGTGGACGGCAGAGGCCGGCAAGGGCGCCTTCCGCAACGGCGAACGCCTGCGCGTCGCGGAGCGTGGTGAACTCGCCGGCGCACGCGTCCCCGCCGATCAATTGTCCAGGGTCGATCGCGACTTGGCGATGGTCGCCAAGCCCAATTCGATCGCGCTGCGCATCGCGATGGTCGCGGCGGGCGAGGCGGACCTGCTCGCGACGATCCGCTGGGGCAATGAATGGGACATCGCCGCCGCGGTGCTGCTCGCGCAGGAAGCCGGGGCGAGTGTGAGCGACGCCTTTGGCCGCCCGCTCGACTTCAATACCCCCGACGCGCAGGCATTCGGCGTGCTCGCCACGGCGCCGGGCATCCACGCCGCCGCCGTCGAGCGGCTTGCCGAGCGCGCCAGGGAAGCGATCGGCAAACCCTAGATCCGTCTCTGGTTGGCCTTCAGTTGACGAGGCAATCGGCTCGGAGCATCCTGCTAGAGCGACAGGCGGGGACTTGCGGGATGAAGGACGCAATCGAGATCATCAAGGCGATCCCGCCGCTCATTTGGCCGATTATACTTTGCATCGTTCTTTGGCGGTTGTTTCCGACGATCAAGTTGATTGCGTCGTCGCGTGCTTTTTCGGTGAAGATCGCCGGGATGGAAGTAAGCGTTCAGGATGCGACCGAACAATTGCGGCTGCAGATCGAGGATTTGCAGAAGCAAGTGATTTCCCTCCGCTCGGGCGCAGCGCTAGATACGGTGACGTCGGTCGAGACTCCGTCGAGCGCACCGGCGGCGCAATCGGCAAAGGGCCCTGCAATCCTGTGGGTCGATGACAAGCCTTCAGGCAATGCGTTCGAGATCGCCCAGCTCAAGAATCGTGGCGTGGAAGTGGCGCTGGCCCTGTCCACCGCCGACGCATTGGCCTGTCTCGCCAAACGGGACTTCGCCGCCGTCGTTTCCGACATGGGCCGGCGCGAGGAGGGGGCGTATAGGGGGAATGCCGGGATCGAGTTGCTGCACGCATTGAAGGAGCGCGACCCCGACATCGCCTTTCTCGTCTATACCGGCGCCCGGAGACTCGATCAGGCCAAGGCCGTGGTCATCGGAGCCGGGGGCGATGGCGCCACGGCTTCGCCTGTCGAGCTGCTCGAATGGGTTGCGCGCAAGACAGGCGTCAATTGACCGGCCTGACCCTCGCTCAGCGCGTTGCCACGGCGATGAGCGCGGTCGATGGCACCGGCAGCACGTCCCTGCCGTCGGCGCGCCGATAGACTTCGTCGATCACCGCTTTCTGGTCGTCGGGACCGAGCGTCGCCCAATCCTCGCTCAGCCCGAACTGGGTTTCGGGATCGAGATTGGTCATCCGCAGCAGATAGTCGCTTGTCATCGTCTCGATCACCGGCGCGTCGAAGCCCGCGGCGATCATCTCTGCGGACAGCTTCTCGGGATCGCCGAGAACGGTCACGCCCTCGGGCAGGCCGGTGCGCCACTCGCGTTTCGGGAACAGCGCGCGGACGACCTGGCCGAGCAGCAGGTGCGTCGCGGCGCCCTCGCTCTGCCATGTCGCGACAACGCCGTGCCCGCCGGATTTCGTCACCCGCGCCATCTCGGCGAGGCCCTTGCGCCAGTCGGGGAACATCATCACCCCGAACACCGAGAACACGGCGTCGAACGCTGCATCCGGCAAGTCGAGTGCCTGCCCGTCCATCGTGCGCCCTTCGAGATTGGGCAGGCCGTGCGCCGTCACCCGCGCCACCATTCCGCAAGAGAAGTCCGTCGCCAGTACCTGTGCGCCCGCCCGTGCCGCCGCCAACGCGAGCGCGCCGGTGCCCGTCGCCACGTCGAGCAGCCGGGTCTGCGGAGTCACCGGCACGCGCGCCAGCGCCGCCTCGGCAAAGGGCGCTGTGAACGGATGCGCGGTTTCCTCATAATGCTTCGCCATCTCGTTCCAGCGATCGGGGTCGTTCATTCGGCGCATTCCAACACTCCTGCGAATCATGTAACATCAAATGTATCATGAAGTGTCTCGCTTGCCAAATGCAGTGCGGGGATCGAGGGTTAAACGATGCGACGCGACAGCCGCCTTTCCCGGATGCTCCATGTGCTTTTGCATATGGCGCGGCATGACGGACCGATGACGTCGGACGCGATCGCGACGATGCTGCGGACCAATCCGGTGGTGGTGCGCCGGACGATGGCGGGCCTGCGCGACGCGGGCTATGTCCGCTCGGAAAAAGGACATGGCGGCGGCTGGGCACTCGCCTGCGACCTCGACGCGATCTCTCTGCTCGACGTGCACCGCGCGGTCGGCGGGCCGCAAATCTTCGCGATCGGCAACGAGGCCGGGCCGACGCATTGCCTGGTCGAGAAGCTGGTCAACGAATCGCTCGCCGACGCGCTGAGCGAGGCCGAGAACCTGCTGATCGCGCGGTTCGGTTCGGTCAGCCTCGGCCAGCTCGCGCGCGATTTTGACGCGCGTTACTGCGGCCCGCTGACTTCGTCGCCCTGATATTTGATCTGCAGGTAGCGCCCGCGCGTCGCCAGCAAGTCGAGGTCGCCCTGCGCGAGCTGGGCCGACATCTCGGCGATTTCGTCGTCGATCACCTGCAGGCCCTGCGCCAGCTGCTGGTCGGGGGTCAGCCCATTGCGCTCGACTCGGCGCAGCGGCTCGGGGACGCGGGCATAGCCCTTGATCAGCTCGGGCAGTTGCTCGCCCACCAGCTTGCGCACTTCGCCTGCTGCCGGCGATTTTTCATCAAGCAACGCCAGCTGCGGCGCGAGGAACTCCAGCTTCACCCCGATCGAATCGACCAGCCCGTGCACAGGCGCGGGCAAGGCGGGCCGCTGGGTGTCGAGCCAATGCTCGGTGGTGCGCGGCAAGGCCTTGAGCGGGATCTGGCTCAGTTGTTCTACTTCGGGCGCGCCGCCGCCCGCGGGCAACGCGGCGAACACGATCGTCGCCACGACCAGCAGCAGCGCGACCAGCATCGCGCCCATGATCCCCAGGGGTGCCACGGCGATCGCGAACACGATCGCGCCGACGATGATCGCAGCGTCGGCGATGGCGATCCGCGTGACGCGGCGGACGATCTCTGCCTCGCGGCGCCGGCGCAGGCGCTTGTCGGCGGCATTCGCGGGCGCACGGGCCCGCGAGCGCTCGATCAGCTCGTCGGCACGTGCGCGCAGGCGATCGACATCGGTCACGGGCTTACATCGCCTCCAGCTTGAAGGTGTCGGCCGATCCGCCGCCCTGGTTCTGCGCAGCGCCCTCGGCCCGGGCGATATAGCCCTTCGACTTCTCGACTTCGTTCGACAGCGTGTTGACCGTGGTCTTCATGCTGTCGAGCGCCTTGAGCTTGAACGTATCGATAGCGTCCATCGTGTCATAGATGTTCTGGAAGGCGCGCTGGAGCGTCTCGACCGGGATCGTCGCATTGGCGGCCTGTTCGTGGATCGACGCGGTGTTGCTCTTGAGCAGCGCGCCGGTCGAATCGATCAGCCCTGCGGTCGTCGTATTGATCGCAGTGATCTGGTCGAGCACCAGCTTCTGGTTGGTCAGCGCCTGCGCGACGGTGACCGCGGTGCGCAGTGCCGAGACGGTGGTGGTGCTGGCGCGATCGACGCCCTTCACCAGCTCGACATTGTTCTTCTTGACCAGATCGAGCGCCAGATAGCCCTGCACCGTCACCGCCATCTGGGTGAGCAAATCCTGCGTGCGCTGGCGGACGTAGAAGAGCGCGGTCTCGCGCAGCGCCTTCGCCTTGGCGGGGTCGCTGTGATCTAGCTCGTTGGCCTTGTCCTCGATCTTGGCGTCCATCGCCTTGGACAGATAGATCATCTGCTCGAGCCGGCCCATCGCGTTCCACAGGTTTGCACGCTCGGTGTCGATCGCTGCATTGTCCATCAGCAGCTCGTCCTTGCCGCTGGACAGGCTCTTGAGGATGCCCTGGATGTGGCTCTGCGAGGACTGGTACTTGCGGAAATACTGCTTGAGCGGCGATCCGCCGAACAGCTTCGACAGGAAGCCGTCATTGCCTCCGATCAGCTTGCCGTTGCGGCCCGGATCTAGCTCTTCGACGGTCTTGCGCAGCTGGAGCAGGTCGGCGCCGACGCCGGTGTCATTGCCCATCGCGCGCACCGGGCGATCGAGGAAGCGATTGGACTGGCCCGCCGCATCGCGGATTTCCTTCTGCCCCATCGCCGCAATCGCATCGACGCGCTTGCCGAATTCCGGCGAGTTGACGTCCTGCGCGACGAGATCGTCGATAAAGCCCTCGACGCGCTTCTCGAGCTCGTTCTTCTTGGTGTCTTCCACCGGCACGAGGCCCGCTGCCTTTTCGGGTGCGATCACCGCCACCGGATCGGGCGGCGTGAGAACCAGTTCCTTCTCGGCCACTGCAGTCTCGGTCGCCATGCGCATATCTCCAAAGCTGTGGCGACTACCCATACGGGCATCGCCGCAGCGATCCAAGTGTGTCAGTTAAATAGTACACGCCCCGGCCTTCGCCAAGGTCAGCCGCGCGCCGCCTTAAGCGCATTTCCCCACCAGGCGATCTCGTCGAATCCGTGGCCGAGCCACTTCAGGTCCTTGTCGTCGCCGGTGAACACCCCGTCCTTCACCTTCCCCCACACGCCCATGATGTGGACCGAACCTTCGAGCGCGGCCATCTGCAGCTCGCGCGAAATGCAGGTTAGCAGCTCGATCGAGCGCGCGGCGCCGTTGCCGCCATAGCCGACATACGTCACCGGCTTGCGGTTCCACTCGCCATAGACGAAGTCGAGTGCGTTCTTGAGCACGGCGGGCGGGCCGTGATTATATTCGGGGCAGATCAGGATATAGCCGTCGGCGCTCCCGATCTTCTCGGCCCAGCGACGCTGGAGCGGATCGGTGTAGTTCCCCTTAGCGGGCGGATCGCGGAAGGAATAAAAGGGCAGGTCCCAATCCTTGAGGTCGATCAGCTCGCAGGCGAGTTCTTCGCGCCCCGCTGCCTGCTCGATCACCCATTTGCCGACCGGCAATGCCATGCGTCCTTCGCGAACGCTTCCCAGGATGACGAGGATGTTGAGTGGTTCGGCCATGTGTTTATCCCTAGCGGTGCTTGCCCTTCCCGCAACGCACAAATTGCGCTAAGGGCCCCGGCGCACCGCACTTCAGCGGCATCCAGGACATACGCATGAACCTCCGCAACGTGGCGATCATCGCCCACGTCGATCATGGCAAGACCACGCTCGTCGATCAGCTCTTCCGCCAGTCCGGCACGTTCCGCGACAACCAGCGCATCGAAGAGCGCGCGATGGACTCGAACGACCTCGAAAAGGAGCGCGGGATCACGATTCTCGCCAAGGCCACTTCGGTCGAGTGGGAAGGCACGCGGATCAACATCGTCGATACGCCCGGCCACGCCGATTTCGGCGGCGAGGTGGAGCGCATCCTGTCGATGGTCGATGGCGTGATCCTGCTGGTCGATGCGTCGGAAGGTGCGATGCCGCAGACCAAGTTCGTGACCGGCAAGGCATTGAAGCTCGGCCTGCGTCCGATCGTCGTCGTCAACAAGATCGATCGCCCGGACGAGCGCATCCAGGAAGTGCTCGACGAAGTGTTCGACCTGTTCGTCAGCTTGGAAGCTACCGACGAGCAGCTCGATTTCCCCGTGCTCTACGCGTCGGGCCGCAACGGCTATGCCAATGCGTCGCCGGATCTGCGCGAAGGCACGTTGAAGCCGCTGTTCCAGAAGATCGTCGATCACGTTCCGGCCCCCTCGGCCGATCCGGACGGTCCGTTCAAGTTCCTGGTCACGCTGCTCGATCGTGACAACTTCCTCGGCCGCATCCTCACCGGCCTGGTCTTTTCGGGCTCGGTCAAGACCAACCAGGCGATCCATGCGCTCGATAACGACGGCAAGATCGTCGAGACCGGCCGCGCATCGAAGATCATGACCTTCCGCGGGCTCGAGCGCGTGCCCACCGACGAAGCCAATGCCGGCGACATCATCAGCCTCGCCGGCCTGACCGTCGCGACGGTGTCGAACACGATCTGCGACCCGACCGTTACCGAGCCGCTGCATGCCCAGGCAATCGATCCGCCGACGCTATCGATGCGCTTCGCCGTCAACGATTCGCCGATGGCGGGCCGCGAGGGTACCAAGGTGACGTCGCGCATGATCCGCGACCGCCTGTTCCGCGAAGCCGAATCGAACGTCGCGATCAAGGTGACCGAAGCCGCCGACCGCGATTCGTACGAAGTCGCCGGCCGCGGCGAGCTCCAGCTCGGCGTGCTGATCGAGACGATGCGCCGCGAGGGCTTCGAGCTCGGCATCAGCCGCCCGCGCGTGCTGTTCGGTGAGGATGAGAGCGGCCAGAAGACCGAGCCGTACGAAACCGTCATCATCGACGTGGACGACGAATATTCGGGCACGGTCGTCGAGAAGATGGCGATCCGCAAGGCCGAGCTTACCGACATGCGCCCCTCGGGCGGCGGCAAGACCCGCATCACCTTCTCGGCGCCTTCGCGCGGGATGATCGGCTATCATGGCGAGTTCCTGTCGGACACGCGCGGCACGGGCATCATGAACCGGTTGTTCGAGAAGTACGGCCCTCACAAGGGCAAGATCGAAGGCCGCAAGAACGGCGTGCTTATCTCGAACGGCTCGGGCGAAGCCAACAGCTACGCGCTGGGTCCGCTCGAAGAGCGCGGCATCCTGTTCGTCGGCCATGGCGAGGCGCTCTATGAGGGCATGATCGTCGGCGAGAACGCCAAGCCGGACGACCTTGAAGTCAATCCGATGAAGGCCAAGCAGCTGACCAACTTCCGCGCTTCGGGCGGCAAGGACGATGCGATCCGCCTCACTCCGCCGAAGAAAGCGACGCTCGAGCAGGCCATCGCGTATATCGACGATGACGAGATGGTCGAAGTCACGCCCAAGTCGATCCGCCTGCGCAAGCGCTATCTCGATCCGCACGAGCGGAAGAAGGCTTCGCGCGCCAAGATGGTCGCGTAACAGCTGAAAATATAAAAGGCGCCGGGGGAAACTCCGGCGCCTTTTATATTGGTTCCAGTGCTGCGCTATTCTTTGCGCGCGCCTGCCTCAGGTTAATTGCGGAGGCGTTAACCCCATTTCAACGCGCGCCGCGCCACAAACGGGCTTCCTCGCCGCAACGAGCAGGCTTTCCCATGCTGCATGCACCGGTTATCCCATCCTATGATTTCATGCCGCCGCTGTTCATCAAGGAGCAGTCGGAAATCGAAGTGAAGGTCGGCGAGACGCCGTTCTTCTACAATGACAACGGCACGCCCACCTATCGCGCCAGCTTGCCCGACGGGGTAACGCCGCTCACGCCCGCGCGCACCGGTCCGGAAGTCGCAATCGGCGCCGAGCACCGCGTCACCGGCACGATCGGCGTCAAGCAGACTCCGCCATATGGCAACGAGACCCAATTGGGCTTCGAGGGCGATGCGATCCGCTACGAACCGATGTGGGCGACGCGCGACACCGCCGCCGCGTTCGGCATCACGCTGGTCGAGCCGGGGCAGGGCATCGAAGTCAGCAGCCCGGGCGGCCTGCTCCATCAGGTCGAGTATGAATATGGCGTGTTCGCCGGGCATTGGTCGCCCTATCAGGACACCAACGCGAACGGCCCGACGCTGCTGAGCGTGGTGTGCACCGACCTCGAGCATCATGATTTCCCGCACGTCTTTGCCTCGACTGATCCCAATTTCCCGCTGGTGATCTCGGTTGCGCGCTATTGGCATGGCGAGGGGCGGATCCGCCTCGCCGATCTGTGGGTGCCGCGGGGCTCGGCGCTCTATATTCCGCCCAAGCCGCTTCTGCTCGGCAGCCAGTGCATCGACTTGCACAACAACCGCAATTCGGCGCGCGCCTGCTGGGGCGACATCCACCAGAGTTCGGTGCTGACTCACACGCTGCTGCAAACCTCGGGTACGTTCACCTATTGGTATTGGAATGCAGTGGATACCGTGCACACCCATCTGCCCGAGGTGCACCTCCCATGACCATGCCGCTGCACGACAAGTATTTCGATCAGTTCCGGGCGCTCCCGGCAGGCGGCGACGATCCCACGCTCTACAAGACGCTGCTCGAATCGACGATGGCGATCCCGTGGAAGATCGACTGGGCGACGATGCGCTTCGCCTATATCGGCCCGCAGATCGAGCCGCTGCTCGGATGGAGCGCCGAAAGCTGGGTTTCGGTCGAGGACTGGTCCTCGCGGATCCATCCCGACGATCGCGACAATGTCGTCAAATTCTGCGTGTCGCAGTCGGTCGCGGGGGTCGATCACGAGGCCGATTATCGCGCGCTGACCAAGGACAAGGGCTATGTCTGGATCCGCGACGTCGTCCATGTCGTGCGCAACGAAGCGGGCGAAGTCGAAAGCCTGATCGGCTTCATGTTCGACATCAGCGAGCGCAAGCGGATCGAGCATGAGCTGTTCAAGATGCAGAAGAAGCTGGAGGCGCTGTCGTTCGAGGACGGCCTGACCGGCAGCGCGAACCGGCGCCTGTTCGACGAGCGCCTCGGCGCCGAGTGGCGGAGCGCCTGTTCGGTGCAGCAGCCGCTTTCGCTGGTGCTGCTCGATATCGACCATTTCAAGCTGTACAACGACCTCTACGGCCATGTTCAGGGTGACGAATGCCTCGTCAAGGTCGCCGCTGCGCTGAAGGCCGGTGGACGCCAGCGCGACATCGTCGCGCGCTATGGCGGCGAGGAATTCGCACTGCTGTTGCCCGAAACCGACGAGGCCGAGGCCCTGCAGATCGCCGAGAAATGCCGGCAGGCGGTCGAGGCGCTCCAGGTCCGGCACGGCAATTCGGACTGCAGCGCGGTGGTTACCGTTAGCGTGGGCGTGGGCACCGTCATTCCCCCCACCGACGGCGAGGCGCGGCACTTCTGCGACGCAGTCGACAAGCTGCTCTACACCGCCAAGCAGACCGGCCGTAACCGCGTGGTATCGACCTTCTCCGCCTGACCGCGCCGGGCCTCAGCTGGCTGCGCTGGAAGAGCGCTCGATCCCGAGCAGCAATTCCTTCGCTGCCAGCCCGCCGGCGAAGCCGGTCAGCGCGCCGGTGGTGCCGATCACCCGGTGGCAGGGCGCGATGATCGAAATCGGATTGCGTCCGTTCGCCGCGCCCACCGCGCGCGCGGCGCTAGGCCGGCCGATCTGCCGTGCGATCGCGCCATAGCTGCGCGTCTCGCCGAACGGGATCGTCAGCAGCGCCGCCCACACGCTCTTCTGGAAATCGGTGCCGTGGAAATCGAGCGGCACGTCGAAGCGTGTCCGCTCGCCGGCGAAATAATCGCCCAGCTGGCGCTCCGCCTCGGTGAGCACCGGATGGTCCGGCGCTTCTTCCAGATCGCCAATCCGCACGCGGCCGGGGCGGTCCTTCTCCCACAGGACTGCCCGCAGCCCCGCATCGCTCGCCACCAGCGTCAGCGTGCCCACCGGCGAGGGCATCGTCTTGAACTTGTCGGTCATGGAATGTCCTTTCGTCGAAGGACCGTGCCGCGGGCGCGGCGCGAACGCTTCCCGCGGCTTGCGCTCAACCTGCCGCCATCTCCAGCAGCACCGCCCATTCCCCGGCGCGCACCGGCGTCACCGACAGGCGCGACTGGCGCAACACCTCGATCTGGGCGAGCCGCGGCTCCGCCTTGATGTCGGCGAGCGTCACCGGCCTGGCGAGCTTCTCGACCGGCTTCACTGCGACGCTGGCCCATTTGCCGTCGTCGCCGTCGGGTTGCCAGGCACGAGTGATTTCCATGATCCCCACCGCGGCCTTTTCGGTGTTCGAGTGGTAGAAGATCGCCTGATCGCCGGGCTGCATCTCCTTGAGGAAATTGCGCGCGGTATAGTTGCGCACGCCATTCCATTCGATGCCGCCGTCGCGGATCAGATCGTCCCACGAATAGGCGTCGGGTTCGGAGCGGAGGAGCCAGTAAGCCATCGCCGCCGATTACCCGCCTAAACCGCGGCTGAACACCCGATTCCGAACCCATTCAGCCGCCGCGCGTTAATTCTCCAGGTTCAGCGCCGCGACTCCACCCGGACTGCCGGCGCGCGTGAAGAGAGGAGCATATCATGGCCAATTTCGTCACCAGGGTCGTGCTCGGCACGGTTCTCGGCGCGAGCCTGCTGACCGCGGTCGCCCCGACTGCCGAGGCGCAGCGCTACGGCTATCGCGACCGCCATCATTATCGCGACCGGGATAACACCGGCACTGCCATCGTCGCAGGCATTGCCGGCCTGGCGATCGGCGCGGCGCTCGCGAGCGGCAACGACCGGCGCTACGATTACGACCGCCGCTATTACCGCGAGCGCGGCTATTATCCGACCGACGGCTATTATTATCGCGACTATCAGCGGCGCTATCGGGGCGACTGGAACCGGTGCAGCGTACGCCGGGTCTATGATCCCTATCTCGATCGCCCGGTGCGCGTGCGCTACTGCCGCTAGCCGATGAGACGAACGCGCGGCGCGGGCCCGGGCCCGCGCCGCTCTTCGCATGTGCGGTATAAGCGCTACACTGCGCGCCATGGGACATGATTCGCCAGCGCAACGACCCGATCCTTCGGACCCCTATCTGCGCGAGGCGCAAACCTTTCCATTGCTGTCGGCCGAGATGCTCGCCCGAGTCGCGGCGTTCGGCGGCGAGGAAATGTTCGCCCATGGCGCGCTGCTGTTCCGGCGGGGTGACCGAAGTGTAGATTTCTTCGTCTGCCTGGAAGGGGGAATCGAGATCCTCGATGCCGATGTACGCGGGCGGGAAACCGCCGTGCACGTCCATGTCCCGCGCCAGTTCAGCGGCGAGCTCGACTTGTTCAACGATCGTACCATCCTGGTCACTGCCCGCGCGCGCGGCGAGACGCGAGTGCTGCGCGTCGGCCGCGCCGAGTTCCGGCGGATGATGGCGGCCGAGCCCGATATCGGCGAGATCATCATGCGCGCCTTCATCCTGCGCCGGGTGGGCATGCTGCTCCACGGCACTGCGGGCGTCGCGCTGGTCGGGCCCGGCCACGCATCGGACACGGCGCGGATCGAGACCTTCCTGTCGCGCAATGCCCTGCCGCACCGGCGGATCGATACCGAGACCGACGCCGATGCCGCGGGCTTCCTCGAATGTTTCGCGCTTACCGATGCCGATCTGCCGGTGGTGGTCGCCGAGGGGCGGGCGTTGCGCAACCCGAGCAACGCCCAACTCGCCGATGCGCTCGGCCTCGCCTCGGCAGTCGATCCCGACCATGTCCATGACGTCGCCGTGGTCGGTGCCGGGCCCGCCGGGCTGGCCTCGGCGGTGTACGCGGCGTCCGAGGGGCTCGACACCATCGTGATCGAATCGATCGCACCGGGCGGCCAGGCGGGGACCAGCTCGAAGATCGAGAACTATCTCGGCTTCCCGACCGGCATCTCGGGCCAGGCGCTCGCCGGCCGCGCACAGGTCCAGGCGCAGAAGTTCGGCGCGCGACTGCTCGTCTCGCGCAGTGCCAGCGGCATCGATTGTGATAACCGGCCCTATACGATCCAGCTCGACGACGGCGCGACGCTCAAGGCGCATTCGGTCGTCGTCGCCACCGGCGCGCGCTACCGCAAGCTCGATCTGCCGCGCTATGCCGAGCTCGAGGGGAACGGCATCTATTATGCCGCCACCGCGATGGAGGCGGGCCTGTGCGCAAATCAGACCGCGGTGGTGATCGGCGGCGGCAATTCGGCGGGGCAGGCGGCGATCTACCTGTCGCGCACCGCCGGGCACGTCCATATGCTGGTGCGCGGGCCCGGGCTCGCCGCGACGATGTCGCGCTACCTGATCGAGCGGATCGAGGCTGCGGACAAGATCACGCTCCATCCGTTCAGCGAAGTGACCGGACTGGAGGGCGACAAGCATCTCAATGCGCTGAGCTGGGCCGATCGGCGCAGCGGCGAAAGCCAGCGGCACGCGGTGGGCGCGCTGTTCGTGATGATCGGCGCACAGCCCAATACCGATTGGCTCGACGGATGCATCGATCTCGACGCGGCGGGTTTCGTCACCACCGGATCGGGCGAAACCTTTTTCTGCTCCTCGACGCCCGGCATCTTCGCGGTGGGCGATGTGCGCTCGGGATCGGTCAAGCGGGTGGCGTCCGGAGTGGGGGAGGGATCGGTCGTCGTCTCGGCGATCCACCGTTATCTTGAAAGCCGCGAGCAATAGCGGCAAAGGCGGATCATGAGTGATACGCCTCCCGATCGCCTGTCGGTCAATCCGAAGAGCCCCTTTTTCCAGCGCGAGCTGCTCGAGCGGGGCATCGGCATCCGCTTCAAGGGCGTCGAACGCCGCGACGTCGAGGAATATTGCATTTCCGAAGGCTGGATTCGCGCCGCGCTCGGCAAGAAGATGGACCGCAAGGGCCAGCCGCTGACGATCAAGCTTACCGGCCCGGTCGAGGCCTGGTTCGAGCGCTCGGCCGAAGAGGAAGCGCCGGCGGACGACGCCGAGGGCTGAGGCTTCTCTTCTCCCCTTCCTGAAAGGAAGGGGATCAAGGGGTGGTTGCGACGGCGAGGCTCGATGCCTCGGCCGTCGCTTTTTGTTGCGCGTTTCAGAGTCATTTGGCGCGCTGGCACGCGCATCCACCCGCAGCTCCTCCCTGCAAGCGGGGAGAGGTGCTTACAGCTTATCCCAGTGCCGCGACGATCGCCTGGCCGACCCGCGCGTGGAGGGGGCGGCGCTGTTCGAACGCCAGCGTACCGCCGGTGATATAGCTCGCCACGACCAGCGGCGCGCGGCCGGCTGGCCAGACCACGCCGACCAGATTGTCTGTGCCATATCCGCCCGATCCGGTCTTGTCGGCCACGACCCAGCCGGCCGGCAGCCCCGCGCGCAGGCTTTTGCCGCTGGTACGGGTATCCTTCATCCACGCCGTCAGCTGCGCGCGGCTTGCCGGCGCGAGCGCCTTGCCCAGCACCAGCCGACGCGCAAGATCGGCCATCGCCTGCGGCTGGGTGGTATCGCGAACGTCGCCCCGCTTGGCCTCGCTCATCTCGGTTTCCCAGCGGTCGAGCCGGGTCGCCGGATCACCAAAAGCGCGCAGCCGGCGCGTGAAGCCCGCAGGGCCGCCGATCGTGCGGAGCAGCAGATTCGCGGCGCTGTTGTCGCTCACGATGATCGTCTCGCGGCATAGCTCACCGACGCTGGCGCTGCCGCCGACCCGCGATTGGCAAAAGGGCGAGTTGGCGACAATGTCGCCCGCCAGCACCGGGATGCGGCGGTCGAGCCGTTCGCGCCCGGCTTCGACTTGCTTGAGGATCGCCGCGGCCAGCGCGAACTTGAACGTGCTGCACATCGGGAAACGCTCGTCGGCGCGCCAGCCAAAGCGTTCGCCGCTTGCGGTGTCGATCACCGCCAGCCCGAGCCGGCCGCCGCTCGCTTGTTCGACGGCCTGGACTGCTTCACGGAAAGCCGGTCCGAAGCGCCCTGGCGCCGCCCTGCCCGGGGTCGCTGCCATCGAGGTGGCCGCAACCGCGCAACCGCTGGCCCAAAGAAATTTGCGTCTGTCCATATGTCATCTCCCTTGGGCAACTTGATGCCGCCGGGGCGGGGCGGGGCGCAAAGGATCAAATCTCGGCGGAGCCATGAATTGGATTCATGCCCGGGCCGGTCTCGGTGACGAAGCTTTCAGCAATATGCCGGGGCTGCTAGCCATCTGCAGGCATGATCCTGTTGCTCGCCCTCACGCTGGCTGCGCAAGACACGCCGGCCGAAGGCGCCGGCGAGGAAATCGTGGTCGTGGGCGAGCGCCAGACCTGCCGGACGTTCCTGCGCGGCAAGGCTTTGTCCGACCGCGAACTGGATCGCCATGCAAAGGATTGGCGCGCCGGAATCCCCGTCCGCATCCGGGCACCCTCGCAGTCGGACTATCCCTGCCTCGCCAAGATCGCGTTCAAGCTGAACGACAAGGGTGTGCGCCTGATCGAGTTCGTCGATCCCTAGGTCGAGGACTCCTCTGTTCCAGCTTAGGTTTTCAACCCGGGCTGATCGGTAAGCTTCCGCAGATCACCCTTCGAAAGCAGCCCGCGCGGCATCCTCGAATGCCCTGAGCGCCAGCATATGCGGGAACGGGCCGTGGCTGATCCGGGCGATGCCGGCTCGGGCGACCGCGCTCGCGTCGGGCGCGCCGGGGAAGGCCATGAAGTTCACCGGCAGCGGCGACGCGGCACAGACTTTGGCAAGCAGGTCTAGGTCGGCGAGGCCCGGGACGAAGAAGCCGCTGGCGCCCGCTTCGGCGTAGGCGTGCGCGCGTTCGATCGCGGCATCGGCCTTGGCCTGATCGTGCGTGTCCGGCCTGGCCTGCAGGAAGATGTCGGTGCGGGCGTTGAGGAAGAAGTCCGCGCCTGCGCCGCGGCGCGCGGCGGCGACTCGCTTCGCCTGCACGGCAATCGCGTGCGTGCCTTCGCCGCCGATGACCTGATCCTCGAAATTGCAGCCGATCGCGCCGGTTGCGGCGAGCGCGGCCATGTTGGCGGCGAGTGCCTCTTCTTCAACGGCATAGCCGCCCTCAAAGTCGATCGACACGGGCAGATCGACCGCGGCGGCGATCCGCTCCGCATTGGCCAGTGCAAGTTCGATGGGAAGGGCTTCGGCGTCGCTCAGGCCGTGCGCGGTGGCGACCGAGGCGCTGCCGGTCGCGATCGCCTTCGCTCCGGAGCGCTCGGCCACCTTGGCCGAGCCGGCATCCCAGACGTTGAACAGGATGAGCGGCTTGCCGGGGACGTGCAGCGCCGCGAACGTCTCGAACTTCGACATTCCGGAAACTCCCATTGCGTTCCCGTAATGTTCTAACGCACTTGGCTGCGCGGCGCAATCCGTTGCTTGCGGTCAACCAGTCGAACCCGTCACCCCGACACAAGGCCGGGGTGATGGAGGCCGGACTGCGGCTGCCCTAGTGGACGAAGCGCGCCACCACGTCGCGGTACGAGCGGCTGACCTTCACCGAGGCGCCCGAATCGAGCACCAGGAAGCATTCGCCGTTGGTGTGCGGCTTGACCTGGCGGACGAGGTCGAGATTGACGATCGTCGAGCGGTGGACGCGCTGGAAGCGGCGCGGATCGAGGCGCTTTTCGAGGTCCTTCATCGTCTCGCGCAGGATCAGCGTGTTGTCGCCGGTATAGATGCACATATAGTCGCCGGCCGCGTCGATCCGCTCGATCGTGTCGACATCGACGCGGAAGATCTGGCCGCGATCCTTGATGTTGATGAGCTTCTCGAAGCGGTTCGACGCCATCTCGCCGCTGTCCGATGCGGCCATTTCGTCCACTGCATCGGGCGCGACTTCGGCGAGCACTTCCTTGAGCCGGTCGACTTCCTCGACGCCGCGCTTCTCGGCGAGGCGCTGGCGCACGCGGTCCAGCGTGTCGGCGAGCCGCGACGGCTCCACCGGCTTCATAAGATAATCCATCGCCTGCGCTTCGAAGGCGCGGATGGCGTGGTCGGAATAGGCGGTCACGAACACGAACAGCGGCGGTTCGACTTCCATCAGCCCCTGGACGACCGAGAAGCCGTCGAAACCGGGCATCTGGATGTCGAGGAAGACGAGGTCGGGTTTGTGGGTCTTGATCGCGCGGATGGCCTCGCGGCCGTTGGAGCATTTGTCGATGATTTCGACATCCTCGTGCTCCTCCAGCCGGAGCTCGAGCCCTTGGATCGCCAGGGGTTCGTCGTCAACGAGGATGGTACGGATGGTCATGCGGCCTCTCGGTTGGGTTCCTCGAGCTGGAACGGGATTTCAATCTCAACGCTGAAACCTTCCCCGGGTTTCGTTCTAGTTTCGAAACGATGGTCCGGCCCAAAGGCCTGTGCCAGCCGCTCCTTGATGTTGGCGAGCCCCACGCCGGTTGAGAGAGTCGGACGGGGCTTGCTTTCGATCAATCCTGGGCCGGTGTCGGATACGGCGATCTGCACTCGTTCTCCGGTGAGCCGAGCCGTGACGGTGATATCGGCGCCCTCTTCCTGCGGCGTGACGGCATATTTGATCGCATTCTCGACCAGGGGCTGGAGGAGCAGCGACGGCAGCCGCGCATTGGCGACGCGCGGATCGATGTCGAAATGCGGGCGCATCCGCTCGTCGAAGCGCATCTTCTCGATTTCGAGATAGAGTTTCAGCGTCTCGACTTCCTGGGCGAGGGTGACGTGCGCCGTGGGTTCGTTGGCCAGCGTGTAGCGCAGGAAGGACGACAGGCGGCTGAGCATCACATTGGCGCGCTCGGTCTGCTTGAGCAGCACCAGCGTCGAGATCGAATTGAGCGTGTTGAACAGGAAATGCGGGTTCAGCTGGTAGCGCAGCATCGCCAGCTGCGCGCTCGACGCCTGGTTCTCGAGCAGCTGCATCTGGTCGATCTGTTCCTCGACAATCAGATAAAAGTTGATTCCGAAGTACAGCGCCGACCACCCAGCGAGGACGGTAAAGTTGATAAACACCGTACCAACAATCAACGCAAACGTAACGCCGGTGTCGCCCTCGCGGATGAACGAGAAGGTGAAGGCGTCGATGACGGCATAGATCACGGTAGCCAGCGCGAGTGTGGTGAGCGTCAGCAAGATGCCGGTAATCCGCGGCAGCCGGCGATAGACGCCGTACAGCGTCGAGAGCAGCAGGGTGAGGCAATAGCCCACGATCGCCTCGATGATCGCGGCGATGATCCGCTCCACCGCGAAACCGTTGGAGATCGAGACGACGCTGCGCAGGAGCAGATAGCCGCTCCATCCCGCCGCCTGGAGCATCCAGAAGGCGCGACCCTTGTCCTCGAAAAAGGGACGCGAGACGATGCCGGGCGGGCGCGCCGGGCGATTGATCAGCCGCTGTGCGGTTTCCACTGTCTTGGCCACGGGGGCCTTTAACACCGCGGAGGAGCGGGGGCAAAGAGGGGTACGCCGCCGACAGACTTCCCCGATGAAGCCAGGGAGGATTTAATCGCTAGCAGCCTGCGCCGGCCGCCTTCTTCAACATCCCGCCCAGCCCCCTGGGCTTGCACTTCTTGGGCTGTTCCTGTGGCGTTTCGCCGGCTTCGTCCTCGCCGCTGCGGCCGCTCAGCATGTCGGCCATGCTCGGCATGCCGGGCATGAAGGGCGCCATCGAACGATAACGGACCTTGGCGGTCCATTTGGGCTTCCAGGCGATCCTGGGATCCTTGGGCCGCTCCGGGAAGGCGAAGTTCGCCTCGGGGCCATAGGCATAGAGGAAGCCCATCATCATGTCGCCGGCCGCCTTCCTGACTTCGGCCGGGACGGTGCAGCTCGTCTGCGCGGGCGGCATGACGATGTTCTGGCCGATCAGCCTGGCGACGGTTGCGGGCGCGAGCCAGCTCCACAATCCGCCGCCGAATTCCCTCGTGGCGGACGAGCTCCACCATACCATGTCGCTGCCGTCCTCGCCCATGTTCTTCCCGCCCATCACCCAGGCGTGATAGCCCGTGGCGTTGCCGAGGCCTTGCCAGCTGAGCCCGGTCGATCCGTCGGCGTTGTCGTTCGAACGGACGCGCAGCGCGGCCATGAAACCCTGGTCGAGGGCGAAGGCGATTTCGGGGCTGTAGGTGCCGACGATGCGATGCGGGCCGATCAGCGAGGACTTTGCGCTGATGTTCTTGCTCTTCAGGCTGTTGGGCCATTGGCCGTAGCTGCGGCCGTTGGCGAGCGTCGGGCCAGGATCGGCGGGGACCTTCGATGAGAACAAGCCCGGCGGGATCTGGCCCTTGGCGACCTTGGCGAAGTCGATCACCACCGGCTGGCCTGGGCCCGCCTTGGCGCCGCAGCCCCAATAGAGCAGCAGCCGGCCCTTGGGGCGCTTGAAGTCGGCGGGGAGATCGTCGGTGCCGCGCGGCGGCGTCTCGAGCGGGACCGAGGGCCCGAGCTTCGCGCCCGCGGGCATGAAGTGATCGGCCTTGGGCGCACCGGTCGGCGCCAGCCACGAGCCGAGCCGCAGCGTGAGCTCGCGGCTCTCGCCCTGGCCCATCATCCCGGCGATCGTGCCGGCATCCATTACATAGCGCGCCTCGGGCGTGGTGTCGCCGCTCTGCGCGGTCACTGCGCTGGCTATCACCAGCGGGCCGAGCATCGCCCCCGCGGCGAGCAGCCGCGCCTTCACCTTGTCCATTGCAACTCTCCCCTGGACGGCCCGTCCGAAGCGCTGGCTACTGGGTTCGCATTCGCGCTATTTACGCAAAACACCGATCCGTGCGCGTTGGCATGTCCGCTTATGGGACATTGGCGCGTTTCGGTCCGGTGCGACCCGGGGGCTTCTGGAGCGTTATGGCACCGTTATGATCCAGCTCCGCTTGAGGATCAAGCTATGAGAATCCTGCCCTGCCTTGCTGTACTTTCAACCCTGGCCCTTCCGGCCGCTGCCGAGGCGCGCGACCGCGAGTGGCGGTCGATCCGTGTCGATGCCGCCGCGCTCGATCTCTCGACGCCAGCGGGGATGGACGAGCTCTCCCGGAGGATCGGCCGCGCAGTCAATCGCATCTGCGATAACGATCGTCCGTGCCGCGACGAAGCCTGGGCGAGCACCGAGGATCAGGTCGCCTGGGCGATTGATCGCGATGTGTGGATTCGGCGCATGGCCGAGGAGCGAGTGGCGCAGCTGGAGGCGTGTCGCTGGCAGGACTGCGACGCGCCGCAACCAGCCTATTATCCGGCGCCGCCACCTCCGCCGCCCGCGAGCGGAGTAACGGTAGTGATTGTCCACAGCACCGCGCCTCCGTTGGTATACCAGTACTGACTCACCCCCCGGGTTCCTTCGTCGAAGGGCCTTCTTTCGGGAGCCCGAAGAGGGGGGCTTCGACAAGCTCGGCCCGAACCGAAAGGGGAACCGTCTCGCAAACGAAAACGGGCCAGGAGTCACCTCCCGGCCCGCTTACATTCGCAATACAGCGCTTACTTCGCCGCGATCTTCTCGGCCTTCTTGCCGCCCTTTTTGGGCTTGGGCGCGGCTGGGATGGTCTCGAAGACCAGCGCATTGTCCTTGAGCTTTACATTGACCTCGCCGCCATGGACGAGCTTGCCGAACAGCAATTCCTCGGCGAGCGGCTGCTTGATCTTCTCTTGGATCAGGCGGCCCATCGGCCGCGCGCCATAGAGCTTGTCGTAGCCGCGCGCCGTGAGCCAAATCTTCGATTCCTCGTCGAGCTGGATGTGGACGCCGCGATCGGCCAGCTGCAGTTCGAGCTGGAGGATGAACTTGTCCACCACCCGCGCGACCACTTCGGTCGGCAGATAATCGAACGGCACGATCGCATCGAGGCGGTTGCGGAATTCCGGCGTGAAGAGCTTCTTCACTGCCTCTTCCTGAATGTCCTCGCGGCCGCCCATGTCGCCGAACCCGACGCTTTCCTTGGCCATGTCCGATGCGCCGGCATTGGTGGTCATGATCAGGATCGTGTTCCTGAAATCGACCGTCTTGCCGTGGTGATCGGTGAGCTTGCCGTTGTCCATCACCTGCAAAAGGATGTTGAACAGGTCCGGATGCGCCTTTTCGATCTCGTCGAGCAGCAGCACCGAATGCGGCTGCTGGTCGACTGCGTCGGTCAGCAGCCCGCCCTGGTCATAGCCGACATAGCCTGGAGGTGCGCCGATCAGACGGCTGACCGAATGGCGTTCCATGTACTCCGACATGTCGAAGCGCTGGAGCGGGATGCCGAGGATCTCGGCAAGCTGGCGCGCGACTTCGGTCTTGCCGACGCCGGTGGGGCCGGAGAACAGATAGTTGCCGATCGGCTTGTCGGGATCGCGCAGACCGGCGCGCGACAGCTTGATCGCGGAGCTGAGCACTTCGATCGCCTTGTCCTGACCGAACACGACGCGCTTCAAGTCGAGCTCGAGATTGGCAAGCACGCGGGTGTCGTCGGACGAAACGGACTTGGCCGGGATGCGCGCCATCGTCGCGATGACCTGCTCGATCTCGCGGGTGGTGATCACCTTCTTGCGCTTGCTCGGCGGCACCAGCATCTGCATCGCGCCGACTTCGTCGATCACGTCGATCGCCTTGTCGGGCAGCTTGCGGTCGTTGATGTAGCGCGCGCTGAGCTCGACCGCCGACTTGATCGCGTCGGGGGTGTACTTGACGTGGTGGTGCCCTTCGAAGGCGCTGCGCAGGCCCGCGATGATCTTGATCGTATCCTCGATCGTCGGCTCGTTGACGTCGATCTTCTGGAAGCGCCGGAGCAGCGCCCGGTCCTTCTCGAAGTGGTTGCGGAATTCCTTGTAGGTGGTCGAGCCGATGCAGCGGATCGAGCCGCCGGACAAAGCCGGCTTGAGCAGGTTCGACGCGTCCATCGCGCCGCCGCTGGTCGCGCCTGCGCCGATCACGGTGTGGATCTCGTCGATGAACAGCACGGCGTGGGGCAACTTCTCGAGCTCGTTGACGACTTGCTTGAGCCGCTCCTCGAAATCGCCGCGATAGCGGGTGCCGGCGAGCAGCGCGCCCATGTCGAGCGAATAGATCACCGCTTCCTTGAGCACCTCGGGGACCTGGCCCTCGACGATCTTGCGGGCCAGCCCCTCGGCAATCGCGGTCTTGCCGACGCCGGGATCGCCCACATAGAGTGGATTGTTCTTGCTGCGGCGGCACAGGATCTGGATCGTGCGATCGACCTCGGGGCCGCGGCCGATCAGCGGATCGACCTTGCCGGCCTTGGCCTTCTCATTGAGATCGACGGTGAACTGCTTGAGCGCGCTCTCGCCCTTGCCGGACTTGGCTTCGGACGATTTGGTCGACTTTTCTTCCTCGGCGCCCTTGGGCGTGGTGGTCTCGCCCGGAGTCGAGCCCTTGCCGACGCCGTGGCTGATGAAGCTCACGGCATCGAGGCGGCTCATGTCCTGCTGCTGCAGGAAATAGACAGCATAGCTCTCGCGCTCGCTGAACAAGGCGACGAGCACGTTGGCGCCGGTTACTTCGTCGCGGCCTGAGGACTGGACGTGTAGAATTGCGCGCTGGACGACGCGCTGGAAACCGCTGGTCGGCGAGGGATCGGTCGAGTTTTCGACCTTCAACGCTTCGAGTTCGGTGTCGAGATAGTGCGCGACGGTGCTGCGCAGGTCGCCGATCTCGACGCCGCACGCACTCATCACCTTGGAGGCGTGTTCGTCATCGACGAGCGCGAGCAGCAGATGCTCGAGCGTCGCATATTCGTGGCGGCGGGAGGACGCGGCCTCCAGAGCCTTGTGAAGGGTCGATTCGAGGGCGGAGGCGAAACTAGGCATTCGGATACAACTCCAGTGGGCCCGAAAGGATACACGGCCCGTTTCCGACAATGTCGGTATCGGCAGGCCCCGCATCAAGCGCAGCGACCCGGCACCGGAGTTGTGGGGCGTCTCGGCCCACTCCGGTGCACGTAACGCTCATCTCTTAAATAGAGCGTCCGCGCTTGCGCGGTGGTTGATGGCGTATTGAATTTTACTTTTGCACCGCGCGATTTCGCTTTCCAGCAGCGCGATGCGTTCGTTCAGCTCGTCCACCGAAAGCGGATCGAGGTCCTGCCTGGCCAGCTGGCCGGCGAGGTCGTCCTTGCGACGCGGCAGGTTTTCATCTGCGTCCATGCCTAGAACGTTGACCCTGGCAGGGGCGATGTCAATAAGACGCCGGGTTTCTACCAAGGGCAGCGACAAAACCGATGACCGTCCCCGAAACGATGCTGGCAATCGATCCAGAACAGCCGGGCGGTCCCGAGGTTCTCGTGCCTGTCACGCGGCCCGTGCCGGTGCCCGGAGAAGGCGAGGTGCTGATCCGCGTCGCCGCCGCCGGGGTGAACCGGCCCGAGATCATGCAGCGCATGGGGCTGTACCCCGCACCGCCCGGCGCGCCTTCGATCCTAGGCCTCGAAGCCGCGGGCGAGATCGTCGCGGTCGGCGCCGATGTCGGGCCCGAGATGATTGGCCAGAACGTATGCGCGCTGGTCGCGGGCGGCGGTTATGCCGAATATGTCGTCGCGCCGCTCGGTCAGTGCCTGCCGGTGCCACCGGCGCTGTCGATGATCGAGGCGGCGGCGATGCCCGAGACGCTGTTCACCGTGTGGACCAATGTGTTCGAGCGCGCCTATGCCGCCGACGGCGACTGGATCCTGGTCCATGGCGGCACCAGCGGCATCGGCACGATGACGATCGCGCTGGCGCGGCTGTTTCACCTGACTGTGCTGGTCACCGCAGGATCGGACGCCAAATGCGAGGCGGCGCGCAAGCTCGGCGCGGCCGACGCGATCAACTACAAGACCGAGGATTTCGTCGCGCGGGTAAAGGACATCACCGGCGGCCGCGGCGTCGATGTCGTGCTCGACATGATCGGCGGCGATTATGTGCCGCGCAACCTCCAGTGCCTGGCGGACGATGGCCGCCACGTCTCGATCGCGGTCCAGCGCGGCGCGGACGCGACGATTCCGCTGTGGCAGGTGATGCGCAAGCGGCTGGTGCTTACCGGATCGACGCTGCGTCCGCGCTCGACCGAATTCAAGACGCTGGTCGCCGACGAGATCGCGCGCACGGTCTGGCCGCATGTCGAGCAGGGCAGGCTCAAGCCGGTGATCGATTCGACCTTCCCGCTCGCCCAGGCCGCCGAGGCGCACCGCCGGATGGAATCGGGCGATCACATCGGCAAGATCGTGCTGACGCTGGAATGAAGGCCCTTCTCCTCTCCCTGTGGGAGAGGTGGCGCAGCTTGCTGCCTAGCGAAGCTAGGTGAGGGTTTCCCGCTGTCGAGATGGCGATCCCCTCATCCATCTCCGACTAGGCCCCGAGGAAACGGGACCAAGTCTGCGCAACCAGTGCGAGGTCGATCATGCCCCGCATGATAGAGGACCGCGCGGGGCGCGATCCTACCTCGCGCTCCCGACGAGAGGGAAGTTTAGCCCACCTTGCGCAGCGGCGACCTTTGCCCCGCGGCGAGGCGTTCGGCGGCGGGCAGGAATTCGGTTTCTTCCCAGCTCCGCCGCGCGGCGACCATGCGCATCTGCGCGCGCACTGCGAGGCGGTATTCGCGGGGGTCGGCGGTGATCTCTTCCATCGTCCATTGCCCCAGATGCGCGCTGCCGGACTGGCGCATCGACAGCAGGTCGCTGGTGTAACGCCGGGCGAGCGCGCGGTCATAGGGGTCGGTGCTCGCACTGAGCGGCATCAGCGCCAGCCGTGCCTCATTGCCGAGGTGCCGGGCGATCGCCTGCGCCATGGCGTGTCGCGCCGCGACCAGCTCCTGCATCCGCGGCGGATCGAAAGCCGCAGCCTCGATCAGCTTTTCGCCGAGCCTGAAAATTTCGCGATGGTCTTCGTAGAGATCTTGCAGGGTCATGGGGGCTCCTGCTGAGTCTTATAGCAGGACGCCGATCCCGTCTGGCCTAGCGGCAAGACTTTGTTAAGTTGCCGGCGAATCCGGGGGGAGGAATATGCTGCGTAACCTGTTGGGTGGATTGCTGATCGCCGTGCTGGCGGTGACGTTGCTAATGACCAAGCGCGACTGGTTCCTGAGCGACCAGCACTGGGCGGTTACCGATGTCGCGGCGATTCCACCGGGATCGGGCGAGCTGCGCGACAATCTCGATCGGATCGTCAGCATGTATGGCGTCCATGTCCCGCAACGCCCGAACAAGGCGGAGCAATTCTACCAGACGCTCTCCGCCGCCGGTCAGGCGCCGCGGGCGCGGGTGAAGGACAATTACCAGCCGCCGCGCCTGGGCCATGCAGTGCGCCAGTGGAGCTTCCTCGGCATGCCGTTCGGCTGGCATTCCAGCCTGGGCCTGGTCCTCTATTCGCGCGATCGCTGGGAGCTGGTCGCGGCGCCGCTGGGCGAGGAAGGGCAGGCGATGCTGAAGCGCGAAGTCGGCCGCGACCTGGGCAAGGGCTTCTTCTTCCCCTTCTGGGCCCACACATGGGGCTGGTTGTATCTGGCCGGAGTCGCGCTCTGGGGCTGGCTGTATCATCGCTCGGTGGTGCGCGGGCGCGAAGAACTCGGAATCATCTGAACGGCTCCGAGCCAAAGATAAGCCGGCCTTATCGTCGGCGCGCGGCTATTTGTTTGACGCGTGGCCCCCCGACCGCGGAAAGCGCTGCACCAATAAGGGGAAGCATCCATGCCATTCGTGCTGCACGAATTCGCGCTGTCGGGAAATTGCTACAAGATCCGCCTCACCGCGGCGCATGTCGGGCTGCCGCTCGAACGGCGGCAGTATGACATCCTCAAGGGCGAGACCCGCACCGCGCAATTCCTGAGCGAAGTCAACGCCAATGGCCGCATCCCGGTGCTCCAGGTCGGTGACGACGACTTCCTGCCCGAAAGCAACGCTGCCGCCTTCTACATCGCCGACGGCAGCGACCTGATCCCGGCCGACCGCTTCGAGCGCGCCGACTTGCTGCGCTGGTTGTTCTGGGAGCAATATAATCACGAGCCCAATATCGCGACGGTGCGGTTCTGGCGCACGCTGGTGGGCGAGGACGATCTCTCCGACCTCCAGCGTGCGCTGCTTCCCGGCAAGGTCGCGGCGGGCGAGGCGGCGCTGGCGCTGATGGACGAACATCTCGGGCGCAGCGCCTATCTCGTGCTCGACCGGCTGACCCTCGCCGACATCGTGTTATACGCGTACACCCATGTCGCCGAAGAGGGCGGTTTCGATCTCCAGCCCTATCCCAATGTCCGCGCCTGGCTGTCGCGGGTCGCGAGCCATCCGGCGCATATCGCGATCACCGACTAGGTTACGGGGAAGTGATCCGGTTGCGGATATTCACGGGCCACCAGACATCGGCCACTCTGTGGGATTCCGTCCATCGCTACAGAGCGAGTGAGGACCTTTGCACATTGGTGCGGCGTCCATGACCGAACGCACTTCACTCACTCTTTTGCACGTCGCCGCCGGAGAAACTTCAAGCACAATCTGCGGGACGGGGCTGAGGGCGCTTGCTTGATCCATATAGGCTCGCAATTTCTCGTTCGAGATTGCGACACTATTCCAGAGCACCGTCCCGTCTGAGGTCAGGACGACTGACAGTACGGGCCTCAGATGGCCGACGCCATCCTTCTCCGTTCCCCAGTTCGACAGCGGCGTAGCGCAAGCGGCGCCGTAGGTTTTCGGTGCTTGATCGCAACCGAGAAGTGCCGTCGCTCCGGCAAGTGCGAACACGAGAGACCAACGGATCATGGTTGCACAATGGTGCGGTGACGAAGTTCCAGCAATGTCGCTATCCACCGGACTTCCGCAGCGGACAGCCAAAATATGCGCCCGCGGACTTTCACGCGATAGGCTCCCACCGCCGTCACCCCGGCACAGGCGGGGGTGACGTCGAAGGTGGATTCCGGCGACGCACGACTCGCGGATCCCCACGCAATTATCGCCCGGACGATTCCGATTGTAACAATCCCCCGGCATAGGCTCCCCAGGACAAGCTCCCGCGGGGGAACGATCATGGCGACGATCACCAGGCTTCCGTTCGACGCAGCGCACTTCGGCGATTTCCATGCGCACCAACCGGCGATTCCCGAGCGGGTCGTCGCCGGGCGCCGGCAATATCGCACGGTGTGGATTTCGGACGTCCATCTCGGCACGCGCGGCTGCAACGCCGAGATGCTGATAGACTTTCTCGACCATATCGACAGCGAGACGATGTACCTCGTCGGCGACATGATCGACGGCTGGGCGATGAAGAAGCGGCTCTATTGGCCCGCGGCGCATAACGACATCGTCTGGCGCATCCTCAAGCGCGCCAAGCGCGGCACCCGAATCGTCTACATCCCCGGCAATCACGACGAGATGTTCCGCCAGTTCGCGGGGCTCAATTTCGGCGGCGTCGAGATCCGGCGGCAGGCGATCCACGAGACCGCGGATGGCCGGCGCCTGCTGGTGCTCCACGGCGACGAGTTCGACGCGATCACCATGTCGCACCGCTGGCTCGCGCATCTGGGCGACGCGGCGTACGAGGCGCTGATGGCGCTCAACCGCTGGATGAATGCCGGCCGCCGCGTGTTCGGCCTGCCTTATTGGTCGCTGAGCAAATACGCCAAGCAGAAGGTCAAGAACGCGGTCTCGTTCATCTCCAAGTTCGAGGAGATCGTCGCGCACGAAGCCGCGCATCGCGGAATCGACGGCGTGATCGCCGGGCATATCCACAAGGCGGAGATGCGTAGCATCCAGGGCGTGGAATATTATAACGACGGCGATTGGGTGGAGGGTTGCACCGCGCTCGTCGAGCAGTACGACGGTACAATGGAAATTCTCCATTGGGCCGATGAGATGGCGGCGCGCGATGCGCCCGAGTCCGAGGCCAGACTAGAGGCTGCGTGACGAAGCCGGCGAGGGCCGAGGACGTGCGCATCGCAATCGTGACCGATGCCTGGGAACCCCAGGTCAACGGCGTCGTCCGCACGCTCCAGTCGGTTCGCGCCGTGCTGGAGGGGCAGGGCCACCAAGTCGAGGTAATCTCGCCAGACCGCTTCTATTCGCTGCCATGCCCGACCTATCCCGAGATTCGCCTCGCACTCGCCAGCACCGGCAGCGTCGGCGCGATGCTCGAGGAATTCCGCCCCAACGCGATCCACCTCGCCACTGAGGGGCCGCTGTGCGTTGCCGCGCGGCGCTGGTGCCTGCGCCACGACATGCCGTTCACCACGGCGTACCACACCCAGTTCCCGGACTATGTCTCGGCGCGCTCGGGCGTGCCCGCCGAGTGGATCTGGCGCTATATCCGCTGGTTCCATGCCCCCAGCCAGGCGATCCTCGCCTCGACGCCGTCGATCCGCGAGTCGCTGGTCGCGCACGGGCTCACTCATGTGAAGCATTGGGGCAGGGGGGTCGATCTCGCCGCGTTCCATCCCGGCATCGCGCCGCATCCGGCGATGACGGGTCTCGAAGGCCCGGTGCAGCTTTATGTCGGCCGCGTCGCCGTCGAGAAGAATATCGAGGCGTTCCTCAAGACCACGCACCCGGGCACGAAGGTGGTGGTGGGCGATGGCCCGGCCCGCATCGCGCTCGAGGCGCGCTTCCCCCAGGCCCGGTTTCTCGGCCCGATGTTCGGGGCCGACCTCGCCGCTGCCTATGCCGCGGCCGACGTGTTCGTCTTCCCGAGCCGGACCGACACGTTCGGACTGGTGATGATCGAGGCGCTGGCCTGCGGCGTGCCGGTCGCGGGCTATCCGGTCACCGGCCCGATCGACATCCTCACCCCGGAGACCGGCGCGACGGACACCGATCTCACCGCGGCGATCGCCGCCGCGCTGACCAGGGACCGCGCCGCCTGCGCCGCCTATGGCCGCAGCTTCACCTGGGAAGCGAGCGCGCACCAGTTCCTCAATGCGCTCTATGCGATGGACGATCAGGACGTGGCGGCATAATATCGCCGCGACGTGCGTGCTCGAAAGGGGACCGGCGATGAAACGTGCAGGTCGCGTGTTTCTTCTTGTGGCATCGGTGCTCGCTGCGCAGGCGGCCGCGGCCCAGACGCCGGCCGATGCGACGGGCGGCGAATCGCAGGACCGGCAGGGCAAGGTCACGCGCATCGCGCCCGAGATGTTCGCCTTCAATGCGATGCTCGAATTCCAGCTCAAGAAGAAGCACACCCGCACCTGCGACGAGACGGGCTGCTTCTACATCGTCAACGACACGTCGGACTATGACGCGGTGGCCCTCCACCTCGACACCGGCACGCCCAGCCCGCGCGATGCTCCGGTCTGGGGTCCGAACCTGCTCATTGGCAAGCTCAAGCCGCACACCGCGCGCTGGACCTACAAGGCGGGCGACGAAACGATGTGCGCGCTTGGCACCAGGGTCGTGCTGCGCCATCGCCGGACCGCCGAAGAGGTGGTGACCAACGGCGAAGTGAGTCTCCGCAAGAGCCCGCGGCTCGATTCGGCGCTGCGGATCAACGTCGATACGCCCAGGGTGACGCTCGAAGAGCCGGTGACGCACTGACCAACGGTCGCGCCTTGCTCTTCGCGCCACATCGCACTAAGTCATTCAGGTGACGTGGCCGCCCGTGATGGGCGGCCCTTTCTATTTCTGGAGACGAAAAGTGGCCCAGCCGCTCATGCCGCATGCGACCGCTTCCTGGCTGGTCGACAATACGTCGCTCTCGTTCGAGCAGATCGCCGAATTCTGCGGCCTCCACATCCTCGAGATCCAGGCGATCGCCGACGATACCGCCGCGACCAAGCTCACCGGCCGTGATCCCGTCCGCGCGCACGAGCTGACGATGGAAGAGATCGAGAAGGGCCAGGCCAATTCCGATTACAGCCTCAAGATGCTCAAGGGCCCTGAGCAGGTCCGCCGCACCAAGGGCCCGCGCTACACCCCGGTGTCGAAGCGCCAGGACAAGCCCGACGGCATCGCCTGGATCCTGCGCCACCATCCTGAAATCTCGGACGGCGCGATCGGCAAGCTGATCGGCACCACCCGCACCACGATCGCCGCGATCCGTGACCGCAGCCATTGGAACATCGCCAACATCACGCCCAAGGACCCGGTCACGCTGGGCCTCGCCTCGCAGCGTGAGCTCGACGCGCTCGTCGCCAAGGCCGCCAAGGCCGCCGGCATCGAGGCGCCGACCGACACGCGCCTGGAAGGCGACCGCGAGGCGCTGCTCGAGCAGCTCCGCGCCGAGCGCACTGCCGCCGCGCATGCCGCCGAGGCAGGCGAAGCGGGCACCGAAGCCGGCCCGGTCGAGCACACCGCCGAGACGCTGTTCCGCCAGTAACCAGTGCCGCCTGCGCATGACGCGGGCGTGCCGGACGTGTAGCCTCCGCGCAAACGACTCGGATCGATGCCGGGGCGGATTGGGCAGGAGGATATATGTGTGACGATCTGACCGAAGCGGACAATGCGCGCTTGCTGGGCGAGGGCCTGTCGCGCCGCGCCTTCGGCACCGCGGCGGCCGCCATCGGTGTCGGCATATTGCTGCCCAGCCCGGCCAATGCCCTCGCGGTCAAGGGCCGCGACGTCACGATCCGGACTCCCGACGGCACGATCGACGCCTATTTCGTCGCACCGGCCACCGGCAGGCATCCCGCGGTGCTTGTCTGGCCCGACATTTACGGGCTCCGTCCCGCGTTCCGGCAGATGGCCGACCGCCTCGCCGAATCTGGCTATGCCGTGCTAACGGTGAACCCGTTCTATCGCTCCGCCACGGCGCCTGTGCTGGCGGCGAGCGGAGACCGCAGCGCGATTCGCGGCAAGGCGGGCGAGTATCGCAAATTGCTGACACCCGAAGCGACGATCGCCGACGCGACGGCACTGGTGGCGTTTCTCGACAAGCAGCGCGAAGTGAACTCCAAGCGCGGCATCGGCACAACGGGCTATTGCATGGGCGGTCCACTGGTGGTGCGCACCGCCGCGGCGGTACCGGGGCGCGTTCGCGCCGGCGGCAGCTTCCATGGCGGCGGCCTCGCCACCGACAATGCCGACAGCCCGCATCTGCTCATTCCCAAGACCAGGGCAGGCTTCCTGATCGCAATCGCCGACAATGACGACGCGCGCGCGCCGGGCGACAAGGACACGCTTCGCGCTGCCTTCGCCGCTGCCAAGCGGCCGGCCGAGATTGAAGTCTACAAGGGCGCGATGCACGGCTGGTGCCCGCCCGACAGCGAAGCCTATAACCAGGTCCAGGCCGAGCGCGCCTGGGCACGGTTGCTCGACTTGTTCAGCACCACGCTCTGATCCGCGAAGGAACCGCCATGGCCGACGATCTGGTCTTCTACACCAATCCCCAGTCGCGCGGGCGCATCGCCCGTTGGATGCTGGAGGAAACCGGCGCCGACTATCGCACCGAAGTCATCGACTATGCCAGCCGCATGAAGAGCCCGGACTATCTCGCGATCAATCCGATGGGGAAGGTTCCTGCGATCGTCCATCATGGCAAGGCGGTGACCGAAGGCGCGGCGATCTGCGCCTATCTCGCCGAGGCATTTCCCGAAGCCGGCCTCGCGCCGCGCCCCGGGGAACGTGCGGATTATTATCGATGGCTGTTCTTCGCTGCGGGCCCGGTCGAGCATGCCGTGACCAACAATGTCGCCAAGTTCGATCCTTCGCCCGAACAGTCGCGGATGTTCGGCTATGGCAGCTATGCCGCCACTGTCGACGTGCTCGAAGCGGCGGTATCGGCGCATCCCTATATCGCCGGCGACCGATTTACGGCGGCGGACGTCTATGTCGGCTCGGCGGTGGGCTGGGGGATATTGTTCGGCTCGCTGCCCAAGCGCGACGCCTTCACGGACTATTTCGAGCGGCTGAGCGGTCGCGAGGCCTATAAGCGCGCGGCGGAAATGGATGACGCGCTGGTGCCAGCGCCGGCATCGGTTGAGGCATGAACTGAGCGCCGGCTAACGACCGGTGCAGTTTTGGTTCGGGTCGATGCACTCATCGTTCGCCCTGAGCTTGTCGAAGGGCAATCATCCGCGAGCGCTGCGCGCGTGGATAAGGGGGCTTCGACAGGCTCAGTCCGAACGAAAAGGGGGGCTTCAACTCGGCAAATTCGCTCTGGTTGAACGCCTGCCCTCGCAGGAGCGCGACCTCGACTGTCTACCCGTCAATTGCCGGCTGGCGCGGATCAGTGTTTGCGGCGCCTGCGGTTCGTCGCCTTCGTCATCGGATCGGGCTTGGTCGGCGGTTTCCAGCCGGGCGGCGGCGTGACGCGCTGCTGGCTGGTGCCGAGCCCCATCGCGCCCGGCTGCTGACGGGTCAGTCCCGACGTGTCCGCATCGCTTGCCTCATCGCGCGTCGCCCCGCCGCGCATCAGATTGATCCGGTCGCGAAGCCTGCGCGCCTCCTCGAACTCCATCGCCTCGGCCGCGGCTTCCATCTGCCGGTGCAGGTCGTCGATCGTCTCGGGCATGCGCCTGAAACGCGAGCGCATCGGCAAGGCTCCGTGATCCGCCCAGTTTGAAAGGCACTAACCCGTCCCTTTCAGGGAGGGGAACTGAATGGCAGCAATCCACCCAATCCCGGTCGTCCGGCGCTTGCAATATAGGATTTGCTTGCATGCGGCGTGCCCTCACAGGAGGTTCTTTGCCATCACAGGCAACCTCGCGAAAAATTCGCGATAGTGTGACTTTGGTGTGACCTTCGGACGTTCCGTACCCGGGACGCCGGTTCATCGTCGGCCGCGACGCGAAGCAGGAAAGGGCAGCCCAATCGCGGACATTCTCCGCGGCCCAAACCTACAGGCCGCGCCCGTGACCCATCCGCGCCGGCAGTTGCGCCATTACCGCATCGCGATCCGCATCATCGGTGGTGCCCCACCGGGCGATTTCTGCGAGCGTGCGGCCGCAGCCGACGCACCAGCCGGTGGCGTCGTCGATCCGGCAGATATTGGTGCAGGGCGATCGGACCGGTGTCGGTCGAGCACCCGCCGCGGCGCTCACGCGCCCAGCGTGTACTTCAGGAAGTCGGGCACCGGGCCATTCCAGCCGTCGTCGGGGCCGTCCGTCGCGTTGGGGTCGCGCCGCGGTTCGCGGCTCGGGCGTTCGTCGCGTCCCCGGCCACGGCCACCGCGTTCCTCGCGTTCGCGGCGCGGTGCCGGCTCGCGCCGTGCTTCGGGCTCGCGGACCGGGCGGGCTTCGCGCACTGCCTCCACGGCCTCGGCTTCCGGCTCGGGCTTGCGGCGCGTCTCGCCTTCGGCCTTGCGTCCGCGTCCACGGCGCGGAGCCGCTTCGCGCTTCTCCGCCGGCGCTTCCTCGCGCGCGGCTTCGCCATTGGCAGGCTTGAGGCGCTCGATCTTCATGCCGGTGAGCTTTTCGATCTCGGCGATATTCTCCGAATCCTCGGGCGTCACCAGCGTATAGGCGATGCCGGTCGCGCCCGCCCGGCCGGTGCGGCCGATGCGGTGGACATAATCGTCGGGATGCCAGGGCGCGTCGAAATTATAGACGTGGCTGACACCCTTGATGTCGAGCCCGCGGGCGGCGACGTCGGAGGCGACGAGGATGTTGACCGTGCCGGCCTTGAACCGGTCGAGCTCGGCGATGCGCTGCGATTGCTCCATGTCGCCATGGATCTCGGTCGAGCGGAAACCGCTCTTCTGCAGGCTCTTGTTGAGGTCGCGGACCGTGGTCTTGCGGTTGCAGAAGATGATCGCAGTGGTGACCTCTTCGCCGCGGAGCAGGTCGCGCAGCACGCTGCGCTTGTCCGATGCGGCGACGGGGACCACCCATTGCTTGATGTTGACGTTCGCGGTCGCCGGGCGTGCGACTTCGACGCGCTTGGGATCGGTAAGGAACTTGTCGGCCAGCTTCTTGATCACCGGCGGCATCGTTGCCGAGAACAGCAAAGTCTGGCGCGTCTTGGGCAGCTTGGTGCAGATTTCCTCGATATCGGGGATGAACCCCATGTCGAGCATCCGGTCGGCCTCGTCAATGACGAGCAGGCTACAGCCGGTGAGCAGGATCTTGCCGCGGCCGAACAGGTCCATCAGCCGGCCCGGCGTGGCGATGAGGACGTCGACGCCCTTCTCCAGCGCCTTGACCTGGTCGCCCATCTGCACGCCGCCGATGAGCAGCGCCATCGAGAGCTTGTGGTTGGTGCCGTATTTCTCGAAATTCTCGGCGACCTGGGCGGCAAGCTCGCGCGTCGGCTCGAGGATCAGGCTGCGCGGCATCAGCGCGCGGGTGCGCCCTTCGCCGAGGATGTCGATCATCGGCAGCACGAAGGCGGCGGTCTTGCCCGTCCCCGTCTGTGCGATGCCGATAAGGTCCTTGCCCATCAGGACCGACGGGATCGCCTGGCGCTGGATCGGAGTCGGATCGGTGTAGCCCGCGTCTGTCACCGCGCGCAGAAGGTCGTCAGACAGGCCGAGATCGGCAAAGCTCATGTAATTTTCCGGAAAAGGGCGTGGTTACCCACGCCGCCAAAGCCTTCACGCGCTTGCGGATTTGGCCGAAGATGTCAAGCCGCGAGAGGTGGTCAGCGTGCCGGGACCAGCGCGGCGAAGGACTGGACGGCGCACTGACGGCCCGAGCGCGAACGGATCGAATCGCGCTTGGCGCACATCTTCTTGTCCTTGTTCGCCTTGACGTAGAAGCCGCCATAGAAGCCGAGCGCGGGGCAATCATTGCCGAGCTTGGCGCGGAGCAGCGACCCGTTCTTGAGCATCAGATCGACGCTGTCGAAGCGATTGACCGAGAATCCGGCCAGATCCTCCATCTTCACGCAATCGTCTGCCTTTTTCTCGATCATCGCCACCGGACGCGGCGCGCGCATGTACACCGTCGTGCGAGTGACGGTGAGGCGGGGGACATGGATGGTGAGGCGCTGCTGCTGGAGCATGGTCGCAGCCATATCCCAGTCGGCCGGCTCCGGCGGCGAGGCCGGGGCAGCGAACAACAGCAGGAGACCGGAGGCGGCAATCAGCGGATTCAACATGTCTGGGCCGGCTTCTACGACAAAGTTTTGAACGGTGGATGAACTATCTCGCGATGTGCTAACCGGACGCCGCCATGACACCCGCCCAACGCCAGCTTGTCGAAACGATCCTCCAGCGCTTCGGCACCAAGGCCGCGACGACCGACGCGGAGACGATAGCGCCGTGGCTGAGCGACTGGCGCGGCCGTTATCACGGGCAGGCGCCGGCGCTGCTTTCGCCGGGATCGACCGAGGAAGTCGCCGCAATCATCGGCCTTGCCGCGCAGGCCGGCGTCGCAGTCGTGCCTCAGGGCGGCAACACCGGCATGGTCGGCGGTGCGACGCCATCGCCCGATGGTTCGGCATTGCTACTGTCGCTGCGCCGCATGAACCGCATCCGGGCATTGTCGCCCGTCAGCAACCTTGCCGTCGCGGAGGCCGGGGTGATCCTGGCCGACCTGCGCGGAGCGGCGGAAGCGCTGGGGCGCCGCTTTCCGCTCGACCTTGGCGCGCGGGGCAGCGCGACGATCGGCGGGCTGGTGTCAACCAACGCCGGCGGCACCCAGGTGCTGCGCTTCGGGACGATGCGCAGCCTGGTCGCGGGCGTCGAGGCCGTGCTTCCCGATGGCTCGATCCATAACGGCATCGCCGCGCTCAAGAAGGACAATCGCGGCTACGATCTCAACCAGTTGCTGATCGGCGCCGAGGGTACGCTCGGCATCGTCACTGCAGCGACGCTGCGGCTGGTGCCCGGGGTGGCGGCGCGGGCAGTGGCATGGGTCGGCATCTCGGGCCCCGGCAAGGCGCTCGAGCTGCTGCGCGCGCTGGAAGCCGGCACCGACGCGGTGGAGAGCTTCGAGATAGTGCCGGAGAACACGCTGGCGCTGGTGCTGCGGCATGTGCCGGGAACGCGCCGTCCGCTTGCCGGGGCGCATGCCTGGCACGTCCTGATCGAGACGGTGACGACCGACCCCGCGGCGGAACCGCCCGCGGAAACGCTCGAACGGCTGCTCGCACCGGCGCTCGATGCGGGGCTGGCCGAGGATGTAGTGATCGCCGCCAGCGAAGCGCAGGCAGAGGATTTCTGGCGCATCCGGCATTCGATCTCGGAGGCCGAGCGCGCCGCCGGACCGGCGTTGCAGCACGACATCTCCGTGCCGGTCGACGATATGCCGCGCTTCATGATCGAAGGCGGGGCGGAAGCCGAGGCGCGGTTTCCCGGAACCGAAGCCATTGCCTTCGGCCATCTCGGCGACGGCAACGTCCATTTCCACGTCCGCGCGCCTGCCGGGGTCGATGCCCAGACCTGGTATGCCGAGGAAGGCCCGGGAATTTCGCGCCATGTCCACGATATGGTCGTGGCTGCAGGCGGATCGATCTCCGCAGAACACGGCATCGGTCAGCTGAAACGCGACGAGCTCGCACGGCTGAGCGCATCGTCCCGGATGACCGTACTGCGCGCGATCAAGTCCGCGCTCGATCCCCAGGGCATTCTCAATCCCGGGAAATTGGTGACGCTTGCGCCGGAGCCTTCGAGACCATAGACCTTCGCGCGAATTTCAAGAATTCAGCATTATTTTCAGGAGAGTTTCGGATGGCCAGTGCGCCACAACAGTCGCTTCCGTTGTTCTACAACCAGCTCGAGCCGCTTTCGAGCCAGGCACATGCCGATTTCCGCATTCGCGTCCGCGACAAGGCACCGTTCCTGGCCAAGCAGCACGCGGTGCCGGTTACCGTCGAGGAATTCCCGCTCGTGCAGCGCTATCTGCCGATCGTCTTCTCGGTAGGCGAGGATCCCGTTCCGCTTGCGCTGATGGGCCTGAATGAAGGCGTGAATACCTTTTTCGACGACGAAGGCACGCTGCTCGAGCCGAACTTCTACGTCCCGGCCTATATCCGCCGCTATCCGTATCTGCTGGCGCGCCTCCGCCCCGAGAGCGACGAGCTGTCGCTCTGCTTCGACCCGTCGTCGGACACGATCGGCGCGTTCGAGGAAGGCGATAAGCTGTTCGAGAATGGCGAGCCGACCGAGACCACCAAGAACATCCTCCAGTTCAACGAGCAGTTCGAACAGGCCGGTGCGCGCACTGCGATGTTCATGAAGGACCTCAAGGAACTCAACATCCTGATCGACGGTGAAGTCACCATCCAGCAGGAAGGCAATGAGCAGCCCTTCATCTATCGCGGCTTCATGATGATCGACGAGAACAAGCTCAACGAGCTGCGCGGCGATCAGCTTCGCAAGATCGTCCAGAACGGCATGCTGCCGCTCATCTACGCGCATCTCTTCTCGCTCGCGCTGATGCGCGATATCTTCGGCCGTCAGGTTCGCCTGGGCAAGATGCCCCAGCCGCAGCTGGTCAGCCCGGTCTAAGCGCTACGTGCGGCGGCCGCTTCGCGCGGCCGCCGCATCTTTCAATCGGGATTGCCGCTCGGCTTCGCGCGGCCCGCATCCGCGGCCGGATCGAAGTCCTTCGCCCAGCGCGCCTCGTCGTCCCCGCTATCCAGCGTATCCTTGGGCTGCGTGGCGTCCCGCGGCTGCTGATGCTCGGTGGACAGATTGCGCGGGCTGGTGCCGTCCGGTGCCTCGGCCATGTTCGTCTCCTTCGCAGGGAAGAACGGCAGGAAGCACGCGCGGTTCAGCGCGTGATTATTCGGGCTTCTTTGGAGGTGATGGCTTTCTGGGCGCGGCGCGGCGCGTCGCCCGGGGCTTGGCGGTGCTGCTCTCGGTCTTGCGGGTGCGACGGGCAGGCGGTGTTGCGGCGGTCTCGGCGGCTGCGGGAGCCGCCGCTGCAGCAGGGGCCTTTCGGGTGCGCGAGGCCGCAGCGGAGGAGGCGGGGCCCGACGTTGCCGGCTTGCGCGTGCGGCGGGTGACCGGCTTCGCGGCAGTGCCGGCATCGGGCTTGGCGCTGGCTCCAACCGCGGGTTTGGGGGTGCGCTTGGCCACTGGCTTGGCAATCGCGGCCGCCGCGTCGGCAGCGGCTCCCTTCACGCTCTCCACCACGTCCTCGGCTGCCTTTGCGGCGCCTTCCTCGATCTTGGCCTCGGGCTTGAGCCTGGATGCGATCGCAACCAGACCAGCGGCGAGGATATCGGCGACGAGCGGGTGCTTGGCGAGGTCGGCAAGCTTGCCCCGCACGGCCTTGGGTAGCTTGACGCCGGCGATGCTCTTCGGGAGGAGCGCGCCCTTGCCCGCTACGGCCTTGTCAGCCTTTTTCTTCTTGCCGGCCATTTCAAAGTCCTCCGAATTTCGTGACGCTAGTGTCACGGATCATCGCCGGGCGGTCAACGCACGATCGTCGCCGCGTGTCCGTGACAGGATCAATGCTGCGTGTTCTCATTGTCTTCATGCTCGAAAATGATGTCGAGACCTTCGCTTGCGTCCTCGTCGCCGGTGCCGCTGACGTTGCCGCCCGCACTCTCCGCGGTAGTCTGGCCAAGCTGGTCGGTGAGGGCATCGGTATCCCGGCCGAGGTTCGAGGCTTTGGGATCCGGGTTCTCGTCAGCCATGTCTTGTCTCGCTCCTGACGCCCCGGTCCGTCAACGGCGTGCCTGGCCAGTCGTTCCGTCTGCGCCACGGACTCAGGGGGCGGCAGTCGCGTAGCCGGCCACGAGCCGGGCGAGAAAGCCGTGCAGCCGCTCGCTATTGGCTGCCCAGGTAAAGGGCTCGACCGTGGCACGAACCGCGGCCGGGGGCAGCGGGTTGGCGATCAGCGTGTCGAGGGCTGCGGCGAATGCCTCGGCGGTGCGCGCGGCAATGCGTCCGCCGGTGTCGCTGCGCACCACCTGCCGTGCGCCGCCGACATCGGGAATGACGACGGGCGTGCCGCTGGCGAGCGCCTCTAGCCAGGCGTTGGCAAGACCTTCGCGTTCCGAGGCGAGCGCCATGGCATCGGCCGCGATGAGCAGCCGGGGAAGGTCCGCGTGCGGAACCGAGCCCAGCAGCCGGACGCGATCGCCGAGACCGAGCCTGGCGATCTGCGCGGCAAGCTGGGGGCGATGGGGGCCTTCGCCTGCGATCCAGAGTTGGACGCCAGGAAGGCGTGCGATGGCGTCGATAACGATCTGATGGCCCTTGAGCGGGATCAGCGCGCCTATCGAGAGCACCAGCGGCCCGGTCACCCCGAGCACCGCCTTGGCATCGGCGCGGTCGCCCAGCGCGAAGCTAGCGAAATCGACGCCGGTGACGAGACATTCGGTCCGCTCGCCGGGCAGGCCGAGCGCCGTCATGTCGTCGCGCATCGCTTCGGATACGGAAAGCAGCCCGTCGGCGGCGTGGGCGGCGGCGCGGATCTGTGCGCCGATCACTGGTTTGCGGGCCCAATTGTGGATGTCCGATCCGCGGGCCTTGATCGAGACGGGGACGCCGAAGCGGCGGCCAAGCTCGACTGCGGCGACTCCATCGGGGAAGAAAAACTCGGCGTCTATTACGTCGAAGCCGAAGTCGTGGCGGATTTCGCGGAGCAGCGGGACTACGGCTTCCGCCAGTGCCCGGGCGTGGAAGCGGCCGCCGGTTCCGGGATAGTTGCGGAAGCGAGGCCGGTGCACTTGAAGGCCTTTCCAGTCCTCACGCAGCGGAAGCGCGGCGAGCGGTCGATAGCGGGGCAGGCGGTCGAGCGGGGCAGGGGGGATGCCGAGCGGGGCGACGACACGCACCTCGACACCCGGGCGTTCGGCCAGCGACAGCGTCTGGCGCTCGACGAAGATGCCGAAATTGGGACGCGTGGCGTCGGGGAAGAGCGTCGAGAGGACGAGCACGCGGAGCATGCTGGCACCTATAGGGGGCCAAGGTTAATGCTCCGCGTGCGTCGCGTCAGGGCTTAGCGGCAGCGGCGGCGATTGTTGCTGCTGCTACGGTCGATCTCGCGACCGGCGAGTGCGCCAGCTGCGGCACCGAGCAGGGTGCCCGCCGAGCGATCACCGCTGGTATCGACCGTGCGGCCAACCAGGGCGCCGGCGACGCCACCAACTACCAGACCGGTGGTGCCATCCGACTTGCGGCAATAGCGGCGGCCGTCGCGGCCCTTCCACTCGCGATAGGCGCGGCGGCGCTGGGTGTCGGCTTTGTATTCGTACGACTTGGCTTCGGCCTTGGCGGCCGGAAGGGCAACGGCGGTGGGGATTGCCACCGCGATCGCGCTGAGCGCGAAAATGAACTTACGCATGTTTGACTCCCATAGATCGATTCTAGTTGCAGAAACCGGTAGCGAAACGTCCCGCAGCGCCGCGGGGTTTCATGAACCTAAAACTACGTTCCGCTCAGCTGAGGTTGGAATTCGCCATATGAACGCTCCACGAACGATCATCGACACGCTCGGCATGTCGCCGCATCCCGAGGGCGGCTGGTATCGCGAGACGTGGCGCGCCGAGGCGGCGGACGGCGCGCGCGCCGGCGGCACTGCGATTCATTTCCTGCTGGAGGACGGCCAGCGCTCGCATTGGCACCGCGTTGACGGCGCCGAGTTGTGGCTGTGGCATGCGGGATCGCCGCTCGACTTGCTGGTCGAGCAGGACGACGGCGCGATCGCGACGATCCGGCTTGGCGGCGACGTGACCCGGGGCTATGCGCCCCAATGGCTGGTGCCGGCGAATCGCTGGCAATCCACCGAGGCAAGCTCCGGCTGGGCGCTGGCGAGCTGCGTGGTCGTCCCTGGCTTCGAATTTTCCGGCTTTGAGCTTGCCCCACCCGGATGGACGCCGGAACCGCCCCGGAGCTGATCTGTCCCCGTTATTCACGTTATCCACAGGGACGGGGCAGCATTTCATGCTTTGCGCGACTCGGGATCGATGACAGCATCTGTCTTGTAAGGAAGACGGTTCGACAGCGGGAAACCAAAGTAGGATCAACCACTTACGCGGCTCGAACGAGTGCAGGTGCCTTCGGGAAACCACCTTGGACGGGACGGGGAGACGAGAGCGACGGTGGTTGCGGAAACAAGGCGATGCGCAAGCGTCGCGGCGATTTCGAGAGACGCCGAAGCTGGGCGGAACCGATGCCGGAATCAGTGCGCAAGCGCCGGTCGAGACGAAGGAACGGCCTGATGGACGAGACCGAAGCCGATGGGCCTGCGCAAGCGGCAGATCGACCGACGGATCGGCCCGAAGAGAGAAGCCCAGGGCGATGGCCAACGCGCAAGCGGAAAGCCGGAGCCGATGGATCGCTCGGGAAATCGTCGCCAGCAAGGCTCCATGGTTTCGCCTTCGGGTGAAATCATGAAGCGGGCCACCGATGGCCGGGAAAAATGCCTGTTTCTCCGGGAACAGGCGGATCGACCGGCCCCGGTGACCGACGCAAAGCTCGCATGCCCTTGCCGGCGCGAGTGGAGCATGCCGCCGAAACCAGGCCCCGCGGTCCTTCGGGATCAGAGGCCGAAGTCCGGTGACATGGGGACTGGCAGCAATGCCGGTCCCCTTTTGCGTTCGGCGCGCCGCGGCCGATGCCGCATCATTTCCCATATTTGCTCAAAAGGCGGATCGCCTCAGCGGGATCGCCGGTGGACAGCGGGGCCTTCGGGTGCAGGCCGCACGGGTTTGCCCGCGAACCCGGTTCGAAAATGCTCTATCAGGCACCCAAATCGAAAGGGTTCGGGATGAGCGGGATATTCGAGCGGTTCGCACAGGCAGTTGCGGGATGGGCGGGCAGGCCGGCTGCGTTCGTGATCGCTTTCCTGGTGGTCATCGGCTGGGGGATTAGCGGGCCGATCTTCGCCTGGTCGGACACGTGGCAGCTGGTGATCAACACCGGCACGACGATCGTCACCTTCCTGATGGTGTTCCTGATCCAGAATGCGCAGAATCGCGACGGCGCGGCGATCCAGGCCAAGCTCGACGAACTGATCCGCGCGCTCGACAGCGGACGCAACGAGTTCATCGGGATCGAGCATCTCGGCGAGAAGGAGTTGATCGCGATCCGCGACAAGCTCGAGAAGGAATGTGGCCGCGAGATGCCCCAGCGGCACGAAGGCATCGGACGCCTGCTCCGCCGGCGCTGACTCGCGCGCCATAGCCGCAGGGCATTGGGGACGATCCGCACGCTCCTTGCCCGGTCACGCCCCGACGCGGCAAGGTCGCGGCATCCGGACGGGGAGGAAAGCGTGGGTTTCGAACAGCCTGTACCGCATGGCGGCGAGGCCGACGACTATGTCGCCCGGTTCCGGCGCGACGGCTATGCCGTGCTGCGCGGCTTCTTCGGCGTGCAGGAAGTTGCCGAGATCGGCGCCGCGATCGACCAGATTCATGCCGAGGGCGTCGCGCACGGACGCAGTTTCCGCCACGGCAATCTCTTCTACAACATTGCTCCCCAGCAAGGTGCCGAGCCGCTGGTGCGGATGGTGCAATGGCCGTCCTATCACCAGAAAGTGCTCGACCGCGTCCGGCTCGACCCGCGCTTCGCGGCGATGCTCGCCCCGCTGATCGGCGGCGACGTCAAGCAGATCATCAACCAGCTCCACTGGAAGGCGCCGGGCGGGATGGGCGACTTCGCCTGGCACCAGGATTCGCGCTTCCGCAAGCCCGACGCCTGCTACCGCAATCTCGGCACTTCCTATGTCCAGACCGGCCTGGCGATCGATCCGCACAATCCGCAATCGGGCGGCATGCGCTTCCTTCCGCGCAGCCACCTCGACGGCGATCTCGACCTGGACATCTCGACGGAAGTGCTGGGCACTGCGATGGCGGACGACGTGCTGGCGGGGGCGGGGCTTTCTGCTGCCGACATCGTCGATCTCGATCTCGCGCCGGGCGATCTAGCGCTCTGGAACCCGTATCTGGTCCACGGATCGGGCACCAACCGCGCCACCCACCAGCGCCGGCTCTACATCAACGGCTATGTCGCAGCCGAGGATTGCGACCGCGGCGAATGGGCGTTCCGCGGCGGCAAGCCGGTGCCTCTCGGCGACGCGCCCGCGCTCGTTCATTACGAGGCGCTTCGCGAGCGCGGCGAGCCACATTACGTCTGAGCACGCCAGCGCACGGCGGGAGGCGCCCGGCTAGAAAAGGTGGGTGCCGGGCAAGGCGCGATCAGGCCATGTGCGCCAGCGCGGCCTCGCCATATCGATTGTCCGCGATCCAGTGCGCAAATTGCTCCGCGTCCATGGCGCGCGCGAACAGAAACCCTTGCGCTTCTTCGCAGCCGATCTGCGACAGCAATGTGGCGACTTCCGCCGTCTCGACGCCCTCGGCCACAACCCGATAGCCGAGCTTGTGCGCCAGCCCGATCATCGTCTCGACGAGCACGAAATCCGGTCCATCCGCGTCCGCCAGGCCGCGAACGAAAGCCTGGTCGATCTTGACGACCTGGGCCGGAAGACGCTGCAAATAGGCGAGGCTGCTGTGCCCGGTCCCGAAATCGTCGATCGCCAGGCCTATTCCTGCCGTCGCCAGTTCGTGCAGCATCGCCAGTGCGCGTTCGGGCTGTTCCATGACTGCGCTCTCGGTCAACTCGATTTCCAGCTGATCGGGGCGAAGACTGCGCTTGAGCAACCCTAGCTGGAGGCGCTGGATGAGATCGGTTTCCGCCAAATTGGCAGCCGAGATGTTGACCGAAAGTCCGATAAGAATCCCGGCCGCACGCCAGCAGACCAACTGATCCAGCGCGGCGTCCAGTACCCATTGCGTGGTCAGCCGGGCGAGGGAGGTCTGCTCTATGATCGGAATGAACTCGGCCGGCGATATCTCTCCAAGGGCGGGGTGCCGCCACCGCAGCAATGCCTCCGCGCCGACGCAGGCCCCGCTCGAAAGGTCGATGCGCGGTTGGTAATGGAGCTGCAGTTGGTCGTCCGCCTCCAGCGCCGCGCCGAAATCGCGCAACAGGCGATATTGGCGCCGATGCGCCGCGTCGTTCGAAGCGGAAAACAGCGCGATGGAGCCGTCGGCCTTTCGTGCATCCTGGGCCGCACTGGCCGCACCACGCAGGACATCTTCTCCGGGCTCTTCGCCGACGGTGAATGGCCGGACGCCGATTGCGACGCTCGTGACGAAGCGCACCGATGACGACGCGCGGACATGCGCGAAGGAGGATTCCAGAAGCGCCATATAGGCCGTTTCATCGACGTCGGGCGGGGACAGGAATGCGAATTGCACCGCGCCGACATGATAGACTGTGCGGGCCGCACCCAACGCAGTCCGCACCGCCAGCGATGCTTCACGGATCAGGTCATCGACGCGCGCGCCGCCCAGCACCCGCGTGATCCTGCTGACCTGATCATCGCGTGCGAGATCGATGACGACCGCAAAGCGCCGCTGGCCAGGATGGTCCCGCGCAAGATCGATGAGGTCGTCGCGGAACTGGTTTCGCGTCGGCAGCCCGCTTACCGGATCGATCCGTCCGAAGGCATGCTGCAATTCGATCTGCGACATGACCATCGCGGCAAGGTCGACGAGCGCCGCGCGCTCCGACTCGGTCGCCTGTCGCGGCTCCGTGCCGAGAACGCAGAGCGCGCCGAGCCCATAGCCATCACGGGTGATCAGGGGGGCGCCAGCGTAGAACCGCGTTCCCGCGCGGCCCAGCGCGCTATCGGCGTAGTAGGGGTCGGTCTGGAAATCTTCGATGACCAACAGGCCGGTGGTCTCCGCGACCTCCGAACACGGCGCCCTGTCTCTCGGGATGCTCCAATGCTCGACGCCGATCCTGGACTTGAACCATTGCCGATCGCGATCGGTCAGCGACACCGCGGCGATGGGCAGCCCGAAAATCTGGCTGGCCATCCGCGTGATCCGGTCGAAGCTTTCGCTCGGCGAAGTATCGAGCAGCTTGAGCTGGTACAAGGCGTCGAGCCGAGCCTCTTCCTGATAGTCGCGCACGCCACATCCTTTCGGAGGAGAGTGTAACGCGGGAGCGTTAAAGGATTATCCTATCCTATATCATTGAATTGGGACGCTGTTTCCGCGGCTCGCGTGCGTCGGATCGACCGCCGGAATTGGGCAGGGTGTGCTGTTCAGACTAACGTGAGGGGTTCGATATCGTCGTTCGCGCTCAATCGAGCCGCTGCAGCTCGATGTTGCGGAACTCGATCGGATGGCCCTCGCTCTGCAGCGCTATATAGCCCCCGTGCAGTTGCAGCTTGCCGCCGGCCGCGGCGATCAGTGGCTGGGCATCCTTGTCCTCGGGGTCGAGCTGGGCCGCGGCATAGTGCAGTACCGGCTTGCCGTTGATGAAATGGGTGATTTGGCCATCGGGCAGCACTTCCAGCCCTGCCTGGGTCCACTGGCCGACCGGCAGCAGTGGCGAGGTGGAGAGGATACAGTGGCGCGGGTCGCGCTTGCCGTCGATCACTACGCTGGTGCCGGGCGTGCAGAGATTGCCGCTTGGTTCCTCCGTTGGTCGCGGAATGCCCAGCAGCTGGAATTCGAGGCTCACCGGGAAATCCTGATCGCGGCGCATCGTCGCGGGCGCCTGCGCATGGAACATCAGCCCCGAATTGCTGGTCTGCCAGGTCTTGATGCCCGGCAAGGGATCGCCGAACAGCCGATAGTCGAAGCGGATGCGATAAGCCTTGAGCGGCGTCTTCCAGAAGAGGTGGCCGAATTCGCCCTCGAACTTCGCGTAGTTGGCGTGCGAGACGCGGATCGCGCCGTCCTGCACGACGAACATGTGCCGCGGGTCCTCCCCGATGGCGCGGCCGGTGATCTTGGGTGTCCAGCCGGCGAGCGTCTTGCCGTCGAAGATGCGCTGCCACTGCGCTTCGGGGGCCGGCGCGGCGCCGAGCAGCGCCAGCATCGGGAGGAGGAGGAGGTGCTTCATCGTAGCGAGCTTGCCTGTCGCAGGCGACCTCCGCAACCGTCGCCTTCGATGGCCGGCGTTACTTCGAGGCCGTAGTCCGGCTGGAGAGGAAGCGGGCGGTTTCCAGCGGGGCGGCGAACGAGGTGCCGGTTCCGGTGACCGGGCGGCCGTCGATCGCGGCGGTGGGGACCTTCACGCCGAGTGCCCAGGCATAGTTATAGCCTTCGGGCTTGGCATCGGGGCGGTTGGTGCCGCTCCACGGCTGGCCCTCGGCGTCGATCGCGCCGACCAGTACGGCATTGGGATAGGCGGCGCGCGCGGGACCGAGGTTGCCGGGATGGTCGTAGCCATTGTTGCCGGCGGCGAGGACGACGCGGATGCCCTTGGCGGCGGCTTCGGCGATCGCGGCGGTGATCGAGGGATCCTTGTCGAGCGCGAGCGAGATGTTGATCGCGTCGACGCCCAGTTCGGTGGCGCGGCGGATCGCGCTGGCGACCGGAGCGGCCGAGGGCTGGCACGGCGGGTTGGCGCCGGCGGGGCAGCCGGCGGGATCGTCGATGCGCAGTGAGATGATGTCGACCTGGCCGTGCGCGGCGCGGGCAAGGATCGTGGCGACCATCGTGCCGTGATCGTAGCGCGGCTGGAATTCGGCGCGGACCGGGTCCGACGCCATATCATATTCGGCGGAGACCAGCGATGCGAGCTCGGCGGTCTTCGCCACGCCGCTGTCGATGATCGCGACACGCGGCCGCTGCACCGACACGGCGATCGGCGGCACCACCAATGGCGCAGGGACGGGCGCAGCTGCTTCGAGCAGCGCGACGAACGAGAGCAAAAGCGAGTTCACGAAACCCCGACCCCCCGGCCAAAGCGATGTACTATATCCTGCCTATCCTACGCAGCTTTGCGGCGGGATTGCGGTAATGTGCGGGGGGTATGCTTAATAGTTTGTGCAGAAGTCTGCGGGGGCCGCCATACGGTCGGTTATCGGTCGGACTTGCGCCTGCGCGGGATCGGTGATTTGCCGCCGGACGTGACGAGCGCTTTTCCTTTTCGCAAATGGCGATAGTCTTCGAACCCATGAACCTGCGGCATATCGAGATCTTCCACGCCGTCTATGTGAACGGATCGGTCAGCGGGGCCGCGCGGGCGCTCAATGTGTCGCAGCCCTCGGTGTCGAAGATGCTGCGCCATGCCGAATCACTCCTCGGCTTCCAGCTGTTCCAGCGGACCAACGGCCGGCTGGTGCCGACCGAGGACGCACACACGCTGTTCACCGAAGTCTCCGAGATCCAGGACCGGGTCTATGCACTGCGCGAGGCGGGCAAGAACCTGCGGCGCGGCTCAGGCGGCATGCTGCGGGTCTCGGCGCTGCCAAGCCTCGCGCTGCAGGCGCTGCCGACCGCGGTGGCGAAGTTCCTAAAGACGCACGACAATGTGAAGTTCGACTTGCAGACCGTCCATCACGACGATCTGCTGCGCAAGCTGTTCGAGCGCGAGACCGACATCGCCATCGCCTATGAAGTCCCGCCCGCGGCACCGATAGACCACAAGCCGCTTGGCGAGGGCGAGCTGGTGGTATTTTATCGCGAGCAGGACATGCCCGACGCGCCACCGCGCTGCGACATGACTTGCCTGAAGGGGCATCGCTTCATCAGTCTCGCAACCAGCGGGCCGATGGGCCAGCTCTTCACCCAGGAAGTGCAGCGGCAGGGCATCGTCCTCGACGACGTTATCCTCGCGCGGACCTTCTACATCGCCGCGGCGCTGGTGCAGCAGGGGGTGGGGATGACGGTGGTCGATAGCTTCACCGCGCAGGCGTCGCTGGCGCCGGGGCTGGCGATGCGGCCGCTCAAGCCGCCGATCACCTTCGGGGTGCATGCGATGTACCTGCACAACCGGCCGCTGACCGCGCTGGCGACGGATTTCCTCAAGACGCTGCGCAGTGTGATCGACGTCGCCTGACGGTCCCCATCCGCCGTCCTGAGTAGCTCTCGATACACTCATTCCGGGACTTTCGGTCCCTACTCAGCACATACCGGTGAGGCTAGGCATAGCCAGCCATAACAAGGGGCTATGCCGCGCGCTCCAGACGTTATGCGCAGACTTTTGGACGCGCACATTACGGATGGCCGGTGATGATCCCTGCTCCCTATTTGCTCTATCTCGGGCACAGCAACGATGCGATCGGCATCAAGACCTCGCGCGGGCTGGCCGCCTTTCGCCCCCAGGATTGCGTGGGCGAATTCCGCTATGATGATTGCCCGCTGACGCTGGGCATGCCGCGCATGTCGATCGCCGAGGGCGCGGCGGCGGGCGCGAAGACGTTGGTGCTCGGCATCGCCAATTCGGGCGGCACGCTGGGCCGCGATCTGGTCGATGATGCGCTGGCGGCGCTCGAAGCGGGGATGAACGTCGCCTCGGGACTACACCAGAGACTGCGCGACGAGCCGCGGCTGGCGGCGCTGGCCGAGGCGAAGGGCCTCAAGCTGTTCGACGTGCGCGATCCGCCCGCGGAGCTCAAGGTCGGCAACGGCTACAAGCGCGCCGGACACCGGCTGCTGACCGTGGGCACCGATTGCTCGGTCGGCAAGATGTATACCACGCTTGCGCTCGTCCAGGGCATGCAGGCCCGCGGGCTGACAGCCGATTTCCGCGCGACCGGGCAGACCGGCATCCTGATCGCAGGCGGCGGCGTGCCGATCGACGCAGTGGTCGCCGACTTCATCTCGGGCGGGATCGAGCAGCTCGCCCCGGCGCGCGACGATGATGGCTGGGACCTGATCGAAGGCCAGGGCTCGCTGTTCCACCCGAGCTTTGCGGGCGTTTCCACCGGGCTGCTCCACGGCGCGCAGGCCGAAGCGCTGGTGATGTGCCACGATCCCAACCGACTCCATATGCGCGGCATTCCCGGCCGTGCGCTGCCCGACCTGGCCGAGTGCATCGAGATGAATCTGCTGGTCGCCCGGCTGACCAGCCCCGATGTCCGCGCCGTCGGCATCTGCCTCAACACCTCGGCAATGGACCCGGCCGAGGCGCGCGCGCTGTGCGCGCGTACCGAGGACCGCCATGGTCTTCCTTGCACCGATCCGATCGCCTTCGGTGTGGATGCGATTTTGGATGAACTCCTATGTCCCGCATCCTCCGCGCGCAGCACGATAGCTTCCCGCTAAGCCAGCCCTTCCGGATCTCCCGCGGCGTCAAGACGCAGGCGGAAGTGGTCACGGTCGAGCTGGAGCAGGGCGGGGTGGTCGGGCGTGGCGAAGGCGTGCCCTATGCCCGATATGACGAGAGCATCGAAAGCGCGCTCGCCGCGATCGACGATGCGCGCGACGCAGTCCAGGGCGGCACCGACCGCGCGCAGTTGCTCGGCCTGCTGCCGCCGGGCGCGGCGCGCAATGCGATCGATTGCGCCTTATGGGATCTCGAAGCGCGGCTGGGCGGGCGCAGTGTCGCCGACAAGATCGGCGCGCCCGAGCCGGAGCGGCTGGTCAGCGCGCTCACCGTGGGGATCGACACGCCGATGGCGATGGCGGTCACGGCGAGCAGGATCGCCAATGCGCCGCTGATCAAGGTCAAGGTCGATGCGACAATCCCCGACGCGCAGATTCGCGCGGTGCGCAACGCGGCGCCGAATGCGAAGCTGATCGTCGACCCCAACGAGAGCTGGGACCAGCAACTGGTGCGCGCGATGCAGCGCGTGCTGGTGGACCTGAAGGTCGATCTGCTAGAACAGCCGGTGTCGGCCGAGGCCGACGAATGGCTCGAGGATTTCACGCCCGAAGTGCCGATCTGCGCCGATGAATCGGTGCATGTTGCCGAGGATCTCGACGTGATCGCGCGGCGCTATCAGGTGGTGAACGTCAAGCTCGACAAGTCGGGCGGCCTCACCGAGGCGCTGGCGCTGGCGCATGCGGCGCGGGCGCGGGGGCTGGGGCTGATGACCGGGTGCATGGTAAGCTCTTCGCTGTCGATAGCGCCCGCGCTGCACATTGCCCGGATGAGCGACTTCGTCGATCTTGACGGTCCGATCTGGCTCAGGGAGGATCGCCCGGGTGGGGTGCGCGACGACGCGGGCTGTCTCTGGCCGCCGCAAACCGGGTTTTGGGGAACGCTATGAAGGTCGCGCTGCTGCTCGGGATCGCGACCTTGTCGCTGGGAGCGGCATCGCCCGCCCCGCAAAAGGTGGACCTGCTGATCCGCGGCGGCACGATCTACACCGGCTCGGCGGAACCGTTCGTCGGCGATGTTGCGATCACCGGCGACAAGATCGTGTCGGTCAGCCGCCATGCCGATGTGACCGCGGCGCGGGTGATCGACGCCAAGGGCATGATCGTCGCGCCGGGCTTCATCGACCCGCACACCCATATGGGCAAGGAGCTGACATCGGACGATGCGGCGGAGCGGCTGGTGCCCGCGTTCCTGATGCAGGGCGTGACCACGGCGTTCATCGGCAATGACGGCGGCGGCAGTCCCGATGTGGCGAAGGTGCTGGGCAGCGCCTTCGCTCGCCCGGTCGGGATCAACTACGCTGCCTATGTCGGCTTCGGCGCGGTGCGCGAGAAGGTGGTCGGTGAGGCCGATCGTGCCCCGACCGCAGAAGAGATGGAAGACATGCAGGCCCTCGTGGCCGATGCAATGTGTCACGGCGCGCTCGGGCTTTCTACCGGGCTATTCTACGCGCCGCAGAGCTTTGCCAAAACCGACGAAGTCGTGGCGTTGGCGCGTGAGGCGGGCAAGCGCGGCGGCGTCTATGACAGCCATATCCGCGATGAATCCAGCTACACCGTCGGGCTCGCTGCGGCGATCGACGAGGCGATCGCCATCGGCAAGGGCGGCGGGCTGCCCACGCATATCAGCCATATCAAGGCGCTCGGCGTCGATGTGCAGGGCCAGGCCCCGGCTATAATCGCCAAGGTCGAGGCGGCGCAGCGCGCGGGGCAGAAGGTGACCGCGGATCAATATCCCTGGTCGGCGAGCGGGACGAGCCTGGTCGCGTCACTGATGCCGCTCTGGGCGCAGGACGGCGGGCGGCCCGCGTTGCTCAAGCGCTTCGATGATGCAGCGCTCGTCACGAAGTTGCGCGCCGGCATCACCGAGAATCTCCGGAAACGCGGTGGCGCGGACAAGCTGCTGATCGTCGAGGGGAACTACGCCAATCGTACGCTGGCGGACGTCGCCAAGGCGCTGAAGCAGGATCCGGTGACCGCGGCGATCAGCGTGATCCGCATCGCCGACCCAGGTGTGGTCTCGTTCAACCAGAGCGAGGCCGACATTGCCAAGTTCATGGCGATGCCGTGGGTAATGACCAGTTCCGACGCATCGGGCGGGCATCCGCGCGTCTATGGCAGCTTCGCGCGCAAATACGCCAAATACACCAGGGCCGAGCGGGTCATCACGCTGCGCCAGTTCATCGAGCGGAGCTCGTCGCTGACGGCGGATACGTTCGGACTGAACGGGCGGGGGCATCTGCGTGCCGGGGCTTTCGCGGACGTGGTGGTGTTCGATCCGAAGACCTACGCCGCGCGGGCGACGTACGAGCGGGCGACGCTAACGGCGCAGGGCGTGCGCAGCGTGGTGGTCAATGGTGTAGTCGCGCTCGACAAGGGCGTGATGACCGGCAATGCCGCGGGTCGCGCGCTGGCGCATGCGCCGACGGCAGGGACCTGCAAGTGAAGGCCGTCCTCGCGTTTCTCCCCTCCCTGGAAGGGAGGGGATCAAGGGGTAGGGCCAGCGTCGGGCGGGGCTCGATGCCCTGCGCGGCGCTTTTGCCCTTGGCAGCTACTCTCTTTGAGCGCGCAGACGCGCGCACCCACCCCCAGCCCCTCCCTTTCAGGGAAGGGAGTGAGAGATGCTGAGCGCCTGGTTCGGCATTGCGCTGTGGAAGCGCGTGCTCGGCGCGCTGGCGCTGGGATTGGTTTTCGCGTTGGCGTGGCCGCAGGGCGCACCGTACGTCCAGTTCCTGGGCGATCTGTTTGTTCGCGCGATCCGGATGCTGGTCGCACCGATCGTGCTGGTGACGATCGCGGCGGGAATTACTGCACTGGCCGATCCCAAGCGGCTCGGCGGCTTGGGAGGGCGCACGGTCGGGCTGTTCGCGTTGACCACGGCGATCGCGGTTTCGGTGGGAATGCTGGTTGCCACGCTGGTCCAGCCGGGTGTCGGCGCGGCGCTGGGCACGGCGGCGCCGCATGCGCTGGGCGAGCCGGTGACGCCCTACCAGCAGCTGATCGGGATCGTACCACTCAACATCTTCGAGGCGCTGGCCAAGGGTGACATGCTCGCGTTGATCTTCGTGGCGATCCTGGTGGGAGTCGGCACGGTAGTGGCGGGTGAACCGGGCAAGCCGTTCGCCGCGCTGCTGCAATCGACCTCCGCGGTGCTGCTCAAGGTGGTCGGGATCGTGATGGAGGCGACGCCGTTCGGGGTGTTCGCGCTGATTGCCAACGCGGTGGCGGCGAACGGCGCGGCGGTGTTCGTCCATGTCGGCTGGCTGGCGCTCGCGGTCGTGCTGGGCTCGCTGATCCAGATCGTCTTGGTGCACAGCCTGATTCTCAGGCTGCTGGCGAAACTGCCGGTGGTGCCGTTCTTCCGCGGGATCGTCGATGCGCTGGTGGTGGCGTTCTCGACGGCGTCGAGCTCGGCGACGCTGCCGGTGGCGATGCGAGTGGCGGAGAAGAATCTGGGTGTCGGGCGGCCGGTGTTCTCGACGGTGCTCCCGCTGGGGGCGAGCATCGGCAAGGACGGCACGGCGATGTATGTCGGGCTGCTCAGCATGTTCGCGTTGCAAGCGTTCGGGACGCCGCTTAGCCCGCAAGTCTATGGCATGGTGCTGCTGACCGGTGCGCTCGCCGCGTTCGGAACCGCGCCGGTGCCGTCGGCGTCGCTGTTCATGCTTGCGGCCGTGTTGTCCGCGGTGGGCGTGGCGCCCGAGCAGACGGCGTTGGTGGTCGGCTTCGTGCTGCCGTTCGATCGGCTGCTCGACATGACCCGGACTGTGCCGAGTGCGAGCGCCAACCTCGTGGTGGCGACGACGGTGGCGCGGTGGGAAGGCGAGCTGGACGAGGACGTGTATCGCGCCAAGACTGACGCCTAGGCGGGCTTCTGGCACCAGAACTGGATCATCCCAGCGAACAGGAAAGGGTGCTCCGCTTCCACTGCCTCCCACAAGGCGAGGTCGAGCGGACTGGCACTCGGACCATGCGCCTGATGAAAACGGGCGATCGCATCGGGCGAAGCGTCAAATCCGACGAGCCTAAGACCGGCGCGTACGACCAGCGCTGAGACCTCGGGGAAGCGGTAGTGGCGTTCATGGACATGGAAGGCGAGGTCCCGGCATCCGCTGAGACTGTAGAAGTCGTCGCTCTGGCGTAGGACGGCGAGAGGATGGTCGTCGGGCAACGACAGGATGTACGCGCGGAAGGCGCGGATGCCATCGGCGTCCGGCTGCCAGCCGCGTTCTGCGATCAGCGCATGGGCGGCGCGGACAGGGGCGCGGGCGCGGTGGCTATAGAGCGCGAGGCGCAGCACGCCACCGGGGCGGAGGACGCGGGCGATGCTGGCGAGACCGGCGTCCGGATCTGCCATATGATGGAGGACGCCGGTGCTGTTGGCGACATCGAAGGTGGCGCCGAGCCGGTCGAGCGCGAGGATGTCGCCGTGGTGGAACGCGATGTTGACTGCGCCGAGCTCGTCGGCCTGACGCCGGGCGAACGCCAGGCTGGGGCGACTGAGGTCAATCGCAGTGACCGAAAGGCTCGGATCCATCCGCGCGATGTCGATCGCTTCGTAACCGGTGCCGCAGCCGGCGATCAGAACCGTAAGTGGGGCTTGGGGCAGTGCGGCCCTGTCGATGCCGGGCAGGGTTTCGAGCAGCTGACGGAAATCGGTGCGGCGCGAGGCGGGGGCTGCCTGCCAGCGCGGATAGGGATGTTCTTCATATTGACGCTGGACGTCGGCGGAGAGGCCCTTTGACTCGGCGAAGCTGGGGGTGCTGATTGCGTCTTCGACGGCGAGATCGTCATAGGCGTGGGCGAGATGCTGCCAGAGTTCGCCCTCGGGGAACTCGGCCGGCGGGCCGGCCAGCGCCGCGGCCAGACCCTGCGGCGCTGTCTCAGGCTCGGGCCATGCATATTGGTTGGCGAAGGCCTGGACCGCGAGCGAGGGGAGTAGCGGGGTCTCGGTTTCGCCCGAGCGGAGCAGCGCGTCGCGCATCGCGATGAGACGGGCTTCCATCGCGGGGTGGGTGTTGAGGCAGCGAGTGAGGAAGGCGGTCCACAGCGGGCTCGCTTCTGAATTCTTAAGCAGCAGCAGTTCGGCGGTGATGCGGGCGAGCGGCTGGGGATCGAGCTGGTCGTCGTTCAGGCAGGCGAGCAGATCGGCTTCCAGCCGCGCATCGACAGCGGCCGGGCGGATCGTCGCGAGGAGCTCGGCGAGCGGGCGGCGGATCGTATGGCGGGCGGCGGCATTGCCTTCGGCGCGCGCCAGTGCGGCGCGGAGCGACTCCAGCGCAGTGGCGATATCGCCCTGGTGCGCGGCGAGGCGGCTTAGCGCGAGATAGCCGGGCAGGAAGTCAGGATGCTCGGCGAGCGTGCGGGCGAAGGTAGCGCGCGCCTCGGCCAGTCGTCCGTTGCGGGCCAGTTGCTGGGCGAGGAGGAAGGGCTCGGGGGCGGCGCGCATTGCCCGTATCTAGGCATGGAGGACGGGCGCTGAACAGCCCACGCGAGCGATGCCCGGCGGTTATGCCCTGTTTCGCGCTGGGCGGTTGTTCGCGCGCAGTTTCGCACTACGCTTCGCGCATGAGATTTCTGCTGCTGCTCCCGTTCGTCCTTGTCGCCGGTCCCGCCTTTGCGCAGAACCTGGAGCGACGCGTCGAAGCCCAATATGCCGAGGCGGCGACGGGCACGCGTTTCGGGTTGGTCGTGCTCGACGCGGACGGCAAGGAGATCGTCACCGTCAATCCCGACGGGCGCTTCATTCCGGCATCGAATACCAAGATATTTACTACGGCGGCGGCCTATGCCTCGCTCGCTGGGCTCGATCAGCCGGACGATGCAGGCGGCGCGGCGGTTCGGATCGAGGGCGGCGACGTGATCCTGGAGGGGCATGGCGATGCGCGGCTGTCGAGCGCAGCGGATTGCATCATCGATTGCCTCGCGGTGCTCGCCGACGCGGTGGCGAAGAAGACGAAGCGGGTGCGCGGCGTGATCGGCGACGACACGGCGTTTCCGGACCAGCGCTGGAGTCCCGGGATGAGCTGGAACAACATCCCTAGCCGTTATGGCACGGGGATCTCAGCTCTGACGCTCGATGACAATGAACTGGTGATCAACGTGGTCCCGGACAAGCTCGGCGCGCCGGCCAAGGTAACGCTGCCTTTGCCATACTATACCGTCGACAGTCGCGTGATGACGGTCGCGGGTGCCGAGCGAAAGATCAGCTACGACCGCGATCCTAACAGGAAGGCGCTGCGCGTGACGGGCACGATCGGCGTGGACGCCAAGCCCGAGCCGCTGCGTGTCGGGATCGATGATCCGGCGCACTATGCGGCGTGGCGATTCAAGGCATTGCTCGAGGCGCGCGGTGTCAAGGTGACGGGTGCGGTCTCGGCACGGCATCGTACGCTGCTGCCTGGCGATGATCCGGAGGCGCGCAACGGCGCCCCCGCGGCGCGTCCGCCAGAGCAGGCGGCGCTGGCCAAGCTGGTGCCACCACCGCTCGCCGAGGATGTCGTGCGGATCAACAAGGAGAGCCAGAACCTCCATGCCGAGCTGCTGATGCGCCGTGTCGGGGTGCGCCGCGGCACCGGCTCGATCGCCGATGGCGTTGCCGAGGTTGGGGCGATGCTCGAGGCGGCGGGCGTGCCGCGCACGGCTTGGGATTTGTCCGACGGATCGGGCATGTCGAGCTACAACCGCGCCGCGCCGCGCGGGACCGCGAAGATGCTGCGCTGGATCGCCGGTCAGCCTTGGGGTGCGGCATGGCGCGCGTCGCTGCCGATCGGGGGCGTCGACGGGACGCTGGCGAAGCGCTTCAAGGGAACGCTCCTGGAAGGCAAGGTCTTCGCTAAGACGGGAACGCTCAACGCGACCAATGCGCTGTCGGGCTATCTGATCGCGAAAAGCGGCAAAACGCTGACCTTCTCTACTTTCGCCAACGACGTACCGGCGGATGCCAGCGCGACGAAGTATCTCGATGCGGCGCTGGTGGTGGTGGCGGAGGCGAATTAGGTGTCGAAATCAATCATCCCCCGTCAAGCGCAGCCTGACGGCGGGAGCGGAATCACAAGGCGTTGTGGTTCCTCCCCCTCCGTGGCCTAAGACGCTATTCAACCTCGGGGGGGAGGATTGTGATCACGGCACGATCGTGGTGAACAGATAGACCCCGAAGATCACCAAGTGAACGACGCCCTGGAGGATCGTAGTGCGGCCGGTGCCAAGCGACAGCGTCGCGACGAGCAGCGTCAGGAACAGCAAGACGATGCTCTTGGCGTCGAGGCCGAGTGCGATCGGCAGGTCTGCGAGAAGCGCCAGCGCAGCGACTGCGGGGATGGTCAACCCGATCGTCGCGAGTGCCGAGCCGAGGCCGAGGTTGAGGCTGGTCTGGAGCCGATTGGCGAGCGCTGCCCGAACCGCGGCAACGCTCTCGGGAAGCAGCACGAGCGCGGCGATGATGACGCCGACCACCGAACGCGGGGCACCGAGCGCGGCAACTACGGCTTCGATGGTCGGCGCCAGTCCCTTGGCCAGCAGCACCACTGCACCGAGGCAGGCGATCAACAGCGCCGCTGATATCCAGGTCTGCCGCAGCGTCGGCGGAGCGGCATGGATATCCTCGTTCGACGCCAATTCCTTGGGCGGCAGGAAATAGTCGCGGTGGCGAACTGTCTGGACCGAAACGAAGGTGGCGTAGAGCAGGAACGAAACCACGGCGACGAAGGCGAGCTGCGATGACGCATAGACCGGGCCGGGGCCGCTGACGGTGTAGTTGGGCAGGACGAGAGTCAGCACTGTGAGCGCGCATAGCGTGGCGAGCGAGGCGCTGACCCCGGTTTGCTGGAAGATCTGCTCGCGGTGGCGCAGGCCGCCGATCAGGATGCAGATGCCAACCAGTCCGTTGAGGATGATCATCACCGCGGCGAATACAGTGTCGCGCGCAAGCGTGGCGGCGCCCTCGCCCGCGGCGGACATCAGGGTGACGATAAGCCCCAGCTCGATGATAGTGACTGCGATGGCCAGGACGAAGGTGCCGAAGGGTTCGCCGACGCGGTGGGCGATCAGTTCGGCGTGATGCACCGAGGCGAGCACCGCAAGGATCAGCGCGACGCCGATGATCGTCGGCGGCAGCGCCATGACGAAATTGATCGCGATGAGTGCCCAGCCGAACGCAGGGGCGATCCAGGTCCAGTGCCGGAGGAGTTTTTGCATGCGCTTGGTTTAGGGCGATGGTGCGGATGGGGATAGCGCAAATCCTTGCTCGCGTGGCCGAAGAAAGGGCGCGCAGGAGTTTGGTCGCAGGCGGTTGGCTCGCCGCTAGGGCCTCTCCGTCGCCTCCGGCGACACCTCCCACGGTTCCATGGGAAAGATCACGATGCTGCTTGCCACGCGGCGATCACGGCATCGCCGGTTTCGGGGCGGAGCTGGAAGATGCCGCTGTCCTTGTGCCGGGTCGGGTGGACGCGGTTGGTGAGCAAGGTCCAAGCGAAGCCGCGTTCGAAATCGACCCACAGTCCGGTGCCGGTGAAGCCGGTATGGCCGATCGTTTCGTCCGAGCAATGCTGGCCGCCCGACCAGCCGGCGAACTTCCGCTCCCAGCCGCAGGTGCGGTGCTCGTATTGCGGGGAGCGGATCGCTTCGAGCATCGCTGGGGAAGCGCCGCTGCCGTCGAGCAGGCCTTGCGCGAAGTCGAGCACGCCGGCGATGGTGCCGAACAGCCCTGCATGGCCGGTCTGTCCGCCCATCGCGAAGCAGTTCTCGTCATGCACCTCGCCCTTGAGCACGCGATCTCGCCACATGCAGTGCTCTGTGGCGACGGCGGCGCCGGGGGGTGGGCCGAAGCACAGGCCGTCGCCCAAGTCCCATGCACCGAGCGGCTGGCCGGTGATCCGCTCGATCGCGATGCCCAGCAGAATGAAGTTGATGTCCGAATAGACAGGCGGCCCGTGGCGCCATTCGCGCTGAAGGACGAAGGCACGTAGGCGCTGGGGATCGTTGTCGTAGGTGTAGATTGGCTCGACCGCGGGAAGGTGGGTTTTGTGGGATAGGCAATCGCGGAACGTGAGTTTTCGCTCGGATGCTCCGGCAATATCATATTGGCGCAGGTCGGGGATAGCGGTGGCCAGGGGGGCGTCGAGATCGAGCCGGCCCTGATCGGCTAAGCGCAGGATCATCGTGGTGGTAGCGATCACCTTGGAGACCGAGGCTAGGTCGAACCAGTGTTCTTCGGTCAGCAGTTCGGGTTTGGGGACGAGTGCGGCGTGGCCGGCGACACGGACCCAGCGGCGACCGTCGGTGGTGACGATGCCCAGTGTGGCACCAGGGATGCGGCCGTCGGCGACAGCGGCAGCGGCGGGCGTGAAAGCGGCGTCGATCATGCAGGCTCGCGATCGTCGAGGCGGGGCGTGGCGTTGGCCAGTACCGGCAGGAACAGCAAGGCGGCCAAGCTGATCACGCCCGATGCGAGGAAGAAGACGTCGAAGCCGTCGTACCCGGCGTTGTCGAGCCAGGTCACCGCGGTGCCGCCGGCGCCCGAGAGCAGCCGCGCGAGCAGGAAGGCGAAGCCCGACAGGAAGGCATATTGCGCGCCGGGATAACGCGGGTTCACCAGCATCGAAAGATAGACGACGAACACTGCCCCGGCCATGCCGTTGCCGAACTGGTCGGCGGCGGTGGCGAGATAGAGCGTGTTCTGGTCGATCGGCTGGTGTGCCAGCCAGACGAAGCCGAAATTGCCGAGTGCCGCGAAGAGCGCGCCGATGCTGAGCGTCACCTCCCAGCGCCATTTGGTCACCATCCAGCCGCCGAGCCCGACCCCGACGATGCTCGATCCCAGCGCGACCAGCCCGTCGGCCCAGCCGATCTGAGTCTTGGTATAGCCGAGCGCGAGGATCATCGGTTTGGACAAATTGAGCGCGAGCACGTCGCCCATCCGATAGACCGAGACGAAGGCGAGCACGGCGATTGCCAGGAAGCCGTAGCGCCAGAAGAAATCGGCATAGGGACCGACAGCAGTGGACGCGCGGATCGGCGAATCGGGCGCGGCGTCGCGGATCCAGGGAAGGGCGGCGGCGAGCAGCAGGAAGGGCAGCATCGCGATGCCGAGCACCCAGGGCAGGACATTGGTGCCGGCACTGATGCCAATGCCCGTGGCGGCGGCAAGGATCACCCAGCCGACCGTGGCGGTGACCGTCGCCACTGCGAGCAATATGCCTGCGCTGGCGAGGAGGCCGGTGGCGAGCGCCGCGCCGCGTCCGCCGCCGCAACCGGGCGCGCGGGGGAGTAGTGCGAGGATCGGCAGCGGCACGGCGGCGCCGGCGGCAATCAGCAGGTACGCGGCAGTCCAGCCAGGCTCGATCCCGAAGCTGCGCAATGTCGCCGAGAGGCTGCCGGCAACGTCGGCGAACAGGAGCGCGCCGCTGCCTGCCGCGACCATGGCGGTGCGATAGCCCCACAGGTTCGATGCGGCGACGGGACCCTGTTCCTCGGGCGTCGGCGCGAGTTCGATGCGCCAGGCGTCGGCGGCGACTTCGAGCGTGGTCGTCCAGAAGGCGAGCAGCACGGCGAACAATGCGGTCAGCGGCAGGCTGGCGTCGTCGGAGAACACCGCCATCGCCACCATCGACGTGAGGATGCCGAGCTGCGACAGCATGATCCAGCCGCGGCGCTTGCCGCAAAAGCGCGCGAAGCCGGGCACGTCATATTTGTCGAGCAGCGGCGCCCAGAGAAACTTGAAGGTCGGCAGCAGCTGGACCCAGGCAAAGAAGCCGATGACCGCGAGCACCACGCCATGATCGGCGAGCCGGACGCTGAGCACGGTCGAGAACATGTAGAAAGGCAGCCCGGCCGAGAAGCCGAGCAGGACGTACAGCGCCATGCGGGGAAAGCCGCGGGGGATGCCGCCCGACCCGGCGGCGGCTGCCTCAGCCAAGCGCGGGTGCCGATCGATTGTGCAGCCGATGTTGCGTCATGTTGCGTATCCCGCGTCCTCCGGTTCGAGGACAGGCTTGCCCGGCACTTGCCGCCAGTCAATGGCCAAAGGTGTTGCAACCACGACACAATTGCTGCGCTAACATGCCGCTCGGCTATGGCTTGGGGAACAGAAACTATGGCGCGCTGCAACATTCTTGTTACTTAATGCCCGGGTCTCGCTGCGGGTTGGCGAGGGCGTTGGGGGCACGATCACATGACTGGTTATACGGCGTTCAGAAATTTCCTCGTTTCGGGAACGGCGTTCGCCGCGCTGGCCTGCGCGCTGCCCGCCGCAGCGCAGACGGTGCCTTCGGACACGACCGGCGCGGACCAGGGCGTGGCGACCGCGGGGCAGGAGCCCGCCAGCGACGAGTTGCTGGTGACGGGTTCGCGCATCATCCGCGACGGCTTCCAGGCACCGACGCCACTGACGGTGCTGACCCGCGACGACATCAACAAGACCTCACCGACGAACAACATTGCCGATTTCGTCAACCAGCTGCCGCAGCTCGCCGGCTCGACCAAGCCGGCCAATTCGCGCCTCAATTTGTCGAACGGCTCGGCCGGCATCAACGCACTCAGCCTGCGCAACCTGGGTGAGGGCCGCACGCTGGTCCTGCTCGACGGCCGCCGCTCGGTCGGTTCGACCATCTATGGCTGGGTCGACATCAACACGATCCCGCAGGGACTGGTCGATCGCGTCGAGGTCGTCACCGGTGGTGCCTCGGCCGCCTATGGTTCGGACGCAGTCGGCGGCGTGGTCAATTTCGTGCTCAACAAGAAGCTCGAAGGGCTGCGCGTCACAGCGGAATCCGGCGTCACCACTTATGGCGACGGCTTCAACTATTCGGGCAGCATCTCGGGCGGCAAGTCGTTCGCCGGCGGTCGCGGCCATATCCTGTTCAACGCCGAGATCGCGCACCAGGACGGCATTTTCGAGATCGATCCGAACGACCGCGGGTGGAACCACACCGGCTATGCGCGCGTCGAAGATCCGACCTGGACCGCGGCCAGCACCGACCGGCCGCGCTACATCACCACGCTGCGCCAGATCGGCGCAGCGAACTCGACCCCCGGCGGCTTGATCACGGCGTCCGCCGGCGCCTCCGCAAACGCGCTGCGTGGCCTGTATTTCGGGCAGAGTGGCGCGGTCAGCACCTTCAACTATGGCGTGCTCCAGTCTCCGACGTTCACCCGCGCGCCCAACTCCTCGCATCCAAGCGTCGTCCAGGGCGGATCGTGGCAGGTCAATGATTCCGGCCGCCGCATCGGCCTGATGCCCGAGGACGATCGCTGGGGCGTGTTCGGCCGGCTGAGCTATGAAGTCGCCGACGGCGTCGAGGCGTTCTTCGAGGGTTCGTACAACCACCAGAAGGTCTATTTCAACGCAGGTCCCAACCTGTCGACCGGCATCACCTACAACACCACTGGCTGCACCACCGTGCCGGTGCCGGTGACCTGCAATGCCTTTGCGCTGCAGACGCTCGGTGCCGCACGCCTGACTGGCGTCACCAGCGTCACCGTGGCGACCACCGCCGCCGACCTGCCGTTCCGCGCGATCGACAACGAGCGCAAGGTCCAGCGCTACGTCGCCGGACTCGAAGGATCGTTCGATGCGTTCGGCAAGCCCGGGCATTGGGACGTCTATGCCCAGTATGGCCGTTCGGACGTGCGCGAACAGCTGCGCAACATCATGCACACTGCCCGGATGAATGCGGCCACCGCCGCGGCGTTCGCGCCGGCCGGCAACGCGGCCGGCTACGCAGCCGGTTCGATCCAGTGTCTGATCAACGTCGACGCCAGCACGACCAACAATGATCCGAACTGCGTCCCGCTCAACCGTCTCGGCGTGGGCGTCGCCAGCGCGGCGGCGATCGATTACGTGCTGGGCGATCCGTATCGCGATCAGGTGCTCGAGCAATATGTCGTCGGCACCAACTGGGCGATCACGCCGTTCGCCACCTGGGCGGGCGACGTCAGCATCTCGTTCGGTGGCGAGGCGCGCAAGGAGAAGATCCGCGGCACCGTCCCAACCGAGTTCCAGCCGGTCATCAATCCCAACGGCACCACGAGCAATGCCTGGTCGGTCGGCAATTATCTGCCCTTCACCGGCGAATACAGCGTCAAGGAAGCCTATCTCGAGACTGTCGTTCCGCTGGGCTTCGGTCTCGAGTTCAACGGCGCAGTGCGGGGCACCGACTATTCGAACTCGGGCTATGTCACGACCTGGAAGCTGGGCGCGACCTGGGCGCCGATCGAGGACATCCGCTTCCGTGTGACGCGCTCGCGCGACATCCGGGCGCCAAACCTCAACGAGCTGTATCAGGCGGGCACCGCCAACAGCGACTCGGTCTCCAATCCGATCTTTACTCAGGACGGTTTGAACGGCCCGCGGACCTATGGCTATTCGGGCCTGACCACCGGCAACCCGAACCTGCTTCCGGAAGAAGCCAATTCGTGGAACATCGGCGGCGTGGTGTCGCCGCGCTTCCTGCCCGGCTTCACTGCATCGGTCGATTATTTCCGTATCAATCTGGAAGGCGCGATCGATTCGATCAGCGCGCAGGAAACCGTCAATCGTTGCTATGCCGACGGGAACCAGGACTTCTGCAATGCGATCAGCGAGGATCCGGCCCGCACCGTGGTGGGGCCGCCGCGTCAGCCCTATCTGCTGATCCGCACCCAGCCGTTCAACTACGTCAGCCGTCTGGTACGCGGTATCGACTTCGACGTGGCATATCGCCTCCCGCTCGGCGCCGACCGCCTGACGCTGCGCGGCATCGCGACGCGCTATATCGAGAACCTGGCAGTGACGGGCATCGCGAACTCGGCGCCGGTCAACACCGTAGGCGCCAATGGCGGCCAGGGCAGCACGCCGACCTGGATCTTCCGCGGCAGCGTCAACTTCGAGACCCCGACCTTCTCGGCGACGGTCGTCGGCCGCGGGGTCAGCTCGGGCAAATATGTCGCGAACGGCATCGAGTGCAGCACCAGCTGCCCGGTCTCGACCACGAACTTCCCGACCTATGACAACAACCGCGTGTCGGGGCTGTTCTATGCCGATCTCAACCTGACGCAGAAGATCGCAGTCAGCGGCAGCTCGGAAGCCGAGATGTTCTTCAACGTGACCAACCTGTTCAACCGCTGGCCGCTACTGGTTCCGGAAACCGGCAACGCATCGAACAGCACCTATTCGGACATGCTCGGACGCCAGTTCCGCGTCGGTGTCCGCTTCAACCTGAAGTGAGGTCGATCGCGAGGATCTGAACTCGCGATCGGGAAGGCAATCAACCGCTCCGGGGGGAGTGAGGGCCGTGGCAGTTCCTGCCGCGGCCCTTTTGCCGTCTAGCGCCCGCGGGAACTGGTGGTGTGGCGGCGGGTTGCTGATATAGGTGCCGCCGGCAAGGAGGCCGCAACCCTTTGGTCCAGACGTCGTGAACGAGATCGTAGCCGCAGGTGCGCTGGGCAGCCTGGCCGCCGGGATGGCGACCGGGCTTGGCGCGCTTCCTGTGCTGTTCATGCGCCGGCCGAGCGACCAGCAGCAGAATTTGCTGCTGGGTTTCGCTGCGGGAGTGATGCTCGCGGCAAGCTTCTTCTCGCTGATCCTGCCTGCGATCGAAGTGGCGCGCGAACAGGGGGCTGGCCAGGCCGGCGCATCGATCACCGTCGCCGCCGCGGTGCTGCTCGGCGCCTTCGTCATCGCAAAGCTCAACGACTGGGTGCCGCCGCTCGACAAGCTCGGGCTCGGCCCGCCGGGAATCGCCGCGGCAACTGCATCGGTGCGGCGGATCTGGCTGTTCGTCGCCGCGGTGACGCTGCACAATTTCCCCGAAGGCATGGCAGTGGGCGTCAGCTTCGGCGGCGGCGATTTCGAGGCCGGCCGCGTGACGGCGTTCGGGATCGGGCTGCAGAACATCCCGGAAGGTCTCGCCGTCGGGGTGGCGCTCTCGACGATCGGCTACAGCCGGACCCGCGCGGCGCTGATCGCAGCGGCGTCCGGACTGGTAGAGCCGGTCGCGGGGCTGATCGGGGTTAGCATCGTCACCGTGGCGCAAGCCTTTCTGCCCTGGGGGCTGGGCCTTGCCGCGGGCGCGATGATCTATGTCGTCGCCTCCGACATCATCCCCGACGCGCATGCCCGGATCAACGGCGGCGGCAGGGCGAGTACCGGATTGATGATCGGGCTCGCCGCGATGATGTTCCTGGATACTACTTTCGGCTGATACCCCCGCGCGGCTGCGACAAGCATGGCCGCAGCACTAGTCGTGACCTGCGTTCCTGGCAGCATGACCGCCTGGCGCATAGAATGTGGGGGAACGGGATGTTGGGTAATCCGGTTCGGATGCCCGCGATGACGGTCGTTGGACGGCGCCGCGATCGCTCCCGACAGATATTGACGGCGACCGGTTGTGGGGCGTCGATCCGGACAGCGAGTCGCTGCAGCGGATCGATACCGGCTTCATTTCATTCGATAATAGTCTGAAATACGGATCCTTGGCTTCACTTGCCCGGATCGGCACTGATCCTCTGCACTATTTGGTTGCGCGGCGATTAAGTCGGTTCTGTCCTATCTTTGTACGATTTGCTGTGTGACATTCCGCCCGACTCGCGGATCGCCAGGGGTGGCATCCGCGCGTGTTTGGGGGGAGATGCATGCGGCAAACAACCTTGTCCGTAGCGCTCGAGGTTAAGCCTGAGAGTTACGATCACCTGTCGTCGTTGCTCGACAAGCTGCGCGCGAAACGCAGCACCGACCCGTCCGGAGGGGAGGGGCCTTTCGCCGACTTCCTGACGCGGGTGCCGGCGCTGCATTTCATGTCGCTGAGCGTATTTCCCGGGTTCGACTACGACCCGCTGTTCGTGATCGAAGCCAATTTCGACGGCGAGGCCGGGCCGTTCTGGGCGCAGTTGGAATCGGCGATCGGTCCGGATCTGCGGACGATGCTGCGCTGCTGCAAGCGGCCGCTCGACAATGACGGCCCGCTGTTCGATTCGATCGTCGCGCCCGACGCGCGCGCACCGATCGCGCCTTATCTCGAATGCCGCTCGCTGACTCCGACGGTGTTCCACCAGGGCAATCGCGGGATGACGCGCGACCGCATCCTTGCCGAGCATAAATTGTTCGAGGCTACGCGGGTCGAGCTGCGCTGCGCCAATGTCGACGGGCCCAATCCCTATCGGGTGCTCCGGCCCAGCCAGATCCACGCCAAGCTGCGCGCGGTGGTGCTGCCCGATTTCGCCTGGCTCAATACGCCGGCGCCCAAGCGGATCTCGCTGTCGGAGAATATCGGCGACTGGGTGCGGCTGATCAGTTTCATCCTGGCCGCGGTACTGGTGCTGTCGGTGCCCGGGCTGATCCTCAGTCTGGCGATGCCGTGGGACCGGTATCTGATCCTGCTCGTAGTCATCTTCGCGGGCATCGCGCTGCTGCTCAAGAAGATCGGGGTGGCACTGCCGGGAACGGGGGTGGCAACCAAGTTCAGCTTCCTCAAATTCTTCCTCCACCAGCTGCCGCCGCTCGCCTTGTTCGTGCTCGGCTATCTGGTGCTTGCAGTAGCGGTGGGTACGCCGCTGTCGATGCTGCTCACGGCGCGCAGCTTCGATGCGGCATGGCACGGGATGGTGACCTGGCTGCTCTGGGGACTGGCGAGCGCGCCGGTCACCGTGGCGATCATCGTGCTGTGGCTGCGCGTGCTCGAGCGCGGCGACGCGTCGCAGGATGCGCCGCCGGTCGATCCCAAGATGCTGCGCGAAATGGCGCGGCGCGAGGACTGGATCCCCCAGAACCACATGGGCTCGCTGGTGCTGATCAAGCCCGGCATCCTGCGCATGATCCTGATCCGCGCGGGGCATCGTGGCCTGGGGCTCGTGCTGCGGATCCAGGCGCGCAGTGGCTATCTCGGCTCGATGCGGACGATCCATTTCGCGCATTGGGCGATGGTCAACAACAAGTCGCGGCTGATGTTCTTCTCGAACTTCGACCAGACCTGGGAGAGCTATCTCGACGATTTCATCGAGAAGGCGCACGCCGGGCTTACGCTGGCCTGGTGCTGCGGCGTCGGCTTCCCGCCCACCCGCTTCCTGGTCAAGGACGGCGCCAGCCATGGCCGCCAGTTCAAGGAATGGGCGCGCCATTCGATGACGGTCAGCCGCTTCTGGTACTCGGCCTACAAGGATCTCACCGCCGAACAGATCGAGCGGAATTTCCGCATCGCGAACGGGCTTCGCAAGCGAACACTCTCGGACAAGGACGCCGCTTTGTGGATCAACGACCTGTGAGCGCCGCACCGCAAAAGGGACCGCCGAGCTGGAAGCTGGCGCCGCCGCACGATACGCTGACGCAAGGGATGGTAGTGAGCGGCTTCGCGTCGCTGCCCACCGGCCGCGCGCTGTTCCTCGAATTCTGCTGGGACAAGGCGCCGAAGAAGGGCGGCGGCGGCTGGCTGGAGGCGCTCCAGGCAGTCGCGCCGATCACCGATGCCGACGGCAAGGACGCCCGCGCGGCAGGAATCGGGCTGACCTGGGAGGGGCTCCGCAAGATGGGGCTCCATCCGAACACGCTCGCTTCGTTCGATCGGCCGTTCAAGGAAGGCATGTTCCAGGAGGACCGGCTGCGCCGCCTCGGCGACCGGCGCGAGGACGAATGGCTCCAGACGGTGATCGAAGGCGGGCCGAAGTGGAGTGGGAACACGCCGCTCGACAATGCCGCGGTCGATGACGAGGCGCGCGCCTTCGACGACACCGAACAAATCGTCGAGCAGCGCGTGAAGACGCCGATCACGGTGCACGCGCTGCTGCTCCTCTACGAGAAGGACGAGGAGACCGCAGAGGCGTGGTGCAAGACCGTCGGCGAAGCGCTGGCGCCGCATAATGTGAAGATCGTCCACGGTCTGCCGCTCGATCTCCGCCCCGACGAGCGCGGCATCGCGCGCGAGCATTTCGGCTTTGCCGACGGCGTTTCGCAACCCGCGCCGTTCGAGCCGGGCACGGTGGTGATCAAGAGCGGCGAGGATTACCCGCACGATTATTGGAACGGCGTGCCGCTCGGCGAAGTGCTGATGGGGCACGTCAACGGCCATCACGAAGTCGCGCTCGGGCCGGTGGTGGAAGATACGCCTGCGGGGCGCGCAGCCGGACTGCCGGCGCATCCACGCGGCGAGGGCTTTCTCGATCTCGGGCTCGACGGCAGCTACATGGTAGTGCGCGAGCTCAAGCAGGATGTCGCCGCGTTCTGGAATTCGATGCAGGCGGGGGCCGAACGGATCAACAAGCGCGATCCCGAGCATTCGGGGCATATCGATGCCGAATGGATCGCCAGCCGCGTGATCGGCCGCGACCTCAACGGCAATCTGCTGTGCCCGAACAGCAAGACCGGCGTGCTGCCGGTCGACAAATATGACCAGCCGGACAATGATTTCCTGTTCTACGATCGCGACCGGCACGGACATGGCTGTCCGCTCGGAAGCCATGTCCGCCGCGGCAATCCGCGCGACGGGCTCGCGCCCAAGCCGAGTGACAAACAGACGCTGCTCGACGCGGCGAACAACCATCGCATCCTGCGCCGCGGGCGGAAATACGGGCCCGACATCAAGGATCCCAAGACGGACGACGGGGCCGATCGCGGGCTGCTGTTCATTTGCCTCAACACCGACATCACGCGCCAGTTCGAGTTCGTCCAGCAGACCTGGATGCTCAACCCGAACTTCGCCTTCCTCTATGACGAAGTCGATCCGTTGCTGGGTCCCAAGGGTATGCTGACCATCCCGCAAGATCCGTTGCGGCGGATCATCGAGATCGACACGTTCGTGAAGATGGCGGGCGGCGAATATTTCTTCCTGCCGAGCATGCCGGCCATTCGATATCTGGCGTCCCTATGAGCGCGATCACGTCCACCAACGTGCTCCGCCCGGGCCCCAAGGGGTTCAAGGCCTGGATGCAGCGCATGGTCTTCGCGCTGATGCCGACCTTTTTCGGGCTGCTCCGGCGGTTCAAGCCGGTGATGAAGCTGGGCAATAATTACCTCACGTCGCGCTATGATGACGTGCGCGAGGTCTTCGCCACCGATCCGGCGTTCGGTGTGGTATACAGGCCGCATCTCGACGTGATCATGGGCGGCCAGCCCTTCTTCCTCGGCATGGGCGACACGCCGCAATATCGCCACGATACCGATGCGATGCGCAAGGTGGTACTGCCCGGCGACTTGCCCAGGCTGGCGGCGCAGACCGAGGCGCTGGCCGAGCAGATCGTCGCGACAGCGGGCGGCAAGATCGACGTCGTCGATACGCTGGTGCGCCGGGTGACCTTCACGATGCTGGGCGATTATCTTGGCGTGCCCGAGCCGCAGGTCGGCGACCTCCGCGTCTGGGGCACGCGGCTGTTCGAATTCCAGTTCGCCGATCAGGGCAACGACCCCAAGCTTCGTGCCGAAGTCGACGAGATCGCCCCGGCGCTGCGTACTCATATCCAGAACGAAATCGACCGCCGGCGTGCCGATCCGGGCAAGGACGATGTGCTGTCGCGCTGCCTGGCAATGCAAAAGGCGGGGGATGCGGGCTATAGCGACGACTTCATCCGCACCTCGCTGATGGGGTTCATCGTTGGTGGGCCGCCGCAGCCGCCGATGGTGGTGCCACAGGCGATGGAGCAATTGCTCAAGCGACCCGACGTGCTCGCCGAGGCGCAGGCGGCGGCGCGTGCCGATGATGACGATCTGCTGCGCTGCTATGTAATGGAGGCGATGCGCTTCGATCCGCTCGCGCCCGGGCTGCCGCGCGTCGCGCTGAAGGACTGGACGCTGGGCACCGGAACGTCGCATGCGGCGACGATCCCCGCCGGCGCGCAGGTGCTCGCCGCCTTCGCTTCGGCAATGATGGACTCGCGCCGCGTCGCCAATCCCAAGGTGTTCGATCACACCCGGCCGGCCAGCAACTATATGCATTTCGGCTTCGGGCTGCACGAATGCTTCGGCCGCCACATCAACCATGCGACGCTGCACCTGATGCTCAAGCCGCTGCTCAAGCAACCGAAGCTGCGCCGCGCGCCGGGCAAGCAGGGCAAGCTGACCAAGAACGGCCCGTTCGCCGAGCGGCTGGTGGTGGCGTACGGCTGAAGCGCCTCTTCTCCCTTGATGGGAAGGGCGCGCGGAACGCGCGCGTGGGAGTAGAATGACCTCTTTCCCAGGGTTCGCACTCGGATTGGAAGCCCTGGCCGGTCGAGGCGAAGGCTGTCGCAGCGGCGCTTTGCGAAAGCAAAGGTCACACCAGGGTCACACTGTCGCGCATGTTTCAGCGGTGGTGTGGCCATGCGGGAAATGTCGAAGGTTCAGCCGACGCGAGTTTGCGTTCCGGCGGGATCGACGCTGTCAAAGAGCTGGGGGCCAAGTGCCCGAGCATCGATTTCAGCAGCCGAAATCCTACATTTCAAGCGGTTTGCGAGGCCGCAGCCAGACGCTCCTCAACTATCGGGAAACGGCCATCGCTGGCTCGCACCCGTGCGGCCGGACCCTAGTGCCGCTCGCCGAGATATTACCCACCCGGCAGGGCGTTCTCCGCATAGTATTTGGCTCGACATCGCGAGGCGCACCGCGATAGCCGTCCCTGGCGTTCGAGCATCCAGCCGGGATCTTTGGCGGGCGCTTTGCTCGCCGTGACGCGCCGGGCGAGTTCCGCATGTACGGGTGACGTCAACCGATCGTCAGCGAGCGGTCCGGCCGCTTCGTGCTGCGGATCACGCTTTGGCGATGGCCAGCGGCGTGGCTTATCCCACAGACATGAGTCGGAAATACGGAGGCGCGCGCGGGCTTGCCGTGGCCATGCTGCAAAGCGGTAACTCATTATACTGAAACCAAAGACTTTGTGCGCAAATGTATGAGTTGACAGCCACTCGGCCGAGGCATAGCCATATGTGACCGCTAACATTCGGATCCACCGATGGAGCGAACGGCCCGCAAGAGGCCTTTGGAGGGGACCATGCACGCATCCACTGCACGTGATTTTTCCGCGCGCCGCGCCGCCATGCTCGGCGCGGTGCTGCTTGCCGGAACTGCCTGGCCCGCGCTCGCCCAGACCGCCCCCCCCGAGTCGCAAAATCCACCGCCTGCCGAAGAGGCGCTGCCGACGAGTGTCGAGGACGAGATCGTTGTCAGCGGCTATCGCGCAAGCCTCGAAAGCTCGACCAACGCCAAGAAGAACTCGACGGGCTTCACCGACGCGATCTTCGCCGAGGATATCGGCAAGTTCCCCGACACCAACATCGCCGAGAGCTTCAATCGCATCCCCGGCGTGACGATCAGCCGCGAAGTGACCGGCGAGGGCCTGAGCATCGCGATCCGCGGGCTGGGCACCAACTTTACCAAGGTGCTGCTCAACGGCGCGCCGGTGGCGGTGGCGTCGACCGGGCGCACAGATTCGCAGAACACCAACCGCGAAGTCGATCTCGACTTGTTCCCGACCGAGCTGTTCACGTCGCTGACTGTCGACAAGAGCGGCAAGGCGAGCATGATCGAAGGTGGCGCGGCGGGCACCGTCAACATGCGCAGCGCCCGCCCGTTCGACCGCGAAGGCACGCGCGTAACCTATGGCGGCCAGCTGACCAAGAACACCAATTCGGACAAATGGGGCTATCGCGGTTCGCTGCTCACCAGCACGACGATGGGCGATTTCGGGATATTGCTCGGCGTGGCGGGGGTGCACAACGAAGTGCGCTCGACCGGCTTCGAGACGATCGGCTGGACCAATCCGAACCTGTCGGCTGCGCAATGCGGCGCGGCGACCGGCTGCAACCCCACGGGTGGCGGCAACTGGACGATCCCCGGCACGGTGCCCGCCAATGCCGGGAACGGGCTGACCGCCGGCGCGACGATCGACCAGGCATTCCTGCTCGCGCGCAATCCCGGTGCGACGATCCAGCAGCTCGACAATGGCATCATCCCGCGCCTGGGCCGGCCGATGTTCGAGGAGGGTACCAAGGAGCGGATCAACGCCGTCGCCAGCCTGGAATATAAGGGCGAGCGCTTCCACGCCTATGTCGATGCGATGTACGGCTGGAAGGACAACCAACTCGAGCGCGTCGACATGAACTGGGTCGGCCGCAACGGTGCGATGGTGCCGCTCAACACGACCTATGACCGCACCGATTGCGCGACAGGCTGCGTCGTCACCGGCGGCACCTATGCCAATGCGCAGTTCTTCCTCGAATATCGTCCGCATCTGGAGACGGTTAAGTTCTGGGGGATCAATCCGGGCTTCGACTTCGAAATCACCGACAGCCTGAAGATCGATATCCAGGGCAATTACACCAAGAGCGATTTCCACCGCGAATCGCCGACGGTGCTGGTTATCACCCCGGCCAGCTCGGGGGTGACGGTCACCTATGACAATAGCGACGGCAACATGCCGAGCATCGGCAGCAATATCGACCTGAACAATCCGGCGAACTTCGGCTGGCCCGGCGGCCGCGTGAACATCCAGGACGAGCGCCGCGAGACCGAGACCAAGGGCATTCGCGGCAACCTGACCTGGGGTGACAGCCAGTTCAACATTCGCGGCGGCGTCGCCTATGACGATGTGTCGCGGACGATCAGCGCGTTCGACAACAGCCAGGCCTGGCAGAACGCAGTGTGCGGCAACCGCCCCAGCGTGTTCCTGCCGAGCCCCAACACCCAGCCGCCGTGCAACGGACTGGTCCAGCCGGGCGCGGCGCCGGCGGGTTATCCGACCTATCCCGCGTTCGGCACGGGCTTCTCGACGGGGCAGACCGGGCCGGTCACCTATGCGGGATCGCTCATTTCGAACGCGCAGGTGCCCAGCTTCCTGCGGCCGACATCAAGCGGTTTCGTCACGGTCGATTGGGAGCGTTTCAAGGCAGCGTCCAACTATGACGCGTTCCACGACAGCGCGCCCGAGGCCGGATCGGCGAATACCGGCGCCAATGGCGGCTATGTCCGCGAGAAGACGCTGGGCTTCTATGGCGAGATCAACGGCGACACCTCGCTCGCCGGGGGCCGGATCAACTATAATCTCGGCCTGCGCTATGTCCGCACCAACCAGACGATCGGCGGTCGCGTGTCGGTAACCGATCCGCGCAACGGCACCGACCCCGACGGCGCCGGCCCGCTGCCCAATGCGTGCCCCGGCACCGGCAATCCGCGCGATGGATCCTGCTATCCCAACGTGGTGAGCTTCCTCTACACCGAGAGCGACTATGACAATTGGCTGCCCTCGGGCAGCGCGGCGTTCCACATCACCGACAATGCCGTGGTGCGCGCCGCTGCCTCGCGGACGATGACCCGGCCCAATCCGAACACCATGCTGCCGGGGCTGAGCTTCACCTCGCCTTCGGCGGATGCGGCGACGATCGGCAATCCGGCGCTCGATCCGTATCTTTCGACCAACTTCGACCTGGGCTTCGAATATTACACCGGCAAGGAGGGCTATGTCGGCTTCACGGCGTTCCGCAAGGCGCTGACCGGCTTCACGGTCAACAGCACGACCACGGCACCGTTCTCGACGCTGGCGCCGTTCGGCATCACTTATGACACGCTGTCGCCGACGCAGCAGGCGGCGATCACCGCGCGGGGCGGGCCAGCCGCCGCCAACATCACGCTGCAGCAACAGGTCAACGCGACCGGTACGCTCAAGGTCAACGGGCTGGAAGCGACTTGGGTGCAGCCGCTCGATTTTCTGCTGGGGCGCTATCTCGGAGTCAACGGCTTCGGCTTAAACGCCAATCTGACGCTGATCGACCAGACCGGTTCGGGGGCGGCGCCCGCAGTCGCGGTCGGCGTGTCACCGGTGACCTACAACATCACGGGCTATTATGAGCAGAACGGGCTGAGCGTGCGGCTGTCGACGACGTTCCAGCGCGGTTCGGTGTCGTCGGATCCAAACCAGAACGGCATTGCCCTCGCGCGCTTCTATTCGGATGATTATCAGCAGTTCGACATGACCGCGAGCGTCGACTTTGCCGAGCTGTTCGACCTCAAATGGGCGCCGCAGCTGACCCTCGACGTGATCAACCTGACCAAGGCGCAGCAGCGCACCTACTTCCAGTTCGAGAATGCCGCCTACACGCTCTACGAGCCGGGCCGGCAGGTGATGATCGGGCTTCGCGGCCGGTTCTAGGTCGCGCGCGGGCGGCTCGATTTCCCTCGGCCGCCCGTCTTTCTGTCCGCTGCCTCGGCCGTCCTAGTGGCGGCCGTTTTTTGTGCCGGCTTTCCGCGGGGCGCCGGCTGGGCTAGCCAAGACGCATGGGAGAACCAAGGATTGCCGGGATCGAACTCGGCGGCACCAAGTGCATCGTGCTGCTCGGCACCGGACCCGACGACGTGCGCGGCCAGCACATGATCCCGACGACCGATCCGGCGGCGACGCTGGCGGCGATCGAGGCAGTGCTTGACGGCTGGGAATTCGACGCACTTGGCGTGGCGAGCTTCGGCCCGCTTCAGCTCGATCGCAGCGCGGCGGACTATGGCGCGATCACCGCGACCACCAAGCCGGGCTGGACCGGCACCGATCTCGTCCGCCGGCTGGAGCGCCGCTACGGCCGGCCGATCGGTTTCCAGACGGACGTCAACGGCGCGGCGCTGGCCGAAGCCCGCTGGGGCGCGGCGCAGGGGCTGGCAACGCATGCCTATATCACGATCGGCACCGGCGTCGGCGTCGGGCTGATCGCCGGCGGGCGGCCGGTGCAGGGCGTCGCGCATGGCGAGGCCGGGCATATGCGCGTACCGCGCGCGGCCGGCGATAGCTATGCCGGCTGGTGCCGCTTCCATGGCGATTGCGTCGAGGGTCTGATCTCGGGACCGGCACTGGCCGAGCGCTTCGGCAGCCCGGGCAAGGAGTTGCCGCACGACGGGCCGGAGTGGGATTTGTTCGTCCACGATCTGTGCGGGTTGCTCCACAACCTCGTCACCGTCGCGGCGCCCGAGCGGATCGCGATCGGCGGCGGCGTGATCGCCGCGCGCGGGCATCTGTTTCCGCGGCTGCGGGCGCGGCTTGCGGAGAGCCTGGGCGGATATGGCTCGCTGGCCGGTTATGCCGCGGAACTCGACGCGCGGCTCGGGCCGCCGGGGCTTGGCAACATGGCGGGTCCGCTCGGGGCACTCGCGGTAGGATTGCGTTGACCAGGCAGGCTCCGGATATCGCCCCAGGCTCAGCACGTCCCTACGAACTTGCTCGACGTAGCGAGTTCGAGCTTGGTCATGGTCCCGGTGCCTCCCGAAAAGGCCGATACGCTGATCCTCGCGGTCATCGCGGTGTTCTGATAGCTGGCTTGGACCTCGGTCTTGACCTTGAAGCCATCGGCGCCGTCCCCGCAGGTCGATTTGAGCCGTAGGGTATGTCCACGTGCCTCGGCGTCGATCGGGAGACAGTCAGACGCGATCTTTATTCCGGGCAGAATTAGATCGCCGTTCGCGCGCTTGCTTCCGATGCAATCCTCGGTCTCGAAAGAAGTGCCCAGCTTCTTGCGAAGTTGGTCCTGAAGCTCGTCCGGGACGGTGCTTCCGGGCGTCGCAGGCAATATCTGTCCGCTGATGATCCGACCGGTCGTGTGCCAGCGCCCTGCCTTGAGGCCCATTTGTTGCACCAGCTTGCCAGGCTCGGCCTGTGGCGATGCCAGTGCAGATGCGATCAGAAGCGGTGCCGCCAGGCAGCACGTCAAAAACCAGCCTTTGCGCATGTGTTTCTTCCCCCGTTTACGATAATCGCACTGTCGCAGACTTCGCATCGCCGCAGGCAAGGCCTGTTAGATCACGTCCATGTCGGTCTTGTAGTGATGCCACGCGAAGATCGCCGCGGCGCCGCGGTACGGGCTCCAGGGAAGCGACCATTCGCGCACCTGCTTTTCCGACGGGCGATCGGCATGGCCGAGGATGCGACCGATCTCGATCTGCACTGCCAGGTCGCCTGCCGGCCAGATGTCGGGCCGGCCCTCGGCGAACAGTAAATAGATCTCGGCGGACCAGCGGCCTATGCCCTTGATCCGGGTAAGCGCGACAATGGCTTCCTCGTCGTCCTTGGGCAAATTCTCGAGATCGAGCCGGCCGCTGGTGACTTCTTCGGCCAGGCTGCGGGCGTATCCCGCCTTCTGGCGCGAAAGGCCGGCGGCGCGCAGTTGCTCGTCGCTTGCCCTGGCCACGGTGTCCGGATTGGTCAGGTCGCCGAGTCCGGCGGCGAGCTTGTTCCAGATCGATGCCGCCGCGGCGACGCTGACCTGCTGGCCGACGATCGTGCGCAGCAGGGTTTCGTAGCCGCGGTCGCGCAGCCGCGGTTCTGGATAGCCGGCGCGCTTCAATGCTGCGGCGAAGGCGGGCTCGATCCTCGCGAGCGCGTCGATCGAGTCCTTCAGCTCGGTTTCACTCAGGCCCATGGCCGGTATCCTTGAATCGAGGGGCCTAAGGCGGCATGGGAACGGCCGGCCAAGGAGAATTGCATGCCCAAGCTTATCGTCGTCACCAGGGAAGGGGAAGAACGCGAAGTCGTGGGCGAAGCGGGCCTCAGCGTGATGGAAGTAATCCGCGACAATGGCTTCGACGAGCTCCTCGCGATCTGCGGCGGCTGCTGCAGTTGCGCCACCTGCCACGTCCATGTCGATCCGGAATTTGCGGCCAAACTGCCGGCGATGAGCGAGGACGAGAATGATCTGCTCGACAGCTCGTCGGACCGCGACGAACGCTCGCGCCTGTCGTGCCAGATCCAGTTCACACCGGCGCTGGACGGGCTGCGGGTGACGATCGCCGCCGAGGACTGAGCGGAGACGGGCGCCCTTAGAGCGCCTTTTCCTGAAGGTAGGCGGCCTCGAGCTTCTTCAGGTCCGATTTGTCGATATTGTCGGCGCCGCCGGTGCGGTTCGCCACGCCATATTGCTCCAGCTTGTTTTTCTGCTTGAGCAAATGCACCCAGTGGCGAAAGTCCGGGTCCGATTTGAATAGGCCGGTGCCGGTGTCGCGCTTGCGGCCTCCGCCGACCTTGCGGCTCTGCGTATGATCCTCCTTGCCGAAATCGGCATTCTCCCGCGCCATGGCCTCTTCGTCGTCCTCGACGGATGCGGAGCTGCTGCTACTCGCCGCCTGCGCTTCTCCCTCCTCGGAATCGGATTCCGCGAATCGATTGGACAAATAGGCGAACAGGGCCTTCCTCGTTTTGAAAGCGCTTTTTTTTCCGGTGATCGCGTTGAGGTCGTCGATTGCGTCCTGCCGCTTGGCCGCGTCCATCTGGCCCTCGCCGATCGCCAGATCGACTGCGGTATCGACGGAGAGTGTGTTGTCGAAGGTAAAGGTCGCCACGCGCTGAACGACCGTGGACGGCGCCCCTATCTCCTTGCGTTGTGCGGGTGGCTCGCGGTTGAGCGCCGCGGCTAGCTGGGCGGTCGCGCGTGCGGATGGCCGGTCGTTCAGCGCTGCGGCGCGGAGTGAATCCGCTGCGTAGTGCGAGCGCGGTGCACCGCCGCGCTGTACGGAGAGCGAGCTGCTGCGGCTCGCATAGTCGGCCATGATTGCACCTCATCCGCATGCGTCGGTGCGGACGGCATCGACGTCGCGTGACAGCCTGCGGCCCGGGCGACGGGGCGGCAATCGGAGATGGCGCGGCTTCGGAGCGAAGCCGGCCCGGAACGGAGCTTGCGTTCAGGGCCGGCCAAGCGAAACGGTCATCCCCGCGCGGCGATCGCGTACAGCGCCACGGCCGCGGCGTTCGAAACGTTCAGGCTCTCGACCTTGTCCGAGATCGGCAGCTTGGCGAGCTGGTCGCAATGCGTTTCGGTGTTCTGGCGCATGCCTTCGCCCTCGGCGCCGAGCACCAGCGCGATGCGGCCCTTGCCCATCACTTCGCCGAGCGTGCTCTCGGCATGGCCGGTCAGCCCGATCCGCCAGAAATGCGCCTCCGCGATTTCCTCCAGCGCGCGAGCGAGATTGACCACGCGGACCCAGGGCACGGTCTCGAGCGTGCCGGAGGCCGACCGCGCCAGCGATCCCGATTCGGGCGGCGAATGCCGGTCCTGGGTAATGATACCGAGCGCGTCGAACGCTGCCGCCGAGCGCAGCACTGCGCCGACATTGTGCGGATCGGTAACCTGATCGAGCACCACGAGCGGGCGCTGGTCGTCTGCGCCTTGCTGGAGCAGGTCGCCCAGCCAGATATCCTCGAGCGGATCGACTTCGATGACCAGCCCCTGGTGCGGCGCGTCGCCGGGCACCAGCCGGCCGAGATCGGCGACATCGGCAAAGGTGATCGGAATCGATGCCGGGATGTCGAGCCCGCCCAGCGCCTCGCGAGTCCCCCAGATCTTCCGCACCGTGCGTTCGGGATTGTCGAGCGCGGCGAGCACCGCGTGGCGTCCATAAAAGCGCGGATGCGCCGTGGGTGCCTTGCTCGGGCGGTGTCCTTTGCGTGCCATCAGTCTAGATCATCCGGGTTGGGGTAGGCGAACGGATCGGTGACGTTCGGCTCGGTTGGGAAGGGGAGCCGCGGCAGCGGCTTGTCGGCATTGGCGGCGTTCAACAAGAAGCTTGCCAGGATCACCGAGGCCTGGCGCATGTCCGCCGCCTTGATGTGATCGAAGGTGTCGATGCTCGTGTGGTGGAGCCGGCTGCCATAGTCCAGCGGATCCTGGATGAACTGGAATGCGGGGATGCCGACCGCCGAGAAGAACACATGGTCGGTGCCGCCCGATTTGCGGATCGCCACGGTGTTGGCGCCGAGCGAATTGAACGGGGCGAACCATTCGCGGAAGGTCGGCACCACCGCGCCGTTATTCTCGGTATTGATCCCGCGAATCTTACCCGATCCGTTGTCGAGATTGAAATAGGCCGCGAGCTTGTCATAGCCGGGCTGGCGCGTGATCGGCCAGCGATTGGCCCAGCCATAGAAGCGCGCAAGGCCGGTGGTCGCCGCGCCCGGCTTGCGCTGGCGCGTGGCGATATGCTTCTCGACATAGGCCATCGAGCCGAGCAGCCCTTGCTCCTCGCCCGACCACAAGGCGAAGCGGATCGTGCGCTTGGGGCGAACGCCCATCGCCTGGAGGATGCGCGCGGCTTCCATCACCATCGCGACGCCGGCGGCGTTGTCGACTGCGCCGTCGCCCGCGACCCAGGAATCGAGATGCGCGCCGGCCATGACATAGGCGCCTGAGGGATCGCTGCCCGGGATGTCAGCAAAGATGTTGTACGCCTGGGTATCGGTGTCGACGAAATGTACGACCTGCTCGAGTTCGACCACGGGCGCATTGCCCTGCTTGGCGAGCCGCGCGAGCCGGCGATAATCCTCGGCGGCGATCTCGACGCCGGGAACCTGCTGGGTCTCGCCCGCGCCGAACAGATAGCCGGTGCCGCCGACCAGCTTGCCGTCGCGCGACGACATCGTGGCATAGGCAACGGCGCCCTCAGCCTTGAGGAACGCGTCGAGCTTCGCGCTGTAATCGAGCCGCTTCATCCGGCGATCGCTCGCCTCGGGATCATATTTAGGCTGCTCATAGGTGTCGAACTTGGCGAGCTCGTCGCCGGTCCAGCGCTTGAACGCGGGATCGGTGGGCTCCGAGCCGTCATTGGGCAGCGTGACCATCACGATCTTGCCGGCGAGCTTGCCGCGATAGCGCTCGAAATGGCGCTCCTCGGTCATCGGCGCGACGATCACCGGCGCGCTGACCTTGCCCGCGGTCGCCGGAGTCCAGGCGATCGGGATCGCAGTGAGGCTAATCGGGCGGGGGCTGACCATCCGCGCGCTCGACCGCTCGATCCACCAGCCGCGGCCGAAGTCGAAGCCTTCCTTGTGCGCATTCTTGAGGCCCCATTGGCGGAACCTGGCCAGCGTCCAGTCCTCCGCGGCGCGCATGCCGGGCGAATTGGTGAGGCGCGGTCCGATATGGTCGGTCAGATGCTGGACCGTGCGCATTGCCTCGGAGCGGTTGAAGCCCTCATCGAGGATGCGGTTCACTTCATTGCGATCGACCGACTGCGCGGCGAGCGGCGAAGCGGCGAGGGCGATAGCGAGGATGGCGGCGGCGGTGCGCATGGGACTCCTGCGGACGGAATGGATGGCTGGGACGCTATGCGTCGCCGGGCGTGCGCGCAAGGCGTTGACAGGTCGGGGTCGCTTCGGCATTGGACCGCCTCGCTTCGCTGGCGGCACCATGGACAGGTGGCCGAGTGGTTAAAGGCAGCAGACTGTAAATCTGCCCGGGTTTCCCGTACGCTGGTTCGAATCCAGCCCTGTCCACCACCGCCGCCGGCGGGGCGTTTTCTCCCAACCCAGAATACAGATTGCTCCCGGGCATGGCCTTGCCATGCGCGGCCGTCGGCATGTGCATTGTGTCTGAAATCCCACAATATGAGCACAACTATCACATTTAGTGAATTTTGCTTCCAATCGTGGGCGGCGCTGCTATTCGACGCACAACAGCCGAGTCATCGGCGCGCGACCCTGTTGGTCGCTATCGGGTCGAGTGGAGAGTGTATGCGTAAGGGTATCTGCGTCGTTCGTAACAGCGTTTCGCTGGCCGCCATTGCCGCCGCCGCCGTGTTTTCGCCGGCCGCCTTCGCGCAGGAAGCGCCGGCAGAACAATCCGCCGACTCCGTCGATCAGGCCGTCGAAGCGCCCGCCGACGAAGGGGCTGAAAATGATACGATCATCGTCACCGGCACGCGTGCGAGCCTCCAGTCGGCGATCGGCCGCAAGAAGAATTCCGGCACGGTCGTCGATTCGATCGTCGCCGACGATATCGCCAGCTTCCCCGACAAGAATGTCGGTGAGGCACTGAGCCGCATCACCGGTGTCCAGCTCAGCCGCGAGTTCGGCGAAGGCACCCAGGTTTCGATCCGCGGCGTCGAGCCTGATCTCAACCGCGTCCAGATCAACGGTGTCAGCCAGCAGAGCGCCACCGGCGGCCGCGGCGGCGACTTCCGCGAGCTCGCGGTCGAACTGGTCAAGTCGATCGACGTCTACAAGGGTTATATGGTCGATCTGCCCGAGGGCGGCATCGGCGGCACCGTCTCGGTCGAGACGCGGCGCCCGCTCGACCTCAAGGATCCGATCTTCAGCATCAAGGCCGAGGGCCAGCGCCTCGATTTGACCGAGACCTGGCAGCCGCGCCTTAATTTCCTGGCCGGCCGCGGCGACCTGCTCGACGGCCGCTTCGGCTTCATCGTCAACGTAACGCACAGCGCGGTCGATACGCGCTCGGACTTCGCTGCGAATACCAACTGGAAGCGGATCGCCGATTTCGATCGCTCGACCGAGAAGACGATCGCGAATTCGGCTTATTCGGGCTTCAACACCTATGAGAGCTGCGCGGGCGTGACCGGCGGCACTGCGGCGGTGGCCACCGCCAACCGTCTCGCCTGCGAAACCCAGTTCTTCGATTGGGCGCCGACCATCTATCGCTATCGCTCGCTCGACCGGCGCGACTACCGCACCTCGGTCGACCTGCAGGCGCAGTTCCGCCCTACGGACAATTTCAACTTCTGGGTGCAGGGGCAGCTCAACAAGCGCCGCCAGCAGCTCCGCGACATCAATTACTCGATCAACGCCGACCGGTTCGAGCGCTATAATTACGATGCCGCGCTGCCGGCCAATGCCGCGGGCGGCACCTCGCGCCCGCGCATCACCGACGGCACCTTCACGATCGAGGACCATGTCGTCACCAGCTCGACGCTGGCGCTCAACGGCGTCAATGTCGGCACTGCCAATGCGCCCAATTACAACGGTGCGAACAGCATCGTCAGCGTCCAGCGCCGCAACTTCGATTACGACCAGTTCACTCAATATTACCAGACCGGGTTCGACTGGGATCTCGATCGGCTCAAGGTGCGGGGCCTCGGCGCCTATTCGAAGGCGCAGCTGATCAACAATACCAATCTGGTGTCGCTCAGCACCGGCGTCAGCGGGATCACCGTCGATCGCCGCAACGAACTCGGGCTCCCGGTGTTCGGCTTCCCGTCGAGCTTCGATCCGGCCAATGCGGCAGACTATGGCGTCGCCCGGAATGGCGCGAACGGGCAGGCGCTCGTCCAGGCGGGGCCGACGGTGCAATACCGTCCGTCGGACGAGGGCTCGAACGAGAAGCTGGCGCAGCTGGACATGGATTACGAGCTCGGCTGGGGCCCGTTCACCACGATCGAATGGGGCGGCCAGTTCCGCGACCAGAGCTATTTCCGCTATCAGGGCGGTGGCGGCCGGCTGCTCCAGGCGGCGGTCCCGGCCGTGCCCGCGGCGGGCATCGTCGGCTCGCCTGCAGTGTTCCAGAGCACGGCCAATGTCAGCTACAACACCGTGATCGGGCCGGTCCCGGCGAGCGGTCCGGCGGCCGACACCTATTACTGGACGCAGGCGCAGTATCAGGCGTTCCTCGCGCAGACCGGGGTGGTCAATGGCGGCTCGCCGCTTTTCACCGGACTGCAGGGCGCGCCTTCGGGTGCGCCGGGCCGGATCGGTTTTGCCGAATTCGCTCCGGAGCTTGGCAATTATTATGATCTGTCGCGCTTCACCCAGGCGCTGGTCCGCGACGCCAACGGGCTGCCGCAGATCCCGGCCTATGTCATCGACGAGCAGATCGCGTCGGCCTATCTCAAGGCGAATTTCGAGCAGGAACTGCTCGGCATGAAGCTCAGCGGCAATATCGGCGTGCGCTATACGAAGACGCGCGACCGGGCGATGGGCACCAACCGCCGCAACGAGATCCGCATTCGCCCGGGCACCGGCGTGCCCGGCATCCCGGCGGTGACCGAGACGGTACAGGCGCTCACCCAAGAAATCACGATCGAGAACAAGTACGAGGACTGGCTGCCCGCTGTGAACCTCAACCTCGAAGTGGTGCCTAACCTGTTCGTCCGCGGCACCTATGCCAAGAATATGGCACGGCCGAAGCCCACCGACCTTGCCCCGACGATCAACTGCACGATCGACACGCTCGATGCGATCGGCGTCGATGATACCTGCACGGCGGGCAATCCCGATCTGCAGCCCTATCGCGCCGACCAGTTCGACGTGAACGCGTCCTGGTATCCGAACCGCGATACGCTGATCAGCGTTGGCTATTATTACAAGGACATCAAGAGCTTCGTCGTCCCCAACGTGACCCGCACCGGGGTCGATCTCTATCATGACGGCACCACCTATACGGTGCGTCAGCCGGTCAACGCGTTCGGTGCCAAGCTCGACGGCATCGAAGTCAGCGCGCAGACGGTGTTCAGCTTCCTGCCGGGGCCGTTCGATGGCTTCGGCGTGGGCGGCAACTTCACTTATGCCCGTGTGATCAATTCGGGCTTGACCAACCAGTCCACCGGCGAAGCGCTCGACGGCTATCCCGGCCTGTCGAAGTACACGTACAACGGCAGCCTGTTCTACGATAAGGGCTTCCTGAACGCCCGCATTTCGTACAACCGGCGCAGCGACTGGCTTGCCGTGGCGTCGGACGCGAACTTCGACAACAGCCCGATCTTCCGCAAGGGTGAGACCTTCATCGATGCCAAGGTCATGTTCCGGCTGACCGACAAGTACAGCGTCTGGGTGGAGGGGCTGAATCTGGGCAAGGAATACAGCCAGACCTATATCGATGCGTCCAAGCCGGTGGAGTATAACTATCCGGGCCAGCGCATCTTCGTCGGCATGCAGTGGAAGCTGTGATGCAGGTCCGACCGGATTTTGCTGCCTGCGGCTGGGCGTAGGGGTATTCCGGTTTTGCGTCCTGTTGCGCTAGCCGGATGCCTGCTTGCCGCGGGCTGCGCGTCGGGTGCGCGGCCCGCGATTACCCCTGCTGCGACCGAATGGAAGATCGCGGCCGAGCAGGCGGCGCTGGTCACGATCGGCGAGGTTATCGACATCGAGACGCCGGCCGGATTGTCGCTCTGGTATACGCGTGAACTCAAGGGGCCGGTGACGATCGAGTTCGAGGCGCTGGCGGTGTCCGAGGGCGGCGCGCTGGATGAAGTCAGCGACCTCAACGCGTTCTGGATGGCGCGCGACCCCGCCGCTGCCAGCGGGTCGGTGTTCGGCAAGAAGCGCTCGGGCGCATTCGCCGACTATGACGATCTCCAGACCTATTATGTCGGGATCGGCGGCAACCGGAACACCACGACGCGCTTTCGACGCTATGTCGGCGAGCCGGGCAACCGGCCGCTGCTGCCGGCGCACGACCTTAAGGGCAGCGAAAATCTGCTCGTCGCCAATCGCTGGACGCGCGTGCGGCTGATCGCCGACGGGCGGCACATTGCCGTTGAGCGCGACGGGCGGCGGATCTTCGAACTCAACGACGCCAAGCCCTACAAAAGGGGCTGGTTCGCGCTGCGTACTACCAAGAGCCATTTGCGCATCCGCAACCTGCGCATCGGAAAACCATAGGAGAGAGACATGGGCGTCACGCGACGGACGATGATGGCCGGGACGATCCTGTCGGCGGCAGTCGCAGGCCCCGCGCTGGCGCAGTCGCGGCGCGGCAAGGCAGTCGAAGCGCCGATCCGCTGGATCGACGGTGCCGCGCCCGAGCTCCACAATGGCCAGACCTTCGGTGTTGCCTGGGCGCGCGGCGCGCTTGCCAAGGGGCAGGCGCTGACCGTCCGCTCTAGCGCCGGTGAAGTGCCGTCGCAGAGCTGGCCGACCGCCTATTGGCCCGACGGCTCGATCAAATGGACCGCGCATGCGGTGCCGGCGGGGCAGGGCGGCGAGAAGCTGACCGTTGCTTCGGGCCGGCCCGCGCTGCCCGCTGCGCCGGTGTCGGTGCGCGAGACGGGGGACGCGATCCTGATCCGCTCAGGGGCGCTCGAGTGGGAAGTCGCCAAGAGCGGTTCCGCCGCGGTGCGAACGGCGAAGATCGGCGAGCGTACCTTGCTCACCAATGCCCGCCTGCTCGGCGAGATCCGCGCGGGTTCGCCCGAGGGCGAGCGCGTCGCGCTGACCGGCACGATCGAGCGCGCAGTGGTCGAGCAGAAGGGGCCGGTGCGCGCGGTGGTGCGGCTTGAGGGGCATCATGTCGGCGGCGGGCGTTCGGTCCTGCCCTTCGTGGTGCGGCTCTATGCCTATGCCGGTTCGGACGCGCTGCGCGTGGTGCACAGCTTCGTCCTCGATATCGAGGCGACCGACCATATCGCGGCGCTCGGCATCGCGACCGATGTGCCGATGCGCGGGCCGCTGCACGACCGTCATGTCCGCCTCGCCACTGCTGACGATGCGATGTTCGTTGAAGCGGTGCGCCCGCTGACCGGATTGCGTCGCGATCCGGGCAAGGCAGTGCGCGAGGCGCAGATCGCCGGCAAGGCGGTCACCGCCGAGATTCGCGATCCGGTGGGCAAGCTGCTCGAGCGCATCCCGGCGTGGAGCGACTTCAGCCTTGCCCAGCTCTCGGCCAATGGCTTCACCCTGACCAAGCGCACCGGCGAAGGCCATGGCTGGATCGATGGCGACGAAGGGCGCCGCGCGCCCGGCTTCGGCTATGTCGGTTCGCCGCAGGGCGGGGCGGGGATCGCCACGCGCTATTTCTGGCAGCGTCACCCGAGCCAGATCGACATTCGCAACGCCGCTACGGACACCGCCAGCCTCACCGCCTGGCTATGGTCCCCCGAGGCCAGGCCGATGGACCTGCGCCCCTATCACGGCACGATGGGGATGGAGAGCTTCGCCGCGCAGAACGAAGGGCTCGACGTTACCTATGAGGATTACGAGCCCGGCTGGGACGACGCCAAGGGGATCGCGCGCACCAGCGAGCTGATGCTCTGGGCATTCGACGCGACGCCCGAGACGCCGCGGCTCCAGGCGCTCGCTCGCGCCGCTGCCACGCCGCCGCAGTTGATGGCCGAGCCTGCGCACCTCCATGCTGCCGGCGTGTTCGGCGACTGGGGCCTGCCCGACCGCTCGACGCCGGCGCGCGCGCGGATCGAGGACCAGCTCGCCAACCTCGTCGATTTCTACGACGGCGAAGTCGATCGGCGGAGCTGGTACGGCTTCTGGGATCATGGCGACGTGATGCACAGCTATGACAGCGACCGGCACCAGTGGAAGTACGACATCGGCGGCTTCGCCTGGGCGAACTCCGAACTCTCGCCCGATTTGTGGCTGTGGTACACCGCGCTGCGCTCGGGCGATGCCAAGACGTGGCGGCTGGCCGAGGCGATGACGCGGCACACCGGCGAAGTCGACATGTACCACATGGGCCGTTTCGCCGGGCTCGGCACGCGGCATGGCGTCCAGCACTGGAGCGACAGCTCGAAGCAGCCGCGCGTCAGCAACGCCGCCTATCGCCGCATCTTCTATTATCTCACTGCCGACGAGCGGGTGGGCGACCTGATGCGGACGCTCGCCACGTCGGAACAGACACTCGCCGGCGTCGAGATCGGCCGCAAGACCAGCGCGCCGAAAGAGAACTTGCCCGCGGGCGTGATCCAGATGGCGTTCGGCACCACCTGGGCGGTGTGCGCGGGCGCGTGGCTCACGGAATGGGAGCGGACCGGCGACAGGAAGTGGCGCGACCGCATCGTCGCGGGGATGGACAGCATCGGCCGCCTGCCCAATGGCTGGCTGACCGGCGGCGCGCCCTATGACCTCAAGAGCGGGCGGTTCCTGAGCCGCGACAACATTGGGATATCGCACCTCAACGCCGTGTTCGGTGCTGTCGAGATCCAGGCCGAGCTGATCCAGCTGATCGACGTGCCGCGCTTCCGCCAGGCGTGGCTCGACTATTGCCGCTGGTTCAATGCGCCGCGCGACGAATGGGCGGCGAAGTTCAACCGGCCCTATGGCGGACGCAACTTGAAGCAGGGCCATTCGCGGCTGACTGCTTATGTCGCGAAGGCGACCGGCGACGCCGCGCTCGCCAAGCGTGCGGCGGAGGAATTCTATTCGGGCGAAGCCGGGCAGCGCATGGCCGCGGACCCGCGGGTGAAGCTGCCCGGCGGGGTGGTGGAATGGCCGGGCATTTCGACCAACGGTGCATCGCAATGGGGGCTGGCGGCGATCCAGACGCTGGCGCTGGTCCCGGAGGCGCTCGACACGGTGCCGGTTCCGACACGCGCGCCGCGGGCGGACCAGGCAAATCCGGAGCAGGCGCCGAGTTATCGGCCTTAAATCACCCGTCACCCCGGCCTTGTGCCGGGGTCCACGGTGCCGCGACGGCTAGACTAGAGGCTCGAGCTTCTCGCCCATCCGCGAAGTGGACCCCGGCACAAGGCCGGAGTGACGAAGAACTAAAATACTGCGCTTACCAATTGCCGAAACGCGTCGGCGCGGTGGCTCATCGCGTGCTTGGCGTCGGGGTCCATCTCGCCATAGGTGATGTCGTGGCCGTTGGGCACGAAGACGGGATCATAGCCAAAGCCGTGTTGCCCGCGCGGCGGCCAGACCAGCACGCCGTCGGCGCGGCCCTCGAACCATTCGACATGGCCGTCGGGCCAGGCGATAGCGAGCGCGCAGACGAAATGTGCATCGCGGCCGGTCTCAGGCGGGAGTGCGGCGAGCTTGTCCTCGACGCGCTGCATCGCGACGCCGAAGTCTTTGGTCTCGCCGGCCCAGCGTGCCGAGAAGATGCCGGGATCGCCGCCCAGCGCCTCGACGCACAGGCCGGAATCATCGGCCAGCGCTGGAAGCCCCGACAGGTCCGCGGCCTGCAGCGCCTTGAGTTCGGCGTTGGCGACGAAGGTCGTCCCCGTCTCGTCGGGCTCGGGCAAGTCGAGCTCGGCGGCGGACACCGGCTCGATCCCATAGGGACCGAGCAGTGCCTTGATCTCGCGCACCTTGCCGGGGTTGTGGCTGGCGATCACCAGCTTGCCGGGCTTCAGCTTGCGGATCGCCTGGGGGGTGTCGCCTTCGCCGCTCATCCTACGGCCTTCAACTGCGCAGCGAAGATCTGGTTGCACCCGATCCGCGCAAGGCGGAGCAGGCGGAGCAGGCCTTCTTCGTCATAGGTCGCGCCCTCGGCCGTCGCCTGCGCCTCGGCGATCTTGCCGTCGGCGAGGAGGACGAAGTTGGCGTCGGCATCGGCGGCGCTGTCTTCGTCATAGTCGAGGTCGAGCACCGGATTGCCCTGATAGATGCCGCAGCTGACCGCGGCGACCTGCGTCAGGATCGGGTCCTTGTCGAGCAGGCCTGCCGCCAGCAGCTTGTTGGTCGCGATGCGCAGCGCCACCCAGGCGCCGCTGATCGCCGCCGTACGCGTGCCGCCATCGGCCTGGATCACGTCGCAATCGAGCGTGATCTGACGCTCGCCAAGCAGCTTGAGATCGGTGACCGCGCGGAGCGAGCGCCCGATCAGCCGCTGGATCTCCTGGGTGCGGCCCGATTGCTTGCCCTTGGCCGCTTCGCGTGCGCTGCGCGTGTGAGTGGCGCGCGGGAGCATGCCATATTCGGCGGTGACCCAGCCTTCGCCCTTGCCGCGCAGCCAGGGCGGGATCCGCTCTTCGATGCTTGCGGTGACCAGCACGCGGGTGTCGCCGAAGCCGATCAGCACCGAACCCTCCGCGTGACGCGTGAAGTTGGGTTCGATCGTGATCGTGCGCATTTCGTCGGGGGCGCGGCCGGATGGGCGCATCGGTTCATTCTCCTGCAAACTGGTTGGCGCCACCTAGACGGTGTTGGAGGGCGGCACCAGTGCGCGCGCCGCCTCCGGAACAAAGCCGGGCTGCACCCGTACTGGGCGGAACCGAGGGAGTATAATATGCGCGAGTGGATGGCATTGAGCGCGGCGGCGCTGGCACTAGCAGGGTGCGTCGCGCCCGAGCGGCCCGATGTGGTGCGGCCGATCGAAGGCGATTCGATCAGCTATGAGACCGGACCCTGCTTCGGCCGCTGCCCGGTCTATGCAGTGACGGTGCGTCCCGATGGATCGGGCGTGTTCGAAGGCAAGAACTTCACTGCGGTGACCGGCGAGCGTAGTTTCCGGCTGACCAGGGCCGAATATGACGCGTTTGCCGCCAAGCTGGCCCCGTATCGTCCGGCCACGGGCGAGATCCGCTATACCCCCGACGAGCCGCGCTGCGGATCGGCGCCGACCGACATGCCGAGCGTGGAGGTCATCTGGACCCGCGCGATCGGCGACAGCCAGAAGCTGCATTTCTATTATGGCTGTCGGCGCGACAATGCGGCGATAGCCGATGCGCTGGGCCACGCTGCGGAGCTGCTGCCGATCCAGGCGCTGATCGGGCCGCGGCCGTAGTCACCCTCACCCTACCGGCCCTCAGCCCCTCCCTCTCCCGATGGAAGAGGGAGGGGCTGAGGGCGACGGAGGTTGAGGCCGAGCCGCGGGACGCTACATAGGGTGGCATGAGCACCCCACCGATCCACGAACTCACCGATCGCGCGCGCGACGTGTTTCGGATCGTCGTCGAATCCTATCTCGACAGCGGCACGCCGGTGGGATCGCGCACCATATCGAAGATCTCGACGCTCAATCTGTCGCCCGCCTCGATCCGCAACGTCATGCAGGATCTGGAGGAAGCCGGGCTGCTCGCCGCGCCGCATACCAGCGCGGGGCGGATGCCGACTCAGACCGGGCTGCGCCTGTTCGTCGACGGGATGATGCAGGCGAGTGCGCCTTCGGCCGAGGAGCGCGCCGCGATCGAATCGCGTGCCGGGCAGGCGGGGCCGGTCGAGGAGGCGCTGGCGAGCACCACCGCGGCGCTTTCGGGCCTGTCGTCCTGCGCCGGGCTGGTGCTGGTGCCCAAGGCCGAGCCGGCGCTGCGCCAGTTCGGCTTCGTGCCGTTGAGCCAGGATCGTGCCCTCGCGGTGCTGGTCGGCGAGGACGGGTCGGTCGAAAATCGCGTAGTTGAAATTCCCGAGGGGATCGACGCGGCGGCGCTTCAGCAGGCGGCGAATTATATCAGCGCGATGCTGAGCGGGCTGACGCTCAGCCAGGCGCGGGCGCGAATCGAGCGCGATCTCGGCCAGCACCGCGCCGCGCTGGACAGCGCCGCCGCGACCCTGGTCGGGCGCGGGCTTGCGGTGTGGAGCGAGGATGGCGATCGCCGGCCGGTGCTGATCGTGCGCGGACAGGCACGGCTGATCGACACGTCCGCGGCCGAGGATCTCGATCGCGTCCGCCAGCTGCTCGACGAGCTCGAAGGCAAGGAGGAGATCGCCCGATTGCTCGACAGCGCGCGCGAAGGCGAGGCGACGCGCATTTTCATCGGATCGGAGAACAAGCTCTTTGCGTTGTCCGGGTCGTCGGTGATCGCAAAACCGGTGCGCGCGCTGGACGGGCGGGTGGTCGGCGTGGTCGGGGTGATCGGCCCCACGCGGTTGAACTATGCGCGCGTCGTGCCCATGGTGGATTTCACGGCGGCCACATTGGCCCGATTATTAGCCTGACGAACGGGAATCATGTCGAACGAGAATGAGAAGATGAGCGCGGACCTGACGGACGCGGACACCAACCTTCGCGAGGAAACTGCGGAAGCGGCGCCCGAAGTGGCGGAGCATGACCGCGCCGCCGAGCTGGAAGCGCAGCTCGCCGAGGCACGCGCCGCGGTGATGTATGCGCAGGCCGAGACGCAGAATGTCCGGCGCCGGGCCGAGAAGGAGGCGCAGGACGCGCGGGCCTATGCGGCGACTGCATTCGCGCGGGACATATTGTCGGTTTCCGACAATCTGACGCGTGCGCTCGCGGCGATCCCGGCGGATCTGCGCGAGGACGAGAAGCTCAAGGGCCTCGTGGTGGGCCTCGAGGCGACGGGCCGCGAGATCGATTCGGTGTTCGCGCGCCACGGCATCTCGAAGATCGTCTCGGTCGGCGAAGCGCTCGATCCCAATCGCCACCAGGCGATGATGGAAGTGCCTTCCGCCGACGCCGAGCCGGGCACCGTCGTCCAGGAAATCCAGAGCGGCTACATGATCAAGGACCGCCTGCTGCGCCCGGCGCTGGTCGGCGTCGCGAAGAAGCCCGACTGAGAATCGCTCGCGATTGGCTACGAGAGTGGCCAGCCGCGAGTTCGAAACTTCGCTATTGCTAATCATTCGCAACGAACGCTAAAGGCAAGGCCGGCTCGCTTCTGGGCTGGTCGCGAGGGGTTCTGCGTGTATCAATACCTCGATCGAACGGTGTGCGAACTGGGCTCGGGCGAGGCGTTGCTCGTCTGGGCGATGCGCCAATGGGTCGAGGCGATGCGCGGCGGACGCTGCCCGTGCGCGGCGCTCGGGCCCACGCTTTCGGCGCGGCGACTCGGCGCGATTCTGCCCGACTTCAACATTGCGATGATGCTGCTCGATCGCGAAGGGGTCTGCGCGCTGCAGTTCCGGCCGGTGACATGTGCCAGCTTGGGCGATGACGAGGCATTGTTGCTTGCGCTTCACGCCGCCGCCGCGCAGGGGCAGCAGGCCGTGGTCCAGAATATCGTCCAAGCCCTTGTTAAGCCCGAAGCGCAGCGCACGCTGCAACTCGCCGCCACGCGCATCGCCCAGGCCCTGGCCGCCTGAGCATTTCTATTCAACGACCCAGGATCGTCTCTTCCCATGAACATGCACGCCCGCCCGCCCCAGCTGCTTCCCGAGCACGCCGCCTTCCAGACCTGCCAGGTGCGCTGGGTGCGGCATTGGAACGAGCATCTGTTCAGCTTCGCGATCGAGCGCCCGGCAAGCTTCCGCTTCCGCTCGGGCGAATTCGTGATGATCGGGCTCGAAGGCGAGAACAAGCCGCTGATGCGTGCCTATTCGATCGCCAGCCCGACCTGGTCGGACGAGCTGGAATTCCTGTCGATCAAGGTGCCCGACGGTCCGCTCACCTCGCGTCTCCAGATGATCCGCGAAGGCGACCAGCTCTATCTCGGCAAGAAGCCGACCGGCACGTTGGTGTCCGACGCGCTGCTCCCAGGCAAGCGGCTGTTCCTGCTCTCGACCGGCACCGGCCTCGCGCCGTTCCTCAGCATCGCGCGCGACCCCGACATCTATGATCTGTTCAGCCAGATCGTCATCGTCCACAGCACACGCCGGGTCAGCGACCTTGCCTATCATGACGAACTCACTGCGCAGCTCGCCGGCGATCCGCTGGTCGCCGATCAGGCACTGCTGCAGTTCCACTATATCCCCACGGTCACCCGCGAGCCGTTCCGCACCACCGGGCGGATCGGCCAGCTGATCGAGGATGGCTGGCTGTTCCACCCGCCGGTCGCCGGCGATCGCGCGCTCAACCCGGAGACCGACCGGGTGATGCTGTGCGGCAGCAGCGAGATGATCAAGGACTTCTCGGCGATGCTCGAGCGCCACGGCTTCGAGGAAGGCTCGAACGCCAAGCCCGGGACTTTCGTCGTAGAACGCGCCTTCGTCGGCTGAGCCGATCTAATTCCCCTCCCTGTAAGGGGGGGAGTCGTGAGAGCAGGTGACGGCGAGGCCGCCAGCTCCTATCTCCACTCCATGTCTTCGCGCTTCGATTCCGTCCCAAACCGCCGCGCTCTGATCGACCGGCGGGCCGTTGCCGAACGCCTCGCCGCGATCGAGGCGAAGGACCCGGCGGAGTTTCGGCGCGCGGCGACTGTCGAGCTCAAGGCGGCGCTCGATAGCGGGCAGGCGGAGATCGCCCGGCGGCTGAACGAGCATCCCTCGCGCGGGCATGAGACCGCAGCCGCGGGAGCGTTCCTGATCGACCAGCTGCTCCGATTGCTGTGGGACTTCACTACCGAGCGGCTGCATCCCAACCATAATCCCAGCGCCGGGGAGCGGCTGACGCTGATCGCGGTCGGCGGCTATGGCCGCGGCGAGATGGCGCCGCATTCGGACATCGATATCGGTTTCCTCACCCCGTGGAAGGTTACCGGCTGGTGCGAGCAAGTTATCGAATCGATGCTCTATTCGCTTTGGGACATGCAGCTGAAGGTCGGGCATTCGTCGCGCTCGCTCGACGACATGGTCCGCCAGGCGAAGGCCGATATCACCGTGCGCACAGCGTTGCTCGAAGCGCGTTATGTGTGGGGCGACGTCGCGCTCTATGACGAGGCCGCGGCGCGGTTCAAGGCCGAGGTCCAGGCCGATACCGCACGCGATTTTATCGCCCAGAAGCTCGCCGAGCGCGACTCCCGGCATCTGCGGATGGGCGACAGCCGCTATGTCGTCGAGCCCAACGTCAAGGAAGGCAAGGGGGGGCTGCGCGATCTCCACGCGCTCTTCTGGATCGGCAAATACGCCTATAATGTCCGCGAGCCGGCCGAACTGGTCGAGGCCGGGCTGCTCACGGCGCATGAATACCGCCAGTTCCGCCGTGCCGAGAATTTCCTCTGGGCGGTGCGCTCGCAGCTCCACTTGCTAACCGGCCGCGCCGAGGACCGGCTGACCTTCGACGTCCAGCCCGAGATCGCCGAGCGGATGCGCTATGCCGACCGGCCGGGCAAATCCAAGGTCGAGCGCTTCATGCACTTCTACTTCCTTCAGGCGAAGGTGGTGGGCGACCTGACGGGGGTGTTCCTGGCGCATCTCGACGAGAAGTTCGCCGCGCGCGGATCGCGCTTCGGCTTCCCGCGGCTGTTCAAGAGTCCGCGCAAACTCAACGGATTTACGCTGGAGCGCAGCCGGCTGGCGATCCCGCGCGACACGTTCTTCCGCGAAGACCCGGTTCGGCTGGTCGAGCTCTATCAGCTCGCCGACCTCCACGGCCTGGAGATCCACCCGACTGCAATGCGTGCCGCGGCGCGCGACGCGCGGCTGGTCGACGATGTCCGCGACGATCCGCGCGCCAACGCGCTGTTCCTCGACGTGCTGACCAGTCCGCGCACGCCCGAGATGGTGTTGCGCTGGATGAACGAAGCAGGGGTGTTCGGGCGGTTCGTTCCGGATTTCGGCCGCGTCGTCGCCCAGATGCAGTTCGACATGTACCACCACTATACCGTCGACGAGCATTCGATCCGCGCAATCGGGCTGCTCAACCGGATCGAGAAGGGCGAGCTCAAGGAAGATCATCCGCTCGCCACCGGCATCTTCGAGCAGATCGTGTCGCGGCGCGCGCTGTTCGTGGCGGTGCTGCTCCACGACATCGCCAAGGGCCGCGGCGGCGATCATTCGGTGCTGGGTGCCGAAGTCGCCGAGCGACTGTGCCCGCGGCTCGGGCTGAGCCCCGCCGAGACCGAGGCAGTGGCGTGGCTGGTGCGCTGGCATCTGCTGATGTCGGCGACAGCATTCAAGCGCGACTTGTCGGACTTCAAGACGATCCTCGACTTCGCCGGACATGTGCAGAGCCCCGAGCGGCTGCGCATGCTGCTGATCCTGACGATCGTCGATATCCGCGCAGTCGGCCCCGGGGTGTGGAACAGCTGGAAGCGCCAGCTGCTCACCAATTTGTTCGAATCCGCCGAGGAAGTGCTGCGGCTCGGCCACAAGCAGAAGGGCCGCAGCGAGCGCGTTGCCGCCAAGCAGGAGGATCTGACTGCGATTCTCGGCTGGACCGAGCCGCGGATGACTGCGCTGAAGAAGCGGCTGACCGAGCCCTATTGGATCGCCGAGCCGCTCGACGTGCTCGAACGCAATGCGCGGCAGATCGACGCAGCGGGCGATTCGCAGCTGTCGATCGAGGCGCAGGTCTATCCCGAGCGCGGCGCCACGCTGGTGACGGTCTACGCCTCGGACCATCCCGGGCTTTTCTACCGCATTGCCGGGGCGATCCATGTCGCCGGCGGCAACATCATCGACGCGCGCATCCACACCACGCGCGACGGCATGGCGCTCGACAATTTCCTCGTTCAGGACCCGCTCGGCCGGCCGTTCGACGAGGAAGCGCGGCTCAACCGGATCAAGGCGAGCATCACCGATTCGCTCGCCAATCGCTCGAAGCTGCAGGAGCGGCTCAAGACCCGGCCGCTGTCGCGCCCGCGCGCCGATGCATTCGCGATCGAGCCCAATGTGCTGATCGACAACAAGGCGTCGAACCGCTTCACCGTGATCGAAGTCAATGCGCGCGACCGGCCGGCATTGCTCTGCCATCTGGCGTTCGCGCTGTTCCAGTCGAAGGTGACGATCCACTCGGCGCATGTCGCGACGTATGGCGAGCGCGCGGTGGACACCTTCTACCTGACCGACCTGATCGGTGATAAGATCGAAGGTGCGGCACGATTGAAGACGATCGAGCGGCGACTTCTCGAAGCGGCCTCCGGACAGGATATTGCCCAGGCCGCGTGACTAAGGGGATATGCATGCCGGTGATCGGATTTGGCGGTTTCTTCTTCCGCGCGCAGGACCCGGAAGCGATGACGGCCTGGTATCGCGATACGCTGGGCGTCGGCGGCGGCTGCGGCAAGGACGCAAACGGGCAGTCGAGCGACTGGTTCTGGTATCCTGAACCCGGCCCCGTGGTGTTTGCGCCGTTCAAGGCGAGCACCGATTATTTCGCCGCGGACAAGCAGGTCATGCTCAACTTCCGCGTCCGCGACCTCGACAGCCTGCTCGACCAGCTCAACGCGCTGGGCATCGAGATCACCACCAAGGACGAATGGGACACCCCCGAAACGGGACGCTTCGCGCGGATCCATGATCCCGAGGGCAATCCGATCGAATTGTGGGAGCCGCCGGCATGACCTGGGCGAATTACCTCATCTTCGCGCCATTCGCGTGGATCGCGTGGTTGGTTGCGCGCGCGATCATCGACCCCTCTCGCGTCCGGCATCCCAAGAGCGAACCTCGCTTCGAGCGAGATAGCGTCGGCGCGGCCGCGGGTGGCGAGAATATGGTGTCGCACGCCAGTTTTGGGGCGGGGAATTGCCATGACGCCGGTGATGGCGGGTGCGACGGGGGCGACTGACGCCGCTGCCACCGGGAGCCGCTTGTCAAATGAGCGCGTTGGAGGTGAGGCGCAGCGTGATGTAACGTGCAGACCTAAGGAGCCACGGATGAGAATCGAAAAGCTCAAGTCGCGGTAAATGGCGAAATGGCGGAGTTGATTCGCGGCGCCGTGGACAGCGGCGAATATGCCACTTCGGGAAGTTGTCCGCGACGCGCTTCGCGGCTGGCAGGCGAGGCGCGACGCTGCCCAGCGCGAGGTTGATCGTTTGCGCGCTTTGATCGCCGAAGGGGAGGCGAGCCCTAGCCTGCCTTGGCCCGGCACGGAGGCGATACTGGCCGACATTCATCGCCGAGCGGCGGAGGCCCACGAAGCGTGAAGCGATGGCGGCTCGAGTGGAACGAGCGCGCCAACGACGACTTATGGGAGATTTGGAAGCACGTCGCAGCCGAGGATCGTGCGGCTGCCGATCGCCTGGTGGCCGCGCTTACCGCAGTTTTCGCCAAGGCTGCTGATTACCCCTATATGGGACATATCAACGAGGCGTTGGGAGAGGACTATCGCATTCTGACACGTCGCGACTAACTGCTAATCTATCGTGTGATTGCGGAACGACATACAGTCAAACTGAGGCGGGTAGCGCATGGCGCTCGCGATCTACGACTTTGTTCTGGGGTGCCGATTAGCGCCGCTGCCAAACCCGCACATAATCCACTTCCATCGCTGCCGGGAACGCGGCGGGATCGATCCCTTTCTGTCCGCCCCAGCCGCCGACCGCGACGTTGAGGATCAGATATTCCGGGGTGGCAAAGGGCCAGGTTGCGGGATCGCCCTTCTTGTCGTTGTCGAAGCGCATGTGGGCGCGGCCGTCGATGCCGATCAGCACGCGGTCCTCATTCCAGTCGAGCTGGTAGGTGTGGAACGCAGTGCAGGCGTCGGGGACCATCGCGTTGGCACCCTTCTGGGTCTTTGCGACGTGGTTATAGGCCTTGGTATGGATCGTGCCGTGGACGCGGCCGGGGTCCCAGCCGACATGCTCCATGATGTCGATCTCGCCCATCGCGGGCCAGCCGGCGCTGCCGTCGGCGGCGAGCATCCAGATCGCCGGCCAGATGCCGCGCCCGCACGGCAGCTTCGCCCGGACTTCGAGGAAGCCGTATTTCCACTCGGCCAACCCCTTGGTGACCAGCTTGCCCGAGGCATAGTTCTGACCGCCGAAATCGGGCTTGTCCGACAGCCGCTCCTTGCGCGCTTCGAGGACGAGCCTGCCGTTCTCGACCCGGACATTTTCCGGGCGATCGGCGGCGTAATATTGGAGCTCGTCGTTATACCAGCCGTCCTTGTTGCGGCTGGTGTCGTATGCCCATTTCTTCGGATCGGGCGCGCCGGGCCGGTCGAACTCGTCGGCCCAGACCTTGGCATAGCCGGCAGGCACCGCGAGCGGCGCATCGACCTGGGAAGTGCTGGAAGAAGCTGCGGTCTGCGCGTTGGCGGCGACCGGCAGCAGGAGGGCGGCGAGGGCCGCAATCGGCAGCCCTCGCGCACGCATCACTTGGGCGAGATGACCATCAGCATCTGACGGCCTTCCATGCGCGGATAGCTCTCGATCTTGGCGATTTCCGCCGTATCGTCCTGCACGCGCTTGAGCAGGATCATGCCGAGCTGGCCGTGCGAAAGCTCGCGGCCGCGGAAACGCAGGGTGATCTTCACCTTGTCGCCTTCGCCCAGGAACTTGTGGATCGCCTTCATCTTCGTATCATAATCATGATCGTCGATGTTCGGACGCATCTTGATCTCCTTGATCTCCTGCGTCTTCTGGGTCTTCCGCGCCTGGTTGGCCTTTTTCTGGGCCTCGTATTTGAACTTGCCGACGTCGAGGAACTTGGCGACGGGCGGATCGGCGTTGGGCGACACTTCGACGAGGTCGAGGCCGACCTCGCGCGCCTGCTCCATCGCCTCGCGCGTGAACATCACGCCGAGATTCTCGCCCTCATGGTCGATCACCCGGACCTTGGCCGACTGAATGAATTCATTGAAACGCGGGCCGTTCATCGGCGGCGGTGCCAGGGGGCGCCGGGATTGGGGAGGACGTATAAGGACTGCTCCTGTTGCTGTTGATACACGATTGCTGCGGCAGAATAGCGCGCGCGCGCCATTCCGAACAGGGGAAGAACGCGCGAACTGCCGTTTTGTGGCGCGCCGATGCCCGGGCGCCACAGTGATGCATATCGGGATGCGGCGTGCTTTGCGCAAGCGCGGGAGGATTCAGCGTCCGGGATGCCGCAGATGGACGAGCGGATACGGGCGGCCCTGGGGGTCGGTCTCCGAACGGCCGGTGCGCACGAAGCCGCGGGCCTCGTAGAACGGCAGGGCGTTGGTCGCCTGTTCGCTGGCGTCGACGATCGCGTTCGGCGCGAGCTTCAGGGCGTAGTTCAGCAGCGCAGTGCCGACGCCGCGGCCATGCACCGCGGGATCGACGAACAGTGCGTCGATCATCTCGCCGTCCATCACCAGAAACCCCTGCACCCGATCGGCGTCGTCCACGGCCAGCCGGAGTTCGGCGTTGGGCAGGAAGTCCTGTGCCACCATCGCGTCGATCTCGGCGCGGTCCGCGGGCGTCAGGAAGCCGTGCGTCGCGTCTACCGCAGCGCGCCAAATCTCCAGCGCGCGGGGCACGTCCTCGGGCCGACCGTTGCGGATTTGCATCACTTTCTCCTTGCTGCATCGCAGCAACACTTCTTTACACACGGGCAGGATTTTGTTCGATAGCCTTCAACTCGCTGGAACCAGAGCCTGCCCGATCAGAGGCAGCCTGACCGGCCCGCAGGGGACCGCCACCTATAAGGGGGAGTCCCATGAAAACACCTATTGCGCTTGCTATCCTGCTTTGCTCGGCCATGCCTGCCTTCGCGCAGGACGAGGAGCCGCCCAAGGCGATCACCGTCTCCGGCAGCGTCGCGCTCGTCTCCGACTATCGCTTCCGCGGCGTCTCGCAGACCGACGAGGAGCTTGCGGTGCAGGGCGGCGTCTCGATCAGTCATGAGAGCGGCTTCTATGTCGGCACCTGGGGGTCGAACCTCGCCGGCTGGGGCACGTTCGGCGGCTCGAACACAGAGCTCGACATCTATGGCGGCTTCAAGTTCCCGGTCGGCGGCGGCACGCTCGACGTCGGCGTGACCTGGTACATGTATCCGGGCGGCGCAGACATCACCGATTTCGCCGAGCCGTACGTCAAGCTGAGCGGCACGGCGGGCCCGGTCAGCCTGCTCGCGGGCGTGGCCTATGCCCCGGCGCAGGAAGCGCTGGGCAAATGGTATCTCAGCGGCGCTGACGCTGTCGCAGGCGTGTATAACGATCCGGGCGACAAGGAAGACAATCTCTACCTCTGGGGCGACATCAGCTCGGCCATCCCCAACACGCCGGTGACGCTGAAGGGCCATCTCGGCTATTCGGACGGCAATGCGGGGCTGGGCCCGAACGGCACAAGCATCGCGCCGACCGGCAAATATTGGGACTGGATGCTCGGCGCCGATCTCGCGATCGCGGGCACGCCGCTGGTGCTGGGTGTCGCCTATACCGACACTGACATCAGCAATGCCGATGCGGCGTATCTGCTGCCCAATTTCTCGTCGACCAAGGACGGGTCGAGCATTTCGGGCAGCCAGGTCGTGTTCTCGCTGAGCGCTGCGTTCTGACCTCCAACCCCCCTCCCTTTCAGGGAGGGGGGATTACAGGTGTATGCACCACCCCCCGTTCGCTTCGAGCGAAGTCGAGAAGCGGCCACGCGCCCAGCCAACGTTTCTCGACTACGCTCGAAACGAACGGAAGGCGTTGCTCAGGCCGAGCGCAAATCCGGCGCGGTCGCCTCTTCGATCAGTTTGGCCACCGCTTCATCCAGCGTCAGCATCTGCTGCCCTTGGGAGCCCAGAACGCGCAGCGCCACGGTGCCCTCCTCGGCCTCGCGCTTGCCGACCACCAGCAGGTTCGGCACCTTCGCCACCGAATGCTCGCGCACCTTGTAGTTGATCTTCTCGTTGCGCAGGTCGGTCTCGACGCGAATGCCCGCCGCGCGCAGCTTCTCGGTCACCTGTAGCGCGTATTCGTCAGCGTCCGACACGATCGTCGCGACCACGGCCTGGGTCGGCGCCAGCCACACCGGCAGCTTGCCGGCGAAATGCTCGATCAGGATGCCGATGAAGCGCTCATACGAGCCGAAGATCGCGCGGTGGAGCATCACCGGGCGGTGGCGCTCGCCATCCTCGCCGACATAGCTTGCGTCGAGGCGCTCGGGCAGCACCCGGTCCGACTGGATCGTGCCGACCTGCCAGGTGCGACCGATCGCGTCGGTGAGGTGCCACTCCAGCTTGGGGGCGTAGAAGGCGCCTTCGCCGGGCAGCTCTTCCCAGCCATATTCCTCGGTGGCGAGGCCGGCGCGGACTACCGCATCGCGCAGCTCGGTCTCGGCCTGGTCCCACATCTCCTCGGTGCCGAAGCGCTTGTCGGGGCGCAGCGCCAGCTTGATCGAATAGGTGAAGCCGAAGTCACGATAGATACGGTCGGCGAGGCGGCAGAATGCCTGCACTTCGTCGACGATCTGGTCTTCGCGGCAGAAGATGTGCGCGTCGTCCTGAGTAAACTGGCGGACGCGCATCAGCCCGTGCAGCGCGCCATGCGGCTCGTTGCGGTGGCAGCAGCCATTCTCGTACAGGCGCAGCGGCAGGTCGCGGTACGATTTGATCCCCTGGCGGAAGATCAGGATGTGCGCCGGGCAGTTCATCGGCTTGAGCGCCATCCACTGCGCGTCGTCGGAGACGATCGGACCCTCGTCGTCGACATTGGGCACTTCGTCGGGGATGACGAACATGTTCTCGCGATATTTGCCCCAATGGCCGGACTGCTCCCATTGGCGCGCGTCCATCACCTGCGGCGTCTTCACTTCCTGATAGCCCGCGGCGTCGATCGCGCGGCGCATATAGGCTTCGAGCGCGCGCCAGATGGTGAAGCCGTTCGGGTGCCAGAAGACGCTGCCATGCGCTTCGGCCTGGAGGTGGAACAGGTCCATCTCCTGGCCGAGCTTGCGGTGGTCGCGCTTGGCAGCCTCTTCGAGCCGGTGGAGATGCTCGTCGAGCTGCTTCTTGTTGAGCCAGCCGGTGCCGTAGATGCGGCTGAGCATCGCGTTCTTCTGGTCGCCGCGCCAGTACGCGCCCGACACGCGCGTCAGCTTGAACGCGTTGGGATCGACTTTGCCGGTCGAGGCCAGATGCGGCCCGCGGCACATGTCGAGCCACGCATCTTCGCCCTTGCCGGCGCGATAGACAGTCAGTTCCTCGCCTTCTGGAAGCTCGTGCGCCCATTCGGCCTTGAAGCTCTCGCCCTGTGCGGTCCAGCGCGCGATCAGGTCGGCGCGCGACCAGACTTCGCGGATGAGGGGCTCATCCGCGGCGATGATCTTGCGCATCTCGGCTTCGATCGCCGGCAGGTCCTCCTCGGTGAAGGGGCGGTCCTTGGGGGCGAAGTCGTAGTAGAAGCCGTCATCGGTCGATGGGCCGAAGGTGATCTGCGTGTCCGGAAACAGCTTCTGCACCGCTTCCGCCAGGATGTGCGCATAGTCGTGGCGCGCCAGCTCGAGCGCATCCGCCTCGTTCTTGGCGGTGACCAATGCGAGCTGCGAATCGCCTTCGAACGGGCGGCCGATGTCGCGCAGCTCGCCATCGACGCGCGCAGCGATGGCGGCCTTGGCGAGGCCCGGACCGATCGCCGCGGCGATGTCCGCCGGGGTAGTCCCCGGGGCTACCTCACGGACGGAACCGTCGGGCAGCGTGATACGGAACATCTCGGACACGGGATTGGCTTTCGAAAGGAGTGATTTGGAGCGCGGCTTATGCCCGCGCAGGCGCGATATAGGCAAGGCATCGCCCAAGAGCCATCACGATCACGCAAATGGGGGCAATAGTCTGATGATTGGACTTGCGCGGCGCGGTGCGATCGGGTTCACACGGGGACATGAACCAGAACCTAAATCGACGCGAACTGATCGTCGGCAGCGCGGCGCTCACCCTTGCCGCCGCCGTGCCGGCGGCCGCGCAGCCCAAGGAGGCGAAGATCGAAAACCCCCTCGTGCTCCAGCGCGCCGACCCGCAGATCCTGCGCCATGGCGGCTGGTTCTACTTCACCGGATCGGTTCCCGAATATGACCGCATCGTCCTGCGCCGCGCGAAGACGATCGCAGGACTGAAGGACGCGCCGGAGACGGTGCTGTGGCAGCGCCCGGCGAGCGGCAAGCTGGCCGGCTATATCTGGGCGCCCGAGATTCATCATTTCGACGGCGCCTGGCATGTCTATTTCGCCGCGGGCGATGGCGACGACAAGTTCCATATCAGAACCTATGTGCTCCAGGGCAAGGGCGCGAACCCGCTGACTGCCGACTGGTCGCTGCTCGGCCAGTTCGAGACGCCGTGGGACACCTTCACCCTCGACAGCACGATCTTCGAGCACAAGGGCGTGCGCTATATTTGCTGGGCGCAGAAGGAGCCGGGGATCGAGACCAACAGCAACCTCTATCTCGCGCCGTTGAAAACCCCGACCACGCTCGCCGCGCCCCCCGCGCGCCTGACCGTGCCGACGCTCGATTGGGAAGTGCAGGGCTACAAGGTCGCCGAAGGCCCGGCGCTGCTGGCGCGAAACGGCAAGCTGTTCCTGACTTATTCGGCGAGCGCCACCGATGCGCGCTATTGCATGGGGCTGCTCACTGCCGACGCAGATGCAAACATCATGGATCCGAAGTCCTGGACCAAGTCGCCCGTCCCTGTGTTCGCCACTTCGGAGGCGAACCAGGTATTCGGTCCCGGGCACAACAGCTTCGTCGTCGACGAGAAAGGCCGTGACCTGCTCGTCTATCACGGCCGCGACTATCGCGAGATCAAGGGCAACCCGCTGTTTGATCCCAATCGCCATGCGCGGGTGCAGCCGGTGCAGTATCGCAAGGACGGCACGCCGGACTTCGGGGTACCGGTGGCGAACGGGGTGGTGCGCTAGCCAAACTCCCCTCCCTGCGGGCAGGGAGGGGAACTTGATGCGTCAGCCCAGCCCGAACGGCACCACGCGGTTCAGTTCGACATGGCCGATCTCGGCGCGGCCGAGATAAGGGACCTTCATGTCGCGGCACCAGCGGGTGATGATCTGCTCGATCGTCTCGCCAAAGTCGTTGCCGTTATCTGCGATCGAAGTGACTGCGCCGAGCCGCACCCCGGCGATTCCCTTGAGCTGGGTGGAATGCGCCATCTGGAAGAGCATGCGGTCGATCCGGTAGAGCGGCTCATCGACTTCCTCGATCATCAGCACGTGATCGGTGAGGTCGGGCAGCCATTTGGTGCCGATCATCGCAGTCAGGATCGCCAGGTTGAACGCGGCGGCGGGGCGGCCATCGGCCAGGCTCGGCTCCAGCGCGCGGCGGTCCTTGTCGATCAGCCAGCCCAGCGCCCAGCCCGCGGCCTCGCCGGTGTCGTCCTTGCCGAGGCTGCTCGCCATCGAGGCGTGGACCGGACGACCGATGCGGCGGGCGTAAAGGGCGCCGAGCAGGAAGCCCATGTCGGAGAAGCCCATATAGGTCTTGCGGCCGGCGGCAGCGCCCAGCTGCGGCATCACCATGTCGAGGATGCGGTTCGAGCCATAGCCGCCGCGCGCGAACCAGATCGCGTCGAAGGCGGGGTCGTTGGCATATTCGAGGAAGGCGGCGGCGCGCTGCTCGTCGGTGCCGGCGAAGTGGCCGGATTCGTAATAGCATTGCTCGTGGAAGACGATGTCGTGGTCGGGATAGGTCAGCGCCATGAACGCCGCCATCCGCAGCGAGCCTTCGCGGCTGACCGGCCTTGCGGGTGCTACCACTCCGATACGCATGCTCGCCCAATTCCCCGTTCGCCCCGAGCTTGTCGAAGGGCCGTCCTGGTCTCGGCCAGCAGGTAGAGGACAAACCGGTGCCTCGACAAGGTCAGTACGAACGAAGTGAATGGGTGGCTTGCCCTTGGCCAGTGGATTGCCGATAGCCGGACGCCATGCAGCACGGCAAACCTTACTTCTTCGTCGGCATCGGTGGCTCCGGCATGATGCCGCTGGCGATGATCCTGGCCGGGCAGGGCGCCAAAGTCGCCGGATCGGACCGAAGCCTCGACGCCGGCCGGCTGCCCGCCAAGTTCGACGACCTCAAGCGCCGCGGCGCCGCGCTGTTCCCGCAGGACGGCAGCGGCATCGCCTCGCCCGATCAGATCGTCGTCGCGTCTGCAGCGATCGAGGCGAGCGTGCCCGACATGGTTCGTGCCGCCGAACTCGGCAATGCGCGGATGACGCGCGCCGAATTGAACGCCCAGCTGTTCAACGCCGCGCCGCTGTCGATCGGCGTGGCGGGGACCAGCGGCAAATCGACCGTGACCGGGATGATCGGCTGGATCCTCCACGCAGTCGGCCGCGATCCCACGGTGATGAACGGTGCGGTGATGAAGAACTTCGTCTCGCCGCAGGCGCCCTTCGCGAGCGCGCTGGTCGGCGCGGGGGATTCGTACGTCAGCGAAGTCGACGAGAGCGACGGATCGATCGCGCTCTATCGGCCCAGGGTCGCGGTGCTCAACAATGTCAGCCTCGATCACATGCCGATGGCGCAGCTGATCGAGCTGTTCGGCGCCTTCATCGCCAAGGCGGGCAAGGCAGTGGTCAACCTCGACAATGGCGAAGGCGCGGCGCTGGCGATGACGCTGCCCGCCGATCGGCTGACGACCTTTGCGATCGACGGCGCGGCCGATCTGGTGGCGCGCGATATCGAGCAGCAGCGCTTCGGCGCGGCGTTCACGCTGGAAGCCGGTGCGGAATCGGTGCGGGTGACGCTCCAGGTGCCCGGGCGGCACAATGTCTCGAACGCGCTCGCCGCGCTTGGTGCGGTACAGGCGGCCGGCGTCCCGCTCGACGACGCGGTCCGCGCGATCGCGGGGTTCACCGGGCTCAAGCGGCGCTTCGAGCTTGTCGGCGACGCCAACGGCGTCGCGGTGATCGACGATTTCGGGCACAATCCGGACAAGATCGCGGCGACGCTCGATACGCTCCACGCCTTTCCCGGCCGGCTGCTGCTGATGTTCCAGCCGCACGGCTATGGCCCGCTCAAGGTGATGCGCGAAGCGCTGGTCGCAATGTTCGCGTCGAAGCTCGGCGCCGACGATCTGCTGGTCCTGCCCGACCCGGTCTATCAGGGCGGCACCGTCAACCGCGAAGTGACCAGCGCCGACATCGTCGCGGAGATCGCCGCCACCGGGAAGCAGGCACGCCACATCCCCGAACGCGAGGCGGCCGCGGCGCATCTGGTGGCGCAGGCGCGGCCGGGCGACCGCATCGTCCTGATGGGCGCGCGCGACGACACGCTGAGCCTGCTGGCGCAGGACATGGTGGGCCAGCTCGCCCGCTAGCCTTGTAAAAAAGGCCCGGGGATCGCTCCCCGGGCCAGGTTGCTCATGACAATATGTCGGGCTCAATAGGTGCCCGAAAAGCTGCGGTTGAGGTTGCCCGCGCTCGACCAGGCCTGCCGGTCGTCGTCGCGGCTGCGTTCGCCGAACAGCGCGCCCGATCGCTCCTCGTCGCGCCAATGGGCCTTCGCTTCGTCGGCGGTCTTGCGCAGCGTCACCTTGTCGTCGACCGACTGGATCCAGCGCGACGGAATCGAATGATGATGCCCACCGGCGTCGCTGTCGCTCTTGGTCAGCAGGATGCGATCGCCGCGGATCTTGTCGACTACGCCGACATGGCTGCCGTCCGATCCGAGCACTTCCATATGCTCGTTGACGCGGTGCAGCGAGTCGCGCTGGGTCTGCCGTTCGCCGCGCCAGCTGGTGAACTCGTTGTGGAAGCGCTGCGAATTCTCGCGCTGATATTCGTCATAGTCGCGGTCGAGCTCGGCGATGCGCTGGCGGCGCCACGACTGGTATTGGCCGTCGCCGACGCCGCCAAAGCTGCGCTCGTCGCGGCCGGTCTGGGCGTCGTAGCGCTGGTCGCGCTCGCGGCGGCGCTCGGCATCCTCGTCGCCGAACCATGAGCGGATCTCGTCGCCGGCGCGATCGAGGAAGCCGCGATCCTCGTCATAGCGGTCCCGGCTGCGATCATGGCCGCGGTGGCGATCCTGCCCGCGATAGCCGTGCTCGGCGCCGGCCGAGCGATGATAATCGGTTACCCTGGCGCGGTCATAGTCCGGATATTGGCTGCGGTCGCCGGCGTCGTCGTCGCGCCATCCGCGGCTGCCATAATCGCCGCGCGGTCGGCCGGTCCGGCCGGCATAGTCACGGCCCGAACCATAGTCCTGCGGGTATTCCTGCGGGCTGCGGCCGCCATAATAATCGCGCTGTCCGTAGCGGCGGTTGCGGTCGTCCATGTGAGTCTCTCCTGTACTTTGGACAGGGGCCCGCAAGCGTGAGACCGCTGCGTGCCCGACGCCAATTCAGCGTGCGAGGCGCGGCTTCGGTTCCGCATTTCATCGTATTTGAGAGCGCCCGGTCGAGTGGCGCGGGGAGGCCCCGCGTGCCTTCCAACCCGGTTGCGTCGAGGTTCGCGGCTCGCTAAATGATGCGCCTCCCGGGCGACCGGGTGTCGGCGGCGGGGCTGTAGCTCAGATGGGAGAGCGCTGCAATCGCACTGCAGAGGTCAGGGGTTCGATTCCCCTCAGCTCCACCAGCCGCCTTTGATTTCAGCTGGTCGCCGAGAAGTCCGTAAAGGCTATGCGGAAGTGCAGCGCAGCGCAGGATGAGTCCGTGGACCCACTACGCGCGATGGACGCCATCGATTCGGTCGCGACTGCGAGCGTGCGCCGCTCGCGGGCAGCGCTAGAACCAGCTTCGAATACCCGCGACGAAGCTCGCGCCGCCGATGTCCTCGCCGCGGCGACGCGCCTGGGTCGCGGTTCTCCCGAGTCTGCGATCCCACGACACGCCCAGATAGGGCGCGAATGCGCGGGCCCGTTCGTAGCGGAGGCGCAGCCCCAGTTCGATATTGGACAGGCCGGCGCCGATGCGGTCTTGCGGCACGTCCTGGGCGGCAAGATTGGCTTCGGCGCGCGGCTGGAGCACCAGATCCTGGGTGATCCGCTGATCATACGCACCCTGGATCCGGGCGAGCAGGTCACCGTTGGTCGACAGGAACAACCCGCCTTCGAGCCCGAGCCAGTAGGGCGCCATGCCCTCGACGCCGAGCGCGGCATAGGTGGCGCGCCTGCCGGGGCCGAGATCCTGGCGGATGCCTGCCTCGACGTTCCACCAGGGATCGAGCGCGCGACCGTATAGCGCCTGGATTTCGGCATCGTCGATCCCGCCGCCGAAATCGCCGCTGCCTTCGGTCTTGACGACGAGGCGGTCGATGTCGCCGCCGATCCAGGCCTCGGCGTCCCAGCGATAGCCGTCGCGTCCGTCGCGGACCTGCACTTCGGCCAGATCGAACAGCATCCGATGCCAGCGCCCGCCGCCATGTTCGCGCCGCAGCTTGCGTTCCGCCTGCGCCATCGCATCGACGCCCCAATAGCGATCCGCTGCGCGGTCGACCGCAGGGGGCGGCGCGGGGGCGGTACCGGCGGGCAGGTCGGTGCCGCTCGCCGGTCCGGGCGCGCCGGGCATGGCATGACTCGCATGCGGGTCGGTGGGTTGCACCGGGGCCTCCATCGTCGACATGTCATGGCCGGCATGCGGATCGGGTTGCGGGGACGTCTGTGGCGGCGGCGTCTGCGCGGCATGCATGTCGTGCATCGAATGGTCCTGCGCGCATGCGGCGCCGGCAAACATCAGCGGGGCAAGGCCGAGCAGCAGCGCGAGCAGCCTCATGCCGCATCCTCCAGCGGACGCACCCGGAGGACCTGCATCATCCCGGCATGCATGTGGTAGAGCATATGGCAGTGGAACGCCCAGTCGCCGGCGACGGCAGTGACATCCCAACTCACCTTGCCGCCGGGCAGCACGTTGACCGTATGCTTGCGCGGCGAATGATCGCCATGGCCGGTTACCAGCTCGAAGAAATGGCCGTGGAGATGGATCGGGTGCGACATCATCGTGTCGTTGATCAGCGTGACGCGGAGGCGCTCGCCGGTGGTGAAGGCGATCGGTTTGCGGACTTCGCTGAGCTTCTCCCCGTCGAACGACCACATATACCGTTCCATGTTGCCGGTCAGGTGGATCTCGAGCGTGCGGGACGGCGCGCGGACATCGGGGTTGGGCGTCAGCGCGACCAGGTCGCGATAAGTCAGGACGCGGTGACCGACATCGTCGAGACCCTGTCCGGGGTCTCCGGTGCGGTCGACCGGCATCGGTGCGATCGTCTGGACGCCGGGGCCGAGCCTCACCTGCGGCGCATTGGCGCCGTCGCGCATGGCCATGTCGTGGCCCATGCCAGCGTGGTTCATGCCGGACATGTCCATTCCCATGTCCTTCATCGTCGCGATCGGCCGCGGGCGCAGCGGCGGGACCGCCGCGATCATCCCGGCACGCGGCGCCAGCGTCGCGCGCGCCATGCCCGATCGATCGACCGATTCGGCGACGATCGTGTAGGCGCGCTCCTCGGTCGGCGTGACGATCACGTCATAGGTTTCGGCGATGGTGATCTGAAGTTCGTCGACTTCGACCGGGCGGACGTTCTGGCCGTCAGCCTGCACCACGCTGAGCCGCAGGCCGGGAATGCGGAAATTGAAGATCGTCATCGCCGAGGCATTGACGATGCGCAGCCGCACGCGCTCGCCGGGGCGGAACAGCCCGGTCCAATTGTCGCGCGGGCCGTGGCCGTTGACCAGATAGGTATAGGTCGCGCCCGTCACGTCGGCGATGTCGGTGGGGTCCATCCGCATATTGCCCCATTCGCGGCGATCCCTTGGCGACTGGTCCTTGCCTGCCAATTGCCCGGCGAGCGTCTGGCGCTGGCGATTGAAGATGCCGGGCTGCTGCTTGAGCTTGAGGAAGATCTGGTGCGGATGGAGCGGGCTGTGATCCGACAGCACGATCACATGCTCGCGGTCGAACGCGACCGGATCGAGGCCGGTGGGGTCGATCACGATCGGTCCGTAATGCCCCATCTGCTCCTGGAGCCCCGAATGGCTGTGATACCAATAGGTGCCCGACTGGACGACCGGAAATTGATAGGTGAAGCGCGTCCGCGCCGGGATGCCTGGGAACGAAATGCCGGGTACGCCGTCCATCTGGAAGGGCAGGATCAGCCCGTGCCAATGAATGGACGTCTCCTCGTCGAGATCGTTGACCACATGCAACTGCGCCTGCTGGCCTTCGCGCAAGCGGATCAGCGGGGCAGGGACGGTGCCATTGACGGCGATGGCGTGGCTGCGGCGGCCGTCGACGGTCAGCATCTGGTGTGCGACATGCAGGGTGATGTCGTTGCCCGAAAGGGAGGGTGCTGCGGCCAGCCCCGGGGAAATGGACTGTGCCCAGGCGGGCATCCAGCGCCCGAGCGCGGCGGTGCCTCCGGCGAGTGCGGCGCCGCGCAGCACGCCGCGGCGATCGATCGAACCAAACATCACGGCCGTCTTTCAGGGTGCGGAGAGCTTGTCCAGAACGGAGCGAAAATCATCTGGGCCTCTGTGGCGCACGCTTCCTCGCAAGGCCTTGAACTAACAGGCCGCTCAACTATATCTACTCCTGTACGGCGCCGTGTCCCCCCTTTCACGCGCCGTGCGGCACGCCCTCGGGCGTGTCTCCTCCCTGAACCTTGGCCACCTCGTGCTCCGGCACGGGGTGGTTTTTTTATCTGCTCATTCCGCGGCGAGCGCGGTGGGGAGCGCTTCGTCGGTGACGGCGTCGATGATGCCGCGCAGCAGCCGGCTGATGGCGGGAAGGCCGGGCCCCGGTCCGTCGAGCGCATCGTCGAGATACAGCCCGCGATCGAATTCTAGCTGGACGGCATGCACGCCGCGCCGCGGTTCGCCGTGCCTTTCGAGGATATGCCCGCCCGAATAGGGTGTGTTCGCCGCGGTGGCGACGCCGTGCGCGCGGGCCACGCCTTCGATCCGGCTCGCGAAGCGTCCCGCCGCGGACTTGCCGAACCGGTCGCCCAGCACGAGCCGCGGCGCGCTTTCAGCTGGGCCGAGCGCAGGCATCGAATGGATGTCGATCAGCACCGCGACTCCGAAGCGCACCCGCGCCGCGGCAAGCGCGGCTGAAAGCGCGGCATGATAGGGCCGGTGATCGCTCTCGATCCGCATCTGGACTTCGTCCGCGGAAAGCCGGCGCTGCCAGATGTCGCCCGAAGTGCCGACGCGGCGGGGAACGAGGCCAAGGCCGCTGCGCAGCTTGGCCGATTGCGGGCGCCCCAGCGAGACTGCGCCCTCGTCGAGCCGCGGGTCGCGCTCGTCCTCGGCGCGGTTGAGGTCGATCCAGGCGCGCGCGCGGTGCGCGACGAACATCGTCTCTGCGCCGAGGGCGTCTAGCGCCAGTGCGTCGGCATAGCGATCTTCCAGCCCCTTGAGCGCCGTCAGCGGCACGCGGATGGCCGAGCGCAGCGGCAGCGGATAGTCGCGGCCGGCATGCGGCACCGACAGCACGACCGGGGTGAGCGGTTCGATCGGCCCGTGGCGGACGAAGGAGGAAAGGATCGTCACTGATCCCTGACTAGGCACGACGTGCCGTGTCAGCAATCGCTGGGCGGTAAACGCACTGGAAATTTTTAAAGGCTTTGCGCATAGGATGAGGCCTCTGATTAGTTGGGGTAGTGATGATCCGGATTTTGCTGGCCGAGGATGACCGCGTGATGCGGGAATACCTCACTCGAGCGCTCGAACGCTCGGGATATGCGGTCAGCGCCGTCGATCGCGGCACCGAAGCGATTCCACTGCTCGAAGCCGAGCGGTTCGATCTGCTGCTCACCGACATCGTCATGCCCGAGATGGACGGGATCGAACTGGCGCAGCGCGCCAGCGAGATGGCGCCGGAGATGCGAGTGATGTTCATCACCGGCTTCGCGGCGGTGACGCTCAAGGCCGGCAAGCAGGTGCCGCAGGCGCGCGTGCTCTCCAAGCCGTTCCATCTGCGCGACCTGGTTTTGGAGGTCGATCGCATGTTCCAGTCGGAGAATGCGGGCTTCAATTGATTTTAGCGTTCGAGGGCGCTTGCGCGGGCCGAAAAGCCCCGCTAAAGCCCGCCCTCCTTGGGGGCGTGTAGCTCAGTGGTAGAGCACTGTGTTGACATCGCAGGGGTCGCAAGTTCAATCCTTGCCACGCCCACCATTAAAGGAAGCCCGCGTTGAGCCTCTCGGCTCCGCGGGCTTTTTTTATGGCTGTGACTCGATGACCGATTCCGATTCCAACGCCGCGCTGCTGCGGTTGCTCGAAGCGCTGCAAAGCCGCGGCTATCGTTTCGTCACGCCGACCCCTGCGACGCATGCGCGGGTGATGGCCAGGGCTGACCGCCGCACGGCGTGCGACCTGACCGACATATTGGGCTGGAGCCTGCCGTTCGCGCCGGCCTGCATCGATGCGGAGATATTCGCGCTGCTGGAAGCCGCCGGAGCGCTCGTGGAGATCGAAAACGGGCGATTTTGCAGCAGGTTTCGCGTGTCCTCGCTCAGGGGCACACTCTACACCCACTCCGCCTGGCCCACCGACGCCCCGGATTCGGTGTTCTTCGGTCCTGACAGCTATCGTTTCGCCGACCTGATCGAAACGGAGCTGCGCGACGCAGATCTGCCGGCCGCGGCAACGATCGTCGACATCGGTACGGGTTCTGGGGTCGGCGCGGTGGTGGCGGCGATGCTCTGTCCGGATGCGGCAGTGTGGATGACGGACGTCAACCCGGCGGCGTTGCGGCTGGCGGCGGTCAATGCCCGGGCGGCGGGCGTGGCGATCCGGGCGGTGCAGAGCGATACGCTCGATTCGATCGCCGCGCCCATCGATCTGGCGCTGGCAAACCCGCCCTACATCATCGACGAAGGTGCCCGGACCTACCGGGACGGCGGGGGCATGCTGGGCGGGCAGGTTTCGGTGGACATGGCGTCGATGGCGGTGCGCCGGCTGGCGCCGCGGGGCAGGCTGGTGCTGTATACCGGCAGCGCGATCGTCCGGGGCGACGATGCGCTCCAGCGGGCGCTGGCGGGGCTTGCCGAGGCGCAGGGGTGCAGCCTGCGCTATCGGGAGCTGGATCCGGACGTGTTCGGCGAGGAGCTGGGCAGCCCGGCCTATGTCGAAGTCGATCGCATCGCCATCGTCGCGGCGGTGTTCACGAAGCTTTAGGGTCCAGCACGCGTTCCGGAGGGATGGTGCGCTTTCGGGCGGCGATGAGCGTGGCGTAGCCGCGGGCCATGCCGAGATGGGCGATGCGGGCGGGCGCCGAGTCGGCGGCGGCGGCGCGGGCGACGGCATCGGCGTGCCGACGACTCAGATATTCAAGGTCCATGGCAAGCTCCAGGAGATCCTGTAAGCGGGAGCGCGGTCCTGTCTCTCAGCCAGCGGCGCTTACGGAATACAGGCTGCCGCTGGTGAGTCGCGTCCTAGCATGGACGCAAGGAATTGCCGAGTCCGGCGTGGGTTATTCGTGTGCCCCGACCAGGGCGGCGCGGGCCTGTGCGGCGCCTTCGCGGACGGCGCGGCCGCGCTCGGTGCGCTCTTGGCGCTCGGCCATCTGGGTCCAGGCGTCGGCGGCGCGCTGGTTGCGCTCGCGCACATTGGCGAGCGTCGCATTGTCGGCCTCGGCCTGCGCCTTGTCAGCCTGCGCGCGATACGTGTTCACGAGATCGGCCATGATTTGCTCCGAGGGGAAGGGAAGAAGGAGGAGCGCGGCGCCCCGCCCGCAAAACGAGCGAGGCGCCGCGGCGTTCCTTATTCGCCGGCCTGGAGGTTGACTGCGGCCATCTTGCCCTTCTTGTCGGGCTCGAGATCATAGGTCACGCGCTGGTTCTGGTTCAGCGTGCTGAGGCCAGCGCGCTCGACCGCGGTGATGTGGACGAACGCGTCCGGGCCGCCATTGTCGCTGGCGATGAAGCCATAGCCCTTGTCGGCGTTGAAAAACTTGACGGTGCCCTGCTGGGTCATAACTTATTCCTTCTATGGTCGGCGCGCCCCGTACGGGCGGACCTCGTGCTGCGGAGGCGAGGAGAAGGAAAAAAGGAGCCGCAAAGCGCCCAAGTGACCGTCTGATTGCGACTGTAGCAGCCCCTATATGGGCGCTTTGGCTTCAAATTACAAATCGGCTGCCCGCGGCGCTCTGATTTGTAGGAATTCTGAGGCTCAACTTCGCGGGATTCCCGCGGATTCGCTTTTGAATTAGAGGGGCCGCAAGAATATTTGCACAATTCTGCAGCCCGATCGGAGCATGCCGTGCATGCCCCGGTGCAGGGCACGGCGTCAGCCGCGCCCTGATGGGCTGGTTCAGCCGAGCACTTCGCGAACGGCGGCGCGGGCGACTTCGCGCGGGCACGGCTCGATCGGGAAGAGGCGACGGTGAACGGGGATGAATGCGTCGAACGCCTTGCGCGCGCCGCGGGTAATCTGGGTGTCTTCGATATTGGTAAAAAAGTTCATTCTATATCCTGTTGGGGTTGTCGTACCGTCCTGGACCGAAGCGACCGGCGGAATGCCGGATGCGGAGATGCACTGCGGCCAATGCATGGCCAGATGCGATCCCGTGCTGCGGAAAAGGACGAAGGGCGCCGCGGTTCCATCCAATTTCTCGGTGGGGAACAGCCGCACTGCGGCGGGCGCCTGATCCGTATATAGGGTGGCAGGGTTAACGATTCAATAACGCGGCCGGCGTCATCGGAGGAAGAAGAGGGATTGCTCACGCGAAGGCGCGACGACGCGAAGAAGAGAATAAGGACGATTTCGCGCAGAGGCGCAGAGGCGCAGAGGCGCGGAGGGCGCAGGTTGGTCTGCTTCGATGCGCAGCATCTGACCTTCCGCCTTTGCGAATGAGGGCCGCTTGCGCGGCGTTCTCCACTTACGCCTCCGCGCCTCTGCGCGAACGACTCTTCTTCGTGCCTTCGCGGCTTCGCGTGAGTCACCTTCCTACGAACCTCAACCCTTCAGGCTCGCGGGGACGTTGCCGCCGTTCCTGGCGAGCTCCTGCATCACGGCCTTGTGCAGCCAGATATTCATCTCCGCGCTGCCGTCCCTGGCGCCGGTATAGCCGAGCTCGGCGGCGAGTTCCTTGCGGTTGTCGAGGCTCGAATCGAGGCCGATCAGCTTCATCAGGTCGACGATCGAGGTGCGCCAGTTGAGGTCCGACGTACCGCGCTCGGTCTCGAAGACCATCAGCACATTCTCGACATCGACCGGGGCGGGGGCGGCCGGCGCGGCCGGCGCCTGCTGCATCTGGGGCATGGCCGGCGCCTGGCCCTGTGCGGGCGCTTGGGGAGCGGCGGGCGCGGCGGCGGCCTTGTGGCCGAAAATGGCGTCCTTGATCTTGCCGAAGATGCTCATGCGGGGTGCTCCTGTACGGGCGCGGGATCGCGCTTTCGGGGCCTCAACGCACGAAGGCGCATCAATATGCCCGGGCGCGCAATCGGCGGGGGCGGCGGGCGCTTCCGGGGCGGGCGCGGCGGGGAAGCCGAAATAGGCGTCGCGTTCGCGGCCCTCGGTAGCGGCGAGTTCGGCGAGTTGGGCGCGGTCCTGGGCCTCGTAGGCGGCCAGCTCGGCTTCGCTCAGGGCGCGCGAATATTCGTCGTCGCCGAAACTGCCGTCCTCGTCGCCGTCGAACCCCGCGGGCGGGGGGAATTCGGTGCGCCATTCCTCGCCGACCTCGTCCCACCACACGCGATCGGAGGGATGGGGATCGAGCTGGCCAAGTTGATGAACTTGACGGTTTTCGGGGTTTTGATTCGGAGCCGGGGCGAGGGCGACCAGCCCGGCGGCCTCGGCGCGAGCCCATTGCTCGCCGGTCCAGCTGGCGCGCTCGGCGGGATCGAGATCGCTGGTGTCGAGGGGGTCGGCAATGTCGGTATGGGTGCGCAGCCAGCGATCGGCGCGGGCGAGCGCGCGGATCGGCGCGAGATCGTCCTCGCCGGCAGGCTCGATCCGCGCGCCGAGGAACACGCCGGCGCGGGCCGGGCCGGCGTCGCGTTCGATCAGGTCGAGATATTGGGCGAAGTCGGCGGCGATCAGCCGCGCGGCCACGCTGCCATCGGCGGCGCCGGCCATGCGGTCCAGCCGGTTGAGCATCGCCATCGCGTGGCGATTGTCGTGGCGGTGGCGAGTGACGATACTGCCGTCGTCGCGGGTGATCGTGTCGCGGACGCCGTTGAAGGCGCGGTCCATCAGGTCGTCGGCGAGCGTGTCGCGCGCCTTGAGCACCGCGGCTTGCCAGCCGAGCGCGAAGCTCTGGCCGCGCGGGGCGTTGCGCATCGCATAGGCCGATTGCGTCGACATGCCGACGATCGCGCAGGCGCGGGTGACATTATGCCCCTCGGACAAGGCTTCGAGGAAGCGGCGCTGCTTTTCGGGCGTCCAGCCATCGTAGCGGGTGGTGCCGGGGGGCGGGGAGAAGCCGTGATAGGCGGCATGATCGAAGGTGGCCGGATCGTAGGGCTGGATCTCGGTCTGGGCGTTCATGGCTTGTGTCCCCTTCGTGTGGTTCGACTCGGAGGACTCGCCAGATATGCCGGAATGGGGTCTGTAGGAAAGTGGGCACTTATCCCCTTGAAACATGTAAGCTGTTGTGGCATACAATGGGTATGAAGACGAAAGCCCCCACGCTCCGCCAGTTTCAGGCCCGGTTCTCGACCGAGGAAAGCTGCTTGGATCACCTGTTTCAGGTTCGGTACGGCAACGCTTTCGATTGCCCCGGCTGCGGTCGTGAGGCGAAGTTTTCGCGGGTGAAGGCGCGTCGTTCCTACCAGTGCCAGTGGTGCGCTTATCAAGTCTATCCGACCGCAGGGACGCCGTTCGATCGCACCCGCACCCCGCTGCGCGACTGGTTCTTCGTCATGTTCCAGTTCTGCTCGTCGCGGAACGGCGTTGCCGCCAAGGAAGTCGAGCGCCAGCTAGGCGTCACGTACAAGACGGCTTGGCGCATGTGTCACATGATCCGGGAGTATATGGGGAAGGTTGATGGTGACGACCGCATTGGCGGGCTTGGCCGTACCGTCCAGATTGATGAGACGTTCGTCGGGGGCTACCAGAGCGTCCCCGACAAGCTGGAAGCTGGCGCGTCGAATAAGACGCTCGTGTTCGGAATGCTGGAAGAGGGTGGTGACGTCGTTACCCAAGTCGTCCCGGATCGCCGCAGCGGCACCTTGCTGCCGATCATTCGCCAGACCGTCACAAAAGGCGCGAAGGTCAGCACCGACGAGCATCTGGCCTACGGCGGGCTCGGCACAATGGGCTACGTCCACAACAGCGTGAACCACTCGCTCGACCAGTATGTCTGCTCAAAGTCAGGCGCCACCGTGAACGCCATCGAAGGCTTCTGGTCGCAGCTAAAGCGCTCGATCAACGGCACCCACATTCACGTCAGCGGGAAGCATCTTCCGAAGTATCTTGGGGAGCATGAGTATCGCTGGAACATGCGTCGGGAGCCTCACCTGATGCTGGATCGGCTGCTTTTCGCGTTCTCGCGCTAGGGTGAGGGCCGTTCGCCATCGCGTCTAGGAGGCGGTCGAAGCGGTCGTTAGGGCTATCCATTGTTAAGCTCCTTCTCCCGCAGGATATCTGCTGCCTTTCCATGGTACGCAACCTGCTCGACTAATTTGCTGATACGGTCTCTAGCGGGCTGCCATTTCTCCCATTTGACCAAAAACCGGGCATGGCGAACTCTTGCGCCGTCATCCGAAAATGTATGCGGCAGCTTTGCGAGTTGCTCCGCCTCTTCTTCGGGTTGGACAGAAATAATGTGTGTCCAAACGTTCTGCTCATACTTACGCGCAACGTCAGCCCAGAACTCGACGCGGTGGAACCATTGCTCTTCCCGTAGCTGCCATTGGCGCCCGGCGTGATCGCCTGCGCCGTCCAAGCCGCGTAGGTTCAATAATTCGCCAGCGAGGTCCTCAACCGCCACAATCTTCCGGGGAAGTACTTGGAGGTCGCCTATGGCCTCTATCGCCATGTCAAACGCTCGATGCCGAAGTATGAGACGCCCTTCAAATGCGTTCAGCTCCTGCCTCCGCTGCTCCAAGTCGCCGTTAGTCTGCGCCAGTTCTTCCTTCAAGGCATCTATGGCGGCAGGTAGTTCCTCCAGTTTGATTATTCGTTCGATGACATCAGTTAAGATGTTCTGGGCGGCGGTCAGACGACGCTCTACGATCGCTATCTCCTGACTAACTTCGCCTGCCAGGTCAGCGCCTTTTGCCGCGGGAGAAAATGGGTCCGTTTGCGCCGAGCGGGAAGTTGCCCCCGAGGTTCGCCGAACGTACTCAAATAGGGCATAAACGAAGCCAAATAAGGCAACGAAGAGCCATCCCCACCAAGGAAATGCTGCGCCCGTCATGTTCCAAGTTTTCGGTAGAGTGGGAAGGCCGAACTGATCACAGCCAAATTGATAGGCAGTCGCGAATAGCGGCCCCCAGAATAGAACCTTCGCCGACCACGGGCGCAATATCTCCTGCAGCAAGTCCTTTCGAGACTCCGGCATAGCCCTTCTACCCCCTCCGACTCGCGGTTCGCGAGCGCCCTCATTGTCCGGCCTCTACCAGACATTGGGGTACATGTCCAAAGGGGATAAGTGCCGGAAAGTGTTTTGTTCGCTGTTTGTTCTTTTCTCAGCCCGAGTAAGTTAGGTCCGTCGCGTGCGGAGTGACCGAGGACAAGAAGGGAAGCGCCTATGCCGCGAGCGTCGGAGGACAGCGAGGTAAGCGATGGCCGGAACCACGATATTGTTGCTGTGACTTGCACCGCGCGACGGCTTGACTTAGCTTGTAGCTAAGGGCCGTGGATAGATTTTACTGCCGAGTTTCTTGGCAGCTGAGAAGTATGCGAGCATCGCTCGCTAATACGATCCAGCAATGATGATGCGCTTTGAGTTACACATGCGACACCGCGTCGCCTAAGGAGTGTCCACGGCCCGATGCTCTCCGATCTCAAGGCCTGCCAAGATCGAAAAGGGTTAGCCATATTACTTGGCGTGTCGCCGAAAGAATTCGCGTATACGCTTTTTCATATTCCAGGCGATCAGAAATACGAATCATTTTGCGTTAGCAAAAAGAACGGTGGCACCCGGAACATTTTGGCTCCAGTGCCAAGATTGAAGTGGCTTCAGCGAAGGCTGCTAGAAATATTATATCAATGCGCGGAGGATATATCAGTAAGTGCAGGTGAATCACCTAATTTGCACTTTGGGTTTCGTCCGCAATTTAATATTTACGAAAACGCATTCGTCCACCGTCGACGCAGGTTCGTATTGAACCTTGATATCGTCGATTATTTTGATCAATTCAACTTTGGCAGAGTGCAGGGATTTTTCCTAAAAGATAAGAATTTTGAACTGGTGCCGGCTGTCGCCACCGCGATAGCGCAAATCGCGTGCTTCGATAATAAGCTGCCACAAGGGAGCCCTTGTTCCCCGCATATCGCCAATTTAGTTTCTCAATTTTTTGATAACCGCATGGCGAGATTCTTGCGATCACGACGATGCTCGTATTCTCGATATGCTGATGACATCACCATATCTACGAATTTGCGCGTGTTCCCCTCAGATGTTGCTGAGGCTTCCGACTCTCCGCAGGGTTGGCAAATATCTCCAATACTGACGGATATATTTCAAAGAAGCGGTTTTGCAATTAATGATACTAAGGTTCGGATGGGAGTATTTCATAGTAGGCAAACCGTCACAGGCCTAACGGTGAACAAGCACCCAAATATATCGAGAGATTTTTACTTGAATTCCCGCGCGATGTGTAACTCATTGATTAAAAGCGGTAGTTTTATTGTGCAGGACATTTCCGGTAGTTTCGGAAACAGCTGCAACCCCGACTTGCCTCCACCTATAAAGTCACCATTAATGGTGCTGGAAGGTAGGTTATCTCATATACATAACATCAAAGAGAAAAATGACGGAAGAGATCTTAAGTATAAGCAGGCAAGCCCAACTCAATTCTGGAAACTACTACGGAAGTTCTATCAGTATAAATATTTTGTAATAAATGATTACCCCCTCATTATAACTGAGGGGCCTTCGGATATTTTCTATCTAAAGAGTGCGATTAGAAACACGAAACTTCTTGTTCCAAATCTCTACGCTGATGAGAAAGGTGGACGCCGCATCCTGCCGCAGTTCTTTAATCTTTCAAATCTTCCATCAAAAGTTCTGGCTCTCAACGGAGGTGCCGGAAATATAAAAAAGTTTATTCATCAGTATTCAATTGAGATGAGGAATTTCTTTACGCTAAATCGTACAAATCCTGTCGTCATGGTTGTGGATAACGACAGTGGTGGAGAGGATGTTTTTGGTCAAATCAAAAAGAGTTTTGGATTGTCCGTAAAAACATCAGATAAAGACTGCATGGTAAAGGTGAGTGATTATCTATATTTGATAAAAACGCCCCACATTGGTCCTCAAGACAAAACAAGCGTGGAGGATATGTTGCCATCTGCAGTTAGGGGCGTAGCCCTAAACGGGAAGACATTTTCGACTGCGTCGAAATTTGATACGTCGAAGCATTTTGGAAAGGTCGCGCTCGCCAGCTATGTGCACGCCAATTCTGGGTCGGTTGATTTTTCCGGATTCGATCCTCTTCTGCTCGCTCTAGATCGGGCAATTGCCGACTCCAAAAGCTAATCACTCCGCCGCCACCGTCTCCCGAACCTTCCCCCGCTCCAGCAACGGCGCCAGATAGCGCCCGGTGAAGCTCCGCGACTCCTTCGCCACGGCTTCCGGCGTGCCCTGGGCGACGATCTCGCCGCCCTTGACCCCTCCCTCCGGGCCGAGGTCCAGCACCCAATCCGCCGTTTTGATGACATCGAGGTTGTGCTCGATCACCACCACGGTGTTGCCCTGCTCGACCAGCGCGTGGAGGACTTCGAGGAGTTTGCGCACATCCTCGAAATGGAGGCCGGTGGTGGGCTCGTCGAGGATGTAGAGCGTCTGGCCGGTGGCGCGGCGGGCGAGTTCCTTGGCGAGCTTGACGCGCTGCGCCTCGCCGCCCGAGAGCGTCGTCGCCTGCTGGCCGACCTTGACGTAGCCGAGGCCGACTTCGGCGAGCATCGCCATCTTGTCGCGGATCGGGGGGACGGCCTTGAAGAACTCGAACGCGTCCTCGACGGTCATGTCGAGCACGTCGGCGATGCTCTTGCCCTTGAACTTCACTTCGAGGGTTTCGCGGTTGTAGCGCTGGCCGTGGCAGACGTCGCAAGTGACGTAGACGTCGGGGAGGAAGTGCATCTCGATCTTGAGCAGGCCGTCGCCGGTGCACGCCTCGCAGCGGCCGCCCTTGACGTTGAAGCTGAAGCGGCCGGGCTTGTAGCCGCGCGCCTGGCTCTCGGGCAGGCCGGCGAACCAGTCGCGGATCTGGGTGAAGGCGCCGGTATAGGTGGCGGGGTTGCTGCGCGGGGTGCGGCCGATCGGCGACTGGTCGATGTCGATCACCTTGTCGAGATGCTCGAGCCCGGTGACCTTGTCGTGCTTGCCCGCGAGGATGCGCGCGCCGTTGAGCTGGCGCGCGGCGGCGGCGTAGAGCGTGTCGATCGTGAAGCTCGACTTGCCCGAGCCCGAGACGCCGGTGATGCAGGTGAAGGTGCCGAGCGGGATGCTAGCGGTGACGCCGGTGAGGTTGTTCGCGGTGGCATTGTGGACGGTGAGCTTCTTGCCCGATCCCTTGCGGCGCTTGGCCGGCAGGGGGACTTCGCGGCGGCCGGTGAGATAGTCGGCGGTGATGCTGTTCTTGTTGGCGAGGACGTCCTCGAGGCTGCCGTGCGCGACGATTGCGCCGCCATGGACGCCGGCCCCGGGGCCCATGTCGATGACGTAATCGGCGGTGCGGATCGCGTCCTCGTCATGCTCGACGACGATCACGGTGTTGCCGAGGTCGCGCAGGCGGCGGAGCGTCTTGAGCAGCATGTCGTTGTCGCGCTGGTGGAGGCCGATGCTCGGCTCGTCGAGGACGTAGAGCACGCCCGAGAGGCCCGAGCCGATCTGGCTGGCGAGGCGGATGCGCTGCGATTCGCCGCCCGACAGGGTGCCGCTGGTGCGGTTGAGGTTGAGATAGTCGAGGCCGACATTGTTGAGGAAGCCGAGGCGCTCGTCGATCTCCTTGAGGATCGCGCGGGCGATCTCGCGCTGCTGGTCGGTGAGGTCCTTGGGCAAGTCGGCGAAGAAGGCGAGCGCGTCGACCACCGAGAGGCTGGTGACGCTGGAGATGTCGCGCATCGCGACCTTGACTGCGAGCGCCTCGGGCTTGAGGCGGGCGCCGTGGCAGGTCTCGCAATGGTGCGACGCCTGGTACTTGCTCAGCTCCTCGCGCATCCAGGCGGATTCGGTCTGGAGCATGCGGCGGTTGAGGTTGCCGATCACGCCTTCGAACGGCTTCTTGACGTCGTACGACTTGCGGCCGTCGACGAAAGTGAGGGTGACGGGCTTGCCGCGGGTGCCGTGGAGGATCGCGTAGTGGATCTCCGCGGGCAGGTCCTTCCACGGCGTGTCGAGGCTGAAGCCGAATTCGCGGGCTAGGCTGCCGAGGACCTGCATGTAGTAGGGGCTGGGCGGGTTGGACTTGGCCCAGGGAACGATCGCGCCCTTCTTGATCGTCAGGTCGTGATTGGGGACGACGAGGTCCTCGTCGAACACGAGCTTTTCGCCGAGGCCGTCGCAGGCGGGGCAGGCGCCCTGCGGGGCGTTGAACGAGAATAGCCGCGGCTCGATCTCGGCGATGGTGAAGCCGCTCACGGGACACGCGAACTTCTCGGAGAAGACGATGCGGTTGGCGGGGATGCCGGCGTTCTTCATGTTGCCGCCCGACGCGGCTTCGGCTTCGCGGCCGGGGACGACGCCGTCGACCAGGTCGACATAGGCAAGGCCCTCGGCGAGCTTGAGCGCCTGTTCGAACGACTCCGCGAGCCGCGTGGCGATCTCGCCACCCACGACGAGGCGATCGACGACGACTTCGATGTCGTGCTTGTACTTCTTGTCGAGTGCCGGGGCTTCCTCGATCAGATAGGTTTCGCCGTCGATGCGGACGCGCTGGAAGCCGGCCTTCTGCCACTCGAGCAGCTCCTTGCGATACTCGCCCTTGCGGCCGCGGACGACGGGGGCGAGGAGGAGCAGGCGGGTGCCCTCGGGGAGCGTCAGGACGCGATCGACCATCTGGCTGACGGTCTGCGCGGCGATCGGCAGGCCGGTCTCGGGCGAATAGGGAATGCCGACGCGCGCCCAGAGCAGCCGCATGTAATCGTAGATCTCGGTGACCGTCGCGACGGTCGAGCGCGGATTGCGGCTGGTGGTCTTCTGCTCGATCGAGATCGCGGGCGACAGGCCCTCGATATGATCGACGTCGGGCTTCTGCATCAGTTCGAGGAACTGGCGGGCATAGGCCGAGAGCGACTCGACATAGCGGCGCTGGCCCTCGGCATAGATGGTGTCGAAGGCGAGCGACGATTTGCCCGAGCCCGACAGCCCGGTGATGACCGTCAGCGTATCGCGCGGGATATCGATATCCACGCCCTTGAGATTGTGCTCGCGCGCGCCGCGGACGGAGATGTGAGTAAGCATACGGAGGCCTGACCGTTCCAGTTATGTTCCGAGTATAAGGAGCACGTTCCGGAGGTCAACGCGCGATCGGGATGTGGGGGTGCGGTGGGCGAGCGGCAAGGGTGACGAATAGTTGCGTGGGCGTGACGGGCGTCACGCGCACAAGATCGGACTTGTCGCAACATGCATGAGTACCCAGCAGGAGTTGCTACCATGCAGTACCAGATCACTGTCGAATCCGGTGACCGCACGGCGGCCCGGTGGATCGTCGAAATCTACGCGGAGAATGCCGACGACAATATCCCGATCCGATGGGATGAAACCGGCCTGATCGGCCGGGTGGAGCTCGCAGATGGCTTCCACCAGATGACGATCACCGCGCGTAGCGGGCAAAGCGTAAGCGTCAGCTTGCGGCCTTCGCCGACTATCTTTTCGCCTCCCGGACTGCAGTGGCCGGTCAGCGTGACGGCGGCCGCCGGCATGGGCAACCAAGCCGACAAGACCGTCCATTTTCTCACGGGAGCCGGCGCATGACGCGGAGCGCTTCACTAGCGACGATCGCTTCCACACTCACCGTCTTTACGGGAACCGCGGTTGCGCAGGTCGCGCCACCCGCGTCGGAACAACTACCGCAGGGTCGAGGCATAGAGAATGGGCGCCCAGCACCCGGACCTGCCGGTCGAACGGAGAACTTCGTCCAAGGCGCCGATTTCGACTACGAGATTAGCGAAGACAGCTCGAGTGCCTCGGTGCAGGTCGGCGGCTATACGACCAACACAATCCAGGACACCACGGGGACCAGCAAGGTCGATGACAGTTGGGCATTGCGATTGGCGGTGCCGATCGGAGGCGCATCGGATCTGACCAAAGCCACGCTCGATGGTCTCGCCAATGGTGCCGAACTAAGCTTCACATGGAGCCGTTTCGGCTTTCGCGGGGCCGGGGCCGGGATCAGGTCAGAAGCTTTCAGGGAGATCATGCGCGAGGCGAGGGATCGATGCCTCGCTTCCATCGAGAGCGCAGTCGCGGTCCTCGCTACAGCGGCAATCGAGGCGGCCGACGCCGAGCTTGCCGCCCGCAGGCGGTTCGGCTTTTCGCCCGTTCTCGATCTAGATGAGGTGCGCGCTGCGATGCTCAAAGGTGCGCGCGATGCGGCGGCGAAGCTCGATTTGGCTCCGCCGGGACCGATCGTGGAGCTGATGATCGAGGCAATGGCCGAGAAACTGCCCGCGCAAGTTCAGACACGCGAGGAGCTGGAAAGCGCGCTGACGCGACTTTCGAGTGAAGCTCAAGCCGCCATCAGAGCCAAGCTTGCAGTGGCGACCGAGAAGGATGCGCCAGGTCCCATACGCTTTTGGCTCCTGAGGGATCGCTACTGTCACGCCGTCAAAGATCGCCTGTCTGAAGATGGTGATTTCGCCAAAGCATATGCCCGGCCGCCAATAAGCCGGATCAACCGAATCTATCGTGCTCCGATGTGGCGCTATGGCGCGACGGGCTCGGTCGGTCTGGCACAATTCAAGTTCATCGATTCGGCCAGTCTCTCTGAGCGGGCCCCTAACAAGCCGCAATTCAAGGTTGCCGCTTTCGGCGCGTGGTATGGCGCGGACGGGGTCAGCGCGGTGCTGCTCGGCGCCGAATACCAAAATGCATTCGAAGCCGCCGAGGACGCGCTGGTCTGCAAGCCGGTGGTTGTCGATCCCGAAGAGGATTGCACCACGGGTGCGCCGACGCCGCCTGCGAATATCGAACGCGTCAACTTGTCCGTCGAATACCGACGGATATTCGACGGTGGCTGGGGGGCAGGGCAATTCGCGATCTCGCCCAAGGCGACGTTCGATACGCTCAGCAACGAATTCGTAGCGGAGCTGCCGATCTACTTCATTCCCCGCAAGGAGTCGCAATTCTCGCCGGGTTTACGGCTGTCTTATTCGAGCAAGACTGACGAGCCGAGCTTCGGCGTGTTCATGCGGACATCTTTCTGACCGCTCTCTCGCGCTGTTTGCACCCCGGGGTGCCCGAGCCATGGAGAACAGGATGACTCAGATCGACATTTTCTGCAGCACCTATATCGCGGCCGGGCTCGGCGTAGCCGAGCTGGCCTGGTTTTTCCTGGTGGCTGCGCTGGGTGCGGCGGTCATCGCCGTTATGGTCGACGCAGCGGTCAGACTGCGAAACTCCGCCGTCAAACAGAACTCGCCACCCGCAAGAGGGCTGGCGCCAGTCAATGAGATGGCCAACGCGCTGAACGGCCTGATCACCGCCTTAGCGACGGCGCCGATATGGCTCGCGCTTTTTGCCGCCGGCATCTTTGTGTTCTGGATACCTGGAACCGCGGTCTCAGGCGTGTGTGCGCAGGCAAAACCACTGCCGCAGCGGACAAAACCTGCGGCCCCATCTGGGGCGAGCAACACTTCCAGTGCCCCAAATGTCTCCAGCGAAGCCAATCCGACCAATAGCAATTGATCTAGAGCCAGCCCACTACGCCGCCTCGGTCAGCGCCTCGGTAACATCGCGCACCCGTGCCGCGCGTTCCTCGATCGCGCACACTTCCAGCGCGTCCTCGAGGTCCGCGGCGCGCGAGCCGAGTGCGGCTTCCTTGAACATGCCCGCCGAGCCGGCGAGCTTGTGGAGCAGGCCGCGCAGTTCCTCGATCGAGGCGTCGTCGAACTGGCCGTTGCGGGCGATGCGCTCGGCGCAGGCGAGGAGCTCGGCCTTGCGGGTTTCGTAGCGGGCGCGCAGTTCGGGGGAGATGGTGAGCCTGGGCACCGGCGCGGGGGCTGGGGCCGGCTCGGCCAGGTCGATTGCGGTCGTCGCGGCGCGGGCCCAGCGGCGGATGACCTTGCCGAGATCGGCGAGCTGGACCGGCTTGGCGATGTGCGCCTGCATCCCCGCGGCGAGGCAGGCGGCGACGTCGTCGGCATAGGCATTGGCCGTGAGCGCGAGGATCGGCAGGGTCTCGGCGCCGAAGCCCGCCTTGCGGATCTGCCGGGTCGCTTCGATGCCGTCCATCACCGGCATCTGCATGTCCATCAGCACCAGATCGAAGGGCGCGCCCGAACGGGCCGCGGCGGCGACGGTCTCGCATGCCTGCGCGCCGTCGGGGACAGTGACCGAGCTGTGGCCGAGCCGGGCGAGCATCGCCTCCATCAGCGCCTGGTTGACGTCGTGATCCTCGGCGAGAAGGATCTTGAGCGGGCGTTCGGGCTGATCTTCGCGCGCTTCGGACGGGGCGGCATGCGCGTCGGCAGGGTCGGCGAGGCGGAGGGGCACGCGCAGCGTGAAGCGGGTGCCGACGCCTTCCTCGCTGGTCAGCACCAGCGAGCCGCCCATCAGCGTGGCGAGGTGGCTGCTGATCGCAAGGCCGAGGCCGGTGCCGCCGAAGCGGCGCGCAGTCGATTGCTCGGCCTGGACGAATTGCTCGAAGATCGCCGCCTGGCGATCCTGGGCGATACCGATGCCGGTGTCGGCGACGGTGATCTCGATATGGGCGCGGCGATCGTGCCAGCCGCGCCGCGCCTCGATCGAGACGCTGCCATGGTCGGTGAACTTGATTGCGTTGCCGAGCAGGTTGAGCACGATCTGGCGCAGGCGCAGGCCATCGATCAGCACGAACATCGGCAGCTCGGGCTCGACATCGAACCAGATGCGCAGGTCCTTCTGCGCGGCGGCGGGCTCGATCAGCTTGACGCAATTGCGCAGCGCGTGGCGGAAGTCGACGCGCTCGGGGGCGATCTGCATCTGTCCGGCTTCGATCTTCGAAATGTCGAGAATGTCGTTGAGCAGGCGCATCATCGCCTTGCCCGAATCGACGATGAGCTGGGCCTGGCGCGCCTGTTGCTGCGTGAGCTCGCTGTTGAGCAACAGGTCCGCGAAGCCGAGCACGCCGTTCATCGGGGTGCGGATCTCGTGGCTCATATTGGCGAGGAAGCTCGACTTGGCGCTGGCGGCGGCCTCGGCGCGGGCGCGGGCGATTTCGAGGGCGAATTCGAGATGCTTGCGCTTGGTGACGTCGCGCAGCGAGGCGATGACTTCGACCGGCGCATTGGTCTCGGGATCGCGGACGAGGCCGCAATTGGCTTCGATCCAGGTCTCGTCGGGACGGCCGCGCTTGGTGATGCGATTGGTGGTGGTGCCGCGCTCGATCTCGCCGCGGACGAGGCGGGCGTAGAATTCGAACAGCGCCGGCCGGTCCTCGTCGATGACCAGCGCGGCCATCGAGGCGCCGACTGCCATTTCGGGCAAGGCGCCGAGCACCGGCTCGGTCGAAGGCGAGGCATAGGTGATGACGCCGTCGAGATCGATGCGGAACACCGCGTCGGTGGCGTTCTGGGCGAGCAGCGCGAGCTGCGCCTCGGCGATCTCGCGGCGCGCGATGTCCTGTTCGAGCTGGTCGTTGGCGTCGCGCAGCGACAGCATCCGCTCGCGGCGGTCGCGCAGCACGAGCAGGGCGAGCAGGAGGACGAGGAAGGCGCTGCCGACGAAGGCGATCTGGACGGGCTGTTCGAGCGCGTTGGCGCGATCGAGGCGCTGAGCGAGCAGGCGTTGTTCCTGCGCTTCGATCTCGCCGACCACGCCCATCAGCCGGGCGGTCGCCTCGCGCGCCTCCGCGCTGTCGACCATGGCGACGGCGTCGGCGGTGCGGCCGATGCTGCGCAGCCACATCGAGCGCTGCGACGCGGCGAGGCGCGCCTGCATCAGCGAGGCGAGGCGGGCGACGCGGATGCCCTGATCGGGATTGTCGGTGGTCATCGTGCGCAGCGCATCGAGCTGGATCGGCAGGGCGCTCCGCTCCGCCTCTACCGCTGCCTGGTTTTCCGGGTTCGGGGTGAGCAGATAGCCGCGGCGAAAGACTTCGGCGCGCAGGCTGATGATGCGGACCTTGGCGAGACGTTCGGAGACGGCGAACGTATGGCGGACCCATTTTTCGGCGCTCTGCTTCTGCCAGGCGAGCCAAAGCCCCGAACCGGCACAGCAGATCAACAGAATAAACACCGTCACGAGCATCGTTCGCGAGCGGCGTCGATTGGCGTCCATCATCATCGAGTTCCCTGAAACTCCGATTCTTACTATAGAGCGAAATCTCCAACTTTCGGTTGAGGGGGACAACTGGCGGCGCGCGCGATTTATCCCTGCGGTGCGACCGCAATCGGTTCTCAGGCGTTATAATGGGGTGTGGCGCGGGACGCCGCAGCGGAGTTTCGAGGTAGGCCATGGCACGGATCATCATCGCGGACGACGACGAGATCGTCGGCGAAATGGCACGCGACGCGCTGATCGCGGCCGGGCACGGCGCGGGGCTGGTCAGCAACGGCGCCGATGCGCTGGCGATCGTCAAGGCGCGCCGGCCCGACCTGCTGATCCTCGACTGCAACATGCCCGAGATTTCGGGCGTGCTGCTGGTCCAGGAACTGCGCAAGATGCCCGAATATGCCGATCTGCCGGTGATGATGCTCACCGGGCGGCGCAGCGAGCGCGACGAGGAACTGGCACGCTTCGCCGGCGCCAATGATTACATGAAGAAGCCGTTCGACCCGGACGAGCTCGTCTTCCGCGTCGAAGAACTGCTCGCCGCGAAGCGCTGAGGCCCGATCATGGCACGCATCATCTATGTCGAGGACGACGATCTGGTCGGCGCGATGGTCCAGCAGGTGCTGACCGATGCCGGGCATCTGATCGGCGTGATCGGCCACGGCACGCTCGCCTATGAGACGATCGCCTTCAAGAAGCCCGACCTGGTGATCCTCGATCGCGGGCTGCCGGGGATGCAGGGCGTCGATATCCTCACGGCGCTGCGCCGGCTGCCCGGGCTGTACCTGACCCCGGTGCTGATGCTGACCGCCAGGGGCGGCGAGGCGTCGATCGACGAGGCGATGGAGGCGGGGGCCAATGACTATCTGGTCAAGCCGTTCGAGCCCGAGGAACTGGTCCGCCGCGTCGAGCAGGTGCTCAAGAACAATCTATGGCGGCGCGCCGAATAGATCCTGTCGATTTGTTGCAGAGCATAGTCATCCTTTGTTCAGCGCATCGGGCGGAAGCTGGCGCGCATAGAACAGAGGGGAGACGGGCTATGATCGCAAGAACCGCGGCGCGGCTGGGCACGATAGGCGGCGCGCTGGCGCTTTCGGCGTGCATGATGCCGTATGGCGGGCTGTACGAAGCGCCGCCGGCGCCCGCCTATAGCGACATCGAAAGCCCGGACCTCTACGCCTTTATCGACCGCGCGGACTCGCTGTGGGGCGCGATCGGGGACGCGCCGCCCGATTATGCCTTTTCCTTCGACGGCACCGAGCCCTGGGCGTGGGAAATGCCCGACGGGCACCGCATCGTCGTCGAGGAAACCGGCGACGGCATCGAAAGCTATTATTTCTCCCCCGGCGACGAGGGTCCGTTCCTGGCGGTGCGGCCGGGGATGAGCTTCGGCTTCGAAGGCGAGACGGTGGCGGTGGTCTATGGCCCCGACGGCGGAGCGGTGCCGCGCGATGCGGGCGCGGCGCATCTCGGCGAGGGCGCCGAACGCTATGCGCGCGGCCGGATGTTGCTGCGCGCGATGCTACAGCGGCAATGGCGCGAAGTCGACAGCCAGGCATGGATCGACACCGGCCCGATGATCTGGGGCAGCGTGGCGCTGTGGGACGGCGGCTGGCAGCGGCATCCCGGCTGGGGCCGTCACCGCGACCGGGTGCGCGAAAGCGACTGGCGCCATCGCCTCACCGCCGAACGCCTCCGCCGCGAGGCACTGGCCGAACAATTCCGCCGCTGGCGCGAAGGCGGCTTCCAGGGGCCGCCGCCGGGCCGCTTCCACAAGCCCGGCGTCGGCCGGCCCGGGCGACCCTTTGCGCCGGGCGTCGTGCGGCCGGGAGTCGATCGGCCGCGCCAGCCGGGGCAGGGCGGAAGGCCGCCGGGCGCGCAGCCGGGCAGGCCGCGCCCGCCCGAGGCGGGGCAACCGGCGCGTCCCTGGCAGGGGCGGCCCAACCGGCCCGCGCCGCCGGTCGTGACGCCCGATGCGCCGGGCGCGACGCCGGTGCCGGGGGCCGGAAGGCCGCAGCGTCCCGGCTGGGGCGGACGTCCGCGTCCCGAGCGCGGCGATGCCGAAGCCGGCGGGCGGGGACGCCCGCAAACGCCGCCGATGGGCGGCGCGGTTCGCCCGCCGCGTCCGGAAGGCGCGGGTCCCGGCTGGTTTCGCCCGCGTCCCGAAGGTTCGGCGCCGGCGGTGCGGCCCGAGCGTGGCGGTGGCCGGGCGGAGGGTGCGCCGAGCCAGCGTCCCGAGCGGAGCGAGCGCCCTGCCGCAAGCCAGCCGCGTGCCGCGCCGCCGGCCGAGGCACCGCGTCCTTCGCCGCCGCCGGTATCGCGGCCGTCGACGAGCGAAGGCGTGCGCGAGCGGCGGGTGCCTGATCCGGACTGACGCTCAGGCGGGCTTGAACGGAATCAGCGTGTCATATTGGGCGAGCGACGGCGCCGCGGCGATCACGCAGCGGTGGCGCAGCAGAAAGGCGTGGCGAACGATCTCGGCCTGCTGCTCGAGCCCGTATTTCTCGAACGCCTGTCCGGGCTTGAGCGCATAGTCGTAGCGGCAGAAGGGGTGGCGCTTGAGCGGCAGGAAGATGCCCTTCTGATGCTGCCAGATATGCGTCATCTCGTGTATGAAGAGCGCCTGCACGCCGATCGGCGACTGGCTGAAATCCTCGTGATAGATCCCGCTCTTGGGATGGAAGTGGATCGTCCCCATCGGCGCCATCGTGGTGTTGGCGGGCTGGAAGAAGATCCACTTGCTGTTGGCGACGCGGGCCTGCGAATAGTCCACGGCATTGCCGAATACCGAGGCGCAGAGGCGGGTTTCACCTTCGGTGAGGGAGCGGGCGGTCATTCCGGCAGCATGAACACTTGCCGGGACTTTGTCACCGGGGTTTGTCGAATGGCAGGAGATGGCGGCCCGCGCGGGAAGGGGAGCAAGTGGGTGGGACGCGGACGGTCCGCTGTCGGGAAGCTGGGCCACGATGGGTGCCGTTAGCGGCCGCCCGTCGCAAACAACCGCAATGCGTCCAGGTGCGCGCGATGGCGGTGGCAAATCACCGTCGAGTCAGATGCGAGAACCAGAAGCATAGGACAGCAGCCAGCCAAAGCATCGAAAGGGCAAAGGCCTGCCTCCCAAGAAAGACAAAGAAGAAAAGACCGTGACCATAGGGATGCAAATGAGGAGCGGCATAATATTCGGCCAAGGTGACGACGCCGTCGCCCACCCACCAGAGTGGTAAAAGCCATCCGACCGAAACAAGAGTAAGCAGAACTCGTTGCCATGCGGGCCGCGATGGTCTCTCCACGTGATCCTCCCCGATTTGAAGCGCGCACCGTCGCATCCTGCGCTTGATGCATCAATGACGGCATTCCAGCACTTCCCGCCGCCTATTGGTCCGACCACAATGACCGGATGCGAACGACGGAGATGGATGGTTGGCGGATCGTCCGCTTCGGGAGCCATAGGCCTGTCAAATGTCGTTCCCAGCCGAATGATCGCGAATGGCTGCTAACGCCCAATCGCAGACGTTCGATCTGGCGAATGCACCGCCCTGAAGCAGACACGCGGGTGCCACAGGGCCGGGCCACAATTTTGGTTTAGCTGACCGCGAAGCCGCAGAGTTCGAGACGAAGCTTCAGGCTTTCATCCGCGCTGATTACTTGGACACTCGGCTGACGATCCTTCCCTTCCTTGGTCCACAGGAAAGGATAAAATGAGAGCGTCCCCTCGAAGGCAGGCAACGGTCGCATGGCGAACACGTCGAGATAAGTGAACGGCGCATACAGAGCGCTCAGGTCGCCTGTCAGACACCAATGGATAAAATCAGAATGGCCCACCCCGAGCGGCACCCAAACGGTATCGTCGGCTGCGAGGTGAAAGACCTGTCCCTGCCTCTCTGTTCCGAACCGTCCGCCATTGAGAGCAAACAAGCCTCCGAAAACATCGTCCCCGACAATAATTATATCAGGGTAGCTCCCATCCATTGGACATCCCGCTATCTTGGCGGTTTGAATTATCGAGCGTTCGGCCCCGGAGCCAAGTAGACGCACAAGGCCATCCGCGATCGATATACCGCCAGTTTCGTAGGCGAGAGTGCCGAGCATGGAACGAGTGGTGACCTGCAAACGCACCAACGTGTCGCCCGCCACTGCCTCGGCAGGCAAAAAAAGGATACCACCGTTACCAGCCGGTTCATCGATCCATTCGCATAAGAGTGGCAGTGCAGGCTCGTCACGTTCGAGAAGTTCGTCGAGTGTTCGCATCAGTGTCTCTCAAGCCGATGTCCGCTAGCGCTTCTTCTCGCTACAAAGCTGCCTGTCGGCAATCCACCCAAATTCGGACATTCGCATGCCATCCGACGGCTCAACGGCCCCGACGGCGAGCGTGGGGGAGGCAAAAGGCCGCTCCTGACAAGGTGAACGTCGGCACGCGACCGGCCATTGTCGGACTGCACTAACTGCCCAAGGCAAAGGATAGTGAAGTTACCACTTGACTATCAAATTCCAGTTATTAGTGAAGTCCAGGCTTCACAATGGGAGATACGGTATGTCTGCGATAGCGCACGCCAGCTTCGTGCTACGCCGCGAAATACCCGCGCCGCCAGCGCGCGTGTTCGAGGCTTTTGCCGACCCTGAAATCAAGCGGCGCTGGTTCGCCGAGGGTGACCAGCACGAAGTTGAAGAGTTTGCGAGCGACCTGCGCGAAGGCGCTACGGAACGTCTCCGCTATCGCTTCCGCGAAGGCACCCAATTCGCGGGCATGCGCATTGCGAACACGGACACGGTGCTCAACGTCGTGCCGGACGAACGAATTATCTGGGCGTCCAAGATGGCGTTCGGCGATGCTGACATCTCGGCGGCGCTGATCACGGCCGAACTCCTTGCCGTGGCGGCGGGGACAGAGCTTGTCCTCACGTTCCAGGGCGCCTTTTTCGAAGGTGCCGATGGTCCTCAAATTCGGGAAATGGGCTGGGAGACGCTTCTCGACAGGTTGGCCGGCACGGTCGCATAGCAGCGGCATGACTGCTTCCGATCCATCGGCAGACGCGGGATCGATCCTGCAGGCTTTGGGCGATCCCACCCGGCGACGGATCGTGGAAGCGCTGGGGCAAGGGCCGATGTCCGTGTCGGCTCTGGCCAAGCCGTTCGAGATGTCGCTGACCGCTATCGTCCAACACCTGCACGTGCTTGAGCAGTGCGGACTGGTCAGAACCGAAAAGGTCGGGCGCGTCCGCACCTGCCAGCTGGAGATGGCCGGTCTGGACGCGCTCGCGCTTTGGATCGACGAACGTCGGCCGGAATGGCATCGCCGCCTCGATCGGCTGGCAACTCTCCTCAGCGGTAACGAACCCTGATGCTGCATTGGGGCTGATCACAAGGCGAAGAGGCCGATCGCGATGCCGGCCTGTATCGCTGCGATCAGCATCAGGTTCGTGGAGAAGGGTTGCTTGCGCGTCTTGTGGCGGAACAGGTGCCGCGCGGCGAAGGCGCCTGGAGAGCCGCCGATCACGGCGAGCCCGAGGAGGTCGGCCTCCGGGATGCGGCGGGAACCCGCGATCGCGCGCTTCTTGTCCTGCCAGAAGCGCAGCATCGTCCACAGGTTGATGCCGAGGATCCAGGCGAGCGCGGCTGCGAGCATCAGCCGTGCGTGGACCGAAGATGGTTTCGGCTTCGTTGCCAATCGGCCGACGGACCGTGCAACAGGATCACTGCAATATCGCACCCTGGGTCGCACCGTGATTGGTCTCTCGATCATAGGTGCGCTGGAAAGCTTCGATCTTGCCGGCCGCGGCAAGGAATTTGGCCTCGAGCTGGTCGCACCTGCTTCCGATGAGCGCGGCCTCGATTTCGCGCATATGGCGGTAGTGGATGCGGACATGGCCGGCTTCATGCTCGCGCAGCGCGGCGATGAAGGGCCTCCATTTGGCCAATATACGCTCGGGCACGACGCTTTCGTCGGCGAGCCTGGGCAGCGTGACGACGGCGCCGAGAGCGACTTTGAGCTTCGTGACCTTGCAGGCGGGGCCGGTGCCTAGCTGGAAAGGCCGGTAGCCCACCTTGTATCCCGTCGCGCCCATTGCCTTGGTGCCATCGGGGCGCGTGGGCGCATTCCGGGTCAGCGAGGCGTTGATCGACTCCTCGTCGGACCCGTGGAGGTCATAATATTCGACGGTGACGTTCGGCAGGTCGCGAAAGGCATCGGGCACCGCGGCGCGGGGGAGAGACTGCGCGCTTCCCGATACTCCCCACGGCGCAAACATAAGGATCAGCGCAGTGGCATAGCGAATTGTCGGCATGTCTACTCCGGCCCCGTTTCGGGCTGCCATGGCGGATCGTGTGGCGAAAGCGAACCCGGAATTGCCGCCTGCGCGTCAGGCCGCGCGGAGCCATTCCTCGGCTTTGCCGAGCGCGGCGGGGTCGTCGACATCGATCCAGCCGAGGTCGCTGCAGTCGATCGTCAGCGCCGTGCCCGCGGCGGCGAGGACGCGCATGCCTTCGGTGAGCGAGGGAGAGGGCAGGCTGTTGAGCGCGGCAAACAGGCCGGGGCCGATCGCGAAGACGCCGGTGTCGAAACAGTCGTAGTCGGGCAGATGCTTGCCGATCGCGACGATGGCTTCGCCTTGCGTGCGGACCGCGGTGACGTCGTCGAGATCGACCAGGTCGCTGGTGATGTTGCGGTCGATCGCGAGGCGGGCGCCGCTGCCGGCACCGGCCTGGGCGACGCGGGCGTAGAGCGCGGGATCGACGAGGTGGTCGCACATCGCCAGCACCGCCTCTTCGCCGGCCAGAGCGTGCTCGGCCGCCAGGGTCGAGACGCCGTTGGGCTGGCGATAGTCGGCGGTGCGGACGGTCTCGACGGCGATCGGCCAGGCGCGCGACGCAAGATGCGCCTCGATCGCCTCGGCTTCATAGCCGAGCACCACCACCACCCGTGCGAGCCCCGCGGCGGCGAACCCGGTGATCGCATGCTCGATCAGCGGGCGCCCGCCGACCGGGCACAACGGCTTGGAGGCCGCAGCGGAACGAAGGCGGCTGCCTTCGCCCGCGGCGAGCAGGACGGCGGTGGTGATCATCGGATCAGGCGGCGGCGATGAACGCCTCGACTGCGGTCTGGGCCAGATCGTCGGTCATCTGCGTGCGCGGATGCTTGCAGAAATAGGCCGAGGCGGCGTCGATCGGGCCGGCGATGCCACGGTCCTTGGCGAGCTTGGCGCAGCGGATCATGTCGATCGCGACGCCGGCGCTGTTGGGCGAATCCTCGACCGAGAGGCGCAGCTCGAGGTTCATCGGCACGTTGCCGAACATCGAGCCTTCCATGCGCAGGAAGCAGACCTTGTTGTCGTTCTGCCACGGCACATAGTCCGACGGGCCGATATGGACGTTCTCGTCCTCGAGGCGCTCGGCCGCGACCGACTGGACGGCCTCGGTCTTCGAGACCTTCTTCGAGGCGAGGCGGCGGTGGTTCGACATGTTGAGGAAGTCGGTGTTGCCGCCGGTGTTGAGCTGATAGGTCCGCTCGAGCTTGACGCCGCGCTTGGCGAACAGGTCGGTCAGCACGCGGTGGACGATCGTCGCGCCGAGCTGGGCCTTGATGTCGTCGCCGATGATCGGGACGCCGGCCGCAGTGAAGCGATCGGCCCATTCGGGGTTGCTGGCGATGAAGACCGGGATGTTGTTGACGAAGGCGACGCCGGCCTCGAGCGCGCATTCGGCGTAGAATTCGGATGCTTCCTGGCTACCGACGGGGAGGTAGTTCATCAGCACGTCGGTCTTGGTCTCGCGCAGGACGCGGACGACTTCTTCCTTGGTGGCTTCGCGGTCCTTGGCGACGACGAAGGTGCGGTCGTCGTTGAAGTCGGCCATGTGATCGGCGACGCCGTCGAGGATGCGGCCCATCTGGACGACTGCGCCGGTCGCCTCGATGCTCTCGCAGAACACGGCGGTGCAGTTCGGCTTGGCGAAGATCGCTTCGGCGACGTCCTTGCCGACCTTGCGCGCATCGACGTCCCAGGCAGCGACGACGTGGATGTCGCTCGGGCGATAGCCGCCGAGGTCCCAGTGCATCAGGCCGACCGTGTCGTTGGCACCGTCACGATAATGCGAAAGGCCCTGGACGAGCGAGCTGGCGCAGTTGCCGATGCCGACGATCGCGATGTTGATGCTCTTCATGGGTAGTCACGTCCTTTGAATGGATGAACGGTCAGATTGTGAGTGCTGTTCGGGCGCGGGGCCCGCCATGCTGCGGAGAAGGCGCGACTCGACGGCGCGATGCCAGGTCAGGCCGAGGACGAGGATCGCAGTGAGCGGGATCAACTCGAACCAGAAGAAGAGATAGGGATTGCCGGCGAGGCAGGCGATGAAGATCGCGAACACCCGGGCATTGGCGCTGAGCGGGCGCATCAGCCGCATCGGGGCACTGGCGCGCATGCCGTAAAGCGTGCCTAGCGCGGCCGAGTCGGAGTCGCGAGTCATTGCCTCGTCGAAGCGATAGGCGACGCGATCGACGCTGCCCGCGACGAAATCATAGAGCTTCACCAAGGGGTTGCGACTCGGCACCGGCGGCTCGGCGGCGACGCCCTTGCAGCGGCGATGGAAGCGGGTGCGCTCGCCCTCGTAGAGACTCGACTGGACGGCGTGGAGCACGCCCGCGGCCGTGGCGAGGATCCAGCCCGAGAGCGTTCCGATCGAGAGCGCCAGCACCAGATAGAGCAGGAAGAACACGCCGTGGTCGCACATCCCGTCTAGCGCGCGGCCAAGCGGGCTGGCGGTCTTGGTGGCGCGGGCGATCATGCCGTCGAGACCGTCGGCGATCAGCCAGCCGACCGAGAGCAGAAGCCCCAGAAACGCGAAGGGCCAGGATGACCAATTGGCATAGGCGGCGGCGGCGAGGGCGCCGAGGATCAGCCCGACCACCGAGACGCTATTTGCCGAAATGCCGCGCGCTATCGCCCAGGGAAGCAGGAGCCGCCCTGCCGGGTGAATGATCCAGAGGTTGGTCGGATCCTCGATCCGGCGATCCCGCGACCCGTCCGGCGGAGGAATTGTCATCGGCCCGTCACATACAGCGTCGGCCGGGCAATCATCAAGTCATTTGCGGTAAATTAGCAAAGTTCAGGGAACGCGAAAGGCGGATCGGCGTTTTTGCCGACCCGCCGCAACTGTCACAATTGCTGTCACAATTCGCCGAGGTCCTCGTGGACCATGTCGATCTCGCGGACGCCGCGGGCGCGCCGCGCGGCGCTGACCAGCTCGCGCAGCTTCTCGCGCCGGGCGCGGGCATGATCGACGTTGCGGATTACCAGCGGCGCGTCGCGGGTAGTTTCGTCGGACGAGGTAATGCTGATCGTGCCGAGATCGGCCATCTGGTTGATGATGGTGAAATCGATGCGGACGTCCTTGACCCGGTAGAGCTCGATCTCGTCGATCGACTTGACCAGGATGCCGCGGTGGAGGATCAGCCGGTCGTCGGTGACTTCATAGGTGGTGGCCAGGTTGGTGAACCACTGTGCCAGCAGGATCAGCACGCCTGCGGCCAGCGCGATCGGAAACAGCCAGGCCCAGCCTTCGACCGGGCGCTGGGCGAGCGCCCAGATCGTGCCGACGAAGCCGGCGAGCAGGAGCAGGATCGTGCCCCAGCCGGCGAGCGTGCCGCGCAGCCAGCCCAAAGTGGACGAACGGAAACGATCGATGGCTTGCGGCATGTAACGGCCCTCCCTTTGGTGGAAGGATAGCGCGGATCACCGCGGCTTCAACTCAGGCGGTGTATTTGTCGCAGGTCGAGCGCGTCGCAGCGGGAGCGGGGTTGAACAGCTGCGCGAGATCGCGGCGGTCGCGCACGAGGAACGAGGCGACGTAGCGCAGCCTGGTCGGCGACAGGAAGGCGCTGCCGAACAGGCGCTGATAATCGTAATTCACTTCGACGAAGATCAGCGCGCTGCCAGTCGAGGCACTGACCATCGCGCCGGTGTCGCCCATGCCGGCGGACGTGGTGCCGGCATTGCCCTTGGTGGCATCGGTCCCGGCCGTCACGCTGGTGGTGCCGTAGCTCGAATCATAGCCTGCGCCGCGCTTGAGGCCGAAGCAGCGCTGCCAGTGGATGCGCTGGACCGGGGCGGTATCGTAGCTCTGCTGGATGTTCTCGAGGCTGGACATCGTCACCCGGCCATTCTCGGCCAGGTCGAACGCCGCGCCCTGCAGGCGCGACGCCTGAAGCGCATTGTTGATGTCGAGCTCACGCAGCTGGACGGTGGAGAGCGTGGTCATCATGCCCATGCGCGCGCCATTGTCGGCGAGGTTCGAGGCGATCTGGCTGACGCGCAGATTGGCGAGCGCCAGATTGGCGGTCTCGATGCCGTAGCAGCCCAGGATGAGCACCGGCGGCAGCGCCAGTGCGAATTCGATCATCGCGACGCCGCGGGTCGCGGCAGCGAAGCGGCGGAGCGGCGCGAAGGACAGAAGGCGCTTCATTTGCATATCGTGGCCGGGGTGTTGACGGTCTGGGTGGCGTAGGGCTGGTTCATCAGCGTGGTGCTGGCGCTGAGCGTCGCGGTGCCCGGCCAGCCGAACCAGCGCGCGACGGGGAAGAGCCGGCCATAGCCGATCGAGACGGTGTAGACGGTGACGTCGTTGGCGCCGCCCTGTCCGGCGCGGCCGGCATCGTCGTCCCAACGGCCATTGCCGTTGACGTCGGTGAAGCATTCGCCGGCATCGCGCTGGCCATTGCCGTTCGAATCGACGAACGGCTCGGGCGCGATCGCGCTGAAGCTCGAATAGCTGAGCCGCGTCGGATAGCCGCTGGTGAAGGCCGCGCCCCTTGCCGTCGCCTGGATCTGGGCCAGCACCCTGGCGTCGATCGTGGCGGGCGTCGCGCCCTGGATGGCGCTGTCGCGGCCGGCCTTCTGCACTGCGCCGGTGACTGCGGCCTGGACATAGGCCTGATAGCCGATCTCCATCATGCCCATCATGAGGGTGAGCATCAGCGGCAGCACGAAGGCGAACTCGATCACGGTGACGCCGCGCCGGTCCGCCGCCAGCCGCGCGAGGAAGCGGCGCGCCGCGATCACCGCGACACCCGCAGCATCGCGACTTGCTTGGCGATATTGGCGAAGGTGGTGGACAGCCCCGAACCGGTGGTGGTGAAAAGCGCCTGGCTGGTGGTGGTGGCGCAGGACTTCATCTCGGTGGTGGCGCTCGAATCGATCGTCACCGTCCAGACCTGGATGTTGCGCGACTTGGCCGCGGTGCATTCCGCGAGGAAGCGGGCATTGTGAAAGGCCTTGAGGTTGGTGAAGTCGCCGCCGCTCACCCGCCGATCGTAATATTCATTGCCGTACATGCCGTAGACGCCGGTGTTGGGCGCCATGTCGCCGTCGGTGAGGAACACGATCACGCGGTTCGGCGCCTGCCGTGCCGGCCATGGCGCGGTATCGTTCGCGAAGATGCCCGAGGGCGAGATCAGGCGGGTGCCCCAGATCATGCCGACATCGTGATAGGTGCCGCCGATCGGCCGGAAATCGGCTGCGTTGACGAAGTTCGACACCTGGGTGCGCGTCATCGTGTCGAGGCGCGAGACCGGCTTGCCGCACGAGACGAAGCCCGACTGTAGATACGAGGTGCCGCCGATATTGGGGTGGCTGTTGCTGTCGCCGGTCGACGTCGCAGTGGCGGTGCTGCCGTAATTGTTGCGGGCATAGAGAATCTCGGGCCACATCGGCTTCCACTGCGTGTCGATGTTGCTGCCCGGCACCAGATCGGGATCGAGATCGGCCGGCAGCGCCGCCTGGCTGAAGCCGGTCGTGCCGGCAGTGGTGGCGCGTTCCTCGATGCAGCCGGCCCAGCGGTTCATCGTGCCGTTGGTCTTGCTGGGATCGAGGACGGCGACGCCCGATACGAAATTGCGGACGTCGAAATTGAGCTGCTGGTAGCGCCAGGTCGGCGTGCCGAACGACGTGCCGGTCTGCGTGCGCGACTCGTAATTCCACTGGTTGTTGGCGCTGCCCGAGCCGCCGACCATGTAGGACGGCGAGATCGACATGATCGCCTTTCCGGCGTTGACCGTCGAGGTGTAGGTGACGAAGCCATAGCGGATGTGCGTCGACGGGTCGGCGGCCGAGGCCATCGTGTCGTAGAAGCTCATCACCGCCGAGCGCAGCGCCGCGATGCGCGAGCCGCTCTTCTCCGGGACGTAATAAGCGGTGCTGCCGGGATAGCCGGCGACGCTGTCATTGCCGCTGGCCGTGCCGTCCGCCGGGCGGATGTAGCTCGTCGTGCCGGCCGAGCCGACATAGTTGTTGCAGGCATTGTCGTCGTCGCTCGGCAGGCAGGCCATCGAGCCGGTGGTGTCGAGGACGAAGATCACATCGGTGTCGGCGATGTCGTAGCTCGCCTGGCAGGTGACGTTGATCTGCTGAGTCGCGAAGCCGAATATCGACATGATCGTCATCGGCACGTCGGCGGTGGCGTTGCCGGCCACCTGCGCGTCCGCGGTCTTGGACGGCGTGAAGCTCGCGGTGGCGGTCTTGAACCAGCCGGTGCGGAAATTGTTGGCGAAGAAGGTCTGCGCCTGGGCAGTGGCGGTCGGATCGAGCGTCGTGTTGGTGAGCGAGGTGTCGGTCATCGACTTGCGCCCGGCGAGCACGCCCGCGTCGCAGGCCTGCTGGAGCCGCGTCTTGACCACGTAGAGCCGGGCGGTGTCGATCGCGCAGCCGCAAAAGGCGGCGAGCGGGATGAGCATCGCCGCCATCATCGCGAGCGTGGAGCCGCGGCTGTCCCGCGCGAGCCGCGCCATGAACCCCGAACGCTGTTGCCGATCCTGCTTCACCAGTTGCTCCGCATGGGAACCGGTTGCGGTCCGCCATTTGGAGCGCCTTGTGCGGCGGCAATGAAAAATAGTTGGTTTGTAGTGGGTTAGGGAATTGTGCCGGGGGGGATTCTACGGAGGGATGGCCGCAATCCCTTCCCTGCGAGCAGGGAGGGGGGGGCACAGATCATATTGCCTAGCGCCCCGGGGGCGGATCGCCGGCGCCGACTATCGTCGCCTGGATTTCGAGGCGCTTGCCACTGGCGAAGGCGAGGGCGAGGGGCACGCGGGTGCCCGACTTCACGTTGGGACCGAGATCGAACAGCATGACGTGCCGGCCGCCGGGTTCGAACGCGACCGTGCCGCCGGCCGGAACCGCGACGTCGCTGGTCGGGCGCATCGCCTTGACGCCCTGGGTGGTCACCGTCTCATGGAGTTCGGCGCGCAAGGCCGCGGGGGTGGCGGCGGCGAGCAGCGTGTCCGCGGTGGCACCGCCATGGAGCGTGAAATAGGCCGCGCCGGGGCGGCCGGTCACTGCGGGCAGGCGCACCCAGGCGCCGTCGGCGCGCAACTCGGCGGGCTGTCCGCATCCGGCGAGCAGCAGCGCCGCCGCAACGATCCCCGAAAATCCACGCATCTTTCGCAACTCCCGTTTCGGGAAGCCTCTAGGATTGGGTCCTTCTTGCGGCAAGCGGAAGCGCACCTATATCGCGTTTGGACAGGTTCCCCCGTCGCCGATTTCGGGGCGAGGGGAGCCGGGTTTTTGACTTTGAACATTGAACATCTGGGGGCCAACGAGGGACCATGGCTAAAGTAATCGGTATCGATCTGGGCACGACCAACAGCTGCGTCGCGGTGATGGAAGGCGGCAAGCCCAAGGTCATCGAGAATGCAGAGGGTGCGCGCACCACGCCTTCGATCGTCGCATTCGCCAAGGATGGCGAGCGGCTGGTCGGCCAGCCGGCCAAGCGCCAGGCGGTGACCAACGGCGACAACACGATCTTCGCAGTGAAGCGCCTGATCGGCCGCCGCTTCGACGATCCGGTGACCAAGAAGGACACCGAGCTGGTGCCCTACACCATCACCCGCGGGCCAAACGGCGACGCCTGGGTGAAGGCGGGTGGCGAGGATTATTCGCCGTCGCAGATCTCGGCATTCACGCTGCAGAAGATGAAGGAAACCGCCGAATCGTATCTCGGCGAGACCGTGACGCAGGCAGTGATCACCGTTCCGGCATATTTCAACGACGCCCAGCGCCAGGCGACCAAGGACGCCGGCAAGATCGCGGGCCTCGAAGTGCTGCGCATCATCAACGAGCCGACCGCGGCGGCGCTCGCCTATGGCCTCGAGAAGAACGACGGCAAGACGATCGCAGTCTATGACCTTGGCGGCGGCACGTTCGACATCTCGGTGCTCGAGATCGGCGACGGCGTGTTCGAGGTTAAGGCGACCAACGGCGACACCTTCCTGGGCGGCGAAGACTTCGACTCGAAGATCGTCCAGTTCCTCGCGGACGAGTTCCGCAAGGCCGAGGGCATCGACCTCACCAAGGACAAGCTCGCGCTGCAGCGTCTGAAGGAAGCTGCCGAGAAGGCCAAGATCGAGCTTTCGAGCGCGCAAACCACCGAAGTGAACCTGCCCTTCATCACTGCCGACGCCAACGGGCCGAAGCATCTGGTCAAGGCGATCACCCGCGCCGATCTGGAGCGTCTGGTCGACGACCTGATCCAGCGCACGCTGGAGCCGTGCCGCAAGGCGCTGGCCGATGCCGGCCTCAAGGCGAGCGCGATCGACGAAGTCGTGATGGTCGGCGGCATGACTCGCATGCCCAAGGTCCGCGAGATCGTGAAGCAGTTCTTCGGCAAGGAGCCGCATACCGGCGTGAACCCCGACGAAGTCGTGGCGATCGGCGCGGCGATCCAGGCGGGCGTGCTGCAGGGCGACGTCAAGGACGTGCTGCTGCTCGACGTGACGCCGCTGTCGCTCGGCATCGAGACGCTGGGTGGCGTGTTCACCCGGATGATCGACCGCAACACGACGATCCCGACCAAGAAGTCGCAGGTCTACTCCACCGCTGACGACAATCAGCAGGCGGTGACGATCCGCGTCTTCCAGGGCGAGCGCGAAATGGCGGCGGACAACAAGATGCTCGGCCAGTTCGACCTGATCGGCATTCCGTCAGCACCGCGTGGCGTGCCGCAGATCGAAGTCACGTTCGACATCGACGCCAACGGCCTCGTCAACGTGTCCGCCAAGGACAAGGGCACCGGCAAGGAACAGCAGATCCGCATCCAGGCCTCGGGCGGCCTCAGCGACGCAGACATCGACCAGATGGTCCGCGACGCCGAGCAGTTCGCCGAAGAGGACAAGAAGCGGCGTGCGGGCGCCGAGGCCAAGAACAATGCCGAGAGCCTCGTCCACACGACCGAACGCCAGCTTGCCGAGAATGGCGACAAGGTCGACGCGTCGCTGAAGGGCGAGATCGAGGCGGCGATCGCCGAGACCAAGACTGCGATCGAAGGCGGCGACGCCGACGACATGCAGGCCAAGGCGCAGAACCTCGCCCAGGTGGCGATGAAGCTGGGCCAGGCGATCTACGAGAAGCAGGCTGCCGAGAACGCGTCGCCGAACGCGGACGGCGGTGCAGCTGCGGAGAACGAAGCGGGCGGCGAAGAAGTCGTCGATGCCGAGTTCTCCGAGGTGGACGACAACAAGGCGTAAGTTTGCGTACCAGCCGTCATCCCGGTGCAAGCCGGGATGACGGTGACGGGCGGGGGCCGAGGTTACATGACCACCGAAGTCGATTATTACGAGCTGCTCGAAGTCGAGCGCACCGCGGACGATGCGACGCTGAAATCGGCGTATCGCAAGCTCGCGATGAAATTCCATCCGGACAAGAATGGCGGGTGCAAGGATCACGAGGCCAAGTTCAAGGCCGTCAGTGAGGCCTATGACTGCCTGAAGGATCCGCAGAAGCGCGCGGCGTACGATCGCTTCGGCCATGCCGCGTTCAAGAACGGCATGGGCGGTGGCGGCGGTCCGGGCCATGGCGCGCAGGATTTCGGCGCGTTCAGCGACATCTTCGAAAGCGTGTTCGGCGAGTTCATGGGCGGGCGCGGCGGACGGCCGAACCTGCGCGGTGCCGACCTGCGTTACGACATGGAGATCAACCTCGAGGATGCCTATCACGGCAAGACGAGCGAGATCACCGTCGATGTCTCGGGCCTGTGCGATACGTGCAGCGGCACCGGCGCCAAGCCGGGGACGCATGCGCACCAGTGCAAGCAGTGCAACGGCCATGGCAAGGTGCGCGCGCAGCAGGGCTTCTTCATGGTCGAGCGGACCTGCCCGGTCTGCCACGGCGCGGGCGAAGTCATCGCCGATCCGTGCCGCGACTGCCGCGGCGAGGGGCGGACGGACAAGACCAAGACGCTCAAGATCAACGTGCCGCCCGGTGTCGACGAAGGCACCCGGATCCGGCTGAGCGGCGAAGGCGAGGCGGGTGCGCGCGGCGCGCCTTCGGGCGACCTCTATATCTTCCTCCACGTCGCCAAGCATGCGATCTTCGAGCGGCAGGGCACGACGCTGTTCGCCAATGCGCCGATCAGCTTCACCACGGCGGCGCTGGGCGGCGAGATCGAATTGCCCGCGCTCGACGGCGAGACGATTTCCATCAAGATCGCGCCGGGCACCCAGCCCGGCCGCGAAGTCCGCCATCGCGGCGCCGGCATGCCGGTGCTGCAGGGACGCGGACGCGGCGACCTGGTCGTGCGGCTCGATGTCGAGATGCCGACCAAGCTGACTGCCAAGCAGCGCGAGCTGCTCGAGGAATTCCGCGCGACCGAGACCGGGGACGAGTGCCCGCAGTCGAGCGGCTTCTTCGCCAAGCTCAAGTCGGCTTTGGGCTGACCTTTTCCACGTCGTCACCCCGGCACAAGGCCGGGGTGACGATGGTTTTCAGATGCTACCGGTGTGTGCCTTCCACCCGCCGAGCGTATGGAGCTGCAGTCCGGCAATACCTGCAACGGCCAATGCCTGTACTGCGATGAAGGCGATCCCCAGCGCATTGGGCTGGGTCCACGCGATCGCGGCGAAACTCGCTGCGACCCATGCCAGGTTCAGCCCGGCGACGAGTTGCGCCGGCCCGCTGCCACGCCGCGCCGCCCACAGCACGAACAGCGCGAACGGGAACAGCAGGATGCCGGCTTCGCGCAGCAGCGGCACCGGCAGGTCGGTGAGACCGGCGATCGGCCCGGCCGCGGCGACGAGCAGCGCGCCCATGCCGAGGCAGGTGGCCGCGTCGAACAACATCACCGGGCGGAGCAGGTTTTGGCGGGTCATGATCACTCTCCTTGGTTGTGACATCCCAAGCATCGCGATCCGCGGACGCCAGTCGATTACCCGGCAGGTAATGGAATGCGTGCAGCGGGGACGGTAGCAGGGCGGCGAAGGAGCGCGCGATGGACAGGCAGGTTCGGCCGCTGGGCGAGCAGATCAAGCATTGGCGGCAACAGCGCCGGTTGAGCCAGATGGAGCTTGCGCTGGGGGCGGAGATATCGACCCGGCATCTGAGCTTCGTCGAGACCGGGCGTGCACAGCCTAGCCGCGAGATGGTGCTGCTGCTCGCCGAGCATCTCGACGTGCCGCTGCGCGAGCGCAATGCGATGCTGCTCGGCGCGGGCTATGCCCCGGTCTATTCGGAACGGCCGCTCGACGATCCGCAGCTGGCGCCGGCGCGGCGCGCAGTCGAGCTGGTGCTCAAGGGGCATGAACCCTTTCCGGCGCTCGCGGTGGACCGGCATTGGCACATGATCGCAGCGAACGCTGCGGTCGCGCCGCTGCTGGAGGGGGTGGCGGGGCATCTGCTGGAAGGGCATGTCAACGTGCTGCGGCTGAGCCTGCACCCCGACGGGCTGGCGCCGCGCATCCTCAACCTTGGCGAATGGCGCGGGCATCTGCTCGATCGGTTGCGGCGCCAAGCCTGGCTGACCAGCGACCCGGTGCTGGCGGCGTTGCTCGACGAGCTTTGCGGCTATCCCTCTGTAGAAGGGGCGGGGCAGGTGGACGGGTTCGGCGAAGTCGTGGTGCCGCTGCGGCTCCAGTCGTCGCTGGGCGAATTGCGCTTGTTCAGCACAACCACGGTGTTCGGTACGCCGCGCGACGTGACGCTAGACGAGCTGGCGATCGAGGCATTCTTTCCGGCCGACGCGGCAACGCTGGAGCGGCTTGGCGCCAGATGATCGCGGGTTTGTTAGTGTTTATTAGGCCTTTGCCAAGGTACTCTCATAATAATGGAGGATGTCTCAGTGTTTTGCCGATGATCTGGTGCCGGGAATCGCAACTATATCGACTCCGGTTTCGAGCAATATCGTCCGAAATATTGGACGCCGGGAGCGTAACGAACTAGGGTGGCGTCCGGAGCTCGGGAAGCGCTCCTTGAGGAACTGTCCATGCTGGCAAGGCTCATCGACGCGCTGCGGCGCCTGTTCGCGATGTTCGGCGCGGGCAAGCTATCCCCTCCGACCGAGCAAGGCGGGGACTATCCGCCGCCCCGGCCGCCGCTGATTGAATCCCTCGGCAGCAACGCCACTCGCACCGTCGCCGACTCCGCCCGCGCCGCCGGCCGAGGGCATGCTGGCGCTGCCGCAATTGATGGCGATTTCCGGCGAATTCCCCGCGCGATCGGGCGGGACGGACTCGACTGGCTTCACTCTCGGCATGATCCACAGCTTTGCGGGGAAGGGCGGGGCCTATGGCGCGCCGATCACCGACGGGCGTACGCTTCCGGTGCCCGGCAACCAGCCGCTGATGGCGGTGCTCGGGCTCACCTTTGGCGGCGACGGCATGACGCTGGCGCTGCCGAACCTGAACGGACGCACGCCGGTCGGCGGGCAACAGATCGGCCTGTCGGGCGAGGAGACGCTGCGGCTGACCTATCTGATCGCGAGCACTGCGGCGAGCGGCGCGCCCGTGCTGGGCATGGTCGTCGCGTTCGGCGGCAATTTCGCGCCGACCGGATGGTCGGTCGCCGACGGGTCGATGCTGCCGATCTCGGCGAATGTGCCGCTCTACCAGGCGATCGGCCAGAGCTTCGGCGGCGATCCGGTGGCGTTCAACCTGCCCGATCTCGACGGTTTCGCCGTGATCGGGGCGGGCGAGGGGCCGGGGCTGCAACCGATTGCGCTTGGCGGCCGCGTGGCCGAGCCGGTGCCCGCACTGGCGCTCAACTATCTGATCAATGTTGACGCCGCACCCCCGCCAGTGAGCGGCGACGGCGCCTTTCCGCAATTCGGGGGCTGGCTGGGGCAGGTGATCGCCTTTGCCGGCAGCGAGGTTCCGGCAGGCTGGGAAGTGTGCAACGGCGCGCTGATCGAGGCGGCCCAGAACCCGGCGCTCTTCGATCTGATCGGCACCCGTTATGGCGGCGACGGCGCGACCTTCGCGCTGCCCGATCTGCGCGGGCGGGTCGTGATCGGCGGCTAGGATCGGGACTCGCGCGGGGCGACCTGTCCGCTGGCGGCGCTGCTGGAGGAGAGGTCACCCGCGCCGGGGCGATCAGCGGCCGTCGTCGCTCCAGTGCGGCGGGTCGGATGCGAGCTTGATCACGCCATAGGTCGCGCCGATCGCGTGGAGATCCTTGTTGGTGTCGCCCGAGCGCGGGGCCGACACCGCGCGCGGGCGGCCGGACCTGTCCTTGACCTGGATCGTGCCGGCCCAGCCGATCGTCATGTCGATCGCGCGCGCGTCGATGTGTCGCGATGTGAGCGAGGGCTGGAAGGCGATGCCGAACAGGTCGACCATTTCCTGCGCGGCCTTTCGCGAGCTGGCGAGGTCGCCGTGGTCCCATTTGATGTCGAGGCCGGGGACGGCAGGTGCGTCCTTCGGCGCCACCGATCCGTTCGCGATGCGCCAGCTATAGTGCATCAGGTGCGCGCGGGTGCGGTTGCGCGAAGTCGCCGACACCTTGACGGTCGCGCCGGCTTCCTTGAGCGCAGCGACGAACGCGGTGACCCTGTCGCGGAACGGCTGGACGAGATCGCCGATCGCCGCGCTGTTGGGGAATCTAGCCTGATTGGCGTGCCACCACGCCGCGCCGCTGAGCGCCGGGGCCGGCGCGGGGCCGGCGCGGGTGGAGAGCGCGTTCCACGTCCGCCCGCCCGGATCGATGCGGCCGTCGGGCTTGGTCGCGCCGAGCACGCGCACCTGGAATCCCTCGATCGCGGCGATGGTGAGCGGACCGCAATTGCCGGTGGTCGGCAGCACCGTCTGGCCGGTATCGGCGAGCCAGTCATTGAGCAGATGCTGGACGACGATCACGTCGGCGAGGTCGTTGACGCCGCCTTTGCCCACCGCTGCACCGATCGCCATCATATTTCCCCGTGTTGCCCGGGCGCAGGATAGGTCCGTTCGCCTGCGCTGGAAAGCGGGCGCGCTGCCTGGCCGTGCGGTTCGATATTCAGCCGTTCGACCAGCGCTTTGCCGATCGTTCGAACGCCGCGAATACGCGGTCGGCGGCGGCGAGCGCGGAGTCGAGCGCGCCCGGCTGCGACAGGACCGCATCGAGCCGGTCGAGCAGGCCGCGCCATTTTTCGGGCGCCTGGTCGGCATCCAGATAGGCGCGGGGAAAGCCGCGCGGCACTTGCCGGGCGAGGAAGCGCCCGCCCAGCCGCGACCCTTCGAGGACATAGAGCGTGCCGGCGAGGCTGGCATCATTGCCGGCTTCCAGCACCGGCACGGCGGGCTCGGCGCCCGCGACGGTGCCGGCGTCGCGGAGAAACGCCAGATCCTCGCGCAGCAGGTCGCCGCGCTTGCGCAATGCCCAATCGGGGGCGATCCGCTCGGCGCCGGCCGCGTCGAGCGCGGCTTCATAGGGCAGCAGCACTTCGGCATGCGCGCGCAGGAACGCGGCGTAGCGTTCCCGATCGGTCAGGTCGAACCCCGCAAAGGCGCGATCGACTCGGTCGTGCGCCTCGGCGGTGCCGGCGCGCAATGCCTGGTGCGTGGGGTTCAAGCGAAGACGCGATCGAAGATCGTATCGACCTGCTTGAAGTGATAGCCGAGGTCGAACTTGTCCTCGAGCTCCTGCACCGACAGTGCCGCGGTGACTTCGGGATCGGCCTTGAGCAGTTCGAGCAGCGAGAGTTCGCCGTCGCTCTCCCACACTTTCATCGCGTTGCGCTGGACGAGGCGATAGCTGTCCTCGCGGCTGACGCCGGCCTGGGTGAGTGCGAGCAGGACGCGCTGCGAATGGACGAGGCCGCCCATGCGATCGAGGTTCTTCTGCATCCGCTCGGGATAGATCAGCAGCTTGTCCATCACGCCCGAGAGACGGGCTAGGGCGAAATCAAGCGTGATCGTGGCGTCGGGGCCGATATAGCGCTCGACCGACGAGTGGCTGATGTCGCGCTCGTGCCACAGCGCGACATTCTCCATCGCGGGGATAGTGGCGCTGCGGACCATGCGGGCAAGGCCGGTGAGGTTTTCGGTGAGCACCGGATTGCGCTTGTGCGGCATCGCGCTGCTGCCCTTCTGGCCGGGCGAGAAATATTCCTCGGCCTCCAGCACTTCGGTGCGCTGCAAATGGCGGACTTCGGTGGCGAGGCGTTCGATCGAGGAGGCGATCACGCCGAGCGTGGCGAAGAACATCGCGTGGCGATCGCGCGGGATGACCTGAGTCGAGACGGGCTCCACCGCGAGGCCGAGCTTGTCGGCGACATGCTGCTCCACGCGCGGATCGATATTGGCGAAGGTGCCGACGGCGCCCGAGATCGCGCAGGTGGCGATATCGGCGCGTGCGGCGACCAGGCGTTCGCGGTTGCGCTTGAACTCGGCATAGGCCTGGGCGAGCTTCAATCCGAAGGTCACCGGCTCGGCATGGATGCCGTGGCTGCGACCGATCGTCGGGGTGAACTTATGCTCCCTGGCGCGGCGCTCGAGGATGACCAGCAACTGGTCGAGATCGGCGAGCAGGATGTCGGCGGCGCGGGCGAGCTGGACCGCGAGGCAGGTGTCGAGCACGTCCGAGCTGGTCATCCCCTGGTGCATGAAGCGGGCATTGTCGCCGACCTGCTCGGCGACCCAGGTGAGGAAGGCGATGACGTCGTGCTTGGTCACGGCTTCGATCGCGTCGATCGCGGGAACGTCGATCACCGGCTTGGTCGCCCACCAGTCCCACAGCGCCTGCGCGGCTTCGCGCGGGACAACGCCGAGGTCGGCAAGCGCCTCGGTCGCGTGTGCCTCGATCTCGAACCAAATGGCGAAACGGGCTTCGGGCGACCAGATCGCGGTCATCTCGGGCCGCGAATAACGGGGGACCATGCTCATACTCCGTGGACGGGCGTGGCGCGAACGCCACACAGCAAATGAAATGCGACGAGGCGCCACCTAGCAGGGGTGAACCGTGGCTGCAACGCCGCTGTTCCGGAACAATTACCTCAGCTTAGCGGTTCATATTTCCGAACAGTGTCAGTTTTCATGCTCCGCTAGCTTAGAACAGTCGGAGCAATCAACAGGAGATAGAAAGATGTTGAAGTCAATTCTTCTCGCGACGTCTATGCTCGTTGCTGCACCTGCCTTTGCGCAGGAAACTCCGACCCCCGAAACTACGCAGAACCAGCCGCAGACGCCGCCGGCGACTGAGGCTCCGGCCACCACTGACGACGCCGCGCCCGGCACGCAGGGCTCGGGCACGGTCGAAGAAGCTCCGGCAGCAGCCCCGGCGCCGGCTACCGAAACCGCCCAGCCGACTCCGACCGCGCCGGCCCAGCCCGCGACGACGCCTGAGCCTGCCCAGCCCGCCACCGCGCCGGCGCCCGAGGCAGCGCCTACCGGGACGACCGGTGCGGGCACTGCGGCGGCCGCCCAGCCTGCAGCGACCCAGGACCAGGTCGCCCAGGCAGTGACGCGCGATTTCGGCACCTATGACAAGGACGCCAACGGTGCGCTGAGCGATGTCGAATTCGGTGCCTGGATGGGTACGCTGCGCAAGGCTTCGGAGCCGGCATTCGTGCCGGGCTCGGCCGAGGCGAATGTCTGGTTGGGCCAGGCCTTTGCTTCTGCGGATGCCGACAAGAGCAAAACGGTCAACCAGGCCGAGCTGACGACCTTCCTGACTCCCAAGTCGTAAGGACTTCCGCGCCCCACGCATGGCGCACTCCCGAGCGGCCGTCGGATTTGTCTCCGGCGGCCGTTTGGCGTTGCTGCACAGGCAGCCGGCGGGCGGGGCGGCCATCGAGGGTGTTACGTTCACGGAACAAAAGACGGCTTCGCCTATTTGGCACTCGAACGAATTGAGCGTTCATGTCCAACTTCCCAAAGGGGTACGACGATGAAGAAGATTTTTGTTGTCGGGGCCATCGCTGGTCTGGCCGCGCTTTCGGCATGCAACAGCAGCCCTCGTGAACAGGCTGCGGACAATATCGAGGCGAATGCGGAGGCCGTGGCCGACAATCTCGAAGAGGCCGCCGGCAATGCGACGACGCCTGCCGTCGAGGACGCCCTTCAGAACCAGGCCGACGCAACGCGCGCGGTCGGCGAGAACAAGGCCGACGACATGCGGACCCACGACGCGGATACCAACCTGTCCAACGGTATCTAAGCCGCAGTCGAAGAAACAGGTCGGGCCGCTCGCACGCAGGTGGCTCGAACGGGAGGGCGCTCGGAATGTCGGGCGCCCTTTTTTGTTTGGCGCATCGAAGTGGTTGGATTGCCGCCGTGTCCTGGTTCGTATCGCGGCAGGCGATGAACCGGCGTCCCGGATGCGGACATCGAAGGTCACGCCAAAGTCGAACTATCGCGGCATTTTCGCGGAGTTGTCTGCGAGGTCAAGGAGCGTTCGACGAGGCCACGTTCAGGCAGGCGGCGCAAATCCTACATTGCAAGGCCGGACGACCGGGAGTGGGTGGAAAGACATCCCGATTCTATGATCGACTGCCTAGATCAGCCCCTGCGCGCGCAGGCTGACATGGCCTTCGGTCCCCAGGATGATGTGATCGTGCACTGCGATGCCGAGCCGCTTGCCGGCTTCGGCGACCTGGCGGGTGATCTCGATGTCGGCGCGGCTGGGGGAGGGGTCGCCCGAGGGGTGGTTGTGGACGAGGATGATCGCGGCCGAGCCCAGATCGATCGCGCGGCGGATGACTTCGCGGACATACATCGGCGCCTCGTCGATCGAGCCTTCGTTCATCAGCTCGTCGCGGATCAGCATGTTCTTGCCGTTGAGGTGGAGGACGCGCACCCGCTCGATCGCGTGGTGCGCCATGTCGGCGCGCAGATAATCGAGCAGCGCCTGCCAATTGGCGAGGATCGGCCGCTCGGCGACCTGTGCGCGCAGCAGCCGCAGCGCCGCCGCATGGGCGGCCTTGAGCGCGGCGGCGCTGGTCTCGCCCATGCCGGGGACGCGGGCCAGCGCCTCAGCATCGGCAGTGAGCAGACCGGCGATGCCGCCGAATTCGGTGAGCAATGCCTTGGCGAGCGGCTTGGTGTCGCGGCGGGGAATCGCCAGCGCGAGGAGATATTCGATCAGTTCGTGATCGAGCAGCGCGTCCGGCCCGCCCTCGAACAGCCGCTGCCGCAGCCGGGCGCGGTGTCCTGTGTTGTCGGGCTCGGCCGTCATGGCGCTGGTATAGTTCGGCGCGTCGGCGAGCGCGAGCCGTGACGGTTCAGGAATGTGCGGTCATGACGGCGAGCACCCGATCGGCCTGCGCGGCCGGGAGCCGGGCGAGAGTCTCGGTGAGGATCACGCCCGTCCGGCACTGATCGGCCTCGCTGAGCGACTGTGCCGCAGTCCCGTCGAGAAAAGCGGCGAGCTGACGGTCGCTCAGGCCCGCGCGCTTCATCTGGGCGACCAGCGCTTCGCTGTCGGCCTGGGACAGCGTGTCGATGTCGCGTTTGGCCGGCGCCTTCTGGCCCGCCGCGATCGCCTGGAACTGGACCGTGCCGATGTCCGCGAGTAGCTTCTGCACCGCGGGAGAGGGCGTGCTGCCGGGCTGGATGGTGGAGAAGGTGTATTGCGCGCACATCTTGGTCGATTCCGCCGCAAGCCCGCGCATCAGCGCAGCCTGGCTCGTGCGAAAGGCGGCGAGTTCGGGCGCGGGCGCCAATGCCAACTCGCGGACATGCGCCTTGCGGAAGGCCGCCATCCGATTGAACCCGAGCAGGCTGAGCGTCGCCGGGCTGGCGCCGGCGCGATATTGTGCGGCCATCTCGGCCTTCAGCGCGGCGTAATCAGCCGGGAAGTGCTTGCGGAAGGCCTGGAACATCGGCCCCATCGCCGGATCATTCTGCACCTGGGTCTCGAACTCCGCCTCGACATTTCCCGGGCGCTTCTCGAACGCGTCCCAGGCGAGCTTGCCGAGGAAAAACCCGGCAACCACCGCGATCAGCGTGCCGAGGATCTTGGCTGTCGATAGATTCCGGACCGAGGCGGCCATTCGCATTCCTTACTTCGAAACAGGAAAGTGTCGCCGTTGCGGGCGCATTAGCCTAGCGCGGGAGATGCGCGGCTGGGAAGCGGCGACTGTGGCGCTCGCGCATGCCGCGGGTTCGGGCGCTGGTGTTGACTCGGACCCGAGCCCTTCCTAAAGCGCCCCTGCTTTGGCGGGCTTGCCGCTCGGCACATGCGTCTGGCCTGCCGGAAACGGCTGACAGGAGAGACAATTGGCCGAGAACGAGCCCGGACTGGACCCCTTGCCCGAGGATGTTCGCCTTAACTCGCTCGACGAGCGACTGAAGCGAGCCAAATCGGAAGAGGCGATCAGAAACGGTGCCGTGGATACCAATGGCGATGCCAGTTATCGCCTCGGGAACCGCGTGCTGGCCGAACTGATCGGCAGCATGGTTGGAGGAGCAGTGATCGGCGGTACGCTCGATTGGCTGCTGGGAACCTCCCCGTGGCTCCTGCTCGTGCTCCTGTTCCTCGGAATAGGCAGTGCTTTCAGGAACATCATCAGGATTTCGAACCAGCGCTCGAAGTGACTCTTCGGGCGCTTTGGCTAATGAAACGGATCAACGCGCGTGGCGGCTGAATCAGGCAAGATCGACCCGATGCACCAGTTCGAGGTGCAGACGATCTGGGACGGCTTCAATATAGCCGGTCACCAGATCGCCTTCACGAACTCGGCGCTGTGGATGTGCGTCGCGGCCATCGTCCTCTGGGCATTCATGCTCGGCGGCATGAAGCGCGCCGTGGTGCCCGGCCGCTGGCAGATGCTGGTCGAGAACTTCACCGGCTTCATCGATTCGATGCTGGCGGCGAACGTGGGCAAGGAAGGGCGCAAATACCTTCCCTACGTGTTCTCGCTGTTCATGTTCATCCTGTTCGCCAACGTGCTCGGGCTGTTGCCGCTGGGCCTGGTGGGCATCCACCCGTTCACCTTCACCAGCCACTTCACCGTCACCGGCGTGCTGGCGATCATGAGCTTCTCGATCGTGCTGATCGTCGGCTTCTGGAAGCACGGGCTGCACTTCTTCAAGCTGTTCGTTCCGCACGGCACGCCGCTGTGGCTGATCTGGTTGATCCCCGCGATCGAGTTCGTCTCGTTCATGGTGCGCCCGTTCTCGCTGGGCCTCCGACTGTTCGTGGCGATGATCGCCGGGCATATCCTTTTGAAGGTGCTCGCAGGCTTCGTGATCAACGCCGGCAACGCTGGTCTCATCCCCGGCCTCGGCGTCGGCATCCCCAGCTTCGTGCTGATGGTCGGCATCTCGGCGCTCGAGATCCTCGTCGCCGGCATCCAAGCCTATGTCTTTGCGCTGCTCACGTCGCTGTACATCAACGACGCCGAGCATCTGCACTGAGTTTTCCGTAAAATTATCAACTGAATCTACGCAGGAGTTTTAGAAATGGACGCAGAAGCAGCAAAGCTCATCGGTGCGGGTCTCGCGGCGATCGGCGCCGGCATGGCCGCCATCGGTGTGGGCAACGTGTTCGGCAGCTTCCTCGAGGGCGCGCTGCGCAACCCGGGCGCCGCTGACGGCCAGCAGGGCCGCCTGTTCATCGGCTTCGCGGCCGCCGAGCTTCTCGGTCTGCTCGCGTTCGTCGTCGCGATGATCCTGATCTTCGTCGCGTAACTTTTCCGGTTCGGGCCGGGGCGCGTCCCCGGCCTGCTCCTGGATAGGAATCCAATGCCTCAGATCTCCCAGCTCGCCGAGACCTACGCGTCCCAGATCTTCTGGCTGCTCGTGACGTTCGGCTTCGTCTTCTTCGTCGTGGGCAAGATCATGCTGCCCAAGGTGATGTCGACGGTCGATGCGCGTGACGCATCGGTCGCCGGCGACCTCGCGGCTGCCGAGGCGGCGCGTGCCGCTGCCGACCAGGCGGAAGAGAATTGGCGGGCTGAGGAAAACGCCGCGCGCGAAGGCGCCCAGAAGCGTATCGCCGAGGCGCGCGCCCAGGGCACCGCAGCGTCGGAAAAGCGGCTCGCCGCCGCGCATGCCGAAACCGATGCCCGCATCGCGGCAGCCGAGGCGCAGATCGCCGAGGCGACGACTGCGGCGAGCGCCGAGATCGAGGCAGTGGCAGTCGAGGCCGCGCGCGACATCGTCGCTCGTTTCTCGGGTGCCAAGGTAACGGCTGCAGAGGCCAAGAAGGCAGTGAAGGCGGCGTTCAATGGCTGAGGCAGCAACTCCGGTCGCGGCCGATCCGGTCGCGCAGAATCTTGCCGCCGCCGAGCATGGCGAGGGCATGGCTGTGCCGCACACCGGCACCAACGCCGTGACGATCGAGCATGGCGGCCCGAGCGAGACGCATCCCGATCCGTCGCTGTTCGGCGTGCTCGACGCGACCGTCTGGGTCTCGATCGCGATGGCGGTGTTCATCCTGATCCTGATCTGGAAGAAGGTGCCCAGCCTGATCACCCGCGGGCTCGACAACCAGATCGCGGCGATCCGCACCCGTCTTGACGAAGCGAAGGCATTGCGCGCCGAGGCCGAGGCGCTGCGCGACGAATATGCCAGGAAGATCGCCGGCGCCGAGGCACAGGCCCAGGCAATGCTCGTCCATGCCGAGGAGGAGGCCAAGGCCGTCCTCGCCAAGGCCGAGAGCGATGCCGCCGAGCTGACTGCGCGCCGCGCCAAGATGGCCGAGGACAAGATCGCCGCCGCCGAGCGCGCCGCGATCCAGGCCGTGCGCACCAAAGCCGCCGAAGCCGCGACCCGCGCCGCCGCAGCGATCATCGCCGACAAGCATAATGCCGAGGCCGACAAGCCGCTGGTCGACCAGACCATCGCCGGGCTGGGCCGGCTCAACTGAGCCGCGGGCGCGCCGCGCGCCTGCCTCACATCGTCTGAGCAAAACCGATCTCCGTGCGGAAGCACGGGGATCGTTTGCGTTTTTGGCCGTCGGCACGCCCGGCGGTCTGGAAGCCGGCGGCTGGCGTGCTAAGGCTGGTGCCATGGCTCCCGAACAACAAGACAAGCAGAGTGCCCGGCACGATCCGGGCGCTGGCGCATCGCGCTGGCTCACGATCGGCGGCGGCGTCGCGCTGGTGCTGGCGCTGCTCTTCGTGCTGCTCGCATGGCAGCGGGCATCCGACGAGCGCCGCGCCGCGAGCGACGTCAAGGCACGCGTCGAGACGGAAATGAAGCGGATCGAGGCCGAAGCGCAGCGAATCGAGCGTGAAGCATCGAAATAAGTTTTCGGCGGCGGCCAAAACTGTTTGCAGGTGCAGCCACATCTCAGACTTTACGTTTACGTAACTTGCCGGGATTTACGGTTAGTTAGCGTTAACTCCACGAATAGTCTTTTATGGGCGCGAATTCGGTTGCTCTTCTTTGTGGGTTGCGCAAAGCCAATCCGATGGCCCGGAAACGCTTTGATGTAGGTCGTGTGGCCCTTCTCTCCGGACTGGCGCTTATTTTCGCGGCGATCGCGGGCACCTTCGTGCTGTTTCGCTCCGAGCAGCGCGCTGACGTGTCCGTGGTGCAGACACTCCAGGTCCAGGAGCGGCTCAACAGCCTGATCACCCGCGCGCAGGAAACATTGCTGGGAGAGAGCGGCTATCTGCTCGCCGGCGACCCGCGGTTTGTCGCGCGCTACGTCGATGCACGCGAAGGGCTCTATGGCGAGCTCGCAGCGCTGACTAGCGAAGTGCAAGCCGATCCGGTGCAGTCGCGAGCGGCAGCGCAGCTCGATCGCTGCTGGCGCTCGCGGCTGGCCTACACCGATGCGCGATTTGCGATGGCCCGATCGGGCCGGGTCGACGAGGCCCGGCGTTCGATCCGTCTGGTCCTCGACCGCCCGATTACCGATCGATGCCGTGCGATCGTCGTCGGAATGAAGGCCGAAGAGGCGCGGCGATTCGAACGGCAGCGAAATATGGCCGATCGCCAGGCGACCTTGCTGTCGGTCTGGCTGCTGGTGTGCGCGGCGGCGGTGATGGCGTTCGCGCTCCGCTCGACGTTCCGGGCGCTGTCGACGGCGCGCAATGCCTCGGTGGCGCGCGACCAGCTGCTCAACGCCAATACCCGGCTGCACGAGGAAGCTGCCAGCCGCGAAGTGGCCGAGGCACAGCTGCGCCAGATGCAGAAGATGGAGTCGATCGGCCAGCTGACCGGCGGTATCGCGCACGACTTCAACAATATGCTGGCGATCGTCATCGGATCGCTCGATCTCGCCCGCCGCCGGCTCGACCAGGACGTGAAGCGCGCGCAGGAGCATATCGATTCGGCGATGTCGGGTGCGCAGCGCGCCGCGCAGCTCACCTCGCAGCTGCTCGCGTTCGGGCGCCGCCAGCCGTTGGCGCCCAGCGCGCTCGACGCAAGCCAGCTGATCCGGCGCCTGTCGGAGCTCCTGCGGCGGACGATCGGCGGCAAGGTCGATTTTCAGGTCGATCCGGCGATCGGGCTGTGGCCGATCTTCGCCGACGTTGGCCAGCTGGAAAGCGCGCTGGTCAATCTGTGCGTCAATGCACGCGATGCGATGGTGGAGGGCGGCAAGCTTGTCGTCAGCACCGCCAATGTGAAGCTCGATCGCGACTATGCCGTGACCCACCCGGACGTGATGCCCGGCGATTACGTGCGGATCACCGTGCAGGACAGCGGCGCCGGCATGCCGGCCGAAGTGCGCGATCGCGCGTTCGAGCCGTTCTTCACCACCAAGGCCATGGGCAAGGGCACCGGACTGGGGCTCAGCCAGGTCTATGGCTTCGTCAAGCAATCGGGCGGGCACGTCGCGATCGAATCCGAGGCGGGACGCGGCACCGCGGTTCACCTCTATCTGCCGCGGCACAAGGGCAAGGTCGCCGAGAGCGAAAGCTGGCAGACCGGGCCCGAAACGCGCCTGCCCGGCGCGCGCGACAGCGAGATCATCCTTGTCGTCGACGACGAGGACAAGGTGCGGCAGCTGGCCGTCGATGCGCTGCGCGAACTCGGCTATATCGTGCTCCACGCGCCCGGCGGCGAAGCAGCGCTGGCGATGATCGAGGGGCAGCCGCGGGTCGATCTGTTGCTCACCGACGTCCTGATGCCCGGGATGAGCGGCTCGCAGCTCGCCGAACGTGTCGAGGCGCTTCGCCCCGAAATCCGGCTGCTCTACATGAGCGGCTATCCGAGCGACGGCATCGTCAGCGACGGCATGCTCACCGATGGCGTGGCGCTGCTCCCCAAGCCGTTCACCATCGCCCAGCTCGCCGCGCGCGTGCGGCAGATACTCGACGAGAAGACCGTCCCCGCCTGACTCTCAGCGCGGCTTGCGGAAGCGGAAGACGAACTGGTCGGTCTTGCCGCGGATCGCCGGATCGAACACGATCGCGGTGTGCGGATCGTCCGAATTGGCGAGCAGCGGCAGGCTGCCGTCGAAGGTGAACCCCGCGCTCTGGATCTCGGCGCGCGCCGCGGCGGGATCGATGCGGTGGAGTTTGTCGGGCGCGGTGAAGCCGGGGTCGGCGGCGGCGACATGATCGACCACCAGCAGCACCCCGCCGGGCTTGAGGCTGTCATAGAGCCGCTTGGCCATCGCGACGGCGAAGCCGGGCGGGACCATCTTGAGATGCATGTCGTGCCAGTTCTGCACCGTGACGATTGCATCGAGCGGCTCGGCGAACTTCACCGTCGCCAGCGAATCGCTGAGCGGGGTGACATTGGCATAGCCGGCAACCGCGGCCTTTTGCTCGTCGCCATAGGCGGGGCGGAACTGGATGAACTCGGCGGGCTGATAGGCATAGACGCGCCCCTTGCTGCCGACGGTCCTGGCGAGGATGCGCGTGAAATAGCCGCCGCCCATGATGAAGTCCGCGACCTTGTCGCCGGGCTTCACGCCGGCAAAGGCGAGCAGTTCGCCGGGATGGCGGGTCGCGTCGCGTTCCTTGTCCGTGGCCGGACGGGCTGGATCGGCGAGCGCCGCCTTGATCGGCGCGGACACGGTCTGGGCCTGCGCGGCGAGCGGCGCGGCAAGTGCGAGCAGGGCAGTGGTCACGAGCAGTTTCACGGCGACTCTCCCATGGTGTGTGAGCGCACTATGGCACGTTAATGTGACCGGGCAAGTTGCCGGGAATCGCGGCCGCGCCTACATCGCTTGCCAGCGATGTCCGACCCCAATTCCCCCAACCGATTCAACGAGGAAAAGGCGACCTATGCCGTGCGCGGCGAGGGAGCGCCCGATCTCGACGCAGGCGTGGCGGCGATCCGCAACGTCGTGAAGACGCTGCCGGTGCGGCCGGGCGTGTACCGGATGCATGATGCGCGCGGCGACGTGCTCTATGTCGGCAAGGCGCGCGCGCTCAAGAACCGGGTGACTAATTATACCCAGGTCATGCGGCTCTCGAAGCGTCTCCAGCGGATGGTGGCGCAGACGCGCTCGATGACGATCGTCACCACCAACAACGAGGCCGAGGCGCTGCTGCTCGAGGCGCAGCTGATCAAGCGCTATCGCCCGCCGTACAACGTGCTGCTGCGCGACGATAAGTCGTTCCCGTTTATCCTTTTGCGCCAGGACCACGCCTTCGCGCGCGTACAGCTCCATCGCGGCGCGCGGCGCTACAAGGGCGACTATTTCGGGCCGTTCGCGGGGGCGGGGCAGGTGCGTCAGACGCTCAACGCGCTGCAGAAATTGTTCCTGTTGCGGAGCTGCACCGACGGCTTCTTTGCGACGCGCGACCGGCCGTGCCTGCTGTATCAGATCCGCCGGTGTTCGGCGCCGTGCGTTGGCCGCATCGACGAGGCGGCCTATGCCGAGCTGGTCAGCGATGCGCGCGACTTCCTCCAGGGCAAGAAGACCCAAGTCCAGGCCAAGCTCGGCGAGCAGATGCAGGCCGCGGCGGAGAATCTGGATTTCGAGCTGGCCGCGATCCTGCGCGACCGGCTGAAGGCGCTCACCTTCATCCAGGGCAGCCAGGCGATCAACGCCGAGGGGGTCGGCGACGCCGACATCTTCGCGCTGGCGCACAAGTCCGGCGTGATGGGCATCCAGGCGTTCTTCATCCGCGGCGGGCAGAATTGGGGGCATCGCAGCTTCTTCCCTGCGCACACCAATGACGTGCCCGAGGACGAAGTGCTCAGCCAGTTCCTGATGCAATTCTATGAGGAAGTGCCGCCGCCGCGGACGATCTTCGTCGATCGCAATCTGGAGGAAGCCAAGCTGCTGAGCGAAGCGCTGGCCGAGCGCGCCGGGCACAAGGTGGCGCTGGGGGTGCCGCAGCGCGGGCCGCGGCGCCGGCTGCTCGAACAGGCGCAGCGCAACGCCGTCGAGGCGCTCGACCGGCGGATGGCCGAGAGCACGACGCAGGCCAAGCTGCTCGCCGAGGTCGCCGACCTGTTCGAGCTGCCCGAACCGCCCGAGCGGATCGAAGTCTATGACAACAGCCATATCCAGGGGACGAGCGCGCTGGGCGCGATGGTCGTTGCCGGGCCCGAGGGCTTCCAGAAGGGCCAGTACCGCAAGTTCAACATGAAGCGTCCCGAGACGATCGCCGGCGACGACTACGGCATGATGCGCGAGATGTTCGGGCGGCGCTTCGCACGGGCGCAGGACGAGGATCCCGATCGCCAGGGCGGCACGTGGCCCGATCTGGTGCTGATCGACGGCGGGCGTGGCCAGCTCAACGCCGTGAAGGGCGTGCTTGAGGATCTGGGCATCGAGGATGTGTGCCTGGTCGGCGTCGCGAAGGGCCCGCATCATGGCCGCGACGGACGCGAAGTGTTTCACCTGATGGACGGGCGCGAGCTGATGCTGCCGGTCAATTCGCCGGTGCTGTTCTTCCTCCAGCGGCTGCGCGACGAAGTCCACCGCTTCGCGATCGGCGCGCACCGCGACAAGCGCAGCAAGGCGATCGGCGCGAGCCCGCTCGACGAAGTCCCCGGGATCGGCCCGGCGCGCAAGAAGGCGCTGCTGATGCATTTCGGCACCGCGCGCGCGGTGCGCGGGGCGAGCCTTGAGGATTTGCAAAAGGCGCCGGGCGTGTCGGCGGCGGTGGCCCAGCAGGTGCACGACTTCTACCACGCGCGTTGATCGGCGGGGGAGGAAGGTGTATCGTCCGGGGCATGGCCACGCTCGCCAAAGCTCCGACCAAGTCGACGTACCGCATGTCGCATGCGGAGTTGATCGAGACGGCTGCCTATCTGGAGGTCGATCCCACCGGGCTGGATACCGAGGCACTGCGCGCCGAAGTGAAGCGGGTTGGCGAGGCACGGTGGACGGAAGAGAATCGCGAGGCGATCGAGCAGTGGAACGCATGGGAGAAGAGCCACGGTTCTCCGCTAGATCGGTATCGCGGCTTCTAGGTGGCCCGTTTCGGGGTATATCGCGCACGCGGTAGTTCGGTCCTCCTGCTCGACTGTCAATCGGACGTCGTAGATCTGGGCCGCCGATTGATGGTTCCGTTGCTGCCCGAAGCGGGCGCCGAGATACCGGCTCGAATGCCGGGATTGCATCCGGTCTTCACGATCCGGAGTGAGCGGCTCGTCATGGCGACGCACTTGATGGCCAGCGTACCCGATCGGGAAATCGGCGCAAAGCTCCTGTCGCTGTCGCAGGAAGCCGATCAGATCATGCGCGCGATCGACTATCTGCTTTCGGGCTATTGAACAGGATCGGATCCTCTAAGCCCTGGACATGCTGCTCACCGGATTTTGACGAAATCCGCACACCAATCGCGCTTGCCCGCCGTTTCCGAACCGCTAGTCTTGGGCTGATTGAGTCAGGGGGCTTCTGAATGTTTCGGCGAACGACGTTTGCGGCGGTGCTGTTGTGTGCGCCGGCGGTGGCATGGGCAGGGGACAAGCCGCTGTATCAACCGGTGCCGGCCTGGGTGAAGCCTGCGCCGGCGATCGACGTCTCCAAACTGAGCGACGCGGATCCGATCATGCTGGTGATGGACCAGCAGCAGCGCTTCGAGGACGGCCAGGTCTGGGTCTATGCGGACATGGCGATGCGCATCGCCTCGCCCCAGGTGGCGACCCAGGCGGGCACCGTGCCGCTGCCCTGGGATCCCGCCAAGGGCGACCTGACCGTCCACCGTATCGAGATCCTCCGCGGCGCCGAGCGGATCGACGTGCTCGCCGGCGGCAAGAAGCTGGAGGTGCTCAAGCGCGAGCAGCAGCTCGAACGCGCGATGCTCAACGGCATGCTCACCGCGACCCTGCCCGTCGAGGGGCTGCGGGTGGGCGACGTGCTGCGCGTCAGTTTCTCGACGACGCGCAAGGATCCGGCGCTCCACGGCCATGTCCAGTCGATGGCGCCGCTGCTCGCCGCGCCGATGCGGCTCCAGTTCGGCCGCATCCGGCTGCTCTGGCCCAAGGCAATGGATCTGCGCTGGCGCGGCTACACCAAGCTTCCCGATCTCAAGCCGGTGACGCTGCCCGACGGCTATAACGAGCTGTCGATCGACTTGCCGATCGCCAAGGCAGTCGAGATGCCGGGCGACGCGCCGCTGCGCTTCCGCCCGGTGCCGCTGATCGACGCCACCGACTATGCCGATTGGGCAGACCTGTCGCGCGACATGGCGCCGCATTACCGCACCGACGGCACGATCGCGCCGGGCAGCCCGATCGCCGCCGAAGTCGCGCGGATCGCCGCAGCGACCGCCGACCCGCGCAAGCGCGCGGCAATGGCGCTCCAAGTGGTGCAGGACAAGATCCGCTATCTGTTCCAGGGCATGGACAATGGCGACTATGTGCCGCAGGCGCCGGCGCATACCTGGTCGGTCCGCTATGGCGACTGCAAGGCCAAGACGCTGTTGTTGCTGGCGATGCTGCGCGCGCTCGACATCGAGGCCGAGGCCGTGGTGGTCAATACCGAGATGGGCGATCTGCTCCCCAAGCGTCTGCCGATGCCGGGTGCGTTCAACCATATCATCGTGCGTGCCGCGATCGGCGGCGACTCGCTGTGGCTCGACGGCACCGGCGGCGGGGCAAGGCTTGAGGATCTGGGCGACGTGCCGCCGTTCCGGCATGCGCTACCGCTGCGCACCGCGGGGGCCGGCCTGATCGAGATGCCGATGCGTGCCAATGCCCGGCCGATGAGCGATGCCGAGATCGAGATGGACGGGCGCGCCGGCGTGCTCTTCCCGATGCCCTACACCGCCAAGGTCACGCTTCGCGGCGGCAGCGCCGAGATGCTGCGGGTGATCGCGGCGCAGGCAGACCGGGAGCAGCTCGACCAGGGGATCGATGGCATCGTGAGCGGCCTGCTCAACGAAACGGAGATCGTCGAGCGCGGATTCAAATATGACGAGGCGACCGCCACCGCCGTCGTGACGGCGTCGGGCATCGCCTATCCCGACTGGTCGAAGGAGAATGGCCGCTACCGCGTCGAGCTGGATGGCACGATCTCGAATGTCAGCTTCTCCCCCGATCGCGCGCGGCCGGCATGGCGTGAGATCCCGGTGAGCAGCGGCGCCTATGACGATTCGCGCGTGCGGACGCGGATCCGCCTGCCTGCTGGCGGCATCGGATATGAAGTCGAAGGCAATCGCACGCTGCCGGCGACGCTGGCGGGCGTCGCGCTCAAGCGCAGCGTAGCGCTGGAGGGCGGCTGGCTGAGCATCGACGACCGGGTTGTGACCGGCATCGCCGAAGTCGCGCCGGCGGACATCCCGGCGACGCGCGCGCAGGTGGCGCAAGCCAAGGGCAAGCCGCTCAAGGCCATCGCGCCCAAGGATACGCCGCCGCTGTTCCGCCAGGTAGAGGCTGCGCGGCGCAGCAAGACGCTCGATCCGATCCTCGCGGTCTACGCCAAGCAGATCGCGCAGAAGCCCGAGGAATCGGGAAGCTATTCGGACCGTGCCTGGTTCCTCGACCGAATCTACGACCGCAAGGGTGCCATTGCCGACCTGACCAAGGCGATCGCGCTCGAGCCGAGCATCGAGCGCCACCTCTGGCGGTCGCGGCTCTATTCGGCGCTCAAGGACGATGCGCGGGCGATGGCCGATGCCCGCGCGGCGCTCGAGATCGATCCGGCGTCGTCGGCGTCCGTGATCCGCGTCGCGACTTTGCTCGCCGAACAGGGCAAGCGCGATGAGGCCGTCGGGATGCTCGCCGAGCATGCCGATCAGGGCGGCGACGACAAGAACAGCTATGTCAGCAGCCAGGCGACGCTGCTCGGCGATGGCGGGCGGGTGGACGAGGGCGTGGCGCTGCTCGACGCGATGATCGCCACGACGCCGGGCAAGTCCGATCTGCTCAACTCGCGCTGCTGGCTGAAGGCGACGAGCAATGTCACGCTCGACACTGCGCTGAAGGATTGTTCGAAGGCGATCGAACTCGCCGAGAACCCGGCCTCGATCCTCGACAGCCGCGGGCTGGTCTATTTCCGGCTCGGGCGGATGGAGGATGCGCTGGCCGATTTCGACGCGGCGCTCGATCAGGCGCCCGACATGGCGGCCAGCCTCTATATGCGCGGCCTCATCCGCAAGCGCTCGGGCGCCGAGGGAGCGGAGGCCGACCTGGCCGCCGCGCGGATGATCGCACCGCGGATCGACGAGGATTATGTGCGCTGGGGGATCAAGCCATAAGGGTATTGGGAGTTTCTTCACTCCGAAGCGCTAGGGGAGCAGCATGCCGACCCGCGTCTTCCTGACTGTCGATACCGAGCTGATGTGGCGCCACCACGTCGCCGGGCTGGATGCCGAGACGATCGTCCGCCGCTCGCTGGAGCCCGCGGAGGTCGGCGTCGGCTGGCAGCTCGCGCAACTGGCCGAACATGATCTCAAGGCGTGCTTCTTCGTCGATCCGATGCCCGCGCTGGTCTATGGGCTGGAGCCGATCAAGCGCGTGGTGGGATCGATCCTTGAAGCGGGGCAGGAGGTGCAGCTCCATTTGCATCCCAACTGGACCGGCGCGCATGCCGGCGACGGCGGAGCCACCTACGGCCCCTTCGAACTGATCGACTATAGCCTTATCGAGCAAGTCGAGCTGATCGCCGGTGCGGCGGATATGCTCACCGCGGCGGGAGCGCCCGACCCGATCGCGTTCCGATCAGGCTCCTATTCGGCGAGCGACGATACGCTGGCGGCGCTGGCCAAGCTCGATTTCGCGTATGATTCGAGCCACAACGGCTCCGAGCATCCCTGGCCGAGCGCGATCAGCCTCGCGCCGCGCCAGATCGCACCGATCCTGCATCGCGGCGTGATCGAAGTGCCGGTGACGCTGATCGAGGACCAGAAAGGACATCTCCGCCACTTCCAGATCTGCGCGCTGTCGGCGGCCGAGATGAAGGCGGCGCTCGACCACGCCGCGCGCGAGCGGCACGCCGCAGTGACGATCGTCAGCCACGGCTTCGAGCTCGCCAACCGTGCGGGCACGCGGCCCAACGCCGTGCATGTCCGCCGCTTCGAGGCGCTGTGCGGCATGCTCGCCGAACGCCGCGAATATCTGGAGACCGCGCATTTCGCCGACAGGCCCGAAATGGCGCTGGACCAGGACGATGCGCCGCTTGGACCAAGCGTGTTGCGCACCCGGCTGCGCCAGGCGGAGCAGCTCTGGTCGAACTGGGTCGAGGAACGCGCGGCGTGAATGCGTTGCACGAGATCGCCGCGGCGCCGCAGACGGTGCGGCTCAAGTTCGAGATTGGCGCGCGGACTCTGCTGACGGTCCGGCGCTCGTTGGTCCGCGTGCCGCTGACGCTGGCCGAGGCGCGGAGCGGACTGGCGCCGGTGCTGCCATCGCTCGACCGCCACGCCGATGGCTATTCGCTAACCTCGCTTCCCGAGGATCAGATGCCCGCGCTGGCCGCGCAGGCGGGCGGCATGCTTCCGTTCGTGCGACAGCGCTACACGCGCTACTTCCTCGATTTCGCCGGGAACTATGACGGTTGGTTCGCCAGCCTGTCGTCCAACGCGCGGCAGGGATTGCGGCGCAAGGCCAAGAAGATCGCGGCAGCCTCTGGCGGCGCGCTCGACGTCCGCCGCTTCCGCACGCCCGGGGAACTGGCGGCGTTCCATCCCGTGGCGCGGACGATCTCGGCGACGACCTATCAGGAGCGGTTGCTCGCTTCGGGGCTGCCGGAGGATGCCGGGTTCCTTGCCACGATGCGCGATATTGCGGCGGCCGGACAGGTGCGCGCCTGGCTGCTCTATATCGGCGGCGAACCCGCGGCGTATCTCTATTGCCCGATCCACGGCGACACGGTGATCTACGCCTATGTCGGGCATGATCCGAAGTTCAACGACTGGTCGCCCGGCGCGGTGCTCCAGTTGGAAGCGATGCAGGATTTGTTCGGCGAGGCGCATTTCGCGGCTTTCGACTTCACCGAGGGCGAAGGCCAGCACAAGCGCCAGTTCGCCACCGGCGGGGTGGCGTGCGTCGACTTGCTGCTGCTCCGTCCGACATTGGCGAACCGCGCGGTGATGGCGGCGCTGGGCGGGTTCAACGGCGCGGTGGCGCTGGCCAAGCAGGCGGTGCAGCGCGCGGGGCTGGCCGGGTTGGCGAAGCGGCTGCGGCGGGGCGGTTGACCTCCGTCACCCCGGCCTTGTGCCGGGGGCCATTGTGCCGCAGCGAAACGATAGCGGCTCCAGCTTCCCGATCGGCCGCTCGGCGGACCCCGGCACAAGGCCGGGGTGACGGGTTGTTGTTGGGCTTGCTATGCCCCCCTCATGCACCTGCGCGCCGAAGCCATTCTCCTCAGCGTCCGCGCACATGGCGAGCATGGCGCGATCGTGCGTGCGCTCACGGAGAATGACGGGCTGCAACCCGGCTATGTCCGCGGCGGCCGGTCGCGCGCGCTGCGGCCGGTGCTGCAGCCGTCGAACCTCGTGCTCGGCGAATGGCGCGCGCGGACCGAGGAGCAGCTTGCCGGTCTCACGCTCGAGCTGATTCACAGCCGCGCACCGCTGTTCGGCGAACCGCTGCCCGCCGCGGCGCTGCAATGGGCGACGGCGCTCACCGCCGCGGTGCTTCCCGATGCGCAGCCCTATCCCCGGCTCTATTCGGCGCTCGACGGCGTGCTCGCCGCGGTCGAGGCGGCGCCGGCCGCGCGGGGCTGGGCCGTGGCGCTGGTGCGCTACGAGCTGCTGCTGCTCGCCGAGCTCGGCTTCGGGCTCGATCTGGAGCATTGCGCCGCGACCGGCCGCAACGACGATCTCGCATTCGTCAGTCCGAAGAGCGGCATCGCCGTGAGCCGGATCGGCGCGGAAGGCTATGAGAACCGGCTGCTGCGGTTGCCGCCCTTCCTGACCGCAGGCGGCGAGGCCGGGTGGGACGACATCATCGACGGGCTGCGGCTGACGCTGCACTTCCTCCAGCGCGACTTGCTGATCGGGAAAGGGGCGGAAATCGTTGCCGCCCGCGCGCGGCTGGTGGATCGGCTGATGCGGGCGGTTGCCTAACGCGGCGGCTGTGGGCATTGCGGTATCGAACTCCCCTCCCTTTCAGGGAGGGGGAATATAGGGAAATCGAATGCCGCTGATTGCTGTTCTGCCCGGCGACGGGATCGGGCCCGAAGTCACCACGCAAGCGCGCCGCGTGCTCGAAGCGCTCGATCTCGGGCTGCAGTTCGAGGAAGCGCCGGTCGGAGGCGCGGGCTATCTCGCTTCCGGGCGCCCGCTTCCGCCCGAGACGCTCGCGCTCGCCAAGCGCGCCAATGCCGTGCTGTTCGGTGCGATCGGCGATCCGCGCTTCGAGGCGCTGGACCGGCATCTGCGCCCCGAGGCGGCGCTGCTCGGCATCCGCCGCGAACTGGGGCTGTTCGCCAATATCCGCCCGGCGACCTTGTTCCCGGGACTCGAGGACGCATCGCCGCTCAAGCCCGAGATCGTCGCCAACCTCGACATCGTCATCGTCCGCGAGCTGACCGGCGACGTCTATTTCGGCGAGAAGGGCCGCCGCACCAACGTCGAGGGCCTGCGCCAGGGCTATGACGTGATGAACTACAACGAGGCCGAGGTAGAGCGCATCGTCACTGTCGGCTTCGAGATGGCCAAGCGGCGCAAGAAGAAGCTTTGCTCGGTCGACAAGGCGAACGTGCTCGAGACCTCGCAGCTGTGGCGTGACGTGGTCAACGAAATGAGCACGCAATATCCTGAAATCGAATTGACCCATATGTATGTCGATAATGCCGCCATGCAGCTCGTCCGGCGCCCCACCGAATTCGACGTGATCGTCACTGGCAATCTGTTCGGCGATATCCTGTCCGATCAGGCGAGCATGTGCGCGGGCTCGATCGGGATGCTGCCCTCGGCGTCGCTGCGGGCATGGAGCGGGGATAACGGCATGTACGAGCCGATCCACGGCAGCGCGCCCGACATCGCGGGGCAGGGCAAGGCCAATCCGTGCGCCGCGATCCTTTCCGCGGCGATGCTGCTGCGGCACAGCCTGACCGACGAAGCCTCGGCCCAGCGCATCGAGAAGGCCGTCGGCGCCGCGCTCGCCAAGGGTGCGCGGACCGCGGATCTCGGCGGCAGCCTGACCACGACCGAAATGGGTGACGCGGTTCTCCGGGAACTCGTGTGACGCCTGACCTGCTCGAACTCGCGGTCGTCATCCCGACGTTCAACGAGCGGGGCAATGTGCCCGTGCTGATCGCGAAGCTCGACCAGGCACTGGCAGGCCGCAACTGGGAAGCGATCTTCGTCGACGATGACAGCCCGGACGGCACCGCCGCGGCGGCGCGCGAGCTGGGTCGGGTCGACAAGCGCGTGCGGGTGATCCAGCGGATCGGCCGGCGCGGGCTTTCCTCGGCGTGCATCGAGGGGATGTGCGCGACTGCGGCGCCGTTCGTCGCCGTGATCGACGGCGATCTGCAGCATGACGAGACGATCCTCCCGGCGATGCTTGATGCGCTGGAGGGCGACGACACGCTCGAAGTGGTGGTCGGATCGCGCTTCGTCGATGGTGGCGGCACCGGGGAGTGGGACCGCGACCGCGTCGCCAAGTCGGCCTTCGCGACCAAGCTGTCGCGCCGCGTGCTCAAGGCCGATCTCAGCGACCCGATGAGCGGCTTCTTCATGATCCGCGCCGAGATCGTGCGCGGGCTGGTGCCTACCTTGTCAGGCATCGGGTTCAAGATCCTGCTCGATATCATGACCGCGGCGCCGCACCCGCTCAAGTTCCGCGAGCTGCCCTACACCTTCCGCATCCGCACCGAAGGCGAGAGCAAGCTCGATCACGTCGTCGCGATGGAATATCTGATCGCGCTGTACGATCGGATGTTCGGCAAGGTCGTGCCGGTACGCTTCGCGATGTTCTCGGCGATCGGGGCGCTGGGGGCGGCGGTGCATTTCGTGGTGCTCGGCGCGCTGTTCCGCGGGCTTGACTGGCCATTCGTCACCGGCACCATCGTCGCCACGATCGTCGCGATGACGTTCAACTTCTTCCTCAACAACACGCTGACGTATCGCGAGCAGCGGCTGAAGGGCGCGCGCGAACTGATCGGCGGATGGGTGAGTTTCTGCCTGGTTTGCGCGGTGGGCGCGGCGGCGAACGTCGGCGTGTCGGCATTCCTGCACAACGTCCAGCACGGCGACTGGCGCATATCGGCGTTGGCGGGGATCGCAGTGGCCGCGGTGTGGAATTTCGCGCTGTCGTCGCGCTTCACCTGGGGACGCTACTAATCTCCTCACCCTCAGGGAGAGGGAGCAAAGTCACCGCCAGCTGTTGAACCACATCCAATAGGCGAAGCCCTGGCTGTTCTGCAGCGGCGAGGCAGCGAGGATCGGGTAGAAATAGGCGAAGGCGACCAGCGCCGCGAACACGAACCATTCCTCGCGCCCCTTGCCCCGCCCGCGGTCGAAATGATGGAACGCCGCCGCCAGCACCAGGCACAGGAAGATGCCCGAGAGGTGGTAGTAATAATAGAATCCCAGCGACTTGGGGATCACGACATAGATGCCGAGGCTGGCGATCCAGACCAGCGCCAGCGCCAAGGGCCGGTGCGCCTTTTCGCGGAATCCGGCCCACAGGCAGGCGAGCACGCCGACCAGACCGCCCCACATGATCACCGGATTGCCGATCAGCAGCACGCCGCGCTGGGCGCCATCGTCCCATTCATAGAAATACCAGATCGGCCGGAGCATCAGCGGCCAGCTCCACCAGTCGGACTGATAGGTGTGCGGTGCGAGCACCTGAGTCTGGAGCGCGTACATCTCCTGCTGAAGCAGGATAAGCCCGGCGAGGCTGAGCGGATCGCGCGCATAGAAGAAGGCGGGGAAGAAGGTCGCGAAATAGGTGAGGATGCTGACCGCCGCGAGCAGCAGAAGCGCCCGGGCGGTGTCGAGGCCGGGCCAGTGCGGCTGTTCGCGGCGCTCGAACGCCCAGGCCAGCGGGCGTTTGGCGCGCCGCGCGTCGCGCACGCGGATCACCACTAAGGTGAGGCCGGCCAGCGCGACATAGGGGATCGCCGCCCATTTGGTGCCCACCGCAATGCCAAACAGCATCGCGGCGCCGATCAAGCGGCGCTTCACTTGCCCCGGCGTCCCGCGCATCGCCCAGAGCATCACCACCATCGCCCAGAGCAAAAAGGCACCCAGAAACACGTCGAGCATCGCGGTGCGCGCCTGGACATACACCGTCTGGTTGAGCGCAACGAGGACCGCGCCGACCAGCGCGGCGCGCATCGAGCCCAGCAGCAGCCAGACGAACGCGAAGGCGGCGAGCACGGTGGCGGTGCCGGCAAGGGAAGTGGCGGCGCGCCAGCCGATCGGATTGTCGCCGAACACCAGGATCCCCGCGGCGATCAGCTCCTTGCCGACCAGCGGATGCTCGATGTTGCGCGGGCCTTCGAGATCGAGCAGCGCATGCGCGGCGGGAACATAATGCACCTCGTCGAACAGGATCCGGCTCGGCCGGTCGAGATGCACGCTGAACAGCAGCTGCGCGGCGAGGCCCAGCAGCAGCGCGACGAGATAGGGGCGGGTCTGGAGAGCCTTGAGGCGGGAGAGCATGCGCAAGGGATAGCTTGAAGCTCCCCTCCCTGAAAGGGACGGGAGTGCGAAGGGGAGAAGTGGTTGACGCGGGCGGTCCGTGCCCTGCAAAGCGAAACCATGAAACGTCGTACCGGACAGGACCGCAGCGTCACGCGCAACTGGAAGCCCGCAACCCAGGCGATCCGCGGCGGCACGATGCGATCGGAATTCGGCGAGACCAGCGAAGCGCTCTTCCTCTCCTCGGGCTATGCCTATGACTGCGCGGGCGATGCCGCGGCGCGGTTCGCCGGCGAGCAGGACGGTATGACCTATTCGCGCCTCCAGAACCCGACGGTGCAGATGCTCGAGGAGCGGATTGCGCTGCTCGAAGGCGCCGAGGCGTGCCGGACGATGGCGTCGGGGATGGCGGCGATGACCGCGGCTTTGCTCTGCCAGCTCGAAACCGGCGATCATCTGGTCGGCGGCCGCGCCGCTTTCGGATCGTGCCGCTGGCTGACCGACACGCTGCTGCCCAAGTTCGGCATCGAGACGACGATCGTCGATGCGCGCGATCCGCAGCAGTTCGAGGACGCGATCCGGCCGAACACCAAGGTCTTCTTCTTCGAGACCCCGGCCAACCCGACGATGGACGTAGTCGATCTCGAAGCAGTGTGCGGCATCGCCAGGGCCCGCGGCATCACCACCGTGGTCGACAATGCCTTTGCCACCCCCGCGCTCCAGCGCCCCCTGGAATTCGGCGCCGACGTCGTTGCCTATTCGGCGACCAAGATGATGGACGGGCAGGGGCGCGTGCTCGCCGGCGCAGTGACCGGCAGCGAGGACTTCATCAACAACACGCTGCTGCCCTTCACGCGCAACACCGGCCCGACGCTGAGCCCGTTCAATGCCTGGGTGGTGCTCAAGGGGCTGGAGACGCTCGACCTGCGCATCCGCCGCCAGAGCGAGAACGCCCTCAAGGTCGGCCGCTTCCTCGAGGGCCGGGTGCCGAAGATCAATTTCCCGGCGCTGCCCAGCCATCCCCAGCACAATCTGTTCATGCGCCAGATGGGCGCCGCGGGCCCGATCTTCTCGCTCGAAGTGGAAGGCCGCACCCAGGCGCACGCCCTGCTCGATGCGCTGGAGCTGATCGATATCTCGAACAATATCGGCGACTCGCGCTCGCTGATGACGCATCCGTCCTCGACCACCCATTCGGGCGTGGCCGAGGAGAAGCGGATCGAGATGGGCGTGACCGAGGGCATGCTGCGGCTGAATGTCGGGCTGGAAGATCCCGAGGATCTGATCGCCGATCTCGACCAGGCATTGCGGCGCGCCGGCTTGTGATGAAGGCGCTGTTCACGGACGAGGCCGAGACGCGCGGCATCGTCGTGCGCGTCTCCGTTTCCTATCTGCCCGAACAGTCCGAGCCGCAGCGCGGCTGCTGGTTCTGGGCCTATCATATCCGCATCGAGAATACCGGGCCGTTCACCGTCCAGCTGCTCACCCGCCATTGGGTGATCACCGACGGGCGCGGGGCGCGGCATTCGGTGGAAGGCGAAGGCGTGGTCGGCGAGCAGCCGATGATCGAGCCGGGCGCGAGCTTCGACTATGTCTCGGGCTGCCCGCTGTCGACGCCGACGGGCAACATGCTGGGCACCTATCACATGATCGGCGAGGACGGGACGGCGTTCGACGTGGCGATTCCGAAATTCACGCTAATCGCACCGGCGGTGACGGGATGAGCGGGCAACAGGCATTCTCCCTCCCCTGCCAGGGAGGGGATCAAGAGGTGGGTTTCGGCGGTCGGGATGACTGGCGTGGGAACGGCGCGGCTTTGCCGCGCACCCACAGCCAGGCCCTCCCTTTCAGGGAGGGGAGCAAGTGAAGAGGACCCATCTTCCCCTCAATGGCCTGCGCGTTCTCGATGCCGCCGCCCGCCACCTTTCCTTCACCCGTGCCGCGGACGAACTCGCGGTGACGCCGGCCGCTGTCGGCCAGCAGATCCGCGCGCTGGAGGATACGCTGGGCGTCGTCCTGTTCCGTCGCACGACCAAGGGGCTGGAGCTGACTCCCGAGGCCGAGGCGGGGCTGGTCGCACTGCGGGCCGGCTTCCTCCAGTTCGAGGAATCGGTGCGCGCGATGCAGGCCGGGCAATCGTCCAAGTCGCTGACCATCGCCGCGCCGCGCGACCTCTCCGCCAAATGGCTGATGGCCAAGCTCGCCGAAATCGCCCGGGGCGACGGCGAACTGCGCTTCATGCTGGTGCCCGCCGACGAGGCGCTCGACTTCACCGAGGCCAATCTCGACCTGGCGATCCGCTGGGGCGAGGGCCCCGGCGAGCATGAGGGCGAGGCGCTGGAGAGCGACGGAATGGTCACGGTCGAGCGGCCCGGCGGCGGCATCGACACGCCAATCGCCTGGACGGGATGCCTGGCCGAGGATGCCGGATCTTTGGTCCGCGTCGCCGATGCCGGGCTCGCGCTCGATGCCGCCGCTGAGGGGCTGGGGCGTGCGACGGTGCCCGAGCTTATCGCGCGCGCCGATCTGGCATCGGGACGCGTAGTCGCAGTGGGCGAGCCCAAATCGTCGCGGCTCGGCTATTGGCTGGTCGCGCCGCTGCCGCAATGGCGCCAGAAGAAGGTTAAGACATTGGTCGAGGCGCTGGGCGAGTGACGCCGCGCGATACGCCGGTGCTCGAGAGCACGCGGCTGCGGCTGCGACCGAGCGTGGCCGCGGACGTCGAGGCGCTCCATCCCGCTTATACCGATACGGAGATGATGCGCTGGTGGTCGCATCCCGCGCACAGCTCGATCGAGCAGACGCGCGCCGACCTGGCGTCGCGCGGCCCGGGATGGCGGCGCTGGATGATTACGCTGAAGGACGAGGATCGCGCGGTCGGCTTCGTCGCGGCGGGCGAGAAGCGACAGGGCAATGTCAGCGAGATCGGCTATCTGCTGCGCCGCGAATATTGGGGCAGCGGAATCGCCGCCGAGGCAGTGGCGTGCGTGATCGACCAGGTCTTTGCCGAGGGGCAGCGCCGCGTGTTCGCCGATACCGATCCCGACAATGCCGCGTCGCGACGGCTGCTCGAGCGGCTGGGTTTCCAGCTGGAGGGCGTGCTGCGCGGCGAATGGGAAACCCATATCGGCGTGCGCGATACCACGCTGTACGGCCTGCTCCGCGAGGAATGGCATGGCGGCGCCTGACCTCAAGGATCCCGCCCAGCGCGCGGCCTATCACAAGGAATTGCGCGGCGTGGCGGTGCGGCTGCGGCGCGCGGGGATCGGCGTGGCGCTGGCGGGCGCGCTGCTGGTGCTTCTCCATCGCAAGGGCGTCGAGGCTGTGCCGTTATCGCTGGGCGTCGGCGTGCTCGGGATCGGCGTGCTGGTGACGATCGCGGCGCTGTCGACGCGGGCGGCGTATCACCGGCTGCGGATGCGGAGCTAGGGCGCGGCGAGTTCGGCGAAGCGGGTGATGAGGCTGGCGAAGCGGGTTTCCTCGACTGCCCGCGCGGTGTCGTTCCAGCTGCTGGTCAGGACATACCAGTCGCCGCGCTTTGCCTGGAGCAGCAGCGTCATGTTCATCACGCCGGTCTCCGATCCGCCCTTGTAGCCGATCCATTGCCACTTGCCGGCGGCGGCGGGCGGTATGCCGGGATTCTTCGACAGGATCGCGCGGGCCTCGGCGCCCTTGGCGCCTTCGGTATTGCGGCGGAGCCAGTCCATCATGCGGACCAGATCGGCGGGCGAGAAGAACCATTCGACCTGGTCGATCATCGCGGGCGCGCGGCCCTCGGGCGGGGCGGGGGGAAGCGCGATCAGCGGGATGCGGGCAAGCTCGCCGGCGAGCAACGCGCGCTTGCCCGCATCGTCGAGCGCGAAATAGCGGCGCGCATAGCTGCCATCGGTGAGATATTTGAGCTTGAACGCCTCCAGCGTCGCGAGGAACGGGCGATTGCGCGCCGGGTCGCGCACGCCGAGCACGGGCAGCATCGCCTCGACCTTGTCGCGGCCCAGCGTGTGCAGCAGGATATCGGTGGCGCTGTTGTCGCTGACCGCAATCATCTTTTCGGCAAGCTCGGCCAGGCTGACCTGCGTGCCTTTGGGCCGGCCGAAATAGGCGCCGCCGGGGAGATGGCTGCCATCCAGCGTCGCCATGTCGGACCATGTGCGTTCGCCAGCACTGGTGGCGCGGACCAGTTCGGCGAGGATGACCAGCTTGAACGCCGAGCCGACGGCGAGCGGCGTATCCGCCTGATGGGCTTCGAGGAGCGTGGGGCCGTCGGGACCCAGCCGGGCCAGCGCATAGCCGGTGGTGCCGTGCAGCTGCCTCAGCGCTTCGGTCGTCGCCGCAAGCGTGGTTTCGCGCGCGCCGACATCGCGAATCAGCAGCGCCGAGACGCGGTGCGGGGCGTTGGGCTCGACGGCGATCTGGAGCGTCGCGGTCGCGTCGCGATAGGCGATCCGCACGGTCGCCGAATGCGAGGTATCCGCGACGATGGTCTCGACGCCGTGCACCGGTCCGTTGGCGGCGAGCAATTGCGCGATGATCGCGTCGAGCTTGGCCTTGGGGACGTTCGCTTGGAAGCCGGCGGCGAACAGGTCCGCATAATCCCCCTTGCCCGCAAGGAGCGAGACCAGCTCGCGGATGCGCGCTTGCAGGGCAGGGGAAGCTTCGACGGTGGCGGGCAGCGGCGGTGTCTGCGCGGCGAGCGGCATGGTCAGGCCGAGCAACGCTATCGGGAGCAGGAAGCGGCGCATATCGGTGCTTTGCTGCGTGCCGCCGGGCCGATCACGGATTGCCGCCGGGCGGCTTGCGCGCGGGTGCATCGTTGGTCAGGTCCAGCGACGAGATGCGGCCGCTCGCCGCGCGCTCGCGGATGCGCGAGCGGGTCGGGCGGTAGGTGTCGTAGACCATCGTGAAGCGTTCGACGCGTGCCATCCCGTCCGAGCCCGCGGCGAGCGCAAGCGGCGCATAGCGGCGCTGAGCCAGATTCTCGCGCACCTTGGCGGGCCAGGATCCCTGGAAATCGGGCGATTCGCGCAGCGTCTCGACGTCGTTCACGGTGCCGTCGGCCGCAATCCGGTAGCGCACGTCGATCCATTCGGGCGCCTTGTTGATGTTGCGGCCGACATCGAAGCGGCCGCCTTCGTGGCCGGGCGCGCGGTCGATGCGCAGCGGCGGGGCGAAGACCAGCACCGGGCGATCGAGCTTGTCGTCGCGAAAGGCGGCGAGCGCGGTATCGATCGCGGCAGGGTCGCCTCGCTCGGAGGCGAGGCGAGCGCGCAGCAGCCGCGCGGCGAGGCGGAACTCGGCGAGCTCGGGCTCGCGGGTCTGCTCCAGCGCCTTGATCCGCTGCTCGGTGGCGTCGCGATAGGCCGAGTTCGAATAGCTGACTGCGCCGTAGATCATCGCCTCGCGCAGCATGGCGAAGCCGGTCACCCTGGGCAGGCCGGCCTTGCGGCCCTGCTTGGCGACCTTGCGATACACATCCACCGCGGCCTTGAACCGCCCGCGCTTGCCGAACTGGTCGCCGACCGCCAGCCGCTGCATCAGCACGCGCGAATCGCCCTTGTCGAGCCCGGCCTTGAGCGCGTCGAGCGCGTCGATCTGGAGCGTGCGCGCGACGTCGGGATAGCCGGTATGATCGCTGAGCCGGCCATAGGCGCGCGTGAGATCGGCGACTTCGACCGGGAAGGCCGCGGCATGGCGCGCGTTGCGGCCCCGCGCGGCGCCCAGCGTCCTGCGCGCCTCGGCATAGTCGCCCGCGACGAACTGGTTCTCGGCATGCGCGAGGCTGGCGTCGATATCCTCGTTGGGCGGGCAACGCCGCGCGAGGCAGTCCTTCAGATCGGCTTCGGTTTTCGACAAAGGCGTGCCGGTGACGACGATCGTCTGGTCCGAGCGGGCTTCGTCCTGCGCGCTCGCCGGAACGGCGGCCAGCGTCACGAACACGGCGAACGCGCCACGAAAAAGCATATCGGTTTTCCTCACACGCCAGGCCGGATCGAAGGCCCTGCAAGTCACCCGGATGCTATCATCTGCGGCTTGCCGAGCAAAGACGGATCAGGCGTCGATGACTTCTTCGTCGAGCCGCGCTGCATTCTCCTGGATGAAGGCGAAGCGGTGGGCGGGATTGGTGCCCATAAGCCGGTCGACCAGGTCCTTCACGCCTGCGCGTTCCTCATATTCCTGCGGCAAGGTGACGCGCAGCAGCCCGCGCGTGGCGGGATCCATCGTCGTTTCCTTGAGCTGGTTTGGGTTCATCTCGCCCAGACCCTTGAAGCGGCTGACTTCGACCTTCTTGCCCTTGAACGCCGTCTTCTCGATCTCCAGCCGATGCGCGTCGTCCCGGGCGTACAGGCTCTTCGACCCGACGGTCAGGCGATAGAGCGGCGGCTGGGCGAGGTAGAGATGCCCCTGGCGGACGAGGTCGGGCATTTCCTGGAAGAAGAAGGTCATCAGCAGCGTGGCGATGTGCGCGCCGTCGACATCGGCGTCGGTCATGATGATGATCCGCTCGTAGCGCAGATTCTCGGGCGCGCAGTCCTTCCGCGTGCCGCAACCCATCGCCAGGATCAGATCGGCGATTTCCTGGTTGGCGAGGATCTTGGCCGACGTGGCCGAGGCGACGTTGAGGATCTTGCCGCGAATGGGAAGGATTGCCTGGGTCTTGCGGTTGCGCGCCTGCTTGGCCGAGCCGCCGGCCGAATCGCCCTCGACGATGAACAGCTCGGTGCCCTCGGGGCTGTCCGCGGCGCAATCGGTGAGCTTGCCGGGCAGGCGAAGCTTGCGCGACGACGTCGCGGTCTTGCGCTTGACCTCGCGCTCCTGCTTGCGGCGCAGGCGCTCGTCCATCCGGTCGATGACATAGGAGAGCAGCGCCTTGCCGCGGTCCATATGGTCCGAGAGGAAATGGTCGAAATGGTCGCGCACTGCCTTTTCGACGAGGCCGGTGGCCTCGGGCGAGGTCAGCCGGTCCTTGGTCTGCGACTGGAATTGCGGCTCGCGGATGAACACCGACAGCATCAGCTCGGAGCCGACCATCACGTCGTCCGCCGTGATGTCCTTGGCCTTTTTCTGGCCGATCAGATCGCCGAACGCGCGGATGCCGCGGGTGAGCGCCTGGCGCAGGCCCTGTTCGTGGGTGCCGCCGTCGGGCGTGGGGATGGTGTTGCAATACCAGCTGTAGCTGCCGTCGCTCCACAACGGCCAGGCGACGGCCCATTCGACGCGGCCCTGATTCTCGCCCGGGAAATCCTGCTGCCCGGTGAAAAATTCGGACGTCGCGCATTCGCGGCTCGCGATCTGCTCCTTGAGGTGGTCGCCCAGGCCTCCGGGGAACTGGAACACCGCTTCGGGCGGGGTCTCGTCCGCAATCAGCGCGGCGTCGCATTTCCAGCGGATCTCGACGCCGGCGAACAGATAGGCCTTGGAGCGCGCCAGCTTGTAGAGCCGCGCGGGCTTGAACAGCATTTCGCCGAAAATCTCGACATCGGGAGTGAACGCCACCGAGGTCCCGCGCCGGTTGGGCGTGCCGCCGAGATGTTCGAGCGGCCCGAGCGTCTGGCCCTGGCTGAAGCGCTGGCGATAGAGCTGCTTGTCGCGCGCCACTTCGATGACGGTATCGACCGACAGCGCATTGACAACGCTGATGCCGACCCCGTGCAGGCCGCCGCTGGTGGCATAGGCCTTGCCGGAGAATTTGCCGCCTGAATGGAGCATCGAGAGGATCACTTCGAGCGCCGATTTGTCGGGGAATTTGGGGTGCGGATCGATCGGCATGCCGCGGCCATTGTCGGTGATCGTCAGCCGGTTGCCTTGCTCCAGCGTGATTTCGATGCGGTTGGCATGGCCCGCCACCGCTTCGTCCATCGCATTGTCGAGCACTTCGGCAGCGAGATGGTGGAGCGCGCGCTCGTCGGTCCCGCCGATATACATGCCCGGGCGGCGCCGGACCGGCTCGAGCCCCTCGAGCACTTCGATCGAGGAGGCGTCATAGGTGCCGGAGGGAACGCCCGGCGCGGCAAACAGGTCTTCGGACATGGTATCAGCTATGGCCTGCGGAAGGGGGGCGGGCAAGGGCGCGGCGCGACGGCCATCGGCGGGCGCGGCGGGCCGGCGGGCTTCGGTAACAAAATGTTGCAATGCGACGAACGGAGGAAAGGACGCGAGTTCCGAGAGTTACCACTGTCCAGTATCGTAAACCGGAGTTCTCCATGTATCTGCGTACACTGCTCAGCGCTTCCGCGCTGACCCTTTCCGTTGCCGCCATGCCTGCGCTTGCGCAGGATGCCGAGTTCAACGGCCCCTATGTCGGCGGATCGCTCGGCCTTTCGATTCCCGGCAAGCAGGGCGGCGAGCGAATCGAGTTCGACCGCGACCTCAACGGCAGCTTTGGCGACACCGTGGTGACTGCGCCGCCGGCGAACGCCGACGCCTTCGCGCCCGGCTTCTGCAACGGCGCGGCCACTTCGGCCACGCGCACCGGCTGCCGCGACGACGGCAATCGTACCCAATATGCCGCGCGCCTCGGCTGGGACATCCAGTCGGGCAATTTCGTGATCGGCGCCGTCGGCGAGATCGGCCGCAACGAACTGCGCGACAGCGTCACGGCCTATAGCACGACGCCCGCCAGCTACACGATGACGCGCGAGATCGACTGGAACGCCGGGCTGCGCCTGCGCGCGGGCTATGCGCTGGGCGGCCGGACATTGATCTACGGCACCGGCGGCGGCGCCTATGCCAAGATCGACAACAGCTTCGCGACGACCAACACCGCCAACAGCTTCACGGCGAGCGACAAGTCCGACGCCTGGGGCTGGGCGGCCGGCGGCGGCATCGAGCAGAAGGTCGGTTCGAACTTCTCGGTCGGCGTGGAATATCTCTACACCCGCTATAACGACGACGATGCCCGCGTTCGTGTCGGCGCCGGCACGGCCCCGGCTTCCAACCCGTTCCTGCTCGCGGGTGCAGGCGGCACCGATTTCCGCCGTAGCGACACCAGCTTCGACCATCACGGCGTGCGCGCGACCGCCGCATACCGCTTCTAACCGATCGGGCATTGCCCGGGTGCGCGGCCGGCGGAGCGCTCCGCCGGCCGTGTTCGCATGCGGCAAGCGCGTCAGGCTGAAACCCTGCCCGACTGCCGCGCAGAGCGTGCGCGCCGCTGCGGGCGGCCTGCGCGGAGCGCGGCGAATTCGCGCATCTCGCTCAAGATACTGCCGATGCTGCGCGCTTCGGGAGCACGGGGCTCGCCGAGGTTCGACCATTCGCCGGGCTGTACATACATGGCAAATCTCCTAGCGCCCTTCCTACCATCAGGAAGCGCACAAGAAAAGAACAAAAAGAGAACTTTGTGGTTCCATGCGCGCCAGGGGTTCGATGCCGGAGCCAAAGGCGGCGGGCGACGTTGGGGCCGGCATGATCGCACTGCTCCTGGACCTGGCCAACATCCTCGGCGGCTTCCTGCTCGCCATCGCGCTGCTCGCGCAATCGCCGCGTATCGGCGACGATCTCGCGCGCTTTGCAGGCAGGCTCGCGCCGTTCGCCTGGATCGTCGGTATCGTCGCGCTGGCGACCGGCGGCTATTATCTGATCGTCCACCTGACCAGCGGGCCGCACGTCTTCCACTTCGAAATCGTCGCGATCGGCGTCGGTCTCGCACTGCTGTGGGACCGGCTCACCGGCCAGCCCGCCGAGCAGAGCGGCACCACCGGCAAGGGGCTTATACTCGCAATCTTCGGGATTATCGCGATCCTTGTCGGACTGCAGGGACTGTTTACGCCGGACGGTTGAAACCCGCTCGCCTCATCGGCTGAGCGCGCCATCGAGCGCTTCGAGGAAGCGCTCCGAATCCTCGACCTGCGGCGAATGACCGAGCCCGTCGAGCCGCACCAGCCGCGCGTCGGGGAACGCCTTTACCGCGGTTTCGGCCGCCTGTGGCACGGTGCGGATATTGGCGCGGATCGCCTCGGGCGCGGTGTTGGCGCGGAAGGCGGTGTTGTCGGTCTGGCCGATGATCAAGGTGGTCGTCGTGCGTACCCGGCCTAGCTCGGCGGCGACCGGCTGGGTCTGGATCATGTCCGAGAGGCGGGCCTGTGCCTCGCGCACGGTGTCGCCGCGCTTACTCGCATATTGGCCGGCCAGCATCGCCACCCAGTGGTCATAGGCGGGGCGCCACTGGCCGTTGTAATAGTTACGCTGCTGATAGGTCTTGATCGACGCGGCGTTGGTCTTGGCTTCTTCGGCGCGCAGCCCGTCGAGCGGAGTATAGGGCACGCCCTCGGCCAGCGTGTCGTTGAGCCCCAGCGGGTTGACCAGGACGAGCTTGGATACGCGATCAGGATGGAGCAGCGCGAAGCGCGTTGCCAGCACCCCGCCGGTCGAATGGCCGACAAGCACGATCTTGCCGGGCGCGCCGGCCTGGTCGAGCAGATGCGCGGTCAGTGTGGCGAGCGCGTGGAAGCTGTATTGATAGCCCGCCGGCTTGGATGATTTGCAGAAGCCGATCTGGTCGGGCGCAACCACGCGGTAGCCGCGTGCGACGAGCCCGCGGATCGTGTCGCCCCAGGTCGCGGCGCAGAAATTCTTGCCGTGGAGCAGCACGATCGTGGCGCGGGGTTCGGCGTTCGGGCGGACGTCGAGATACGCCATCCGCACCGGCGCGCCCTGCGAGCGGGTCTCGAACCATTGGACCGGATAGGGATAGTCGAAGCGCTCGAGATCGGCGCCATAGTCGGGTGTCTGCGCGAATGCGGCGAGCGGCGAGCCCAGCAGCGCCAGGGCCAATCCAATGCGCAACATTCGCGTCTCCCACTATCACCGACGCCCCAAAAGCGATCGCCCCGGAAACGGGTTCCGGGGCGATGCGAACTTCAGGACTGGATCAGCGAACCCGCGGGCCGCCGAACGGCAGCGGCGGCGGCGGCCGGCGATCGCGGCGCGGAAGCTGCGCCTGATAGGCGTGGCCGCAATGCGCGACACAATAGGGGAAGCCCGGGTTCACTTTGTCGCCACAGAAGTGGAAGTCGGGCTCGCCGGGATGGCCGAGCGGCCATTTGCAGATGCGGTCGTTGAGATCGAGCAGCCCGGTCTTGCCTGCGATCGCCTCGCTCGGCTTGGCCGGAACCAGACGGCGCGGCGGTGCCGGGGTGATCGGTGCGGACTGTTCGCCCGGGTTCTGGCGGAGAAAGCCGCCGGGGCCGACGGAGCGGAGCACAGGTGCGGGTGTGTCCGGCTTGGCATCCGCTGCGGGCGCGGCGTCGCTATCCGAAGGCTCGGCCGGCGCGGCGGGCGCGCGCGGCGGGGCGGCGGCTACCGGGGGCTTGGGCGGCGGTGGCGGTGCGGCAGGCGCGGCGGGCTTGGGCGCAGCCGGCTCGGTTGCCGCGGCGGCCGCCTTGGGTTCGTTGGGCTTGACCGGCGACGGGCGCGACTGGAGACCCAGCCGGTGCGCCTTGCCGATCACGGCATTGCGCGACACGCCGCCGAGCTCCTCGGCGATCTGGGTGGCGGTCAGGCCGCTGTCCCACATCTTCTTCAGCGTATCGATACGCTCTTCGGTCCAGCTCACGTCACTTCCTTCAACTTGCGGGCGGCGCGGGCAGCGTTTACGCGAACACGCGATGAGCAGCCACCCCGAAACCGGTCATACCCTCCCCGAGCCCGGCGTTCCGGTGATTCGCAACGTGAACTGGGGGGGATTGCGTACGCTCTATATCAAGGAGGTGCGGCGTTTCTTCAAGGTGCAGCTCCAGACGATCTGGGCACCGGCAGTCACGACGCTGCTGTTTCTGGTGATCTTCACCGTCGCATTGGGTGGCGGCGGACGCACGGTCGAGCTGCAGGGGCATCCGATTCACTTCGCCGATTTCATCGCGCCGGGGCTGATCGTGATGGGAATGCTGCAGAACGCCTTCGCCAATTCGAGCTTCTCGCTGCTCGTCGGCAAGATCCAGGGGACGATCGTCGATTACCTGATGCCGCCGCTTTCGACCGGCGAGCTGCTCGCCGGGCTGTGCGGCGGGGCAGTGACGCGGGCATTCTGCGTCGGCGCGGCGGTGTGGCTGGCGATGCTGCTGTGGCCGGGCGTCGATGTCACGCCGCGGCATTTCTGGGCGATCCTGTGGTTCGGCTTCCTCGGCGCGCTGTTCCTGTCGCTGCTCGGGGTGCTGACATCGATCTGGGCGGAGAAGTTCGATCATGCCGCGGCGGTGAGCAACTTCGTCGTCGCGCCGCTGTCGTTGCTGTCGGGCACCTTCTACTCGGTCGACAAGCTGTCGCCCGTGTTCCAGACGATCAGTCACCTCAACCCGTTCTTCTACATCATTTCGGGCTTCCGCTACGGCTTCCTCGGCGTCGCCGATTCGCCGATCCTGACCGGCAGCCTGATCATCCTGGCGATCGATATGGTGCTCGGGCTGGTCTGCTACCTGCTGCTGCGCAACGGCTGGAATTTGAAGAACTAGTCCAGACTGTCGGCGACCTTGCGCAGCGCGGCTGCGGGGTCGTCTTCGATCGGGTCGCCATGGCTGACGATGATCCGCTTGAGGTCGGGGATCGCCGCCCAGTCGCGGAGCTGCGCTGCCAGCGCCCTGGAATCGCCGATCATCATCCGCCTGACGATCCGCGGCACGCGCGGGCCGTGGACGCCGAAGCCCATCAGCCGCGCCATGATCCACGCGCCGATCCCGTGCGGATGGCGGACATGGCCGATCACATCGTTGAGGATCAGGTTGGTGCCGTCGGGGCGGTGCACCTGCAGTGCAAATTCGTCGAGCCGGGCACCGGCGATCTTGGCAAAGACGATTGCGGGATCGCCGATGATGTCCACCGTCGCATCGACCGGCACGGCCTGCGCCACTTGGTCGCGGGCGCTGGGCGGGGCGAGCACCTTCATGTCGGGGTAGCGCTGCTTCCAGATCCGGCTATCGAGCCGGTGCGCCTGGTTGGGGACGATCAGGAAGCGCGGGCGCCCCAGGGCCTCGATCCGCGCCATCTCGGGCTCGCGCAGCGCGATCGCGCTCCAGATCGCCGTGCCGCCGTCTTCCAGTGCGATCACCGTCATCCGCCGCGGGAAGCGCCCGAGTGGCATCACGATCTCGCCGGTGACCGTCAGCAGGCCCTCGTCGAGTTCAACCAGCGGGCCGTGGGGGCCGACTTGCCATTTTTCCAGTATCGCGGGCATCGCTCTCTCCGTGGGACCAAACCCATGGCGGCGGCGAAACGATCCCGGCCCATGCGGCGCTGGCATGGCCCACCGCCAAAGGATTATTGACGCCGGTGTGGCGCTGCCCCTAAACACCCGCTCCGGGCGGTCCGGTTGGCCGCCCTTTTGCGTTTCTGGAGCTCCACCCAGCTTTTTCGACCAAGGAGGATTGTACCAATGCCTATCACCCCGCTGATGCCCGTTTACCCGCGGTGCGGCGTGCGGCCGGTGCGAGGCGAGGGCGTCTACCTCTATGGCGAGCGTGGCGAGCAGTATCTCGACTTTGCCGCGGGGATCGCCGTCAATGCGCTGGGCCATGGCCATCCGCATCTGACCGCGAAGCTGCAGGAGCAGGTCGCGACGCTGATGCACGTCAGCAACCTTTATGGCAGCCCCCAGGGCGAGGCGCTGGCGCAGCGCATCGTGGACAACAGCTTTGCCGACACGGTGTTCTTCACCAATTCGGGGGTCGAGGCAGTCGAGTGCGCGATCAAGACCGCGCGCCGCTATCATTATGTCAACGGCAACCCGCAGCGCCACAAGCTGATCACGTTCAAGAACGCCTTTCACGGCCGTTCGATCGGCGCGATCTCGGCGACCGACCAGCCCAAGATGCGCGACGGCTTCGAGCCGCTGCTGCCGGGCTTTGCCTATGCGAAGTTCAACGATCTCGAAGCCGCGCTGGCGCTGATCGACGACGAGACCGCCGGCTTCCTGGTCGAGACCGTGCAGGGCGAAGGCGGGATGACCGCGGGCACTCCCGAATTCATCCAGGGCCTGCGCAAGGCGTGCGACGAGCACGGCCTGCTGCTGGTGCTCGACGAGATCCAGTGCGGCTACGGCCGCACCGGCAAGATGTGGGCCTATGAGCATTACGGCATTACCCCAGACATCCTGACCGCGGCCAAGGGCATCGGCGGCGGCTTCCCGCTCGGCGCGTGCCTGGCAACCGAGGAAGCGGCCAAGGGCATGGTGGTCGGCACGCACGGCTCCACCTATGGCGGCAATCCGCTGGCGATGGCGGCGGGGCAGGCGGTGCTGGACGTGATGACCGAGGACGGTTTCCTCGAGAATGTCGTCACGATGGGCGAGCGTCTCCGCCAGGCGTTCGAGCAGCTGATCCCCAACCACGATCATTTGTTCGAGGAGATCCGCGGCAAGGGGCTGATGCTCGGCATCAAGATGAAGGACCCGGCAGTATCGCGCGATTTCGTGGCGCATCTGCGCGACAATCACGGGCTGCTCACCGTCGCGGCGGGCGAGAACGTGTTCCGCGTACTGCCGCCGCTGATCATCGACGAGAGCCACATCGCCGAGTGCGTCGAGCGGCTGAGCGCAGGTGCGCGCAGCTTCGCGCCGCCGAGCGATGACTAGAATTGTTGTGTTCCTCCCTCGCGAAGCGGGGGAGGGGGACCATGCGCAGCATGGTGGAGGGGGCGTAGCCGCAAGCGTATCGCCCGCGGAGGGTTCCCCTCCGTCACGCTTCGCGCGCCACCTCCCCCGCTGCGCGAGGGAGGAATTCTGATGACACGCCATTTCCTCGACCTTTCCGATGCCGGCACGGTGGGCGTGCAGGCTATGCTCGACGACGCCATCGCCCGGAAGCAGGCGCGCGCCGGCTGGCCCAGGGGCAAGGCCGATGCCGATGCGCCGCTCGCCGGCCATGTCCTCGCGATGATCTTCGAGAAGAACTCGACGCGCACCCGGGTGTCGTTCGACATGGCGATCCGCCAGCTCGGCGGGACCAGCATCGTGATGGACGCCGGCAGCATGCAGCTCGGCCGCGGCGAGAGCATCGCCGATACCGCGAGGGTGCTCTCGGGCTATGTCGATGCGATCATGATCCGTACCGACGATCACGCCAAGGTGGTCGACATGGCGAAATATGCCAGCGTGCCGGTGATCAACGGGCTCACCGACGCCTCGCATCCCTGCCAGATCATGGCCGATCTGCTGACCATCCTAGAAAGCGGCCGTGCGCTGCCGGGGCTCAAGCTTGCCTGGCTGGGCGACGGCAACAACGTCCTCGCCTCGATCATGGAGGCCGGCGGACTGCTCGGCTTCGACGTGGTCGCCGCCTGTCCGCAGGGCTTTCAGCCGAGCGACGCGGATGTCGCACGCGGCCGCGGCCGCGCCAGGGTCGTGGGCAGCGCGAACGAAGCCGTCGAAGGCGCCGACGTGATCGTTACCGATACCTGGATCTCGATGGGCCAGGCGCATGCCGAGACCAAGCTCGCGGCGATGATGCCCTTCCAGGTCACCGAAGCGCTGATGGCATCGGCCAAGCCCGACGCGGCGTTCCTCCACTGCCTGCCCGCGCACCGCGGCGAGGAAGTGGTCGATGCCGTGATCGACGGCCCGCAATCGCTGATCTGGCCCGAGGCCGAGAACCGGCTGCATGCACAGAAATCCGTGCTACGGTGGTGCTTCGGACAGATCTAGGGGGCAGGCATGCCGGCAATCCGGAGTATCGCGTTCGCCGCTCTGATACTGACCGTCGCGCTCGCGATCGCAGCTTTCTTCGATGAGGAATTTCGCGGGGATTCGGGAGTGCTGCTCGTGTTGTTCGTGGCCGCCGCGAATGCAGGCGCCGTGGCTAAACTCGCGAGCGTTGGCCACGTTGGCATCGCAAGTGCGGGGCTATGGTTTATCCTGCTCAGCGCTTTGCTGGCTCTCGCAGCCGTGAGCTGCTCCTATTGGGTCGGCGTCGTCCTTCCTTCCGACGACAGCTTGTCTGGAAATTTGAATCGATTCTTCTTCCTGGCGTTTCTGGTCGAGCGGCTGCTCTGGGCCGGGCTCGCCGCACTGACTATCGGCTGGATGTTCTGGGTTGCGGCATGGTTCGCGGCGCGGCGAACCGAGCGTGTTGTTTCGAGCTCGCGGCGTCCTATCTAGGCCCGGAACCCAAAATCTCCGTTCGCCCCGAGCTTGTCGAAGGGCGGTTTGCCGCAAGCATCTCGCTCGTGGAGGGCCGCCCTTCGACAGGCCGGGGCGAACGGCTGGAGACGAGAAGTGACCCCTATCACCGCCCCCACCACCGATCTCGATCGCGTGATCGGCTTCACCATTCCGGACCGCCATGCCCGCGGCCGCGTCGCGCGGCTGGGGCCGGTGCTCGACGAGATCCTGTCGGCGCATGCCTATCCCACGCCGATCGAGCGGCTGCTCGCCGAGGCGCTGGTACTCACGGCGCTGCTCGGCGCGACGCTCAAGGACGCACAGGGGCAGATGACGCTTCAGGCGCAGTCGCCCGGCGCGATCGTCAGCCTGCTGGTGTGCGACTACAAGAATGGCGAGCTGCGCGGCTATGTCCAGTTCGATGCCGAGCGGCTGTCGCAGCTGGGCAAGAACCCGACGCTCGACGCGCTGTGCAAGAAGGGGCATCTCGCGATCACCTTCGACCAGGCGACGACCAAGGAGCGCTACCAGGGGATCGTCCCGCTCGCCTCGGCGTCGATCGGCGCGGCGGCGGAGGCGTATTTCCTGCAGTCCGAGCAGATCCCCACTCTGGTGCGGATCGGCACGCATCGCGGCAAGGACGGCAAGCTGATCGCCGGCGGCATCCTCGTCCAGCATTTGCCCGAGGGCGAGATCGGGCGCGAGCGGCTGCATACCCGGCTCGACCATCCCGAATGGCAGCATGTCGAGGCGCTTTCGGCGACGATGGGCCCGGACGAACTCGCCGAGCCGAGCATCGCGCTCGAGAACCTCGTTTGGCGGCTGTTCAACGAGGAAGAGGAAGTGCGCGTGCTCGCCGGTGCCACCCTGTCGCGCGGCTGCCGCTGCGATACGGGGTACATCACCGAAGTGCTCAGCAAGTTCCCGCCCGAAGATCGCGCCGAGATGGCCGATGAGAATGGCGTGATCAGCGTCGACTGCGCGTTCTGCTCGAAGAAGTTTCCGGTGCAGCTCGCCGATTTTGTTTCACCGCCGTTGTAATCGCAAAACGGGCTTCCATATCTCCGGCGAACCGCGGACGCAGCATTCGTTTGGGGCGCCGAATGCTGTCGCGCGGGGCGGGGAGTGATGGATGATATTTAAGCCTTTGATGCGCCCGGCGATTTTGGCAGCGTTGGTCCTGTTCGGTGCCGCGGCTGCGCCTGCCCAGCGCGGCGCGCCCAATGCACTGGGCGGGATCGAGCATGGCCAATGGCAGCTCAAGAGCCCCGACGGGACGACGCGGCGCGTGTGCGTCGCCAATCCCGCGTCGCTCATCCAGATCGTCCACGGCAACACCCAGTGCGAGCATTTCGTGATGGAGAATAGCGAGCGCTCGGCGACGGTCCGCTATACCTGCCCGAGCCACGGCCATGGCCGCACGGCGATCTCGGTCGATACGCCGCGGGTGATCAACATCCAGACGCAGGGCGTGGCCAACGGCGCGCCGTTTTCCGAGCAATATGAGGGGCGGCGGATCGGCGCCTGTAGCTGATCCGGCGCGGTGACGATTCGTTAACCTTGTTCGTTTAGAGTTTGCCTCGCTCCTTCCTGGAGCATTTCCTCTCTGGCAAATTCCAACTGGGCCGCTTCACCGCGGCCCATTTTGCGTTGCGGCACGAAACCGGCTAGCGGCGGCGATCATGACCGACAGCGTTGCAGTTGCCCTGATCTCGGGCGGTTTGGATTCGATGATCTCCGCGGCGCGTGCGCGCGAGGAGGGGCATCGGCTGCTTGCGCTTTCGATCGACTATAATCAGCGCCACCAGGTCGAGCTCGCCGCCGCGCGCCGCATCGCGCAGGCGCTGGGTGCCGAGCGCCATGTCGTGCTGCCGCTCGATCTGCGCGCATTCGGCGGCTCGGCGCTGACTGCCGAGATCGACGTGCCCAAGGAAGGCGTGGGCGACGATATCCCGGTCACCTATGTGCCGGCGCGCAACACGATCTTCCTCAGCCTGGCGCTCGGCTGGGCCGAGGCGATGGGCGCGCGCGACATCTATATCGGCGTCAACGCGCTCGACTATTCGGGCTATCCCGATTGCCGCCCCGAATTCATCGCCGGGTTCGAGAAGCTCGCCGAACTGGCGACCAAGGCCGGGGTCGAGGGCGAACCCTTCCGCATCCGCGCGCCGCTGCAGGACATGACCAAGGCCGATATCGTCCGCGAAGGCATGCGGCTGGGGCTCGATCTGGGCATGAGCTGGTCGTGCTATGATCCGGCGCCCGGCGGGGTGCATTGCGGATTGTGCGACAGCTGCCGCCTGCGTTCCAAGGGCTTTGAAGAGGCCGGCGTTCCCGATCCGACGGGCTACGCGACCGCACCATGAGCTACGCCGTCAAGGAAATGTTCCTCACGCTCCAGGGCGAGGGCGTGAATGCGGGAGCGCGCGCGGTGTTCGTGCGCTTCGCCGGGTGCAATCTGTGGTCGGGTCGTGAACAGGACCGCACGACCGCGGTGTGCAAGTTCTGCGACACCGATTTCGTCGGCACCGACGGGCTGGGCGGCGGCAAGTTCGCCGATGCCGATGCATTGGCGGACGCAGTCGTCCGGCATTGGGGTGCCGAGGCCGAGCGGCGCTTCGTGGTGCTCACCGGCGGCGAGCCGATGCTGCAGATCGACGACGGCCTTGTCGATGCACTCCATGCCCGCGGTTTCCGCATCGCGATCGAAAGCAACGGCACCTTGCCCGCGCATCCCGGGATCGACTGGGTGTGCATCAGCCCCAAGGCCGGGAGCGAAGTCGTCCAGCGCTCGGGCGACGAATTGAAGCTGGTCTGGCCGCAGGCGGGAACCGACATCGACCTGATCGAAGGCTGGGACTTCGCAAACTTCCTCGTCCAGCCGATGGACGATGCGAATGGCGAAACGAATGTCCGCGCCGCGGTGGCGCTGGCGATGGAGCGGCCGAAGTGGCGGCTGTCGCTCCAGACCCACAAGCTGCTGGGGTTGCGCTAGATTTACGACTTCTCTCGTTACCCTGGCGTTGAGCCGGGGTGACGCTGCCTTTGGGTCGGGCAGAAGAAGCGGAATCCCGGCTCAAGGCCGGGATGACTGAAATTATTTAGCGCGTGGCGATCTGCAGCGCGCCGCACTTCTTCACCTGATAGGTGTTCTTGCGCCAGCATTTGTCGTTGCCGAACGGCGGCAGCGGCGCGGAGGTCAGCACCTGATAGTTGACGCTGCGGCGGAACTGCTCGCCCCAGGAAGCAAGGCTGCCGCGAAGTTCGCGCATCCGGTCATGTGCGAGATCGCCGAATTGGCCGCGGCGCGTGAACAGCGCATCATGGCCGATTGTGGCGGCGGTCTGGCAGAAAGACAGCTGGCCAGAGACAGTCGAAAAGCCCGAATAGACGCGGGTGCCGAACCGGTCGAGTTCTGTTTGTCCGGCCTTCTTCGTCTTGTACACGCGTGTGAAATATTTCTCGAGCGTTCCATAGGATTCACGCAGTTCTACTTCGTGATCCTTGAGGAGCGCATTGTAATTGCCCAGCGTCAGCAGCGTCGGCTCGAACTGGCACTGCAGCGCGGCCACGTTGAGCGCGGCACGCAGGTTCCACACCAGCGCGGCGCGGAGCTCCGCGGGGCTGGCGTCGGGAAGGGCGGGGCCGGTCATGCCCGGCTCGGCGCCGGTCACACGCGCGCCGGCGAGGTTCACCGACTTGAGGAAGAATTGCGCCGATGCGGGTGCGGCGGCGAAGAGGCCGGCCGATACGGCCAGCATGGAAACGATACGCGGAACGAGCATCACGCCCTCTTTTTAGCTTGTCCCACGCGTGGTTAAGGAATTTTGAGTCCGCGCCCAAGCTCTTTTTTCGCGGTGGCCGCCGCGGCCCTGCACGGCACCAACGAAAAGGGCCGCCCGGTTGCCCGGGCGGCCCTTCAAAACACGCTCACGCGCGCGATGATTACATCGCGTTGGTGGTGGTGTTCTCGGTGACCGTGGTGGTCGTGTTGGTGGTCTCGACAGTGGCGTTCTCGACCGGAGCAGCCGCGTCGATGTTGGTGACCATCGTGTCGGTGACGGTGACGTTCTCGGTCGGCACGACTTCGGTGGTGTTGGTCACGTTGGTCGACGTCTCGTTGCTGGTGCACGCCGAGGCCAGAAGGGCCGCGCCGGCGATCATCGAACCTGCAACGATCTTGGAAAGGACTGCACGCATGTAAAAGCTCCCTAGATAGTGGATTTGGACAGCGGTTCCGCCGTTTAATAACCCAAACCGGACTGGACATTAGTCGGTTTGTGGCAGCCCCTCAAGACTCCATTTGCTCTTCAGGCCGCCAGGGCCCCCAAAAAAGGCAAAAATGTGGCGGCCAGCGCGGCGTCGAACCGCTCCGCCGTAACGTTCTTGCCCAGGGCAGCGGCGCTGGTGACGGGGAATTCGGCGATGCCGCACGGCACGATCCCGGTGAAGTGGCTGAGATCGGGGGACAGGTTCACTGCGAAGCCATGCAGCGTCACCCATTGGCGGATGCGCACGCCGATCGCGCCGATCTTGGCCTCGTGGCCACTCTGGTCGAGCGTCCAGATGCCGATCCGGCCGGGCGCGCGGAATGCCTCGATATCGCATGCGGCAAGCGCGGCGATCACCCAGCCTTCGAGCGCGTGGACATAGCAGCGCACGTCGCGCCGCCGCTCGCGCAGGTCGAGCACGACATAGCCGATCCGCTGGCCGGGCCCGTGATAGGTGTAGCGCCCGCCGCGGCCGGTCTTGTGCACCGGGAAGCGCGGATCGAGCAGCTCGGCGGCGTCGGTCGCGCTGGTGCCCGCGGTGTAGACCGGCGGATGCTCCAGCAGCCAGACCAGCTCGCGCGCCTCGTGCCGCGTGACTGCCGCCGCGCGCGCCTCCATTTCGGCCAGCGCCTCGGCATAGTCGATCCGGTCCGGCTCGACGCGCCATTCGATATCGGATGTCATCCGCGCCGATTGCGCCGCGCGCGCGATTTGCGCAAGCATTGGCAAGCCTCCGGCGGGAGGCTAACACCTTGGCCGGGTCAAAGGGAACAAGAGTGCCATGGTGAAAATGGGAACGGTCTGGGACCGTACCGCCGAGTTCCTGAGCGACAACATCGCCGCCATCGTGCCGGTCGCGCTGCTCGCCTTCTTCGTGCCCGCCTCCATCAGCGGCAATTTCGCCGCGGCGGCGACCAATGCCGGCGCGGGCCTGAAGATAGTGCTCCAGGTCCTGCAGATCCTGTTCGCATTGCTGGCGGTGTGGGGATCGCTGGTGATCACCGCGATGGCGCTCGACATCGCTTCCGAGCGCAGCGCCGCGAACATCGCCACGCGGCGCTTCGTCCCCGCGGTGATCGTGTCGGTGGTAATGTTCGCGGTCGCGTTCGTGCTGGTGCTGCCGATCCCCGGCATCCTGGCATCCAACGGCTATGACATGATGGCGATCGCCAATGGCGAGCCGGTGGCGATCGCCAGCGGCGTTGCGTGGTCCGTCGGCCTCTACGCGCTCGTGCTGCTGGCGGTGCTGCTGTGGGTGATCGCCCGGCTGATCGTCGCGACGCCGGTGGTGGTGCGGGAGAACCGCATCCTGAGCGCGCTGGGCGAATCCTGGTCGCTGACGCGTGGCGCGGCGTTGCGCATCGTCGGCGTCATCGTCCTGTTCGCGATCGTCAGCTGGGTGGCGGGGCTCGCCGCGCAGACCGTGTTCGGCGTCATCTTCGCACTGGTCGCGGGGAATGACGGCGACGGCGTGACGCTGTCGAGCGTGATGACATCGATCGTCGTCGCCGCGGTCCAGTCGGCATTCATGGTGATCCCGCCCGCCTTCACGGCCAAGCTCTACCTCGCGCTTGCCGCACAGGCGGGCCTGCGTCACGGCGACGCCGCGGCATGAGCCTGCGCCTTGCCGGCGTGCTCGCCGACGCCCGCATCCTGTGGCGCCGAGAGCGCGACTTGCTCCTGCCGATCGCGGGGGTGTTCTTCGTGCTGCCGATGCTCGGAATCGTGCTGCTGCTCGCCAATAGCGGCTTTCCCGGCGACGTCGCGCCCGAGAAGCTGCGCGAGGCCGTGATGGCGTTCTACGTCGCCAATCTGGCGCCGATTCTGATCGCCAACCTCGCAATCGACTTCGGCACCTTCGCCGTGCTCAACCTATACCTCCAGGGCGACGGCCGCACCCTGGGCGAAGTGCTCAAGCTCACGATGCGGCGCTTCCTGCCGTTCCTCGCGATCGACATCATCGGGTCGCTGCTGTTCAGCTTCGGCGCATCGCTGTTCCTGCTCCCCGGCCTGTTCGCCTTTGGCCGGACCTGGCTGGCGGGGCCCGCTCTGGCCGCGGCGCCGGAGGGCGGGGTGGTCGGCGCATTCCGGCAGGGCTGGCGGCGCAGCGCCGGCTTCGGCTGGGTCGTGCTGCTCGCCGCGGCAGGCGTGACCTTCCTCGGCGCGTTCCTGCTGATCGTGGTGTCGACCGGCCTGCTTGGCGGGCTCGCGGCGTTGATCGGCGACCCGCGCATCGCAGCGGTGCTCGGCTATGTTGCCACTGCATTGATCGGCGGTCTGGCCTGGTCGGTGCTCGCGGTGCTGCGTATCGCGGCCTATCGCTCCAGCGAGCCCAGACAGGGAATGTGAGGCGCCGCGTCGGGGGGCAAAACTCCGGCGATCCGTGGATCGGCAAAGCTCTCCACCGTGCGCTTGTACGGCACGAAGCCGTGCCGCCGGTAGAAGCCCAACGCCGCCGGATGGTCCAGCGTGCAGGTGTGCACCCAGACGCGCGCCACGCCCTTGCGCCAGGCGAGGCCCAGCGCCTGCGCCATCAGCCAGCCGCCATTGCCCTTGCCGGTAAGCTCGGGGACCAGCCCGAAATAGGAAAGCTCGCACACGCCCTGGGTGCGGAAGTCGAGCTCGAGCATGCCCAGCTCGATTCCGGCGCGGTCGGTCGCGGCATAGACTTCGATTCGTTCGTCATCGAGGATCCGGCGCAGCGCCGCCTCTGCCATCACCAGCCGCGAGAACCACAGCCAGGGCGCGCCGACGCGGCGAAACAGCGCCCGGTATTTCTCGCTGTCCGGCGCGGGCCAATGGCTCAGCTTGAGCGGCGAGGGCGGGGCAGGGCGCAACGGCGGCTTGCTGCGCATCTCCAGCGAGGTAACGATCGTCGCGATCTGGTCGTCCGGGACGGGCGTCAGGCCCATGCGGCGACCGGCGGCAGGCTCATCAGGATAGCATCGACATTGCCGCCGGTCTTGAGCCCGAACAGCGTGCCGCGGTCGTAGATCAGGTTGAACTCGGCATAGCGCCCGCGCCATTCGAGCTGCTGGTCCTTGTCCGCCTCGCTGAACGGCGCGTCCATCCGCCGCCGGACGATGCGCGGAAAGGCGTCGAGGAACGCGCGGCCGACATCCTGGGTGAAGGCGAAATTCGCGTCCCAATCGCCTTCGAGGTGATCGTAGAAGATGCCGCCGACGCCGCGATGCACCTTGCGGTGCGGGATGTAGAAATAGTCGTCGGCCCATTGCTTGAACCGCGGATAATGTTCGGGGTCATGCGCGTCGCATGCCGCGCGCAGCACTGCGTGGAACTCGGCGGTGTCGGCCTCGACCGGGATCGGCGGGTTGAGATCGGCGCCGCCGCCGAACCAGCGCTTGGTCGTGCACAGGAAGCGCGTATTCATGTGCACCGCGGGGACGTGCGGGTTGGCCATGTGCGCGACCAGGCTGATCCCGGTGGCGAAGAAGCTGGGATCCTCGCCTGCGCCGTGGATGGTCTTGGCGAATTCGCCTTCGAAGGCGCCGCCGACGGTCGAGACGTTGACTCCGACCTTCTCGAACACCTTGCCCTTCATCACTCCGCGCACCCCCCCGCCGCCGGGCGCGCCCGAGGGATCGGTGCGGTCCCAGGCGAGATAGTCGAAGCGCGCGTCCGATCCCGCCTCGGCCTCGATCGCCTCGAACTCGGCGCAGATCTGGTCGCGCAGGCTTTCGAACCAGGTCCGGGCGGTTTGCTGCTGGGGGTCGAGGTCTTGCATGGCCGGGCTAGTAGGCCCGGGCGGGGAAGCGTGTCGAGGGGACAGAATGTCCCGCCCGCACTCGCTCAGGCGGGAAAGCCGTCGGTCTGGCGCGCGTCTCGCCAGCGCAATCTCTTGGCGGTGGATACCAGCGCGCACCGCCTTGGCCGCCTAAACATTCCTGGAAATGTAGGATTTGTTCTGCTCTCGTGACGGCATGGGCATGCTCCGCCATTTCAACGCCGCGCCGTTGCTTGACCGTCAACGCTCGCGCGATGGCATGCGTCAACTTCGTCAACGCTCGCGCGATGGCATGCGTCAACTTCGTCAACCGTTCGCGCGATGGCATGCGTCAACTTCATCAACTGTACACGCGATATGCGTCAACTTCGTCAACTTCGAAGCCGTCCCGCCAAGCGAGACCCGGCAAAATCGCTCGTGGTTGGCGCTCGGAGATACCGCCGCGTCGGTCCACCGCGCCCCGCAACGCGTCATCCCCGGCTCAAAATCCCTGTTGGCAAAGCCGCTTCCCGCCGTCTATCAGGCCCGCCAAGCCACCGGGGGGCACCGGGCGGCTCTGGGCGTGTATGCGCCCGCGTCCCGTTTATCCCGCGTGTTCGTGCGGGCATGTTCTGAAGTGCAAGGGCTGAAGCATGGCAACGCTTGAAGACGGTGTTTCCCCGACCCAGACGGTGGTCCCGCCGGGTGACGTGATCGAGAATCCGCGCCGCCGCGACTATCTCCAGATCGCCGCAGTGTCGTTCGCGGGCGTCGGCGCCGGCGTCGTCGTGCTGCCGCTGATCAATTCTATGAACCCCTCGGCCGACGTGCTCGCGCAGTCGACCACCGAGCTCGACGTCTCGGCGATCGAGCCGGGCCAGGCGATCAAGGCGAGCTTCCGCAAGCAGCCGCTGTTCGTCCGCAACCTGACTCCGGCGGAGATCGCCGCGGCCGATGCGGTTCCCGTGTCGAGCCTGCGCGATCCGCAGACGCTCGCCGAGCGTACCAAGGAAGGCCATGGCAACTGGCTGATCACTTTGGGCGTGTGCACCCATCTCGGCTGCGTGCCGCTGGGTGCGGGCGAAGGCGAGAATCGCGGGCCGTTCGGCGGCTATTTCTGCCCGTGCCACGGCTCGGCCTATGATACTGCCGGCCGCATCCGGCAGGGCCCGGCGCCGACCAATCTGGCGGTGCCCGATTATGCATTCACGTCCGACACTGTCGTCGTGGTCGGTTGAGGATAGACGCAGATGAGCTTCCCCTGGGCACGCCATTACGAACCGAAGAACCCGCTGACGCAGTGGATCGACAGCCGGCTTCCGCTGCCGCGCTTCGTCTATAACGCGGTCGGCGCCGGCTATCCGGTCCCGCGCAATCTCAATTATTTCTGGAACTTCGGCGTGCTCGCCGGGGTGTGCCTGGTCATCCAGATCGTCACCGGCATCGTGCTGGCGATGCACTTCCACTCGTCGGCCGCCGGTGCGTTCGAATCGATCAACGGCACGATCATGCGCGACGTCAACGCCGGCTGGTTCCTGCGCTTCGCGCACGCCAACGGCGCCAGCATGTTCCTGCTGGTGGTCTATATCCACATCTTCCGCGGGCTCTATTACGGCTCGTACAAGGCGCCGCGCGAGATGGTCTGGCTGATCGGCGTGGTGATCTTCCTGCTGCTGATGGCCACGGCGTTCATGGGCTATGTGCTTCCCTGGGGCCAGATGAGCTTCTGGGGTGCGCAGGTCATCACCGGCTTCTTCTCGGCGATCCCGGTCGTCGGCGAATGGATCCGCGTCTGGCTGCTCGGCGGCTATGCGCCGGACGACGCCGCGCTCAACCGCTTCTTCTCGCTCCACTATCTGCTGCCCTTCGTGATCGCGGGCGCCGTGATCCTCCACATCTGGGCGCTCCACATCCCGGGTTCGTCGAACCCGACCGGCGTGGAAGTGAAGGGCGAGCAGGACACCGTTCCGTTCCACCCGTACTATACGGCGAAGGACGGCTTCGGAGTTGGCGTGTTCCTGATCCTGTTCTCGACGCTGATCTTCTTCTACCCCGATCTGCTTGGCCACCCGGACAATTACATCCCGGCCAACCCGCTCTCGACTCCGGCGCACATCGTCCCCGAATGGTATTTCTGGCCGTTCTACGCGATCCTGCGCGCCTTCACCGCGGACTTCATCATCCCGGCGAAGCTGTGGGGCGTGGTCGCGATGTTCGGCTCGATCCTGCTGCTGTTCTTCCTGCCCTGGCTCGACAAGTCGCCGGTGCGCTCGGCGAACTTCCGCCCGGCATACCGCATCGCCTTCTGGGTGCTGGTGCTCGACGTGCTGGTGCTGGGCTATTGCGGCGGTTCGGCTGCCACGCCGGCCGTGGTCATCATCAGCCAGATCACCGCAGCCTATTATTTCGCGCACTTCCTCATCATCGTGCCGATCATCTCGCGCCTCGAGCGTCCCAAGCCGCTGCCCAACTCGATCACCGAGGCAGTGCTGGGCGATCATGGTGGCTCGCGGATGAGCGAAACGGCGCTGAGCGCGTAAAGGGGAATCGAGAAAATGCTTCCGCTGTTCATGCGCTCGATCAAGTTCCTGGTGGGCCTCGCCTTTATCGGCGTGCTGTTCCTCTCGCTCGTCGGCACGATCGTCGGCCTCGTGCAGGAGCCGCCGCAGCCTACCGCCGAGGAAGAGTTCCATCACCACGCCAAGGAGCTGAAGCTCGCTTCGGACGGGCCGTTCGGCAAGTTCGACAACGCCCAGATCCAGCGCGGCTTCCTGGTCTATGAGAAGGTCTGCGCGGCCTGCCACTCGCTGAATCTGGTGTCGTTCCGCGATCTCCAGAAGGTCGGCTACAACGAAGCCGAAGTGAAGAAGATCGCCAAGGACTGGCCGTTCAAGCAGCCGGTGCAGGATCCCAAGGCCGGCACCTGGGGCGAGCGCGACAACCTTGCCTCGGATCGCTTCCCCAAGGTGTATTATCCGGGCACCGGCACGCCGCCGGATCTCAGCCTGATCGCCAAGGCGCGGCATGACGGCGGGGCCTATGTCTACTCGCTGCTGACCGGCTATGAAGAGAAGCAGCCGGCCGAGCTGCTCAAGCACTTCCCCGGCGCCAAGACTCCGGACGGTTCGCACTACAACCCGTATTTCGCGAACCTCAACATCGCGATGCCGCCGCCGCTGACTGCCGAGAATCAGGTCACCTATTCGGACGGCACCCGCGCCACGGTCGATCAGATGGCCAAGGACGTCTCGGCGTTCCTCGTCTGGACCGCGGAGCCGACGCTGCAGACGCGTCACTCGGCAGGCTTCGCCGTGGTGATCTTCCTGCTGATCGCGACGGGGCTCGCTTACGGCGCGTACCTGACCGTGTGGCGGGGCGTGAAGCACTAAGGCCGACGCCTCCCGCGTCGCTGAAATATTGGAACCCGCCGGAGCCTGTGCCCGGCGGGTTCCTCGTTTGAGGAAGGCCGGCCATGGCGAACGACAATGAAGACATTCGCCGGCGCATCCGCACGATCCCCGATTTCCCCAAGCCCGGCATCCAGTTCCGCGACATCACCACCTTGCTGCTCGACGCCGAGGGGCTCCGGCTGACGATCGAGCGCCTGGCCGATGGGGTCGAGGGCAAGGTCGATCTCGTCGCCGGGATCGAGGCGCGCGGCTTCCTGTTCGGCGCGGCGCTGGCGGTGAAGCTGGGCACCGGGCTGCTGCTGATCCGCAAGGACGGGAAGCTCCCCGGCGCGACGATCGCCGAGGATTATGCGCTCGAATACGGCACCGATCGGATCGCCATCCACGCCGATGCGTGTGCGCCCGGCGCCCGGGTGCTGCTCATCGACGACTTGATCGCCACCGGCGGAACGGCGCGCGCCGCGGTGCGGCTGCTGCGCAAGGCCGGCGCCAAAGTGACCCAGGCCGCCTTCGTGGTCGACTTGCCCGAGCTGGGTGGCGCCGATGCGCTGCGCGGCGACGGGATCGCCGTCAACGCGCTGGTCGCGTTCGATGGGCATTGAGCGGATCGGAACATCGCCGCTGCGATACCGTTCTCAAATCGTCAGCCGTCTGACCCGGCTGCGCTTGAGAGGATCGCCATGACGTTCATTCGCCGCATCTCCGCCATCGGGCTGCTCGCTGCGCTCGGGCTGGGCACCGCCGCCTGCACCGAGGACGGCTATGGCTATTCGGGCGTCTCGGTCGGCTATGCCAGCGCGGGCTATTACGATGGCTATGGTGGCGGATACGGCGGCTATGACGATTATGGCTATGCCGGCTACGGCAGCGGCTATGGCGCGTCCTATTTCGGCTGGTACGGCGACTATTATTATCCGGGCTCGGGCTATTACGTTTACGACCGCGACCGCCGCCCGCATCGCTGGAACAGTGGCCAGCGCCGCTATTGGGAGAACCGCCGCAACAATTGGCGCGGGGATCGCAGCCAGATCCGCGACAATTGGGGGCAATTCCGCAACGAGCGGCGCGAGGACCGCGGCGCCTATCGCACCGGCCGCGGCGACGATCGCCGAACCTATCAGCCCGGCCGCACGACGCGTCCCGAATTCCGCGAAAACCGCCCGCAGAACCGCAGCGAATATCGCGGTGCCCGCAGCCAGGACCGTGGCGAGCGGCGCGGAAGTCGCCGGGGTGGCCGCGACTAAGCCGGACGCGCTTGTAATGTAGGATTTCGTCTGCTTGCATCGAGCGGCGCTTTTGCCGTCCACTCTTTGAAATCGTCTGACCGATCCACTCTGCGCCTAGTCGGCGGCCGGCCGCCGTCGCATCAGTGCCAGCGCAATGAAACGGAGCACGGGTTCGTCCTTCTGGTTGAACGTCGTCATCTGGTTACGGACGCTGCCCATCTCGGGGCGGCTCTGTGATGGCCGCACTTCCAATACTTCGCTCTCGCAGCGCAGGACATCGCCCGGATAGACAGGCTTGAGCCAGCGCAGTTCGTCGACTCCCGCCGCGCCCAGGCTCGCCTGTGGATGCGCCTTCATATGCTCGACGAACATTGCCATCGTCATCGCGCAGGTATGCCAGCCGCTCGCCGCGAGCTTGCCGAAATGGGTCTCGGCCGCTGCCCCATCGGAGAGGTGGAAGGGTTGGGGGTCATAGCGCTGCGCGAACTCCAGAACTTCGTCGCGCGTCACTTCGTAGCTGCCAAAGCTGCGCTTCATGCCGACTTCGATATCGTCAAAATAGAGCATGACTTCAGTTTCGTATGGAAACTAACCTTTGGCAAGCCTCAGCGGCGCAGCGTCGGTGCGAAGACGGCGTCGGTGCCGTCAACGCCCGCTTTGGGACCGAGGCCGAGCAAGCCGCGGAGCAGCGGATAGACATCGACATTGTCGAAGGCGGGGAGGGTGGCGGGCCGGAACGCCGGACCATGGCCGATGAACAGCGCGGCCATCTCCGGCGCGTACACGTCATAGCCGTGATTGCCGCCGGTGGCAGGCTCCGACGGTGCCGCCTTTTCGATCTGCCAGCCGGTTTCGGCGAGGCAGAAGATCGGCGCGACCCGCACGTTCGTGCCGTAGTGAAAGCGTGCCGGGAACGCGCCTCTGCGCCAGCATTGCATGTGCGGGTGGCTGGTCAGCAGCGCCTTTTCGACAGCCGCTGCATTGCCCGGCGTCGGCGCGAGCGTGACGAAGGCGCCGGTCTCGAGAACGCGGACGTCTTCCAAAGGGACCACATCGCCGAGCACGACGACCCGGTCGCTGCTCGTCGGTGCCATGCCGTGGTCGGCGACGATCACGAGATTGGCGGGCTGGTGCTGCGCGGCGAGCCCCGCGACCAGTTCACCGATGTGCCGATCGACTCCGGCCACCGCCTCTAGCGTCCGCGCATCGCCGGGCCCGAAATCATGGCCGGCCTCGTCGACGGCGTCGAAATAGAGCGTCAGGAAGCGTGGGCGAATCGCCGCGGGGCGGCGGACCCAGTCCAGAATGCCGGCAACGCGCTGGGTGCCGCTGACCGACTGGTTGAATTGCTGCCAGTCCGATGGCCGCTCGCCGCCGATCGTTTCCCACTCGTCGGCCTTCTTCTTGGTGCCGCCGATCGCGATGTTGGAACCTGGCCAGAACTGCGTGGCGGTGCGGATCCCGGCGCGCTCGGCATCGAGCCAGATCGGGGCGGCGGCGCTCCACCAGAAGGGATCGTCGCTCTTCATCGTAAAGGTTTCGCCGGGGCGCGCCGGATCCTCCATCTTGTTGGCGACCAGGCCATGGCGATCGGGGCGCAACCCGGTGACCAGGGTCCAGTGATTGGGATAGGTCTTGCTGGGGAAGCTTGGCCGCATCGCACCGCGCGCACCTTCCGCCGCCAGCCGCGACAGCACCGGCGTGACGCCGCGATCGAGATAGTCCGGACGGAAGCCGTCGATCGAGATCAGGATCGTCACCGGCGCGCGCGTCTCGACCGACGCGGCCGATGTGGGCTGCATACCGGGTGCGGCGACGCAGGCCTGCAGAAGCGCGGCGAGGGCGGCCGCGACCAGCTTCGAACTCCAGTGCATGGCCGTGCCTTGCCACTGCGATGTTGCCGGAGGAAGTCGCTTGCGCTGACTTCGCTGCGCGGTAGCATTTCGAAAAATGGGAGGGAATGTCATGATTCGGAACGCTGCGCTCGCCGCCGGCTTGTTCGCACTCGGGGCAAGCGCCGCATCCGCAGGGCCGGACCGTGCTGACACTGTGGCGCCGGCACAATCGCCCGCCAAGGTCGGGGGAATGGTCGCGAAAGCCTATCTCGACCGGCCTGACATCGTCCCGCTCAGGATCCCGCAGGCACGCGGCGTCCACTATGCCGATGCCGCGTCGGGCTATGGCGCCGCCCGGCTTGCCGAAGCGACAGGCGACAGGGCGTTGCTTGCACGCGTGATCGCCCGCGAGACGGTGGCCAAGGGCATCGAGAATTCGGCCAGCCACGTTGATGTCAGCGTCTATGGTGTGTGGCCGCTGGAGATCGCGCGGCAGACCGGGGATGCCGATGCGCTGCGTCGCGGACTGGCGCTCGCCGACAATCAATGGGCGGTGCTGGGCAGCGACGGATTGTCGACGCAGGCGCGCTACTGGATCGACGATGTCTGGATGATCGGCACGCTTCAACTCCAGGCATATCGCGTATCGAAGGATGCCAAATATCTCGATCGCGCGGCGCTGATGGGGCGGCGCTATGTCGAGCGGCTCCAGCAGCCCAATGGACTGTTCTTCCACGGCGACGCGGCGCATTTCTATTGGGGGCGCGGCAATGGCTGGGTCGCAGCGGGCTTTGCCGAGATTCTCACCGATCTGCCTTCCGAGCATCCCGAGCGCGCGGCGATCGAGGCGGGGTATCGAAAGATGATGGCCGCGCTCCTCGCCAATCAGGCAAAGGACGGGATGTGGCACCAGCTGATCGACCATCCCGAGAGCTGGAAAGAGACTTCGGGAACCGCGATGTTTGGCTTCGCAATGGCGCGCGGCGTGCGGCTCGGTATCTTGGCCGACCCGGCCTATGCCGGTGCCTATAAACGCGCCTGGGCGGCGCTGCCCGCCTATGTCCGGCCCGACGGACAGGTCGCCGAAGTATGCGTCGGAACCAACAAGGCCGACAAATTGGAGCATTACCTCAATCGCCCTCGCGCGACTGGCGACCTGCATGGCCAGGCCGCCTTGCTATGGTTTGCCGCCGAGCTGGTGGCGCAGAACAAGCGCTGAAGGTGCGGATGCTTTAACCGCTTCGTATGAGTCGGCGCAGTAGCAAGCTGCTCATGCGGCGCGCTTATTTGCCCAACGGACGCGGTTCGAGCCGATTTTTGCACGCCAGCGGGTTGCTGCTGGCGGGCACCGCAATCCTTGCGGCCGCGGTGGCGGGGTACCCCGTTGTCGCAGTGGGGACGCTGGCCGCGGCATCCCTTGGCACGCTGCTGCTGATGCGCCGCCGATTCGCCGGACTCGCCGCGCAGCTGGCCGGGCTCGCCAAGGTCGAGCCGCGCGCATCCTCGTGGGAGACGCTGCAGCACGCCATCGATCGTATCGAGGATCGGGTCCGCAGCACCGACGACCGAGTCGAGCAGCGCCATGCCCTTACCGGACTCCCGACGCGCGAGCCGTTACTGGCGTGCATGCAGCGCGACGGGGAGGGGACGCTCGGGCTGGTTGCGCTCAGCGATTTCGATCGGCTCTGCGCATTCGATCCCGGGCTTGCCGATCGCGCGCTCAAGCAGTTTGCCGCGCGGATCATGCGGATGGTCGGCGAGGAGCGGATGGTCGCGCATGTCGATCGTTCGCATTTCGCCTTGTGGTTCGGCCCCGGCCTGGAAGCGGACGAAGTCGAGCGGCAACTCGTCGCGATCAGCTATGCGCTGAGCGACGTGATGAACGAGGATGGTCGCGAACTGGTGCCCGAGGTGCGCGTGCACCACGCCACCTGGTCGGCAGCTGAGGAGGCCGCGCCCGCGACACTGTCGCGCGTCCTTGCGGCATGCGCCGCCGGTGCCGAGGCGCCACTGCAGGTTCTGCGGATCGACGAGACTTCGGCGGCGGCCGAGCGCGATCGCTATGTGCTGGAGCAGGATCTGCGCGGAGCGCTGCATAATGGCGAGTTCGAGCTTCGCTACCAGCCGCAGGTCGACGCCGCGAGCGGACGAGTGATCGGCGCCGAGGCATTGCTGCGCTGGCTCCATCCGACGCGCGGCATGGTGTCGCCGACGCTCTTCATCCCGGTACTAGAAGCGGCTGGAATGATCGAGGAAGTCGGGCTCTGGGTGCTAAACGCCGCCTGCCGCGAGGCGCGGAGCTGGCACCGGCTGGGGCAGGGGCCGCTCACCGTGGCAGTCAACGTCTCGGCGCATCAGCTCGATCGCCCCGATATCCATACCTTAATCAAGCGCACGCTCGAGCGCCATTCGCTGCGCGCCAGTCTGCTCGAGATCGAGCTGACCGAAAGCGCCGCCGCGGCGGACGTGGGCCGCGCCGAGCGGCTGTTCGAAGCGCTGCACGCGCTGGGCATCCACATCGCGATCGACGATTTCGGCACCGGCTTCTCGAGCCTCTCGGCGCTCCGCGCGCTAGCTTTCGACAAGATCAAGATCGATCGACAATTCGTCACCGAGGTCGAGCAGCGCCGCGATAGCCAGGCGATCTGCCAGAGCATTATCGCCTTGGCACGTGGGTTGGGGATCCGGGTGCTGGCCGAAGGCGTTGAGCGGCAGGAGGAATATCTGTGGCTCCGCCGCCATGGCTGTTCCGAGTTCCAGGGGTATTATTTCTCGCCGCCGCTCGGTGGTGCCGAATTCCAGTCCTTCGTCCGCAACCTCGCCCCGCTTCGCGATCGTCTGGTGCTCGATGCGCGGCAGGTCCAGACGACGCTTTCCCAAAGGCTTGCCCGATGAATCACCGATCGTTCCTGCGCCTTGCCGTCCTCGCCAGCGCGACTGCGCTTGCCGCCTGTTCGAAGGGGGCGCCGCCGCAGCCCGCCGCAGTCCAGGCGCCGCTGCCCGGGAGCGAAGTCGATGCGGTCCAGGCGTTGCTGATGCAGGGCGATCGCAAGAGCGCCGAAAAGCGGCTCAAGCCCTTGCTCAAGCGCGAGCCGATGAACCCCAAGCTGCTACTGCTCCGCGATTCGATCTCCGGCGACCCCAAGGAGCAGCTGGGGCCGGTCAACTACCCCTATACGGTCCGAGCGGGCGAGACGATCGAGGAGCTTGCAGAACGGCTGCTCGGCAATCGCCTCAAGGCGTATCAGCTCGCGCGCTACAACGACCTCGTCAATCCTTCGGCGCTAGCGGCAGGCCAGGTCCTGCGGATTCCGGGCACGCCGCCGCGGCCCAAGCCCCAGCCGGCAGAGCGTCCCCCGGTGCGGCCGGCGCCGAGCACTGCGCGTCCCAAACCGGCGGCGCCGACGCCGGCACCTGTGCCCGCCAAGCCGGCAGCCAATCCGGCTGCAGCGCAGCGCGCGCGTTCGGCGGGTCTGGCGGCGCTCAATCGCGGCGCGGTGTCGCAGGCAGTGGGGCTGCTTCAGCGCGCGCATGCGCTCGATCCGGGCAACGCAGTGATCCTGCGCGATCTCCAGCGGGCACAGCGGATCGCAGCGACCGTACGCGCCCGGCAATAGGGCGTTTCGCGCACAATAAATCCTTAAGTTCCCGCCGCTAAGCTGCTGGGATGGACAGGCTGGGCCGTTACAGAATCGAAGCGCGGATCGGCGAAGGCGCGATGGCCGATGTGTTTCGTGCGCACGATCCGGATATCGGGCGCGTCGTCGCGATCAAGGCGCTAAAGCCCGACTATCGCCGCGACCCCGAGCTGGGCGCGCGATTCCTGCGCGAAGCGCGGGCTGCCGGTGCGCTTAATCATCCCAATATCGCGACGATTTATGATGTCGGCGAGGCCGATGGCGTTCCCTATATCGCGATGGAGCTGGTCGAGGGGCGGCCGCTCGACATGGTGCTCCAGGCCCAGGGCCGCATGCCGTTCGAACGCGTGCTCGCGCTCGGCGCGCAGCTGAGCGACGCGCTGGCCTATGCGCATGCCCAGGGCATCGTCCACCGCGACGTCAAGCCTTCCAACATCCTGCTGTCGTCCGACGGCAAGACCGCCAAGCTGCTCGATTTCGGCGTGGCGCGCATCGGCGAGAGTGACGGTGGTATCGCCGATCGCCAGATGGCGCGCACCCAAGCGGGCCAGATGATCGGCACGCCGCGCTATATGAGCCCGGAACAGGCGCTGGGCCTGCCGGTCGATCCGCGCTCCGACCTGTTTTCGCTTGGCGCAGTCCTCTACGAGATGGTCACCGGCAAAACGGCGTTCGACGCCACCGGCCTTGCCACGCTCGCGCTGCAGATCGCGCAGGAAAAGGTTACGCCGATCGAGCGTTCGGCAGCCGATTGCCCGCCGGGACTGCGCCAGATCATCGACAAGCTGCTCGCCAAGAAGCCCGACCAGCGCTTCGCCGACGGCACGCACCTGCTCCAGGCGCTGCAGCGGGAAACCGTGGCGCTGACCGCGGAGGACGGGGTGACTCGCCGCGGGCTTTCGATTCGCGTCAAGCTGCCCCTGGCGCTGGTGAGCATCACGCTTGTCGCGCTGCTGCTCAGCATCTCGGCGATCCTGACCCGCCAGCAGCGCGCGCTCGAACATATGGCCGTCACTTCGGGCGAGACGATCGCAACCTTCGTGACCAAGAATGCAGCGGTCCTGCTCGCCGACAATGCCGGGCTTTCGCCTGAGGAACAGGACTGGGCGCCGCTCCAGGCGTTTGTCACGGCTGCCAGCCAGGATGGCGGCGTGCGCGGGATCGTCGTTATCGACGCCGGCGGCACAATCCGGGCAGCGAGCGACGGCCGCCGCGTCGGACAGAGCTATGCGCGACCCGCCGGCGAGGAACAGTTGAGCGACGCCGTGACCAACGCCGCGGATGGGAAGGACGGCGCGCTGCGCTTCGTCCGGCCGATCCGCTATGCCGGCGCTGATTTCGGCTCGGTCGATATCCTGTTGCCGCGTACTTCGCTGGATGCGGCGATGGCAAATGCGCGAACGCTGCTGATCGTGCTCGCCTCGATCATCATGCTCGTGGTGCTGGTGATCGGCTATATGAGCGGCGCGATGGTGGTGCGGCCGCTGCGCCGGCTCCAGCAGAGCTTCGACCAGGCACGCGAACAGGGATTTGCGCTGCGCATCTCGCATCGCCGCCGCGACGAGATCGGCGCGTTGTTCGACGGGTTCAATCGCCTGGCGGCGGACACCGAGCCGAAGCTTCACGGCACCGCTTTTGCAGACGAGCCTGCGCTAGACGCCACGTGCATCCAGCTCGCACCTAAGCGGGCCGCATAGCATGTACATGCTCCAGCTCTTCGACATCGATGATTCGGTCCAGCCGATCGACGCGCGGCTGCTGCGCGACGGCGCGATCAGCATCGGGCGCGACACCAAATGCGACTGGCCGATCGCCGATCCCGATCGTGCGCTCTCGCGGGAGCATTGCGAAGTCGCGGTATCAGCCGACGGACTGATCATCCGCCCGATCGGCACCAATGGCGTCTTCAATGACGATACTGGCGATCGGCTTTCCGATCTGGTCGACGTGCCCGTGGGCGTGCCCTTCACGTTACGAATGGGGCGCTTCCGCATCGCCGCGACGCGGGCGCCGCTCGATGACGAGCCCACCGATACTTCGCGCACGATGGTGCTGACGCCGCCACTCGGCGCATCGACTGCGATCCCGACCGACTGGGCCGATGCCCAACCAATCGCGGCATCGGGCGGCGAATCGCTGCTCGAGGCTTTCTGCCGCGGGGCCGGACTCGATGCGTCGCTGCTTTCGAGCGAGGAGCCGGTCGAGGTGATGGAACGCGCCGGCGCAGTCTATCGCCAGATGGTGCTCGGCATCGCCGACCTGATGGTCGAGCGCGATCGCGCGCGCGGGCGCTACAATCTCAGTCGCACGACGATCGGCGGCACCGGAAACAATCCCTTCAAATGGGCACCGACCCAGCGGCTGGCGATCGACTTGCTGCTTTCGGGCGTCGGCGGCTTCCTGTCGGGCCCCGCGGCGATCAGCAGTTCGCTTCAGGACGTCAAACGCCATCTGATCGCGACCTTTGCCGGGCTGCAGGCGTCGCTTCATCGGTCGGTAGCGACCTTCGACCCGAAGGACATCGACGCCGCCGTCACGAAGAACAGTTCGCTCCTCAAGAGCAAGCATGCACTGCAAACACAGGAAATCGAGACGCGGCATGCCGATCTCACTCGGCAGCTCGAAGGCGAGGAGGGCACGCTCGACCGCGCCTTCGTCCAGGCCTATGCCGCTGCCGAGCAAGGCAAATGAGCGCTGCCCTGGCGAAGTCCGTCTCCGTTCCCGATGAAGCCTCCAGCGCCTTTCATTCGGTATCGCGGAGCCATGTCGGGCGCGTTCGCAAGGTCAATGAGGACCGTGTGCTCGACCGGCCCGACCGTTCGCTCTGGGCAGTAGCGGACGGGATGGGCGGGCATCGGGGCGGCGACATTGCCGCCGATCTCGCCATCTCCGCGCTGCGTGGGCTGGCGGATGCGCCGGCGCCGATCACACGAGAGGCGATCCTTGCCGCGCTCAAGCGCGCCAATGGCGAGATCCTCGCGCGCGGCGAGACTGCCGGCGGCGTCATTGGTTCGACGATCGTGGTGCTGCATATCGCCGATGGCGCGGCGCAAATCTTCTGGGCGGGGGACAGCCGCGCCTATCGCGCACGGCATGGTCATTGGGAACAGGTCACCAGCGACCATAGCCTCGTTCAGCAACTGATCGACCAGGGCTTGATCGATCGCGAGCAGGCAGCGCGCCATCCGCAGGGGCATGTGATCACCCGCGCACTTGGCGTCGAGGACTCGGTGGAGCTTGAAACCCTGGCGTTTCCCGTCGAGCAAGGGGCGTTGCTGATGCTGTGCTCGGATGGGCTGAGCCGATCGTTAGACAACGCTATCCCGACGAATTTCGTCGTTCTAGATCAGCAGGCCGGGGACCAGATCCTTGCAAACGCACTCGAGAAAGACGGTAGCGATAACATTAGTTTCGTGCTCATCGCCGGCGGCGAAGCGCTGCGCTCCTGAGCAGTCCCGGGGTAATCCGCGGATTTCCGCGATTGTGCCGTTGACTTCCTGATATCAATTAGTAGGCTGTGATACCAGCATGTGATACGACCATGCTTAATTATGATAGCGCTACCATAAATGGCAGCGCGAAGCGGCGCATGGATCAAGCGGGATAACTCGCGTCCGGTGTCGGATGGCCGCCTGAACGGGCGGCGCTGGAGGGGAGTTCTGATGAGCAATCACTATACGCGTTCGCGTCTGCTTTGCGGAGCGGCATTCGCCGCGGCAGGACTGTTGCAGGCCATTCCGGTTCTGGCGCAGGCTGCGTCCCAGCCGAGCACCGTAACGACTCAGGAAGCCCAGCCCGAACCGGCTGCCGAAGTGCAGGACGACGCCGGGATCCTCGTCACGGGCTCGCGCATCGCCCGCAACGGCTTCGATGCCTCCACCCCGGTCAATGTCATCGGTGCCGAGGACATCAAGCTCTCGGGCAACCTCAACATCGAGAAGACGCTCGCGCAGCTGCCCCAGGCGATTGGATCGCAGCTGGGCAGCGCGACATCGAACACCGTGCCGGGCGGCTTTGCCGATGTGAACCTTCGCGGCTTCGGCGCGACGCGCAACCTCGTGCTGGTCAATGGCCGCCGCTTTGCGATCTATGGCCCCGAGCAGGTCGTCGATCTCAATACTATCCCCTCGACGCTGATCGAGCGGACCGAGATCGTCACTGGCGGCTCGTCGGCGGTCTACGGCTCGGACGCGATCACCGGCGTGGTCAACTTCATCACCCGCGACGATTTCGAGGGGCTCGAGACCCGCTTCCAGTTGAACGTCGACTATCCGACCGGAACGCCGGTCTATAATGTCGATCTCACCGCCGGCGCCAACTTTGCCGATGGCCGCGGCAATTTCGTCGTCTCGGCCAATTACCTGATGCGCAACAGCATCACTCGCGGCGAGCGCGGCGACTTTGCGTTCGAATCGCTGTCGGACGGCTGCACCGTACCCGGCTCGGGCAACCGTGACACCAGCGGCACGCCCTTCGCGGTGCCGGGTGGGCAGACCTGCACCAGCGCTGGCGGCGAGCTTGGCTTCCTTGCTGGCGGTTCGGGCGACATCCCCAATGGCCGCTTCTCGGGAATCCCGGCTGCGGGCGGGGCTAATGCTGCGCTCAACGCGGCCTATGCCGCGGCGGGGCTGGGCGGGCTCGGCTCGCGCGGTTTCACCTTCGACAGCGCCGGGACCGCCGCGCGGCCTTCGATCACGCCGCAGGATGACTTCAACCTTGGTCCAGACAATTACCTGATCCAGCCGCAGGAGCGCTGGATGGTCAACAGCGTCAGCCACTACGACCTGACCGACGGCATCACCGCCTATATGGAGCTCCATTACTCGCGCAACAAAGTCGCGGCGCGGCTGGCACCGACCAATGTCGGGTCGCCGACGCTGTTCAACGTCAGCAATCCCTATCTCAGCCCGCAGCTTCGCGAAGTGTTCCGCCAGCTCGATCTTGCCGAGACCGGCACGATCACGGTCGCGAGCGGCACCGCGTCGCGTACGACGGTGGCAGGCGACGGGCTGGCGGTCGTCACCGCTGGCCGGCGCTATGTCGAAGTCGGGCCGCGCAAGGCGACCGAGACCCGCGACGTCTATCGCGGCGCGTGGGGCATTCGCGGCGATCTCGGCAGCGTTTCCGAGGATGTGCTGAGCAACCTCAAGTTCGACCTGTACTACACCCACTCACGCAGCGAGAACACGTTGCTGCTCCAGAACGCGCTCTCGCGCAGCCGCCTCCAGACGTCGCTGCTCTCGGCGGGCGGCGCCGCGCCGGTGTGCAACATCTTCGGCCAGAACGTCTCGACTGCGTGTACCAGCGCGATCGCGATCAGCGCGACCAACCGCACGCTCGCCACCCAGCAGGTTGCCCAGGGCAGCGTGACCGGCGAGCTGTTCAAGCTTCCAGCCGGGCCGCTCGGCTTCTCGGTCGGCGGCGAGTGGCGCAAGACCAGCGCGACCTTCAGTCCCGACGCCTATCTCTCCTCGGGCGACGTCGCCGGCTTCAATCCCGGCCTGCCGACCAAGGGCGGCGTCACGGTCAAGGAAGGGTTCGGCGAAGTCCGCGTGCCACTGATCCACGACACGCCACTCATCGACAGCCTCGTCGCCAACGGTGCGTTCCGCTACTCCGATTACAGCCTCGACGGCGTCGGCGGGGTGTGGACCTATCTGGGCGGAGTCGACTGGAAGGTCAGCCCCGACCTCGCCTTCCGCGGCCAGTATCAGCGGGCGATCCGCGCGCCGAACGTCGGCGAGCTGTTCGGCGGCACCACCCGGGTGACCGGCGTCGCCACCGATCCGTGTTCGAGCCGGGCTCCGGCCGCGCAGCAGACCGCCGCGGTCCGCGCGGTCTGCATCGCCACCGGGGTTCCCGCAGGCCAGGTGTTCGGTGCCGGCGTCCAGCCCAACACGATCTTCCCGGCCGATTTCGGCGGCAATCCGAACCTCGGCGCGGAGAAGTCCGACACCTATACGCTCGGCGTGGTGTTCACGCCGCGCTTCGCACCGCGGCTCTATATCAGCGTCGACTATTTCAACATCACGCTGAACGGCGCGATCGCGGCACTGGGCGGCGGCCTGCAGAACACGCTCAACCTCTGCTACAACGTCCTCCAAGACGCCAACAGCGAGTTCTGCCAGGCGATCAACCGCAGCCCGACCACCGGCGAGATCAACGACCCCTATGTCGCGCAGATCCGCAACGCCAACACCGGGGCGCTCAAGACCTCGGGGATCGATTTCGCCGCGCGCTACCATCTCGAAGCCGGCCGCATCGGCTCGTTCGATCTGGGAACCAACGTCACCTATCTCTACGAATTCACCTCGACCCCGGTCGAGGCATTCCCCAACATCAAGAATTACTGCGCCGGATCGTTCGGGCCGACCTGCGGCCAGCCGCTGCCCAATTGGCGCGGGATCAGCCGCGTGACCTGGAATATGGACGATGCGTTCAGCCTGAGCCTGCGCCATCGCTATATCGGCAAGGTCACCACCGACCGTTACATCGTCCCGACGCGCCAGGGTTCGACCTCGGCACCCGCGCTGTCGAGCATCGCCTATCCGACGCTGGCGGCGCAGAATTACTTCGACGTTTCGTTCGACTTGTCGGTCAACGACAAGGTCGAAGTGTTCGGCGGGGTCAACAACGTCACCGGGCACTTGCCGCCGGTCACGACCCAGGGGCCGAACGCCAATACCTGGTCGGCGACCTATGACGTGCTGGGAAGTGAGTTCTTCCTCGGCGCGACGTTCAAGTTCTAAGGCCTAAAGGGGGCGCGGCGGGCTGGAGCGCAATCGCGCCCCGCCCGCCAAGCTCGCGTTCCGGAGCAACGTTATGATCCTCGACCGGCGTAGAATGCTTCTCGGCGGCACGATCGGCGCGGTTGCGCTGCTGGGCGGTACTCCAGTGCGGGCCTTGACCTTGGCGGATCGGGCGCGGGGCTGGATCGATGTCCGCGATTTTGGAGCCAAAGGCGACGGCCATGCGATCGACACGCCGGCGGTCAACAAGGCGATCGACCATGCCGCAGCGCGCGGCGGCGGGACGGTGTGGTTCCCCGCGGGCACGTATGCCTGCTACACGATCCGGCTGAAGAGCAGGGTCACGCTCCACCTCGACAATGGCGCGACGATCCTCGGGGCGGCGGCGCCACAGGACGGCCGCGGCGGCTATGACCTTGCCGAGCCGATGGATCCGGCGATCTCGAGCTTCCAGGATTTCGGTCACAGCCATTGGCGCAACAGCCTGATCTGGGGCGAGGGGCTCCACGATATCGCGATCACCGGCCAGGGGCTGATATGGGGCAAGGGGCTCGGCCGGGGCGACGGCAAGGACGCCTGGCTCAAGGATCCCAACGGCCCCGGCACCGGCAACAAGGCGATCGCGCTCAAGAATTGCCGCAACGTCACGCTGAGCGACTTCAAGATCCTGGAGGGCGGCTGGTTCGCGCTGCTCGCGACCGGCGTGGACAATCTGACCATCGACAATGTGCTGGTCGATACCAACCGCGACGGCTTCGACATCGATTGCTGCAGGAACGTCCGCGTCTCGAACTGTACGGTCAATTCGCCGTGGGACGACGCGATCTGTCCGAAGAGCAGCTATGCGCTCGGCATGCCGCGGGTCACCGAGAACGTCACGATCTCGAACTGCCTCGTCACCGGCAACTACCAGGTCGGATCGGTGCTTGCGGGCACGTGGAAGAAGATGCCGGCCGAGTTCGCCAAGGACATCCATGGCCGGATCAAGTTCGGCACCGAGACCAATGGCGGCTTCCGTAACATCACGATCACGAACTGCATCTTCGAGGACAGCCGCGGGCTGGCGTTCCAGACGGTGGACGGCGGCATGGTCGAGGACGTCACGGTATCGAACCTGACGATGCGCGGGATCGTCAATGCGCCGTTCTTCCTGCGGCTCGGCAAGAGGATGCGCGGGCCGGCAGGGCGGCCGATCGGGACGATGCGGCGCATCTCGATCCAGAATGTGGTCAGCTCGGGCGCGAACCTGCTGCCCTCGGTGATCGCGGGGCTGGCCGATCACCCGATCGAGGATGTGCATTTCGCCAATATCCATCTTCACCATGTCGGTGGCGCACCCACCGCAATGGCGGCGCTACGCCCGCCCGAGGCCGAGCTTGGCTATCCCGAGGCGACGATGTTCGGGGACTTGCCGGCGAGCGGCTTCTTCATCCGCCACGCGCGCCGCGTCTCGATGCGCGATGTCGAGATCGCAGTCGCGGCGCCGGATCCGCGCCCGGCCTTCAGGCTGGAGGATGTCGAGGATGCCGATTTCACTGGCGTCCGGGTACCCAAGGGGGCGGCCTTCTCGTTGGACAAGGTCGTCAACTTCCGCACCGCGGGAAATCGCTGGCTCAAGGATCGGGTGATCGACGGGCCCGTGTCGGGAAGGTTCTAGACCGAACTTGCTTCAGCCGTTCGCGGCTGACCGTAGAGGCGCATCGAGCGGGTGCGACGACAGTGAGCCGAAGTGCTCGAAATGTTGGATTCGCGCCGCCCAATTTTACGTTTTTCACGGTGAATCGGCAATTGTCTTGCGTGGCGTGGTAATATTGTTGCGCTGGGACGAGATCAACTAGACGGTTTCAAAGAGCGGTCTGCCAAAGGCTGGCGGGTCGAGCAAAGCAGCCGAAATCCTACATTGCAAGCAGGCGCCATATGGTGGGCCGGCCGCGGCCTTAAATGGTATTTGCTGGTCCGCTAGCGACTCGCGGCTCTCAGGAGCCGAGCGCAGTTCCTCAAAACAGTTGTTTATCAATAGTCTAGAGGTTCCTTTCCTTAGGAAAAACCGATGGACGAATCAATGGTACTCGTATGATACTGACCGCAAAATCGGAGGTCGTAATGCCTGAGGTCGTATCAGCGGTGTTCGCGGGACTGGCGGTTGCGGTGTCGCTATGGGTGATGTTTCAGACAACGCGTTCGCAGCGATCTGCTACGACGATAGACATTTGGAAAGTCTGGATATCCAAAGAGTACCGGGCCTATCGCGTGAGGGCCTATAACTTGATCAAGGATGCTAAGGAGGCGGGGCCGGTCGGGGAGGCTCCCCGCTTCGCGCCTCTTTTAGAAGACCCGGATGCCGAAGAGGCCATAGGAAGCGTTGAACACTTCTTCGCGGAGGTGGACTCCGCCATTTCGAGCGGGATGCTGAACAATAGGCTTTTTGGAGCTCTATTTGGAAGAAGTGTTTGCGACTGGCAATATTTGCTTTTGGGATTCGATCGTCGCGGAGCAGACGCATTTAGCGACTCGGAAATCGGATTAATCTTTGGGCGACTTGAGCAGCACTGTAAGAAATCCGGAGAAGCTCATGTGCCGATCACATCTCGCCGTGAAGCACAGTTGATCGCACGCGATCCGTGAAGGTCAGGCGACTGAGTAATTTTCCCTAACCGATTGCTATAAGCACACCATTTCAAAATGGGTCCGGTACGTTTGAGGTTGGGAGCCATTTTTGCTCTACATGGCGATGGCGGCAACGAGAGCTATAGCGGCCGTTGGCCCGTTCTCCGGTCGAACCTCAGCTTCGGGGCAGGAGCGCAGAATGCTGAACGACCGACTTTGGGGCGCAGGCCGCCCTTGATGGAACGTCCGCAATTGGGGCGATAGCGGTAGTTCGGCTATGCCTTGGTGAACTAGGCGAACACTCCGATCACCGACTTTACCTCGAGGAACTCGGCGAGGCCGAACTTGCCGTGCTCGCGGCCGTTGCCGGATTGCTTGTAGCCACCGAAGGGGAGGTTGGGATCGGGCTGGCCGCCATTGACGTAGATCATGCCCGCGCGAAGCCGCGGCGCGACGCGTTTCACCGATTCCGCGTCGCCGAACAGGACTGCCGACAGGCCGTAATCGGTGTCGTTGGCGATGCGGATCGCGTCTTCCTCGTCCTCGTACGGGATGATCGTGACGACGGGTCCGAAGATCTCCTCGCGCGCGATCGTCATGTCGTTGCGGACGTTGGAGAAGAGCGTCGGCTTGACGAAATAGCCGGTCTCCACGCCGTCGGGACGGCCGGGGCCGCCGGTTTCCAGCTTGGCGCCCTCTTCGAGCCCCTTGGCGATCAGGCCCTGGATCTTGTCCCATTGGGTCTTGTTGACCACCGGGCCGATATGGCGGCCTTCCTGCGCGGGGTCGCCGGTCTGAGTGGCCTGCATCATCTGCGCGGCGAGCGCTGCGACCTGTTCCTGCAAATGCCGTGGCACGAGCAGGCGGGCAGGGGCGATGCAGCTCTGACCGGAGTTCATCAGTACACTGAACAGTGTGCCGGGGACCGCCTTGGCGATGTCGGCGCTCTCAAGGACGACCGAAGGCGACTTGCCGCCCAGTTCCTGGTGGACACGCTTGACCGTGTCGGCGGCATTCTTGGCAACGAGGATGCCGGCGCGCGTCGAGCCGGTGAAGCTGACCATATCGACGTCGCGATGCGTCGACAGTGCGGTGCCGACGCCGGGGCCGTCGCCATTGACGAGGTTGAACACGCCGGCGGGTACGCCGGCGGCGTCCATCACTTCCGCGAAGATCGCGGCGCAGCTCGGCGCTTCCTCGGAGGGCTTGAGGATCATCGTGCAGCCGGCGGCGAGGGCGGGGGCGACCTTCGAGACGATCTGGTTGAGCGGCCAGTTCCACGGGGTGATCATCGCGACCACGCCGATCGCTTCATGGACGACCAGGCTCTTGCCGATCTGCTCCTCGAACTGGAATTCCTGGAGCGCGCGTGCGGCGGACATCAGGTGGCCGATGCCCGAGCCGACCTGCGCGGTCCTCGCGAGGCTGAGCGGCGCGCCCATTTCGAGGCTGATCGCCTCGGCCATGTCGCCGGCGCGCGCCTTGTACGCTTCGAGGATGCGCTCGATCAGCGCGATGCGTTCTTCGACGCTGGTGCGCGAGAAGCTTTCGAAGGCGCGTTTGGCTGCGGCGACTGCCTTGTCGACATCGGCAGCGGAGCCCAGCGTGATCTCGGTGATGGCGGCTTCGGTGGCGGGATTGATCACTTCGTGGCGGGTGCCGCCGTCGCTCTCTACCCAGACGCCGTCGATATACTGCTTGATGTAGCTGCGCATCCCGCCTCTCCGATTCGAACTTCCGGTATGGCGTCTAGATGGCGGGCCGCGGGGACGGTTGCAAGCTGCAACCTTGTCGCGCCGGGCGGACAAAGCAAAACGCCCGGACCTTGCGGCCCGGGCGTTCCGTTCATTCCAGGCTCGAAGATTACGAGCTGTAGTACATGTCGTATTCGACCGGGCTCGGGGTCATTTCCCAGCGGGCGACTTCGCCGCGCTTGATTTCGACATAGGCCGCGATCTGATCCTTGGTGAACACGTCGCCCTTGAGCAGATAGTCCTGATCGGCTTCGAGGCTGTCGAGCGCTTCGCGGAGCGACGCGCAGACGGTCGGGACCTGCTCGAGCTCGGCCGGGGGCAGATCGTACAGGTTCTTGTCCATCGGATCGCCCGGATGGATGCGGTTCTGGATGCCGTCGAGGCCGGCCATCAGCAGCGCTGCATAGCAGAGGTACGGATTGGCGAGCGCGTCCGGGAAGCGGAACTCGACGCGCTTTGCCTTGCTGCCCGCACCATAAGGAATGCGGCACGAGGCCGAGCGGTTACGCGACGAATAGGCGAGAAGCACCGGCGCTTCATAGCCCGGGACCAGCCGCTTATAGCTGTTGGTCGACGGATTGGTGAAGGCGTTCAAGGACTTGGCGTGCTTGATCACGCCGCCGATGAAGTAGAGGCACATGTCGCTGAGGCCCGCATAGCCGTTGCCGGCGAACAGCGGATTGCCCTTGTCCCAGATCGAGATGTGGGTGTGCATGCCCGAGCCGTTATCTTCCTTGATCGGCTTGGGCATGAAGGTCGCGGTCTTGCCATAGGCATGCGCGACCTGGTGCACGACATACTTGTAGATCTGCATACGGTCGGCGGTTTCGACCAGCGTGCCGTAGGTCAGGCCGAGCTCGTGCTGCGCGGCGGCGACTTCGTGGTGATGCTTGTCGCAGGGCAGGCCCATTTCGAGCATCGTCGCGACCATCTCGCCGCGGATGTCGACGGCGCTGTCGACCGGCGCGACGGGGAAATAGCCGCCCTTGGCGCGCGGACGGTGGCCGAGGTTGCCGGCTTCATATTCCTTGCCCGAATTGCCGGGCAGCTCGATGTCGTCGATCGCGTAATAGCTGGTCGAATAGCTGTTCTCGAAGCGGACATCGTCGAACATGAAGAACTCGGCCTCGGGACCGACATAGACCGTGTCGCCAATGCCCAGCGTCTGCAGATAGGCTTCCGAGCGCTTCGCGGTCGAACGCGGATCGCGCGAATAGAGCTCGCCGGTCGAGGGCTCGACCACGTCGCAGACCAGGATCAGCATCGGCGTCGCCGAGAACGGATCGACCCAGACCGCGTCGAGATCGGGCTTGAGGATCATGTCGGACTCGTTGATCGCCTTCCAGCCCTCGATCGAGGAGCCGTCGAACATCAGGCCGTCGGTCAGCTCGTCCTCGCCGAGGATCTTCGCGACCATGGTCAGATGCTGCCACTTGCCCTTGGGGTCGGTGAAGCGCAGGTCGATCCACTCGATCTCCTGATCCTTGACCATCTTAAGGATGTCATTGGCCGAGTTCGCCATTTTCGTAAGCCCTTTCGCTCTCTTTCGTACGCCCGCCGAATCGGGCAATAAAATTACCTGTGCGTGCGCTGCAATATTACAGTGCTGCGCTGCGTCAAATGGCGTTCTCGTTGCGCTCGCCGGTGCGGATGCGCAGTGCGGTCTCGACGGGGATCACGAAGATCTTGCCGTCGCCGATCCGCCCGGTCTGCGCCGCGGCGGCAATCGCCTCCACGACACGGTCGGCGAGCGTGTCGTCGACCACCACCTCGAGCTTCACCTTGGGGAGGAAATCCACCACATATTCCGCGCCGCGATAGAGCTCGGTATGGCCCTTCTGGCGGCCGAAGCCCTTGGCTTCGGTGACGGTGATGCCGCTGACGCCGACTTCGTGCAGCGCCTCTTTCACTTCATCGAGCTTGAACGGCTTGATGATCGCTTCGATCTTTTTCACGTGTTCCCCCAAAGGAAATGAGGCAGTCCCCGTAGCGCGCGACTGGCAACAACCGTGCCAGAGACAGAGTCGAGGATGCCCCTCCGGTTGCATGCCGCGCAAGGCGAAACAAGTGCCTGTCAAACGGGCAGCGGTGATTGCCGTGCCTCATTCGACGGCAGGCGGGCCCTTGCAGACGCGGCAGCTTCCGCCGCCGACTGGAACATATGTTATATTTGCACGTTCTTGCATCAGTTGAACCATATCGGAAATTGCCGTGGGCCTGTTGCCGAATGTCCCTGCCGAATTGTGGCGTGTCGACGCATCCGGGCGCTCCTCGGGCAGCGTCGTGGCGCGGGGGCCGCTGGTCATCATGGCGCACAGCCTGCTCGCGATCGACGCGGCGCGGCGCGACGGTTTCAAGATCCGCAGTTCGCTCGGCGAGATCGATGCCGAGCAGGCGCGTGAGGCGCTGCGGCGCTGGACCATTCCGCCGCATCTCCTCGACAAGGCTGCATGACAGCAAACGCGTAACCGGCGCTCGCACCGCCTGACGATCTGTATTAGGAAAACGCCGCGGCCGAGGGGATGGCCGTGCGTCAAGAACAGATCGGAAGAGCCAGCGACGATGAAAATCCGTATGATTCTGGGCACCGCGCTTGCGGCCGCACTCGCACTCGGTGCCACGCCCGCCGCGGCACAATTCGGGGGGCTGGGCGGCCTCGCCAAAAAGGCCGGCATCGGCCTGCCGAGCCTGCAAAAGGCGCCGATCACCACCAGCCTGCCGGACGCGAAATGGGGCGACCCGAGCAAGGACGGCTTCACGCCGCGAGAGCCCAAGCGCAACCTGGCGACGCTGCAGCGCACGCCGAATGGCGGCTTCTTGCTCCAGCCGGGCTATTATGAATTCCACGACCAGAGCTATTGCCTGAAGGCGGGCACGCACGGTCCGGGCGGCGGCGACGGCTATCTGTTCGGCCCGACCAAGGGCCCGGCGGAAGATGCCGTGATCACGATCCTGCGCAATTCGGTGAACCGTCCCGAGATCAGCCAGCAGAAGATCCAGACGCTGCTCTGGGCGATCATCGCGCGCGCCAAGTTCGAGGACCTGTCGACCGAGCACAAGGCAGTCGCCGCGGCGCTGCTGACGCCGCGCCAGCTCGCCTCGCTCAACCGCAACGCGCTCGACATGCTTACCAGCGGGCCGATCGCGGACAATCTGCCGAGCGGCGTGCGCCAGGTGCTCCAGGCCGAGGCGGACCTGCGCCGAATGCTGGCATCGCCGGGCACCAGCTTCGCCGAACTGGAGCGCGTCGCCGTTCTGTCGGGCATGGCGCCGATGGGGCCGGGCAGCCGCGACGTCCCGTCGGGCCGGTGGAGCGCGCATCCGGACGGCTATTGGGTGCGCTATCTGCCGCGGGGCTACAGCAACACCGTGGTCAACATCTGGGTGCCGCAGGACAGCGCCGGCGTGGGCAGGGAATATGATCCCGCCACGCACATCGCGGTGCCCGGGAACACCAACAGCCAGCGCCTCGCCCAGTCGGGCCGGGCGTATGGAGGGCATTGATCCCTGACTTCCTTCTCCCGTGGGGAGAGGTTGCGCAGACGTAGTCTTCGCGAAGCGAAGGCTTAGTCGGAGCTGGGTGAGGGTTGCACAGGTTCAGGCTGCGGTGCAGCCTGAACCTGTGCATCCTAACGGGAGCGGGACACCCTCACCTAGCTCCGCTAGGCAGCAAGCTGCCAAGCCTCGCTACCTCTCCCCCAGGGAGAGGCGTTTAGTAAGGCGGCTGGTGCAGGCCCTTGGGGCTGGTCGTGAAGATCTCGCAGCCGGTTTCGGTGATGCCGATCGAATGCTCGAACTGCGCCGAGAGCGAGCGGTCGCGAGTCACTGCCGTCCAGCCGTCGTCGAGCAGCTTCACGTCTGGGCGGCCGATGTTGATCATCGGCTCCACCGTGAAGAACATGCCGGGACGCAGCTCCGGGCCGGTGCCGGGGCGGCCGACATGGACCACTTCGGGCGCGTCGTGGAAGATCTGTCCGAGGCCATGTCCGCAGAAATCGCGGACCACGCCGTAGCGGTGCTTCTCGGCATGCTGCTGGATCGCGTGGCTGACGTCGCCGAGATGGTTGCCGGGCTTGGCCTGCTCAAGACCCAACATCAGGCATTCATAGGTGACATCGACCAGCCGGCGCGCCTTGATCGGCACATCGCCGGCCAGGTACATCCGGCTGGTGTCGCCGTGCCAGCCGCCGAGCATCGGCGTGACGTCGATATTGACGATGTCGCCGTCCTTGAGCGTGCGCTCCGACGGGATGCCGTGGCAGACGACATGGTTGATCGAGATGCAGCAGCTGTGCGTGTAGCCGCGATAGCCGAGCGTCGCGGGCACGCCGCCCGCGGCGATCGTCATGTTGCGGACGATGTCGTCGAGTTCGGCGGTAGTTACGCCCGGCACGACATGCGGCACGAGCGCGTCAAGGATCTGCGCGGCAAGCTGGCCGGCCTTGCGCATGCCTTCGAAGCCCGCGGGCCCGTGGAGCTTGATGGCGCCGTCGCGCGCCTGCGGCATGTCTTCGGTGACGGTGACATATTCGGTCATGCGCGGCGATATAGGCGTTTGCGTGGCGGTTTGCGAGGCTCTACGCCATCGCGATGAGCGAGCGCATCTGGACAGCGGCACTGGTGGTGATCGGCGACGAGATCCTGTCCGGGCGGACCCAGGACAAGAATGTCGCGCAGCTTGCGACCTGGCTCAACGTCCAGGGAATCCGGCTGGCCGAAGTGCGGATCGTGCCCGATGTCGAGGCCGCCATCGTCGAGGCAGTCAACGCACTGCGCGCCCGCAACGACTATCTGTTCACCACCGGCGGCATCGGGCCGACGCATGACGACATCACCGTCGACGCGATCGCCGTGGCGCTCGGCGTGCCGGTGATTGTCCACCCTGGTGCGCGCGCGGTGCTTGAAGGCTATTACCAGACCCGCGGCGGCCTGACCGACGCGCGGCTGCGTATGGCGCGCGTGCCAGAAGGCGCCGACCTGATTCCCAACCGGATGTCAGGTGCACCGGGCATCCGCTGGGACAACATCTTCATCCTGGCGGGCGTGCCGCACATTACCGCGGGCATGCTCGACGCGCTTACCGGCACGCTGGAGGGCGGGCTGCCGGTGCTGTCGCGTACCGTCGGCGCGTGGGTTGCCGAGAGCGAGATCGCCGATCTGCTGGGCGCGACCGAGCGTGCGCATGACGGCGTTTCGATCGGCAGCTATCCCTTTTTCCGCGAGGGGCGGACGGGCGCAAATTTCGTGGTGCGGGCGACCGATCAGGCTACGCTCGATGCCTGCGCCGACGCATTGGTCGAGGGGCTTGCGACCAAAGGGCTGGAGGCGATCGAAGGGGGAATCTGATTTGCCGGGAACACACATGACGGAATCGCGAAGACCTTTCGGCTTCTGGACGGCGACGGCGCTGGTGATCGGCAACATGATCGGTTCGGGCTTTTTCGCGCTGCCCGCGCAGCTTGCCCCCTTCGGCTTTACCAGTGTTGTCGCCTGGATCGCGGCCATCGCCGGCGCGATGGTGATCGCCTGGGTGATCGCCGGCCTGTCGCGCGCGATGCCCGAGGCGACGGGAACGCTGGCGATCTGTGCCACGGCGCTGGGCCCGCTGCCCGGCGTGCTGATCGCGTGGACGATGTGGGTCGGCGTGTGGGCAGCCAATGCGTTCATTGCGCTCACTGCGATACGCTATCTCGCGGTGTTCTGGCCGCCGCTTGCCGCATCCTCGCTGACCCTGGTGCTGGCGGCAGTCGCGCTGCTCTGGCTGGTTACGCTGATCAACCTGCGCGGGGCGCGGACGGCGGGAAGCTTCCAAGTGGTGACGACGCTGATCAAGCTGGTGCCGCTCGCCGCTATCGTCCTGCTGCTCGGGCAATTGGGCGCGGCGGGCGACCTTGCCGCCGACACCCATCCGCATGCGCCGTTCGATCCCGGCCAGCTCGCCTCGGCGGTCACGCTCGCCTTTTTTGCGATGGTCGGGTTCGAGTGCGCCGGAGTGGCCGCCGAACGCGTGCGCGATCCCGCACGGACGATCACGCGGGCGACGCTGACCGGCGTCGGACTGACCGGGCTGCTCTATCTGATTGCCTGTTCGGGAATCATTTTCGCGATGCCGCAGGAGGCGGTGGCGGGCGCCAACGCACCTGTCTCGTTGTTCGTGGAGACCTTCTGGGGCCGCGGCGCGGGATTGGCCATTGCCGGCTTTGCCGCAGTGGCGGCGATCGGTGCGCTCAACGGCTGGACGCTGCTCCAGGGCGAAGTGCCGCTCGGTATGGCGCGCGCCGGCGTGATCCCTGCGCGGATCGGACGCACCAATGCGCGCGACGTGCCGGTAGCGGCACTGCTGGCATCGACGATCCTCGCCAGCGTGCTCGTGCTCAGCAACGCCTCTCGCGACACCGCGGCGATCTATGACTTCATGCTGCGCGTGACGACCGCTGCGACACTCTGGTTCTATGCAGGTGCGTGCCTGTCGGCGCTGGTGCTGGGTGTGGTGCGGCCGGTCGCGGCGATCGGGCTGGTCTTCGCTTTATGGGCGATCTGGGGCGCCGGATACGAAGCGATCCTTCTCAGCCTGCTGCTGATGGCGACGGCGATCCCGCTCTATCTGATCCGCGGCTCAGCCGAACAGGCGGCCGAGCAGGCTCCGATCGCGTAGGATCTCGTGCGCCGCATTATGGCCCGGCGCGCCGGTGACGCCGCCGCCGGGATGCGTGCCCGCGCCGCACATGTATAGGCCGGCGATCGGCCCCCGATAATCGCCATGGCCCAGCACCGGGCGTGCGGCCCAGAGCTGATCGAGCGACATGTGGCCGTGCATGATATCGCCGCCGATCAGCCCGAACTTGCGCTCCAGATCGAGTGGCGAATGGATCTGGCGGGCAATCACCGATGACTTGAAGTTGGGCGCGTGCTTGGTGACCGTATCAATGATGCGGTCGGCGGCGGCTTCGCGTTCGTCGTCCCAGCTGCGCCCGTCGGGCAGCGTCGGCGCGAATTGCTGGCAGAACAGCGCGGCGACGTGCTGGCCGGGCGGGGCGAGGCTGTCGTCCATCGTGCTCGGGATCGTGATCTCGACAATGGGTTCGTCGGAAAAGCCCTTGGCGCGCGCGCTGGTATAGGCGCGGTCCATATAGTCGAGCGTCGGGCAGATCATGATGCCGGCGGTATGGTGTTCGCCCTTGCCCGGCAAAACCGTGAAGTCGGGCAGTTCGGACAGCGCCACGTTCATCCGGAAGGTGCCCGATCCGGCCTTGTACCCGTCCATGCGGCGGGCGAAGTCGGCGGGCATGTCGCTGCGATCGACAAGCTGGCGGTAGAGCAGGGCAGGGCCGACATTGGCGGCGACGACCTTGGCGGCAATCTCCTCGCCGCTCTCCAGCCGCACGCCTGCGACCTTGCCACCATCGACCAGCAATTTCGCGACCGGTGCTTCGAGGCTGATCTCGACGCCCGCTTCGACGCACGCCTGCGCCATCAGCTGCGTGATCGCGCCCATGCCGCCGATGCTGTGGCCCCAGGCGCCCTTCTTGCCGTTCACTTCGCCGAAGACGTGGTGCAGCAGCACATAGGCGCTGCCGGGCGTATCGGGGCTGGCATAGTTGCCGACCACGGCGTCGAAGCCGAAGGCCGCCTTGACATAGTCGTTCTCGAACCAGCCATCGAGGAAGTCGCGCGCGGACTTGACGAACAGGTCCATCGTGTCGCGCTGCGCTTCGATCGACATGCCGGCGAGCCGCTTGCCCTGCGCCGCCGCCGAGAGCAGCGCGCGGATGCCGCCGCCGGCGTTGGGCGGCGTCTTCAGCGCCATGTCGCGCAGCACTTCGGCGACGCGCTCCAGCGCCGCCTCGTACAGCGGAAAGGCCCCGGCATCCTTGCTCGAAAAGCGTGCGAACTCGTTGGCGGTGCGTGCGCTGCCCCCGCCGAGCTTCAGATAGCCGCCGTCGTGCGGCAGGAAGTTGCTGATCTGCCGCTCGACCACGCGCCAGCCGCGTTCATAGAGGCGCATGTCGGCGATCACCTTTGGCCGGAGCAGGCTGACGGTGTAGCTCGCCGTCGAATTGCGGAAGCCGGGGTGGAATTCCTCGCTCACCGCCGCGCCGCCGACGACATGCCGCCGCTCGAGCACCCGGACCTTGAGCCCGGCGCGTGCCAGGTAAAAGGCGCAGACCAGCCCGTTATGCCCGCCGCCGACGATCAGCGCATCGGTGCGGCGAGTCATGCCTACTTCGCGAGCTCGGAGATCACGCGCTTGTAGAAGGTGATCGCCGGGGCGATTTCGCCCACCGGGATGCGCTCGTTAAGGCCGTGCGCGAAGCTGTCGCTCGACTTCATGAACAACGGGCTGACGCCGTAGCTCGGCACGCCCTTGCCCCGGAACCACATGCTGTCCGTCGCGCCCGACGACATCACCGGGACCACCGGCGCTTCGGGGAAGCGCGCGTGAACAGCCTTGGCGATGACCTTCATCAGCTCGGGGCGCAGCGGCGAGGCGTCGCTCGGCACCGATCCGCTTTCGACCTTGACCACCTTTACCGCCGGATCGGCAACCAGCTCGGCGAGCTTGGCCTGGACCTGCGCGATCGGCGTGCCGGGGAAGATCCGGCAATTGATGTTCGCAGTGGCGCGCTGGGGCAGCGCGTTGGTGGCGTGGCCGGCATTGGCCATCGTCGCGACGCAGGTGGTGCCGGTCTGGCCGACGAAACCGGGATCGGCGCGGAGCGCTGCGCGGGCCTCGGCATCCTCGGGATTGGCGGCAAAACGGCGCATCGCGTCGGCAAGCCTGGTGTCGGCGGTGCGGGCGGCGGTTGCGGCCCAGCTTGCCCTGGTGATCTCGTTGACCTGGCCGGGGAATTCGAACGCCTCGATCTTCGCCAGCGCGGCGGCGAGCTGGTAGATCGCATTGGGCTTGCGGGGTGCGCTGGAATGGCCGCCGGGATTGACGACGCTCAGCTGGAAATCGGCGTAGGTCTTCTCGGCGCCCTGGACGCCGAACATCACCGGCTTGCCGGCTTCGTCCATGTCGCCGCCGCCGCCGTCGATGTTGAGCAGCAGCTCGGCGTCGTGGAATTCGTTGGCGAGCGCGGCAGTAGTCTTCATCGCCGTCTCCTCGTCGCCCGAGAACAGCATCACGATGTCGCGGCCCGGCTTGAAGCCCTCGCGCTTAAGCTGGATCATCGAGGCAGTGAAGGTCGAGACGTCGAACTTGTTGTCGCTGGCGCCGCGGCCGAACAGATAGCCGTTCTCGACCACCGGGGTGAACGGATCGCGCTCCCAATCGGCCGGCTTGGCCTCGACCACATCCATATGCCCGGAGATCAGGATCGGTTTGGCGCCGTTCTTCGCCTTGCCGGTGCCGCGATAGCGCGCGACCAGATAGGCGGTGTCGCCGAGCTTCTCGACGCGGACATCGGCATCGGCGAACCCGCCGGCGACGAGCTGCGACTTTAGGTAGCTGGCATAGTCGAAGGTCTGGTTGCCGGCGCCGGAGACGGTGCGGAAGGCGACGCCGCGCTTGAGCAGTTCGAGTGCCTGGGCCTCGGCCTGCGGATTGGTCTGCGCATGCGCGGAGCCGGCGGCGAGCGCCACTGCGAGAAAAGCCGCGAAGTGACGCATGGGGCGGGAGCTCCGATCAGAAGGATGGAGCGGGTGAAGGGTATCATCCGCTAACCCACGTCGCTAACGAGACGGCGAATTCGCGTCAATCTGCATCGGGGCGGACAGCCCCTGAAGGTCCGCTATCGGGTGGCTCGCAGTCCGACCGCTTCTGGCTCCGGTGGCGCCATTAGCTGCCGTTGCACCCGTTCCGCTCGGAGTTTATTCTTCACGCCGGAGGCGACATGGCAAACGAGTTTCTGATCGATGGAATGCTGTCAGGAACTGGTGTTCGCAACGCCGTCGACGGCGGCTACGTCGATCCGAAATCCCTCGGCCTGTCGGATCGTCTCTCAGACCGCATTGCTACGTGGCAGGCGCAATACGAAGAGGTGCACTTCGCTGGCTTCCCAAATCATCGCGTAGCCGAACTCGACAAGGAGGGTGAGGCGCTCGCGTCGATGGTCAGTGAAGAACTGAGCGGCGCATTGGTCGGCTATTTCTCCAACGGGTTCATGAAGCGCTTGGATTAGGTCCGCTCTCGGGCAAGGCAAGCCGTGAGACTAATGGCCGACTTTGCGGCGATTGCGGATTGGCAGCTTTTGGCGTCCGCTTCCCCGATAGCGAATGGCAGAGATCGGGTGGATTGCGGACATTGCCCTCGTCCGGCTGTTAGCGCATCCTACGCCGCATGGCTCCGAACGATCTCGACGCTCTGCTTGAACTTGTCCACGACGAACAAAGCTTTGGCTCGTTCCTTCATGCGTTGGCGGCAGACTTTGAAGCCGATCGAGCGATGTATGAGGCGAATCCGGAGGAGTATAAGTACTCGTCCGGCCCGCTCGGCTGGGAGGTCGGGACAATCTCGGACCTTCTCTACGGCGCAGCCGCCGAAGCGGGGCGGCGACCACCTCTCCGGCCGCACGTCGCCGAAAACCCTTGGAAACGCTGCGCTGAAATGCTGCTGACTGCCAAGATAATGGAGTAGCGCCTTTACGCGGATTGAGCCTACTCCACGAGTGCCCGACCGGCGGGATTGTCCGCTACCGGGGCGTTAGCCGACCGTCCGCATTTTCGGTCATCTCAATCCCTCGATTTAGGAGGGATGGAGCGGGTCTTCGGGAGGAGACCGGGGAGCGGGTGAAGGGAATCGAACCCTCGTCGTAAGCTTGGGAAGCTTCTGCTCTACCATTGAGCTACACCCGCGCGGCAGCCCGGTTGCCACAGGGTGGGGCGGGCGGTCAATCGGCGAATGCGTGCATGCGCGAAAGCGCGGGTGGCTTGACTGCTTCCGTAGCGGCAGGGGATGACAGGGGCATGAAACGCCTGCTCGCCTCGCTCGCTCTGCTGTTCGCCGCAGTCCCCGCCGCTGCGCAGATTCCGCATCTGAAGAACGACCAGCTGATCGTCGATGGCAAGCCGTTCCTCGTGCTGGGCGGCGAGCTGGGCAATTCGAGTGCTTCGGATCGCCAATGGCTGGGGCCGCATTGGGCACGGCTCAAGGCGATGCATCTCAACACGGTGCTGGCGCCGGTGAACTGGGAGCTGATCGAGCCGCAGGAGGGAAAGTTCGACTTCACGACCGTCGGCTGGCTGATCGAGGATGCACGCGCGCATGACTTGCGGCTGGTGCTGCTGTGGTTCGGCAGCTGGAAGAACTCGATGTCGACTTACGTGCCCGCCTGGGTGAAGCGCGACGAGAAGCGCTTTCCGCGGACGACCGATGCGCGCGGCAAGGCGCAGGAGATATTGTCGGCGTTCGGCACCGCGACGCGCGACGCCGATGCCAAGGCCTTCGCGGCGCTGATGGCGCATCTCAAGAAGATCGACGGCGATCGCCATACGGTGATCATGGTGCAGGTCGAGAACGAGATCGGCTTCCTGCCGACGGCGCGCGAGCGCGGGCCGGTGGCCGAGGCGGCGTTCGCGAAGTTCAGGGGTTCGGAGGAGGCGTTCACTGCCAATGCCTATGCGCGGTTCACCGAAGCAGTGACACGGGCGGGCAAGCGCGAATATGCGCTGCCGATGTTCGTCAACGGGGCGCAGGGACGGCCCGGAAAATTACCCGGCGAATATCCGAGCGGTGGGCCGCTGGCGCATCTGCTGGATGTGTGGCGCAAGGCGGCGCCGTCGCTCGATTTCCTGGCGCCCGACATTTATTTCCCCAACTTCTCCGGGATCGTCGCGGGCTATGTCCGACCGGGCAATCCGCTGTTCGTGCCCGAGGCGAACAATGCCGGTGATCCGCGCGCGGCGGCCAATGCGTTCGGCGTGATCGCCCGGCACCGCGGGATCGGCTTCAGTCCGTTTTCGATCGAGAGCATAGATGCAGGCGGCGCGGCGAAGCTGGGCGCGCTGTACGGCCTGCTCGACAGCATGACGCCGGAGATCGTGCGTGCGCAGGCGAGCGGGCGCATCGCGGGCTTCTCGCCAACGGTGAGCTTCGAGGGGGCGGTGGACGAGACGCCGCAGGTCCAGACGCTGGGCGGCTATCGCTTCACGGTGAGCTTCGTCGATCCGTGGACGGCGAAAGACAAGCAGGTGCCTGCCGAGCATGGCGGCATGATCCTGTGGCTGGGCGGCGAGGACTATCTGATCGCCGGGGGCGGGATCACGGTCACCGTCGAACCTGCCGACGGCAAGGGCCGGGTCGGGCTCGACCGCGTCGAGGAAGGCCGGTTCGTCGATGGGAAATGGGTGCCCGGCCGGACGCTGAACGGCGACCAGACGCACCAGGGCCGCCATGTCCGGTTGCCGCCGGACGCGCAGGGTGTCCAGCGAGTCCGGCTGTATCGTTACGGCTGAGAAGCGACCAAACGCCGGCTCGCGCGTTGCGGCGGGCATGGAAACACTGTGGTTCATCACCAATCCCAACTCCGGCACTGCCACCCGCGCCAAATGCGAAGCACTGGAGGCCGTGTTCGAAGAGAGCGGGCTGAAGCTCGCCGGGCGGACCGAATTCCCCGACCAGGGCATGCCCAAGCCCAAGGAGCTCGACGAGGCGGGGGTCGATACCGTGGTGCTGTTTGCCGGTGACGGGACGATCAACGCGGCGCTCTGCGCACTTGAGAGATGGGAAGGCGCGTTCCTGATCCTGCCGGGCGGGACGATGAACCTGCTCGCCAAGGGGCTCCACGTCGAGACCGATCCGCACAAGATCCTCCACGCCGCGCACCAGAGCACCCGCCGGGTGGCACTGCCCTATGTCATCGCCGGCAAGCATCGTGCGTTCGTCGGTCTCATCCTCGGCCCGGCCGCCGCATGGGGCCGGGCGCGCGAGGCGGTGCGCAAGGGCAGGTTCGGCCGGCTGGTCGGTGCGGCCAGGGCGGCTTGGCGCAAGACTTTCGACGGGCGCGGCATCCGCGTCGAAGGCGCGCCGGGGCTGGGCGACGATTACCAGGCGGTGTTCGTCACGCCCGATCTCGACGGCCTGCATGTCGCGGGCGTCGATGCGCGCGACCTGGGATCGATCGCGCAGCTCGGCTGGGACTGGCTGACCGGCGACTGGGTCGCCGCGCGCGCAGTCAGCGAGACGCGGACCGGGGAACTGCGCGTGCGGGGCCGAAAGCCCGCTCAGGCGTTGTTCGATGGCGAGCCGGTGATGCTCCAGCCGCATGAGAAGATCCGCTCGGGCAAGAGCCTCGAGACGTTCATTGCCACCCGCACGGATGAGGAGGTGCCGGCGACATGACCCGCCTGTTTCACGTCAGCGACGTCCATTTCGGGCGCGAGGATCGCGAAGCGATCGATTGGTTCGGCGCCAAGGTGAAGGAAGAGCAGCCCGACGCCGTCATCATGACCGGCGACCTGACGATGCGTGCGCGGGCCAAGGAGTTCGAGGCGGCGGGCAAATGGCTCGAGAGCCTTGGCCGGCCGGTGACGGTCGAAGTCGGCAACCATGATCTGCCCTATTTCAACCTGTGGGCGCGGTTCGTGACGCCCTACAAGCGCTACATCGCGATCGAGCGTATGATCGAGAAGCCGCTCGACCTGAAGGGCGTCAGCGTGGTGCCGCTCAAGACCACGGCGCGCTTCCAGTTCCGTACCAACTGGTCGAAGGGCTATGTCAGCACCCGATCGTTGCAGGAATCGCTCGCGCTGGTCGAGGCAGTGCCCAAGGACGACCTGATCTTCATCGCCGCGCACCACCCGCTGATCGAGGCGGGGACGATGGCGACATCGAAGACCCGGCGCGGCCGCGAATCCCTCGATGCGCTCGCGACCGCGGGAGTGCATGCGGTGCTGACCGGGCATGTCCATGACCCGTTCGACATCGCGCACGAAGTGGCGGGACGGACGGTGCGGCTGATCGGCGCGGGGACGCTGTCGGAACGTGTGCGCAGCCAGCCGCCATCGTTCAACGAGATCCGGATCGACGGAAGCAGCTTCGAGACGATCGCCCGGTTCAAGGGCGAGGCAAGCGTGGCGCTGTAAGCTCCCCTCCCTTTCAAGGAGGGGAGAAACTATGTGCGCGTCAGATCCTGCCCGAACACCAGCAGGTTGCCATCCGGCGCCACCACCATCAGCTCGCGCTGGCCATAGATCTGGTCGATCGGGCCGTAGAGGTCGCCATCGTTGAGCAAAGTCGCCTTGGGCGCCAGCTCGGCCTCGACTGCGGCAACGTCGTTCACATCGACATAATAACAGAAGCGGCGATTGCCCGGGGGTGCGCCTTCGTCGCCGACATTCTCGACCAGCCGGAACGCCGCCGCCTCACGCTGGACATAGGCATAGATGCCCTGGCGGAAGCGGCATTCGAAGCCGAGGATGTCGGTGAAGAAATGCACCGCCGATTCTAGGTCCGGCACATGCATGAACGGCGTGACGCGATAGAAGTTCGGCGCGCCCTCCGCCGAGGTCTCGGTCGCCGCCACCTCGTGATAATGCAGTTCCATCGGCCCAATCTCCCTCCACTGCGCGGATAGCTGCGCACCATGGAAGGAATGTGATCGAACGCCGTTAAGCGCGGAACAACCCTAGCGGGCCGCGGCCGCCGGTGCTCCAGGTCGACCAATTTGGGAAGACATAGGGCATGTCGGCATCGCTGACGCCATGCCAGCGGGCGATTGCGCCGATATATTCCTCCTGCGCCACCGCAGGCACGAAGCGGCCTTCGTTGCTGACGTCGTTGACGCCGCCGATCACCGGATCGGGATAGGCGCCGAAGATGCCGCCCGGCGTGACGTTGCCGCCGACGACGAGGTGATTGCCGCCCCAGGCGTGATCGGTGCCGTTCTGGGCATTGCCTTTGAACGTGCGGCCGAAGTCGCTCATCGTGAAGGCCGTGACGTTCTCGCCCATGCCGATCGACTGCATTGCGCGGTGGAAGCCGGCGAGCGCCATGGCGAGGTCGCGAAGCAGATTGGCATGGGTGCCGGTATCGTTGTTTCCGCCGCCGACCTGGCCCGAATGATTGTCATAGCCGCCCTGGCTGACCAGGAAGGTCTGGCGGTCATGGCCGAGCGTCGAGCGCGCGGCGATCATGCGGGCGACGCGCATCAGCTGGCGGGCGACGTCGCTGGTCAGCGCCGCGCCGGTGTCCGGATTGACGAAATAGCCATCAATCGAACTGGTCGCGCTGATGATCGTGTTGGCAGTCACCGCCTGGCCATAGGAGCCGACGATGTCACGGGCCGTCGCTTCCGTCATCGCGCCATAGCCGCCGCCGTTGGCGAGCGCGTCGATCGCGGCGTTCTTGGCTTGATTCGCGGCATTGCCGCCGGTGCTGAAGCCGCTGCGGCCGAGCGTGCCTGTCGATGGGAGGACCAGCGCCGAGCTGGTCCGGCCGATCGTGGCGAGATTCGAGCCGGCCAGCGAGATCGTCGAAGGCGTGCCGGTGGCGACCATGCGATCGGCCATGCGGCCCATGAAGCCATCGATGCTGACATCGCGTGCGCGCAGCCCCTGCCAATGCGCCTGCTCGTCGGAGTGGCTCATCAGGTTGGTCGGACGCAGATCGGCGCGCGATTGATAGGTCGATTTGGTGAGCGGCGCGAACAGCGTGCCGGCGTTGAGCACCAGCGCCAGGCTGCCCTCGTCCCAGATCGGCCGCAGCGCCGCCATCGACGGGTGCAGCGCATAATTGGCATTGGTCAGCGGCGTCAGCGCCGCCGCCTTGATGCCGACCGAGCCGCGCGAGGCGAGATAGGTCGCATGCCGGGCGTCGGTGGGGATCACCATGTTCCAGCTGTCGTTCCCGCCGAACAGGAACACCCCGACCATGGCGCGGTAATTGCCGTTGGGCGCGGCCATCGCGCTGGTGCGGCCGAGCTGGCCCATGGCGGCCATCGCACCGGTGCCGGCAACGAGGCGAACGAAATTGCGGCGGGACAAGGTCATCTGTCGGTTCCCTTAGCGGTCGACAAGGAAGATCGGGCTCGAAGCCGCGACATAGAGCATCATCTGGGCGCGCTTGCGGGCCTGGACGACCGGATCGGCATGGGTGATCGCCGTGGCCGACGCCTTGAGCGCATCCTTTTGCGGCTGGCTCAGCGCGTTGGCGAACATCAGCAGATTGATGCGCGCGACCATGCCGTCGAGATCGGTGCCGAACGCCTCCCAATCGCTCCACAGCGGCTGGGTGAGCGAGGAATTGGGCAGGCCTGAGCTCACTGCATATTCGGCGCGGGTAGCGTCGCCGCCCACGGTCCAGTCATAGACGAAGTTGTGCCAGCGCAGCACGTTCGAGGTGTTGAGCAGCTTCGATGCCGGGCTCTTGAGCGTGGTGCTGCCGGGCAGCGGATAGTCGGTCGGATAGAAGTTGAACACCGAAGGCGCGCGCATCACCGGCTGGCCCATGCTCGAATCGCGATTGACGAAGACATAGCCGTCGGTGGTGAAACCGATCACCCGCGCGAGGCCGGCCATCAGCAGGATCGGCTCCTTGACCTTGCCGGCGCTCGCCGTGGGTGCATTGCGGGCCTCGGCGTCAGTCAGGATCGCGCGGACCACGGCCTTGAGATCGCCGCGCACGCCGCTGCCGTTATTGGCGAACACCGCCGATACGCGGCCGACATAGGCCGGCGTGGGGTTCGGCGTGACGAGATGGGTGATCAGGAACTTCGACACGAACGGCGCGGTCGAGGCATTGTTGAAGGCTGCATCGACCACGGCGGCAACGCTGGCATCCTGCGCAGCCCCCGCGGGCACATTGGTGCCAAGGAACGCCTTGGCAGTCGTATCGTAGCGAGTAGCGACCGCGATCATCGGCCGCGAATAGTCGCGGGCATTGCCGTCGGTGATCGCCGCGCCGCCGACCCGGGCATAGGTCCAGCCGGTGAGCGCACGGGCGACCCCGCGAATGTCGTCGGAGGTGTAATTGGGCTGGCGTGCGCCGCCGGCGTCGAGCTTGGGCGTGCCGTCCATGTTGAGCTGGTCGGGGCCCATCGAGAAGAGCTGGAGCAGCTCGCGGGCATAATTTTCCGACGGCGCCGACTTGTTGCTGTCGGCCATGTCGAGATAGTCGCCCATGTAGCCGAGCATCGTCGCCCGGGCGAGCACGTCGCGAAAATTGCCGAAGGCGTTTTCGAGGAAGATCTGGTTGAGCGCGGCGATGCCGGCGGTCGAATTCACTTCGGCCTCCGAAGCGACGATCATCTGACCCAGCGCGAAGGCGACGCGCTGGCGGAGCTGATCGGGTGCCATCACCGCATCGGCATAGAACCGCATCGCGACCGGAGTACGCGAGAAGCGCATCCGCGTGCAGACCGTGTCGGTGCTCGCGCAATAGTCGCGGCGCACTTCGCCTGCGAGATCGACATAGGTGCTGCCGGTCGCGGCGAACTGCTCGTCGAGCCAGGCGTTGACGCCCATCTCCTTGATCTTGGCGATCAGCGCCGGGGTCGGGCCGAAGCTCGCCTGCTTGGCGAGGCGCGCGGCATCGCCTTCGGTGAAGGTCGGCGTGGGTGTGGGGGTGGGCGTGACGGTCACCAGCCCGCCGCCGGTCGAGCCGCTGCCGCCGCCACCGCCGCTATCGCCGCCGCAAGCCGAGAGCACAGAGAGAAAAGCTACGCTGAGCGCAACCGATACGCGTGGTGTGAACACTGGATGATCCCCCGCCGCTGCGCCCGCGCGCAACCTGCATCCTTATGAATAGAGGGACAGGGTTAATCCGACAACTTGTGGAAATCCCTAAGGAAACCTTAGCCAAATTTTCATGTTTGGGGCCTGCGAGCGGGTGCCGACGCGCCGTCCGGATCAGCGTGAGGATCATTGACAGCACGCGTCCGGCGTCATATATTTCTGTTATGACAGAAATTACGGACAACAATGTATTGCTTCCGATGGCGGTCCAGCAGTTCGTGCTGCATTGGGGCGAGATGGGCGGGCAATGGGGCGTCAACCGCTCGGTCGCGCAGATCCACGCGCTGCTTTATCTCAGCGAGCGGCCGCTCAATGCCGAGGAGATCAGCGACACGCTGCGGATCGCGCGGAGCAACACGTCGAACAGTCTCAAGGAACTGCTCGGCTGGAAGCTGATCCGGCGGGTGCCGATGATGGGCGACCGGCGCGATCATTATGAAGCCGAAGTCGATCTGATGCAGATGCTCACGCGCATCGCCCAGGGCCGCAAGGAGCGCGAGATCGATCCCGCCGTCGCCGCGCTCAAGATCTGCACCGACGAGGCGCGCGACGACCCGCGCATCTCCGCCGTGGCGCGCGAGCGGATCGAGGCGATGCGCGATTTCGTGGCGACGATCGACGACTGGTATCAGCAGATGATCGCGATCCCGCCCAGCCGGCTGATGCTGCTGATCCGGATGGGCAAGCGCGTGCTGGCGTTTCTGCCCAAGGGCAAATCGAAAGAGGCCTAGGGCGCGCACGCGCAGGCTGTCCGTGAGGCGCGGGGTTTCGTTTTACAGAAAGGACCGACAGTGTTCACGCCCGGATATCGCTGCGGAGCGCTTGCCCGATATGCGGGCTGGGCGCCGGTCGCTGCCTGCGCGGACGCCGATGCGGCGAGTCCGTTCGCGCGGTTGCTCGGGCGGCGCTGGCTGTTCCTCGCGCCCGCGGTGCGTCGCCGCTTCCTTCGCAAGATCGCGCTGGGCGGCTGCGTGACGTATGTCGGCGAAGTCGTCGAGTGCCGCATGTCGATCGCGGGGCGGCTGCTGGCGCAGGTCGCGCGGCTGATCGGCGCGCCGCTGCCGCTTGGCAGCGATACCGGCGTGTCCGCCAGCGTCAGCATTACCACCGACAAGGACGGACGAAGCCAGTATTGGACGCGCCAATATGGCCGACGCCACGGTTTTCCACAGGTCATCCACAGCGCGAAGCGTTTCGCCGGGCCGACCGGGCTCGAAGAATATCTCGGGCTCGGCGTCGGCATTGCGTTGCGGCTGGAGGAGCGGGGCGGGGCGTTGTGGTTCGTCAGCGACCATTATTTCCTGCGGCTGGCGGGCGTGCGGCTGCCTATCCGCAATGGACTGATCGGGCAGCTCCTAGTTGGCCATACCGATCTGGGCAGCGGCCGGTTCGCGTTCAGCCTCGACCTCGTTCATCCCTGGCTGGGCGAACTGGTCCACCAGTTGGCGGTGTTCGCCGATCCGCCGGAGCATGCGGCATGAAGCATCCGGTCATCGTGTTCGATGCGGCGTGCATATTGTGCTCGGCACATGCGCAATTCGTACTGCGGCATGATCGGCGCGGCCGCTTTCGCCTTGCGTCGATGCAGGGGGATGCGGGCGCGGCGATCTATCGGCGCTTCGGGATCGATCCCGCCGATCCCGACACGTTGATCGTCGTTCAGGGCGAGACGGCGTTGCGCGACAGCGATGCCATCCTTGCGATCTGGCGCGGGCTTGGCTGGCCGTGGCGCGCCGTGGGTGTGTTCGGGCTGGTGCCGCGTGGGATGCGCGATCCGTTGTACCGCTGGGTCGCGCGGCGTCGCTATCGGCTGTTCGGGCGGCGCGAGACATGCTGGATGCCGACGCCCGAGCAGCGGGACCGCGTGCTGTGAGCCGTATCCTCGTGATCGGCGGTTATGGCGGCTTCGGCGCGCGGCTGACGCGGCGGCTGCTCGCTGCGGGGCATCAGGTGCTGGTGGCGGGGCGGAGCGGCGACAAGGCGGCGGCGTTCTGCGCGGGGCTCCCGGGTGCCGAGCCGGCGGTTGCCGATCGCGACAGCGGGATCGGCATGGTCCTGGCGCGCGAGCGGCCCGAGCTGGTGATCGATGCGGCGGGGCCGTTCCAGGCGAGCGGCTACACTGTGCCGGAGGCCTGCATCGCGATGCGCATCTCCTATCTCGACCTTGCCGATGGCCGCGCCTTCGTGGTCGGCATCGGCCGACTCGACGCCGCAGCGAAGGCGGCGGGCGTGCCGGTGGTCGCGGGCGCCTCAAGCGTGCCCGCGCTGTCGGGCGCAGTGGTGCGCGCGCTGGCCGGGGAGGACGCGGTCCGGCAAGTGGAGATCGCGATCAGCGCATCGAACCGCGCCGTCGCAGGCCGGTCGGTCGCTGCGGCGATCCTGTCCTATGTCGGCAAGCCGATTGTGTTGTGGCTAGGACGACGGCGGCATCTCGCGACCGGATGGCAGGAACTGCGCCGCGAATGCTTTGCGATAGCCGGCGAAAAGCCGCTGCGCCGATGGGTGGCGCTCGCCGATGTGCCCGATGCCGATTTGCTGCCCGCGGCGATCGAGGGGCGGCCGGCGACGATTTTTAGAGCCGGCACCGAACTCGGCTTTCAGATGATCGCGCTGTGGCTGTTGAGCTGGCCGGTGCGCTGGGGCTGGATCGGTACGCTGCGCGGCGCTGCGGGATGGCTGCATCCGCTCCAGCACCTGACCGGCTGGGCAGGCAGCGACCGTTCGGCAATGTCGGTGACCGTGACTCTGGCAGGCCTCGAACGGCGCTGGACGCTGATCGCGAGGGAGGGCGACGGGCCGGAGATACCGACGCTGGCCGCGGCGTTGCTGGCGGAGGAAATCCTCGCGGGCAGGGTGGCGCCGGGCGCTCGGGATGCAGGGGGGCTGCTGACCTTGGCGCAGTTCGAGCCCTTATTCGCGCGGCTGGCGATTCGTCATGCGATCACCGAGCGGAAATCTATTCCCTTGTACCAGCGGGCGATGGGCGCGCGCTTCCGCGCGCTGCCCGAGCAGGTACGCGAGATGCACCGGCTCCACGGCGATGGCGGCGCACGCGGCGAGGGAACCGTCATCCGCGGAAAGGGCGTGGCGCAGCTGATCGGCCGAATCATGGACTTCCCGCCTTCCGGGACATGGCCGCTCCACGTCTCGTTCGCCGAACGATGCGGCCGCGAACGCTGGAACCGCGACTTTGGTGGGCATCGCTTTTCGAGCGAACTTAGCCAGGCCCGCGCCGGTGTCGTGGAGCGGTTCGGCCCGTTGCGCTTCGAATTCGACTTGCCCAGCGACAGCGCGGGACTGCGCATGGTGCTGCGGCGCTGGTCGGCGTTCGGCGTGCCGATGCCGCGCCTGCTCGGACCGCGCATCGCAGCGCGCGAATGGCAGGAAGACGATCGCTTCCGCTTCGAAGTGGATGTGCGGTTGCCGCTGGTCGGCCCGGTAGTCCGCTATGCAGGCTGGCTCGAACCGGCCTGACGCCGATACGAAAAGGGCGGCCCGTTGCCGGACCGCCCTTCGCGTATTCTGTGAACCGCTTAGCGCTTCGAGAACTGGAAGCTACGACGGGCCTTGGCCTTGCCGTACTTCTTACGCTCGACCGTGCGGCTGTCGCGGGTCAGGAAGCCTGCTGCCTTGACCGGGGCGCGAAGCACCGGCTCATAGCGAGTCAGGGCCTGGCTGATGCCGTGCTTGACGGCGCCGGCCTGGCCCGAAAGCCCGCCGCCCTTGACGGTGCAGATCACGTCATACTGGCCCTGGCGCTCGGCGACACCGAACGGCTGGTTGATGACGAGACGCAGCGTCGGACGTGCGAAATAGACTTCCTGGTCGCGGCCGTTGATCGTGATCTTGCCGGTGCCCGGCTTGATCCAGACGCGGGCGACGGCGTCCTTGCGGCGGCCGGTCGCATACGAGCGGCCGAGGCTGTCGATGATCTTCTCGCGCAGCGGCATCGTCGGCGCAGCCGGAGCGGCCGGGGCGTTCAGATACTCGTGGGCGCTGGCCGGAACGCCCGTAGGCTCTTCACCGGCGGCGATGGCGCCGAGATCGGAAAGGGACTGGCGGTTGTCGGACATTATGCGCCCACCTTGTTCTTGCGGTTCATCGACGCGATGTCGAGGACTTCGGGGTTCTGCGCGGCGTGCGGATGCTCGGTGCCGGCGAAGATGCGCAGGTTACGCATCTGCTGGCGGCCAAGCGGGCCGCGCGGGATCATGCGCTCAACGGCCTTTTCGAGCACGCGCTCCGGGAAACGACCCTCGAGCACCTTGCCCGCGGTGATTTCCTTGATGCCGCCGGCATAGCCGGTGTGCTTGTAATAGACCTTGTTCGCCAGCTTCTTGCCGGTGAAACGGATCTTGTCCGCGTTGATGACGACGACGTTGTCGCCGCAATCGACGTGCGGGGTGAAGCTCGTCTTGTGCTTGCCGCGCAGGACGTTGGCGATGATCGTCGCAGCGCGACCGACCACCAGGCCGTCGGCATCGACGATATGCCACTTCTTCTCCACTTCGGCCGGCTTCACCGACTTTGTGGTCTTCATCAGCGCCTTCATGGCCTGTGACCTTTCGAGGTTTAAACGCGAGCGCGCCAGCCTCTCGGCCAGCGCGGTTGAGTGGCGTTTGGCGGAAGGGTGGCCGAAAGTCAAGCAAATCGGGGGCTTTGCTGACGGGTATCATGATACCTCGTGCTATTTCGGCCAGGCATTTCCGGGCGCGCGCTCGACGCGGGTATGCGTAACGAGCCGGGTTTCGCGGGTCGCAATGACGTTGCGAATGGTGTCGGTGGCCGTGGCCAGCATGCCGGTGCGCGGATCGAAGACGCGGACGCGATCGAGCGTCACGGACCCGGCGCGGGCGGGCGCATTGCCCTCGGCGGGGAGCGCGACCGTTGCCGTCGCCGTGGTCGAAACGTGGAGCAGGATGCCCACCGCTTCGGTACGGCGGATGCCCTGGAGCGTGGCGGGCGTGCCGAACGGCGAGGCACCGGGGAGCTGGACTGCGACGGCGCTGCCGGGTGCATCGACAGGGTCGGTCATGATTGCTGCGGTGACCAGGGTGGCGAGGAGCGCGCGCTGACGTTCGGGCGGCAATGCGCGGAGCGGCGCCACCAGCCGTGTGGCAAGCGCGTTGGACTCGCCCGGCGTCAGGCCGCGCCGCGCCGCCGCTGCGTCGGCGATATGCTGGCAGACCCTATCCCAAAGCGCCGTCATGTCGTCGATGCCGGTCACCTGGCCGTTGACATCGAGGTGCAGCACGATCGTCTGGCCAGCGAGGGCGGAAAGGCCGCGTTCGACAAGATCGCTCAATGCCTCGGGGGCCGCGCTGGCATTGGCGACCAGCACTGCCTCAGCGCGATAGCCAGTGCCGTCGGGTCTGAACCGCACCAGCCGCTCCTGCCGGTAGCGGCGTTCTTTTGGGGACGTCTCGACCCGCTCGACGGTGATGCGTATCGGCGTATCGAGCGGCGGCGCGAATACGGTGGCGGCCAGGCTCGCCTGAAGCAACATCGCGGCCGCGGCCAGCATCAACCGGTCTCCGCTTCGACCCAACCGCTGACGGCGGCGCTTGCGCCCACCGGCCATGCCTCGACGGCGGGCAGATCATAGGAATGGAGCGCTTCGATGCGGGTGCGGAGGCGCTCGGCTAGCGATGGCGTTGTCTTGAACAGCGCGGGAACTTCGTCGGCACGCTCGACTACGCCGTGCCAGCGATAGATCGAGCGGCAAGGCGCAAGGATGTTGACGCAGGCGGCGAGGTGCTCGGCGATCACGGTTTCGGCGACGCGTTCGGCTTCGGCGCGGTCCGCGAAGGTGCAATGCAGTAGTGCGATGTCGCTCATCGCCGCTGACCGATGGCGTGAACGCCCCAGGCGGTGGCGATCACGAGCAGCGCGCCGACCAGCTGGTGGAGTGCTGCAAGCGCGATGTTCATCCCGCTCATCACCGTGGCGATACCGAGCAGGATCTGAATCCCGAACGCACTGTGGATCGCGACAGAGGCGCGGCGATCGACGCGACGCGTGACGCGCGCGAGCACGATCAAGGCAGCGACCGCGACCCAGGCCCACCAGCGATGGATGAAATGGACGATCGCGGGATCGTTGAAGAGTCCGTCGAGGAACGGTCGGCCTACGGCGGTGGCGCCGGGGAAGAATTGGCCATTCATCAGCGGCCATTGATCAGTGACGAGCCCGGCATTGAGTCCCGCGACGAGCGCGCCGAACAGCAGTTGAACGAACAACACTGCGCCGGCGGCGATGCCGAGGCCGGTCAGACGGGCCGGGTTGGCCTGCGGATTGCGGGCAAGCACGCGCAGATCGCGCGCGGTCCAGACGATCCCGGCCAGCGTGAACAGCGCCACGAGCAGGTGTACGGCAAGCCGGACATGGCTGACATCGGTGCGGACGCTGAGCCCGGACTGGACCATCCACCAGCCGATCGCGCCCTGCATCCCGCCGAGCGCGAGCAGCGCGATGAGGCGTCCGCCATACCCGCGCGGAATCTGTCGGCGCACCGCGAACCACAGCAATGGCAGGGCGAAGGCGACCCCGATCAGTCGACCGAGCAACCGGTGGAGGTATTCCCAGAAGAAGATCGCCTTGAAGCCGGCGAGCGTCATCCCCTGGTTGAGCTGCTGATATTCTGGGATGCGCTGGTAATTGGTGAATTCGGCCTGCCACTGCGCATCGTTGAGCGGCGGGATTACGCCCGAAATCGGCTTCCATTGCGTGATCGACAGCCCGGACTCGGTCAGCCGGGTGATGCCGCCGATCACCACCATCAGCACGATCAATGCGGCCACGAAGTAAAGCCAGGTGGCGATGGTGCGCGGGCGGGCAGTGGCGGGTTGGAACGTCATCTGGAGCACGGTTCGATCTTAGCGCCCGGCAGTTCGGAAAGCTATGTGCGAAACGGGTTGGTGATCAGCGCGAACTCGCTTTGGTCGAGAGCGCGAAGCGTGACCTCGTCGCCTTCCTTCAAGCTCAACTGTCGCGCGACATCGGCGGGAATGCGGACGGCGAGGCTATTTCTCCATTTCGCTACCTGCACGACATCTGCAAAGTGGATATCTGCGCGCCGCGCCGCGAGCGTCAGCTCTCGGGAAGCTGGAGCGGCGGTGGGGCAGGGCGGCGTTTCATCGCGATGTCGATCAGCGTCTCGAGCTGGATCAGCCGTTCGCGCGTCTCCTGCGAGTCGCGGCGTGCTTCTTCGGCGACCTTGAGTGCCTGCTCGACCTTGTATTGGAGCAAGGTGACCTGCTGGAGCGCCCGCAGCGCATCGCTCCAGAAACTCACTGGCGAGTGTCGCTCGAAAGCGTGCTGCCCAGCGCATCCCAATCGATGTCGGTGCGTGCCTGCAACTGTTCGCGCACCTGCGCGCGATAGGCATCCTCGTCGAACGACGCGGCGCGGCCTTGCTCGGCCTCGAGCGCGGCGAATGCCTTTTCCGTGCTGGCATTCGCGGCCTCCAGCTGGGTTAGCAGCTCGCGCATCAGCATCTGTTCGGCTTCGCTCGGCTCCGAATAGCGCTCGGCGGCAGTGCGCAGATAATCGCTGACCGTCATGTCGGCAGCGGCGGCGCTGTCGGCGATGCGCTGCTTTTCCGCAGGGGAGACCAGAACGACGAGCCGACTCGATCGCGATCCGTGAAGCTGGGTGGCCATGCACATGTACATGTCATGTGCATGCTGGATTTTCAAGGGCGCGTCAGGCGCGTGCGTCGGTAACCGCGGCTTCATTGTAGCGCAGCGCCTTGAGCACCGTGTCGACGATGTTTTCGGCATTGAGCCCGGCCTCGGCATATTGCTTCTCGGGCTTGTCCTGATCCTGGAAGCTGTCGGGCAGGCGCATCGTGCGCAGTTTGAGGCCGGCGTCGATCAGGCCCTGGTCGCTGGCCAAAGTGAGCACGTGTGCACCGAGGCCGCCGACTGCACCTTCCTCGACCGTTAATGCGACTTCGTGGCTGGTCAGCAGCTTGCGGATCAGTTCCTCATCGAGTGGCTTGGCAAAGCGCAGGTCGGCTACAGTGGTCGACAGGCCGCGCGCCTCTAGCGCATCTGCGGCCTTGAGCGCTTCGGCCAGGCGCGTACCGAGCGACAGGATCGCCACTGCCTTGCCTTCGCGGACGATGCGGCCCTTGCCGATCGCCAGCTGCTGCGGGGCGTCGGGAATCGCAACGCCGGTGCCGTTGCCGCGCGGATAGCGCACCGCGATCGGGCCGCTGTCGTGGAGCGCCGCAGTGTAGGTCATGTGGACCAGCTCGGCTTCGTCGGCGGGCGCCATCACGACAAAATTGGGGAGGGTCGCCAGATAAGTGACGTCGAAGCTGCCGGCATGAGTCGCGCCGTCTGCGCCGACAAGGCCTGCGCGGTCGATCGCGAAGCGGACCGGCAGGTTCTGGATCGCGACGTCGTGGACGACCTGATCATAGGCGCGCTGGAGAAAGGTCGAATAGATCGCGCAGAACGGCCGCATGCCCTGCGCGGCGAGGCCCGCGGCGAAGGTGACCGCGTGCTGCTCGGCGATGCCGACGTCGAAGGCGCGGTCGGGATGCGCCTGGGCGAACTTGTCGACGCCGGTGCCCGACGGCATCGCCGCGGTGATCGCGACGATCCGCGGATCGGTCTCGGCCAGCTTGGCCAGCGTCTCGCCGAACACGTTCTGGTAAGAGGGGGGCCCCGGCGGGGCCTTGTCCTGCGTGCCGGTGATCACGTCGAACTTCTGGACGCCGTGATATTTGTCCGCCGACTCCTCGGCCGGGGCGTAGCCCTTGCCCTTCTTGGTAACCACATGGACGAGGATCGGGCCCTGTTCGCTGTCGCGGACATTCTCGAGCACCGGGATCAGATGGTCGAGATTATGGCCGTCGATCGGGCCGACATAATAGAAGCCGAGCTCCTCGAACAACGTACCGCCGGTCGCCATGCCGCGGGCGAATTCCTCCGCCTTTTCGGCGGCGTTGTGGACGCGCTTCGAAAGCTTGCGGATCGCACGCTTGGCGAGGCTACGCAGGCCGAGATATTCGGACGAGGAGACGACGCGGGCAAGATAGGCGGAGAGCCCGCCGACCGGCGGCGCAATCGACATGTCGTTGTCGTTGAGGATGACAACCAGGCGATTGCCCGCGGCCTCGGCGTTGTTCATCGCCTCATAGGCCATGCCGGCGCTCATCGCGCCGTCGCCGATCACGGCGATCCCCTTGCCGGGCCGGTCGTTGAGCTTGTTGGCGATGGCGAAGCCCAGCGCGGCCGAGATCGAGGTCGACGAGTGGGCTGCGCCGAACGGGTCGTACTCGCTCTCGCTACGCTTGGTGAAGCCCGACAGGCCCCCGCCCATACGCAGCGTGCGGATCCGGTCGCGGCGACCGGTGAGGATCTTGTGCGGATAGCATTGATGCCCGACGTCCCAGATCAGCTTGTCGCTGGGCGTATCGAACACATAGTGAATCGCAGTGGTGAGCTCGACGACGCCGAGCCCCGAGCCGAGATGCCCGCCGGTCGTCCCCACGGCCGAGATCGTCTCGGCGCGCAGCTCGTCGGCGAGCTGGCGGAGATCGGCGGGGTTGAGTTTGCGAAGATCGGCGGGCGTTTCGACGGTGTCGAGCAGCGGCGTGCTGGGAAGGTCGGCCATCACCAGTCTCTTACGCGAGTGATTCGCCTAAGTCGAACGCTCGAATCGCCGAAAAGTCGTGGAGTTTCCGTGCAGCCCTATTCGCAGTCGCCACATTTGCCGCGGACTTCGATCACCGGGCGGACGGGCGAGAAGCCTGCGTTCTTGGCGGCGGAGCGCACCGTCTTGGTGATCGAATCGTCGTCGATATGCGTGGTCTGGCCGCAGCTGTCGCAGACCAGGAAGATGCAGTCGTGCAGGCAATCGGGGTGCGCATTGGCGACATAGGCATTGGCACTCTCGACTCGCCGGGCGAGGTTCGAGCCGACGAACAGGTCAAGGATGCGATAGACGCTGTTGGCAGCGACGCGGCGGCCCTCGGCCTTGGAAACAGCCTCCGCGATGTCATAAGCGGAGGCAGGCTTGTCGAAGCCGGCCAGCGCCTCGAAAACGCGCTCGCGCATCGCCGTCCACTGCTCGCCGGATTTTTCCAGGGTGGTCTGGGCGGCGCGGGTGAGATCGCTTCCCGCGTGCTCGTGATGATCGTGGGCGTGCATGGCACAGATTTAGGGAGCCGGGGCCCCCGCGGCAAGCTGTCTAGTAGGTCGCGCGGCGGTTGAGGTCATGGCCGAGCGCGACGAGGCTCACACCGATCAGGGTCCAGATGATCTCGAACCCGCCATGCGGGAGCGTCAGCGCGCCGGCCATGATGCCGATGCCGAACGCGCCGACCAGCGCCGGGGCCATATAGCCGTGCGAGAGCACGCCCTTGCCGAGCGCGATGATGCCGAACACGATCGCGAGGGCGAGGCCGATTTCGTGAATCGCCGGGTGCAAGAAGGCGCCAGCCGAGGAAAGAACCGTGAGCAGAACGGTGGTCGCGACGCAGTGCACGAGGCACAGCCCGCTAAGCCCGATCGCAATGCGATCGAAGCTGGTATCGATACCGCCCCACAAGCGGGACATCGGGAGACTCACCGGCATGGGCCAGCATATAGGCCCGAATGTGCCAAGGTACAATATATCATCGAGTGCGCCGACAAAGTCTGCGACGAAACGAGCGCAGCGATGTGGGGAGGCGCCGAACCAGGCGGCAAGGGGCGGTGGAAGAGGCCGGGTGACGCTCTAGGGGGACGTCACCCGGCCACGCCCACTACCGGGATTTATAATGCGGTGCGGGTCGTATTTCATCCCGGGCTGCGACGATGCGGACGCCCGTTGCGCCGAGGCGAGCCGGTACTGTCATGCACGCTCACGATAGTAATGTGCCTGCGCGGCTTCGGTGGCGCTCACTGCGAGCAGGGTGCGAGCGTCGTTGGCCGACCGCACTTTGCCGGTGCGATCCTCGGCGGCGTCGAGCACGCGATCGAGCAGCGACTGACCCTCTTCCCACCAGCCGATACCGCTGGCGGCGTTGAGATGACCCTGCGGACCGGCATCGACGAAGAAGCTGCCCCAGCCGCCGGCAAGCGCGCGGGCCTTTTCGGGATGGACCCACGGATCGTCGCTGCTCGCCACAACGATCGAGGGGAAGGGAAGCGGCTTGGTCGGCGTCGGCTGGAAGGCCGCGAGTTCGGGACGCACCGAGTCGCGATCGACATCCGCGGGGGCGACCAGCAGCGCGCCGGCGACTGGCCAGCCAAAGGGCTGTCCGGCAAGCTCGGCCCACCAGGCGACTGCGAGACAGCCAAGGCTATGCGCAGCGAGCACCACGGGTGCCTGTGCCTGGCGAATCGCCTGGTCGAGCTTGGTCACCCAGGTGTTGCGATGCGGTGTGTCCCACATGCCGAGTTCGACTCGGTGGGTGTCGGGGCGCGATTGCTCCCAGAGCGTCTGCCAGTGCGAAGGGCCCGAGCCGCCCAGCCCGGGAACCGTGAGGATGATCGGCGAACTTTCGTCGAGAGGCGAAAAGATGGACATAGTTTCCACTCCACCGGGGGAGGCCGGACGGTTTATTTATATCCTATCTAAATAGTAGGCAATAAAGCTGCGCCGGATCGAAGGTCGTATGCGGCGACCTGAGACGGGCTGATCAAAGCCAGTCGTCACCCCGGCCTTGTGCCGGTCCACCAAGGGTCTGAGGGAGGAGCAAGCGCTCCTTAGACAGCGTGCGCGGCACCGTGGACCCCGGCACAAGGCCGGGGTGACGGTTGGTGTTGGGCTGGAGGCGGACCTGAGAAGTGCGCCGTCGGTAACCTCAGATGTGTAGCGCGCGTCCGTACGCCCCGAGCACGCTCTCGTGCATCATCTCGCTCAGCGTCGGGTGCGGGAAGACGGTTTCCATCAACTCGGCCTCGGTGGTCTCGAGCGTCTTGCCGATCGTGTAGCCCTGGATCAGTTCGGTGACTTCGGCACCGATCATGTGCGCGCCGAGCAATTCGCCGGTCTTGGCGTCGAACACCGTCTTGACGAAGCCTTCGGCCTCGCCGAGCGCGATCGCCTTGCCGTTGCCGATGAAGGGGAAGTTGCCGACCTTGACCTCGTAGCCTGCTTCCTTGGCCTTGGCCTCGGTGAGGCCGACCGATGCGATCTGTGGGTGGCAATAGGTGCAGCCCGGGATGTTGCGCGGGTCCATCGCGTGCGGATGCTTGCCGGCGATCGCCTCGACCGCGATCACGCCCTCATGGCTGGCCTTGTGCGCGAGCCAGGGCGGGGCGGTGATGTCGCCGATCGCATAGAGGCCGTCGATATTGGTCTTGCAGGCCGGATCGGTCTCGAGGAAGCCACGGTCGTTGGTCTTCACGCCGAGTTCCTTGAGGCCGATATTCTCGGTGTTCGGAACGATGCCGATCGCGACGATGACGTGGCTGAACACGCTCTGCGTGGCCTTGCCATCCTTGTCGGTGATCGTCGCCTGCACGCCATTGGCGTCGGCGGCGATCTTGTCGATCTTGGCGCCGGTCAGGATGTTCATGCCCTGCTTCTTGAGCGCCTTTTCCAGGAAGGTGGAAACATCGGCATCCTCTACCGGCACGATCCGGTCGAGCATCTCGACCACGGTCACTTCGGCACCCATGTCGTTGTAGAAACTGGCGAACTCGATGCCGATTGCGCCCGATCCGATGACGAGGAGCTTCTTGGGCATTTCAGGCGGCGTCATCGCATGGCGATAGGTCCAGACGCGCTTCCCGTCGGCGGGGAGGTTGGGAAGGTCCCGCGCGCGCGCGCCGGTGGCGAGGATGATGTTCTTCGCCTCCAGATCGGTCTTCTTGCCGTCCTTGTCGGTGACCGAGAGCTTGCCCTTGGCCGTGAGCTTGCCCTCGCCGAAATGCACTGCGATCTTGTTCTTCTTCATCAGATGCGTGACGCCCTGATTGAGCTGCTTGGCGACGCCGCGCGAGCGCTTGACGACGGCCTCGATGTCCGCGCTGATCTTCTCGGCGGCGAGGCCGTAATCCTTGGCGTGCTGCATATAGTGAAAGATCTCGGCCGAGCGGAGCAGCGCCTTGGTCGGGATGCAGCCCCAGTTTAGGCAGATGCCGCCCAGCAGTTCGCGCTCGACGATCGCGACCTTAAGGCCGAGCTGCGCGCCGCGGATTGCCGCGACATAGCCGCCCGGTCCCGAGCCAAGGACGATGAGATCGTATTGGTCAGCCAACGGATTGTTCCTCTTTCATTCGGCGAGCAGCGCGCTCGCCGCGGCCCAGACGAGGCCAGTTATCATGCCCAAGATGGTAATCGCCGCGGCGATGAGCAAAGAGCCCCACCAGCGCGATCGCGGTGTTTGGCGCAGCAACGGGGCGAGAACGAACAGGCCGGACACCGGCGCGGTCCCGATCGCTCCGGCGACCGGGTAGCGTAGCCAGTTGCTCGCCGGCAGCCACGCTGCCCAAGCAGCATTCTCCGCGGCGGAGAAGCAGAGGGTGGCCCAGGCGCCGACAAAAAACAGGGCCGCCGCGCCCGAGCGACGCTTCGTCCCCAACCGCGCGAACTTCGTGACGATAAGCGCAAGCGGAAGAGCGGTGAGGATCGGCGGCATCAGCGCGCGTGCGGCCAGGGGCAGATCCGGAAGCGAAAGCCCCGGACTCATCGCCACCAGGACTGCTCCCCAAGCCGCGACATAGCCCCAGACGAGCATCCCGATGAGGCGCGAGCATCCTCTCGCCCCGTAATCGCTGCCCCGAAACGCGAGCCAGAAGCCGATCAGCCCGGCCAGCGCGATCAGCAGCAGCCGAATGGGAGGCACGCCCGCGGCGAGGATGGGCACACCCAGGGCCGCAGCGATCAGGACCGGAATCGCCAGCGCCGCCGCGTTCAACAGCATGGCGAACACCGCCTGCCCCGCGCGTTGCCGAATCGAGCGCTGCGTGGGCGAGCGGCCGAACGCGATCATCGCGCCCGTCACGAGCAGCACGAACGCTGCGCTCACCACAGCAATGGCGAGCGCGCGTTCTGCCGCGGAGGCGAGCATCAGCGCCCGCCACCGTCCACGACTCGCGGCTGGCGATGCTCGTCGATCGCGACGAAGACGAATTGGGCCTGCGTAACGAGGCAGCTTTCCTCGGCGTGGCGCGCACGGCGCCAGGCCTGGACGTCGATCGTCATCGAGGTGCGGCCGACCCTGACCAGGTCGGCGAACACCGAGACTTCGTCGCCGACAGCTACCGGGGCGTGGAATTTCATCCCCTCGACGGCGATCGTCACGGCACGGCCATGCGAATGGCGCGAGGCGACCAGCCCCGCGGCCATGTCCATCTGGCTCATCAGCCAGCCGCCGAAGATGTCGCCATAGGGATTGGCGTCGGCCGGCATGGTAGTGACGCGGATCGCGGGCTGGCGATCGGGCGGGCCTTGCTCAGCCATTGGCGACGTCCTTCGGTTTGCGGCTCAGCTTGGCGCGATCGATCGCATAGGCGCGGCGGATCGGGCGGATTCCCATCAGCACGACCAGCGCCATCGCCACCGATGTCACCAGCCAGATATCGCCGGTGGCACGCGGATAGGACCAGGAAGCGGCGGCCGCGATCAGCGTCGCGGCGATCAGGCCGATGGCGATATGCGCCACTTCGATGAGGACGCGCACCGCCGCCTCAGGCGATCATGCCCAGCGGCGATTCGACCAACGCCTTGAACGTCTTCATCAGCTCGGCCCCGTCGGCACCGTCGATCGCGCGGTGATCGAAGCTGCCGGTCGCCGACATCACCGTGGCGATGCCGAGCGCGTCGTCGATGATGTACGGGCGCTTCTCGCCCGCGCCGATCGCCATGATCATGCCCTGGGGCGGATTGATCACGGCATCGAACTGGGTGATGCCGAACATGCCCATATTGGAGATGCTGGCAGTACCGCCCTGATATTCCTCGGGCTTGAGCTTGCCTTCCTTCGCGCGGCCGGCGAGGTCCTTCATCTGCGTCGAGATTGCCGAGACGCTGGCGCCTGCGGCATCGCGGATGATCGGGGTGATCAGCCCGGTGGGCGTCGAAACCGCCACCGAGACGTCGGCGCGGCTGTACTTGATCAATTTGTCGCCGGTGTAGGTGACGTTGCACTTCGGCGTCTGGATCAGCGCTACGCCGAGCGCCTTGATCAGCAGATCGTTGACCGAAAGCTTCACGCCGCGCGCCTCGAGCGACTTGTTGAGGTCGCTGCGCAGCTTGAGCAGCGCATCGAGGCGGATATCGACGGTGAGGTAGATGTGCGGGACCGTCTGCTTCGACTCGGTGAGGCGGCGCGCGATCGTCTTGCGGATGTTGGAGAGCTTTTCTTCCTCGTGCGGGATGCTCTCGTCGTACCAGACGGGCTTGTGCTCGGCAGGGGCGGCGGCCGCAGGAGCAGGCGTCGCGGCAGGCGCGGCAGCGGCGGGTTGCGCGGCAGGCGCTGCGCCGGGCTTGGCGCCCTCCAGGTCGGCCTTGACGATTCGGCCGTTGGGGCCCGAGCCGCTCAGCGAGGCGAGGTCGACGCCCTTCTCGGCGGCGAGGCGCTTGGCCAGCGGGCTCGCCTTGACCCGGCTGCCCGAATCGGCGCCGTTCGCCTTGGCCGGCGCGGGCTTCGGCGCAGGCGCAGCTTCGGTCTTGGCGGCGGGGGCAGGTGCGGCCTCGGCCTTCGCGGCGGGGGCAGGCGCCGGCGTCGGGGCAGGGGAGGAGACTTCCTCGCCATCGCCGGCCATCACTGCGATCACGGTGCCGACCTTCACATTGTCGGTGCCCTCGGGGACATTGATCTTGCCGATCACACCTTCATCGACGGCTTCGAATTCCATCGTGGCCTTGTCGGTCTCGATCTCGGCGAGGAGGTCGCCGGACTTTACCGTATCGCCTTCCTTCACCAGCCATTTGGCGAGGGTGCCCTCCTCCATCGTGGGGGAAAGCGCAGGCATCTTGATTTCGATCGACATGGAGGTTCCCGTCGTTGGTCCCTGGGGTAAAGGCTCGTCCTCCCTTTGCCGCCGCTAGGGCTTGGGTCAAGGCCTTGGGCTTGCGCGGCGGGGAATGACGGGGCAGTCAACGCGTGGAACGGGGAATGCATCCATGCGCACCTATCTGGTGGTGATCGACGAAAGTCCCGAATCCGAGATCGCATTGCGCTTTGCGGCGCGGCGCGCAGTGAAGACCGGCGGCAGCGTCGAGATTCTGGCGCTGACCGCGCCGCAGGAATTCGTCCAGTGGGGCGGCGTGATGGCGACGATCGAGGAAGAGAGCCGGCAACGCGCCGAGGCGCTGGTGACGCGTGCCGCAGGGACGCTGTTCACCGAATCGGGGCTCAAACCCTCGATTACCGTGCGCGAAGGCGACGGCGCCAAGGTGGTCCGGGAGATGATCGCGGCGAACGGCGACATCGCCGCGCTGGTGCTCGGCGCCGCGGCGAGCGGGCCGCCTGGGACTTTGGTGTCGCACTTCACCGGCGCGGATGCCGGGACGCTGAGCGTGCCGGTGATGATCATTCCGGGCTCGCTCGACGTGGCGGCGATCGACCGCTTGAGTTAATCTCTATGCGTCACCCCGGCCTCGGGCCGGGGTCCACGAGGCGGCAACCGTCAGACGAGAGGTCGAGGCATTCGAGCGCGGCACCGTGGCCCCCGGCACAAGGCCGGGGTGACGGTAGAGTAGATTGACCGGTCGAACAGACCACGTCACTCCTGCGTCATGCGCATCCTCCTCGCTTCGCTCGCCTTGCTTGCCACCCCTGCTGCCGCGCAGGAATCGCCTAGCCCCGCCCGGCTCAAGGCCGATGTCGAGAAACTCGTCAGCTTCGGCACACGGCACACGCTTTCCGATGCCGACCATCCCACACGCGGCATCGGCGCGGCGCGGCGCTGGTTTGCGAGCGAGCTTGGGCGGATCGGCGAGGGGTGTGGACGCTGCATCGAAGTGGCGAACGTCGCGCGGACCTTCACCAACGACCGCGCGCCCAAGGGCGTAGAAGTGGTCGACGTGCTCGGCTTCCAGCCCGGGCGCGACTCGAAGCGCGTCGTCATCGTGATGGGGCATATCGACAGCCGCGTGACCGATGTGATGGACGCGACGTCGGATGCGCCGGGCGCCAATGACGATGCTTCGGGCGTCGCGCTCGTGCTCGAGGCGGCGCGGATCCTGTCGAAGGAAAAGTTCGACGCGACGATCGTCTATGCCGCGCTGTCGGGCGAGGAGCAGGGGCTGTTCGGCGGGACGCTGCTTGCCGAGACTGCCAAGGAGCGCGGCTGGACCGTCACCGCGGTGCTCAACAACGACATCGTCGGCAACACGATCGGGCAGGGCGGCACGCGCGTTGCCGATCGGGTGCGGGTGTTTTCCGAAGGAATTCGCGAGATCGAGCCGGTCCCGGGTCAACTCGCGCGCCGCGCCGATGGCGGCGAGGACGACGGCCCCTCGCGCGCGCTTGCCAAGGCAGTCGATGCGGTCGCCGCCAGGCTCCCGCGCGGGCTCGAAGTGGTGGCGGTGCGCCGGCCCGACCGGTTCGGGCGCGGCGGCGATCATTCGCCGTTCCTCAAGCTGGGCTATCCGGCGGTGCGCTTCAGCGTCGGCGTCGAGAATTACGACGCGCAGCACCAGGACCTGCGCACCGACGGCGGCAAGGTCTATGGCGATACGGTCGATCGGATGGACTTCGCCTATCTGGCCAAGGTGACCGCGATCAACGCCGCAACGCTTCGCCGCCTCGCCAAGGCGCCCGCCGCCCCGGCCAGCGTGACGATCGGCGGCGCGCTGGCGACCGACACCTCGGTCAAATGGGAGCCGGTGCCGGGCGCGTCAGGCTATCGCGTCCACTGGCGCCGCGCCGATGCGCAGGACTGGCAGCGCCATCTCGAGGTCAAGGGCAGCGAGGCGGTTCTCAAGGGCGTGATCGTCGACGACAATTTCGTTGGCGTGTCGGCGCTGGCCGCCGACGGATCGGAAAGCCTGGTGACCTTTGGGGGACGCGCACGCCGCTAGGTTGGCAACTCCCCTCCCTGCAAAGGGAGCGGCAGGGGGTGGGTGCGCGCGTCTGCGCGCTCAAAAGATTCTTCGCCAAGAACCGAAGCGCGGCCGAGGCATCGAGCCTCGTCCGACGCTATGCCAATCCTTGATATACCAACCCTTGATCCCCTCCCTTGCAGGGAGGGGGAGTTTTAGCTCAGCGGCAGGCGCACTTCTTGCGGAGCAGGCGCTTGGTAGGGCGGCGTGCGTAGGAGCGCTCGACATATTCCGTGACGGTCGTGGTGGTGGTCACCGCGGGGATCACGACGACGGTGGTCGTGGTCCCGGCATAGCCACCATAGCTGCCGACCCAGGTGCCGTTCTGCCACGTCATGCCGGCGGGATAGCCGCTTGGGCAGACCTGCGGACAAGCGGGCGGCTGCGCATAGTGGACGGCGGGCGGCGGCGGCGCGATCGGCCCGCGATCGCCGCCGGGATAGGGACCGCGATAGGGTTCGCGATCGTCGTCGTCATAGGGACGCGGCGGCGGGGGCGCGTCATAGGGCGGGGGTGGCGGGCCATCGTCATAGCCGCCGTCATAATAGTCGTCGGGATCGACCGGCTCGATCCGCGGCGCAGGATAGCCCGCGCCGACGCCGGCCCGGCTGTCCGCGACGGCGTAGCCTGCGCTTGCGCTCGCTGCAGCGACCGCGCCGCCCCAGGCAATGCCGTCGCGCGAATCCCAGACGCTGCCTTCCTGATCGACGAGCACTGCGTCGTCATAATAGCGCACCCACGAATAGCCGTGGGGCGGCGCGGCGAGACCGAAGCTCAGATAGTCCTGAACGCGGAAATCGGCACCACGCCAATAGCCCGGCAGCGTCGCGCCGCGATGGAGCCTGCGATAGCTGTTCCAGCCGCCCGGCGCGCGATAGCCCGCGTCCCATCGCCCGTCGCGCATCGACCAGCGATGCGGATTGGTCCGCGCCACCATTGGCGCCGAGGTCCGCGGCATGACGACCCAGCGGCCGTCCTGCCACACGCGCTGCGCCGTGGCGGGCGTCGCGCCCGCAACCCCGGCGATCACCGCCGCTGCCAACCAATAGCTGCGCACTTCGTCATACTCCTTCTTGCAGGCCGCTGCCTGCGCTTAACGAAGAAGTAACCGTTACGCCGCGTGCACGAAATCGCGCGCGCGGCTCAAACCTGTCCCAATGCGGGGCAGCGTATCATCGCGAGATTCACCCGACCAGCCTAGGCGCGAGGATCCGCATCAGCGCCTCGCAGCCAGCGGCGTCGCCGGCATCGAACCGCGCGGGCAGCGGACTGTCGAGATCGAGCACCCCGAGCAGCGCACCCTGGTGGACGATCGGAACGACCAGCTCGGAGCGGCTGGCAGCATCGCAGGCGATGTGGCCGGGAAAGGCGTGGACGTCCTCGACCAGCTGCGTCTCGCGCGTCGCCGCAGCGGCGCCGCACACGCCCTTGCCGAACGGAATACGGATGCAGGCGGCCTTGCCCTGGAAGGGGCCGAGGACGAGCTCGTCGCCGACATTGCGGTAGAAGCCGGACCAGTTGAGATCGGGCAGATATTGACCGATCAGCGCCGATACATTGGCCATGTTGGCGATCGCGTCAGGCTCGTCGGCGGTGAGCGCGTCGAGCGCGGCAGCGAGGTCGCGATAGAGTTCGGACTTGGAGCCGGCGGCGATGTCGAAGCTGTACATGAGCGGTATATAGCGAATGGGTAAACCTTCTCCAGAGGGAGAAGGATACCGCAGCTTGGCAGCTTGCTGCCTAGCGGAGGTTGGACGAGGGGATGCGCTCTCGATAGGGTGATCCCCTCACCCAGCTCCGACTAAGGCCAGAAGCCGATCTAAGTCTGCGCAGCCAGTGCGAGGACGATCATGCCCCGCATGATCGAGGATCGCGCGGCGCGATCCGACCTCCCATTCCCGACGGGCGGGAAGGTTCAGTCGAACCGCACCCGTCCGCGTCCCGCTTTCACCTCGCTGCGGCCCTTCTTTTCGTCCACACGCCGCGCCTTCGCTCCCTTGCTCGGCTTGGTCTTCACGCGCCTCGCCTGGCGTTCGAGTGCCTTGTCGATCAGCTCGGCGACCCGCTCGCGGGCATCGCTGCGGTTGGCGTCCTGGGTGCGGAACTTGCGCGCGGTGATCACCAGCTCGCCCGCGGCGGTCATCTTGGTGCCCGCCAGCGTCTTGAGCTGCTGATAGGCATAAGGCGGCAGGCCGAGCGCGAACACGTTGATCCGCAGCTGGACCGCGGTCGCGACCTTGTTGACGTTCTGGCCGCCCGGGCCGGAGGCGGCGAGGAACTTCTCCTCGACGATCGCCTCGTCGGGCAGATCAGCCACGGCCGAAGCCGATATTGCCGAAGCGCAGCGGCAGCGGCGCTTCGGCGTGGATGTCGGGCTTGCCTTCGCGCGGGATGGTCAGCGCGGCGGCGTGGAGCATCACGGCGGGGCCGCCCTTGCCATAGACCGGGTCTCCGACGATCGGCAGGCCGAGGCCCTCGGCGGCGTGGACACGTATCTGGTGGGTGCGGCCGGTCTCGGGGAAGAAGGCGAGCATCGCCCGGCCGTTCCTGCGCTCGAGCACCTGCCAGCGCGTGCGCGCGGGCTTGCCGTTATTGGCGCCGGTCATCCGCCAGCCTTCCTCCTCGGTGGAGATCTTGATCAGCGGCAGGTCGATCGCGCCTTCCTCGTCGGCGGGTTCGCCTTCGAGGATCGCGACATAGCGCTTGACCACGGTGCCGGCTTCGAACGCCTGGCCGAAGCGCTTGTGCGCCTTGGGATTGCGCGCGAGCAACAGGCATCCGCTGGTATCGCGGTCGAGCCGGTGGACGGGCAGGGGCAGGCGCTGGAAGCCGAAGGTCAGCTGCTCGAGCATGTCCTCCAGGCTTTGCGAGCGGTCGCGCGGGCGATCGACCGGCAGGCCGGCGGGCTTGTCGATCACCATCGCTTCGCCGTCGATGAAGAGTACGCGGTCATGGAGCATGGCCCGCATATAGAGCAGTCCGCCCAAACGGAAAGCGGCGGTCCGGCTTTCGCCGAACCGCCGCTTCGTTCGAGCCGCGCAGGGAGAGGGCTGTTACGCGGCTCGCATGCGCGGTCAGGCCGCGAGCTTGTTGGCCACCTCGGCGATGCGGCGGCCCTGATAGCGCGCGCCGTCCAGTTCGACCTGGCTCGGCAGGCGGCTGCCGTCGCCATCGGCGATCGTCGTCGCGCCATAGGGCGAGCCGCCCTTGACCTCGTCGACGCCGGCCTGCCCCTGGAATCCATAGTCGAGCCCGACGATCGTCAGGCCGAAGTGGAGCAGGTTGGTGATGATCGAGAAGAGCGTGGTTTCCTGACCGCCATGCTGCGAAGCAGTTGACGTAAAGGCGCCGCCGACCTTGCCGTTGAGCTGGCCCTGGAACCAGACGCCGCCGGCACGATCCCAGAAGCTCGCCATCTGGCTCGACATCCGGCCGAAGCGAGTCGGCGCGCCGACGATGATGCCGTCATAGTTGGCGAGCTCGTTGACGTCCTCGAGCACCGGATGGCTATGATCGGCGACGAAGCCCGATGCGGCCGCGACTTCGGCGGGCGCGGTCTCGGGAACGCGGCGGACATCGACTTGCGCGCCGGCGCTGCGCGCGCCCTCGGCGACGGCATCGGCCATCTTCGCGAGGTGGCCGTAGGACGAATAATAGAGGACGAGGATCTTGGACATGGTGGCGTTCCCTTTGAAGAAGGCGCCCCTCCCCGGTCGAGGGAGGGGCGAAGTTTGATTATTCGGCGTCGACCAGGACGATCTCGGCGTCTTCGAGTGCCTTGATCGTCACGGTCTGGCCGCCCGAGAGCGCCGCGCCGTCGCGGGTGTCGATGCGCTCGCCGTCGATCTCGACTGCGCCGACGGCGGGGACGAGGTAAACGTGGCGACCGTCACCGATGCTGTGCTCGACGCTTTCGCCGGCCTTGAGTGTCGCGCCCAGGACCCGGGCATTGGCCCGGATCGGCAGCGCCTCGTCATCGCCTTCGAAACCCGAGGCGAGCGTGACGAACTTCCCCGAACGGTCGCCCTTGGGGAAGGGCTTGGCGCCCCAGCTCGGCTGGCCGCCGGCCTCGCGCGGCACGATCCAGATCTGGAAGATGCGCGTGGTCTCGGGCTCGAGATTATATTCGGAGTGGCGCACGCCGTTGCCTGCGCTCATCACCTGGACGTCGCCGGCCTCGGTGCGGCCTTTGTTGCCCAGCGAGTCCTGATGGGTGATCGCACCCGAGCGGACATAGGTGATGATCTCCATATTCTGGTGCGGATGCGCCGGGAAACCGCTGTTCGCGGCGATCTCGTCGTCGTTCCACACGCGGAGCGAGCCCCAGCTCGTGCGGGCCGGATCATAATAATCGGCGAAGCTGAAATGGTGGCGGGCATTGAGCCAGCCATGGTCGGCATGGCCGAGGCTTTCAAAAGTGCGTTTCTCGATCATCGCTGATCTCCCTTGGTGTTGGTGCCAAGATAGGGAACGGGATCATGCCGTAAATGGAAACGTTGGAAACCGATCGTTTCCATGATACGCATTGGGAATGAAGCTACCCGATTTCGAAGCCTGGGCGATCTTCGCCGCCGTGGTCGAGCATCGCTCGTTCAGCGGCGCGGCGGACGCGCTGGCGGTATCCAAGGCGACGGTGTCGAAGGCGATCACCCGGCTCGAGGCGCGACTGGGGACGTCGCTGTTCCATCGCACCTCGCGGCGGCTGACGCTGACCGACAGCGGCCGTGCGCTTGCCGATCACGCCCAGCGTATCCGTTCCGAAGGCGAAGCAGCCGAGGAGGCGGCGTTCGAATCCGCGAGCGCGCCGGCCGGGCTGGTGCGCGTCGCGGCGCCGCTGACCTTCGGCATCCAGGCGGTCGCGCCGGCGCTGGCAGACTTCATGGCGTTGCATCCGGGGATCAAGGTCGATCTGCGCCTCTCGGACGCGTTCGTCGACATCGTCGGCGAGGGGATCGACATCGCGCTGCGCATCGCCGAACTGCCGGACTCTTCGCTGCGCGCGCGGCGGCTGGGGCCGGTCACCGGGCACATCGTCGCGTCGCCCGCCTATTTCGATCGCGTCGGGCGACCGCGCCATCCGGCCGATCTCGCGACGCATGCCTGCTTCGTCTATACCAACACCGCCACCCCCGATGTGTGGCGCTTTCGCCGCGCGGGCGGCGAGGAGGCGGTCGTCCGGATCGACGGACCGATCCGCACCGACAATGGCGATGCGATGCTGCCCGCCTTACGCGCGGGATTGGGCGTCGCGCGCCTGCCCGACTTCCTAGTGGCCGAGGATATCGCCGCCGGGCGGCTGGAGTCAGTGCTTAGCGACTGGGCGGTCGGCGCGGCGGGGCTGCATTTGCTGACGCCGCCGGGCACATTGCGTCCTGCGCGAGTCGAGGCGCTGATCGAATTCCTCAGCGACCGGCTGAAGCGAATCTGCGGTGAAGCGCGTTTATGACTCGACTCCGAAACGAGTTTGAGTCTGCGTTTAGGTAGATTCCCTACGACTCGTGGAACAAGCCGGGTTAGTCGGAAATTAACCTTTTGCCTTCAGAGGTGCTTAGGTTAATGAATTCGTCCAGCGCGTCGGCCACGGGGCCCCAAACGCGTGTGAGGACAGGGGAACCGACGATGCGCGTGCTGCTGATCGAGGATGAGCCGTCGACTGCCAAGGCGATCGAGCTGATGCTCTCGACCGAAGGGTTCAATGTCTACACCACGGATCTGGGCGAAGAAGGCCTCGATCTGGCAAAGCTGTATGATTACGACATCATCCTGCTCGACCTCAACCTGCCGGACATGCACGGCTATGACGTGCTCAAGAAGGTCCGCGTCGCCCGCGTGCAGACGCCGGTGCTGATCCTGTCGGGCATCAACGAAATGGATTCGAAGGTGCGCAGCTTCGGCTTCGGCGCCGACGATTACGTCACCAAGCCGTTCCACCGCGAAGAGCTGGTCGCGCGCATCCACGCCGTCGTCCGCCGCTCGAAGGGTCATAGCCAGTCGGTCATCCGTACCGGCAAGCTGGCCGTCAACCTCGACGCCAAGACGGTCGAAGTCGATGGCGCCCGCGTGCACCTGACCGGCAAGGAATATGCGATGCTGGAGCTGCTTTCGCTCCGCAAGGGTACCACGCTCACCAAGGAAATGTTCCTCAACCACCTCTATGGCGGAATGGACGAGCCCGAGCTCAAGATCATCGACGTCTTCATCTGCAAGCTGCGCAAGAAGCTCAGCATGGCGTGCGAAGGCGAGAATTACATCGAGACCGTCTGGGGCCGCGGCTATGTGCTGCGCGAGCCCGAGGGCGGCGAAGAGGCACTTACCGAAGTCGCCTGACACCAGACAAATGGGGGCAAGAAGCCGCGGTCCGAAAGGGCCGCGGCTTTTTCTTGTCTAGGCGGGCGGCTTGGTCAGGCCGAGCCGGTGGGATCGGTTACCGAGCCGAGTTCGCGCGGGTCGGGGCTGCGCGAGCCGGGAAGCGAGCCGGTCTGGCGCTCGATCCTGCGATGGACGACGGGTTCGATGTCGCCGATGCGCAGCTGGCGCAGCGCTTCGCTATTGGCGTCGTCGGCATGGGTACGGCGGTGATTGTGGCGGACGTAATCGAGCCACGTCGCGACATGATAGCGCTCGATCCACAGTTCGGCATCGCCGAGGTCGCGCAACAGCGCCCAGTGCCGTGCGCCGTCGCGCCGGCGGATGCGGCGGCGCTCGCTCATCACGGCGAGGAAGGCGGGGACATTGGTTTCGGCGATGCGATGCTCGATCGTGATCACGATCGGGCCGCTGCGGGGCTCGACAGGGACGGCGGTTTCGGGCTCGAGCCAGCTGTCGCGCGGATCGAGGTTGAGCTGGCTGATCGCGGGCAGGTGCCAGACCAGGCCAGCGGCGACGCTCAGCATCTGGACCACGGCGGCGGCGAGGAGCGCGGTCTCGACGCCGCGCGTATCGGCGATCAGGCCGAACACCCAGCTGCCCGCGGCCATTCCGCCAAATGCCGCCATCTGATAGAGCGAGAGTGCGCGCGCGACGACCCAGCGCGGTGATGCCATCTGGACGCTGACGTTGAACGTCGACAATGCCACCACCCAGCCGGCGCCGCACAGCGCCAGCGCGACGAGAGTCAATGCCAGCCAGCTCGTCGCCGCCGTCGCCGCCGCGCCGATCGCCAGCGCCGGGGCCGACAGCCGCACCAGATTCTCGGTGGTCAGCCGGTTTCGCAGCCAATTGCTGCCGAGTGCCCCACCGACGGCACCGAGCCCGAACGCGCCGAGCAGCAGGCCATAGGTGAGTGGCCCGCCGCCGACGATGTCGCGGGCGACCAGCGGCATCATCGCCGGCACTGCGATCGCCGGGAAGCCGAACAGCGCCGCGCGCAGCAGGACTGTGCGGATCGGCGGCGAGAGCCGGACGTAGCGGATCCCGGCCGTCATCGCGACGCCGATCCGCTCACGCGGCAGCCGGGCCGGCGGGAGGTCGGGCTTCCACCGCGCAAGCACGGCGATCAGCCCGACATAGCTGACCGCGTTGATCAGGAAGGCTGTCGCAGCGCCTGCCACCGCGACGATCGCGCCGCCGATCGCGGGGCCGACGCTGCGTGCGACATTGAACCCCATGCTGTTCAGCGCCACGGCGTTGGGCAGCATCGTGCGCGGCACCATGTCACCGACCGAGGCCTGCCAGGCCGGGCCGTTGATCGCGGTGCCGCAGCCGATCAGGAAGGTGAACGCCAGCAGCAGCCACGGAGTGAGCAGCCCCGCCCAGCTGCCGATCGCCAGCGCCGCCGAGACCAGCAGCATGAAGAATTGCGCGGCGAGCATCACTCGGCGGCGATCGAGATTGTCGGCAACGGCACCCGCCCATAGCGAGAGCAGCATGATCGGCAGCGTCGTCGATGCCTGGACCAGCGCGATCATCTGCGGCGAGCCGCTGAGGCTGGTCATCATCCACGACGCGCCGACCGACTGGATAAGGCCGCCGAAGTTCGACGCGAGGCTGGCGATCCACACTGCGCGGAAAAGGGGCAGACCGAAGGGAGAGCTGGTTTCGCGGCGAACGTCCATGGCGGGTCAATCCCTCAATCGTCCGGGCGATCCCGAACGTCTCCAATCCGATCGGGCGCCGATGGCTTCAAGGGAGCGCTAGGTTGTATCGTGTCTGATGGCTTTGCCGGCCATAGCCGCATCCTATGGGCGAGGAAGCGCTTGCCATGCGACGCCGCCGCGTGCGGCGCTAGCTTCGCCGCGACGCCATTACAGGACGATTTGCCGATGTTCGACCGCCGTTTCTTCCTGCTCGGCTCGGTCGCGACGCTGGCGCTGGCACCCGCCGCCGTCGCGCGCGTGCAATTGGCCAGGCCGGTTCGCGATGCGGCGGTGCGCGGGCTCGATGCACCGATCGAGATCGTCGACGACGCATATGGCGTACCGCATATCCGCGCCGCCTCGATCCCCGATGCGTTTTTCGGTCAGGGCTATGTCGTCGCCCGCGACCGGATGTTCCAGGTGGATTTGTCGCACCGGCGCGAGCTCGGGCGGCTCGCCGAAGTGTTCGGCGCCGACTTCGCCAAACATGACGCAACCGCGCGGCTGTTCCACTATCGCGGCGACCTGGACGCCGAGTTGCGCAGCGTGCCCGAGAATGTGCTGGCCTGCGCGCGCGCCTATGTCGCCGGGATCAACGCGCGGATCGACGAAGTGCTCGCCGATCCTGCGCTGCTGCCGCTCGAATATGGCATCCTCGGGATCGCGCCGCTGCGCTGGGAGTTGCGCGATCTAGTGCTCGCGCGCGGCGCATCAATCGACAATGCCGATGACGAAGTGCGCCGTGCCCAACTCGCCGCGCTGGGGCTGCTCGATCTGGATGCGATCATCGCGCCGCTGCGTCCGAGCTGGAAGATGACGGTGCCCGAGGGGCTAAATCCTGCCGCGGTGTCGGAGGCCGATCTCGGCATGCTCCAGCTCGGCAGCCTGCCATTCAGCGCCGAGACCCCGGTCGCCGATCCCGCCGCGGGGCCCGAGACGCGTGCCAATGCCGGCAGCAATGCCTGGACGGTGGCGCCGTCGCGCTCCGCTACCGGCCGGCCGATCCTTGCCAACGATCCGCATCTCGGCATCGGCGGGTTCGGGCCGCGCCACGTCGCGCATCTGAGCGCGCCGGGGCTCGACGTGATCGGCGGCGGCTCGCCCGGGCTGCCCGGGATCATGCAGGGGCACACCGACCGTTTCGCGTTCGGGCGGACCAATTTCCATATCGACCAGCTCGACCTGTTCGTACTTGAACTCGATCCGTCCGACCCCGAGCGCTATCGCCACGACGGCGGCTGGAAGGCCTTCCGCAAGGTCGAGGTGGCGATTCCGGTCAAGGGCGGGGCGCCTTATGTGACGGTGCTGCGCTATTGCGCACAGGGGCCGGTGGTGTCGCACGATCCGGCGCGGCGGCGGGCTACGGCGGTGGCGTCGATCGGGATGCAGCCGGGCGGGCACGGCGCGTTCGCGATGATCGCGATCAACCTGGCGAAGGACTGGAAGAGCCTCAAGAAGGCGTTTCCGCTGCATCCCTCGCCGACCAACTTCCATTATGCCGATGTCGACGGGAATACCGGCTGGCAGGTGATCGGCTTCGCGCCGGTGCGGCGCAAGGGCGAAGGGCTGCTGCCCGTGCCCGGTGACGGACGCTATGACTGGACCGGAATGCGCAACTTCACGGCGCTGCCCAGCGAGTATAATCCGAGCAAGGGCTGGTTCGCCTCGGCCAACCAGAACAACCTCCCCGCCGATTGGCCGCGCGACCGCATCCCGGCCTTCTCGTTCCGCGATCCCTATCGCTACGAGCGGATCGTCGATGTGCTGTCGCAGCAGGACAAGCACCGCCTGATCGACAGCGTCGCGCTGCATCACGACACGTTTTCGGAGCCGGCGCGGCAGCTGGTCGCGCTGCTTCCGGTGCGGCCATCGCCTGCGAGCGACATGCTGCGCGGCTGGGATGCGCGGATCGACGGCGCGAGCGGCGCGGCGGCGTTGTTCGAGATTCTTTGGCGCGATCTCGGCAAGCGGATGCTTGCCGCGATCGTGCCCGTGCGCGCAAAGCATCTCGTCCGCGAGGTCGCGCCTTCGGTGCTGCTCGGGCTGCTCGCCAAGCCCGATGCGCGGCTCGGGGCGGATCCTATGGCGGCGCGCGATGCGATGCTCGACGCGGCGCTGGTCGCGGCATGGGCTTCGGCGCACGAGCTGATGGGTAGCGATCCGGCGACGTGGCGCTGGGACGCGTTGCACCAGGTCCGCATCCAGCATCCGCTGTCGCGCATTCCGGCGATCGCCAAGGCGTTTCCGCCGATCGAGGGCGAGGGATCGGGGGGCGATTCATACACGGTGATGGCGCGCTGGCTGGGCAGCGGCCCCGGCTGGCGGACCGGCGGCGGGGCGAGCTACCTCCAGGTGATCGACGTCGGCGCGTGGGACAATTCGCTGATGCTCAATTTGCCCGGCCAGTCGAACGACCCGCGCTCGCCGCACCACCGTGACCAATACGCCCCGTGGATCGCGGGGGCGATGCAGCCGATGCTGTTCAGCAAGGCGGCGGTGGATGCGCGGGCCACGGGGCGGACGCAGTTGAGGCCGAAGCGATAATTCCCCCCCCCCCGCATGCAGGGAGGGGAGAGTTACCCGTGCAAGTTGAGCAGCGAATCCATCAGCCCGTCCTCGGCGCTCGAGCACACGCCGAGCACCACCGCCTCGTCGCAGCCTTCGCCGGTGACATAGGCATGGCCCATGTTCGAATCGATGTAGATCGATTCGCCAGCCTCGAGCGTCACCGGATCGTAGAACTCGGTGTGGACCACGATGCGGCCGCTGACGATGTAGATGAACTCCTCGCCAGAATGGTGGACGAGGTCGCCGAATTCCTCGACCGACTTGGCGCGCACCCGGGTGATCACCGGGATCATCCGCTTCCTGCGCAGCTCGGTGCAGAGATAATAATAGTCGTAGTTCGCGGTGTTCACCCGCACCGCGCGGTCGAGATCGCCGATGCTGCGCCGCGCGGTCACCGGCGCCTCGGCGGGCGAGTCATTCTCGGCGAACAGCTCGGACATGCGGATGTTGAGCCGCTGGCTGAGCTGGAGGAGCTTGTCATAGGTCAGCGTCAGCCGATCGTGCTCGACCTTGGACAAGGTCGATACCGGGATGCCGCTGCGCACGCTCATCTCCTTGAGCGTCCAGCTGTTCCGGGCGCGCAGCTGGCGCAGCAGCGCACCCAGCGTCGGGTGCTCGGGCTTCAGCCGCGTAGCCATTTGTACCCTCGGTTTGACATTTTTCCGAACAGGATCATTATGTCTCAATCAGGCGTAACTGGTTCGTTCTGGATATAGCCTAACCGCAGAAGCAAACCGGCGCAATCGAGATGGCCGGAGCCCGCGGAGGACAAAGGGGATTAGCGCGATGTGGAAACGTTCGCTTTCGGTGCTCGCGGCAGGATTGCTGGGGCTCGCTATCGGTATGCCGGCCTTTACCCAGGCGCCTGCGCCGCTGACGCCAGTGGCGCAGACACCCGAGGCGAGCGTGTCGGCAAGTCCCGCGGCAACCGCCTCGCTCACCAAGACCGATGCCGATGCCTGGCTCGACGGCTTCATGCCCTATGCGCTCGCCCGCGGCGACGTCGCCGGCGCGGTGGTTGTCGTGGTCAAGGACGGGCAGGTGCTCACCCAGCGCGGCTTCGGCTATGCCGATGTCGACAAGCGCAAACAGGTCGATCCGGCGACCACTTTGTTTCGCCCCGGCTCGGTCTCCAAGCTCTATACCTGGACCGCGGTGATGCAGCAGGTCGAGGCGGGCAAGCTCAACCTCGACGCCGACGTCAACCAGTATCTCGACTTCAAGATACCGCCCCACGACGGCAAGCCGATCACGCTGCGCCAGATCATGACGCACACCGCCGGCTTCGAGGAGATCATCAAGGGCTTGCTCAGCTTCGACAAGCCGGTCGCGCCGCTGGGCGAGGTGGTCAAGCACCGCATCCCCGAGCGGATATACGCGCCGGGCAGCACCCCGGCCTATTCGAACTACGCCACCGCGCTCGCGGGCTATATCGTCGAGCGCGTCTCGGGGATGCCGTTCGACGATTATGTCGATCGCAACATCTTCGGCCGGCTGGGGATGCAGTATGCCACGTTCCGCCAGCCGCTCCCTGCCAAGCTCAAGCCGTTCATGTCGCAGGGCTACGAACTCGGCTCGGGCGAGGCCAAGAAGTATGAAGAGATCGGCATGGCGCCCGCGGGCTCCTCGGCGATCAGCGGCGGCGACATGGCCAAGTTCATGATAGCGCACCTCAGCCAGGGCGGCCCGCTGCTCAGCCCGGCGACTGCGGCGCAGATGCACAGCGCCCAGCAGAGCGCGATCCCGACGATCAACACAATGGCGCTCGGCTTCTACGAACAGAAGATCAACGGCCACCGTGCAATCGCGCATGGCGGCGACACGGTCTATTTCCACAGCGATCTGTGGATCTTTCCGCAAGATAATGTCGGGCTCTACATCTCGATGAACAGCAACGGGAAGGACGGCGTCGCCCGGGTGCTGCGCGGGCGGCTGTTCGAGGAATTCGCCGACCGCTATCTGCCCGATCCGAACAAGAAGCCGCCGGTCGAGCTGGCCACCGCCAAGGAGCATTCGAAGCTGCTCGTCGGCACCTGGACCAACAGCCGCCGGATCGATTCGAGCTTCGCCAAGGTCATCGGGCTGATCGGCGACACCAAGGTCACGCTCGACGCCGAGGGGCGCCCGGTGATCCCGGCGCTGACCAGCCCAGGCGGCGCGCCGCGCAAACTGATCGAAGTCGAGCCATTCGTCTGGCAGGACGCCTATGGCCATGAGCGGCTCGCCGCGCAGGTGGTCGATGGCAAGGTCGCGCGCTGGAGCTTCGGCGAAGTCTCGCCGTTCATGGTCTGGTATCCGACGCCCGGCGCGCTCGACGCGGCGTGGCTGCTGCCCGCCTTGCTGTTCGGCATCGGCGTGGTGTTCCTTACTGCGCTGTCCTGGCCGGTCGGCTGGGTCGCCCGTCGCCGCTATGGCGCGCCACTCCTGCTCGAAGGCGAGGCGCGGCGGACCTACCGCGTCGTCCGCGGCGTCGCCTGGCTGGTGATCGCGGTGCTGGTCGGCTGGCTGGTGGCGATCTCGGGGCTCGAGGATTTCGAGAGCCATGGCTCGACCGACGGGCTGCTCCTGCTGCTCCAGCTGGTCGGCACGCTGGCTTTCTTCGGGCTGTTCGGGCTGTCGATCTGGAACGCCTGGCTTGCCTGGACGCGCAAGAGCGGCTGGTTCGCCAAGCTGTGGAGCGTGCTGCTCGTGCTCGGCAGCTTCTTCATCCTGTGGACCGCCTTGGTCTACAAGCTGATCAGCTTCGGCACCGAGTTCTGAACCGATGGTGCAGCGTCTTTCCGTCGATGTGCGCGTGGAGCGGCTTCCCTTCGCGAAGCCGTTCCGGATCTCGGGCCATGTCTTCACCGAGTCTCCCGTGGTGGTCGTCACGCTCAGCGACGGCCTCCACACGGGACGCGGCGAGGCGAGCGGGGTCTATTATCTCGGCGACGACGAAACGGCGATGACCGCCGCGCTGGAAACGGTGCGCGCGGGGCTGGGCGACGGCATGACTCGTGCCGACCTCCAGCAAGCGCTACCCGCGGGCGGCGCGCGCAATGCGGCGGATTGCGCGCTGTGGGAACTCGACGCCAAACGCGCGGGTATTGCAGTGTGGAAGCTCGCCGGGTTGCCTGAACCCAAGCCGCTGCTCACGACCTTCACGCTGGGGGCGGACGATCCGGCAACAATGGCGCAAGGCGCGGCGGGTTATGCCGATGCGCGCGCGCTCAAGCTCAAGCTTACCGGTGATCTCGATCTCGACATTGCCCGGGTGCGCGCCGTCCGCGCGGCCCGGCGCGATTGCTGGATCGGCGTCGATGCCAATCAGGGCTTCCAGGTCGGGGAACTAGATGCGCTGATCGCGGTGCTGGTCGAATGCGGCGTCGCGCTGCTCGAACAGCCCTTGGCGCGCGGGCGCGAAGCCGATCTCGACGGGTTCAGTTCGCCGATCCCGATCGCCGCCGACGAGAGCGCACTCACGCTCGGCGACCTCGACGCGCTGGTCGGCCGTTTCGACACGGTCAACATCAAGCTCGACAAATGCGGTGGGCTTACCGAGGCAGTCGCGATCGCGCAGCGCGCGCGCCTGCTCGGGCTGGATGTGATGGTCGGCAACATGGTCGGCTCCAGCCTGGCGATGGCGCCGGCGTTCCTGCTGGGGCAGCTGTGCGATGTCGTCGATCTCGATGGCCCGACTTTCCTCGCCGCCGATCGCACGCCCGGCATCCGCTATGCCGACGGCTATATCCACTGCCCGGAAGAGGTATGGGGCCATCGCGCGCATGCAGCTTCGTGGCAACATAATTGCAATATCGGTTGACACTTCTCTAATCAGGATAATACCATCCTGATTAGATAATTAGAAACACAGGGAGTGCGGCAATGCAATCATTGCCCATCGTCTCGCGTCGCCAGATGCTCGGCGGGGCGGCTGCCGTCGCGGCCACGGGATTCCCGATGGTCAATACCGGCCAGTTCCGGCTGTCCGCTGCTTCGCCCGTCACCTATTCGCGCCGCGCAATCGATCTGGTCCGCACGTCGCTCGTCATCGACATGCTCGAAGTGCTCAAGATCGACGATCGCCCGCAATTCTACGGCGCGCCGATGACTGCGCAGGACGAGGCCGATTTCCGCGCCTGCGGGATCACCGGCTTTCACCATTCGATCGGCATCATGGGGCCCACCGCGCGCGAGGACACGCTGACCTTTCTCGCGCTGACTCAGGGCTATGTCGGGCGAGCCTCGCACCTGTTCACGATCGTCGACAAGGCCGCCGACCTCGATCGCGCCAAGAAGGACGGCAAGATCGCCATCATCCTCGGTCTGCAGAACAGCGAGCATTTCCGCACCATCACGGACGTCAAGCTGTTTCACCAGATCGGTCAGCGCTGCTCGCAGCTCACCTACAACACCCAGAATCTGCTCGGCTCGGGATCGACCGAACGCGTCGATGGCGGAGTCACCGATTTCGGCGCGCAGGTCATCGCGGCGATGAACGAAGTCGGCATGCTGGTCGATGTTTCGCATTGCGGCGATCGCACCACGCTCGACGCGATCGCGCTCTCGCCCAAGCCGATCGCGATCACCCACAGCAATTGCCGCGCGCTGGTGAACCATCCCCGGCTCAAGACCGACGAGGCAATCAAGGCGCTCGCGGCGAAGGACGGGGTGATGGGGATCACCGGGGTGCGGATGTTCGTCGCGGGCAAGGAGCCGACCGCGGTGTCGCACATCGTCGACCATATCGATCATGTCGTGAAGCTGGTCGGGATCGACCATGTCGGCATCGGCTCCGACGCCGATCTCAACGGCTATGAGGACATGCCGCCTGAAATGTATGCCCAGCTCAGGGCGGCATACAAGGCGAGCTACGCCTTCCGCGAGAAGGTCGACACCGACGGCTACGACCATCCCCGGAAGATCTACGATCTCACCGAGGAACTGATCCGACGCAACTATTCCAACGACAATATCGCGGCGATCCTCGGCGGAAACTTCCGCCGACTGCTCGCCGCGACATGGGGCGGATGATCTCGCTTTTCAGGGGAAGCAACATGAAGCGTTTTGCACCATCGGTTCGCGTATCGCTCGCCATTACCACCGCCGCCATGGCGCTCGCGGCAATGCCCGCAGCGGCGCAGGAGGATCAGCCCTCTGCCGCGCACGGCGACGAGATCGTCGTCACTGCGCAGAAGCGCGAACAGAACCTCCAGGACGTGCCGGTCTCGATCAGCGTCGTCAGCGGCGAGGCGATGCAGCAGCAGGGCGCCGCCTCGCTTACCGACTATGCCGGCTATGTCCCCGGCCTCCAGGTCACCACCACCGGCACGCCCGGCCAGACCACGATCACCCTGCGCGGCGTCGCGCCGCTTACCGCGAGCCAGACCGTCGGCATCTATCTCGACGATGCGCCGGTAGGGTCGAGCGCGATCTACAATCGCGGCGGGCAATTCTCGCTCGACTTGCTGCCCTACGACATCGAGCGCGTCGAAGTGCTGCGCGGGCCGCAGGGCACGCTGTATGGCGCCAGCTCGATCGGCGGGCTGCTGAAGTACGTCACCGTTACCCCCAGCACATCGACGTTCAGCGTCAAGGGCGGAGTCGAGGGCTTCGGGATCAACGGCGCGGGCGATCTCGGCTGGGCGGGCCAGACGATGTTCAATGCACCGCTCGTCCAGGGCAAGCTCGGCGTTACCGGCAGCTTCGCGTGGCGCAAGACGCCGGGCTTCGTCGGCAGCGTCAACAATGCGAGCCTCGACGACCAGAACGATTACGAGCAGATCGGCGGCCGTGTCGCTTTGCTGTGGCAGGCGAGCGACCGGTTAAGCGCGCGGCTGACTGCGATCTACCAGGACATCGATTCGGACGGCAACGGCATCTACGCCGCCGACCTCACCGGCAAGCGGCTGGGCGACGGAAAATCGTACAACAACTACGTTCCCGAATCTTTCAAGAACGAGCTGCAATATTATGCCGCCACGCTCGACTATGATTTCGGCGGGGTGACCGCGACATCGACCACCACGCACAGCACCACGCACGCCACCCAGCTCCAGGATGCGACCTATTCGTTCGGCGTGCTTTTCCCGCTGCTCACCGGCGGCGCGATTGCTCCGGGACTGACGCCGTTCGAGATCAATCTCGGCCTCAAGAAATGGACCCAGGAAGTCCGCTTGGCCTCGGCGAGCGGCGGCAGCTTCGAATGGCTGGTCGGCGGCTTCTACACCGACGAGAAGAGCTCGAATTCACAGCTCGTCCGCTCGTACGACATGGCGGGCAATGCGATCCCGGCGCTCGATCCGCTGGCGACGGTGGGCCTGCCGGCGACCTACAAGGAATATGCGGTGTTCGGTAACGCGACGCTGCGCTTCGGCGAGCGGTTGGAGCTCACCGGCGGGGTGCGCTGGGCGCGCAACGAGCAGACCTTCCGCCAGATCAGCGAAGGCGCGATCGTTCCGTCGGCGAACGATCCCGGCGAATCGCAGGAAGACGTGTTCACCTGGAGCGTCAGCCCGCAATTCCACTTGAACGACGACGCGATGCTCTATGGCCGCGTCGCCACCGGCTATCGTCCCGGCGGGCCCAACGTGATCGTCCCCAATGTGCCGCCGAGCGTCGATTCGGACTCGCTCACCAACTATGAAGTCGGCTTCAAGGCGGATCTGGCCGGACGCGCGGTGACGATCGACGTCGCCGCCTTCTACATGGACTGGAAGGACATCCAGGTGACGCGTGCGTTCGGCGGCGTCTCGGGCCAGGCCAATGGCGGCAAGGCGGTGAGCAAGGGCGTCGAGGGCTCGCTGTATATCCGCCCGGCATCGGGGCTGACGCTGGCGCTGACCGGCTCGTATACCGATGCCAAGCTGAGCGAGGACGTGCCCGAAATCAGCGGCGCCGATGGCGACGCGCTTCCCGCGGTGCCCAAGTTCAGCGGCTCGGCGCGGCTCGATTATCATGCCGAGCTGAGTGGCGACCTGAGCGCCGATTTCGGCGTCGGCGTGCGTCACGCAAGCAGCCGGCTGTCGCTGGTCGAGAGCGATCCGCTGGCGGCGCGGGCAACGGCCTATACCGCGGTCGATCTCAACGCGTCCCTCAACATCGGCGAACATTGGAAACTGCGGGCCTATGCGCGCAACCTGCTCGACGACGACGGCGAACTGTCGCGCTCAACGCTGACCAACGGGCTCAACGAACCGAGCTTCCTGCAGATCACGCCGCTCCAGCCACGCACGATCGGCGTCGCCTTCGATCTCTCGTTCTGAACTAGGAAGGCGCAATCATGAACGCCCCTTTCGGCCTGAAGGCCGACACGCTTGCCCTGCCGCAGCCCTATCTGCTGTTTTTGGGGGACACCGTCGAGCGCGGCTTCGCCAAGACGGCTTTGGGCCTGCGCGACTGGGCTCCCGAGAAATGCGTCGGCGAGCTTGCGCTGCCCGGCGCCGCGGTCAGCACGGGATTGCCGCCGATGACCCCTGCGCAGGCCTATGCGGCGGGCGCGCGGGCGCTGGTGATCGGCGTCGCCAATGCGGGCGGGGTGATCCCGCAGAGCTGGCGTGCGTCGCTGGTCGAGGCGCTTGAGGCGGGGCTCGATATCGTCGCGGGGATGCACACGCGGCTTGCCGACATTCCCGAACTCAGCCAGGCGGCGGCGCTGCTCGGCCGGCGGCTGATCGACATCCGGGTGCCGCCAGCCGATATTCCCGTTGCCACCGGGCGCAAGCGCAGTGGCAAGCGGCTGCTCACCGTCGGCACCGACTGCGCGCTCGGCAAGAAATACACCGCGCTGGCTTTGGCGCGGGCCTTTGCCGAGCGGGGCGTCCCCAGCGATTTCCGTGCCACCGGCCAGACCGGGATCATGATCGCCGGCGGCGGCATGCCGATGGACGCAGTAGTCTCCGATTTCGAAGCCGGCGCGGCCGAGTTGCTTTCGCCCGACGCGGCGGCCGAGCATTGGGACGTGATCGAGGGGCAGGGTTCGCTGGCGCATCCGGCCTATGCCGCTGTGTCGCTCGGGCTACTGCACGGCAGTCAGCCGGACGTGTTCGTGGTGTGCCACGAACCGGGACGTACCGACATGCTCGGCACCGCGGGTTATCAGGTCGCGACGATCGAGGAGATCATCGACCTTACCCTCGCATTGGGGCGGCGGACCAATCCGAACATCCGCTGCGGCGGAGTGAGCTTCAACACCTCTGCTTTGGACGAAGCAGATGCCGAAGAAGTGATACGTCGGGAAAGCGAACGGCTCGGGCTCCCGATCGCCGATCCGGTCCGCGGCGGACCGGCGTTCGACGCCCTGGTCGATAGCTGCCTGGCATGAGCATCCCCGTGGCAGGATCGAGCTGGTTCCAGCGCTTCCTGCTGCCGGGCTTCGCCATGAAGGCCGTGATCATCGGCGGCGGCTACGCCACCGGGCGCGAGCTGGCCGAGTATTTCCTGCCTTCGGGGCCGTGGGGCGGGCTTGCGGGCATGCTGCTGGCGATGCTGCTGTGGAGCGTCATCGCCGCGACCACCTTCGCCTACGCCCGGCTGGCGGGTGCGCTCGACTATCGCGCCTTCTTCGCCGACCTACTCGGCCCGGCGTGGGTCGCATTCGAGATCGCGTACGTGCTGTTCGTCATACTGATCCTCGCGGTGTTCGGGGCGAGCGCGGGGGCGATCGGCGCAGCGATGTTCGGCTGGCCCAGCTTCGTCGGGGCGCTGCTGCTGGCGGGGGGCATTCTCGCCACCGTCTCGCTCGGCAATGCGGCAGTGGAGGGCGTGTTCAAGTACGTCTCGTTCCTGCTCTACGGCGTCTATGCGCTGTTCCTGATCCTCAGCCTGCTGAGTTTCGGCGACCGCATCGCCACCGGCTTCGCCACGCCGGCGCCGTGGACCCGCTGGGCCTCGGGCGGGCTGACCTATGCCAGCTACAACATCATCGGCGCGGTGGTGATCCTGCCGGTGCTGCGGCACCTGACCAGCACGCGCGACGCCGTCGTCGCCGGGCTGATCGCGGGGCCGCTGGCGATGGCGCCGGCGATCCTGTTCTTCGTCTGCATGGTCGCCTTCTATCCGGGCATCGGCGCCGAGACGCTTCCGTCGGACTTCCTGCTGCGCCAGCTCAACGCGCCGGTTTTCCATTGGCTGTTCCAGCTGATGATCTTCGCCGCGTTGCTCGAGAGCGGGGCAGGGGCGGTGCATGCGATCAACGAGCGCGTCGCCGGCGTGGTGCGCCGCCGCCGCGGGGCTGAGCTCGGGGCACGCTCCCGCGCGTTCATTGCCGGCGCGCTGCTGCTGGTCTGCATGTTCGTCGCCGAGCGAGTCGGGCTGATCGCCTTGATCGCCAGCGGCTACCGGCTGCTCGCCTACCTCTTCCTCGCCGTGTTCGTGCTGCCGCTGCTGACGATCGGGCTCGCCCGGTTGCTCCGGCGGCGTCCTGCCGCTCCCAAGGAGATCGCCGCATGAAGCTGCGCCATCTGCTCGCTCTGCCGCTGCTCGCGCTTGCCACGCCCGCGCTCGCCGATCCGCCCGCCGGGCTCGAGGCCAGGATCGAGGCGCTTCGCAAACAGACCGGCGCGCCGGGTATCGCCGTCGCGATCGTCGAGCATGGCAAGACCACGCTCGCCAAGGGCTGGGGTTTCCGCAAGCTCGGCGATCCGGCCAAGGTGACACCAGACACGATCTTCCAGACCGGATCGACCGGCAAGGCATTCACCGCCACCGCGATCGCGATCCTCGTCGATCAGGGCAAGCTCGGCTGGGACGACAAGGTCATCGACCACATGCCGTGGTTCCGCATGTACGATCCCTGGGTCACCCGCGAGATCACCGTGCGCGACCTGCTGGTCCATCGCAGCGGGCTCGGGCTCGGGGCAGGGGATCTGCTGTTCGTTCCGCGCGGTAGCCTGTCGCGCAAGGAAACGGTCAAGCGCGTGGCCTATATCAAGCCGGCGACCAGCTTCCGCTCCAACTACGCCTATGACAACATCCTCTACATGGTCGCCGGCCAGCTGATCGAGGAGGTCAGCGGCAAGACCTGGGAAGCGTTCATGTCCCAGGAAGTGCTCAAGCGCGGCGGGATGACGGACGCCACCGCCACCTATGAGGCGCGCTGGGCGACACCCGACCGGGCATTTCCGCACGCGCGGATCGGCGGCGTGGTGCGCGGCGACGGGCCCAATTCGGTGCTCAATGAGCGCGAGGAACTCGGCCGCGCGGCGATGCCCGCGGGCGGGCTGGCGCTGAGCGCCAACGATCTCGCGCAATGGCTCAAGATCCAGCTCGGCCATGGCGCGCTGCCGCAGGGCGGACGGCTGTTCAGCGAGGCGCAGGCAGCCGAGATGTGGAAGGGCGCGACACTCCAACCGATTACGCCCTATCCGGGCGGTCTCGCCCCGCTCACGCCCAAGTTCAGCAGCTACGCGCTCGGCTGGGAAGTCGAGGATTATCGCGGCGCGCGGATCATCTCGCACGGTGGCGGGGTGTTCGGGTCGATCACCCATATCATCCTGCTGCCCGACCAAGACGTCGGCATCGCGGTGGTCGTCAATTCGGAGGAAGTCGCGCTGCTGCGCGGCGTCGCGCATATGCTCGCCGATCATTATCTGGGGCTTTCCGATCTCGACTGGCCCGCGCGCTTCGGGGCGTTCATGGAGCAGCGGCTAACCGGCGGAAAGGCTGCGCTGGCGAGCGTCAAGGCGGCCCCCGCCAAGATCGGCCCGTCGCTGTCGCCCGAGCGCTATGCCGGCACCTATCGCGATCCCTGGTATGGCGATGTCGCCGTTACCAGCGCCGCCGACGGACTGCGTATCGACTTCAAATCAACTCCGCGCATGGCGGGCAGGCTGGTCCACTGGCAGTACGACACCTTCGTCACGCGCTTCGACGACAAGGCGATCGAGCCGGCGTACGTGACCTTCGCGCTCGACGCCGACGGCAAGGTCGCGCGCGTATCGATGAAGGCCGAAAGCCCGATCGCCGACTTCAGCTACGACTATCACGATCTCGACCTGCGTCCGGTGGCGGAGGGGAAGAAGTGAGCGGCATGGTTCTCTCCTCCCTGCTTGCAGGGAGGGGCCGGGGGTGGGTGCGCGCGTCTGCGCGCCCAATAGACTCTTCGCCAAGCCCGAGGCGTCGGACGGGGCATCGAGTCCCATCCGACGCTAAACCCACCCCTGACCCCTCCCTGAAAGAGAGGGGAGCACTGACGCTTGCCCTGCTCCTTGCCGGCTGCGCCACCACGCAGGGGGAGCCGCCGCGCAAATCGCACCGCGACTTCCTCGTCCTCGACACTCACCTCGATACCCCGCTGCACTTCGCCCGCCGGGGCTGGAGCTTCGCGGGCTACCACGACTCCGCGACCGATCTGGTCCAGGTCGATCTCGAGCGGATGGAGGCCGGCGCGCTCGATGGCGGCTTCTTCGCGATCTACACCGATCAGGGTCCGCTGACGCCCAAGGGCTATGCCGATGCGCTCGCCTTTGCGCGCAAGCGATCGGACCTGATCGATGCGACGCTTGGCAAGTTGCCGAACCGCATCAGACCCGCTCTGACCGCCGCCGACGCGCGCCACCTTGATCGCGCCGGCCTGCGTATCGCCTTCAAGAGCATGGAGAACAGCTATCCGCTCGGCGAGGATCTCTCGCTGCTCGCGGAATTCCACAAGCGCGGCGTGCGCCTGGCGGGGCCGGTCCATGGCGCCAACAACCAGTTCGCCGATTCCTCCGGAGACAGGCCTAAATGGAACGGTCTCTCACCCCTCGGGCGCAAATGGGTAGCGGAGATGAATCGGCTGGGGATGGTGATCGACGCGAGCCACGCGTCCGACGCCGCGTTCGATCAGATGCTCGAGCAGTCGCGCACGCCGCTGCTGCTTTCGCATTCGAGCGGGCGGGCGGCGTTCGACCATCCCCGCAATCTCGATGACGGCCGCATACGGAAACTTGCCGCGAAGGGCGGGGCGATCTGCGTCAGCACGATCTTCCTGTCGAACATGAACATGGGGCCCGAGCGCGCTGAGCTGTTCGGCAAGTACGAGCATATGGATCTGCTCTCGCCGGCTGAGCAGGCCGATCTCGCCCGCCGTTGGCGCGCACTCGACAAGACCCAGCCGCTATGGGCGGCCGATTTCGAGCGTTACATGGCGTTGGTGCTCCACGTCATTGACGTCGCGGGGGTCGATCATGTCTGCTTCGGCGCAGACTGGGACGGCGGCGGCGGACTGCCGGGGATCGAGGACATCTCAGCGCTGCCCAAGATCACCGAGCGGCTACGCGCGGCGGGCTATTCGAACGAAGACCTTGCCAAGATGTGGGGCGGAAACATCCTGCGTATCGTGGAAGCGGCGGCTCAGGCCACGTCGTAGAGCAGCGCGATCTCGTCCAGCGGCAAGGTGAAGCAGATCGCCGCGCCGCCCAGGGGGCTGGTCCCGCTCCAGATCTTGCCGCCATAGGAATCGACGATCGTGCGGCAGATCGACAGGCCGATGCCCAGGCCATTGCGCCGCGTGGTGCTGAATGGCGCGAACAGGTCGCCGACATGCTCGGGCAGGCCCTTGCCGTTATCGGCGACGCTGACCATTACCATGCCGGCCTCTTCGCGGCGGCTGGAAACGAGCACCTGCGGATGATCGGCATGGGCGACAGCCTGTGCGGCGTTGCGGATCAGGTTGAGCAGCACTTGCTGGATCTGCACCTTGTCCGCGGCGACATGGCCCGTATCGGATTCGAGTTCCGAGCGGATCGCGGCGCGCGCGACGGCGGGATCGGCGACCTTGCTGAGCGCGATGGCTTCCTCGACGATGTCGTCGAGCGACGCCAGCTCGCCGGTCCGCCGGTCCGAGACCATGTCGCGTGCGCGCGAGATGATCTTGCCGCTGAGCCCGATCTGCCGGCTCGCATGGCTCAGCAGCACTGCGAGCCGCTCCTGTTCGATCAGCGAATGCTTGCCCTGTTCTGCCAGATAGGTCGCGGCGCTGAGATAATTGCTGGCGGCGGTGAGCGGCTGCGACAGTTCGTGCGCGATCGTCGCGGCCATCACATTGACTGCCTCGACCCGCGTGATGTGGGCGACTTCGGCGCGAAGCTGCTCATGCCGCCGCTCGGTGGTAATGTCCTGCTCGGTGCCCAGCACGGTCCGCACCCGGCCATCGGGATCGACCACCGGCGACATCCGGATCCGCAGATGCGCAACCCGTCCGTCACCCATCGTCGAGACGACTTCGCATTGCGCGGGCTGTTTCGACAATATCGCCGTGCGGAGCGTGCGCTGGATATCCTCCCGGCTGGCGGGGTCGTGATAACCCAGCGCTTCGTCCGCCGGCACCACGTCCTCATCGGGCGCACGGCCGTGCATCCGGCATGCTTCGTCCGAACAGAGCAGCAATCGGGTCTCCAGATCGAGCTCCCAATCGCCCATCTTGCCGATCGCTTGCGCCTCGGACAGCCGGTCGTTGGTCGCCGCGAGCCGCCGGATGATCGATTCACGGCGTCGCAGGCCCAGCCAGAAGGCGAGCGTGCCTCCCAGCAGCGCCAGCGTCAGCGCGCCTACGGTAACGTAGAAGATGCGCGCCCGGGCATAGGACGGCGCGAGTAGATCGTCGGTGCCGAGCCCGACACTGACGAACAGCCCGTAGCGCGGCAACCGCCGCTGGCTGAAGATGCGGGTCACGCCATCAACCGAACTGGGGCCGATATAGGTGCCGTTCGGTTCGGCCATCTGGCGCTGCATGGCGAGCTTGCCGGCAAGGTTCTGGCCATGGCTGACCACCGCGCCTTCACGCCGTGCCAGCGTCAGCCCGTCGAGGCGGACGACCGAGATCAGATCGTGCGGCCGGAAATCGGCGCCGTCATAGAAGACGGTCAGGCGATCGACCGGGATGCGCACCGCGACGATGCCGGCGAAGCTGCCGTCCTGCCCGCGGATCGCGCGTGCGATGACCAGCGCGGCGTCCTTTAGGTCGTCCGTCTCCGCAGGGGCGATGACGAGCGGCTCGCGCGGCCGGCCGGTGCTGAGCTGCCGAAACGCTGCGTCCTGCGCAACGCTGCGGGCTTCGTTTCCCCGACGGCTCGACCACCGGACGCGGCCGCGGACATCGGTGATGTCGATGTCGGCGAAGGACGGGTCCAGCGCCGCCGAGTCGATCAACGGCTGGGGAGAGGGGCCCGCGCCCGGCGCAAGGTCGCGATACCTGATCGCCAGATGCATCGCCGCGGCATCGGCGCGATCGAGGATCACGCCGACGAAATGCTCATAGCCGATCGCCCGGTTGCGGTTTTCGATGCTCGCGGACGTTACTTGGTTGCTGCGCTGCGTATGCGCGATCTGGATCGCGACGCCCCAGATCACCACGCACACCAATATCGCGGCAGCGGGAAGCAGGAGGGTCAACCAGCGCGGAGGCATCTGAACGGATCGGCGCAATTGAGCGCGGCGTACCGGCGGGAGGGAATCTATAAGCTTCACACGCTGATCAGCCTGGTTAACATCGAGGGCAGGATCGCTAAGAACGAGATTCAATATTTGTTAACTAAGGGTTTGCCCGGGGGAAACCAATGTGTAGCGGCGATCTTGGTTCCGGCAGGTGCAGAGCCGCACTTTGCATGGACGCCGCTAAATCTTGTTTCCAGAATAGTCTGCGCGGAACTCCTCAGACTCTGCGACGTGGCATGCAATCTCGTCCCGCCGCGCTCCGTACGCTTCGAGGTAGCTGCCGGGCGAGTTCATTCGCCGGTTTCTTAAGCGATTCCGGACAAGCGACGCCGTGGCCCATTAGCGACCGGCCGGGCACCTTCCAGCGATTCGGGTGGCGGCACATAGGTGGCCGCCGCGACGCTCAAACGTTGAAGCGGAACAGCATCACGTCGCCGTCCTGGACGACATATTCCTTGCCTTCGGAACGCAGCTTGCCGTTGTCGCGTGCGCCGCTCTCGCCCTTGAACTGCACGTAATCGTCGAACGCGATCGTCTCGGCGCGGATGAAGCCGCGCTCGAAATCGGTGTGGATCTCGCCCGCCGCCTGCGGCGCCTTGGCGCCGACATGCGTGGTCCAGGCGCGTGCCTCCTTCGGACCGACAGTGAAGAAGGTGAGCAGGTGGAGCAGGCTGTAGCCGGCACGGATTACGCGGGCCAGGCCGGTCTCCTCGAGCCCCAGCTCGGCGAGGAATTCGCCGCGGTCCTCGTGCGGCATCGTCGCGATATCGGCTTCGATCGCGGCGGAAACGACGACGGCTTCTGCGCCTTCGGCCTTGGCCTTGGCGAACACCTTGGCCGACAGTTCATTGCCGTTGGCGGCGTCTTCCTCGTTGACGTTGCAGACATAGAGGACGGGCTTGCCGGTCAGCAGTTGGGCCTGCGCGAAGACCCGCGCCTCCTCGGCGTCCTTGGGCTGGGTCAGCCGAGCGGGCTTGCCTTCGCGCAGCAGCTCGAGCGCCTGGCCGAGCACCGACGCGGCGACTTTGGCCTCCTTGTCGCCCTGCTGGCCCTTCTTGATATAGTTGGGCACGCGCTTCTCGAGGCTTTCGAGATCGGAGAGCATCAGCTCGGTCTCGACGGTCTCGGCATCGGCGATCGGATCGACCTTGTTGTCGACATGCTGGATGTCGTCATTCTCGAAGCAGCGCAGGACGTGGACGATTGCATCGACTTCGCGGATGTTGCCGAGGAACTGGTTGCCCAGACCCTCGCCCTTCGACGCACCGCGCACCAGTCCGGCGATGTCGACGAAACCGAGCTGGGTCTCGATCTTCTTGGCCGAGCCGGCGATCTCCTGCAGCTTGTCCAGCCGCGGATCGGGCACCGCGACGTTCCCCACATTCGGCTCGATCGTGCAGAAGGGATAGTTCGCCGCCTGCGCCGCGGCAGTCTCGGTCAACGCATTGAAGAGCGTGGACTTGCCGACGTTCGGAAGCCCGACAATGCCGCAGCGAAAACCCATGGGAAGCTCGATCCTGTGTCTGAAGGGCCGCATCGGGCCAGGTTGCGCGCTCGATAGGCGCAAAGCGGCGCGGTTTCCAGCCCGGAGCAAGCGCAGCCGCCCGAGCGTTGATGCGCCATGATACGCCAGCACCTCGATTCCGCCGCCACACGCCTGATGGGCCTCGACGGCACCGATTTCCGCCAGCCCGCGGGCGAGCCGGCGATGCTCCCGCCGGATTCGGTATCGTGGCGCGTGTTCCGCAATCCGGTGACGATGTATGTCGGCGGGATCGCCGCGGTGCTGCTCGAACTCGGCGAACCGCGCGTGCGCCACGGCGTCTGGGATCACACCAGCTTCAAGCGCGATCCCGCGACGCGGATGCGCCGGACCGGCGTGGCGGCGATGATCACCGTCTATGGCGCGCGCAGCCAGTTCGAGGCGCTGGCGCAGCGAGTAAACCGCATGCACGCCAAGGTGCGCGGCGAGACCGAGGACGGGCAAAGCTATGTCGCGAGTGACCCCGATCTGCTGCTGTGGGTGCAGGCGACCGCGAGCTGGGCGTTCCTCCACGCTTATCACCGTTACGCCGAGCCGCTGAATCAGGCCGAGCGCGACCGTTTCTATGCCGAGGCAAAGCCGGGCGCGGCGCTGTATGGCGTCGAGGCGCCGCCGGCGAGCGAGGCAGCGATGGACGCGCTGATGACACGGATGCGCCCGCAGCTCGAACCTTCGCCGGTGATCGAGGAATTGATCGCGATCCTGCGCACTGCCGAAATCCTGCCGCGCGCGCTGCGCCCCATGCAGAAGCTCGGTGTCCGCGCCGCGATCGACCTGCTGCCCCCGGAGATGCGCCGCCAGCTCGGGCTGGCCGACCGGACGCTGCACCCCGCCGAGCGCGTGCTGCTCAAGCTGCTCGCCAGGGGCGCGGCGCGGTTCGAGCTGCCGTCCAGCCCTGCGCGCCAGGCCGAAGCGCGCCTCTTGGCAGGCGGCAATTACGGGCCGCGCGCGCTGGCTACGTCATAACTTGACGGGCCCCCGTTCACCTGGGGTACAGGGGCACCGAGCCTTTTCAGGCATCGCGTATTTCAAGGAGCAGGGAATGATTCGCCGTCACATGATCATGAGCGCCGCCGCGGCGACGCTGGCGCTCGCGAGCTGCAGCGGCAGCGACGATCCCGATCCCACGCCGACGCCGTCGCCCACTGCGACGCCGACTCCGACGCCGACTGCGTCGCCGACCTATGCCGTGTTCCCGCTCACCGCGGCTGCGGAGTTCGCCTCGATCAACGCCTCGACCAGCTACACCGGCGACCCCGCCGTCGGCCCGGTGACGCTCGGCGTCGCTGCGACCGAGGGGCTGTCGACCCGCGTGCGTCTGGCGACCAGCAACGCAATCGCCACCGCGACCTATGTCATCAACGAGAACAGCGAAGAATCGCGCTTCGTGAACGCCAACGTCACGGTTCAGCCGGCACCGGGCGTCACCGAGTTCGTGTTCCGCACCACCGACACGGCGACTGCGGGCAAGTTCTCGCAGCTCGAATTCCTCAACAACACGATTTCGGCGGCAACGCTCACCAACAACACTGCGCTTCAGCTGACCAATGTCAGCTACGCCCAGTGGTGGCGTGGCGACTCGACCACGGGCGCCAAGCGGATCACCACGTCGGTGTTCGGCTATCAGACCGTGCTGACCGACGTGCCGAAGACCGGCACCCAGGCCTATACGTCGAGCGTCGCCGGCCGCCTGGTCAGCACCAATGCCGGTGCCACGACGCTGTGGCGCATCGGTGGTACGGTCACCACTTCGGTCAACTTCTCGACCGGCCTTGTCACCTCGACGCTCACGCTCAACCGCACTCCCGAGGGCGGCGGCGCGACGATCGCCTATGGCACCTTCACGGCGCAGGGCGCGATCCCGACGGGCCAGAACCAGTTCAGCGGCAGCTTCACCACGGGCAGCCCGCTCTCGGGGACGCTGGCCGGCGGCTTCTTCGGCTCGCAGGCCAAGGAAATCGGCATCACCTTCGCTGCCTCTGGCACCAATGGCGGCGACACGCAGAACCTTGTCGGTGTGATCGTCGGCAAGAAGTAAGCTTCCTGGAAACAGGGAAGGGGCTCCGGGAAACCGGGGCCCCTTTTCTATGCTGAACGCCATTCGCCCCGAGCCTGTCGAAGGGCAGCCATCCGCAGGTGACCGCTTGAGGGAGAGCAGGCCTTCGACAGGCTCAGGCCGAACGGGGCGATTATTGAGCCTCGCTCAGTCCTGCAGCCGCGATGCCACGTCACTCATGAACCGCGCGTCATTGCCTTCGGCCAGCCACGGCGCCTCGGCAGCGATCGCGCCGAGCATATCGGTCAGCGGCTCGATCTCGGCCTTGGCATAGTTGCCGAGCACATAGCCGGTCACCCGGTCCTTGTGCCCGGGATGGCCGATGCCAAGCCGCACGCGGCGGAAGTCTGGGCCGATATGCGCGTCGGTCGAGCGCAGGCCGTTATGCCCCGCAGTGCCGCCACCCAGCTTCACCTTGACCTTGAACGGCACGAGATCCAGCTCGTCGTGGAAGATCGTGATGTCGGCGGGTGTCAGTTTGTAGAAGTCCATCGCCGCGCGCACCGCGCGGCCGCTTTCGTTCATGAACGTGCCAGGCTTGAGCAGCACGATCTTGTCGCTGCCGATCCGCCCGTCCTGGGTCCAGCCCTGAAACTGCTTCTTGGGCGCCGAGAAGCCATGGACCTCGCCGAGCGCATCCACCGCCATGAAGCCGACATTGTGCCGGTGCATCGCATATTGCGGCCCCGGATTGCCGAGGCCCACCCAGAGTTGCATCAGAAGAACCCCAAAAGAAAAATCGCCCCCGCACCTAGGATGCGGAGGCGATTTTTTGAACCGCGAAGTTTGAAAGCTTACTCGCCCTCGGCCGGAGCCTCGTCCTCGGTTGCGGTGTCGCCTTCGCTCGACTTGAGCGCCGACGGCGCCACGATCGTCGCGATGGTGAAGTCGCGGTCGGTGATCGCCGGCTTCGCGCCCTTGGGCAGCGTCACGGCCGAGATGTGGATCGAATCGCCGACTTCGACGCCCTTGAGCGAGATCTCGATCTGGTCGGGGATCTCGGCTGCGTCGACGACGAGCTCGAGCTCGTGGCGGACGACGTTGAGAACGCCGCCGCGCTTGATGCCGGCCGATTCTTCCTCATCGGTGAACACGATCGGCACGTTGACGTGCACGCTGGCATGCTCGGAGATGCGCAGGAAGTCGACGTGGAGCGGACGATCGGTCACGACGTCGAATGCGACGTCCTTGGGCAGCGTGCGCTCGCCATTGACCATGACTACCGAGTTCATGAAGTGGCCGGTGTTAAGCAGCTTCATCAGCTCGCGCTCGTTGACATGGATGCCAACGGGGTCTGCCTTGTTGCCGTAGATAACGGCGGGGACGCGGCCTTCACGACGAAGCGCCCGGGAGGCTCCCTTGCCAGCCCGGTCGCGCGTCTCGGCCGACAGCGTAAGCGTCTCGCTCATGTGTCGTTCCAATGCGCTAAAGTGTTTCAGTTCCTTTGCCGGACAGGCCTCCAGGGATGACCCTGCCGCAGCAAGCGCGCGCCTCTAGCGGAGATGGCGGCGAAAGGCAATATCCGTCACCCCGGTACTAGGCGCGGGTGGCGAAGCCTAATAGTCGATCCGCTCCACTTTCACCCCGCGCTTGGCCAGCTCCGCCTGAACGCCGGCAGTCCCCGCCAGATGCCCCGCGCCGACCGCCACGAACACCACCCCCGGCGCCTCCATCCGCTGCTTGAGCCACTCCGCCCATTTCCGGTTGCGCTGGGCGAGCAGCGCGTCGGCCAGCTCGGGCGCGCGGCTGAGATCCTCGTTCATCAGCTTCGCCAGTCCGTCGGCATCACCCTTGCGCCACGCCGCCACCATCGCGTCGATCGTCTTGCCCGCCTTGGGCAAGTCGTCGAGCGTATCGACCAGCAGCGCCCGCTGCGCCTCGATCGGCAGGCGGTCGAAATAACCGAGCTGCTCGCGCGCAGTCTCCAGCCCGCTGACCTTCTTGCCTGCCTTTTTCGCCGCCGCGGTCAGCACCGCCTCGGCGCCGTCCTTCTCGTCATAGCCCAATTGGCGCAGCGGCGCGGCGGAGAGCATCGTCGCCGCCAGCCAGGGCTCGGCGCGGTCGAGGGCGTCGGGCGACAGCCCCATCTCGGGGAGCGCGGCGCGGAATTTGGCGGCCTGGGCGGGCGAGAGCTGGTCGGGCAGCGACGGGCCGCTTGCCGACATCCCCAATTCGCCGACCAGCGCCTGCATCTCGGCATCGGGCGGCATCACCAGTTCGAGCACCAGCTCGTCACTGGCGTCGAACGCCGACTTCACGCCGTCGTCGAACCATGTCAGCCCGGGCTTGAGCATGTGCACCGTGCCGAACAGATAGATCGTGGTGTCGTCGTCCTTGAGCACCCACAAAGCCGGATCGGCATCATTGGCCGGCTGCTTCGCCTGGCACCCGCCGAGCGCCAGCAGCGCCGCTCCGATCAGCAATTTGCGTAGCATCGCGCGACAGGAGCGCAGTCACTGCCGCCTTGTCAACTCGGGTCCGCCGCGCCAAAGCACCGCGGATATGTCCGAGCCCCTCAGCTTCCAGCGCATGATCCTGAAGCTCCATGACTATTGGAGCGAACGGGGCTGCGTGATCCTCCAGCCCTATGACATGCGCATGGGCGCCGGCACCTTCCACCCCGCGACGACGCTCAGGGCGCTCGGTCCCGAGCCGTGGAACGCCGCTTTCGTCCAACCGTGCCGCCGCCCGACCGACGGTCGCTATGGCGAAAACCCCAACCGCCTCCAGCATTATTACCAGTATCAGGTAATCCTCAAGCCGAGCCCGCCCGACCTGCAGCAACTCTATCTCGGCAGCCTCGCCGCGATCGGCATCGACTTCACCCGCCACGACATCCGCTTCGTCGAGGATGATTGGGAATCGCCGACCCTCGGCGCCTGGGGTCTGGGCTGGGAAGTCTGGTGCGACGGCATGGAAGTCACCCAGTTCACCTATTTCCAGCAGATGGGCGGGTTCGACTGCAAGCCGGTCGCCGGCGAGCTGACCTACGGGCTCGAGCGGCTGGCGATGTACATCCAGAACAAGGACAGCGTGTACGACCTCGCGTTCAACGACAGCGGCGTGAGCTATGGCGACGTGTTTCTCGAGAACGAGAAGCAGATGTCGAAGTATAATTTCGAAGTCGCCGACACCGAGACGCTGTTCGAGGGCTTCCGCAAGGCAGTCGCCGAATGCGAAAACTGCCTGGAGGCGAACGTCCCGATCGCCGCCTATGAGCAGGCGATCGAGGCGAGTCACCTGTTCAACCTGCTCCAGGCCCGCGGCGTCATCTCGGTCGCCGAGCGCCAGGCCTATATCGGCCGTGTCCGCGATCTGGCGAAGGGCAGCTGCGAGGCATGGATCGCGCACATGACGCCCGAATGGGTGAGCAAATATCCGGAGTGGACGGTATGACTCTGTTCACGCGAAGCCGCGAAGAGGCGAGGCGGAAGAGGTTCGCGCAACGACGCGACGACGCGACGAGCTGTCTTCGCCGCGCCAGCGGCCTCCAACAGTCACCGTTCGCGAAGCAGCCTGCACGTCGAGAGGCGACTGACGCGGCCGGGCAGCACGTCTTCGTCGCGTCGTCGCGTCGTTGCGCGAACGATCCTTCCTTCCTTCGCGCCTTTGCGCCTTCGCGTGAAACCTTCCAATGACCGAAGACTTCCTCCTCGAGCTCCGCTCCGAAGAAATCCCCGCGCGCATGCAGGAGCGCGCGCGGACCGATCTCGCCGCGCTGTTCGAAGCGCGGCTCAAGGCGCTCAACCTCGCCTTCGAGTCCATCGAGAGCTTCGCCACTCCGCGCCGCCTCGCGCTGATCGTCCGCGGCGTCGCCGAGACCACCACCGCGGCGACCGAGGAGCGCAAGGGCCCCCGCGCCGACGCGCCCGACGCCGCGATTCAGGGCTTCCTCCGCTCGACCGGGCTCACCCGCGACCAGCTCGTCGCGCGCGACGACGGCAAAGGCGGGCAAGTGTTGTTCGCCGTGATCGAGCGCCCCGGCATCGTTGCCGGCTCGGTGCTCGCCAGCGCGGCGAGCCACGCAATCCACAATTTCGCCTGGCCCAAGTCGATGCGCTGGGGCGCCGCCTCGTCCTCGACCGAGAGTCTGCGCTGGGTCCGCCCGTTGCAGGGCATCGTGGCGCTGCTCGGCGACAAGCTCGTGCCGATCGAAGTCGCCGGCATCCAGAGCGGCGCGCAGACCGTCGGCCACCGCTTCCACCATCCCGGCGTTATCACAATCGGCAGCGCCAACGACTATGTCGAGAAGCTCCGCGCCTGCCACGTCATCGTCGACGGTGCCGAGCGCCGCGCGATCATCGCCATCGGCGCCAAGATGGCGGCGAAGAAGGCGGGCCTCACGCTGATCGAGGACGAGGGGCTGCTTTTCGAAAATGCCGGGCTCACCGAATGGCCGGTGCCCTTGCTCGGCCGCTTCGACTCCGAATTCCTCAGCGTGCCGCCCGAAGTGATCCAGCTCACTGCGCGGGTGAACCAGAAATACTTCGTCTGCGCCGGCCCTGACGGCAAGCTGGCCAACGCCTTCGTCTGCACCGCCAATATCGACGCGTCCGACGGCGGCGCGAAGATCGTCGAGGGCAACCAGAAGGTTCTCGCCGCCCGCCTCAGCGATGCGCGCTTCTTCTACGATACCGATCTCAAGACCCGGCTCGACGATCTCCGGCCCAAGCTGGAGAAGATCGTGTTCCACGAGAAGCTGGGCACGGTAGCCGACAAGGTCGACCGCGTCGCCAAGCTGGCGCGCTGGCTGGTCGAAGAGGGAATCGTCACCCCGGCGAAGGCCGGGGCCTCAGGCGATGGCGCGGGGCAGGAGTCGCCTGAGACCCCGGCGTCCGCCGGCGTGACGGAATTGGCCGACATGGCCGAACGCGCCGCGCGTCTCGCCAAGGCCGATCTCGTCACCGGCATGGTCGGCGAATTCCCCGAGCTTCAGGGCCTGATCGGCGGCTATTACGCCGCCGCGCAAGGCGAAGACCCCCAGGTCGCCGAAGCGATCCGTGATCACTACAAGCCGGTCGGGCAGGGGGACGAGGTGCCGACCGCGCCGGTGACGGTCGCTGTGAGCCTCGCGGACAAGCTGGATACCATCGCGGGCTTCTTCATGAAGGACTTGAAGCCAACGGGCTCCAAGGACCCGTTCGCCCTTCGACGAGCAGCGTTGGCGGTCCTCGCGCTGATTTTCCAGAATCAGCTACGCGGTTCCGTCGGAGGATGGCTCGCTGAAGCACGGCACGGATTCGGCGCTCAAGGTATTGCCGACGAACGGGCCGAACTTGGGACGACGACACTCAGGGAAGAGCTCGTTCAGCAGTTCGCGCGTATCTATATGCGCGACGTGAGAGACTTCTTCGCCGACCGCCTCAAGGTCCAGCAGAAGGAAGCCGGCGTTCGCCACGACCTGATCGACGCGGTGTTCGCCCTCGGCGGCGAGGACGATCTCGTCCGGCTGCTCGCCCGCGTCCATGCACTCCAGGCGTTCGTCACCACCGAGGACGGCAAGAACCTCCTCGCCGGCTACAAGCGCGCTGCGAACATCCTCAAGAAGGAAGATTGGACCGGCGAAACCGGAACGAAGAAAGAACTTTCCTACACACCCCTTCCTGAGGAACAATCGCTGATCCAGGCCCTCGATTCGGCCGAGCCCATCGCGGCCGCCGCGATCGAGCGTGAGGATTTCGAAGGCGCGATGGCGGCACTGGCAACGCTGCGCGCGCCGATCGATGCGTTCTTTGAGAAGGTGACGGTCAATGATGCTGATCCAGACAAGCGCGAGGCCCGCCTCGACTTGCTCGCGCGCATGCGCAACGCAGTGCACAAGGTGGCGGATTTCTCGAAAATCGAGGGTTGAGGGGCGTCAAGCGCGGCCGCGAAAACTGCGTTTTGCGTCAACTTCGTCAACTTCGCTCAGTTGAAGTGCCCGCCGCGTCCGTCGCTTTGTCGCGCCGCAACCAAATCTTGTCGCTGACAACGCAGTCAGCATCTTTCGTCCTCTTCGCACCTGCGGTACGCGCGGCGCAGCGCGAAAAGGGGTTGTGATGACGCAGTACGTGTACCGCTTCGGCGGCGGGGTTTCGGACGGCGGCAACGGCGACAAGAATCTGCTCGGCGGCAAGGGCGCCAATCTCGATGGCATGGCGGGCATCGGCCTGCCGGTACCTCCCGGCTTCACGATCAGCACGCCGGTCTGCGCGCTCTATTACGAGGAAGGCGAGACCTTCCCCGATAGCCTCAAGGCTGAAGTCGCCACCGGCGTTGCGCATATCGAAGGCATCACCGACAAGAAGTTCGGCGATCCGGCGGACCCGCTGCTCGTCTCGGTCCGCTCGGGCGCGCGCGTATCGATGCCCGGCATGATGGATACCGTGCTCAACCTCGGCCTCAACGACCAGACCGTGGTCGGGCTCGCGCAGGTCAGCGGCGACGACCGCTTCGCCTGGGACAGCTATCGTCGCTTCATCCAGATGTATTCGGACGTCGTCCTCGGGCTCGATCACGGCCGCTTCGAGGAAGCGCTGGAGATCGCCAAGGAAGATAACGGCTTCAGCCTCGACACCGAGCTGACCGCCGGCGACTGGCAGAAGCTCGTCGCCGAGTACAAGGCGATCGTCGTCGAGCTGTGGGACGGCAAGCCCTTCCCGCAGGACGTCCATGACCAGCTCTGGGGCGCGATCGGGGCGGTGTTCGGATCGTGGCAGTCCGAGCGCGCCAAGGTCTATCGCCGCCTCAACGACATCCCCGGCGACTGGGGCACCGCAGTCAACGTCCAGGCGATGGTGTTCGGCAATATGGGCGAAACGAGCGCCACCGGCGTCGCGTTCACCCGCGATCCGGCCAAGGGTGACAACGCCTATTATGGCGAGTTCCTGATCAACGCGCAGGGCGAGGACGTCGTCGCCGGCATCCGCACCCCGCAATATCTGACCAGGGCCGCGCGCGAGGCAGCCGGCGCCAAGCCCGCGTCGATGGAAGAGGCGATGCCCGAGGTGTACGCCCAGCTCGCCGAGGTCTTCGAGACGCTGGAGACGCATTACCGCGACATGCAGGACATCGAGTTCACCGTTGAGCGCGGCAAGCTCTGGATGCTCCAGACCCGCAGCGGCAAGCGAACCGCCAAGGCCGCCCTCAAGATCGCCGTCGATATGGCCAACGAAGGGCTGATCACTCAGGAAGAGGCGATCCTGCGCGTCGATCCGCAGGCGCTCGATCAGCTTCTCCACCCGACGCTGGATCCCAAGGCGGCGCGCGACGTGCTGACCAAGGGCCTGCCGGCGTCGCCGGGTGCGGCCTCGGGCACTGCCGTGTTCGACAGCGACACTGCCGAAAAGCGCGCGGCTGCGGGCGATTCGGTGATCCTCGTCCGCGTCGAGACCAGCCCTGAGGACATTCACGGCATGCATGCCGCCCGGGGCATCCTCACCGCGCGCGGCGGCATGACCAGCCACGCCGCGGTGGTCGCGCGCGGCATGGGGCGTCCCTGCGTCTCGGGCGCCGGCACGCTCGCGATCGTCGCCAAGGAAAAGCTGTTCCGCGTCGGCGGGCGCGAGGTGCGCGAAGGCGATACGATCACCATCGACGGCACCACCGGCGAAGTGATGTTCGGCGCCGTGCCGACCGTCCAGCCCGAGCTGTCGGGCGATTTCGGCACGCTTATGGAATGGGCCGACGCCAAGCGCCGTCTGAAGGTGCGCGCCAATGCCGAGACGCCGCTCGATTGCCGCACTGCGCGTGAGTTCGGCGCCGAGGGCATCGGGCTGTGCCGCACCGAACATATGTTCTTCGAACAGTCGCGGATCACTGCGGTGCGCCAGATGATCCTCGCCTCGGACGAGAAGGGGCGCCGCGCCGCGCTCGACAAGCTGCTGCCCGAGCAGCGCAGCGATTTCGTCGAGATCTTCGAAGTGATGGCGGGTCTGCCCTGCACGATCCGCCTGCTCGATCCGCCGCTCCACGAATTCCTGCCGCATGAAGAGGCCGAGTTCGAGGAAGTCGCCAAGGCCGCCAACATCGACGTCGAGACATTGCGCCGCCGCGCCGCGGAACTGCACGAATTCAATCCGATGCTCGGCCATCGCGGTTGCCGCCTCGGCGTGACCTATCCCGAGATCTACGAGATGCAGGCCCGCGCGATCTTCGAGGCGGCGATCGAAGTCGCCGAGAAGTCGGGCGCGGCGCCGATCCCCGAAGTGATGATCCCGCTGGTCGCCACGCGCCGCGAGCTCGAGCTGATGAAGATCGTCGTCGACAAGGCGGCGCAGGCGGTGTTCGCCGAGAAGGGCCGGACGATCGAATACCTTGTCGGCACCATGATCGAGCTACCCCGCGCCGCGCTGCGTGCGGGCGATATCGCCGAGGTCGGCGAGTTCTTCAGCTTCGGCACCAACGATCTCACCCAGACGACTTTGGGCGTCAGCCGCGACGACGCCGCGCGCTTCCTGACCACCTATGTCGAGAAGGGCATCTATGCCCGCGATCCGTTCGTCAGTCTCGATGTCGAGGGCGTCGGCGAGCTGATCAGCCTCGCCGCCGAGCGGGGCAGGGCGACGCGGCCCGAGATCAAGCTGGGCATCTGCGGTGAACATGGCGGCGACCCTGCCTCGATCGCCTTCTGCGAGGCGACCAAGCTCGATTACGTCTCGGCCTCGCCGTACCGCGTGCCGATCGCGCGGCTGGCGGCGGCACAGGCAGCGCTAAAGGCCTGACAATCCCCAGTGCTCCGGCGACAAGGCCGGAGCACTGATGAGGTCAGTAAGGATCGACCGCTCGCGGAGGCGCCACCACTCCTGGCGTCGCGGTGCGCAGCCGGGCATTCTCGGTCTCAAGCTCCCGCAGGCGGCGCTGGGCCTCGCGTAGCTCGGCGCCGGTCTCGTCGCGATAGGTACGATGGCGGAGTTCTTCGTCCTGGTAGCGCTCGCGCCACTTGCTGCGGCCCGACCGGGCGGCGAGGCCGAAGAAGAAGCCGGCGACGAGCGTGATGCCCAGGGCAATCAGCTGCGTGACGGTGTCGAATGGCAATCCTGGCATCGCTCGATCTCCCTGTACCGGGCGGGCAGGCTAGCGTGCCTGCACCACCGAAGCCACAGTAACGAACGAACGCGCGATCAGGTCATCAGTGCGTCGTTGATCGAGCAGGCCGCGGGCCCGAGGATCACGATGAACAGCACCGGCAAGATGAACAAGATCAGCGGAATGGTCATGATCGCGGGCAACCGCGCGGCCTTTTCCTCGGCGCGCATCATGCGCTCGTTGCGGAATTCGGCCGACAGCACGCGCAGCGCCGAGGCGAGCGGGGTGCCGTATTTCTCGGTCTGGATCATCGTCGTGACGACGCCGCGGACCGCTTCAAGATTGATGCGATGCGCAAGGTTCTCGAACGCCTGGCGGCGATCGGTGAGGAAGCCCAGTTCGATCCCGGTCAGCGAGAATTCCTCACCCAGCTCGGGATAGGCCTTGCCCAATTCCTTGGAGACGCGGGCGAAGGCGGCATCGACGGTCAAGCCGGCCTCGGCGCAGATCACCAGCAGGTCGAGCGCGTCGGGAAGGCCCTTGCGGATCGCATGGCTGCGCTTGGTGATCTTGTTCTTGAGATAGATGTCCGGCGCCTTGTAGCTCAGGATGAAGCTGATGGCGACGAGGCCGTACTTCTTCATCGGGCTCCATTCGAGGAACATGTCGGTGCCGTAGACCATGTACAGGATCGGCCCGCCGATCACGATCGGGAGCACCAGCCGGCCGAAAATCACTGCGACCGCCCATTCCTTCGAGCGGATGCCCGCCTGAAGCAGCTTGGTCTGGGCGACCTTGATCTGGCTCTCCTGCAGCACCTTCATCGAAGAGAGCAGCGAGCGGATGCGATCGGTGGTCTCGTTCTTCTGGACAAGCTTGGCGCGGCGCTTCGACGTCGAGGCGGTGATGCCCGCCTTGAGCTGTTCGCGGCGATCGTTGAGCGCCTTGACGCGCTTGGCCATCGGATCGCGCACCGTGGTCGCGGTGTAGATCGCGAACACGACCGCGGTGGCGGCGATGGCGCTGAGGAACGTCGCGACCCAGAGGACGTCGACGCCGAGGAGAGTGGGTCCTTCGGTCATCATCAGATCTCGAAATTGACCATCTTGGCCATGATGAAGGCACCGAGCCCCATCCAGATAAGCCCGCCGCCGCCGGCGACCATCAGCCGCTCGTCCTTGAAGAAGTTCATCATGTAATTGTTGTTGATGAACCAGACGAGGCTGAACACGATGAACGGCAGCGAACCGACGATGAGCGCGGAAGCCTTCGACTCCGAAGACATGGCTTTGATCTTGAGCTTCATCTGCGCGCGCTTGCGTAGCACTTCGGCCAGGTTGGCGAGGGTCTCGGCAAGGTTGCCGCCCGTCTCGCGCTGGATCGCGATGGTGATCACGAAGAACTGGAATTCAGGCGTGCCGAGCCGGTCCGCAGTTTCCTGCAGCGCGGCGTCGAGTGTGCGGCCGATCTTCATCTTGTCGGATACGGCGCGGAATTCCTCGCCGACCGGCCCGCGGACTTCCTGGCCGACGACGCCCATGGTCTCGGTGATCGGCAGGCCCGAGCGCAGGCCGCGGACGAGCAAGTCGATCGCATCGGGGAAATTGTTCGTGAACTTGTTGATGCGCCACTTGATGAAGAAGCTCACCACCTTGTGCGGCAGGCCTACGCCGACGAACAGACCGAGGAACAGCGCCAGCCAGATCGGCGCGCCCTGCAGCAACAGCAGCCCGCCCGGGACGAGGATAAGGCCGAGCGTGATCAGGCCGTACTGGCTCAACGTCCAGTTCTTGCCGGTCATGTTGAGGCGCTTCTGGAGCAGCGCGGGGTTGGGCAGAAAGCGCGAGGCGGCGAGATCCATGCCGCTCGCGCCCTTGGACGTGACGCGGCGGATCTGGGCTTCCATTGCCACCGAACCGCCGGCGCCGGCGTGGCGCTCGCGCACGCCGGTGAGGCGGCGGGCGCTCGCGCGCGCCACCGATGGCCCCGAAAAGGCAAGCACCATCAGCGAGAGCACCAGGAAGGTGCCTCCACCAAGCATCAAAACCGGCAGCAATTCCACGCTGACGTGCCTCCGAACCCGTTAACCCGTGCCCAGACTAGGCACGGATTGGTTACTTCTTTGCCTTTGACGGCATCTTGACCCTGATCTTGTCGAGCAGCGAGCTGCCCTTCGATCCCTTGGCCGGTTTGGCCAGCTTGTCGTCGCGCTCGCCCGAATCGGTGATCGCAGTGATCCGCGTCGCCAGTTCGCCGAGGGGCGCCAGCGACTTGGCCGACTTGCCGGCTTCGGCGAGCGGCTTGCCGAGCTTGGCCGCCTGTGCGGCGACCTTCGGCTCGAACGGGATCAGTACGTCGATCTTGCGCTCGATCGAGCCTTCGAAATCCTTGCGGCTGATCTCAAGCAGCGCTTGCGGCTGGACCTTGTTGGCGACGACGATGACCTGAGTCTGCGGCGCGTTCGACTTGAACCAGCTGAGGATGCGGATCGCATCGCGCGCGGCGGCGAGCGTGAGCTCGGTCACCAGCACCGCGACCTGCACGTCGGTGATCAGATGCGGATGGTTGACCAGCATGTTGCGCGGCAGATCGACGACGGTGCATTCGAACGCACTGCGCATCTCTTCCTGCAGCTGGTAGAAGGCGGCGCCGTCGGTCAGCACGGGTGCGTTGATCGGGGCTTCGGCCGAAAGCACCGCGAGGCGCTCGGACGCCTTGACCATGGCGCGTTCGATGAACAGCCCGTCGATGCGGCTCGGATTCTCGATCGCGTCGGTCAGGCCGCGGCCAGGCTCGAGGTCGAGCGCGAGCGCGCCGGTGCCGAAATGGACGTCGAGGTCGAGCAGCGCAGTGGTGCGCGTATGCTTGTCGCTGAGCAGCCAGGCGAGCGAAGTGGCGATCGTCGAAGCGCCGCAGCCGCCGCGCGTGCCGATCACTGCGACGGCGCAATGCGGCACGTCGCTGCCCGTTTCGGCCTGCTTGGGCGCATTGAGCGCGACCTGCGCCTGGGCGAAGGTGTCGCGCAGCGCGTCGGGGTTGAGCGGCTTGAGCAGGTAATCGTGGATCCCGCTCGCGACGAGGTCGCGGTACAGGCGCACATCGTTGACCTGGCCCGACGCGATCACGATCGTGCCGGGTTCGCAGACTTCGGCGAGTGCGTTGATGTCGTTGAGCGGATCGCCCGATTCGGAGAGGTCGACGAACAGTACCTGCGGGCTCGCCGAGACCGACAGGGTCTGGACCGCGTTGCGCAGCCCGCCCTTGTTGACCTTCTCGGGCGACCAGCCGAGCTCGACGGCGATCGGGCGCAGCGCCTCGGCCGTCGTCTCGTCGCAGACGAATGCGATGAACGGCTCGCGATGGCCGGTGCGCGAGGGATTGAAGGGCGCGTTCACTTGATGCCTCCGGACTTCACTTCGGTGCCGCCGTTGCCGCTGGGCTTCGCGCCGCGCAGTGCGTTGATCGCCTTGCTGCCGGTCGCCGGATCGGTGAGCGACGAGCCGCTGGCGCCGCGGACCAGATCGGCCGGGTCGGCGATCATCGCCGCCAGGTTGCTGTTGGTCGCGCAGCCATAGTTGGAGCTGGTGCTCTGCGACCAGTCGGGCGTGTATTGGCGCGAGAAGTCGGGGCAGCTCGGCACGCTGGCGGTCATCCGCGTGACGACCACGCGCAGGGTGCCCGGTGCGATCTGGCCGACGGTCACCGGTGCCTGATCGGCGAGCAGGATACCGTAGTTGTTGGCGAGGGCGGTGATCTCGTCACGCCCGCCATTGGGAGTGCCACCATCGTCGATCGCGATGCGGTCGCCGTAGCGCAGGCCCATCGATTCGAGCCAGCCGGCAAGCCGCTGGCTTTCGCCGGGTGCGAGGGCGTAGCCCGCGGTCTGGACGTCGAAGACATAGTCGTTCCGCTCGACCACCGGCTGGTGGATCGATTCGACGCCGCCATTATAGGTTCCGCACGCGCTCAGCAGCACGGCCGGGACCAGGAGGAGGGGAGTGAAGCGCGACAACATTGCGATCTCCTCGAGGATCAGAAACCGAAGCCGGGAGCGGCGTTGCCACCCTTTTTCGGCTTCGACGAAACGGGCGCGGCCTTGGCGGGCTGCGGAGCGGGAGCGAGCGGCGATGCGGGCCCGGGGGCGAAGGCGCCCACGGTGGGCGTCGCGCTGCCGGACGGCGCCATGCTCGGCTTGGGACGATCGCCGCCGGACTTGTTGCCGACCAGGTCGCCGCCGATGATCCGCTCGAAATCGTCCGGCGCCTTGTAGCCATCGGTCGGCAGGACGATCTGGTTCGCGTTGACCGGCTTGACCAGATACGGGGTGATCACGATCACCAGCTCGGTCTCGTTGCGGCGGAAGCCGTTCGAACGGAACAGCGCGCCGAGCACCGGCACGTCGCCGAGGCCGGGCGTCTTGTCGATCGAATTGTCGTGGGTGTTCTGCAGCAGGCCGCCGATGACCATGCTCTCGCCCGAGCCGAGCTCGACCGTGGTTTCGGCGCGGCGCGTGGTCAGTGCCGGAATCTGCGTGCTGCCGACCGAAATCGCGCCGGTCGTGGTGATCGCCGATACTTCGGGCCGCACGCGCAGCGAGATGCGCCCGTCCGAAAGCACGGTCGGCGTGAAGGCCAGGCTGACGCCATAGGGCTTGTATTCGACCGACACCTGGCCGAGTCCCTGGCTCACCAGCATCGGAATTTCGCCGCCGGCAAGGAAGGTGCTGGTTTCGCCCGAAAGCGCAGTGAGGTTCGGATTGGTGAGGGTCGTCACCTGGCCGATACGCTCGCCGAGATCGAGCGCGCCGAGCACGTCGAGGCCGAGCAGCTTGCCGGCCATGCCGAGCGTGCTGAACTGGTTGCCCTTGGTGAATTCATAGGTCGAGCCGGTGCCCGGGAGCACGAAGTCGCCCTTGGCCGGATCGAACGGAAGGCTGATCGTGCCGGCGGGGAACCCGAAGCGCGACGACGCGTCGAGCACCGGCAGGTTCGCCAGGCTGGGCGTGCCGATCGTGCCGAAGTTGCTGCGCGCGCCGGAAGACACGCCGAACTGGAAGCCGCCGGTCCGGTCGCGGGTGAGCAGGTTGACGCCCACGTCCTTGACGAAGCTGCGGCTGACTTCGGCGAAGCGCACCTGCAGATTGACCTGCAGCGGCGTTGCGGTCTTGAGCCGGTTGATCACCGGGATCTTGAGCTGTGCGGAGGGATCCGCGGTGTTGACGCCCGGGTTGAGCGCCGCGAGCACCAGCCGCTGGGCCTGCTCGCTGTCGTCCGGCGACGCGACGGTGCCGGTGATCACGGCCAGCTGGCCGGCAGTGATCACGCGGATGTCCGAATCGGGCATCGCCGCCTTGATCATGCGATCGATCGAGGTGATGTTCTGGGCGACGCGGATGTTGGTCGAATAGACCACGGTTCCGCCGGCAGTGGTGGCGAACACGGTCGCTTCGCCGAACGCCTTGCCGAACAGATGGATCTGCCGCGGATTGGCGACGTAGACGTCGGCCGCTTCGGGGTTGGACGTCCACACATTGGTGACGTTGGCGGGCAGTGTGACGAGTTCGCCCTCGCCGATCGACAGCAGGACCTCGCTGGTCGGGCGCTGGGCGTCCACCGGCAGGTTCGCCACGCGCGCCTTCTGACGCGCCTGAGCCATCACTTCGGCCGGGAGGCTCATCGCCATCGCCGCCATCACCGTGGCGCCGAGCGCCCGGTTCAGGAAAGTCTTGCTGCGCATCTTAGTTCGTACCCCCGAGCTCGACCTGGGTCACGCTGTTGCCCCGGGCAACAGTGACCGTCGGCCCCCTTTTGACGCCGGCGGCACCTGGATAGGTGGTTGCCGTCGGTGCCGCTTTCGCTTCACGATCTTCGGCCCGGCCGGGTACGGTGCTGCGCTGGAAGCGCGACACGTCGGCACCGGTGGCGAAGCCGCCGCGGCCTTCCGTCGGACGTGCGGCGGCGCGCGCCAGCATGGCCTTTTCCTTCTTCGGGTCGCCATCGGCCGGGACATCGATGTCCCCGTTCGCAATGGCTTCCTCGAGATCGCCCTGATTGTCGGCGATCGAGCGCAGCGACAGCGAGAGCTGGCCCACGGTCTGTGCGACGGCGATCTTCTCGGCGATCTTGGGCGTCGCCTCGACGGTGACCGTCGAATAGGTGGTGACGACGGTGTTACCCTTGTCGTCGCTCTGCTTGTCGGTCTTCTGGTCGGTGGCGAGCACGCGCAGGTTGCTCAGGATCGTTTCCGAAGCCTTGAGCGGCGGACCATCGCCACCGCCGGAAACCGACTGGGTCAGCACCAGGTCGACGCGGTCGCCCGGGAACACGAAGCCTGCAACGGCGCTCTGCGTGGAAACCGGAACGGTGACGGCGCGCATGCCGGCGCCGAGCGCCGCGGCCAGGAAGCCGCGATCGCCGGGCTTGACCAGCGCGCCCTGCGTGATCGGCTGGCCCGCTGGAATAGCGAAGCGGACGACCGTGCCCTGCAGCTTGGCAGGTTCGGATTCGCCCTTGATGTAATAGGCGCCCTCGATCAGCTCCTTGGGCCAGGCGACGAACTTGACCGACGTGGCGTCGAGGATCGTGCCTACCGGCAGGCTGCGGGTCGCAACCATCACCTCGGTGGTGTTCTGCGGGGCAGCCGCAGCCGGTATCGCTCCAGCGGTGGGCGCAGGCGTGCCGAGCACGAGACTGCGCGCCATGAACGCGGTGATCGCGGCGACGACGAGCGCGCCTACGAGCAGAATGAGCTTGCGTGCATCCATTTCGCTTCAAGCCTTTTCAATAACATGGCCGGTCTAGGGCGCCGGCGTTAAGCATCACGTAAACTGGTTAAAAATCGGTTCGCGAAGAACGAGAAGCGTCGCGATCGCAATCGCGACCCCGTATGGCGTCTCGGGAATGACCCCGCCGCGGCGCGCCGCGCGCATCGCGAAGATCAGCAGTCCGCCGATCGCCATGAGCAGCGTCATCACGCCCAGCGCGGCGATCACGGGCCGGCCGGCGACCAGCGTCAGGAAATGTGGCCATCCTGCCCAGCCGAGCGCCAGCAGGGCGATCAGGCCAAGCGCGATCGGCGCGATCGTCCGCCACGGCAACGCCGCGATTCCGCCGCGCAGCTGCGTCCAGCGCTCCGCCACCATCACCAGCGTCAGCGCGCCGCCCAGCAGCGACATCCACACCAGCATGCCGACCAGCGGCTGCACCGGAAGCCACAGCGCCAGCGCCGCGACGAGCTTGACGTCACCGCCGCCCATCTGGCCGATCGCATAGGCCCCGACGAAGACGACGAGAACGAACATTGCGACGCCGAGCTGGAGCGCGACGTCAGGCCATAATCCGAGCCCGTTGGCCCACCACCAGGCGGGTGCGAGCAACGCGATCACGGCGTTTTTCCAATTGGCGATGTTGCGCGTGCGCGCGTCTTCGATCCCGGCGGAAACCAGGAGCAAGCCGAGTGCGATCAGCAGCAAAGAAAGAAACACATCCCCCATCCCGCCTCACACCTAGACGGCATGGCTTATCAAAACGTAACCAAGCCTCATGGCAACTTCCCGTATAGACCGCCGCACGATCCCCGCCGGCGCGCGTATCGACCGCTGGACCGCTCCCGACGGCTGGGAGCACCGTCGGTTCGATTGGCGCGTGGAGGGGGATTCGGCGCGCGGGTCGATCCTTTTCCAGGGCGGGCGCGGCGACATTTTCGAAAAGTATCTCGAAACCTTCGCGCACTGGCATGATGCGGGCTGGAACGTCACCTCGTTCGACTGGCGCGGGCAGGGCGGCTCGGGTCGGCTGACCCCTGCGAAGAACTGCGGGGATATCGAGGATTATGCCGATTACGTCCGCGACCTGCGCGATTTCTGGGCGGAATGGACTGCCGTTACGCCTGGGCCGCATATCGCGATCGGCCATTCGATGGGCGGGCATCTGGTGCTGCGCGGGATGGTGGAGGGCGCGATAACGCCCGCCGCTGCGGTTCTCGTCGCGCCGATGCTGGGGTTCAGACCGGGGATTTTCGGCCCCTTTGCCGAGCGGGCCGCGCGCCTGCTCGGCGGGCTCGGCAATCCGGCACGCCCGGCGTGGAAGGGCAATGAAAAGCCCTATACGACCGAAACCCGCGCCTCGCTGCTCACCCATGATCGCGATCGTTATGCCGACGAGATCTGGTGGCAGACCCACGATCCGGCGATCCTCACCGGTCCGCCAAGCTGGCGCTGGGTGATCGAGGGGTTCCGCTCGATCCGCGAGCTCGCCGCCGATCCCCGGCTCGGCGAGACGCGCGTGCCGATGCTCATGCTGGTAGCCGAGCATGACGGGCTGATCGACGGCCGCGCCGCGCTCGCCCTCGCGCCCAGTCTGCCCGACGTCCATGTCGTCAGCTTCGGCAAGGAAAGCGCGCATGAGATCCTGCGCGAGGCCGATCCGGTGCGCGATCGTGCGCTGGGCGCAATCGATACGTTCCTGGCGGAGCGGGCGCCGGCCAAGTGACTCGATACGATATTGCGATCGTCGGCGCCGGGATTGCCGGAGCGAGCCTTGCGGCCGAAGTCGCGCCGCACGCCCGCATACTGCTGCTCGAAGCCGAGGACCGTCCCGGCTATCACGCCACCGGGCGCTCGGCGGCGTTCTGGTCGGAGACCTATGGCGGCCCCGGCATCCAGCCGCTCACCACTGCCTCGGGGCCGCTGCTTGCGGCGGGCGGGTTCCTCGATCCGCTCGGATCGCTCCACATCGGCCGCACTACGGAACGGGCGCAGGTCGACGCGTTTCTCGCAGCGTTCGAAGGCAGCGGTGTCGAGCTTCGCGCCGTCGATCCACGCGAGACATTGCCCGGCCTCCGCCCCGAATGGACGCTCGGCGTGTTCGAACCGAGCTGCGAATATATCGATGTCGGCGGGCTCCACGCGGCTTATCTAGCCACCGCGCGCCGCGCCGGCGTGGAACTGGCCGTCTCCGCCGGGCTGCAAGCTGCCACCCGCGAACATGGCCACTGGCGCCTCGAAACGCGCGCGGGCGGGTTCGAAGCCGACCTGTTGATCGATGCCGCTGGCGCCTGGGCAGATCCGATCGCGGCGATGGCCGGCGCGCAGCCGCTCGGCATCCAGCCCTATCGCCGCACGATGCTTCAGCTTCGCACCGATCCCGCGCCCCCTCAGGCGTGCCCGCACGTCACCCACATCGGCGGTAGTTTCTACTTCAAGCCAGAGGCCGGCGGGCGGCTATGGCTGACGCCGCATGACGAGACCGCCTGCCCCCCGGGCGACGCCGTGGCGGAGGAACTCGACATCGCCACCGCGATCGATCGCTTCGAACAGGTCGTCGATTGGCGCGTTGCGGCGCTCGAACATAAATGGGCGGGCCTAAGAAGCTTCGCGCCCGACCGGCTGCCGGTCTATGGCTTCGATCCGCGCGTCGAGGGCTTTTTCTGGTGCGCGGGGCAGGGCGGCTTCGGCATCCAGACCGCCCCCGCTGCGGCAAAGCTGGCGGCAGCGCTGTTGCTGGGCCGCTCGCCCGATCGCGACGTGGAGGCGATCGATCCGGCACGATATTCGCCGGCGCGGTTCCGCTGATTGCCTTTGCCGCTACGGAAACCGCCGCTCCGGATGGAATGTGGGATTTCTGCGATTTACCATGGATTTCGCTCGCTGCGAATCGCCTGGGATGATAGCTTCACCCATCATGCAAGGCACTGCGCTTCCCTATGAATTTCAGATCGATGTCGCGCGCGAGGACATCGATTTCATGGGCCATGTTAATAACGCCAGCTATCTCAAGTGGGTGCAGGAAGCTGTCATCAGCCATTGGCGCGGGCTCGCTCCGCCCGATGCAGTCGCGAGCCACCTGTGGGTCGCGCTCAAGCATGAGATCACCTATCGCCGCCCGGCATTCTTCGAAGACGATGTCGTGGCGACGGTGTTGCTCGAAAAGGTGCAGGGCGCCCGCGCCTTTTACGAGACGGTGATCAAGCGCGGCACCGACGTGCTCGCCGAAGTCAAGTCGAGCTGGTGCTGCGTCGATGCCGAGACGCTGCGCCCCGCGCGGCTGGCGCAAAGCGTGATCGACCACTTCTTCACCAGAGGCGACGAAGCTTAAGGGGTCTTGCCCGGCTGGATGATAGCCGTTTTCCCGGTGGCTGAGCGGCGTCCGGGGCGGCGTGGCAAGCCATTTGGAATGTAGGATTTCGCCTGCTGAAATCGACGCTCGGGGCACTTCGTCCTTAGCTCTTTGACAGCGTCGATCCCGGACCGAACGCAAAGTCGCGGGGGCTGACTTTTCAGATTTTCCGCATGGCTACGCCGCTGCTGGAACATGCGCGACGGTGTGACCCTGGTGTGACCTTTGCAGCCCTCGCCTCGACCAGCCGGGTCGATCGACTCCCTAACGCTGGGCGAGCGCGGCGTCGCTGGCGAGCTTGTCGGCGCGTTCGTTGTCGGGGTGGCCGGCATGGCCCTTCACCCACACCCATTCGATGCGATGCGGCTTGGCGGCGGCGAGCAGTTCCTGCCACAGCTCGGCATTCTTGACCGGCTTCCTGTCGGCGGTCCGCCAGCCATTCTTCATCCAGCCATGGATCCACTTGGTCAGCCCGTCCATCACATAGCGGCTGTCGGTCGACAGCGTAACGCGGCAGGGGCGCTTGAGGGCGTTCAGTCCCTGGATCGCCGCCATCAGCTCCATGCGGTTATTGGTGGTGTGGGGCTCGCCACCGGACAAATCCTTCTCGACGCCGCCCATCCGCAGCACTGCGCCCCAGCCGCCACGGCCCGGATTGCCCTTGCACGCGCCGTCGGTGGCGATTTCGACATGTTCCAGTTCGCTCATGCGAAGAGCGCGTCGCCGTTCGCTGCGTAGAAGTCCAGCCGGCGCAGATAGGCGAGCGGATCTTTCCTGGTGACAAGTGCGTCGGCCGGCGTGTTGAGCCAGTCCCAGGCGCGGGTGAGGAAGAATCGAATTGCCGCGCCCTCGGCCAGCACCGGCAGCGCCGCCCGCTCCTCGGGCAGCAGCGCGAAGTTCGCCGCAAAGCCCTCGACCAGCGCCTTGCCGACCGCGGCGTCATACTGCGCCCCGGTGGCGTCGAACGCCCAGGCGCCGTGCATCACCGCCAGGTCATAGGCGCGCACCTCGGTGCAGGCGAAATAGAAGTCGATCAGCCCGGTGATGCGGTCGCCGAGCATCAGCACGTTGTCGGGGAAGAGATCGGCGTGGATCGCGGCGCGTGGCAAGTCGCGCGGCCAGCTTGCCAACAGCTTGTCCAGAGCCTTGTCCACATGGTCGTACAGTCCGGGCTGGATCGCATCCATGTCGCGGCCGCAGCGCTCGAACAGCGGGCGCCAGTCGTCCGGGCCGAGCGAATTGGCGCGCTCGAGGCCGAAGTCGCGCAATGCTTCATGCATCTTGCCCATCGCCGCGCCGGCGGCATGCGCCTGTTTCGGGCTCGGGTGCGAGACCGATACGCCCGAGAGGAACTGGATGAGGCAGGCCGGACGCCCCTCGATCTCGTGGATCGTCCGCCCGTCGCGGTCGGGCACCGCCGGCGGCACGGGCAGGCCGCGATCGGCGAGATGGTCGAGCAGTGCGAGGAAGAAGGGCAGGTCGTCCGCCGAGACGCGCTTCTCGTAGAGCGTCAGGATGAAACGGCTCTTGCTGGTATCGACGAGATAGTTGGAGTTCTCGACGCCCTCGGCGATGCCCTTGGCCGAGACCAGGTCGCCGACGTCGAATCGCTCGAGGAAGGCACCAAGCGCCTCAGCCGAAACCTGTGTGTAAACCGCCAAGCCAACCCCCCGTTCGCCCCGAGCGTGTCGAAGGGCTGTTCTTGCTCGGCGGTTAAAGGAAACAACGGTGCTTCGACAAGCGCAGCACGGACGGGTAATTGTTTATCGCCCGCAACCGACGCTTACGCCGCCTCCAGCCCGCGCGGCAGCTTGAACACGACATTTTCCTCGACCGTCTCGACATCGCGCTCGCGCACGTCGAACCGCTCGGAGAGCTTGTCGACCAGCTCGCGCACCAGCAGCTCGGGTGCCGAGGCGCCGGCACTGATGCCGAGCGAGCCGACGCCCTCCAGCCACGCCCAGTCGAGATCCTCGGCGCGGGGGATCAGATAGGCTGTCGTGCCCTGCCGCTCGGCGACTTCGACCAGCCGCAGCGAATTGGACGAGTTCCTGCTGCCGATCACCAGCACCAGATCGACCGAGGAGGCGATCGCCTTGACCGCGCCCTGGCGGTTGGTGGTGGCATAGCAGATGTCGTTGGGGCCGGGCGCGAGGATCGCGGGGAAGCGCCGCTTGAGCACGTCCAGCGTCGCCGCGGTATCGTCCACCGACAAGGTCGTCTGGGTGAGGAAGGCGAGGTTGTCGGGATCGGCGACCTGCACCGCCTCGGCATCGGCGGGCGTCTCGATCAGCGTCATCGCGCCTTCGGGAACCTGTCCGAAGGTGCCGATCACCTCGGGATGCCCCTTGTGGCCGATGAACAGGATGTGGCGTCCCGCGGCGACCAGCCGCTCGGCTTGGCGATGGACCTTGGAGACCAGCGGGCAGGTCGCGTCGAGATAGGAGAGTCCGCGCTCGGCCGCCTTGGCGGGCACCGCCTTGGGCACGCCATGCGCCGAGAACACCACAGGCACCCCGTCGGGCACTTCGTCAAGCTCTTCGACGAAGATCGCGCCCTTGGCCTTGAGCGTGTCGACGACGAACTTGTTGTGGACGATTTCGTGCCGGACATAGACCGGCGCGCCGTATTTCTCGATCGCCAGCTCGACGATGCGGATCGCGCGATCCACCCCGGCGCAGAAGCCGCGCGGGGCGGCGATGAGCAGTTCGAGCGGCGGTTTTGCGGTCGCGTTCATCACGGGCCGGGCTCTACGCGATTGCTTGCGCGCGCGAAAGCCGGTTCCTATGGTGCCCGGCATTTCCCGGGCCGCGCGTGCGTGGCCCGTTGTTCCGTCTGAAAGGTGTTTCGCCCGTGTCGCTCGCCAAGCTCGCCGTCCCCGCCCTGATCCTGCTGGCTGCCGGCGGCTGCTCCCGCACCGGCGAGATCGCCGAGGGCGGCATCACCGCGGTGCGCTCGGCCTGCCCGCATATCGGCGTCCCTGCCGGCACCGGCGACGTCACGCTGTTCAATCCCGCGAACAGCCGTGAGGCGAGCGCGATCGACGTGACCGCGGTGCTCACCAACGTCCAGTCGACCTGCGACGAGACTGGCCCGCAGATCCAGGCCAATGTCCGCTTCGACGTGCTGGCGCGGCGCAACCAGGCCGGGCCGGCCCGCGATGTCTCGCTGCCCTATTTCATCACCGTCGTGCGCGGCGGCACGTCGGTCACCGCCAAGCGCATCGGTCGGGTCACCGTCCATTTCGACGAGGGCCAGCTCCGTGCGCAGACCAGCGGTCAGGCAAGCGCGAACATCGATCGTGCCGCGGCGACTCTGCCCGAGGAAGTGCGCAAGCGCCTGACCGAGAAGCGCAAGGCCGGTGACCAGGCCGCGGCAATGGACCCGCTCGCCGATCCGGCGATCCGCTCGGCAGTGCTCGCTTCGACTTTCGAAGCGCTGGTCGGCTTCCAGCTGACCGAGGACCAGCTGAAGTACAACGTCACGCGCTGACTTATTCCCCTCCCGCAAGCGGGAGGGGCGCGATTGCGATCATCGTTGCGCCTTTCGCGATTGACTCGAATCACCCCCCCCGCCAAGGCTGCGCGCGTCGATGTCGGGCAACCGGCATAGGCACGCGCGGGAGAGTGGTGGTCCTTCGAGGGCCACCCGCCGAAGGAGCAACCGCCCCGGAATCTCTCAGGCATCAGGGACCGCGCGTGCAGTGACACTCTGGAAAGCGCCGCTCCAGAAGCGGCCACCGAAGGGGTAAGCGGATGCTCTCATCAAGAGAGCGGCGTGAAAGCTCTCAGGTTCCGTGACAGAGGGGGCGAGGGATTGTGACGCATCGCCGTGCGTTCGGACTCTCGTTCAAACCTCGCGCGGAGTGCCTTTGATGAGCCTGGATATTCCCGAGACCGAAGAAGACGCACTGGAAATCCAGCAGCTGCCGCTCGATGCCTGGCACCGCGCGCGCGGCGGCCGGATGGTGCCGTTCGCGGGATACGAGATGCCCGTCCAGTATGAAGGCATCATGGCCGAGCATGTCTGGACGCGCGAGCATGCCGGGCTGTTCGACGTCAGCCATATGGGTCAGCTTTTGTTCTCGGGGCCTGATGTCGATGCACAGCTCGAAACGCTGCTGCCGGGCGACATCAAGGGGCTTGGCGAGGGGCGGATGCGCTATTCGCTGCTGCTCGCCGAAAATGGCGGGATCCATGACGATCTGATGGTCACCCGGCTCGGCCAGGAGAATGCGTTCGAGATCGAAGCCGGCGCCTTCTACATGGTCGTCAACGGTGCGACCAAATGGGACGATCTCGGCGTACTGCGCGAGCATCTGCCCGACGAAGTGATGATCAACCATCTCGACGAGCAGGCGCTGCTGGCGCTGCAGGGTCCCGAGGCAGTTACCGCGCTGGAGCGTGTCGTGCCGGGCGTGGGCGCCCTTGTATTCATGACCGCCGCGGCGTTCGAATGGAACGGCAATCCGCTCTGGGTCAGCCGCTCGGGCTATACCGGCGAGGACGGGTTCGAAATCTCGCTTCCAGGCGACGCCGCCGAGGCATTAGCCGAGGCGCTGACTGCGCAGCCCGAGGTCAAACCGATCGGGCTGGGCGCGCGCGATTCGCTGCGGCTCGAAGCCGGATTGCCGCTTTACGGCCACGACCTCGATCTCGAGACCACCCCGGTTGCCGCCGATCTGGGCTTCGCGCTGTCCAAGCGTCGCCGCGAGGAAGGCGGCTTCCCCGGCCATGCGCGGATCATCGCCGAGCGCGAGAACGGGCCGATCGCCAGGCGCGTCGGGCTGATCGTCGAGGGCCGCCAGCCCGTGCGTGAAGGTGCGGCGGTAGTCGATGCCGACGGCACCGAAGTCGGCAAGGTGACCAGCGGCGGGTTCGCCCCTACCGCGCAAAAGCCGATCGCAATGGCCTATGTGCCCGCTGCGCTCGCGGTGCCCGGAACGCGGATCACGCTCGCCCAGCGCGGCAAAGTTCATCATGCGGAGGTCGTCGCGATGCCCTTCGTGCCTCATCGTTACGTCAGAAAGGGAGCCTGACCCGTGCGCTATTTCACTGAAGATCATGAGTGGATCGACGTCGACGGCGATGTCGCGACGGTCGGCATCACCGAGTACGCGCAGAGCCAGCTCGGCGACATCGTGTTCGTCGAGACCCCCGAAGAAGGCAAGTCGGTCGCCAAGGGTGACGACGCCGCCGTGGTCGAGAGCGTCAAGGCCGCGTCGGACGTCTACGCGCCGGTCGCCGGCACGGTGATCGAGGGCAATGCCCAGCTCGCCGACAATCCTGCGCTGGTCAACGAGGATCCCGAAGGCGAGGGCTGGTTCTTCAAGCTGACACTGGCCGATGCCGGCGAGCTCGAAAGCCTGATGGACGAAGCCGCGTACCAGGATTTTGTGAGCAAGCTTTGAGGCTTGCGGTCGCCTTGGCCGGGATGTGGGTCGGTGGGTGCGGCGCTGCTGAGCAGCCGCTCCCGCTCACCCAGCTTCTGAGCCAATGTGACTCGTTCAAAGGTAAGTCGGTGCAGGTGGGCGGCTATCTGGATGATTGCGCCAAATATAGCTGCCAACTGTTCACCGGTAAGCCAGGATCGGAACGATTTGTCGCTGTCGAGAGCGCCGGCGTGGCGCGATCGGCTATCGGCATCGGCGGCGATAATGAAGCGTTCGATCAGAAGGCCGCGCCACTGCAGCGCAGTTACGTCGTCGTCACCGGTCGTGTGGACGATCGCAGCTGTGATGGCCAGGGTGGGACCGATCGCTCGCCGGGTCTGCATCCTTCCGATATTCGCGCCTCGACCATGACTGAGGCAGCGCCCGCAAAACTCGTAGTGAGAAATTCCTGATGCGCTATCTGCCCCTTACCCCGACTGACCGGACGGCGATGCTCGCCACGATCGGTGCCAAGTCGGTCGATGATCTGTTCGTCGACGTGCCCCAGGCCGCGCGGCTCGACGGGCCGGTCCATGGCCTGCCCAACCATGCCAGCGAACTGGCGGTCGAGCGGCACATGTCGGCGCTGGCGAAGAAGAACCTCGCTGCGGGCGACGTGCCGTTCTTCCTCGGCTGCGGGGCGTACAAGCATCATGTGCCGGCATCGGTCGATCACCTGATCCAGCGCGGCGAGTTCCTCACTGCCTATACGCCGTACCAGCCCGAGATCGCGCAGGGCACGCTCCAGGTGATGTTCGAATTCCAGACGCAGGTCGCGCGGCTGCTCGGCTGCGACGTGGCCAATGCGTCGATGTACGACGGCTCCACGGCGTGCTGGGAAGCGATCACGATGGCGCGGCGCGTGACCAAGCGCGGCAAAGCGATCCTGTCGGGCGGGCTGCACCCGCATTACGTCTCGGTCGCCAACACGATGGCGAAATTCACCGGCGACCTGCTGGTGACGTCGCTGCCGACGCTGTCGCCGCACCCCGACACCGACGATCTGATCGCGCAGATCGATGACGAGACCTCATGCGTCGTGGTCCAGTATCCCGACATCCTCGGGCGGATCGGCGACTTGTCGAAGCTCGCCGAGGCGGCGCATGCGAAAAAGGCGCTGCTGGTCGCGGTCGTCACCGAGCCCGTTGCGCTCGGCGCGATCCGCTCGCCGGGGGAGATGGGCGCGGATATCGTCGTCGGCGAAGGCCAGTCGATCGGCGTCGGCCTCCAGTTCGGCGGTCCGTATGTCGGCTTGTTCGCCTGCTCCGAGAAGCTGGTCCGCCAGATGCCGGGACGGCTCTGTGGCCAGACGGTGGATGCCGAGGGCAGGCGCGGCTTCGTGCTGACGCTCTCAACGCGCGAGCAGCATATCCGCCGCGAAAAGGCGACGTCGAATATCTGCACCAGCTCGGTGCTGTGTGCGCTCGCCTGGTCGATCCACATGACTCTCCTCGGCGAGAAGGGGCTGCGGCAGCTCGCGGCGGTCAACCATGCCGGCGCCAGCGCGGCGGCCGATCGGCTGGCGCAGGTGTCTGGCGTCGAGCTGGTAACCCCGACCTTCTTCAACGAGTTCACGCTCAAGCTCTCGAAGGAAGCGCGCCCGGTGGTTCGTGCGCTGGCCGACAAGGGCATCCTCGCCGGCGTGTCGCTCGGGCGGCTCTATCCGGATGCGGCCGGCCTCGCCAACGGGCTGGTCGTCGCGGTCACCGAAACCACCACGCAGGAGGACGTCGAGACGCTTGCCTCCGCGCTTCAGGAGGCGCTGGCATGAGCACCATCAACCAGAGCGGCTGGCGCCCGACCACCCCGCAGGCCGGCTCGGCTTCGAGCGATACCTTCACCGGCAACCGGGCGTTGATGCTCGAGGAAGCGCTGATCTTCGAGATCGGTTCGGCGGACACCACCGGCGTCGATTTCGCCGACGCGCCGACAGGCAAGTCCCGCCTCGGCGATCTCGGCCGCGACACTGCGATCGGGCTTCCCGGCCTGTCCGAGCCCGAGGCGGTGCGCCACTATACCCGCCTCAGCCGCCAGAATTACGCGATCGACCTCGGGCTCTTCCCGCTCGGTTCTTGCACGATGAAGCACAATCCGCGCCTGAACGAGCGGATGGCGCGGCTTCCCGGCTTCGCCGATCTCCACCCGCTGACTCCGGTCGATGCGTGCCAGGGCGCGTTCGAAGTGATCCATCAGCTCGCGCATTGGCTGGTGACGCTGACCGGCATGCACTCGGTGGCAATGAGCCCCAAGGCCGGCGCGCATGGCGAGCTTTGCGGCGTGCTCGCGATCCGCGCGGCGCTCGACGCCAAAGGCGAGCAGGCGCGCAAGGTGCTGCTGGTTCCGGAGAGCGCGCACGGCACCAATCCGGCGACCGCAGCCTTCGCCGGCTTCTCGGTCGAGGACATTCCTGCGACCGAAGCAGGCCGCGTCAACCTGCGCGCGCTCAAGGAACGGCTCGGGCCCGACGTTGCGGGCGTGATGATCACCAACCCCAACACCTGCGGCCTGTTCGAGCCCGACATGCGCGAGATCTCGGACGCGGTGCATGAAGCGGGCGGCTTCGTCTATTGCGACGGCGCCAATTTCAACGCGATCGTCGGTCGTGTGCGGCCGGGCGATCTCGGCATCGACGCAATGCATATCAACCTGCACAAGACCTTCTCCACTCCGCATGGCGGCGGCGGGCCTGGCTCGGGGCCGGTGGTGTTCTCCGAGGCGCTCACGCCCTATGCGCCGTTGCCCTTCGTCGAGATGCAGGGCGATCACTTCGCGCTGGTCGAGGAAGAAACTGCGGGCGAACATCATGCGTCGAGTTTCGGCCGGATGGTCGCGTTTCATGGCCAAATGGGCATGTTCACCCGGGCGCTAACCTACATCCTCTCCCACGGCGCCGACGGCCTCCGCCAGGTCGCCGAGGATTCGGTGCTGAACGCAAACTATATCCTCCGCTCGATGGAGGATGTGCTCGACGCGCCGTTCGGCAAAGCGGGTCCGTGTATGCACGAGGCGATTTTCTCGGATAAGGGCCTGCCCGAGGGCTTTTCGACGATCGATATCGCCAAGGGGCTGATCGACGAGGGCTTCCATCCGATGACGGTATATTTCCCACTCGTCGTACATGGGGCAATGCTGGTAGAGCCCACCGAGACCGAATCGAAGGCGGCGCTCGATCAGTTCATCGGCGCATTCCGTTCGGTCGCCGCCCGGGCGCGCAATGGCGACCCGGAAATCAAGACGGCGCCGCACTTCGCACCGCGTCGGCGTCTCGACGAGACGCTTGCCGCGCGCAAGCCGGTCTTGGTGTGGAAAGAGCCCGTTAGGGCAGAGGCGGCAGAATAGCCGCGCAGGAGTTTGAATACCGAATGACGTATAACGACACTTTCCGTGACCGCGCCGGACGCTCGGCCGACGCCAAAAAGGCGCTGCTCGACAAGCTCAAGGCCGCTCCCAAGCTGAGCGAGGCCGAACTGGCCGAGCGCAAGGCTGCGCGCCTTGCCCGCGAGCAGGCCGAGATCGACGAGCGTGCGGCAAAGCAGGCAGCGATTGAAGCCGAGAAGGCCGCGATCGAAAAGGCCAAGTCCGATGCCGAGGCGGCAAAGCTCGCCGCCGAGCGCGAAGCCGCCGAGGCAGCTGCTGCCAAGGCCGCTGCCAAGGCTGAAGCGGCCAAGGCCGCCAAGGAGAAGCTCGCCGCATCGTTCATGCTCCCGCCCAAGGGCAGCGACAGCCGCTATCCGGCGCGCAAGGGCGGCAAGTAGGATCCGGTAGCGGCGCTCGCGACATGAGCGCGCGCCGCCACGCTCCTGCCACCGCGCGCAATCGCGAGCCGATCGCTGCGGTGCTCGAACGCGTGCTTCCAGCACGCGGACTGGTGCTCGAAGTGGCGAGCGGCAGCGGGGAGCATTGCGCCTTTTTCGCTGAACGCTTTCCCGCCCTGCAATGGCAGCCGAGCGATCCCGAGGATGGGGCACGCGAGTCGATCGCCGACTGGTGCGCAAGCTTGCCCAACGTCTTGCCGCCGCTTGCGCTGGACGCCACAGCGGATGCCTGGCCAATCGTCGCCGCCGACGCGGTGCTCTGCGCAAACATGGTCCATATCAGCCCATGGGAGGCGACGCTCGGGCTGATGGACGGAGCAGGTCGGCTGCTCGCGCCGGGCGCGCCGCTGATCGTCTACGGACCCTATCGTCAGCGCGACATGCCCACCGCAGAATCGAACGAGGCCTTCGATGTCTCACTCAAGGCGCGCGATTCGCGCTGGGGCCTACGCCATGTCGAGGAGGTGTCGGCTGCGGCCGCCGCCTGCGGGCTGGTGCTCGAACAGATCGTCCCGATGCCAGCGAACAATCTCAGCCTGGTTTTCCGCCGGGAATAGCGTCGCCTGCGCAGGCCCTGCGATGAAGTCTGTTGTGCCCGACTCTAGGAAGTGGCCGCGTCGCTGATCGCTTCGGTGTTGCGGACATGGAGCACGCGCTCGCGCCAGACGATGTATAGGCCGCTGGCGATGATGATTGGCGCGCCAAGCCAGGTCCATGGCGTCGGCCAGGCGCTGAAGATCAGCCAACCATAGAAGGTGCCCCAGATCAGGCTCGAATAGTCCATCGGGATCACGGTGGAGACCGGCGCGAAGCGCACCGACGCAGTCAGCGCGAGCTGCGCGACGCCCCCGACCAGGCCAATCGCGACCAGGTTGAGCCACGTTCCCCAATCGTGCGACTGGAGCTGGAAGGCATAGGCGATGCCGAGCGGCGGCAGCGACAGCACAGAGAACCAGAACACCGTGGTGCCGGCGCCCTCGGTCTTGCCGATCTGGCGCAGCGTGATCGCGACGATCGCCACGAACAAGGCCGCCATCAGCCCGACAAAACCGCCGAACAGCGGGAACTCGCCGCTGCCCGGCTGGGCGACGACCAGCACGCCCGCAAACCCGACGATCACTGCGCCCCAGCGGTGCCAGCCGGTCTTCTCGCCGAGGACCAGCGCGCCGAGGATGGTTGCGAAGATCGGCACGGTGAACTGCAGCGTCGTCGCTTCCGCCAGCGGGAGCAGCAGCACTGCGCCGAAGGTGAAGACCATCCCGGTGAGGCCAATCGCAGTGCGCGTGACATGCGCGCCGAAGCGGGCAGTGCGGATCGAGCCGAGGCCGGGGCCTGCCATGATCCACGCCGTGACGATCGGCACCGCCCAGAGCTGCCGATGGAACATCGTCTCGACCAGGGTGGCGCCGCGGGTCTCGGCGAGCTTGATCAGCGCCGACATGGTCGAAAGGCACAGGATTGCGAAAAGGCGCAACGCCAAGCCCTTGAACGTGCTGTCTGCTATCGTTTGCGCCACGCGGTCCGGTTAGGCGGCGGTGCTGCGGCGCACAACCCTGCGCTTCTCCTTATTCGCGCGCTGCCATACAGCGCCAAACATCGAGTCGGTCCGGCTTTCTTTTCCTAAGCGTACGAATGTTGTCACCGCCTCGACGAAGCTCGTGCCGCCATTGCGGGTATCGACCACGGGCTTTAGAGGCACGGCATGATCAAGCACGCTCTCAACGTCACCCGCGAAGCCGATTTCGCTGCCTGGTATCAAGCCGTCATCTCGGAGGCCGATCTGGCCGAGGAGAGCGGCGTGCGCGGATGCATGGTCATCCGGCCGTGGGGCTATGGTATTTGGGAGCGTATCCAGCGCCTGCTCGACGATCGCATCAAGGCGACCGGCCATGAGAATTGCTATTTTCCGGTGTTCATCCCGCTCTCATACTTCGAGAAAGAGGCTGAACATGTCGAGGGCTTCGCCAAGGAAATGGCGGTGGTCACACATCATCGGCTGATTTCGGACGGCAACGGGAGGCTGGTGCCCGATCCTTCGGCGAAGCTGGAAGAGCCGCTGGTCGTTCGGCCGACGTCGGAAACGGTGATCGGCATGGCGTTCGCGCGCTGGGTGCAGTCGTGGCGCGATTTGCCGGTGCTGATCAACCAATGGGCCAATGTGGTGCGCTGGGAAATGCGCACGCGGATGTTCCTGCGGACCTCCGAGTTCCTCTGGCAGGAGGGGCATACCGCGCATGCCAGCGAGGCAGAGGCGCGCGAAGAGACGCTCAAGATGCTCGAAGTCTATCGCAGCTTCGCCGAGGAATGCGTCGCGCTGCCTGTGGTGGCGGGCGAGAAGCCGGAGAATGAGCGCTTTCCCGGCGCCGTCGCGACCTATTCGATCGAAGCGATGATGCAGGACGGCAAGGCGCTGCAGGCGGGCACCTCGCATTTCCTCGGCACCAATTTCGCGCAGGCGCAGAATATCCGCTTTCAGAACGCGGCGGGCGAGCTCGAGCTGGCGCAGACGACCAGCTGGGGCATGTCGACGCGAATGATCGGCGGACTGATCATGGTGCATGGCGACGATGACGGGCTCCGCGTGCCGCCGCGCGTCGCGCCGTGGCAGGTGGTGATCGTGCCGATGCTGCGCGATCAGCCCGAGGACGCCGAGATCGTGGCATATTGCAAGACGCTCCAGCAGGAACTGGCGGTGTTCAGCGTGTTCGGCGAGCCGGTGCGCGCACTGCTCGACCAGCGCCCGGCCAAGGCCGCGACCAAGCGCTGGGGCTGGGTCAAGAAGGGCGCGCCGATCGTGATCGAAGTCGGTGGGCGCGACGTCGCTGGCGGCAACGTCTCGGTGATCCGCCGCGACCGGCTGTATCGCGAGGACGGCAAGCTCGACAGCTCTGTGGTGCCGCGCGGGCAGTTGGTCGACGAGGCAACGCAGATGCTGGAGAGCATCCAGCAGGCGCTGTACAGTCAGGCGCGCGAACGGATGGACGCCAATATCCGCCGCGACGTGACCGACTTCGCCGCGCTCGAAAAGGCATTCGAGGGCAGCAAGCCGGGCTGGGTCGAAGTCAACTGGTCGAAGCCGACCGGTGCGGAACTCGACAAGGTTGTCGAGCGGCTAAAGGCACTCAAGCTCACCGTCCGCAACGTGCCGGGCGATGCCGCTGTGGCGGAAGGCGCGTGCATCTTCACTGGCGCGCCTGCGGTCGAGCGCATCCTGGTCGCCCGGGCATATTAAGCCCGTGGCGGTCCGTTCCCTCTTCGCTTCCTTGCTCTATCAGGAGGCATTGGGCGACGACCCGCTGATCGAGGAGCTCGAAGCCTCCTGCCTCCAGCTTGCCGAAGACGACCGGGCGGGCCGCGGCTGGGCGAAGGAGCATGGCTATCGGGGCTATACCTCCTATGCCTCGCTCAACGACTTGCCGATCCGCGATCCGGCGTTCGCCGATCTCAAGAGGCTGCTCGACAGGCATGTCGCGAAGTTCGCGGACGCGTGCGGATTCGAACTGGGCGGCAAGAAGCTCAAGCTCGACAGCCTGTGGGTCAACGTGCTCGACGGCAAGGGCGGGCACAGCGCGCATATCCATCCGCACAGCGTGGTCTCGGGCACCCTCTATGTCGCACTTCCGGTCGGATCGCGCGGGCTCAAGCTTGAGGATCCGCGCCACGCAATGATGATGGCCGCCCCGCCGCGGCGCCCTGATGCACCGGAGAGCCTGCAGAACTTCGTCGAAATCGTGCCCGAGCCGGGCACCGTGCTGCTGTGGGAAAGCTGGCTGCGGCATGAAGTGCCGGCGGGATCCGGAAAGGGCAAAAGGATCAGCGTGAGCTTCAACTATCGCTGGTAACCGGGGAAGGGAATATGGTCGATCGACGGACGGTGCTGGCCGGGGCGCTGATGCTGCCCATCGCCGCGCAGGCCGAGGAGCGCTGGGACGCGATCGTCGATCCCCGCACCGGCACGCTCTGCAAGGCACTCGAAGCGGCCGCGGCGGCAGGCGGACGTCCGTTCCGGATATTCGTGCGCGAAGGCGTGCTGGTCGAGAAGCTGACGATCGCTGTTCCCAACGTGACCATCGTCGGCAGCGGGCGCGGCACGGTGCTGAACTTCGGCACTTATGCCGGGCTCAAGCATCCCGACGGCAACAATTGGGGCACCGGGCGCACCGGCACGCTGACCATCGCAGCGCCGGGCACCACGCTGCGCAATCTGACCATCCGCAACAGCTTCGACTATATTGGCGCTAGGCGCGACAATGCCGGCAATGGCGCGCAGGCGGTGGCACTGGTGATCGGTCGCGAGGCGGACCGGACGCTGGTCGAGCGCTGCTGGCTCGAAGGCTATCAGGACACGCTCTACGTCCAGAGCCGCTCGCGGATCGCCGATTGCCGGATCGTCGGCGGAGTAGACTTCATCTTTGGCGGTGCAGCGACGTGGTTCGAGGGGTGCGAGATCGTCACGCGCTTTGTGCCGGGCGCGACCGAGTTCGGCTTCCTCACTGCACCGAGCACGCCGCTGGAGCAGGACTATGGCCTCGTCTTCTCACGCTGCCGCCTGCGCCATGAGCGTGGCGTGCCGGCACGGTCGGTCTGGCTCGGCCGGCCGTGGCGCGCTGGCGGCAACATGGCGCTGACCGGCCAATCAGTGTTTCTCAATTGCTGGATGGACGCGCATATCCGGCGCGAGGGCTGGACCTGGATGGGGTATAAGGGGCCCGACGGCGAGCCGCGGAGGTTGATTCCGCAGGAGGCGCGGCTGTTCGAATATGCCAGCTACGGGCCGGGTGCGGGGCCGGCTTCGGCGACGCGACGGATGCTAAGCGTTGCGGATGCCGCGAAGTTCACCCGCGCAAACGTACTCGGCGACTGGGACGGGTTCAGCAGATAACGAGGGTCAGCGAGCGCATCAGGCTCCGCTCGATCGGCGCATCGAAGCGGCAGCCGATATGGACGCCGTCGTTCCACATGACCGTGGCGGCGATGGGAAGGCTTTCCTGGAGGCGCAGCCAGACGCGTTCGCCTTCGCCATGTTCACTGGTGCAGGCGAGGCGGCAACCATAGACCGAGAGGTCGCGCAGGATCGCTTCGATCGAGGTGTTGCCTTGCTTGCGGACGGTGGCGCGGGTGACGATGATGCGATGCCGCGGCTCGCTGCGCTGTTCTACCAGCGCAGGTCCAACCGTCCGGAATTGCGAAAGCCTTGTTGCCATTTTTTCTGCCCCCGCAGAGCGCGCCCGGGGGTGGACCTATCGACAAATGGTTAAACGAATGTTGCGCTCCACCAGCGCGCGAAGGCGTCGCGCTCGGCGCGGGAGAGATGAAGCCCGAGCTTCGAGCGGCGGAAAAGCGCGTCGTCGGGGGTAAGGGCCCATTCCCGGTCGTGCATCCAGCGCGCTTCGATCTCGGTGAGGCCGGCGCCCAGCGTTGTGCCCATGCCGGCTTCGTCTTCGACATCGCCGAGCATCTCGCCGAGCAAATTTCCATAGGCACGTGCCATCCGGCGGGCCCGTTCCTCGCCCAGGAACGGCCAGCGCGCCAGGACGTGTTCGAGGTGAAGATCGAACCCGGCGATCGCGCCGCCGGGAAAGACACGGGCACGGGTGCGTGGACGCGGCTCGATGCCCAGCGCCGGGCCGATCTTTTCGATGGCCTCTTCGGCGAGCGCGCGTGCAGTGGTGATCTTGCCGCCGAAGATGGAGAGCAACGGTGAACCATCCTCGTCGAGTTCGAGGAGGTAATCGCGCGTGACGGTCTGCGCCTTGGCCGCGCCGTCGTCGTGGAGCGGGCGCACGCCCGACCAGGTCCAGACGACATCGGCAGGCGAGACTTTCCGAATCAAATAGCGGTTCACTGCGTCGCAGAGATACTGCGTTTCCTCTTGCGAACAGATCGCATCTTCGGGCCGCTCGACTGCAATGTCGGTGGTGCCGATCTCGGTGAATTCGTCCTCATACGGGATGGCGAAGACGATGCGGCGGTCGGGCTGCTGGAGGATATAGGCGTGGTCTCCCTCGAACAGTTTCGGCACGACGATATGGCTGCCCTTGACCAGCCGGACCTGCGAAGGAGTCGCAATAGATAGCTTGTTGAGAAGCGTTCGCACCCAGGGGCCGGCCGCGTTGACCAGACCCCGGGCTTCGACGGCGCGACCATCGGAGAGCATTGCCCACCAGACGTTGCCGGAGCGGACAGCGGACGTCAGTTCGGTCCGCGTTGCGATCTCGGCACCGTGCGCGGCGGCGTCGAGGGCGTTGGCCAGCGTCAGGCGGGCATCATCGACCCATGCGTCCGAATAGACGAAGCCGCGATGGTCGCCGGCTAAGGGGCCGAGGAAGGCGGTGTCGGTTGCGTGGAGGCTGCGCGAGCGGGGCAGCGAGGATCGTCCGGCGAGCATATCGTAGAGCCACAGTCCGGCGCGGACCATCCACCACGGGCGGACCGCATGCGCGTGCGGCAGCACGAAGGTCATTGGTCGGATCAAATGCGGCGCGGCAGCGAGCAGGCGCTCGCGCTCGTGCAGTGCTTCGCGGACGAGGCGAAACTCATAGGTCTCGAGATAGCGCAGGCCGCCATGGATGAGCTTGGTCGAGGCGGAGGACGTGTGGCTGGCGAGATCGTCCTGCTCGACGAGCAGCACTTTCAATCCGGCAAGCGACGCCTCGCGGGCGATCGCGCAGCCGTTGATCCCGCCGCCGACGATGAGGAGATCATAGTGCACGCCGCCAGTTACGCAGTTGGACAAGTTGCCGCGAGCCCCTATCTTCGGGGTCAATGACAAAACAGAACAAAAGAGCCGGACTGCCCAGCAGGGAGCAGATCCTCGATTTCATTTCCACCTCCCCGACCCCCGCCGGCAAGCGCGAGATCGCCAAGGCGTTCGGGCTGCATGCGCAGGACAAGATCGCGCTCAAGGCGCTGCTCAAGGACATGGGCGACGAGGGGCTGATCGACAGCGCCCCGGGCCGCGCCTTCCACAAGATGGGGGGCGTCCCCAAGGTCACCGTGCTGCGGATCGTCGATGCCGATGGCGACATGGTCTGGGCAGTGCCCGAACGCTGGGAGGCCGAGGGTATCCCGGTGCCGCGGCTGCGCGTCCGCGAACAGCGCGGCAAGCGCTCGGCGCTCGGCGTCGGCGACCGGATCCTCGCGCGCACCGAAGAGGCCGGCAAAGGCTGGATCGCGCACCCGATGAAGAAGCTTGCGGGCGGCGAGGAGCAGATGCTCGGCGTCGTTCGCGAGGAAGGCGGGCGGCTGTTCCTGCACGGCGTCGACAAGAAGGAACGCAACACCTACCCGATTTCCGAGCGCAATGGCGCCGAGCCGGGCGACCTCGTTCTCGCCAACAAGGCAGGCAAGCCGCCGCGGATCTTCGCGCATGTCGTCGAGCGGCTGGGCGATCCGTTCGCGCCGCGCAGCTTCTCGCTGATCGCGATCCACAAGCACGGCATTCCCAACGTCTTTTCGGAAGAGCTGCTTGCCGAAGCGGAGCGGGTGTCGAAGCAGGATCTCGGTGCGCGCGAGGACCTGCGCGACTTGCCGATCGTCGCGATCGATCCGGCCGATGCGCGCGATCACGACGACGCGGTGTGGGCGGCGCCCGACGACGATCCCAAGAACGAAGGCGGCTGGAAAGCGGTGGTCGCGATCGCCGACGTCAGCTTCTATGTGCGGCCCGGCTCGCAGATCGACCGCGAGGCGCGCAAGCGGGGCAACTCGGTCTATTTCCCCGATCGCGTCGTGCCGATGCTGCCGGAGATCCTCTCGGCAGAGATCTGCTCGCTCAAGGAAGGCGAGGACCGTGCGGCGCTGGCCTGCCACATCCAGGTCGGCAAGCACGGCGAACTCAAGAGCTGGCGTTTCACGCGTGCGGTGGTGAGCATCGCCGCGAACATCGCCTATGACGATGCCCAGACGATCATCGACGGGCCGAAGAGCGCGCGCGCCTTGCTCGACGATCGCTTCGCTCCCGGCGCGGAAATGCGCGATGCGATCGAGCCTGCGCTACGCCATCTCTGGGACTGCTGGCGTGCGCTTAACAGCGCGCGCGAGAAGCGCGAGCCGCTCGACCTCGATTTGCCCGAGCGGCGGATCGTGCTCGACGAGAAGGGGCGGATCCTGTCGGTGGCGCCGCGCGAGCGGCTCGACGCGCACAAGCTGATCGAGGACTACATGATCGCCGCCAACGTCGCCGCGGCCAAGGCGCTCGAGGCGAAGAAGGCGCCGGTGATGTACCGCGTCCACGAGCCGCCGGCACGCGAGAAGCTCGTCGCGCTCAAGGAATATCTGAAGACCTACGACATGGAGTTCGCGCTGGGCCAGGTGATCAGGCCGGCGACCTTCAACCGCATCCTGGAGCTGGTGGGCGAAGCGGACTTCCGCGACGAGGTCATGCAGCAGGTGCTGCGTACCCAGACCCAGGCCTATTACGGCCCCCAGAATGCCGGGCATTTCGGACTGTCGCTGGGCAGCTACGGGCACTTCACCTCGCCGATCCGGCGCTATGCCGACCTGATCGTCCACCGCTCGCTGGTCGATGCGTACAAGCTCGGGCCGGGCGGGTTGACCGCCGAAGAGGCTGGCTCGATGGACCGGATCGGCGAGAGCATCTCGACGCTGGAACGCCGCGCGATGGAGGCCGAGCGCGAGACGATCGACCGCTATGTCGCCGCCTATCTCTCCGCGCATGTCGGCGAAGTGATGGACGCGCGGATCACCGGCGTGCAGAATTTCGGTTTCTTCGCGACGATCGACGGGATCGGCGGCGACGGGCTGGTCCCGGTGCGCGATCTCGGCACCGAATATTTCCGCTACGATGAAGCGAGCCAGCGACTGATCGGCGAGGACACCGGCGAGTTCTTCGCGATGGGCCAGCGCTTGAAGCTGCGGCTGGCCGAGGCGAACCCGGTCTCGGGCGCGCTGCGTTTCGAATTGCCCGACGGCAAGGGTTCGGCATCGAGCGGCGGCGGACGTGAGGAGCGCGGCCGGGGGCCGAAGCGCGTGATCAAGCATCGCGGCCGCCCGGCGAACATCCGGCACCAGGGGCGCAAGCGCTAGCCGCTCCCCAGATCGCTATTCGATCGTGAAGGTCAGCCCCGCTTTCTCCTGAAGCCGGGCCTTGAGCGGCTCGGCCATCAGCGCGCCGGGGGTCCAGATCCCGCCTTCGCCCTGGACGTCGCGGAGCAGGCAGAGCGCGCTTTCGGCGATCATCTTGCTGGTCGAGCCATAGCCCGGATCGCGGTCGCCCTTGACGCTTGCGGTGACGCGTTCGCCGCCCGGCATCTCGGCGATGAAGGCGATGTCGTAATGGCCGGTCTCGCGCTCTTCCTTGCTCGGGCCTTCGCCGGGGGCGGGGCCCTTGTCCGAACTCATCGGATTCATCTTGGCGATCGCCTCGGCCGCGGCCTTGCCGATGTCGCCCAGGCCCGGCGCGACCATCATCTCGTCATACTGGAAGTCCGCGCCATAGGGACGGCCGGCGAGGAAGTTGGTACGGTGGACGTTCTTGGTGTTGATCACCGCCATCATGAACGGCGCGACCCAGCTGCCGACGGCTTCGTCATATTCGGGGAGCACGCCCTTGGGCTGGCTCGGCCCTTCGAAGCCGGGCGTGAGTGCGAACGGATCGATCAGCGCCTTGAACACTGCGGGATCCTTGGCCGCCGCCATCGCGGTCGCCTTGCCGCTGGCGAAGGTGCCGCCCGAGAAGGTGCCCTTCATCGTGCGGACACGGCCCTTCACGCGCGGCGCGGGCTTGCCGAAGCGGCGGATCGCTTCCTGCTCGACCGTCCAGACCCCAAGATCGAACGGGATGGAATCGAAGCCGCACGAAAAGACGATGCGCGCGCCGCTGGCCTTGGCGGCCTCGTGATATTTGCCGATCATCGCATGCATGAAATTGGGTTCGCCGCATAGATCGACATAGGCGGTGCCGGTCTCGACGCACGCCGCGAGCAAAGGCTCGCCGTAGAGCTGATAGGGGCCGACGGTGGTGATGATTACCTGCGCCCGTGCAGTCAGCGCCTTGAGCGCCGCGGGATCATCGGCGTTGGCGGTGAGCAAAGGCGTGTCCGCCGAGGCGCCGATTTCGTCGCGGACCTGTTCGAGCTTGGTCAGCGAGCGGCCGGCCATCGCCCAGTTCACTTGCGGGTAGCTGGCCGCGAGATATTCGGCGACCAGCCGGCCAGTGAAGCCGGTGGCGCCATAGACGATGATCTCGAATTCTCGGTCGGCCATTGCTCTCTCCATACCATCGGCACGCGTCGGTCGCGTGCGCCGCTTTGGCATACCCGATATTCTGAAATCTCCGGGAGCGCCAGCCCGGGCGGGCGTTCGCTCCATGTGTGCGCAAAGCATTCTATAAAGAACGGACTGCCGCGGATTAACTACGGCGCTGGGGACAGCAGAGACATGAGCTTCGGAACCTTCATCGAGCCGTATGAAAGCGCGCAGGACATCACCGCGCTGCGCGAGCGCCTGCAGAGCCATATCGGCTGCGGCTATCGTGCGGTCTCGGCCGCCGGGCCGCTGCTGGGGCAGAACCGCATCTTCGACCGGATCGTCGAGAGGATTCACACGCTCGATATCGACTATGAGGACCAGTGCTCGGCCCAATATTATTTCGACCTCGTCCGCACGCTCCGCGACTTCAACGGCCAGTTCGACCGCGTCGTCGAAGTCGGCGTGTTCATGGGCGGTTCGACGTCGTACCTTGCAGGCTGCGCCGAGAGCTTCGACTTCGACATCGATCTGGTCGACGTCAGCGCCTCATACCTGCGCTTCGCCTATGAGCGTGCGCGGCGACTTTACCCCGAAGCGGCCAAGCGCATGCGCCTGTTCCACGGCGACTTGCCGACCTATGTCCGCGAAGTAATGCTCGAGGAGAGCGATCGCCGCTCGATCGTCCATCATGACGGCTGCCATGAGTTCAACCAGGTCGTGAAGGACATGGGGTCGCTCTATTATGCCCGGCAGAATCTGCTCGCGGTGATCGCGCAGGACACGCATCTGCGCGGGTCGGCCAAATATCTGAACTTCGTCGACATGGCCCTCTACGCCGTGTTCGGGCTGGACCTGAAGTTCGCACCGATCGGCAAGGTGCTGAGCCAGCACGATCCGATGACGTCGCCCGATCAGTATCACGGCAACTATTTCATGGCCGGTGTGGCCGAAGGCGTGGTGCTGCCGATGGCGGCGAACAATTTCGTCTATCCCCATCCCGCGCATGCGATCGACCATTTGCTGCCCACGCAGGAAGAAATCGCCGAGATCCACGCAATCTATGGCGACGATGTCGTGATGACCTGGACTGCCGCCGCCGCGTAGTCGGCGAGGTCGCTCGCGATTTCGCCACGGGACAGCCCGGATGGGCCGCTCGTGGCGGAACTCGCCCTGTGGTGGCAGGCGTTGGACGGGGCATGAACTTTCCCCCAAAATCCATGCGCATGCCGCTTCCCGGAGCGGCGGTCGCGGCGCTGTTCGCGCTCGCCGCCTGTTCGCAGGCCGATGACGGCAACGTCACCGCTGCAGATCCTGAGCCCGTGGTGGCGACAGACAATGCCGCCAGCGCGCACGCGCCGGTGGCCGTTCCAGCATCGCCAAGCCCGACACCGACGCAGTCGCCTTCGGGAGCCGTGGACGGCGAGACCATTGGTGGCGATGGGTCCCAGATCCGGCTGTCGCCGCTGGGCGAGAAGGACATCACCGATGCCGCGCTTTCGGGCGAACTGGCCTGCAGCTTCGGGCAGGGTCGCAATGCCACGTTACTGCTCGCCAAGGGCGACGTCGCGTCGAAGGAGCGCGCCTGGGGCGTGATCAAGGTCGGGGACTATGTCGAGCGCGTCAGCGCGCCAGGCGGCTATGACGGGATGCTGAAGGGCGGCACCTTTGCCGGCAAGGGCGTGGTGTTGCGAATCGCAGTGGCCGGTCCGCCCCGGGGCGGTGGGGAGTCGCCCCCTCAGAGTGCGACGCTGACCTATCAGCGGCCGGATGGCGCCAGCCGGGTGTTCCGTGGAAGCTGGACCTGTGGGCCCTGATACAGTCTAGGCGTCGTTGAACTGCAGCGCTGCGAGCCGCGCGTAGAGGCCGCCGGCGCCGACCAGTTCTGCATGGGTGCCGGTCTCGACGATGCGGCCCTCGTCCATCACGATGATCCGGTTGGCGGCGCGCACCGTCGCCAGGCGATGGGCGATGACGAGCGTTGTGCGGTGCTCCATCAGTCGTTCGAGCGCGTCCTGGACGAGGCGCTCGCTCTCCGCATCGAGTGCGGAGGTGGCTTCGTCGAGCAGCAGGATCGGCGCGTCGCGGAGCAGTGCGCGGGCGATCGCGATGCGCTGGCGCTGGCCGCCCGACAGGCGCGCGCCAGCTTCGCCGAGGAAGGTGTCGAGGCCCTGCGGCAGCTCACGCAGGAAGTCGGCGGCATTGGCGGCCTCCGCCGCGGCCCAGATGGCGTCGTCATCGGCGTCCCACGCACCATAGCGGAGATTGTCGCGTGCCGAGGCGCCGAAGATCACCGTGTCCTGCGGGACGATCGCCATGCGGCCACGAATATCGGCCGGATCGGCTTGGCGGACATCGACGCCATCGACCCGGACGCTGCCGGTCTCGGGGTCGTAGAAGCGCTGGAGCAGTTGGAAGAGCGTCGACTTGCCGGCACCAGAGGGGCCGACCACCGCTACGGTTTCGCCCGGGCGGATGTCGAGCGAGAAATCGGCGAGCGCCGCGACTTCGGGGCGGGTGGGATAGCGGAAGGTGACATCCGCAAACGCCACTGCGCCTTGCGGGGGCTGCGGTAGCGGCATCGGATTGGCCGGTGCGGCGATGTCGGGGGTCTCGCGCAGCAGCTCGGCAAGGCGGCTGGCGGCGCCCGAGCCGCGGAGGAGCTCGCCATAGACTTCGGTCAGCGCGCCAAACGAGCCGGTGACGAGGCCCGCGGTGATCACGAAGGCGGTGATCGAGCCGCCAGAGATGCGGCCCTCGGCGACGCCGTACACTGCGTCCCACATGATCAGCGTGATCGCCGTGAAGAGCAGGCCGATCACCGCCGCGGTCATCACGGCACGCAGCGCGAAGCGGCGCTTGGCGGCGGCGAAGCTGCGCGCGACGGCGTCTTCGAAACGCTCCGCCTCACGCCGTTCCTGCCCGAAGGCCTGGACGATGCGCATCGCGCCCAGCGTCTCGGAGGCGATCGAGCCGATATCGGCGACGCGGTCCTGGCTGGAGCGCGAGAGATTGCGTACGCGGCCGCCGAGCCAGACGATCGGCAGCACGATCACCGGGATGCCGACGATCAGGTAAGCCGCGATCTTGGGCGACAGCGTGAACAGATAGATGATGCCGCCCACGCCGGTGAGCAGGTTGCGCAGCGCCGTCGATACGGTGTTGCCGACCACCATTTCCACAATCGCGGTGTCCGAAGTGAGCCGCGAGGCGATCTCCGACGGGCGGTTTTCCTCGAACCATTTGGGCGGCAGGCGCAGCAGGTTGCGATGGACCGCGGTGCGCATGTCGGCGACGGTGCGCTCGCCCACCCACGAAACGAAGAAGAAGCGGACTGCCGTGGCGACTGCGAGCACGAGCACGACGAGCAGCAGGCCCTGGAAGTGGACGCCGATCTTGCTGGTGTCGGCGCCGGCGGCGAAACCATTGTCGACGATCTGCTTGAAGGTGCGCGGGATCCACAGGGTCGCAACCGACGAGCCGATCAGCGCGAGCGTCGCCATGGCGAGCTGGAGCGGATAGCGGCGCGTGAAGCTCCACACGACGAGCAGATTGCTGAGCTTGCGCCGGGGCTGGGGTGCGGGCGCAGGCGGGACGGGTTCGGCCATGGCGCGGGGAACTAGCGTGAATGCGCGGGGAGGGGAACACTTCTTGCTCCCGATGGGAGAGGGAAATGGGAACCAGTTTCATATTTGGAAGATTTGGTATGACAACGTTGCACCGCAACACGGCGCGTTCTATTAGTAATATAAGTCGCCGCCGTTCCAACGGGTGACGGTGGAAGGAATTACATGCTCTACGACGCATATGAGATTCAGCGCTCGCTCCTTGCCGGGGCCAGCGCCTGGGCCAATTTCTCCGCCGGTCTGCTCAACAATCCGTCCAACCCCTTCGCCTATTTCGGCGGCGGACCCGTGGTCGCTTCGGCGCTCGAAGTGTTCGCGCATGCCTCGGCACCGCGTGGCAAGCCCGATTTCGGGCTTGATTTCACGATGATCGACGACAAACAGGTCGAGGTGCACGAGGAAATCGTGCTTCGCAAACCGTTCGGCCAGCTCAAGCGCTTCGTGCGCAAGGGCGTCGAGGGTGGTCCCAAGCTTCTGATCGTCGCACCCATGTCGGGCCATTATGCCACGCTGCTGCGCGGCACGGTCGAGCGGATGCTGCCGGTGGCGGACGTCTACATCACCGACTGGCGCGACGCTAAGCTGGTCCCGCTCGCCGACGGCGTGTTCGACCTCGACGACTATGTCGATTATCTGGTCGAGTTTCTCGCGCACATCGGTGCGCAGGGTGACGCCCGCGCGCATATGCTGGCGGTGTGCCAGCCTTCGGTTCCGGCGTTCGCCGCCGCAGCGCTGATGAGCGCGGACAAGCATCCCAACCGGCCCAGAACGCTCACCATGATGGGCGGCCCGATCGACACCCGCGAGGCGCCGACCGCGGTCAACACGCTAGCGACCGAGCGTCCTCACAGCTGGTTCTCGCAGAACGTCATCGCGACGATCCCGGCGACGTACGCCGGCGCGGGGCGGCGGGTCTATCCCGGCTTCCTGCAGCTTGCGGGCTTCATGACGATGAACCTGGGCAGCCACATGATTTCGCACTGGGAGATGTTCAAGCATCTCGTCCAGGGCGACGGCGAAGCGTCCGATTCGACGATGAAGTTCTACGAGGAATATCGCTCGGTTTGCGACATGACCGCCGAATTCTATCTCCAGACGATCGACGTCGTGTTCCAGAGCCACGCGCTGCCCAAGGGCGAGATGATGCACCGCGGGCGCAAGGTCGATCCGGCAGCGATCACCGACGTTGCCATCTTGGCGATCGAAGGCGAGCGCGACGATATTTCGGGGCTAGGCCAGACCAAAGCGGCGCTGACCATCGCGACCAAGCTGCCAGCCAAGCTCAAGAAATATCACATGGCACCCGAAGTCGGCCATTACGGCATCTTCAACGGATCCAAGTGGCGGACCAAGATCGCGCCGGTGCTCGAGCAGTGGATGGCTGCGCACAGCGGCTGACGTCTGGCCAAAGGTCACACCAGGGGCACACTGTCGTGCATGTTCCCGCGGCGGCGTAGCCATGCGGAAAATCGCAAAGGTTGAGCCCAACGGGCGTTTGCGTTGGGGCCGGGATCGACGCTGTCAAAGAGCGAGGGCCAAGTGGCCCGAGCGTCGATTTCAGCAGGTGAAATCCTACATTTCAAGCGGCTTGTCAGTCGCAGCCAGACGCCCCCAGCCAATGGGGAGAATGGCCATTATCAAGCCGCACCCGATCGAATCTCATGGTGTAGAGACCTCCGTCACCCCAGCCTCGTGTCGGGCTGCACGGTGCCGCTGCCGAAAGGCTGGAGGCGCTTGCTTCTCGCAGGCGGCTTGGTGGGACCCCGGCGCAAGGCCGGGGTGACGGTAAGGAGGTGTGGCGCTCGTCAGTCGTACGCCGTAACCAGCACGCTCCACGCCAGCAGCGCGAGCGCGCCCCAGATCGCAACAACGATCAGCACGCCGCCCCAGCTTACCGGGCGGCGGGTGGCGATCTCGGCGTTGGCGCGGTGTTCGGCGAATTGGGCCGAGTCGATCATCTTCTCGAATAGCCACACGCCGATCGGAATCAGGATCGCGTCGTCGAGCAGGCCCAGCACCGGGATGAAATCGGGGATCAGGTCGATAGGCGACAGCGCATAAGCTGCGATTAGCAGCCCGAACAGCTTGGCATAGAGCGGCGTCCGCGGATCGCGCGCGGCTAACCAGACGGCGTGCGCTTCGGTGCGGATGCGGTGCGCGAGCGAGGGGCCCATGGCGCACCGTTCGCGCGCCCGGGCCCCGCGGTCAATGGCGGATCAGCTTTCGGCAGTGGTATCGACCACCGCGTGGCTGCCTTCCTCGCCGCTCTTGATCTTGCCGCCGAACAGCATCTTGAGCTTGCCGCTCACCGACATGTCGGTCTCCCACAGTTCGGCGCTGTCGATATCGAAGCGGAGCAAGGCCAAGTTGGGATCGTCCTTGCCGCCGGGAAACCAGGCTTCGACATGGCTGTTCCACAGCTTGTCGATCTGGGCGAAGTCGTTGTCGATCTTCGCAGTGCCGTCGAAGCAGGCGAAATAATCATGACCCTTGGAGACGAAATGCGCCATCGCGCGCCCGCCGGGGGCGAGGCGATTATCCTTGCCGATGAAGAAGAACAGCGTGTCGACCTGATCCTCGTCGAGCTGCGCGGTCAGCGGGATATGGTGCTCGGGGCTGTCGGTCAGCCCGATCATCACGAAGGGGCTGGCGGCTAGCTTCTTCCAGAGGTCCTGCTTGAGTTCGGTAGTGTCGGCCATGATGCGCTCCCGGATAAGGTTCGGAAGAGTAACGGCGCGGACGTTCAGGCGTTCCCGAGTGCGGCGGCGGCGCCGAGCAGTTCTAGGTCGTTGCGGTTGACCAGCGAGACGGGCACCTCGGTGAGCTGACGGCGGAACGCGGCCTTGCCTTCGAGACGGCGGCGGAAGCCCGGGTCCATAAGCTGCGGGTGGAGCGCGCGGGCGATCGCCCCGGTGAGGAAGACGCCGTCCCACGCGCCATAGGCGAGCGCGAGATCGCCCGCGAAGCTGCCGAGATGCTCGACGAACATGCGGACCACCGCGGTGCTCACCGGATCGCGGCCGACATTGCGAGTCACCTCCTCGGGCTTGTCGAGCTTCTTGCCGCCCGACAGCGCTTCATAGGCGAGCAGCAGGCCCGGGGCGCTGAGCAGGGTCTCGATGTCGAATTGCAGGCCCTTCGACGTGCAATAATCGGCGAAGCGGCGCTCGTCGGGTGTGCTGGCGGCCAGCGACATGTGCCCTGCCTCGGTCTGGAGCGCGCTGAGCTTGCCGCTTGCAGTCACCAGCGCGGCGACGCCGAGGCCGGTGCCGGTGCCGAGCACCACGTAATTGCCGCCGGCCTCGACCAGCTTGGGGGCGGGCCCCTGAAGCGGCGTGAAGGCGGATACCGGCAGCATGGTCAGTGCGAGCGCGTTGGCCGCGCATTCGTTGAGCGCCTGCGGACGGACGCGCAGCACCGCTTCGACGCCCGTCAGCGAGATGTACCAGCGGCTGCCTGTCAGGTTGATGAGGTCGCCGCGCACCGCCCCGGCCACGGCGAGCACGCTGGGCAGCCGCGCTTCCTGCAGGCCGACGCCCCCGAGATAGGCGACCAGCGCGCTGGTGAAGGTGGGATGCTCGACGGTGAGGAACTTGCGCACGTCGCGCGGCACCATGCCCGCGTCGCCGCCGGTCAGGCCAAATCGAACCGATTGGCGGCCGATATCGGCCACCAGCGCTACGTCTCCAGCCACTTGCGGCCCCTCCATTGCGGCTCCCTTGGCGGGAGCTCTGGCGCTGGTATCGCTAACAGACGTTACGGAAATCACAACGTTGTGTGATGCCAGCGTTGTCAGGAGGTTATTATGCGAATGGCCGCCGGGGCAAGTGGAAGTTGTTACATCGCTTGTTACATGGGCGCGAGGGTCGCGGAGGAGCCTTTTCGCGGATCGGAGCCATACTGATTGTCGCCCGCCGTGCCCGGCAGAAAATCTAGGATGATCGTGCAGATGATTAGTCCGAGATAGGCGAGTTCCAGGAGCGTCGCGGCCAGACCCGGTGCCGGGTGCGCCTTCCATAGCAACAAGGTGAACCTTCCGCCGCCCCCTTGCGGGAGCCAAGCGGCTATCGCCCACACCAGCACTGCCGCTGCCTGGACCAGCAGCCACCATGCAGACCGACCCTGATCGTGGAGCCGCCGGACGGTGAGGGCCGCAAGCGGAACGGTCCAGAATGCCATCCAGCCGATTTCGGTCCATGACGGCGGTGTTGGCGGATCACCGAAAAAGGCTGGGCGAACCGCGTTCGCCAACATCCCGAAGCCGAGAAAGGTGAACAGCTCCGATCGCGTCGATCGGCCGGCGAAGGACAGGCAATCGCGAAACGGCCTGATCGCCAGGAGCAGCAGGCTTGGCTGGCGGGTCTCGGGCATCGCGGCAGACTGCACTGCCGCGATGCTCCGATCAAGCGGGCGTCAAAGGACCTCGAACAGCCCCGCCGCGCCCATGCCGCCGCCGACGCACATCGTCACGACGACGTACTTTGCGCCGCGGCGCTTGCCTTCGATCAGGGCGTGGCCAGTCATCCGCGCGCCGCTCATGCCATAGGGGTGGCCGATCGAGATCGCGCCACCGTTGACGTTGAGCAGCTCGGCCGGGATGCCGAGCTTGTCCTGGCAATAGAGCACTTGGACAGCGAATGCCTCGTTGAGCTCCCACAGGCCGATATCGTCCATCTTGAGGTTGAAGCGCTCGAGCAGCTTGGGGATCGCGTAGATCGGGCCGATGCCCATCTCGTCGGGCTTGGTGCCCGCAACGGCCATGCCGACATAGCGGCCGAGCGGGGTGAGGCCGCGCTTCGAGGCGAGCGATTCCTCCATCAGCACGCTGGCCGAGCTGCCGTCGGAAAGCTGGCTGGCGTTGCCGGCGGTGACGGTGCCGTTGGGGAGCACGGGATTGAGGCCCTTGAGGCCCTCGATCGTGGTGTCCGCGCGGTTGCCTTCGTCCTTGGTGAGCGTGACTTCCTTCTGCGAGACTTCCTTGGTCTCCTTGTTGACCACGTTCATCGTCGCGGTGACGGGCACGATCTCGTCGTCGAACTTGCCGGCGGCCTGTGCGGCGGCAGTGCGCTGCTGCGACTGGAGGGCATATTCGTCGCAGCGATCGCGATCGATGCCGTAGCGCGACGCGACAATTTCGGCGGTCTGGAGCATCGGCATGTAGATGTCGTTCTGGATCGCGAGCAACTCGCGGTCGGGCTCGACGCGCATTGCCGCGGTCTGGACGAGGCTGATCGATTCGACGCCGCCGCCGATTGCGATGTCCATGTTGTCGGTGATGATCTCCTTGGCCGCCGTAGCGATCGCCATCAGGCCGGAGGCGCATTGGCGGTCCACCGACATGCCGGCGACCGAGATCGGCAGCCCGGCGCGGAGCAGCGCGTTGCGGGCGATGTTGCCGGCCTGACTGCCCTGCTGGAGCGCGGCGCCGAACACCACGTCCTGCACTTCGGCCGGATCGATCCCGGCGCGCTCGACTGCGGCGCGAATCGAATGGCTGGCGAGCGTGGGTGCGGGCAGCGCATTGAAGGCGCCGCGATAGGCGCGGCCGATCGGGGTGCGGGCGGTAGAGACGATGACTGCGGAGCGAGACATGGGTTCTTCTCTCTTCTGCTCCCCTCCCTGCAAGGGAGGGGCTGGGGTGGGTGCCGACACGGCAGCGTCGGCCTCTTCTTCAGCGGAAGGGAGGCTCGCCTGCGGCTCGCACCCACCCCCGACCCCTCCCTTGCAGGGAGGGGAGATTTTTACGTCAAACGTAAACCAGCGCGATCCATTCGGCGATCAGCGCGGGCTTTTCCTCGCCTTCGATCTCGAGGGTATATTGCTGGACCTGCTCCCAGACGCCGGGCTTGCGCTCGGTGAATTTGAGCAGCTCGAAACGGCCGCGGACGCGCTTGCCCGAGCGGACGGGGGTGAGGAAGCGGACTTTGTTGCCGCCATAGTTCACGCCCATCTTGACGCCCTCGATCGCCGGCGCGCCGGTCTTCGCGGCGAGCATCGGCATCAACGACAGCGACAGGAAGCCATGCGCGATCGTCCCACCGAACGGCGTCTTCGCGGCCATTTCCGGGTTCACATGGATGAACTGGTGGTCGCCGGTCGCCTGGGCGAACTGGTCGATCATCGCCTGGGTGACCTCCACCCAGTCGGACACGCGTTCGGTGCCGATGCTGTCGGCCATCTGCTGAACGGTGATCGATCCCGTCGTCACTGAGGCTTCCTCCCCGCGCCGCTCCTATAGGGGCGCACCCCCATCTAGGGAAGGCGGTGGGGCTATCGCAAGCCTTGGCTGACCGGGAATTTTAAAATGTCGACTGACGTAGCGTCGCGCTAGGGCGCAATCACGCGGAGTTGGGCAGTTTCGGCAAACCCGATGTTCTAAAGCCGGTGTTCCGGGTTCAGTGCCGAGTCGCGCTCAAGGCTCAAGAACGCGCCAAACAGATCGATAGCCTGTTGCGGCTCAGCTGGGCTCGAGGTAGGTCAGAGCCTTGCCGGAGCCGTCCATCGCCATCGGGACCGAGGTGTGGATATGGGCGATCTTCCAGGCACCTTCGATCCGTTGCGCGGCAATGGTCGTGCGGAACCACAGCGACGAGGGACTCTCGCCCTTCTTGGTGCCGGTCATGCGCTGGAGGCCGTGGACAACTGCCAGGTCGCCATCCTCCAGGACGTGGAGATCGCGGTGGGTGACGCGCAGATCATCTTCCCAAGTGTCGAACCATTCGCGAACGGCGGCGGCATCGTGCAGCGCCTCGCCTAGCTGGACCAGCGGCGGGGCGAGGTCGTAGCCGATTGCGTCGGGGGCATAGTCGGCGACAATCGCGTCGGCGTCGCGGCGCGCGATCGCGTCTTCGTAGCGGGTGAAGATGTCGCTGGGGCTCTGGCTATCGGTCATCGCGTCGCTCCGATCACATGCTGTTGATGTGGAGGATATTGCCGTCGGGATCCTTGAACCACGCCGCCTTGAAGTCGCCGGCGGTGTGGATGCCGTCGGACACCTGCATGCCGAGCACGGGATATTCCTCGAAGGTTACGCCGTTCATCTTGAGCTGCGCGACCACGGCGTCGAAGTCGGCACCGGCGCTCCAGACCGCGGCATTGGCCTTGTTGGTGCCGGCTGCGTCCGAGACATAGACGGCCAGCGTCGTTGCGCCAGTGCGGAAGGTGAGGACCTGATCGTCCTCGGACGCCAGCGCTAGGCGGAGCGTGTTGGCGTAGAATGCCCGGGCCCGGGCGAGATCCTTCACCGCGACGATCGCGGACGAACTGACATCGGAAAACATCGGCTATTCTCCTTATTCTTCCCCGCCGCCGTCGCCCTCCTCGCGTACCACCTGCGCCTGGGCGGGGGCGTAGAAATGGATGCCCTGCGCGTCGAAACGCTTGAGGATCTCCATCGCTACCCGGTGCTTCTTTTCGTCGGCGACGTCACCGCTCGGCGAAGGCGAGTCGAACTCGATCTCGAAGTTCATCGAATGGGCGGCGAAATCGGACAGCCAGGCCTTGCCGAATTCGCAGCCTTCCGCCTCGACTGCTTCGCGGACGATATCGGGGACCAGCGCGGCCTTGTCGCCGGGCGTGCTGTAGGCGAGGCGGATCGTCAGCGTCACGCGGCGATATTGGCGGTTCGAATTGTTGAGCAGTTCGTAATCGAGCAGCTTCTTGTTGGCGATGATCCGCTCTTCGCCATTGGGGCCGCGGATGCGAGTGGACTTGAGGCCGATCCGTTCGACCCGGCCCTTGCTGCCGCTGAACGCAATGTTGTCGCCGATGCGGAAGGGCTTGTCGAAGATGATCGCCAGCGCGGCGAGCAGATCGGCGAAGATGCCCTGCGCGGCGAGACCGATCGCGATACCGCCGACGCCGAGACCGGCGACGAGGCCGGTGACGTTCACCCCGACATTCGACAGCACCATCACCAGCGCGATGGCAAACAGGACGACGGTCACCAGCATGCGGATGATGCCCAGCGCACTGGTCAGCCCGGCGCCGTGATAATCCTCCGAGCTTGTGCGATGCTCGATCGCGCCGAAGATGATCTCGCGCACCCAGATCGCCGCCTGGAATACCGCCGAAACCGTGAACAGGAAGCCGATCGTGGTGGTGACCATCACCGGTGGATTGGCATATCCCGCCACCAGCCGCAGCGCGACCATCAGGATGAAGAAGTTGCCCGTCTTGCTCAGCGCCCGGCCGATGATCGAATACCAGTTGGCGACGCCTGCGCCGCGCTGGCACAGCCGCAGCGCCCAGCCGCGAACCGCGTGGAGCGCCAAGATGATCGCCACCGCGGCGCCCGCGGCGATCGCGATGTTGAGCCAATGGGTCTCTATCCAGATCAGCGAATCGTGGAACAGCGTATTCGCCTGTGCCTGCAGGTCTGCGCCCGCGGGGATGAGCGGTTTATCGACAGTCGTGTTGGTCATGGGATTGGTCAGGCTGCCTTGGCTTGCGGCGCGGCGCTCTCTTCGAGGAAAGAGATCAGACCGCGCTCGTAACGCGTGAGGTAGCGGGTGGCGCGCGGCAGGCGCAACCCGGCACGGAATTCGGCTTGCGCGTCCTTGTTTTTGGCCAGCTCGATCAGCCGCGGATGGACATAGGATTTGCGCGCGATCGAAGGCGTATTGCCCAGCGCTTCGGTCACCGGTTCGAGCATCGTCTTGATGCCGAGATAGGTGGTGGCGCTGGCCAGCGCCTCGAACGCCAGCACGCTGGCGCCCCAGGTGCGGAAGTTCTTAGCAGTGAAATCGTCGGCCATCGCCTCGCGGATATAGGCGTTGACGTCGGTCGAAGTGACCGGATGCGCATCGCCGGCGTCATCGACCCAACGGAACAAATTCTGCCCGGGCAAATCCTGGCACCGCTTGACGAAACTCGACAAAGTCCGGTCGGTGATCGTCATCACGCGCAGCTTGCCCGATTTGGCGCGGAACTGGAGCTTGAGCGTCTGCCCCTTCACCTTGACGTGGCGCTTGCGCAACGTGGTGGCGCCGAAGCTCTTATTCTCCTGCGCGTAGGACTCGTTGCCGACGCGGATCGTGCCGAGATCGAGCAGGCGGACGACCGCGGCAACGGCCTTCTGCTTGCACAGTCCGCGCAGCTTGAGGTCGGCCTCGACGCGTTCGCGCAGCTTGGGCAGGCGATGCCCGAAGCCGGCACAGCGATCATATTTGGCCGCCTCCTGCGCGTCGCGGAAGCCGGTGTGGTAGCGATATTGCTTGCGATGCCTGTCGTCCCAGCCGACCGCCTGGATGTGTCCATTAGGATCGGGGCAGAACCATGCATCGACATAGGCCGGGGGCAGGCCGATCTTGTTCAGCCGGTCGATCTCGTCCCGATCGGTGATCCGCTTGCCGTCCGGGGCCCAATAGCCCCAGCCGTGGCGAACCTTGCGCCGCGTTATTCCCGGTTCGTGATCATCGACATAGACGATGGCGTCGAGCGTCATCGGGCCTCCTCGCTTGTCCCGTTGAATGCGCGGCCCATCGCTTCGTTCCGGAACCTGCGACGGGGTGAAGATGTTTGGCGGCGTAACTCCCCAGAAAAAAGAGGTACTCCCCATGGTCGCATTGTCCCAGGCGCGCGTGCTGATGCTCGCCACCGATGGCTTCGAGCAGTCGGAGCTGTTCGACCCGCGAGAGGCGCTGCTCGATGCAGGCGCGCAGGTCACGCTGGCGTCGTTGAAGCCCGATCCGATCACCGGCGAGAAAGGAGGCGAGAAGGGCGAGAGCATCACGCCCGACCTCACGGTCGATGCCGTCGATACGGCGGACTATGACGCGCTGGTGCTGCCTGGTGGCGTGGGCAATCCCGACAAGCTGCGGATGAACAAGCGCGCGGTGGAGATCGTTCGCGAATTCTTCGACGCAGACAAGGTGATCGCGGCGATCTGTCACGCGCCATGGCTGCTGATCGAAGCCGATGTGGTCGATGGCAAGCGCGCGACCAGCTGGCCTTCGCTGCGTACCGACCTGGCCAATGCAGGTGCCAGCGTCCTCGACGAGGAAGTGGTTGTCGACGGCAAGCTGATCACCAGCCGCAATCCCGGCGACATCCCCGCGTTCAACCGTGCGCTGATCCACTGCCTGGAGCTCGAAATGGCCGTGGACGCCTGAGCGACAGTCCGTTCACCCAGCGCTGCGCGGGGCGCTCTACGCCGTGGTAGAGCGCCACCGAGCTTGCCAGCACCAGCACGCAATATAGCGCGATCAGTGGCCATGCCACCGCACGGGCATCGCTGACAAAGGCTAGCTTGAAGGCAAACCACAGCAGGAAATGGCCGAGATAGGTCGCGTAGCTGACTTCGCCGAGATAATGGAGTGCGCGGCCCTCGAGCGGGTTGCCCGCCTTTCCAGAGGTGAGCGCGAGCGCGAGGAGCAGCGCGGCGAAGGCGGCCGGGACGGTGAGCGTTTCGGGTAACAGGCCCACGATCCAGATGCCGATTGCAGCAATGCCGGCCGCGGACGAGAACAGCGCCGGCGCCCGCCAGCGTTCGCGCCAGCGCAGCCATAGCGCGCAGACCGCGGTGCCGCTGGCGAATTCGAGGATGCAGCGGACCATTCCCAGCCGCGGGATATGGTCTCCTTGCGCCGCGACGCCCTGCAGCGTGAATATCATGTGGAGCAGCGTCAGCAGCGCGGTGATCGCCGCCAGGATCGCGGGGGTTGGCGCGCGTCGCCAGTCGATTGCCAGCACGAGCAGCGGAAAGAGCAGATAGGCGGCAAGCTCGCATGAGATCGACCAGGCCGGGTCGTTCCACGCGAGCGCGCCGGTGAAGCCCCAATTCTGGATCAGCAGGGCATGGAGCGGCAATTCGCCCAGCGGAAAGTGGGGCGCTTCTCGTCCAGTCGCCAGCAGGACGAGCGCAAGGGCCAGCCCGAAACCGAGCACCACCAAGTGCAGCGGCCAGATCCGGGCGATGCGGCGCTTGAGGAATTCGGGAGCCGCGCCCAACCCACCGATGCGAAGCCGCTCGCCCCAGCTCAGCCAGATGACGAAACCGGAGAGCAGGAAGAAGAAGTCGACTGCCAGATAGCCCTTGTCGATCACCGCCGCGGCCGGCGCCGGCAAGGCGGGGAGCGACAGGCGGATATGGAACAGCACGACCAGCCACGCCGCGATGCCGCGGACCGCCGTCAGCGCCCGCAGCTCGGCCTTCATGCGGTGGCGACCCGGGCCTTGCGCAGCGGCCGCCACGCGCTCTCGGCCCGCTTGCGCGCGCAATAGGTGTCGAGCCCGATCTGCGCACCGATCAGCATATAGACGAAGGGCTGGAAGGCGATCGCGATGAACACCGCGCCGAGCAGATAGATGACGTGCGCGCTCTGCAGTGCCGAGGCGAGCGGTGCGATCCATTCCTGGCCGGGCTCGGGCTTGCGATAACGGCGGCGGAGCACTTCCATGCGGAACAGCCCGGCCAGGTTGATCACCAGCCAGATCGCCAGTCCGGGCCAGCCCTGTTCGCCGAGCATCTCGAAATAGGCGCTGTGATAGGCGCGCGCCTTGTCGACCTCGAGGCTGCGGTCGATCTTGGCGGTGCTGCCGTCGGCCTGCTGGACCGCGACCTTTTCGTAGCGGATCTGGTTCTGGCGATACGCCTCGAACCCGCCGCCCATCGGATGGGTCTTCACATAGTCCATCGTCCACTTCCATACCGCGATGCGCGTCGAGGCGGAGGCGTCGGCCTGATAGGTCTTGATCGTCTCCATCCGCTCGGTGAACGCGGAAGGGAGGAAGGGAATGGCAGCCAGCCCGAGCGTGCCGAGCGCCGCCAGATAGACGAACTTGCGCTTGGTATCGCGGATCATCAGCAAGGCGAGCAGCCCGATGCAGAGCAGCCCGGTGCGGGTCGAGGTGCCCACCGGGATCAGCAGGCAGGCGAAGATCAGCGCATAGCAGAAGGTCTTCACCCGCCAGTCGGGCGCGAAGATCGTACCGTGTCGCGTGAACCACACGATCAGCGGGATGATGGCGATCGCCACGGTCGAGATGGTCGAGCCTTCGTAGAGCCCGGAATTGTTGGTCACCATCAGGTTGAGCTCGCCGTACCCGCCGCCCGAGCCGACGGTCTTGATCCCGCCGACGATGATGATCGAGGCGGCTGAGAGCACCATAAACAGCAGCAGCGATTCGATCCGCAGCCGAGTGCGCAGGGTCAGCGGCAGGAAGGCGGCGAAGGCCAGCGCCTTCCACACCCATTCCCATTTGTCCTTGGCCTCGATCGGGAAATCGGCGTGGAGCGTGGTATAGAAGCAATAGCCGAGCAGCAGCACGATCAGGAACTGGCGCGGAGCGACGCGGACGTCCTTCTTGTCATCGACTGCCAGCCAGCCCGCGACGGCCAAGCCCACGGCGATCATCGAGATCGGCACCGAATTGAGCAGCAGATAGGTCAGCCGCTGCGGCGAGACGATGTCGATATAGGCATAGGCGAGCACGAACAGGAACGGCCGGCGAAAGCCGAACGCCAGCAGCGCTGCGAGAAAGCCGACAAAGGCGAGATCACGCACCGGGCTTTCCCCAGCGGCTCTTCTTGGCCTTTGACTCCTGATCGCCCGGTCCGGGCTCGCGATCGAGGTCGGGCCGGCGCAACAGCAGGAACGCCGCGAGCAGCATCAGCCCATGCGAGAGCCCGAGCGATAGATTGTCGATCATGTCCGCCCGCGCGCTCCTTCTGGGCGCGGGTCTAGCGGGGTTGGGTTGACGCCGCGTAAACTAGGGCGGGGGGTAATGAAACGGAGGAAAGTCGCTCGCGGCTCACGGTGTAGGATTGGGCTCACGCAATTTCACGGTTTTCACGGCAAACAGGCAATTTCATTGCGTCTCGGCGTCACATTATTGCGCAATGAGCAGAGGCCATCTCGACGATGTCAAAGAACAGGACGCGGACGATGGCACAGGAAATCCTACATTCCCAGTGGCCTTACTAAAAGCGCCGGGGACGATGTGGGCTGCGAGATTACATGGCTACCGTTGGGTGGTAAGCAGCTGGCGGCTTTTCTTTCTTGATCTGAAATAGCCGCAATAGCGGATTACGGTTCGTCCTCGACCCGCAGTCGAGAATACAAGTAGCGGGCGAGGTCGCGCAGATGTTCGCCCCAATGCATCTGATACAGGAATCGGAAATACCAGTGGGCGTCGTTCGGCCCGAACTTATCGAACCGCCACAACACCTCTTTGAGGTCGTTGGCGATGTCCATGATGTCGTCGATGGCATCGCCTACGATGGCTTCGCCCGGAACCCCTTTGGGGTCGGCAGAGCCATAGTAACCGAGGTCGGGAAAGCGCGAGCCTATGTCTGCATATTTAACTCGATCTTCGTGCGTAGGACGCTCATCGCTCTCATCGGGATCGCCGGGAGGCGTGTCATGGTAACTCAGGGCAAGTTCGTCCAGCCGTCGCGCAAGCATCGCTATGGAAGGGTTTTTTTCCTTCGTGACGAGATCAACGAAGCGTTGAGCAGCAGATATGTTTGGCGGCGGCATATGCGCGACCTTACCCGGTGTTCCAAAACCTCGCGACCACGAATGTCTGGTATGGGGCGGCCCGCGTGTCTCGTCACAAGTCCACTTTTTGGGGCGTAAGCCGCCATTGTCTTCCGGGCCCGCATATCTTCGTCACCCCGGCCCGGTGCCGGGGTGACGATCCGTCGAAGTGGCAACTGCCTCCGCTATCAGGTCGGCGGAGGTGCGTGTTTGCTTCGGAAGGCTCGCTTGCGTGCGGGTGACCGCGGTTGACGCCGCGTTAAGTGTCCGCGTGGCAGAGCGGCGCAATGCGGATTCTCCACATCCTCGATCACGGACTGCCGCTGCACAGCGGCTATACTTTTCGCACCCGGGCGATCCTCAAGGCGCAGATCGCGCGCGGATGGGATGTCGCGGCGGTGACCGGGTGCCGGCACGGCAAGTTCGATGCCGATGAAGAGACGATCGACGGCATTCCATTCCACCGCACGCCGCGAGTCAATTCGGGACCGCCGGTGATCGGCGAACTGCGCGAAGTAGCGGCGTTTGCGCGGCGGATCGAGGCGGTGGCGCGCAAATGGCGGCCCGACGTGCTGCACGCCCATTCGCCGGTGCTCGATGCGATGGCGGCGCAGCGCGTGGCGGACAAGCTCGGCCTGCCGCTGGTCTATGAGATCCGCGCCTTCTGGGAAGACGCCGCGGTCGGCAACGGCACCGGGCGCGAAGGCAGCCTCAAATACCGCGCCACCCGCGCGCTTGAAACGCGCGCGGTGCGCAAGGCGGATGCCGTGGCGGTGATCTGCGAGGGATTGAAGAGCGACCTCGTCGCGCGCGGGATCGACTCGGGCAAGATCTTCGTATCGCCCAACGGCGTCGATCTGTCGCTGTTCGGCGAACCTCTGCCTTATGACGAGGGGCTGGCCGCCGAACTCGGCGTGGCCGGCGCCGAGACGATCGGGTTCATCGGCAGCTTCTACGATTATGAAGGCCTCGACGTGCTGATCGATGCGATGCCCGCGCTGGTCTCGGCGCGGCCGTCGGTGAATCTCGTGCTGGTCGGTGGCGGGCCGATGGAAGCTGCGCTGCGCGCGCAGGCCGCGGCGTCGCCGGTCGCCGAGCGGATCCGCTTCGTCGGGCGCGTGCCGCATCAGCTGGTCGAGCGTTACTATAGCGTGATCGACATCTTGGTATATCCGCGCAAGCATATGCGCCTCACCGATCTGGTGACGCCGCTCAAGCCGCTGGAGGCGATGGCGCAGCTGCGGCTGGTCGCCGCCTCGGACGTCGGCGGGCATCGCGAGCTGATCCGCGACGGCGACACCGGCACGCTGTTCGCGCCCGATGACGCCGCGGCGCTCGCCGCCTCGGTCGCCGGGCTGCTGGCAGACCGCGACCAGTGGGATGCGCGACGGGGGCGGGCGCGCGCGTTCGTCGAGGAAGAGCGCAATTGGGCTGTCAATGTCGCGCGCTATCAATCTGTTTACCAAAATCTTGCACAGTCGCTTCCCATGAAGGACTCGCGGTCGCACGCATCTCCGGTGAACGCATGAACCTGCCGCTCGCACCCGCAATCGCCGGCGCGCTCGGCGGGGCCGTGGCGCTGTGTGCGCTGGCGGTTCCGATGCCGGTGCTCGAAGCGCTGGTGATGGACAGCGGCTTGCCCGCGATCATCGCCGCCGCGGAGCCGCCGCTGGGATTCACGGCGCGCGCCGCAGTTGCGATCCTGGCCGGGGGCACAACTGCGCTGTTCGGCTGGTTCGCGCTGTCGCTGCTGCTGGGGACGCGAAGCATCTCCCTGGGTGCGGACCAAGTGCTCGACCTCGGCGCGATCGCCACGCCGATACTCCGCCGGGCCGATGCGCATCCCGATGCGCCGCCGCGCGCGCCCCTGCTGGCGACGCGCGATCTCGGCAGGCCGTTCCTCGATCCGCGTGGCGCTTTCGAGGCCGAGGCTGAAGTGGAACCCGAACTGGTCGAGGAAATCGAAGCGGAAGCGCCGGTCGCTCCGCCGGCAATTACGCCGCAGCCAATCGCTCCGGTCGAGCAGCCGCTTCCGCGCGACCTGGATCAGCCGCTCTCGGCGTTCGATCCGGCCGCCGTGCCCGACGTGCCGATGCCGGCTCCCGTGGCGCTGCCCCCGCTGCAGCGCAGCGCCAAACCGCCGGTGTTCGACGAGAGCGAGCGTTTCGAAATATTCGAACTGCGGCCGCCGGTTCGCCCCGCGGTTGCGCCAGCGCCGCGCCCGGTGTCGCGGGAAGATGCGATCACGCGTCCCGAGACCGAGGCTTCGGTCCACGCGCTGTTGGAACGGCTCGAGCGCGGCGTGGTCCGCAAGGGCATCGCCGCTGCGCCCGCGACTTCGCCGACGCCTTCGCGCTGGGTCGAGCGCCGCGCGAAGGAGCGCGGGCTCGAAGACGCACTCGTCACGCTGCGCAACATGGCGCGCCGCGCCTAACGCTCCTCGACCGTCAGCGCTTCGAGTGCGACCGTCGCGACGGCGCCGTCCCGGATCAGCCGAGTCACGGTGAGGTCCGCCACCAAATAATTGCGCAGCCGGAACTCGGCTTCGCTCAGCCCCGCCAGCCACTGGTCCAGCATCGGCCCCGCCGCGGCGGTGAGCGTCAGCGTGTGACGCGCGCCGGTGAAGGTGGCACTCGCCCAGCGCGTCCAGTCGGACGTGGCGATCGCGATCGGACAGCCGGCCGACTGGGCAGTGGCGACGAGCGCGCGTTCGAGCTGCGTCGCGGCGTCGGGTCCCCGGCTCATCGTGTGATCTCCTGTTGGGCGAGAAAGGCTTCCAGCCGCGCGGCGGTGGGCGGGCGAAGCTCACGTCCGTTGCGCAGATCATGCACCAGCCGCGGATCGCCGATCGCCAGTCGGCCGAATTTGGTGGCGGGCATTTCCGTCCGCCGCAGGAATTTCTCGATCTTGCGATGCACCGACATCGGGCCCTTCTCCTACGCGAGTCGTTCAATTATGATCCTGTTTTGTTCTTCATTTCCTACTTGTCTAGGAAAAATCCTATGAGTATGAGGCGAGGATGGAACCGGCTGCGCAACGGGCTGTGCTGGAAGCGCTGATGGCCGAGCAGGGCGTCAGCTTTGCCGAGCTGTCGCGCGTGATCGGGCGCAATGCCGCCTATCTGCAGCAATATGTCCGGCGCGGATCGCCGCGCGAGCTGGCCGAGCGCGACCGCGCGCTGCTTGCGCGGTTCTTTGGCGTGGCCGAGGCGCGGCTGGGCGGGCGCGAGGCCGAGGGGCTGGCCGAGATCGCCCGGCTGGATGTTCGTGCGTCGGCCGGGCCGGGGCGGATGGCAGACGACGAAGCGGCGCGGCGACCGGGCGCGCTGTCGCAGGCGCTGCTTCGCGAGCTGGGCGTGCGGCCGGCCGCGGCCTCGATGATCCGGGTCGAGGGCGATTCGATGGAGCCGACGCTGTCCGACGGCGACGAGATTCTCGTCGATCGCGATCGGCGCGAGGTGCGCGGCAAGGGAGGGATCTATGTGATCCGGCTGGACGGCGCGCTGATGGTCAAGCGGCTGCGCGTGGCGCTGGGCGGCGTCGAGATCGTCAGCGACAATCCGGACTGGCCGGTGAAGGTCCGTGCGTTACGCGATGTCGAAGTGATCGGCCGCGTCGCCTGGTTGGGACGCGCGCTGCTGTGATCGGCCGGGCGCGCGGCCCCAGCCGTGCCAGCTCGGCGCAGCGCGCAAGGTAACATGGAGCGCCGCGCCGACGATCGCCGCGATCAGTCCCACGACCAGGCTGTCGAACGCCATCAGGCTCCAGACCAGCACATCCGGTTGGCCGAGCGCGAGCAGGTGGTTGGCCTTGTGCAGCAGCTGGCCGGGCGCCATCGCCGCGGCGAACAGCACTAGCAGCAGAAACGCAGTGGGCAGCTGCGTGGTGAGCAGGCGCGCAAGCGATGTCGACCGGTCTTCGGTCAGCTCGGCGATCGCCCAGGCCGCCAGCCCCGCCTGGAGGATCGCTGCGACGATCGACAGCGCACCGCCCGGGAGCGGGGGAAGCATGCCGGCAAGGTGGTCGAGCGCCGCGCCGGTTAGCATCGTCGCCGCGATGGCGGCGGCAGTGCGCAGCAGCGTGCGGGGCGGGACCAGGAACGCGCGGCGCAGCGATCCGTCGAGCGCCCAGAACCTGGCGGTGAGCAGGATCGCCAGGACGAAGCCGGTCAGCTTCACATAGCCGAACCCCCAGCGCAGCGGATCGTCGGCCAGCGCCCGCGCGGCGTCGCGGCTGTCGAACATGCCGATGCCGATCTCGGCGGCATGCTGGGCGAATTCGGGGATAACGGCGATCGCGACGATGGCAGGCGCGACGCGGAGCGTCCTGCCGCCGAGCCGGTAACTGTCATAGATGCAGCGGACGAGGCCCCGGATCGCGCTCCAGATCGCCAGCGCCGCGCCGTGCATGCCCCGCTAGCCGATCCTGGCCCGGTCGATCAGCCACACGATCACCAGCAGGACCAGCCCCACGCCCAGGCCCGATACCAGGCCGATCGAGGCTTGGCCCTGGCCCGCGCCGATGACGGTGCCGGCGATCAGGCTGACGGCGAGGAGGAAGCCGCCGGCCATCGGCGTGCGGGAGGGGGGACGTGCCATGCGTGCGCCTTAGCCCGTTCGATGCGGTCGCGCCACTGCCGCAGGCGGCGCGGCAAATGGTTAGCGCGCCTTCACCTTGCTGAGCCGCGAAAGCTTTAGATTCCTGTGACAAAGGAGGCATGGCGAGTCCGCAGGGACCGCTCGTAGCCGGAGTTTGCATGGAACATCTGCCCTATCTTGCCGACACCCGCGAAGTCGCCGACGCCGCCGAGCTGATCCGCGCGTTCGGCGAAGAAGCCGGCTCGGAAGCCGCCGCCCGTGCCGACCGCAGCCGCGATCTGGGCAACCACATCCATTTCTGCCGCTGGCGCCAGATCGAGCGGCTGGTGGTGCTGATGTCGATCCCGCGCGCGGTAGGAACGGTCCACTAGGCTGAGGACCCAAGCAGGCTATCGATAATTCAGAGGCCGGGGTGACGAGGAAGAGTATGAGCCCTCAACCCGGGTCGCGCCGCGACGCTAGGGGCGTTTGATCACAAAAAGATTGGGCATCGGGAAATAGCAATTCTCCCGTTTGGTGTCCCAAACGCATATTTGTAATCGAGCCGAATCGCGCTGACCGAACATCGTCTGCATCGGAACTTCGTAGGTCAGTTCCGCATTTCCATCGGCCTTGAGCTGGCCCAGCTTGACGAATCCGCCCATGACAAACGCGTCGCAATCCGACGAGCTATAAATCTTGTTCGGATCAGACTGCATCGCGGTAAAAATATATTGCCCGCAGAACACACTGCCTCGCGTGTCCTGACCGATCTTGAAGTCGGGACTTTGCAATTCGTCGGACGATTGCCGCGGGCCATAGCCCCAGACGCCATTCTGATCGCCGTCGACCGCTACCGAAAACGACCAGCCGGCGGGGAGTTCGCTGGAAAACTGGATGGAATCCTTCCCGAAGCGGTAGCGGATTTCGATCGATCCATCGCGGACGATCGTCTGCCCGTTCGAGGGAATATAGACTATAGGTGGCCTGGTCTGTGCTTGGACCCCACTTCCCGGGACGAGGCAGGCAAGCGCGACGGCAGCCATCGATATCTTGAAAATATCATGCATGTGCTTGTGCTTGCAAAATAGTCATGCCGCCGCAAGGGGACCGGGAGCCTCGTGCCGCTTCGTCGGTTGAGGCTGTCCCTCCAGGAGCCCGGCCCACGAATGACGCTCCCCCAAATCCTGTCGGTCGCGGTGCTCACCGGCATGATGCTGCTCTTCATCTGGGGGCGGTTCCGCTATGATCTGGTCGCGGTGATGGCGCTGCTCGCGGCGCTGGCGGTGGGGATCGTCGATCCCAAACACGCCTTTGCCGGCTTTTCCGACGACATCGTCATCATCGTCGGATCGGCGCTGGTACTGTCGGGCGCGGTGCAGCGATCGGGGGTGATCGAGAGCGCGATGCTGGTGCTCCAGCGTCGCGTCCGGCGTATCCGATCGCAATTGCTGCTGCTGTGCGCCAGCGTCGGCTTCGCCTCGGCGCTGGTCAAGAATATCGGCGCGCTGGCGATGATGATGCCGGTGGCGTTTCAGATGGCGAAGCATTCCAAGGCGACGCCGGCGGTGTTCCTGATGCCGATGGCGTTCGCCTCGCTGCTCGGCGGACTGATCACGCTGATCGGCACGTCGCCCAACATCATCGTCAGCCGCGTGCGCGAGGAGATGACCGGCCAGCCGTTCGGGATGTTCGACTATGCGCCGGTCGGACTCGGGCTGACGGTCGTCGGGCTGATCTTCCTGCGCTTCGGCTATCGGCTGCTCCCGCGCGACCGCCGCGCCACGGCGACGCTGGGCGAGGCGCTCGACATACAGGACTATGTGACCGAGGCGGAGATCCCCGCGGGCTCGCCGGCGATCGACGAGACCGTCGCCGAGTTTCGCGCGCGCCACGATAATGAAGTCAGCGTCACGGCGATCCTGCGCGCCGGCATGCGCAGCACGCCCTTTCCCGATACCACGCTCAAGCCCGAGGACCTGCTGATCCTCGCCGGCGCGCCCGACAGCCTGGAGCGCGTGATCGCCGCCGACGGGCTCGAGCTCGAGGGACAGCATCGCGACAAGCCCGAGGGATCGGGCCGCGAAGTCGGCGTGCTCGAAGCAGTGGTCGGCACCGAAAGCCCGCTGATCGGGCGCACTGCCGGACGGCTGGGCCTGCACGAGCGCTTTGGCGTGAACCTTATCGCAGTGTCGCGGCAGGGCGAGCGGCTGGCGACCCGGCTCGGCGAGATCGAACTGAGCGCAGGCGACGTCATCGTGCTGCAGGGCCCGCTCGACCTGTTGTTCGAGCGGCTGGGCGAGCTCGGCTGCCTGCCGCTCGCAGAGCGCACGCTGCGGCTCGGCAGTGCGCGCAAGGGGCTGTTGCCGCTGGCGATCCTCGGCGTCGCGATGCTCGCGACCGCGACGGGCTATGTCCCGGTGGCGGTGGCGTTCTTCGCGGCGGCGGGTCTGACCGTGCTGAGCGGCGCGCTGCCGGTGCGCGAGGCCTATGACCATATCGAATGGCCGATCCTGATTATGCTCGGCGCGCTGATCCCCGTGAGCGACACGCTGCGCACCACCGGCACCACCGACCTGATCGGCGAAGGGTTGTCGCACTTCGCGGCGACTTTGCCGCCCTGGGGCGCCGTCGCGCTGATCCTCGCCGCGGCGATGGCGGTTACCCCGTTCCTCAACAATGCCGCGACGGTGCTGGTGATGGCGCCGATCGCTGCAACGTTCGCGACCGGGCTCGGCTATCGGCCCGAAGCGTTCCTGATGGCGACGGCGGTCGGCGCCGGGTGCGACTTCCTCACGCCGATCGGCCACCAGTGCAACACGCTGGTGATGGGGCCGGGCGGGTACAGGTTCGGCGATTATGCCCGGCTGGGCGCGCCGCTCTCGCTGCTGGTGCTGGTGGTGGGGACGCCGCTCATCCTATGGGTCTGGCCGGTACATTGAAGGAGGCGATGGTGGCGCGTGTGGCGAGGATCGAGCGGACGGGCGGGCCCGAGGTGATCGGCTGGACGGATGTCGAACTGCCACCCCCGGGGCCGGGCGACGTGCGGATGCGCAATGCGGCGATCGGGCTCAACTTCATCGATACCTATCATCGCTCGGGCCTCTATCCCGTGCCGTTGCCGGGCGGGCTGGGTCTCGAGGCTTCGGGCGTGGTCGAAGCGGTGGGCGAGGGCGTAACCAGCTTCGCGCCGGGCGACCGCGTTGCAACCTTCGGGCCGCCGCTCGGCGCCTATGCGACCGAGCGCAACCTGCCCGCCGCCAGCCTGTTCCCGCTCCCCGACAGCGTCGATCACGAGACCGCCGCGGCGATCCTGCTCAAGGGGCTGACCGTGGAGTTTATGGTCGAGCGCGCGGCCCGGGTCGAGCCGGGCTGGACGGTGCTCGTCCATGCCGCGGCAGGCGGCGTGGGACAGATCCTCGTTCAATGGCTGACGGCGATCGGCGCGCAGGTGATCGGCACGGTCGGCAGCGACGCCAAGGCCGAAATGGCGCGCACGGCAGGGGCGGCGCACGTGCTGCTTTCCCGCTCAGAGGACATCGGCGCCGGCGTGCGCGAGATCACCGGCGGCGTCGGTGTGCCGGTAGTGTTCGACGGCGTCGGCAAGGCGACCTGGGCGGCGTCGCTGGCTGCGGCGAAGCGGCGCGGTCTGATTGTCAGCTATGGCAATGCCAGCGGTCCGGTGGAGGGCGTCAAGCTCGGCGCGCTCAACGATCACGGCTCGCTGTTCGTCACGCGGCCCAAGCTGTTCGATTATTACCAGTCGCCCGAGGAGCGCGCGGCCGGCGCTGCACGGCTGTTCGCGATGCTCGAAAGCGGCGCAATCTCCGCGCAGATCGGGCAACGACATGCGCTGGAAGACGTCGCCGAAGCGCATCGCCAGCTCGAAGCCGGAAAGACGACCGGGTCGACGATCCTGCTTCCCTGACCCGGCTGGCGCGGGTCCGGTAAGTTCATTGCGCAAGCGTATCATAATCGGCGTGAACACGGGTAATCTACTCGCGCGGCAAGCTGTGAAAAGCCGCGTAATCATCTATAATTATCCGTAAATTTACTTAGCGCTCGCTTGTTGCAGATATTAGCCTGTGCTAGTCGTCAACGCCGGTGTCGCCCGAGCGATCGACAATATCCGCATCAGACGGATGTACGAACGCGCATGCATGATGGGAGCGCCGGTGGCTATTGCGACTGGCGAACGGGGGATATTCGATGCGTAAGTCCAGCAAGGCACGCCTGTTTTCGACGTGCCTGACCGGAGCCGTCCTCGTCGCGGCGTCGCCCGCATGGGGACAGACCAGCGGTGCCCCCACCTGGAAGCCCCGCGCCGAAGTCGATGCCCAGGCGGGCAAGGATATCGGCATCTCGACCTCCTTGTTCGCGCCGATCGCGCAGAATGATTCGGGGCTCGTCTATGTCGACGGGCGCATCGGATACGACCAGCGCTTCGACCGCAACGGCTCGGCCACGGTCGGCGCGCGCTTCCGCACCAGCGAGGACACGGCGATCGGCGTCAATGTCGGCGCCGATTTCTATCGTTCGGACATCGGATCGCGCGATCAGGCGGCGGTATCGATGGGGCTCGAGGGATTCAGCTCGGTCTTCGACGTGCGCGTCAATTATCGCCTGCCGCTCAGCAAGAAGCAGACGATCGGCTATATCGATCCGGCTGCCGCCGGATCGGCCGCGCTGCTGCTGGAGAACAACCGGCTGATCGAGCGCTATAGCGGCTTCCGGCTGGAGGCGATTCCGCTCCAGGGCTTCAACGGCGAGGCGGGCGTGCGCCTGCCGGTCGGCAGCAATGCCAGCATCCGCGGTTCGGTCGGCGGGTTCGATTATTGGGATAAGGATGCCGACGCGAACTATCGCGGCGTTCGCGCCGGCCTCGAAATGGACATCGAGGACAAGAACAGCGGCGCGCGCTTCACCTTTGGCGGCACGTTCGAGCATGACAAGCGCTTCGGCTCCGATGCACGCGCGACGGTGCGGCTGTCGGTTCCGTTCGGCGGGCGCGCGAACGATCGCGGTGCCGTGCCCACCGGGCTCGACCGGCAGATGGGCGACCGGGTACGCCGCGATTATGTCGCGCGCTCGGGCAGCCGCTATACCGACCTGACCACCAGCCGCTTCGCCGTCGATGCGCGCACCGGCAACCAGTTCGGCGGTTTCTATTACGCCAATGGTGCGGGCGTCACCGGCGCGGCGGGCACGCTGGCGAGCCCGACGACGATCGCCGATGCTGTGACGCGCGCGGGCGCCAATGGCGTCGTCGTGGCGCTCGGCAACGCCGGGACGATCAACACGGCCGGCGTGACGCTTGCTGCCAACCAGTATCTGGTCGGCGGCGCTAGCACCGTCGATGTGCGCCTGATCGGCGGCAACACCGTGTCCTATGGGCTGGGCGGCACCAACGGCATCGTCGTCGGCACCAGCGCCGCGGGCGCGGCAGTGGCGCTGGGCCAGGGCTCGGTGGTCCGCGACGTGACGATCCGCGGCGCGGGCGTCGGCATCGCCGCGACTGGCGTCGGCGGCTTCGCGATCGAGCGGACGATCGTCGAGAATACCGGCGGCGCGGGCATCTCGCTGACCAATACGCTCGGCACGGTGGCGCTGACCGGGCTCACCGTACGCGGCGGCGCGGGCGCGGGCGTTCTGGTCACCGGCGGCAGCAATGTCTCGCTCGCCAATTCGACGATCTCGGGCGGCGCGGGTGCCGTCGACATCAACGACGGCGGCGCCAACCTCAGCACCTCGCTGTCGAACCTGATCCTGTCGGCGACCGGCGGCAACGTCCTCGACATCGACGGATCGGGCGCAGGCACCGTCACCGTCACCGGGCTATCCGGGATCACCGTGCGCGGCGGCACCGGCGAGACCGGCGGCGTCAGCGTCCGCTCGGCGACGTTCGATGCGAACACCACCACGGCGGGCGTACAGGTCGTCAACGCCGGCCGGATGGAAGTCGGCACCAGCGGCGCGCGCGTGAACGGGCAGGGCGTGTTCCTCACCGACGTCACCGGCAGCCTGAGCTTCGCCGATCTCGACATCGCCAATAGCGGCGCCACCGGGCTCCGTGTCGTCAATTCGAAGGTCAACAGCTTCACGCTGGCGACGCTGGACGGGACGATCGACACCGTCGGCGGCACCGCGGCGGACCTCGATCCGCTGGTGATCAACCTCAATTTCGCCGGCATCAGCTCGGTTGGCGCGGCCGGGCCGGGCGTGATCCTGGATACTGTCGAAGGCGGCGGGACCGGCGGCAACGCACTTACCATCGGCACGCTGACGGTTTCGAACAGCGGCGGCGAGGGCCTGGTCATCCTCAATTCGACCGGGCTTGTCCGCGTCAATGGCGGCACGGTTTCGGGCAGCGGCGGCAGTTCGGTACGCATCGGCGAACAGGGCGTCGCGGGCAGCGGCGGCAGCGTCAATCTGGTATTCGGCGCGTCGATCACCGATCCGACCGGCGCCTTGCCGATCGTGGCGATCTTCAGCACCGGTGGGACAATCGGCTTCACCGGGCCGATCAGCGGCAGCGGCGGGATCGTCGTACAGGATACGCTGGCGGGCTCGACGGTCAGCTTCGGCGCGATCACGCTCACCGGCACCATCGGCGATGCGATTTCGCTCAACAACCTTGCCGGCGCGACCAGTTTCGCCGGGCTGCTGACGATCGCCAATCCGGGCGCCAACGGCATCGTGATCGGCAGCGTGCCGGGCGGGGTGACCTTCGCCAATGTCGACATCACCGGGCTGGGCGACTTCACCGGGCTCGACGTGCGCAACACCCAGGGCACGGTGCTGTTCACGACGCTCGACATCACCGGCACCGGCCTCGGCACGGGCATCGACGTCACCGGATCGACCAATAGCGGCAACGTCATCATCCTGACCGGCAGCGTGATCCAGAACGTCGATATCGGTGTCGATCTCACAGATGCCGCGATGACCGGCCAGTTCCGCTTTGGCGACGGCGACGGCGGCACGATGAACAGCCGCATCACGGCGAATACCCCGATCATCATCGCGGGGATGAATGCCGGCCAGGGCAGCTATAATTTCGCCGACGTGATGCTGCAGGGCGACATCACCAACATCACCGGCGCGGGCGTCAGCGCCTATTATGCGCAGGTCGGCGCAGTCGGCACGGGCACGCGCGACGATCCCGGCAGCCTTGCCGGTGCCGAGGCATCGGGCGCCGAATATATCGTGCTGCTCAACGATTCCACCGGTGGGCAGGATGTGTTCGACGCGGCGAGCGCGGGCGGATCGTTCGATCTCGCGGCCGGCCAGTCGCTGATCAGCTTCCTCGCGCAGGACTTCTTCGCGACCGGCGGCGGCAACATGCCCGCCAACCTGATCCTGACCGGCGTGGGCCCTGCCGGAATCAGCAATCCCTATGCGGGGTCGGGCGGCGCAGTGCTCACCACCAGCCTCGCGGGTTCGGCGACGGTCAATCTGGCGAGCAACAGCACGATCGACGGGCTGGTGATCCGCAACGCCGCGGGCGATGTCGGGGTCGAGGGCAGTGGCGTCGGCAATGTCCGCATCCTCAATTCGGACATCGCCGGGGCGACCGGCGCGATCGCGATCAGCGACGGCGGCGCAGCGAGTTCGGTTCAGCTGACCAATCTCGACCTGGCGTCGAGCGCGGGCGTGACGCTTGCGCTGAGCGGCACGGGAGCGGGGACGCTGAGCGTCTCGGCCGCCGACGTCGATATTGCCGCTACCGGCGCCAGCGCGGCGCTGTCGCTCACCGATGTCGCATCGTCCGGGATCAGCTTCGGCACGGTAACCGCCGGCACGTCGGCGACCAGTGCGGTTTCGATCCAGAACGTCACCGGCGCCGGCGTCGCGATCGGCAGCATCGCGGTCGCGGGAACGACGGCGGGCGAAGGCGTGTCGATCGGCGATACCAGCAGCGCGATTACGATCCAGTCGATCAGCGTGGCGGGCAGCAACGGCGACGCGGTCCAACTCACCGACAATAGCGGTGCGATCAGCATCGGCACGATCAGTGCGAACGCCAGCGGCGACGGCGTCGCGCTCACCCGCAACGGCGCGGTCTCGATCGGCGGCCTGGTGGTTACCGGCGCCAATGCGGGGCTGGCGATCGCAGACAGCCTGGGCGACGTCACGATCGGCGATGCGGCGATCAGCGGCACCGGCATCGGCGTAGTCATCGACGGCGTCAGCACGGGCACCAGCGTGTCGATCGGCGACCTGAGCATCAACGGCGTTTCGGCGGAGGGGATCTCGCTCGGTCGCGTCGATGGCAGCGTGACCTTCACCGGAACGACCGACATCGCGGGCGTCGGCACTTCCGGCATCCTGCTCGGCGCGGGCAGCACCGGTGCGATCAGCTTCGCCGACGTCAACATCACCGGCCTTGCCGCCGGCACCACCGGCGTCCTGGCGCGCGATGCTTCGGGCACGATCAGCTTCAACACGCTCGACATCGCCGGCAGCTCGACCACAGGCACGCGCGGCATCGACCTGACCGGCGCGACCTTCGCGACCGACTTCACCACCACCGAGAGCAGCAGCATCACCGGCGTCGGCGTCGGCGTCGATCTGACCAACGCCGCGATCACCGGCAATTTCCGCTTCGGTGACGGGTCGAACACCGATGCCGACGGCGCGGCGTCTTCGATCAACGCCGTCACGCCGATCGTCATCACCGGGATCAACGTCGGCACCGGCAGCTATAATTTCCTCGACGTGGCGCTCACCGGCGACACCAGCTCGCTGACTTCCTCGGCGACGCTCTATTTCGTCAAGGCCGGGGCGACCGGGGTCGGCACGATCGCCGATCCGGGCAGCCTGGCGGGCGCCGAGGCGTCGTCCGCGGACACGATCGTGTTGCTCAACGATTCCGCCGGCGGGCAAGACGTCATCGACGCGGCGGGGGCGGGGGGCTCGTTCGACCTCGCAGCCGGGCGCACGCTGCTCAGCTTCCTCAACGGCGATACGCTGATGCTGCCGGGCGGCGCGCCGGCGAACCTGCTGCTCTTCGGCGTGCCTTCGGGCCAGATCGGCAATCCGTTCGCCGGATCGGGCGCGCCGGTCTTGACGACCACCACCGCCGGCATGAGCACGCTGGTGCTCGGCGGCGGCAACGTTCTCGACGGGCTGGTCATCCGGAACAGCGGCAACGGCGCGGGCGTCAGCGGCGTCGGTGTCGCCAATATCATCATCCGCAACAGCGCGATCTCGGGACCGGGCGGCGCGATCACGCTCGCCGATGGCGGCGCCACTGCCAATGTCGCGCTCAGCAATCTGGTGCTCTCGTCGAGCAGCGGCACCGTCGCGACGTTCGACGGCACCGGCGGCGGCACGCTCACGGTTACTGCGCTGAGCGGCATCACGGTCCAGGGCGGCAATGGCGAGACCGGCGGGCTGTATTTCGATCACGCGCTGTTCGATTCCGACCTGGCGACCGCAGGCGCGCAGGCAGTGACTGGAACGTTGGCGATCGGCACGACCGGCGCGCGCGTCAACGGCATCGGCCTGGCGCTCAACGCGACCAATGGCAGCCTCGATTTCACCAGCCTCGACGTGGCGAACACGGCCGGCGTCGGCGTCCTGCTCAGCGGCAACGGCGCCTTCTCGGCTATCGTGCGCTCGGGCTCGATCGACACGACGGGGGACGACGCGCTGGTCGCCCAGAATTCGGCGCTCGCGCTTGTGTTCAACAGCGTAACCGCCACCGGCGGGGGCATCACCATGCTCGGCAACACCGCCCTCGCGCCGGTGGCGCCGGTGCTGAATGTCGGCGCGCTCGACCTGACCAACGGCGGACTTAGCCTAGATGGCAGTGGCGACTATGTGTTCGCCAACGCATCGATCACCCATAATGTCGGGGCGGCAGTGCTGCTCGGCGGCGCGGTCAATCTCGATTATGCCGGCGACATCACCAGCAATGCCGGCGCCAGCGCCACCGTGGCGACGCTCTCGCACAGCGGAATCGCCGGCTTCCGCGACGGCACGATCGACGTGTTGGGCGGCGACGGCCTGCAGTTCATCGATGCCGACGGCAATTACACCTTCAACGGCACCACCACGCTGCACGGCGGCAATGCCGGCATCAACATCGCGTCCGGATCCTCGGGCACGTTCATCTTCGGCACCGGGACCAGCGTCACCGACGGCGCGATCGCCAATTTCGTCCTGCAGAATTCGAACGCCAGCGTCGCCTATTTCGGCAGCCTCACCCAGGGCCTGAATTCCGACAATTTCGTCGTCAGCGGCCAGACCGGCGGCATGCTCGACTTCAGCCAGGCGACGATCAGCGCAAGTGCGGGCAGCGGACTGCTGTTCATCGACGCCGACGGCACGGTCACGCTCGGCGACGTGGCGCTCTCGGGCGGCGCGGGCGTCGCGATCACCTCGGGCTCCAGCGGGACGCTGAGCTTCGGCAATGTCGACATCACCGGGCTCGGCGCCAACCGCACTGCAGTCGACCTGACTGGCGCGACCGGCAACGTCACCTTCCAGACGCTCGACATCGCCGGCATTTCGGTGACCGGCACCAAGGGCATCGACCTCACCGGATCGACCACCGCGGCGAACATCATCGTCACGGAGAGCAGCAGCATCACCGGCGTCGATATCGGCGTCGATCTCACCAATGCCGCGATCACCGGCACCTTCCGCTACGGCGACGGATCGAACACCGATGCAGACGGCGCAGCATCGTCGATCAATGCGGTCACGCCGATCGCCATCACCGGGCTGAACGGCGCCGTCGGCACGTATAATTTCGCCGATGTCGCGCTCACCGGAAACCTCACTGCGCTCCAGAGCAACAAAACGATGTTCTGGGTCCAGGCCGGCGCGACCGGCGCGGGCACGCGCAGCGATCCGGGCAGCTTGTCGGCAGCAGAAGCGTCGGGCGCGCAGGTCATCATCCTGCTCGATACGCAGGCCGGTGCCGCACAGGACGTGATCGATGCCGCATCGGCGGGTGGCAGCCTCGACCTGATCGCCAACCAGAGCCTGCTGGCCTTCCGCAACGGCGACACGCTGAATGTGGGCGGCGGCGCCCCGGCGAACCTGGTGCTGTTCGGGATTGCCGGCGGCACCGTGACCAATCCCTATGCGGGCTCGGGGGCGGCACTGCTGACCACCACCCAGGCGGGCGCCAACACCGTCACGCTCGCCTCGGGCGCGCTGATCGACGGCGTCCAGATCGGCAACCTCGACGCGCGGGGCGTGTACGGCGCCGGCGTCACGGGTGTCACCATCCGTAACAGCACGATCTTCGGCGACCTCCACGCAGTCGAGATCATCGACAATGGCGTCGCTTCCAATGTCGCGCTTAGCAACCTCGCTCTGTCGGGCGGCAACGTTGGCGGCCACGCGCTGTCGCTGATGGGCAATGGCGGCGGCCAGCTCACCGTCACCCAGCTAACCGGCATCACAGTCGCCGGCGGCAGCCTGACCGGGGGCGTATTCGGCCGGGACGTGATTTTCGACGCCGATCTGTCCACGGCCGGGATTCAGACGGTGACCGGCACGGTCGATATCGGCAGCGCAGCCAGTCGCGTCACGGGCTATGGCTTCGTGATGGAAGGTGCGACGGGCGCGCTCAGCCTCGCGACGACCATCTTCAACACGGGGTCGGCCGGCCTCTACGCCGATGGCGGTGCCGGCGGCTTCACTCTCGCCATCACCGGCGGAACCATCGACCGGATGAACGGCCTGAACAACGGCGCGATCGAGCTGTTCAACCTCTCGGCCGATATTCAACTGACCAGCGTCGATTATGTGGGCACCGATGTCGGCATATTGCTGGACAATGTGACCGGCGTCGGCACGGGCGGGCGGGCGCTTGATATCGGCACGCTGACGATCTCCGGCAATCCGGGTACCGGCATTCGCCTCCGCGGCGCCGCCACCGGCAATTTCAATTTCGGCAGCGGCTCGTCGATCACGATGTCCACGGGCACGGGAATCGAGCTGACCAACACCGGCGCGGGCAATTTCACTTATGCCGGCGACATTACCATTTCCGGAGCCGCCTCCGCGCTGGTAGATGTCAGCAACGGCAACATCACCGCCGCGACCTTCGGCGGGACGCTGAACGCAACGGGCGGCCGCGGGCTGCAGTTCGACAATGCCGACGGCACCTACAGCTTCACCGGCACCACTACGCTCAATGGCGGCGATGTTGGCATCAACATCGTCAACGGCTCGGCCGGCATCTTCAGCTTCGGCACGGGCACCTCGATCACCAGCCCGAGCGGTGCCGGGATCAACATCGCGGACTCGACTGCGGGGCTGACCTATAGCGGCGCCCTGACCTTCGCCACCGCCGGCCAGGCGGCGGTGAACGTCGTCAATCACACCGGCGGCACGCTGCTGTTCCAGACCGGCACGCTGAATATCACCAACGGCTCCGGGCTACAGTTCGACAATGCCGACGGCACCTACAATTTCACCGGCACCACCACGCTCAACGGCGGCGATGCCGGCCTCGACATCGTCAATGGTTCTGCCGGTGCCTTCACCTTCGGCACGGGCACCTCGATCACCAGCCCGAGCGGCACCGGGATCAGCATCGCCAATTCGACCGCGGGGATGACCTATAGCGGCGCCCTGACCTTCGCCACCGCGGGCCAGGCGGCGGTGAACGTCGTCAATCACACGGGCGGCACGCTGCTGTTCCAGACCGGCACGCTCAATGCTACCAACGGCACCGGGCTGCAGTTCGACAATGCCGACGGCACCTATAATTTCACCGGCACCACCACGCTCAACGGCGGCGATGCCGGCCTCGACATCGTCAATGGTTCTGCCGGTGCCTTCAGCTTCGGCACGGGCACCTCGATCACCAGCCCGAGCGGCACCGGGATCAATATCGACGGCTCGACGGCTTCGGTCACCTATTCGGGCAATCTGACCTATGCGACGGCGGCCCAGGCGGCGATCAACGTCGCCAATCACAGCGGCGGCACGATCACCTTCCAGACCGGCACGCTCGGCATCACCGGCGGCACCGGCGTTTCGCTGAACAACGCCGACGGCACCTACAATTTCAACGGCACAGCCTCGCTGGGCAGCGGCGCGCAGGGCGTGCGGATCACCACGGGGTCCACGGGCACGTTCGACTTCGGCTCGGGGACTAGCGTGAACGCCGCGTTGGGCGGCCTCGCCGTATCGAATTCGTCTGCGAACATCACGTACGCAGGTACGCTCACCGCCAGCGCCCCCGGCGCGGCCGCGGTGTTCAGCGCGACCACCGACCAGAGCATCGTCGATCTGACGACCGCCATTTTCAACGTCACCAACGGCGCGGGGATCGCCTTCGACGATGCCGACGGCACTTATGATTTCGGTACGGTCGCGCTTTCGGGCGGCGCACGCATCGCCGTGCTCAATGGTTCGTCGGGCGCGTTCACCTTCGGCGATGTCGACATCACTGGCCTCTCTGCCAATCTGACCGCAGTCAACCTGACCGGCGCCACCGGCGACGTCACCTTCAACACGCTCGACATCACCGGCGCCTCGGCGACCGGCACACGCGGCATCGATCTCACCGGCAACACCGGCACCGGCGACATCGTCGTCACCAACAGCAGCGCGATCACCGGCGTCGGCATCGGCGTCGACCTGACCAACGCCTCGCGCCCCGGGCTCTTCCAATATGGCGACGGCGAGAGCGCAGTCGACGTCGCGTCGACGATCAACGCCACGACTCCGCTCGTCATTACCGGTCTTAATGCCGGGACGGGCACGTATAATTTCGCTGATGTGGCCCTGGTGGGCGACACCAGCGGGCTCGCCACCTCGGCGACGGTCTATTACGTTCTGGCCGGCGCCACCGGTGCGGGCACGCTCGGCGATCCGGGCAGCCTGGCAAGTGCCGAAGCGGCGACGGCGGACTTCATCATCCTGCTCAACAACCCCACTGGCGGCCAGGACGTGATCGACGCGCTGGGCTCCAACGGCGACGACACGCTGCTGCTCGACATCAACCAGGCGCTGCGCAGCTTCCGCGACGGCGACACGATTGCGCTGCCCGGCGGCGCACCCGTCAACATCATCCTGACCGGCGTGACCACCGGATCGGTGACCAATCCCTATGCGGGTTCGGGCGCGCCGACCCTGACCACCACCGGTGCCGCCAACACCGTCACCCTCGCCAACGGCAGCAGCATCAACGGCGTGCTGGTGCAGAGCGCGGTGGGCAATTCGGCGGTGTTCGGCTCCGGGGTTTCCGGCGTCACGCTTTCGAACGCGACGCTCTTCGGTCCGGGCGGCGGGCTCAGGCTGAACGACGGTGGCGTGGCGGCTTCCGCGACGCTGACCAATCTCAGCACTTCGTCTTCCGGCAACGGTATAGCGTTCTGGCTGGCAGGAGACGGCGCCGGCACTATGACGGTGACTGGGTCGGGCAACAACGTGTCGCACAGCGGCGCGGGCGCGTTGCTCAACCTCACCGACATCGCCGTCGGCGGCGCTGGCCTGGCCTTCGGCACGGTTACGGCGACTGCAGCGGGCGGTGGTGTCGAGCTCGGCTCGATCGCCGGCGCAGGCACGCTGTCGTTCACCGGCATCACGGTCGCCGGGGCGGCCGGATCGGCCGTCGCGCTCCATGATTCGAGCGCCACGGTGAACCTCGGCAACGTCACGGTGTCGGGCGCGCTCGGCACCGGTATCGCGCTGACCGCCAACAGCGGTGCCACCACTATCGGCACCGTCAACATCGGCAGCAGCGCCACGGGTATCGCGGCCACCGGGCTCACCGGCACGCTGACTGTCGGCGACACCGCGATCGACGGCGCCACCACCGCAGGAATCCTGTTCGGCACCGGCAATACCGGCACGATCGGTTTCGGCAATGTCAGCATCACCGGCGTGCCTGCCAACGCCCGCGGCGTCGATGCGCGCAACATCGGCGCGGGCGATGTCACCTTCGAAACGCTCGACGTCACCGGCGCTTCGGCCACCGGCACGCGCGGCATCGACTTGACCGGCAACACCGGCACCGGCGACTTCATCGTCACCAACAGCAGCACGATCACCGGCGTCGGCATCGGCGTCGACCTGACCAATGCGTCGCGCTCCGGCAACTTCCAGTATGGCGACGGCGAGAATGCGATCAACGTCCTCTCGACGATCAATGCCACCACGCCGATCGTCATCGCCGGCCTGAACGGCGCGATCGGCGACTACAACTTCCTCGACGTCAATCTGGTCGGCGATACCAGCCCGCTCGAAGTGAGCGCGTTCTTCGTCCGCGCCGGCGCCACCGGTGTCGGCAGCCGGCTCGATCCGGGCAGCCTCGCCGCCGCCGACGCTTCGAGCGCGAGCTTCATCGTCCTGCTCGACACCCAGGCGGGGGCGGGCAGCTTCGACACGATCTCGGGCGCGATCACCCTGGCCGATGGCCAGTCGCTGATCAGCTTCCGCAATACCGACACGCTTAACGTCGGCGGCGGTGCGCCCGCCAATGTTCGCGTCACCGGGATCACCACCGGCGTCATCAGCAATCCCAATGCCGGCTCGGGCGCGCCGCTGCTGACCTCCACCGATGCGCTCGGCACGATCCAGCTTGGCGGCACCAGCACGATCGACGGCATCGTCGTCTCGAATACCGGCACCGGCGCGGGGATCTACGCCAACGCCACCGCGGGGACCGCGACGATCCGCAACAGCAGCATCTCGGGCGGCGGCGCGGGCATCGACATCCGCTCGGGCGCCGCGGCGCGCATCGTCAATCTCCAGAACCTGACGCTGCGCAACGTCGGCAACAATGCCGGTGCGCTGCTAACGCTCAACGGCACCGGCGGCACGCTGACCCTAACCGGCATGTCGAACTTCGCCATCGACACCAGCGGCGGCGAGACCGCGGGCCTGATCTTCAACACCGTCACCTTCGACAGCGATCTCGCCACCGCGGGCATCCAGGCAGTCAATGCCGGCGCATTCACCATCGGCACCAGCGGCGCACGCGTCCAGGGCGGCGGCCTCAGCCTGACCAACGTCTCGGGCGCGCTGACTTTCACCGATATCGACATCGCCAACAATGGCGGCACCGGGCTGCTGGTGGCGAACTCGAAGGCGAACAACTTCCTGCTGACCACGCTCGACGGCAGCGTCGACACGACCAACGGCACCGCGGTCAACCTCGATCCGCTGGTCGTCAACATGACGTTGGCCGGCATCACCGCAAGCGGCGGCGCCTGGGGCGTGCTGCTCGATCAGGTCGAGGGCAGCTTCACGGTCAATGGCGCGGTCAACGTCACCGGCGCCACCACCGCCGGTATCGCGATCCAGGACAATACCGCGCAGGCCACGCCGCTCGCGGCCAACTTCAATGGTGCTGTGACCATCAACAACACGACCGGCGCGGGCCTGTCGCTGACCAATAACACCGGCGCGACGATCGTCTTTGCCGGCGGCGGCACCGGCGTCGATGTCGTCACCACCAGCGGCGCGGGCCTCGTCGCCTCGGGCGGCGGCACGATCAACTTCGCGGGCAGCGGCAATTCGATCCAGACCGCGACCGGCCAGGTGCTGGGCCTCGCCAACGTCACTGCGGCGGCGGGCGGCATCGCCTTCGGGTCACTGGCCAGCACCGGCACCGTCGCCGGAGCTACCGCAATCAACCTCGACAATCTCGACGGTGGCGCGTTCAGTGGCGGCACCGTCTCGATCGCCGGGACCAGCGGCGCGACCAGCGACGGCATCTTCATCGGCGGCGGATCGAACTCGACGATCAGCTTCGGCGCCACGACGATCTCAGCCACCGGCGACGAAGGCGTCGAGATCAACGGCGCGGGCAACGGCGCGGTGACCTTCTCGAGCGTCACGATCGACGACACCGCCGGCAACGGCGTGCTGATCGACGGCGCGACGGGATCGGTGACGATCAGCGCGGGTGCGATCGGCGGCACCAACGATCCCTCGGGCAACGGGGTCTTCGTCAACGGCGGGACCGGCAACGTCACGATCGATGCCGCGATCACCAAGACCAGCGGCAACGTCGCCCTCGCAATCGCCAACCGCACGGCGGGTACGCTGAGCTTCGGCGGCAACATCGCCGCGTCGGGAACGGGCCTGGGCGTCGGGATCGATGCCGTCACCGGCGGATCGGTGAGCGTGAGCGGGAATCTGACGCTCAGCGGCAACGAGAATTTGGTTCAGGTCCGCGATTCCGCCGCTGCGATCACCTTCTCGGGCGCCAGCAAGAGCGTCTCCGGGACTGCCCTCCAGGCCATCAACCTCACCAACAACACCGGCAGCACGATCGCTTTCACCGGCGGCGGGCTGGCCATCGGCGGCACCCCCGCGGTGGCGTTGAACGCGAGCGGCGGCGGCACACTGACCGTCACCGGCAGCGGCAACACGATCAACGGTCCCACCGCGCTGAACCTCAACGCGATCACCGTCGGTGCCGCCGGTCTCAATTTCGCCAGCGTGACGACCAACGCGCGTGCGACCGGGATCGCCCTGACCAATGTCGCCTCGAGCGGCGGCGGCGCGATCACCCTCGGCTCGGTCAACCTCCAGGGCATCACCAGCGCCGCGATCAGTGTCGACGGCACGCTCGGCGCCGCGCTGAACATCACCGATCTCGATATCGGGCTGAACAACGCCGCCGCGATCGGGCTCGACCTCAACGCCGCGACGCTCGCCGCCGGGATCACCGCCGGCGACTTCGACCTCACCAACGCCGCTGCAGCGGGCACCACGATCGGCGTCGATCTGCGCGGCACCACCGGCGGGCAGATCGTCCGGCTGGGCGATGCGACCGCGGGCGGGGCCTTCTCGACGATCGCCGGTGTCGCGACCGGCGTGTGGCTCGATGCCGGCACCAATGCGGCCTTCACCTATGGCGACGGCGAATTCGGCACCGACGGCACCTCGACGATATCGGCGGCGACCGCGATCAACGCCGCGGCGGCGCCCGCTGCCGGCACCTATGACTTCCGCGATGTCACCTTCGGCGCCAGCCCGGGCCTCGGCTTCGGCGTCGGCCGCACGTTGTTCATCGATTCGAATGGCGCGACCGGCGGTGGCAACGGATCGGGTGGCGATGGTGCCAATCCGATGACGCTCGCCGCGGCCGAGCTCGCGCTCACTGCCACCGACGTGATCGTGCTGGTCAACAATGGCGCCGCGATCAACGCCGCGGGTTCGAACGGCAACGACACGCTGGCGCTGCTCGCCGACACCCAGGTCCGCGGCTTCGGCCAGGGCCCGCTCGCGCTAACCTTGAGCGTGCCCGCGACGATCCTGTTGTCGAGCAACACGGTCAACATCGCCGATCCCACCGGCAACGGCGCGGCGACGCTCACTTCGGCGGCGGGCGCCAATGTCATCACGCTGGGCGCCAGCGGCAACCGCATCTCGGGCTTCATCCTCGACGGCGCGCCTGGCGGCGCGCTGCGCGGCATCGTCGACAATGGCGGCGCCACCGGCACGCTCATCAACCTCATGACGATCCGCAATTTCAACGCGGTAGGCGGCTATGGCATTGAGATCACGCCCTCGACCAACACGACGATCGATAGCGCCAGCCTCACCGGCAACACCAACGACATCTTCCTGAACGCCGCCGGCAGCACGATCAGCAACGTCACCGCCCTCGGTGCGACGGGCATTTCGATCACGCTCAACAACGCCACCGGCACGACGACGCTGACCAACGTCAACATCAGCGGCGCCGCCACCGGCCTGTCGTTCACCACGCCCGCCGGCACGATCAACGCCACCAATGTCGACATCGCCGGCGCCGGGACTTCGGCGCTTACCGTCAGCGGCGGCACTGCGAGCCTCAACTTCGACGCGGCGAGCTCGATCGTCCAGGCCGCGGGCGGCTTGGCGGTGAACTTCACCGGCAACCACACCACCGGCACCTTCGCCTATGCCGGGCTGGTCAACGCCAGCAGCGGCGCCGGCCTCCAGTTCAACAATGCCGACGGCACGTATACTTTCACCGGCACCACCACGCTCAACGGCGGCGATGCCGGGATCGACATCGTCAACGGCGCCACCGGCACCTTCGCGTTCGGCTCGGGCACCACGCTGACCCATAACGGCGCCGGCAATGCCTTCGTGCTGCAGAGCAGCGCCACTGTGACCTATGACGGCACGATCACCGACAATAACGGCTTCGCGGTAGAGATCGACGGGCACGACGCCGGCACCGCCACCTTCAACGGCGCGATCAGCAGCAGCATCGCCAATGCGAGCACCGTGGTCTCGGTGATCAACAGCAACGCCGGGACGATCGCCTTCAACGGCCAGATGAACATCGCCAGCACCGGCACGGTGGTCAGCCTGTCGGGCAATGACGGATCGACGGTCACCTTCAATGCCGGCGGCACCGGGCTCGACATCACCAGCACCACCGGCAGCGGCTTCGCGATGAGCGGCGGCGGCACGGTGAACGTGCTGGGCAGCGGCAATTCGATCGCCACGACCAGCGGCACGCTGCTCGACATCGCCAATACCGGCGCGACCACCGCGACGCTCAACCTGAACTTCGCCTCGGCGAGCAACACCGGCGGCACCAACGGCATCCTGGTCAACCGCACCGCGGGTACGCTCGCCGGCACCGTCGACATCGCCGGCGGCGCAATCACCGCGACCACCCGCGGCGTCTCGCTCACCGGCGATGCGCTCAACCTCACCTATGGCGGGACGATCACCACCAGCGGTGTCGCGGCACGCTCGGTCGAGGCGACCGGCCGCACCGGCGGCACCGCGACGCTTTCGGGCAACCTCACCGATACCAGCCTGGGCATCAACATCGCCAACAACACCGGCGGCGCGGTCACCTTCAGCGGCCAGAACGTCAGCCTCAGCACCGGCGCCAACGCCGCCGTGACGCTGGCCAACAATGGCGGCTCGACGGTCAATTTCGCATCCGCAGGAGGCGGCACCGGCTTCGATGTCGTCACCACCAGCGGCGCCGGCCTCAGTGCGACCGGCGGCGGCACGCTCACCATCACCGGCAGCGGCAACAGCATCCAGACCGCGACCGGCCAGATCCTCTCGCTCTCGGGCGTGAGCGCCGGTGCGGCGGGCATCACCTTCGGCAGCCTGCAGAGCACCGGCACCGTCACCGGCATCGCCGTCAACTTCAACAATTTCGACAGCGTCGGCGGCGGCGCGTTCAGCGGCGGCACCACCAGCATCGCCGCGACCACCGGCGGCGACGGGATATTCATCGGCAACGGCTCGAACGCCAATATCGGCTTCGGCGCGACGACGATCGGCACCACCGCGGGCACGATCGGCGGCGACGGGATCGAGGTCAACGGATCGGGCAACGGCGCGGTCACCTTCGCCAGCGTCGACATCGACGGCACCACCGCGCACGGAGTCAACGTCACCGGCGCCGCGGGCGCGACCGGCGCGGTCTCGATCAACGGCGGCACGATCGGCGCCACCGCGAGCAGCGCGGGCGACGGCGTCAACCTCACGGGCGGCGGCACCGGCGTCACCGTGGCGGCGGCGATCACCAAGACCAATGCCGGCAATATCGTCGAAGTGAGCAACCGTGCCGCCGGCACGGCGACTTTCTCGGGCAATCTTTCGGCGACCGGCGGCGTCGCCAACGGCATCCTGATCAACAACAACAGCGGCGGCACGATCACCTTCTCGGGTGCGACCAAGACGCTCACCACCGGCGCCAACAACGCGATTCAGTTCGACAACACCGGCCCCACCGGTGCGGCCGTCTCCTTCACCGGCGGCGGCCTGGTTGTCACCACTGCCGCCGGCCGCGGCATCACCGCGACGTCGACCACCGCGGGCGCAGGATCGCTGGCGATCACCGGCACCGGCAACAGCATCACCTCGGGCACCGGCATCGCGCTCAACCTCGTCAACACCAACATCGCCGCGGGCGGGGTCACCCTCCAGTCGGTATCGGCGAACGGCGCCGCGCGCGGCATCCTGCTTAACACCACGGGCGGGGCCGGGGGGCTGACGATCACTGGCACCGGCAGCACCGACGGCTCGGGCGGCACGATCATCAACACCACGCGCGGTGTCGAGTTGCTCAACACGTCGTTGGTCAGCATCAGCAACATGGCCCTGACCAACGCCAGCCTCACCGGTGAGGCGGCCGGCCAGGATCTCACGCTCGCCACGGCGAACGGCTCGCTCTATCTGAGCAACGTCGCCACGGCCGTGTTCAACAATGTCGACATCACCGGGACGATCGCCGACAACGGCATCACCGGCATCAACGTCAGCAATTTCCAGTTCAACAACGGCCTGATCGACAATGCCGGCGACGGTGCCAACGAAAGCGGCATCGAGTTCATCAACCTGTCGGGCACGTCGTCGCTGACCAATACCGAGATCCGCTTCTCGGAAACCAACAGCCTCGACATCGTCAACACCGACGTGAACCTCAACCTGACGCTCAACAACGTCATTTTCCGCGACACGCAGAGCAGCGCCACCAATGGCGAGGGCGGGCTCCAGTTCCGCAGCTTCAGTAACGCCGCGGGCGCACCGACGACCAACATCGACATCCTCGACAGCGATTTCCTGCGGCTGCGCACGCAGGCGATCCAGGTGATCGGCGAGGATGATTCGATCGTGAACATCGACATCACCAACAACGTCATCAACGTGGATACCGGGATTGGCACCGGCATCGACATCAACGGCAACGACACCGCCACGGTCAATTTCAACATCATCGGCAACCCGACGATCCGCGCGAGCGGCGGCGCGGCGATCAACATCAGCTCGTTCCTCAACGCCAATGTGATGGGGCGGATCACCAACAACGCCAACATCACCGTGTTCAGCCAGTCGGGCACCACGAACGCGTCGGGCAGCGGCATCCGTCTGCTCGCGCAGGAGAGTTCGCGCATCATCGTCGACGTCTCGGGCAACACTGTGAACATGGGCGCCTTCAACAACAGCGCCGCAGTCGACGTGATCGCCCGCGAGGGCAGCGCCCGGCTCGATCTGCGGCTGCTCAACAACGTGATCGATTCGACCGATACGAACACGCTTGCCGACATCAATATCCAGAGCGGCTCGTCGTCCGGCAGCAATATCGAGACCAATCAGATCTATGCGTATATCGCCAACAACAACCTCTCTGCCACCGCCGCACCCAATGTCCTGCGGTTGCGCGTCTCCGAGCTCGACAACACCCATGATCCGCGGATCTTCCTGCAGGGCTTCGTAGAAGGCGGCGCGGGGATCGAGGATGACGCGGTTGCCACCTGGAATGCGAACGGCAACACGCCGGGCGCAACCACCGGGAATATCGCCGTCAGCCTGACGGGCACGGCCACCGGGCCGAGTGCGGGCACCGCGGTGGCGCCGAGCAATCCGCTGCCCTGACGCTGATAAGGTTATGGGAAGCGCGGCGGTCCGGCCGCGCTTTCTACCTCTTGCGCAAACGCGGGGCGGACGACCCCGCGGCGCGCGGCGTCAGCGCGGTGCGGGCGCCGGGGACGGCGTCGCCGGTGCAGCAGCGGCGCGCGGCGCAACCGGTAACGGGCTCTTGTCGAGCGCAGTCAGGCCGGCGGGAAAGTCTCTGAGCGTCACGGGCACGATGATCCGCTGGCCATTGCCGCCGGTGAAGCCGAGCTTGAGCGTCTTGCCGCCACGCAGCGCCGTCAGCAGCGCTGCATCGACCGGCGTGCCGGTATAGGCACCGTTCTGGTCGCTGGTCTGCACCGCCAGCGGCTTCTCCGGCGCCTCATCGACTTGCAGGCTGACTCCGGCGGGGAACAGCACGCCATGCGGCAGCGCGATCGTCATGCTGTGTCCCGCCTGGGGCGTGCGCTGCAGGATGACGGTCAGCAGCCGCTGCTTCTGCTCGCCGGCAAGCAGGTTCTGGACGAGGCTGCACGGTTGACTGGCGGCGGCCGGCGCCGGCGCAGGCGTAGTGCCCGCGGACGGAGCGGGTGCGCAGACCAGTTGCCAGGCAGGCCCGCTGGGTTGCACCGCCGCCGGGGCAACCGTCGGCGCCGATTGCGCAGGTTGCGCCTGTCCGGCGGAGATTCCAGCCCAGCCCGTGCTCGCAACGAGCAATGCCGCGATCGTTCCCATTTCAATCCTCCCGCTATCCCCGCAGCCTAGCCCTGATGCAGGATCGGTCAACGCCGATCTGGGAGCGCGACGAGTACCGTTGACAGGAGATGGGTTTTCCCTCCAATCATCAGACAATTATAAGGGAGAGGCTGATTGGCGGGTGTCCAGCTGGCTGAGGTCGGCAAGGCATATGGTGCGGTCACCGTGATCGAGCGACTGTCGCTCGATATCGCGGCGGGCGAGTTCGTGGTGTTCCTGGGGCCCTCGGGCTGCGGCAAGTCGACACTGTTGCGGATGATCGCCGGTCTCGAGACCACGGACACCGGCGAGATCCACATCGGCGATCGGCGCGTAGACACGCTGCCGCCCGGCGAGCGCGGCGTCGCGATGGTGTTCCAGCATTATGCGCTCTATCCGCATCTCAGCGTGCGCGAGAATATGGCGTTCGGGCTGCGCAACCAGCGCGTGCCCGCAGACGAGATCGCCACCCGCATCGCCGCGGCGTCGGCCAGCCTGGAGATCGAGGCACTGCTCGATCGCAAGCCCGGCCAGCTCTCGGGCGGCCAGCGCCAGCGCGTCGCCATCGCCCGCGCGATCGTCAAGCAGCCCGAGCTGTTCCTGCTCGACGAGCCGCTGTCGAACCTCGACGCGGCGCTGCGCGTCCGCACCCGGCTCGAACTGGCGCAGCTCCACCGCCGGCTCGGCGCGACGATGATCTTCGTGACGCACGATCAGGTCGAGGCAATGACGCTTGCCGACCGGATCGTCGTGCTCAACGCCGGCGGGATCGAGCAGGTCGGCACGCCGATGGAGATCTATCTCCGCCCGCGCACGCAGTTCGTCGCGACCTTCGTGGGATCGCCGAAGATCAATTTGCTGCCGGTTGACGTCAAAGCCGGGCCTGCGGGCGAGGCGCGCGTATTGCTGGGCGACGGGACCGTGCTCGATACCGCGGTGCCTTTTGCCGGCGTTCCGCAAGGCCCGACGACGCTGGGGCTGCGCGCCGAGACGGTGTGCGTCACTGCCGGCGACGATGCCGCAACACATGGCACCGCGGAAGTGGTCGAGCGGCTCGGCGAGCGCACGCTGATCCATACGCTGCTGAGTGACGGTTCGCGGCTGGTGGCGGAGGACGCCGGTGTCTCGGCGGTCCGCCCCGGCGATCGCGTCGGCCTCACGATCGACGCGGCGGCGGCACATCTCTTCGACGCATCCGGCCTCGGCCATCACCGCCGGGAGGCGCGCTGATGGTACGGCGCGGGGCAGGGGACTGGCGCGCTGCGCTGTTCGTCGCGCCCTATCTGCTCGTCTTCGTGGTGATGCTCGTCATCCCGCTGGCGATGGGGATGTGGCTGTCGACCACCAAGAGCGACCTGTTCGGCACCGAGCGCTGGGTCGGCCTCGCCAATTTCGTCCGGCTGTTCGGCGATGCGATCTTCCTGCAGACCGTCGCCAACACCTTCGTCTTCGTGGCGCTCACCGTGCCCTTCCTGACCCTCGCCGGGCTCGGCCTCGCTTTGGTGCTCAACCGCCAGGAGCGCTGGGCGGCGGTTTTACGCACGATCTTCTTCGCCTCCACCGTGCTCTCGGTCACCGTCGTCACGCTCGTCTGGCGCCTCGTCTTCCTCCCCGACGGCGGGCTGCTCGGGGTGACCGCCGAGGCGCTCGGCAAGACTCCGATCGCCTTTCTCAACAACGAGAAGCTCGCGATGCCCGCGATCGCGATCACCACGATCTGGTGGTGCATCGGCCTGCCGATGGTGCTGTTCCTCGCCGCGCTCCAGCAGGTGCCGCGCGATCTCTACGAAGCCGCCGCGCTCGATAACGCCACGCGCTGGACTACGCTGACGCGGATCACTTTGCCCGCGATCAAGCGGACCTTCTTCCTTGTGATCATCATCGAGGTCATCCTCCAGTTCCAGCTGTTCGGCCAGGCGCAGCTGATGACGCTCGGCGGTCCCAACAACGCCACCCGCCCGATCGTGCTGTTCATCTACGAGACCGGCTGGCGGCAATGGGAGCTTGGCTATGCCGCGGCCGCCGCCCAAGTCCTGTTCGCGATGATCCTGGTCGCCGCGATGCTCCAGTACCGCATTTCCTCGCGCAAGGAGCCGGCATGACCCGCAGCCGCCTAGCCATCGCGCTGGTCGTGCTCGCGGCGGTGCTGATGCTGGTGCCGTTGCTTTGGGTGCTGGCGCTATCACTCAAGGCCAATTCGGAGCTGATGACCGACACCGCCTCGGTATTCAACGGCCGCTACACGCTCGACAATTACCGCAATCTGTTCGGCAACGGCGCGGTGTTCCGCTGGATCGGCAACAGCCTGATCGTCTCGCTTGGCATGACCGCAGGCGTGCTCGTCCTCGCCTCGCTTGCCGGCTACGGCTTCGCGCGACTGGAATTCCGCGGGCGCGACATACTCTTCGTGATCGTGCTGCTCGGGCTCGCGGTGCCCGAACAGGCAGTGATCATCGCCCGCCACCAGATGTTCAGCTGGCTCGGCCTGCACAACAGCTATCCCGCACTTATCCTCCCCGGCCTCTCGGCCCCGTTCGGCGTCTTCCTGATGACGCAATATTTCCGCGCGATTCCCAAGGACATCGACGAGGCCGCGTTGCTCGACGGCGCCTCGCGCTTCACGATCTTCTGGCGGCTGCTTCTCCCGCTGACGATCCCTGCCCAGGCGACGCTCGGCATCTTCACCTTCCTCCACGCCTGGAACGACTATTGGTGGCCGCTGATCTCGGCGACCAACAAGGACATGTTCACCCTCACCGTCGGTATCGCCTCCACCCAGATGAACTTCGCCCAGACCGAAGGCCTTGGCTTCCTGATGGCGCAGGCCGTGTTCGCCGGCGCGCCGATGCTGATCGTGTACCTGTTCTTCCAGAAATACATCGTCCAGGCAGTCGCCGGAGCGGCGGGCAAATGAAGGCGCTCTGGCTCCTGCCGCTGGCGCTGCTCGCCGGCTGTTCGGACGCCAAGCCGAACAAGACCCGGCTGGTGATCCAGCGCTTCTTCGGCGCATGCGAGGCCGAGTACGGCCGCACCACCGACATCGCCAAGGCCGAAGGCGAATGCGGGATCATGACCGCGATGATCAATCGCTTCGAGGCCGAGAACCCCGACATCCATGTCGTCGAGAATGTCGTGTTCTGGCCCGGCTACGACCAGCTCACTGCGCAGCTTGCCGCCAACGACGCGCCCGATCTGGTGACGATGCACGGATCGGTGATTGCGGACTATCAGGCGCGCGACCTGCTCGAGCCGCTCGATGCCGACCTGACCGCGATCGGCGCCCCGCCGGCCAGCCTCACCACCGCCGCGCGCACCGCAGTGACGGTCGAAGGCCATGTCTGGGGCCTGCCGATCGATACTTGGGCGCCGCTCTGGCACATCAACATGAACCTGTTCCGCAAGGCCGGGCTGGTGCGGAACGGCAAGCCGATCCTGCCGCGCTCGCCGGAGGAACTCTACGCCCATGCACAGCAATTCCGCGAGCGTACCGGCAAACCCTATCTCGTCCAGGGCGCCGCCAACGAATATGCCGGCTTCACCCGCAACTTCTACACCTTCGTGATGCAGCAGAACGGCACGCTGTTCCGCGATGGCCACGCGACCTTCGCCACGCCCGAGGGCCGCAACGCGCTCCAGCTCTTCAAGACGATCTACGACCGCGACTTCACCACAAAGAACCAGGATTACAGCGCCGCAGTCGCCGGCTTCCTCAACGGCGATGGCGGGGTGTTCCTCGTCGGCACATGGATGGTCGGCACCTTCGACGCGAAGTCGCGCGAGTCCACCGGGGCGCTCGCCAACGGGGGCTACACGGTGATGCCGTACCCCAAGCTGTTCCAGCGCGAAGCCACCTTCGCCGACGGCCATAATTGGGTGATGCCACGCGACTCCCGCCGCACCCCCGAGGAGCGCGCCGCCGCGCTGCGCTTCCTCAAATTCTTCGCCGGCCATGCCAAGCACTGGGCGCGCACCGGGCATCTGCCGGCGTTCCAGTCAATCATCGACAGCCCGCAATGGCGCGCGCTGCCGCATCGGGGCAATCTCGCGATCCTCGCCACCACTGCCCAGCCGCTTCCCAAACAAGTGCGCCGCCAGTTCCCGCTGGAGACGATCGTCGGTACCGAGGCGGCGTCGGCGATCTCCGGCGCCAAGCCGATCGACCGCACGCTCTCCGACATGGAGCGGCGCGCGAACGAAGTGCTTGACAATCTGTGACCTCATGGAGCCCCCAATGCTCAAGTCCCGCGTAATCGCCGATCCCGCCTTCGTCGTCGCCCCGCTCGATCGGCGCGTGTTCGGCACGTTCGTCGAGCATCTCGGGCGCTGCGTATATGGCGGCATTTACGAGCCCGGCCACGCCACCGCCGACGCCAACGGCTTCCGCCGCGACGTGCTCGATCTCACCCGCGAACTCGGCGTGACGATCGTGCGCTATCCCGGCGGCAATTTCGTCTCGGGTTACAATTGGGAAGACGGAGTAGGGCCCAAGGCCGATCGCCCGGTCCGCCTCGACCTCGCCTGGGGATCGACCGAGACCAACCAGTTCGGCACCAACGAGTTCATCGACTGGTGCCGCCTCGCCGGGCTCGAACCGATGTTCGCAGTCAATCTCGGCACCCGCGGCCCCGCCGAGGCGCAGAACTTCCTCGAATATTGCAACCACCCCGGCGGCACGCAGTATGCCGATCTGCGCCGCAGCCACGGGTACGAGGCGCCGCACGACATCAAATTCTGGTGCCTGGGCAACGAGATGGACGGCCCGTGGCAGACCTGCGCCAAGACCGCACACGAGTATGGCCGCGTTGCCAAGGAAACCGCCAAGGTGATGCGCTGGACCTCGGACGGGCTCCAGCTCGCGGTATGCGGCTCGTCGGCACGCGACATGCCCACCTATGGTGCATGGGAATATGACGTGCTCGATCACTGCTTCGAGGACGTCGACTACATCTCGCTCCACCAATATTTCACGAACCATGAGGACGATGTCGCGCGCTTCCTCACCGCGATCGATGGGCTCGAGCGCTTCATCGTCGAAGTCGCCGCGATCGCTGACGCCGTCGCCGCCAAGCGCCGCAGCCCCAAGCGGATCATGCTGTCGGTCGACGAATGGAACGTCTGGTATCGCGCCCGCGCCGGCGAGCAATTACGCGGGGTCGGCTGGCCCGAAGCGCCCGCGCTGCTGGAAGAGATCTACAATTTCGAGGATGCGCTCGTCGTTGGCGGGGTGCTGCTGACGATGATCAACCACGCCGATCGGGTGAAGTCGGCGTGCATCGCCCAGCTTGTCAATGTCATCGGCCCGATCATGACCCGGACCGGCGGCCCCGCTTGGCGCCAGACGATCTTCCATCCCTTCGCCCAGGCGGCGCGCTATGGCCGCGGCAATGTGCTGCGCGCCTCGGTCGAGACCGGCAGCTTCGCCGCGGGGGACGAGACCGCGGCGCCGCTGCTGGTCCAGTCGATGCTGCACGATCCGGAGACCGGCGCGGTCACCGTCTTCGCGCTCAATCGCAGCCTCGATGCCGAGATGGAGCTGACCGTCGAACTGCGCGGCCTCGGCGAGCGCAACCTCGCCGAAGCGTTCGAGCTCCATCACAGCGATCTCAAGGCGATCAACACCGCCGAAGCACCTGATGAAGTCGCGCCCAAATCGCATCCGCGCGCCGACTTTGCCGATGGCGTGCTCAAGACTGTCCTGAAACCGCTCTCGTGGAACGTATTCGTCACGCATCCTGCATGATCGATCGGTTGTACCGGAGCCCTTGGCAGCGCTAGGATCGAGCGATGGTTGCAAAGGTCAAGACGGCGAAGCCGCTCAACGTCCGCGAACGGCGCAAATCGCTGCGCCTGCACGGGACGATCGCGCGCGATCTCGGCATCCTGATCGTCTCCGGGCGCTACAAGCCCGGCGAGATCCTCAACAACGAAGTCGCGGCGAGCGACCGGCTCCATGTCTCGCGCACTGCGTACCGCGAGGCGCTGCGCATCCTTGCGGCCAAGGGGCTGGTCGAAAGCCGCCCGCGCACCGGCACGCGAGTCAGCGATCGCGAGAAATGGCATTTGCTCGATCCCGACGTGCTGTCGTGGATCTTCGAGTTCGAGCCCGATGACGAGCTGCTGTTCAGCCTGTTCGAGCTGCGGAAGATATTCGAGCCCGAGGCCGCGGCGCTCGCCGCCGAGCGGCGCACCGACGCGCAACTCAAGCGCATGGCGGTCGCGCTGGCGGAAATGGCGAAACACACGCTTGCAGTCGAGGAGGGGCGGGTTGCCGACCAGGACTTCCACGCCGCGTTGCTCGAAGCCTCGGCAAACCCGTTCATCACTACGCTGACCACCAGCGTCAGCGCCGCAGTCGCCTGGACGACGATCTTCAAGCAGCGCAACAGCCCGTTGCGGCGCGATCCGATCCCCGATCACCAGAGGGTGTTCGACGCGATCGCCGCGCGCGATTCCGAGGGTGCGCACGCCGCAATGGCGCACCTCGTCGACATGGCGTTCCTCGACACCACCCGCAGCCGCGGCCCCAAGCTCCGCCAGCCCAAGGGCACGCGAAGCGAAGTGGTGGCGGGGTAGACCCCACGGAGGGTAGGGGGCATCGCCAAACAAATTCCCCTCCCTGAAAGGGAGGGGATTGAGGGGTGGGTTTAGCGTCGAGCGGGCTCGATGCCCGGCTCGACGCTCCGATGCTTGGCGAGGAGTCTTGTGAGCGCGCAGACGCGCGCACCCACCCATGATCGGGTGAACAGCGCCCCGCGCTGTTCAGGCCATGCTGGGAGCATGGCCGACCCGACCATCCCTCCCTGCAAGCAGGGAGGGGAGAAGACATCACTCCACCGCAGTCACTACTTCGTCCTCCAGCGCGTGGGTCACCCGCGAACCCCACAGCGCATAGAACAGCACATAGAGTTCGCAGATCGCGCAGATGATGAACGATTCCTGCAACCCATAGGCATCGGCGAACTTGCCCTGGAAATAGACCAGTGCGCCGCCCGCGATCGCCATGATCAGCAGCCCCGAACCTTCTTCGGTCAGCGGACCAAGCCCCTTGATCCCGAGCGTGAAGATCGTCGGGAACATGATCGAGTGGAACAGCCCCACCGAAATCAGCGACCACATCGCGATCGGGCCATGCGCGAAGGTGGTGATGACCATCACTACGAACGCCAGCGCGCTGGCCACCGCAAGCACCGTCTCGGCCCTGACCGAGCGCATCAGGAACGCGCCGATGAAGCGGCCGACCATCATCCCGCCCCACAGCAGGAACAGGTAGTTCCCGGCCTGCTGGTGGGTGAGGTTGCCGATGTCGGGCTTCGAGACGAAATTGACGAAGAGGTTGCCGACGCCGATCTCGGCGATCAGGTAGATCGCGATCGCCGGCACGCCGAATACGAGATTGCGATGCTTCCACAGCGAGTGGTTCTTGCGATCCTCGCGCGAGTGGCGCGAGACGGCATTGCCCATTGCGGGCAGCTTGAAGCGCGCGATCACCACCGCGAGGACGATCAGCACCACGGCGACGATCAGATAGGGCAGCTGTACCGTCTGCGCGTCGGCAAGCCGCTGCTCGAGCGTCAGCGACGCCGCGCCGCCCTCGGTCGTGCCCGAGACGCTGCGGCCGAGGATCAGATAGGCGCCGAACAGCGGGGCGAAGGTGGTGCCCATCGAGTTGAACGCCTGAACCAGGTTCAGCCGCGACGACGAACTCTCGGCCGGGCCGATGACGGCAACATAGGGGTTCGCGGCGACCTGGAGCAGCGCGATGCCCGATGCGATCACGAACATCGCAGTCAGCACGACATAATAAGAGAGCAGCATCGATGCCGGAATCATGATCAGCGCGCCGACCGCCATCACGATCAGCCCGGTGACCATCGACTTTTTGTAGCCGATCCGCTCGATGATCTTGGCCGAGGGGATCGACGCGACGAAATAGGCGATGAACCACACGCTCTCGATCAGCGTGGTCTGCGCATAGCTGAGCACCATGACGCTGCGCAGATGCGGCAGCAGCGTGCCGTTGATGACGGTGATGAACCCCCACATGAAGAAGAGCGTCGCGAGCATCGAGAGCGCGGCGCCATAGGGCGCGCTCGAGCCCGACGGGGCACCGGCACGGGGTGTAACGGGAACGGCTGGCATGGGCTGTTTCTTCTCCTGGGGTAGGCGTGTTCTAGAGTGCGACCGGCCAGCCGTCGCCCGTCCAGCCAAGCGGCTGGATGCGGAGCGTCGGCACGCCGCGCGCTTGCGTATCATAAGCGTGGTATACGATGTAATCCTGCTTTGGCTCGCGCAGGATCGCGACATGGCCCGGCCCGACGAAGCGTCTGCTCCGGTCCAGATCGGCATGCAGCACGATCAGGCCGCCGCCCTCGGTCAGCTTCTTGCCCTTGCGGTCCAGATACGGCCCCTTGGGATCCTTCGAGCGGCCGACCACGGTGTAGTAGGTGCTCTCCGCCCGGCGGCAGCAAAAGTCGTAGGACGCGAACAGATAATAGAAGCCGCCGCGGCGGATCACGAACGGCGCCTCGACTGCGCCGGGGCTCGGGCGGCGTGCGATCGCATGGACCTTGGTGTCGGCCGAGCGCAGGCCGGTCTTCGGATCGAGCCGGACCAGCTTGAGTCCCGACCAGAAGCTGCCGAATGCCATCCATTGGCCGCCCTTGTCGTCGGCGAAGATGTTGGGATCTATTGCATTGAAATCGTCGCGCTGGTCCGATGCGATCACTTGTCCCCGATCGGTCCACACCGGCTTTTCGAGCGAAGGCGTCGTCACCAGCCCGATCGCCGAGCGGTTCTTCCCGAAGGTCGAGACCGAATAATAGACGCGGTATTCGCCCCCGGCGAAGAACGCGTCGGGCGCCCAGATACCGCGCGCGCCGGGCACCGCGTCCTTCACCCATGCCGGCATCTCGGCGAACACCGGGTGCGAACGCGTCCAGGTTGCCAGATCCTTCGAGCTGCGGATGTGGATCAGCCCCTTGCCGTCGCGCTCCTGGCTGGTGGTGAACAGGTAATAGGTGTCGCCCTGGCGGAGGATCGCCGGGTCGTGGATCGGGGCGATGTCCCCCGTGAGGCGCGCGTTGAGCGATGCCGGCGCAGACGGGGCGGTCTGCGCCGGCACCTTCGCTCCCGAAGCGCCGATAAGGAGCGCCGGGAGCAGGAGGCAGACGATGCGGATGCGTTCCCTCCGGTCAGTCGAACGAGTAGCGCAGGCCGAGCGCGAAGGTGCGGCCGAGAACCGACGTGCCGAAACTGTGCGTGTCGGGTCCGCCCGCGTCGCCGAATGCGTAATAGGATTGGCTGAGCTCTTCGGTGAGGTTCACCGCGTCGAGCGTGACCGCCAGCCGCCGGTTGACCTTGGCCGTCAGCTGGAGATCGAGGCTCTTTTCCGGGCGGCGCCAGATGCCGATCGGATTGGCGAACAGCGAGGCCTCGTTGTTGTTGAGGAATTCCTTGCGCCACACATAGGAGAGCCGCGCGCCGACCGGGCCGTTATCATAGGCGAGCGTGACGTTGTACGACAGGTCCGACACGCCGAAGAACGGCGTCTCGACTTCGCCGGTCACCGTTCCCGACGCATCCTGGATCGGGATGTTCTGCTTCGAATCGAGGAAGGTCACGCTGCCCTGCACGCCCAGGCCATTAAGCAGGCCGGGGAGAGTGGGGAAGTAGACCAGGCCGATTTCGGCGCCCTTCAGTACGCCTTCCGATGCGTTGGTCGGGCGGTTGATGATGAAGGTGGTGGTGTTGAGCCCGGTGCCGGTGACCTGTTCGATGCTGCGGAACGGCACGACCAGCCCGTCGATCTCGCGGCGGAACAGCGTGGCGTAGATCGCGCTGTCATTCTCGAAATACCATTCCAGCGCGGCGTCGTAATTGGTCGCGCGGGTCGGGGCGAGGTCGGGATTGCCGCCGCTGCCCGAGCCGTAGCCGACATTGGTCAGGTCGCCGGTGAGGTTGAGATTGGGGTTGAGGTCGACGAAGTTCGGGCGGCGCAGCGTCTTGCCGTAGTTGAAGCGCAGCCGCAGATTGTCGGTGATGTCGTAGCGCAGCGTCGCGCTCGGCAGGAACTCGTCGGTGGTCGCCGAGGCACCCGTCGCGGCGCCGCTGATCGCGTCGAGGAAGTTCATGTCGGTCTTGACGTTGACGTAGCGCACGCCGGCCTGGACCCGCAGTGGCCCGAGCTCGAAATCGCCCTGGAGATAGGCCGCCCAGGTCGTCTCGTCGATGTTGAAATTCTCGTTGAGCGTCAGCGCGTCGCTGGTCTGGATGCCGGGGTCGACCGTGCTGCGATAGAGCGACCGCACGTCGTCGGCATGGTCGAACAGATAATAGCCGTTGGCGACCACCCAGCTGCGCGGCACGTTCGAACGGCCGTCGAAGAATGGCTTGTTGTAGAAACGGAAGCCCGGATCGAGCGAAGCGAAGGGCCGATTGAGCGACGGGGCGTCCTGCGCGCGCGAAGCTTCGCTGGCATTGCGCTTGTCATACCGGACGCCAAAACTGATCGTCTTGAGAAACGCACCGACATCATAATCGCCGTCGATCGTGCCGGTCCAGGCATTGCCCTTGTTGCGATTGGCGTTGTCGTAGAGCTCGCCGACCGTCCATTGCGCCGGATCGCGCAGCAGCACATTGTTGTCGAACTGGAAGGCAGTGATGCCGCCGCCCTGGTTAAAATCGACGAACACCGAATTGGCCACGCGGGTGGTGCGCATCGCCAGGAATTCGGTGTTGAACTCGCTCTTCTGATAGGCCGCGTCGGCGGCGAGCTTGAGGCGGTCGCCGATGCTCCACTTGCCGCTCAGCGCATAGACGAAGCTGTCGGTGCGCTGCTTGGTCGCATCGCCGCTGTTGAATTCGAACGGCGCGCCGACCGTGCGGGTCTTCATGATGTTGGTGTCGGGGAAGAGCGTGAAGCTGCCCGCCGGGTTGGGCCCGAGATTTCCCCACCAGTCGACGAAGGTGAAGAACAAATTGTTGAACGTCGTGTTGCGATACCCGTCCCAGAAAAACTCGAACGTATATTCGGAGCTTTCGTTGGGCGCCCATTGCAGCGCGGCGTTGACTGCCGGCCGCTCGCGCTCGCCATAGAGGTCGCTCATGAACACCGCGTCGCGCGAGAGATAATAGGGCACGTTCGCGCCGTTGATCGCCAGCGTCGAGCCGGGAGCAGTCGGGAGGCCGGGCTGCAAGCCGGGGATCCACAGCTGCTGACCCGGCGCGCGCCCGTCGGTCGGCTGGATGCGCTCCAGCGGGGTCCAGCCGGCGGGCGGGGCTGTCGCGGTGGCGAAGGGCACCATCGCGCCCGCGGTCACGCTCTGGTCGCGGTACTTGGTCTTGGCGTAGCTGACATTGACCAGCACGCCGATATCGCCGGCGCCGGTCGACCAGCGGTTGCTGAGCAGTGCGCTCACGTTGGGATTAAACGTGTCGGCCTGCTCGTTGTAGATGCCGCGCGCCGAGGCGGAGAAAGCGAAGCCGTCGAAATCGAGCGGGCGGCGCGTGAACACGTCGACTTGGCCGGCGATGCCAGTCTCGATCTGCTCGGCGGCGCGGGTCTTGTAGACGTCGATCCGCCGGACGAGGTTGGCGGGGATGTCCGCCAGCGCGAACTGGCGGCCCGAGGCTGTGAAGATGTTGCGGCCGTTCCAGGTGGTGGTGATGTCGGAGAGGCCACGGATCGAGATCGCCGAAGCCTCACCGCCGGTGCGGTTGGTCACCTGGATGCCGGTAACGCGCTGGAGCGCTTCGACGACATTGTTGTCGGGGAGCTTGCCGACATCCTCGGCCACCACCGATTCGATGATCTGGGTGGCGTCGCGCTTGTTCTGCAATCCTTCGATCAGGCTGGCGCGGACGCCAGTGACGACGATGTCGTCCTGGGTCTGCTGGTCGAGCGTATCCTGGGTTTCCTGCGATGTGACCGGGTCGGTTTGTGCTGCGGCGGGCGCCGCCAGCGACGTCAGCGCGACAAGCGACGCCGAACAGAGAATCCTGCGCTTCAGAGCCATTGCTTTTCCCCTCTCCTGTCGCGCTCCCCGATGGGTTGGCCCATTCTGAAGAAAACGCGTCGTGATTAGTCAGACAAAAATACGAAAGCTTCCAGATCGTGCAAGCGCTTTGTGGTGACCGGTGTCAGTCCTGAGCCAAGTGACGAGGAAGACACGTCTTTTCTCCCGCCCTTGACGTGGCGCGCTGGACGGCTAGCCGGGGTGGCAAGGATTGATTGCGCCGAGGAGCGCATATAAGTCTGACTAATATTCGAATCGGAAGAGGATCCCAAGATCATGGCGTTCAGGCTCGTGCAGTTTCGTAATTCGGCAGGCGAGCGGGGCGTCGCGGCGTTCCTCGAAGACGGCGCCGCGGTTCGGCTGAACGGCGTGTCCACCACGTACGAACTGGCGCTCGCCGCGCTCCGCGAGGGTGCATCGCTGGAGAGCGCGGCGCGTGCGCGGGCAGGCGAGGCGGTGGACCTGACGGCGGCGGAAGCCGAGGGCCGGCTGCTCGGCCCGATCGACCATCCCGATGCCGCGCATTGCTACGTCACCGGCACCGGGCTCACCCATCTCGGCTCGGCCGAGGGGCGCGACAAGATGCACAAGGCCGCGGCCGGCGGCACGCTCACCGATTCGATGCGGATGTTCAACATGGGCCTCGAAGGCGGCAAGCCGACCGACGGCCAGCCCGGCGTCCAGCCCGAATGGTTCTACAAGGGCGACGGTTCGTCACTGGTCGGCCCCGGCGAGCCGCTCCCGTCGCCGCATTTCGCGCTCGACGGCAGCGAGGAGCCCGAGATCGCCGGCATCTATATCATCGACGATGAAGGCCGTCCGCGCCGCCTGGGCTTCGCGCTCGGCAACGAATTCTCGGACCATATCACCGAGCGTGGCAATTATCTCTGGCTCGCCCATTCGAAGCTGCGCCATGCCTCGCTCGGCGCCGAACTGCTCGTCGGCGAGCTTCCGGCCGACGTCCGCGGCACCAGCAAGATCGTCCGGGGCGGCGAAACGCTCTGGGAGAAGCCCTTCCTCTCGGGCGAGGCGAACATGTCGCACGCCATCGCCAATCTCGAGCATCACCATTTCAAATACGGGCTTTTCCGCCGCCCCGGCGACCTTCACGTCCATTTCTTCGGCACTGCGACGCTGTCGTTCGCCGACGGCATCAAGACCGAGGAAGGCGATGTCTTCGAAGTCATCGCCGCGCCGTTCACGCTGCCGCTGCGCAATCCGCTCAAGACCGTGCCGGGCGGGGAGGCCAGCGTAATTCCGCTTTGAGTCGCGTTCCGACTCGGATTAATAAGACAAATCAAGATTCGGCCAACGGGCCGGCACCAAGGGGAGAGTTGCATGAAGCACTGGAAACAGGGCCTGGTCTCGGCCGCGGCTGTCATTACGATGGCCGCGCCGGCGCTTGCGCAGGCACCCGCCAGCGTCACCGTCACGGTCGATACCGCCAAGCCCGGCGCCAGGATCGAGCCGGCGATCTACGGCCAGTTCGCCGAGCATCTCGGCCGCGGCATCTATGAGGGGCTGTGGGTCGGCACTGACTCGAAGATCCCCAACACCAACGGCTATCGCAACGATGTCCTCGCCGCGCTCAAGCACATCAAGGTGCCGGTGGTTCGCTGGCCCGGCGGCTGCTTCGCCGACGAATATGACTGGCGCGACGGCATCGGCCCCAAGGCCAAGCGCCCGGTCCGCATCAACCGCCATTGGGGCGGCGTGACCGAGGACAATGCCTTCGGCACCCACGAATTCATGAACTATTCCGAGATGCTCGGCACCGACGCCTATGTCGCCGGCAATATAGGCTCGATGGGCCCGCGCGAAATGAGCCAGTGGGTCGAGTACATGACCGCCGAGCAGGGCACGCTGGCCGAGGAGCGCAAGAAGAACGGCCGCGACAAGCCGTGGGCCGTCAAATATTTCGGCGTCGGCAACGAGACCTGGGGCTGCGGCGGCAGCATGCGTCCCGAATATTCGGCCGATCTCCACCGCCGCTATGCGGAGTTCGTCAACGCTCCCGCCGGCAAGCCCAAGATCGTCAAGGTCGCCAGCGGCGCCAATGCCAGCGACTATAATTTCACCGACGTGATGATGCGCCAGGCGCGCGATCGGATGAACGCGCTCAGCGTCCATTACTACACGCTGCCCACCGGCAAATGGGACAAGAAGGGCGCCGCCACCGGCTTCAACGAAGACGAATGGGCCTCCACGCTCGGCCGCGCGATCTTCATGGACGAGCTCATCTCCAAGCATGTCGAGATGATGGACAAGCACGATCCCGAGAAGAAGGTCGCGCTGTACGTCGATGAATGGGGCACCTGGTACGATCAGGAATCGGGCTCGGTCCCGGGCTTCCTCTATCAGCAGAACAGCCTGCGCGACGCCGAAGTCGCGGCGCTCACGCTCAACATCTTCCACCGGCACACCGATCGCGTGAAGATGGCCAACATCGCACAGATGATCAACGTCCTCCAGGCGATGATCCTCACCGACAAGGGCCGGATGGTGCTGACCCCGACCTATCACGTCTTCGACATGTACCAGCCTTTCCAGGGCGCCACGCCCTATGCGGCGGACGTGAAGGGGCCGAGCTATGAAAAGGCCGGGTTCAAGGTGCCGATGATCGATGTCTCCGCTGCGCGCGGCGCCGACGGCAAGCTGTATTTGTCGCTGACCAACACCGATCCGAACAAGCCGGCGCGGGTGACGACCAACCTCAGCGGCAATGCCCGCGGCCGCATCCTGACCGGTCCGGCGATCGACACGCACAATACGTTCGATCGGCCGAACACGATCATGCCCGCGCCCTATTCGGCACGCAGCCAGGGCGGCAAGCTGACCTTCGACCTGCCGGCCAAGTCGGTCGTCGTGGTCGCGGTCGACTGATGCTGACGCGGCGGCTGTTCCTGGGTTCGGCGAGCGCCATCGCGCTCGCCGGCCCGGCTTTCGCCACCGTCCGGGTCGAGGAAGCGCCGATCAAGGTCCGGCCGCTGCCGCTCAGCGCGGTACGGCTCAAGCCTTCGGTGTTCCTCGACGCGGTCGAGACCAACCGTCGCTACCTGCTGTCGCTCTCCCCCGAGCGGCTGCTCCACAATTTCTACGCCAGCGCCGGGCTCTCCACCAAAGGCGAGACCTATGGCGGCTGGGAAGCGCGCGGGATCGCCGGGCACACGCTCGGCCACTACCTCTCGGGCCTCGCGCTGCTCTTCGCCCAGACCGGCGACGCCGCAGTGCGCGATCGCCTGCGCTACACCATCGCCGAGATGGCGGCGATCCAGAAGGCGCAGGGCGACGGCTATGTCGGCGGCACCACTGTCGAGCGCGACGGCAAGACGGTCGACGGCAAGATCGTCTTCGAGGAAATCCGCAGGGGCGACATCCGCACCGGCGGGTTCGACATCAATGGCGGCTGGGTGCCGCTCTACACCTGGCACAAGGTCCATGCCGGGCTGATCGACGCAGTGCGGCTCGGCGACGTGACCGAGGCGATGCCGGTGATGCTGGCAATGGCGGGCTATCTCGCCACGATCCTCGAAGGGCTCGACGACGCGCAGATGCAGAAGCTGCTCGCCGCCGAGCATGGCGGATTGAACGACAGCTATGCCGAAACCTATGCGCTGACCGGCAATCCGCGCTGGCGGCGGCTGGCAGAGCGCATTTATCACCAGCGCGTGCTCGCGCCGCTGGCGGCGGGCAAGGACGATCTCCCCGGCCTCCACGCCAACACCCAGATCCCCAAGCTGATCGGCCTCGCCCGGCTCTACGAACTGACCGGCGAGCAGCGTCACGCCGATGCCGCCCGCTTCTTCTACAAGACCGTGACCGAGCATCACAGCTACGTCATCGGCGGCAACAGCGAGCGCGAGCATTTCGGTCCGCCCGACCAGATCTCCACCCGGATCACCGAGCGCACCTGCGAAGCATGCAACAGCTACAACATGCTCAAGCTGACCCGCCATCTCTATGGCTGGCAACCCGATCCGGCGCTGTTCGACACGTACGAGCGCATCCATCTCAACCATCTGCTCGCGCACCAGCATCCCGAGACGGGGATGTTCGTCTATTTCATGCCCCTGAGCGCCGGCGCGCGGCGGACCTATTCGACACCCGAGGACAGCTTCTGGTGCTGCGTCGGCTCGGGGATGGAAACCCACGCCAAGCATGGCGAGAGCATCTACTGGCACGACGATGCCGCGCTGTTCGTCAACCTGTTTATCCCGTCGACTGCGGAGTGGAAGGAGCGGGGGTTCAAGGTCGAGCTTGAGACGGGCTATCCATTCAGCGAGCAGGTCACGCTGCGCATCGTCAAGGCGCCGCGCGCCGCGACAGCGGTCGCGCTGCGGCTCCCCGGCTGGTGCGATGCGCCTGCGCTGGCGCTCAACGGCGCCCGCCAGCCGCTCGACCGCGCCGCCGGCTATGCCCGACTGAATCGTCGCTGGCGGGCAGGGGACAGCATCACGCTGACGCTGCCGATGCGCGTGCGCACCGAGGCGACGCCCGATGATCCGCGCATGCTCGCCTATCTCAGCGGGCCGCTGGTCCTCGCCGCCGATCTCGGCCCCGCCGACCAGCCGTTCGACGGCCCGGTCCCCGCGCTGGTCATCGGCGATACGGTGACTGCGCTGGAGTCGGTGAACCCCGCCGAACATCGCTTCCGCCTGCCGGACGCCCGGCCCGCGGCACTGTCGATGGTGCCGTTCTTCCGCCAGTATGACCGCCGCACCGCAGTCTATTTCCCGCGCTTCACCGCTGCCGAATGGAAGGCCGAGGAAGCGAGCTTCCGCGCCGAGAGCGAGGCCCGTGCCGCGCTCGCCAGGCGCACCGTTGATGTCATCCAGCTGGGCGAGATGCAGCCCGAGCGCGACCATGACTATCGCTCGAACCATGGCGACCTGTTCTCCTGGGGCGGCCGCAGCGCGCGCCAGCTTCCCTGGGGCACGGGCAATTATCTCGAATTCACCCTCGCGGTCCGCCCCGGCCCGATCCTGCTCGGCGTGCTCTATTGGGGCGAAGAGGTGGGCAAGAACTTCGACATCTCGATCGACGGCACCCGCATCGCCAACGAGCGCCGCGCCGGCCCGCCGGTCAAGCGCTTCGTCGGCGTCGACTATCCGATCCCCGAGCCGCTCACCCGCGACAAGGACAAGGTCACGGTCCGCTTCGAGACCCGCGGCACCGACGCTTTCATCTACGAAGCCCGCACGCTGGAGGCCAAATGAGCATGCTGAGCCGCCGCCACGCCCTCGGCCTGCTCGCCGCGGCCCCGGTTGCCGCGCAGGCCCGCGCCCAGCGCACCTTCCGCGATCTCGCCCCGCGCCCGCCGATGGGCTGGAACAGCTGGGACAGCTTCGCCGCGACGATCAACGAGGAGCAGGCCCGCGCCAACGCCGCGGTGATGGCGGCCAAGCTGCTCCCGCACGGCTATGACGTCTTCACCGTCGACATCCAATGGTACGAGCCCGGCGCGACCGGCTTCGACTATCGCGTCGGCGTCGAGCTGGCGATGGACGCCAACGGCCGCCTGCTCCCCGCGCTCAACCGCTTTCCCTCCGCCGCGAAGGGCAGGGGCTTCAAGCCGCTTGCCGACTATGCCCACAGCCTCGGCCTGAAATTCGGCATCCACCTGATGCGCGGCGTCCCGCGGCTGGCGGCGGACCGCAACCTGCCGATCCTCGGGACGAAGCATCGCTGCGGCGACATCGCCGACCGGGTGAACATCTGCACCTGGAACTCCGACATGTACGGCGTCGACATGTCCAGGCCCGGCGCGCAGGCCTATTATGACAGCGTATTCAGGCTGATCGCCTCCTGGGGCGTCGACTTCGTCAAGGTCGACGACATCTCGCGCCCCTATCACCGCAACCAGCCCGAGATCGAAGCGATCCGCCGCGCGATCGATCGCAGCGGCCGGCCGATGGTATTGAGCCTCTCGCCCGGCGAGACCGCACTCACCGCCGCCGCGCATGTTGCCAGCCACGCCAACCTCTGGCGGATCAGCGACGATTTCTGGGACGAATGGAAGCTGCTGCTCGCGCAGTTCAAGCGCCTTGCCGACTGGGCGCCGCATTTGCGCCCCGGTGCCTGGCCCGATGCCGACATGCTCCCGCTCGGGTTGCTCGCGATGGGCAAGCGCCGCACGCGTTTCACGCCGACCGAGCAGCGCACGATGATGTCGCTCTGGTCGATCGCGCGCTCGCCGCTGATCATGGGCGGCGACCTGCGCGCGCTCGACGCCGACACGCTCGCCCTGCTCACCAATGACGAAGTGCTCCGCGTAAACCAGCACGGCAGCGAAGCGCGCCAGCTGTTCCGCACCGGCAACCACGTCGCCTGGACGTCGCGCGATGGCAACGCCCGCTATCTCGCGCTGTTCAACATCGGCGAGACCACGGACGAAGTCGCGGTCGATCTCGCTGCGCTCGGCATTTCGGGCAATGCTCGGGTCCGTGATCTGTGGACGGGCAAGGACCTGTCCGACGCCCATCGTCGCATCGCAGTCACGCTGCCGCCACACGGCTCCGCGCTGTACCGTTTGAAGTAAGTCAATAGCCCTCTCCCCAAAGGGAGAGGGCGAGGGGGCGTACGCCTACGAAGCCTTGCCCGGCGGGGTCGGTGCCTTGTTCTCGGTGCCGTTGCATTCGCCGGTGCGGCGCGCTTCCATCTTCATGTTCATCGTGTGCGCCGACATCGGCTGGCCGGGGACGCCGGCGCTCTTGCTGGTCAGCGCCATCTGGAAATTGTCGCTGGCGAACTTGCCGTCCATCGTCATGTCGACGGTCATGCCGCCGCTCTTGCACTGCATCTTCGCGTCGAGCTTGCCGTCGGCCATGGTGAACTTCTCGTATTTGCAGTCCTTCTGGCCGCCCGCGAAGAAGTCCGCCGCGGGCTTCTTGGCCTGCTCGGGCGTCAGGCAGCTGGCGAAGGGCTGGCCGGTGCCCATCGCGCTCTTCATCTTGGCGGCCTGCTCGGGGGGAAGGCCGGGGATTTCCATGCTGACGATGCTCGCGCTGCCTTCCCAGCGGCCCGGCGAGAGCTGCGGCGCGGCGCCGCTCGCGGCAACCTTGTTGGCCACTTCCTCGACGCTGGCGTTGGTCGCCTCGACCTTCGAGCCCGAATTGCACGCGGCGAGCGCCAGCGGCGCAAGCAAAAGCAGCTTCTTCATCCAGATACTCCCTGTTGAGGCGGGCAGCATAGAAACGCTGCCCAACCCCGACAAGTGCGCATCAACTATATCGCGCAAGCATCTGAGATCGTTACTTGAGGCTCTGACTCCCCTCCCTGAAAGGGAGGGGCAGGGGGTGGGTGCGCGCGTCTGCGCGCCAAAGACTCATCACCAGGCACCGAAGCGCCGGCCGGGCATCGAGCCCGCCCGGCGCCGGACCCACCCTAACCCCTCCCTTGCAGGGAAGGGAATAAGGCCTCAGTGATTATGCCGCGGCACGCCGAAGGTCTGCGCCAGCCGCTGATATTTCACCGCCGGCTCGAGCACCGCGCCGCTCTCGGCCTGGCCGACCACCGCGCGCTGCATCTCCTGCCACGGCGTCTGGCTCGCCGGGAAGGCGAAGCCGCCCGCGGCTTCCAGCGCCTTGCGCCGCTCGGCGAGCTCCTCGTCCGAGACCAGCATGTTCGCGGTGCCCTTGCGCAGGTCGATCCGCACCCGGTCGCCGGTCTGCAGCAGCGCCAGCCCGCCGCCCGCCGCCGCCTCGGGCGAGGCATTGAGGATCGAGGGCGAGCCGCTCGTCCCCGATTGCCGCCCGTCGCCGATGCACGGCAGCGCGTGGATACCCTTCTGGATCAGCTGCACCGGCGGCCGCATGTTCACCACCTCCGCCGCGCCCGGATAGCCGATCGGCCCGGCGCCGCGCATGATCAGCAAGGTGCGATCGTCGACGCCCAGCGCGGGATCGTCGATGCGGTGGTGATAATCCTCGGGCCCGTCGAACACCACCACCGGCCCTTCGAACGCGTCGGGATCGGCCGGATCGGCGAGATAGCGCTCGCGGAATTCGGGCGAGATCACGCTCAGCTTCATGATCGCGCTGTCGAACAGATTGCCGCGCAGCACCGAAAAGCCCGCCGCATCCTTGAGCGGCGCATCGAAGCGGCGGATGACCTTTTCGTCCTCGATCTCCGCGTCGCGGCAATTGTCGCCGATGCTGCGGCCGTTGACGGTCAGTGCGTCCTCGAGGATCAGCCCCTGGCGCATCAGCTCGGCGACGACTGCGGGAACGCCGCCGGCGCGATAATAATCCTCGCCCAGATATTCGCCTGCGGGCTGGAGGTTGACCAGCAGCGGCACGTCGCGGCCATGTGCCTGCCAGTCGTCGAGATCGAGCTCGACGCCGATATGCCGCGCGATCGCGTTCAAGTGGATCGGCGCATTGGTCGATCCGCCGATCGCCGAATTGACTCGGATCGCGTTGAGGAACGCCTCGCGCGTCAGCACGTCGCTCGGCTTGCGGTCGGCATGCACCATCTCGACGATCTGGAGCCCGGTGCGATACGCCGATTCCTGCCGGTCGCGATACGGCGCCGGGATCGCCGCCGATCCGGGCAGCGACATGCCCAGCGCCTCGGCCAGGCTGTTCATCGTCGAAGCGGTGCCCATCGTGTTGCAGAAGCCAGTCGACGGCGCCGAGGTCGCGACCAGCTTGATGAAGCCCTGGTAATCGATCTCGCCCGCGGCGAGCAGCTCGCGCGCCTTCCACACGATCGTCCCCGATCCGGTGCGCTCGCCCTGGTGCCAGCCGTTGAGCATCGGCCCGACCGAGAGCGAGATCGCCGGGATGTTCACCGTCGCCGCGGCCATCAGGCACGCCGGCGTCGTCTTGTCGCAGCCGGTGGTCAGCACCACGCCGTCGATCGGATAGCCATACAGCGTCTCGACCAGCCCGAGATAGGCGAGGTTGCGGTCGAGCCCCGCGGTCGGGCGCTTGCCTGTCTCCTGGATCGGGTGGACGGGGAATTCGATCGCGATTCCGCCCGCCTCGCGAATGCCTTCGCGGATGCGCTCGGCCAGCACGATGTGGTGGCGGTTGCACGGGCTCAGGTCGCTGCCGGTCTGCGCGATGCCGATGATCGGCCGTCCCGACTGCAGCTCCTCTAGGCTGATCCCGAAGTTCATGTAGCGCTCCAGATAGAGCGCGGTCATATCGGCGTTGGAGGGATCGTCGAACCACGCGCGGCTACGGAGCTGACGCGGCGAAGTGCTGGAATCTTGTGTCATTGCGGTGATGTGAGCCCTGGGGCGCTGTGCCCTTATTAGTCAGACTATTGGCAAGGACTTGCGCCCCAAACAAGCGAAAACAACGGTGATTCCCCTCCCTGCTTGCAGGGAGGGGGCAGGGGGTGGGGCCGCGCGTCTGCGCGCCCGAAAGACTCATTGCCCAGCATCGAAGCGCCGGTCGAGGCATCAAGCCCCGCCCGCCACTGACCCGCCCTCATTCCTCCCTGAAAGGGAAGGGAGGCAGTTTGCAGCAACAAGCGGACGCTTCTTCTCCGATGCAAGCCTCACCGCCACTGCACCACAATCGGCGCCGCCATCCACGGCAGCAGGATCGTCGAATATCCCCAGGGCAGCTGCGCAAGCAGGATGTCGAGCACCCGCGTCTCCACTTCCAGCCGCCACCCCGCTTCGGTCCGCGTCAGCCGGCCCTCGCGGCGGAAGAAGGTCTCGCGCAGCGCTTCCACACCGCTCTCGGCCAGTGGCGGCCAGCTCGCCAGCATCGTGCGCAGCAAGGTCGCGCCCATCCGCAATTCCTCCTCGCTCAGCATTACCTCGGCGGCGATCGGCTCGGCCGGGACCAGCCCGCACAGCAGCTTGTTGAGCGCCAGCTGCGGTTCGGGCGCGTCGCCCCGGCCGTCGACCAGCCATTGCAGCAGGTGGACTGCGCGCGCCTGGCATCCCTCCACCCAGGTCCAGCCCGTATCCTCGGCCGCGCCATAGCCCAGGCTCCCGAACAGCCGCGGCAGGAACGCGCAGGCAAGCACCAGACCGGCATTGCCGACATACAGCAGCGCGGGCGCATCCTCCGCCACGCCGACCTGCGTCTCGGCCACGCGCTGCGCCCGTTCGCGCCGGCGCAGGTCCAGCACCACGCGCAGCGTCGCATCGCGCATCCCTTCGAGCGACGCCGCCAGCATCGCCTCGACGCGCCCGCGCACCGGCTGGGGCAGCGAAGGCGCCGCCTCGCTGCCGTCGAGCACCAGCCCGACCAGCATCGGAACCGGATCGCGGCCAAGCGCTGCTGCCAGCACGCACGCCCATTGCGCCGCGCGCGACAGCGGCGTCGCGCAGGCCCGCCGCGCACCCGACAGCCGCTCGGCGACATGGAGCAGCCCCGCCGCCGCGCCCGGTGCCAGCAGCCCGAGCAAGGCGACGCGCTCGGCCTCGCTCAATTCCCGCGCCAGCCGCGCGCGTACCGAAGCACGGCCAAGCGCCTTGCGAACCGCACCCGGCGTCGCACCTGCCGGCAATCCGAGCAGCGCCCGCACTCGATCGAGCAGCCTGGGCGGCTGCCGCGAGGTTTCGGCCTGACGGTCCGACGGCCCGATCTGCCGTTCGGGCGGCAGCGTCCCGAGCAGCCGCCGCACCGCTTTCTGCTCGGACAGGCTGGCAAGCATTGTAACCTGGCGCAGCCACTCCGCCGCGAACCCGCGACCGCCGCTGCTCCGCCAGTCGCGTGCCGCTACTGCGCGCGCGAGCGCCTGCGCCAGCTTGTCGGGCGCGACTGCCAGCCGCCCGCGACGCCCGGTGAGCAGCGCCGCCAACTGCGCCGCTTCCTCGCGCGCCGCCGGCGCCATCGCCGCGAACAGCAACGGCGCGCGCCGGCTTTCGAGCAACGCCTTCAGTTCCGCCGGTGCGTCGCCGCGCTGCGCGACGTGCCGCAACGCCGCAAACGGCCGTGCCCGCACCAGCGCTGCCATGCGGTGCTGCGCGTGGCTCGCGTCGGCGCGCCCGCGGCCCCGCGACAGGGCAGGGCCATCCGCCCGCAGCACCTCCAGGATCAGCGCCCGCGCCTCCGCCTCGATATCGAGCGCGCCTCGCAGCCGCCGCCGGACCCGAGCGCGATCCCCGCTGTCCGCGGGTGCCAGCCGGGCAAGCAGCCTTAGCAGCGTCCGCGCGGGCATCCGTGCAAGTGCCGAGGCGTCGAGCCCGGCAAGGTCCGACGTCTCGGTCGCCCAGGCATCTGCCGCCTGCTGGCCGTCGCGCGGTGCGGGGGGCATCGGCTGGATGTCATTGAGCGCCGCAGCTTCCTCCGATGTGAAAGTGCGGTTGCGGTCAGGAATGTAGCGCAGCGGCATATCGAACGCCCTTGGCGTTGCGAAGGCATAGCGGTTCGCCATGGTTGCATCGCCATGCGCGGCAATGCCCGGCCCACCAAATTCCTCCCCCGGAGCGGCGCTCCGGGGGAGGGGGGCCATTTGCGCAGCAAAAGGTGGAGGGGGCGCGCCGAGGGCGCGTCCCGAGCTCGCCGAGAGTTCAGGACGGTGCGGTTGGGCCTCGCGGTCACCTCCGTCGCGCCTCCGGCCTCCCGCTCGCGGTGCAAGGGAAGAATGGGAACTCGGAATGTCGCCGCGGCCTGAACCCGAATCTCCGCGCGCGCGGGCAATAGAGCTGCTTGTGTCGATCGCCTCCGCGTGGGGCGCGGCGGAACGGGAAGCATCCTCAGTCGGGGAGCGTTGTCCGCCCGCCGTGGTGCTCCGGCGCGCAATCGCCTCGCCCAGACCTGCCGCCGACGACCCTCGCACCGCCGCCTTCGGCATCCCCGCCAGCAACGCCAGCCGCAGCAGCCCCGCCGCCGGCATCGCCCGCAACAGCCGCAGCAGGTCCGCGGGATCGGCACCGCCCAGCCGCACCCGAACCGCCTCGGCCGCTATCCCCGACAATTCCGGCAACAGCGTGGCCAGCGCCGCCACCCGATCGCCTGCCCCAAGCAATCCGGCGTCGCCCAGCACGAACCGCAGTTGCTCCAGCGCCGCATGCCGCGCCTCAAGCCGCCGCATCGCCAACACCGGCGACCGGCAGAGCGACAGGATCGCCACCCGCTCCGACGCGCCCAACCTGCCAGCCGCCAGGCGCAGCTCTCGCCGCAGGGACGCTGCCGGCATGCCGCGCGCGCGCGCCAATGCCATCACCGCCTTCGCCAGCAGCATTTCCGCCAGGTCGCCATCGCGCGCACCTGCGGCCACGCCGACCAGCACCACCATCTCCGCCTCGGAGCAATCGGCGGCCCGTGCCAGCGCGGCGAGGCTCGCAGCAAGGTGTGGCACCAGCAGGCGCGCCGCCACTTCGATCGGCGCCCCGAGCAGTGCGCACAGCCGCGCCGGATCGGCCGCCGCATAGTTGCGCAACATTTGTCGCGCCGCCCCTGGCTCCGCCGCCAGCGCCGCGTCCACCAGTGTCCGCAACCGCGTGATTTCGGCGAACGAGGGCAAGTCACCAACCGTCGCCAACGCCGCTCCCAAAAGTTGCAACGCGCCCGCCGGGCGTCCCGCCGCGCGCGTCCATGTCGCGGACAATTCCCCTCCGCGTTCGAACAATCCTGCCAGCGCCGCCGTCAACTTCGGCGTTGCGATGTTCTTCAAAGTCTCTCTCGCATCCGTAAAGCGAGAAACCCCCTCCATCCTCTGAACCAACCATCGAATCTGGTCCGGCGCCGCGGTCCCGATCAGCCGCCGCGCCCGCCGCTGTTCGCGCGGAGAAAGCGTCCCTCGACCCAGCAATTCGGCCAGTTCGGCGATCCCGGCCTCGCCGGCGAGCAGCTCGGGGACCTCGTCGATCAGTTCGCCCAGCACCGCCACCAGCGACCCCGCCGCCCGCCGCCGTGCCCGCGTCCGCGGCAACCCCCGCCGCAGCTGCGCGATCAGCGTCGCCAGCGTCGTCCCGCCGCTCCGCGCCAGCTGGATCAGCAGCCGCCGCAGGAACGCCTTGCGGTTGGCCTGCAGCCCGGTCTGCTGCAGCGCATCGCGCAGCACGATCGTCCACAGCATGTCCGCCAGCTCGGCGGGGGTGGCGGGTATCAGCCGATCCACCGCGTGGTGCTCGCGAACTTCCCCCAGATACGAGAGGACATAGGCCGCGTGCACCGGCTCGAGCCGATGCAGCAGCGCCGCCAGCAGGCCGTCGTCGATCTGCGCGACCAGGCGGCGCAGCAATGCCTCGCTCGAACCGCGCCGCCGCAGCATCGCCACCAGTGCCAGCGGATCGTCCGCGATCAGCTGCGCAAGCATGTCCGCCGGGGTAACCGTGCGCGCGACGGCGCGGGTGGCAGGCCAGGTGCCGTGCAGCAGATAATGTTCGAAGGTCGCGACCAACGCGCGGTCCTCGCGCTCGCGCACGGCCGTTTCACCGGACGCCCGCATGCCGAGGGCTTCGGCCAGCGCGATGCGCAATCGATCGCGCAACCGGTCCTCGGCGCGATGCAGCGCGTCCGGCGCGAAGCGGCCGAGCGTGACGGAGAGCTGCTCGATGCGGACGACTTCGCCGGCCATATCGAACTCGTCGAGCACCTGTTCGACGATGGGTACGAAGCGCCGCCGGCTGAGTTCGCCCAGCCGGTCGAGCAGTGCCGGGCCGGCCAGTGATCGCGATACGTCGATGGCCAGGAGCTGCTCCTCGATGAGGTGATCGAAGCCGATGCGCGCCATCGTCAGCCCGCCATCCGCCCGCTGCCGGCGAGCTCGCGGGCGACGGCTTCGGCGATCCTGTCCTCGGGGGCGTATCGCGCGCCGTCGCGCAGCGCGTGGACGCTCAGGCGGCGCAGGACGTTGATCATCTCGCCGCCGCTCAGCTCGTGACGGCGTGCCAGCGTTTCCAGCGAGACGTCCCGAGCGAGCCTGCCGCGCGGTTCGGCGAACACCATCTGCCATAGCTTCAGCCGCGCCGCCGCGTCGGGCATCGGGAAATAGACCATCGCCTGGAAGCGCCGCGCGAAGGCCGCATCGATATTGCCCTTCAGGTTGCTGGCGAGGATGACCACGCCCGGGCAATCCTCGATCCGCTGGAGAAGGTAGGCGATCTGCTGGTTGGCGTGGCGGTCGTTCGCGCTCTGGGTGTCGCCGCGCTTGCCGAACAGCGCGTCGGCTTCGTCGAAGAACAGCAGCATGTCGCCGGTCGCGGCGTGATCGAACAGCGCGGCGAGGTTCTTCTCGGTCTCGCCCACCCATTTGCTCACCACCCGCGACAAGTCGACGCGATAGACCGGCAGGTCCAGCTCCTTGCCCAGCACCGCCGCGGCCATGGTCTTCCCGGTCCCGGGAGGGCCGTGGAACAGCGCGCGGTAGCCCGGCTTGAGGTGCTTGCGCAGGCCCCAATCGCCCATCAGCAGCCGCTCGTTGCGCACCCAGACGAGCAGGTCCTCCAGCTCTTCGCGAACGGTCGGGCCGATGACCAGATCGTCGAAGGCGTAGGGCGTGTCGAGCAAATGCGCGGGGAAGGCCGGTCCAGGCGCGTGCAGCGCGGCCCGGCCGGTGGCGACGCGGGCAAGCCAGTGCTGACTGGCGAGAAGAGGCCCCCAGGGGCCCTGTTCGTCGGAACTGTCGAGGATGCGGCGCGCGCGAAGCGGCGCATCGGCTTCGAACAAGTCCAGGGCGGCGAGCCGGGCGTCCATGTCTTCCCCGGCCAGAAGGAACAGCGCCGTCTCACGCGTCGGGCAGAAGGCGCCTTGCGGGCCGCCGTCGCTGCCGCCGAATTCGGTGAAGCGGCGCTTGGTGACGTCGTTCTGGATCAGGAAATGATCAAGCGACTGCGGCCGGAGATGCGGCGCCAGCGCGAGCATCTGCACCAGCCGCTCGGCCGGCGACAAGCCCGCCACGCGCACCGCATCGGCATAGGGGAGCGTGAGACCCTTCAGGCTCGGCGGCCGCGTGGCGGCGGCGACTTCGCCTTCGTCTGCGGCAGCGTGCAGGTCGAGGCGGCGTTCGATGGCACGGCGGAGCCAGGCGATCTCCGCCTCGATCACGGCGCCGTTGGTCTTCATCCGCGGGGCGGCTCGCGGCGGGACCAGCGTTCGAGCATGTCGCGCAGCTCCATTGCCAGCTGGTCTGCGGCGTGATGCTCGCCCAGCCGGAGCGCGGCGCGCCACAGATGCTCGAGATCGCGCAGCCGCCGCCAGCGTGCGGGGTCGACGAAATGCAGGTGCAGTCCCAGATGCGCGGGCAGCTCGGCGCGGATCGCCGCTTCGATATCGGCGCGATAGCGATCGTCTTGGCGCGCATCGTCGTCCAGCCGGATTACGGCGCTGACGGCCATCGCATAGCGGAACTGGCCGTTCTCGCGCTCCCGGCGCTCGCGGGTACGGGGGCGAAGCATATTGTGCTCGACCAGGCAGAATCGCCTGCGACGCCCGTCGCCGCCGTGCAGGATCAGGTCGAGGCGATAGGCGATTCCCGAATCCCGTCGCGGCGATCCACGGCCCTGGGTGTCGAACCCGCGGCCACGGCGCTTCGCCAGCACCGCGCGATGATCGAGCAGGCGCTGCTTCACGGCGATCCGGCGCTGCGCCGCCGCCGCGTGGCGATGCGCGAGATGCGGCGCCAGCGGGATGTCATCAGCGGCAACGCCGTAGAGCGTCAGCAGCAGATCGAGCAGCTTTTCGTGATGGCCGGGCGACAGCATCGGCGGGACCTCGCCGGCGACGAGCGCGCCGGTCGCTACCAGCCGCGCGCAGAAAGCGGACATCATCGTTTCGAAGATACGCAGAAACCCGTCGAGCTGCGCGGCGGCCGCGTTGCGCGGCTTGTCGGGGTCGGCGAGCCCATAGACGCGCGGCAATTGTGGGCCGAGCCGCGCGATCTGGGTAAGCGCCCGCGCGCGTCCCTGCGGCAGCGTGAAGGCCTTGCGGTACACCGGCTTGAGCGGGTGTACGGCACGGTGCGCGTCCCACCGGCGCAACAGCCGGCGCAGCACGTCGCCGCGATCGATCCGGCAGGGCCGCCCGCCGATGCTGAGCTCCAGCGGCAGCGCATCGCCTTCGATGCCGGCGTCGAGGCTGCAATATTCGTCGCGATCGACCGAATAGACGCTGTCGCAGATCCCGGTCCCCTCGACCCAAAGCCGCGGATCGGCCACGCGCAGCACCCCGGGGATGTCATGCAGCAATTCGGCCAATGCCTCGGGATCGATCGTGGCCGGCTTGTCGGTGAGCTCGCCGGCGGCGATCAGGCCATTGAGCAGCAACGGGCCATCCAGCGCGGAAGCGGCGCGTTCCGGCTCGAGCGGGCTGCGGCGCGGCTCTGGCGCCAGCGCCAGTGCAAGCCGGAACAGTGCCTCGGCCATCGCCGCTTCTGGATCGACGCCATGATCGAGATCGAGCGCTGCATGCACCACCATGCGGCGCGGGCGCAGCACGCGGATCGATCCGATATCCTCGCACAGCGGCCGATTGCGCTCGAACACGCGGCGCGTCCGCCGGATCAGCGCGCGATATTGCGGGTGCTGCTCGGGATGGACACCCGGCAAGGGCAGGGCGGCGTGCAGGCGGATGTCGTAGAGCCCCGGCACGCCGTCGCCGGTTCGCGGCGTGAGCCAGGCATTGGCGAGCCCGTGGACGCGATCGAGTAGCAGGCGCCGGAAATCGGCGAGTGTGACCGGTGGCGAGGGGAGTGCGCGCCACGGCGGATAGATGCCCCCTCGCGTGGCCAGCGTCGCCGCGGCTAGCAAATCCTCTACCGGCAGCGTCGCGCGATAGCCGAGATCGGTCAGCGCGTAACTCAGCAGCTCGACCAGCGTCACCCCGGGATCGTGCGCGTTATAGTCGGTCCAGCCGCCGCAGAGCTGCTGAAGCAGCGCGACTGCCTCGGACTTGAGCGTGTCGAAATCCTGTGCGGGCGGCAGCGCGGGATCGCGGGCAAGCGCCACCGGGGCGGCTGGCGCTACCATGACGCCGTCGCCAGCGCCGCGATGCCGGTTACGGCGATTTCGCCTGCGACCGGGACCTGCCAGCCCGAACCGTCCGCGTGCAGCGTGACGTTGAGGCGGTCGATCGCCCGCACCTGCGGCTGTTGCAGCAGGAAACGCGCGATTGCGGCGCGGACGCGGTCGGCATCGGCATGATCGGGCAGGTCCAGGCCCGGGGTCGCCCAGGGCGACAGCAAGGCGACCAGCGCGGCTTCGACGCCTTCGGTGTCGCCGCTATCGAGGATCAACCGGGCCGCGACGTCGACGGGTGCATAGACCGGATCGATCACGGCGATGTTGGCGAAGGGACTGGCGAGCTGGACGAGCCGATCGGTGATGCCGGCGCGCAGCCGCGGCGCGGCGCTGGGCCGCAGCGGATCGCCGACGCCGGGGACCGGGATCACCACGACGCGGATTTCGGCGCTGGCCGCCTCGCGCGCGGGGTCGCCCTCGGTCAGCACGCGGACGCGGGCGATATCGGGAAATTCGGCGAGCACCAGCCGCTCGACGTCCCAGCCGGTGACCGCGCGGCCGCGATGGCGCACGCGCTCGGCGGCGCGCGCGCGGAGCATGGCCGGCGCTTCGGGCGGCTGGCCGCCGGCGGTGTCCAGCGGCTGGAGCACGCGCGCCAGCCCGGCAAGCCGCGTTACCGTTCCCGCGGCAACGGGCGGCATCGCGCGCTCGCTGCCGTCGATCAGGCGCGTTGCCGAAACCGCGTCGGGCAGGATCGCAACGATCGCGGGTGGATCAGCGCCGGAGAAAGCGAGCCTGAGCGACACGGGTTCGGCCGCGTCGGCGGGGATGGCGATCCGGAGAATACCGGTGGTCGCAAAGCCCTGCGCCTGATCAGCGCGCAGCGCTGCGGCGGGAAGCGGGCGCCAGTCCGTGGCCGCACGGTAGCTCCAGAGCGGGTCGAGACTTGCCGGCGTAACTGCGGCCAGCCGAACCAGCAGCGCGAGTTCGTCGCCCGGCGTGGCCCCGTCGAAGCATAGGTCCAGCGTCAGCGCATCGGGCCCGGCGGGAAAGAGCATCGCGCCGCCCAGCGGCCGTTCCTCGGGCGTGTCGAGCGTCGTGGCATGATGAAATGTCAGGCCCTCGCTCTCGACGATGCGCGCATAGTCGAGCGCGATGCCGGAGAGGAGCGGCTGGAAGGGCGGGTTGGGCAACAGCACCGCCACGGCATCCGGCGCGCCGGGCTCCACCATCTCGGCACCTTCGATTCTGCGCAGCAGCCTGGCGGGGAAGCTTAGGATCGCGCGGAGCAGCCGGCGCAAAAGGCCCGGACGTGCAGGTGGCGTATCGCCGCGGGCGATGGCTTCGGTGGCATATTGAACATTGGCGGCGTGGAGCGCGTGGCCGAAGCCATGCGTCGGCCCGGCCAGCGTCACGCAGACATGGTCGGGGATCGCGCCGTCAGCATCCCTTGCCGCGGCGGCGAGCCAAGAGCCCGGCGCCAGCGGCCCCCTTTCCGGCGTCAGCGGCGGCGCGGGTTCGAATTCGGCATCGAAGATGTCGGGCGGCGGTGCGGCGGAGACCGGCGGCGCGGTGTCGAGGCTTGCGGGCGCGAACAGCGGCAGGCGGTGCGCCGCATCCCAGCCGCGGACGGGTGCCGCCAACGTGACCGTGAAGGCGGCATTGTCGAACGGCGGCCAATCGAACAACTGGCCCTGCTCATCGACGACATAGCCGCGATAATAGCTCGCAAACCCGCTTTGGCCGGGCGGCAGACCGGCCCAGTCGAAGCGCAGGACCAGCCGGTCGAGCGGCGGTCCGGCAAGGACGGGATGATCGACCCGCAGCCAGCCGCCGGGCCAGGGCGGCGCGCCGAACGGGGCGGCGGCCGAAGAGCTGGCGAGGCCCAAAGGCGTGCGGACTTCGAGGCCGGGCACATCCTTGACTGCAATGGTTACGCGCGCGGCGAGGAGGCGTGCGTCGAATGGCGCGCCGGCGCCGTGGGTCAGGCGTAACGCTGGCGCGGCGAATGCGGCTGGGCAGCCTGTCAGCGCCGCAAAGTCGGCCGGGAGCGTGACGGTTACCTGCAAGCCCGTATCGATCGGGACAATCGATGCGGGGACGGCCAGCCACCCCTTCGCCGTCGTTACGCTGAAACCCAATGTCGCAGCGAGCGCGGCATCGACTGCGCAGTCGAGATCGAGCTCGAGCCTGACCCGGCGCGTGCCGCCGGGCAAGTCGAGCAGCGGCGTCGAGAAGATCGCATGCGTCTCGAACGCTGTTCCTGGAAGCGGCGTGGCAATGCCGGAAACCGCGTCGCCCAGCGCGCCATCGGGCCCGGCCGCGAACCGTGTCACGGTGCCCCCCTCGGCGCCCGGCCGCCACAGCCGCGCTTCGCATAGCGAGGCGCCGGTGACGTCGAGGACCGTGTCGGTGGCGAAGGCGATGCCTTTGCCCGCCGGGATCAACATGCCCTTGGGCAGCTTCGGGCGGCTCCGGGGACGCGGCACGACTGCCAGCAGCATGCGATCGGGCCGGGCGCTCGCCGGCGCGGTGTGGAGCAACCGCAGCTGATAGAAATCGATCAGCTGCTGCGGCACGTCGTTCAGCAGGTGGCGCGCATGGGCGAACATCCGGGCGAAGGCGATTACCAGCGCAGGGTGCGGGCTGTGGTCGCCCGAAGCGAGGCTCGCCTCGAAGGCGCCCGCGGCGCGCCTGCCCAGCTCGCGCATTTCCTCGACAAAGGCTTCGACGGCGTCGGCAAGTTCGCCGAGCATCCGGTCGGCCCAGGCGCGCTCGACTGCTTCGGCCACGCCGCGCACCTCGCCTTCCAGCACCGCCCGGTGCCAAGGCCGAAGAGCCTGTCGGTGCTCATGCCAATGGTCCTGTTCGTGGCGGAACCGGTCGGTGAGTTCGGCGGCTTCCCGCTCGGCGACATGGTCGGCAAGACGCTGCAACTGCAGGCCGAGCACACGCTCGATAACGTTTTCGGCGAGCCGGCGGATCGATTGGCCGCGCGTCGCGCCGCCGAGATCGGCCGGGGCCAGCCATGCGTCGAGATCGTCGGCGAAGCTCAGCAGCGCCTCGACCAGCCCGGTCAGCCGCGCCTCGTTCTCGCGCGGGCTCCCGCCGGATCGGGCGCCGTCGAGCAACGCATCGAGCGCTTCGGCCCGGGCGTCGATCGCGGCGGTGGCGAGCAAGGCGAGCACGAAGCTCTGGTCGGCGAGCAAAACCCGTCGCCAATTGCCGTCCACGGCACCGGCATCGTCATGGAACGGAATGTCCGCGGCGGTCCGCGCGATGTCGGCGAGCAGATCGGGCAAGTCGCGCGGATCGAGCTGGGCATTCTCGGGCGCGAAGGCGTCGGGCGCGCGGCCGGCCTGGCTGGCCCAGCGCGTGAGAAGCAGCGGCGTCGCGGCGATCACGGGCCTTCCACCAGCGTGCCTTCGTTCTTGTAGAAGGGGAAGACCAGGTTGTTGCGCGTGTTGGTGGCGCGCACGCGGTAATGGATGCCGATCAGCACCAGCGCAGGATCGTCGGCATCAGTCGCGGCCGTCACGTCGATCAAGTCGATCCGCGGCTCCCAGCGGATGATCGCAGTGGTGACCATCTCGCGCATCTCGCTGAACAGGCTGGCATTGAGGTCGGCGAAGACGAAGCGCTGCAAGTCGCAGCCATAGGTCGGCACCATCACCCGCTCACCCTGCGGCGTGGAGAGCAGCACGAACAGGCTCTGGCGGATGTCGGAATCGCCTTCCTCCATCTCGGTGCCGAGCGTGACGGTGGAAACGCGCGGCGGGAAGCTCCAGCCACGGCCCAGAAAGGCGATCGGCTTGGGATGCATCGCTCAGCCTCCGATCAGCACGGTGGGCAGGCCGAGCACGATGCTGCCGCCATGCGCGCAGGCATCGCCCAGCCGCGCGGCGGGCATGCTGGCGATGATCACCGTCGCCGATCCCATCACGATGCTGTCGGGCGGGCCGACGCACACCGCCATGTCGCCGATGCGGGCGGCGGGCAGGCCCCCGATCAGCACGGTCGGTGCGCCGGGTCCGCTGATCGGGCCGCCGACATGAGGGATCGGCGGCACCCCCGGCGTCACCATCGGGCAGGCATGCATGTCGGTGAGGCGCGCGGCGGGGGGCATCAGTTGATCTTCACCAGCGCACCATTGACCTCGAGGATCGCAGCGGCCTTGAGCGAACCCATGCCGTTGCTGGCGAGCGCGAGCTGCGCCGATCCGGTGGCGTTGATCTGCACCGCGCTCACGTCGCATTTTGCCGCGGCCTTGATCTCCAGATTGGCGCCGCAATCGATCGTCATGTTGGCGGCGGACTTGATCGTCATGTTCGCCGCGCTGACGAGCTCGACTGCGTCGCTCTTCATCACCAATTTGTTCGCGTTGGGATCGGTGACGGTGACCGTGCCGCTCTTGTCGTCGAGCTCGACATAGCGACCGCCCGGCGTGCTGATCTTGAGGATCACGTCCTTGTCGTTGAAGTTCACTTCCATCTTCGATCGGGTGACCAGCGCCTTGATGTCGTTGGTCTTTTCGGGCGCATGAGTCGGCGCGCGCTGGTTCGAATAGACGCTGGCAAGGATCACCGCGCTCGCCGGATCCTCATTCATGAAGCCGAGCACGACTTCGTCGCCGATCTCCGGAAAAAACGCCCAACCGAACCCATTGGAAGCAAAAGGCTGCGCAAGCCGTGCCCAGATCGCGTTGTCGGCATCGGTGAGCGGCAAGGTGACCTGCACCCGGAAATCGCCGTTCGGATCCTCGGCGATGGCCTTGACCTGCCCGATATGCAGCCCGCGTAGCGGCGGCGCGAGCCCGGCGGCGGGGGGATCGACGATCCGGCCGTCCCGGCTGGCAAAGCGCTCGGCAGGCATCCCCAGATCGGCAATGCTATGCCAGTCGCCGCCGCGGATCAGATGCCGGACCCCGCTGACGAACGCATCGCCGTTGAACCGCTCGCCCAGCCCGGCCAGCGTGACCATCTTTCCGGGCTTTGCCAGCGCACTCCCCTGGAACTTCACCGTCCCGGTAAATTGCGAGAGCTTGGCTCGCATCAGCGCGGCGGCGGACCATTTGCCGAGCTCGTCCTCCGATCGCGACGCGGCGGTCTGCTGGACATAAGCGGCGACGCCGAGAACGTCGGCGAGGGCCGCGGCCTCGATGTTACCCGGGGCGGTGATGTCGGTGGTGCCGGCGGGTGTCGCCTCGGTCACGGCCTGGTCGGCATAGCTCCACGCGCGGCTGTTGACCGCGCTGTCGCCGAGCTGTGACACCGCGTCGATCTGAGCCTCGAAGGCGAGGATCGAATCGCCATATTCGAGCGTGAGCACCGGGGTCGTCGTTGCGGTGGGGGAGAGCACATCGACCTTGCTGTCGTCGATCGTCACCACGCAGCCGCTCGCCTCGGCGCGCAGCAGCATCAGGTCCCAGTCCGAAGCATGCGCCTGGACCATCGCCTCGACCTGCATGGTCGCCGCGGCGTTGCTGCCCATGCTTCCATCATTGGCCGAGACCAGGGCCGAGATCAGCGCGGCATCGGTCGCCTGTTCGGTGACGGCGCTGTGGCGGGCGAGGGTCATCTTGAGCAGCGGATCGCTGGTGTCGACTACCAGCTGGGCCGAGGCGCCGGGGACGATGCGCAGTCCGTGGCGGACCACCACGCCCTTGTGGATCACCGCGAGATCCGACCCATAGCCCGCGGAAAGCACGATCTTCGCCCCGGGAACGAAGGTCTCGGCATCGCTGAACGGAAAGCTCTCGGTATCCGGCTGGCCGTCGTAGATCACGATCCGCGCGCGCGGGATGCGATTGGCTTCCCACCAGATCTCGACCGAAGCGATCTGGTCGGTGTCGATCGTCTCGCCGTCCGCGGTGAGCGCCAGCTTGACCGGCAAACCGGTCTTCGAAGCGGGCGAGACGGCGTTCATCGCCCGGCCTGCGCGATCGGCGGGAACAGCAGCGCGTGGCCCGGCTCGAGCGTGCGGAAGTCGTCGAGCCCGTTGTGATCGGCGACCGCGAGATAATAGCGGCTGTCGCCATAGATGCGGTGGCAGAGCAGGGGCAGCGTATCCCCCGCGAGCACGGTGACGACATGCGTCATGTCGGGCGAGCTCAGCTTCTGCGCCGCGCGCCCGTCGGTATTGTCGTGATAGCCGAGAAAGGTGGCTTTCACCTTGGCGCGCAGCGCGGTGCCGTCGGGCGCGAATAGCGTGTAATCGATCCCCATCGTCTTGAGCCGGCCCTTGAACAACAGGCTGCCCCAGGCGAGCTGGACGTAATTGGGCGAATGGATCTCGCCGTTGATCTCGTAGATCAGCCGGCGCAGGTCGGCGAGCTGGTCATCGACAGACTTGGTCGGCGCATCAGGAACGGTGCCGGTGCCGTCGAACACAAGGGCGAGCTCCAGCGCCTCGCCCTTGTCGCGGTTGAACACCACTTTCTTGCCGGTGCCGCCCGCGCCCTGCTGCTTGGTGTAGCAGACCCCCATCGCCTGCGAATATTGATTTGGGTTGATCATCACCTTCAGAGGATTGGGCCGGGTCTTGGCCTGGCTGTTGAACCCCGGATCGGCGAAGCCGGTGATCGTCAGCTTGTCGAGGCCGCCCTTGCCGCCCATGTCACCACGCCTCGCGGCGGGCGAGTTCGGCGAGCACCGCCTCGACGCAGCGCTCGACCAGCGCGGTCTGCTTTTCCTCCTCGTCGCCTTCGTCGCAGTCGCAATCGACGAGGCCCATCACCGAGCGCGGGCCGCTTTCCGCTTCCTCCTGCTCGCCGGGATCCTCGGCTACACGCATCTGGATGGCGATCTGGCGGATCTCCAATGGCATCACGCGGCCTGCGGGAAGTTCTGGCGCTGGAAGAACTGGTAGCTGAGCTCTACCGTCTCGATCAGCACGTCATTGCCCATCGCGTTGAGCTGCGAATGCTCCCAGCGCAGCGGGTAGGCGCCGAACACGTTCCACACCACCAGCGGCTGGCGCTTCTCGTTGAGCAGCTTGACGTTGATCGTCTTGGCCGATCCCTGCCGCACCAGTCCTCCCGAAAGCGCACGCGACACCCAGCCGCCGAACGCCGACGCCTGCGTCACCACGCCGCGCTTGAGCAGCAGGTTCGAATATTTGGTGCGCGTCGGCAGCCGGTGGACGAAGCGGTTCTGCCCGCCCTCGACCACGTCCTCGCTCTCGAACTGGACCTCCAGACCCGACACTTCCTGGAAGCTGGTGTCGCTTTCCGCGCCGTCGATATCGACGCGGAAAGCGAACACCGGCGGCGGCACATAGACGCTGTCGGTGCGGAGCGGACGCTCGCGGGGATCGGCGGCAGGGGCACCGGCAGCCGGCATCAGGCAGCCTTTACCGCCAGCGTCTCATAGGCGAGCTCGAGCGTCTCGATCGCGACTTCGCTGGCGTCGGACTTCATGTCGGTCGCCTGCATCTTGACCGGGAAGGCGTTGGTCAGCGTCCAGGTCATCATCGGCGACGCCTTTTCGTTGAGCAGGTTGATGATCACCGTGCGGCGCTTGATGACGTTGAGCTGGGTCTCGTTGAACCAGGTCCAGAAGATCGAGTCCTTGGTGAACACGCCTTTCTTGAGCGTGACGTTGCCGACGCTGCGCAGCCCCGGCATCTTGATCGGCGCGAATACCGCGCTGTCGCCGTGGCGATATTCGATCGCCTTGGTCTCGCTCTCCAGCCCGCTGATCTCGGAAAATCCCTGCGTCTTGCCGTCGCCGAGATCGATGTTGAAATAGAATTTGGGAAGCGGCCAGACATCGTCCTGTGCACTGCCGTCAGCCATGATCTGCTCCTGTCAGAAGAGTTGAGGGGAAAGGACGGGGCCTCAGGCGCCGCCGAGCATCTGCTGCTTGAAGGTGAGTTCGATGAACTCGGCCGGGTGGACCATCTGCAGCGTCACCTGCACCCGCATCACCCCGTTGAGCACGTCGTCCGGCGTCATCGTGCTGCCCAGCCCGGCGACGACGTTATAGGCCTGCGCCGGACTGTTCCCCATCAGGCCGCCCGAGGCCCAGAGCCCATGGAGGAAACTCTCGATCATCGAGACCACGGTCACCCAGGTCTGCGCGGTGTTGGGACGGAAGACCATCGCGTCCAATGCCTGCTTCACCGATTGCTCGACATAGATCATCGTGCGGCGCACCTGGATATAGCGCCAGTCGTTGGACAGGCTGTCGAGCGTGCGCGCGCCCCAGATCAGGCTGCCGCGTCCCTGGAAGGTGCGGATCGCGTTGATCGCCAGCCCTTGGACGGGGACGTTGAGGTCGTCCTGGTCGTCGCCCGCGATCGGCAGCTTGGGCATCACCATCGTCGCGATGCCGACATTGGCCGGGGCGTTCCACACCCCGCGCGAGGCATCGTTGGTCGCCCACACGCCAGCGATCGCGCCGCTGGTCGGCAGTACACCCTGCGTAGCGGCGATCGCCGTCAGCAAATTCTGGAAGCCGGGAACGGTGGCGACCAGCGCCGAGGTCAGTTGCTTGTGGGTAATCCCGGCGGCCACCGCGTTGGTGTCGGACGCCTTGGGCAACACCGCCAGCGACGTGCCGATCTTCTGGACATAGCTGGTGTATATCGTCTGGCCCTTGTCGCTCAGCGCCGCGACCGTGGCGGGGGGCTTGGCGGCGGGGTCGCCGGCATCGACGGGCGGCTTTCCGGTGCCTGCCGGGACGGTCTCGGCTGCATCGCCCGGCTTGGTCGGAGGTGGTGGTGGTGCCGGATAGGCGGCAGTCAGCACGCTGAGCAGCGCGGTCTGCAGCGTGGCATTCTTCGTGCCATCGCCCGCGAAGTTGGAGATGTCGATCTCGCTCGGCGACACAACCGACGTCACCAGCGGCGGGAAATAGGCGGCGCCGAACCGCCACATCTCGGGCGGCACCTGCGAGGCGATGCCATCGCGGAAATCGGCGATCGCCGGTTTCCAGTCGTCGCGCGGCTGGAGCGTGTTCGCCCCCCACACGTCGAGCAACGCCATACGGTCGCCGGTCTTGGCGCAGCTGCGCAGCATCCGCGCAGTGACATTGTTGAACTGGTTCTTGTCGGAAAGCTGGATCGCGTCGGGGATCGCCACCATCGTCGGACCGACAAAGCTTTCGCACACGCCCAGCGCGGCTTCGAAATCGTCCGCGCTGATCGGCGTCGGGTTGCCGTCGCTCTCGAACGCCCCGCACGATATGACGTAGCAGGCGCCGCCGCCATTGGCGTAGAACAGCCGCATGCTGTTGAAGAGATTGAACACGGTCTTGCCGATCTGCATCAGCGCATAGGACGTCGTCCCGTCGAGCGAGACATTGCCCCAGCTGAGATCGGGGGAAGTGCTCGCATTCTCCTCTGCATCGGGCGTGCCGTCGTTATCGGCATCGACTGCAGCGAGATAATATTTCTGCGAATAGCCGCGACCATAGAATTGGGCGAACTCGGCCATCGATTCAACGCGCTTGGGGATCAGCGTCAGGTCGCGCTTGTCGGTGTCGGTCGCCTGCTGGGTATAGCCGATGAAACAAGGCACCGCGGTCTCGACGCCGACGATCGAGGGCGGGAAGCTGTCGGGCTCCTGGATGTAGACGCCCGGGGTCTTGTATTGGGTAGCCATCGCTTTTCTCCCGCTTGTTTCAGACGAACACGTAGATATCGGACCATGCCGGCGGCTGGTCGCCGGTCGGCGGCACAGCGCTTGCCGGCAGGATGTTCTCGCTGGACGGCCCCGGCAACCGATCGACCAGCGCGCGCGGCCAGCTGCGCCCGGCAAGCGGGCGGCCCATCAGGGCAAGGTGCGCATCCGGGCTGGCGAGGATAGCGCGCGGATCATCCGCGGTCAGGCACGCGGCGACTCGCCCGTCGGGCAGTCGGCGTGGCGCATCGTCGCGGCGGAAGCCCGCATCGCAGCCATCGGGGCCCACCACGCTGAGGCTGGCGGCATCGACGCTGCCGTCGCGTGCTGCGACCAGATAGCGCCAGCGCGTCCGCCGCGCTTCGAAGCCCAGCGTGTAGCGGACCGGCCGGAAGAAGGATGGCGGCCCCGATCGCGGCGTGGCCGGGGTGCGATCGACCGGCATGCCGTCCCATGCATCGGACGGCGCAGGGTCGGCGCGGGTGAAGTGCAGGTCGAGCAGCGCGAAAGCCTGCGAGCGTCGTTCGAACTGTCCGCGCTCGCGTGCCGCCGGACCCTGGTCCTGCGGCGCGAGGGGCTTCGGCTCGGGCTTCGCGTCTTCGGGAGGCGCGCTGTTGCCCAGACCCTCCATGCCGCGGCTCTCGACGATGCTGGGCCGGTCGAGCTGTGCGCTCCAGTCGATCGCCAGCCGGGCCTCGCCATCGGCGCCTGGAATATTGGCGCGGGAGGAGAGCTGGAGCGGCGGATCGCCGATCCGGAAGTCGGACGGCATGTCGGTAAACACGGCGAACCGGGGTTCACGCAGCCTCAGGGTGAACAGCAGCGGCGGTTCGTACAGCCGCGCCCAGATGTCGGCGGGCACCTGTCCGAAGCGTCGCTGGAGATCTGCGAAGACGCCGTTGGCCTGCGCCTGGACGCCTGCGTCCCAGAACAGGTCCACGCCGTCATCGCGGCAGCGGACGATATAGCCATATAGCTTCAGGCGTTCGCGGGTGCGCGGCGTCGGCTCGATGGCGATGTCGGTGCAGACGCCCTGGTCGCGATTGTAGAATTCGTGACGGACATCGATCGAGAGGAAGCGGACATAGCGCCCCGTGAGCGCGCTGCCCGCCGGTGGCGTCGCGCGCTTGCGCGCCGGACGCAGCGTTGCGGGCGGCAGCGTACGCAGCGCCTGATCGAGGAAGGAATCGAAGATCGTCGTCATCGCGCGCTCATGCCTGCGGCTGCAGCAGGGGCGGGGGTGCTTGCTGCACCGCCGGCGCGACCGACGAGATCGCGGCGCCGACAAAGGGCAGGCGGCGCAGGCGATACAGCACGAAGGGTTGGCCCTTCAGCCCGGTAAAGGTGGCGAGATGGCTCGCCTGGCTTAGGTCCAACCCGACCAGCTCGATCGCGAGATTGCCCATCCGCGCGCCGATATCGGGCGAGCTGGCCGCGTCGAACACCGGATATTCCTGGAGATACTCGATGATCCGCGAGAGGATCGCGAGCCCCGCGGCATAGCTCGCCTCGACGAAGCACGAGGCGAACAGCACATAGGCGTCGATGAATTGCGGCGCGCTCGACATCCCGTAGCTGTCGCCGCTGCCCGCCCGCGCCTGCGGGAACGCGCCCAGGCTGGTATCGTGCTGGAGCGCGGCGAGCGACATCACGATCCGCCCGGCAATCTCGGGCTGCACGCTGCCGTCGAGCCCGGTCAGGTTGGTCAGCCGAATCCATTCCTCGTCGCGCGACTGGGCCGCCTGGAGCGTGGCCTCGATCCGGTTGCGCACGGACAATAGAATATCGTTGATCATGACCATGGGCCAAGATCTTCCCCCTCAGGCGTGAAGCGACGATAGAAGTGTCTGCCGCTCCTGCACGGGGGCGGCTGGACTCGAATGCAACCTGGGGCCGAGACTATTTGGAATCGGCGCGCTGGCAACAGACGACGCATCCGAATCTACCGGGTTCATGTCCAGAAGCGATCATTTCCCTGCTTGGTCGGCCCCGGCGAGTGCGGCGGAAATGCTGGTCGAGCGGATGTGCAGGCAACTGTTGCCGTTCGGACACGCTATCGCACGCACCTGCCCATGAGAACGTTCTCAATCGATCGTGGCATTGACAGCGGCGTGTAAACGGCTTTTTGACATCGTTGTCGGACGGCGTATCCGTTCCATGAGAATATGTAACCGGTTACAAGATCGGGATTGGGAGAGAGTACAGCATGAACCCCGGCGGCAATCGGGCGAATCCCGCACTCGATTTCGGGTGGGGTCATGCCTGAAACGGCCCGGCGAGCCCTTGGCGGCTGCAGCCGATACGGCCTCCGGCCCGATCCATCGATCCAGACATTTCAGGTGCTTGCGCATTGTGCGCAGAGCCTGCGCAACGCTGTGGCGCGACGTGCGTTCCGCAGCCTCGACGAACGACAACAAGCCATGGCGGCATAACAAAAGCGTACGAAACGCGAGAAGGGACAGCGATATGACGATCCACAAGGGCAGGGCGTTCAGGGCCTATCTGGCAGCGGCGACGATGCTGGCGAGCGGAGCGGCGATGCTGCCCGCGCCCGCTGCGGCGCAGGTCACCACCGGCTCGATCCGCGGGCAGGTCACCGGTGCCGATGGCGCGGCCGCCGGCGGCGCACAGGTCACCGCGCGCAACACCGGCACCAACCAGACCTATCGCGCCACCAGCGCCGCCGACGGCCGCTACACGCTGAACGGCCTGCGTCCCGGCCCGTACGAAGTCACCGCGACCGCGGGCGACCAGACCGTCAGCCAGACCGTGACGCTCGGCGTCGGCCAGGCCGCGTCGCTGGATCTCGCAGTGGCCCCCGAAGTCGCCGCCGGCGTCGATGATGCGGGTGGTGGCGAAATCGTCGTCACCGGCTCGCGGCTGACCGAGACCCGCACCAGCGAAGTCGCGACCAACATCAGCCAGGAGCAGATCCGCACCCTGCCGCAGACCGACCGCAACTTCCTGTCCTTCGTCGCGCTCGCTCCTGGCGTGCGCTACAACGACAGCGAGACCGACAAGGGCTTCTCTTCGGGCGCGTCCAGCGCGAGCCAGGTCAACGTCTTCATCGACGGCGTCAGCCTGAAGAACCAGCTGCGTGAAGGCGGCGTCGCAGGGCAGCAGAACAGCCGCGGCAATCCGTTCGGCCAGCTCGCCGTCCAGGAATTCCGCGTGCTGACGCAGAACTACAAGGCCGAGTACGAGAAGGCCGGCGCCGCGATCGTCACGGCAGTGACCAAGTCGGGCACGAACGAGTTCCACGGCGAGGTGTTCGGGCAATATACCGACAAGGGACTGAGCCAGAAGGCCTATCTCGATGTCCGCAACAACCGCGCCGAGCCCGCTTTCGAGCGCAAGCAATATGGCATTTCGCTGGGCGGCCCGATCATCAAGGACAAGCTGTTCTTCTTCGGCGCCTATGAAGGCAATGACCAGGATCGCGCGTTCAACGTCGGCAATCCCAATGCAACGCCAGCCGCGATCGCGGAGTTCGAGCAGTTCTCCGGCCGTCGCTACGATGAGTTCACCGGCGCATTCGTCAGCCCGTTCCGCGGCGATTTCTACTTCGGCAAGCTGACCTTAACGCCCGACGACCGCCAGACCTTCGACTTGTCGTACAGCCGTCGCGAAGAAACCGACATCCAGGGCTTCGGCAATACCGTGGCGTACGAAGGTGCCGAGAACAAGCGCAACACCGTCGAGACCTATCTCTTCAAATACACCATGGCTGGCAGCGACTTCACCAACGAGTTCAGCGCCAACTATTTGAACTATGTGTTCAACCCGACTTCGCTGAACCCCGACCTGCCGTCATACGAATATTCGGACGTGATCATCATCGGCGGCAAGGACTCGACTCGGCGCGAGACGCAGCAGGGCTATACGATCCGCGACGACGTCACCTACACCGGCATCGACGGCCATGTGCTCAAGGCGGGCCTGCGCGTCGAGATCACGGACATCGATTTCGACAACCAGGCGTATCTCCAGCCACGCTACACCTACCGCCGCGAGCCCGGAAACAACCTCAACTTCGCCTTTCCTGCAGAAGCGCGCCTCGGCCTCGGCAATTCGCTGATCAAGGCGTCGAACACCCAGTTCGGCGCGTACATTCAGGACGACTGGAGCATCACCGACCGGCTCGAACTCAATCTCGGCATTCGCTGGGATTATGAGACCAACGGCTTCGCCAATGAGTATGTGACGCCCGATAACGCCGCGGCAGCGCTGCGTTCATTGCCGAGCACGTTCTACTTCGATCCCGAGAACTACATCACCGACGGCACCGACCGTTCGCCGTTCACCGGCGCGTTCGCACCGCGGTTCGGCTTCTCCTGGGACATGAAGGGCGATCGCAGCACGGTGATCTTCGGCGGCGCCGGCCGTTATTTCGACCGCAACAACTTCAGCAATACCGTCGACGAATTGTCGCGCCGAGTGAACCCGGTGGGCGTGTTCCGCTTCTCTGCGGACGGCTCGCCGCGTTCGGGACTGCCGACGGTTGCGTGGAATCCGGCCTATCTCACGCGCGAGGGCCTGATCCAGCTGCGCGCCACGGCTACCTCGGGCCTGCCCGAACTGTTCGCCGTCAAGAACGACGCCAAGCCGCCGGTCAACGACCAGTTCAGCCTCGGCGTGCGCCAGCGCATCGGGCCGTTCGAGGCATCGCTCACCGGTTCGTACCAGCGCGGCCGCAACGGCTACACGCATCTGTTCGCCACCCGCCAGAACAACGGGCTCGGCAATTGCTGCAACACGTCGACGGTGGTGCCGTTCGGCTTCTCCAACGTGCTGATCGGCTATGACGGGCTCGATACCCGCTACAAGGCGGTCTATTTCACGCTCGACAAGAATTACACGCCGGCGTCGGGCTGGGGTTTGAACATCGCCTATACGCTCAGCAAGTCCGAGCAGAATGGCGGCGATCTGTTCAGCCTCGATGGCCTGACGCCGGATGGCTATGGCTGGCGTGCCCGCGCCGGCGACGAGCGTCACCGGGTCGTGATCTCGGGCATCGTCGATCTGCCGCTCGGCTTCAAGTTCGCCACGATCACCCAGCTGGGCAGCGGCGCTGCCTATCAGGTAACCGATGGCGGGCGCGGCACGGACAGCGGCGCTTCGCTGCTGACGGCATCCTACCCCGAGAAGAACTGCATCGAGGGGCTGTTCGCGTTTTGCGAAGTAAACATGACGCTGTCGAAGAACTTCACCATTCTTGGCGGCGACAATCTCGAAGCCGCGGTCGATCTGCTGAACGCCTTCAACAACAAGAACTTCAAGGACTTCGACACTTTCTATTCGCCCACCGATCCGCTCGTCCCGGGCAATATCGGCGCGAACACGATCACCCTGCCGCGGCGCGTCCAGTTCCGTCTGGGCTACCGCTTCTAAGACCCTCCCCGGCGGGGCGCCTTCCCCTTTGTGCGCCCCGCCACCCCGTTCCCGACTATGGCCGCTTCCCACCAATGCCGGTCTCCGCGGTCGATAAGTCTGCGGCCCGGTCCCTGCGGGCATAGACCGTACGGCACATTGCGCCCTCTCGATCAGGCTGTACCCTCGCAGCATGATCGACAGTGGTTCGATGCTTGCGCTGCTGAAATGGGCTGCCATCGCCCTCGCTCTGGCATCGGCCCTGTGGGCACTTCTCGGCCGCAAGCCGACGGTCGAGGACGAGCATGGCCGCAAGCAACTCACTGCCGCAGGCTTCGTCACTGCTGCGCTGATCTTGGGCGGGGCTTCGATAAGCGCGATGTCCTTCGGCTTCGAGACCGTGGTGAAGCAGCGCGAACGAAGCGACGCCGCAGCGAAGGCGATAGCCGATAAGCGCGCGGCGCAGGAGGATCTGCGCATCCGGAACGCGCAGCACTCTCTCCTGCGGGCCGATGCGCGCGCGCTTCGCGCCGAAAACCGCGCCGATGCAGCCGAAGAACGAACCGCGCGCATCGCGCTGGCCGTCGAGGAGCGCGAACGCGACTTGATGCTGGCCCGCAATGTCAGCCTGGGCGCACAACAAAATCTGAGCCGGACGAGTCTTGCGCTGAACCAGCTCGAGCGGCTTGCGCTACCGCTCGAGCCGCTGACGATCGAAAGCGTCTGGGAGCTTCCTGCGGACGCGCCGGGGATGGCGAGCTGGATCGCGCGGGCAGCGGCGGCAGTGCGGAAATCCGAGGATGCGCAACGTGCGGCCACCGCCGCGGCGTGGCGCGTCAAGCCGGCGTTCGTACCCGTCTCCGAATTGCCGATCGAAGGGGGCGCTGACTACCCCGGCCGCGGAAATCGCGCCGAGACCTGGATACGGGCACATCTGCTGACCTTGTCGGTCAACGTCTCCTGCTTCCGCCAAGAGGCGGGCCATCGGCTTGCGCGCGGCATTGGAAGCGCGCCAAAGGGGCTGCGGTCGGTCGGGGATCTCAGAATGTCCTTCCGTGCGGACTATCCGCCGACCGTGCGCTATGTCGTCGCCAGCCGCTCGCTGCGGGTGTCGGTCTCCGCCGAAGTGCCGCTGGCATCGATGGAGCGCACCGGCGCGATCATATCGTTTCCCGATCTCGAACGCGGCCTCCTGCTCATCGAACTCGAGAGCAACATGGGGCACGCGGACAAACGGCATCTCTGGAAGCTGGTGTCCCTGACAGTTGCCAGCCGCTCGCGCGAATATGACTTCGGCGACGTCCGTTTCAGCCGCTATTCCGCGCTGGCCGACCGCGCCGTATTCGTTGCGCCGTCACTCGCGCGCTATGGTCGGCTGAAGGGCGAATTAGTCGACTGACAAAAGCTTCCGCCGACCATTCAGGCCAGAGCGTTCCGACATCCAAAATTCCTCCGCGAAGCGGGGGAGGTGAACCTCGCCCGCAGGGCGTGGTAGAGAGGGCCTGGCCACCAGCGCCGCTTGCGGCCACCCTAACCCAGCCACCCTCCGGTGAACCCGGCCAGCTTCAGCCCGCGTTGGATCGACAGATCCCCGCGCATGCGGTTCCACACGAAGTCGTTCCGGTAATTGGCCGCCTGGAGCAGGATCGGGCCCTGGTCGATGCCAAGATAATCGTCGTCGACCCAGCCCTTCACCGGGTCCACCGAACCCTTTTCGGGCTTCACGCCGGTATATTTGAAGCTCGGGTTGAACGAGTCGAGGAACCCGTACTTTCCGTAGAGCCGGTCGCCATGCTCGCGGCGCAGCGCCTGTGCGCACGGGATGACGATCTCGGGCGCGAAGGGCAGGCAGCCGAGCGCCGCGGTCGGCGCCAGCGTGCCGTCGTCGCGTTCGTCGGGCTGGCTCAGCGGCCCGCGCGCAGCGTAGCCGAAGAATTCGCGCGTCTCGCCCTTGAACGGCAGCCGGTGATTGCCCGGCCCGTCGCACGCAGTGAGCCCCCAGACATCCTTCGACCAGCCGTCCCAGCGCTGCGGGTTGGCGGTGCAATAGGCGCGGTTGGCATAGGCCGCGCGGCGGCTATTCTCGAAATAGTCGAACCCCGCCTCGCGCATCGTCGCGTCCTGGATGCCGCGGAAATCGATCCACACCTGGCTGTACTGGTGGCCGAACAGCGGCGCGAAGGCCAAGTGGCGGGTGGCGCCTTCGCCACGCCACGAATGGGCGTAGGTCGAGGCCCAGACGTTCCAACTGTCGGCGGGCAGCGGATGCTGCGGCGCGCCGAGCCCGAGCACATAGACGCACATCCCCTCGTTATAGCCGGTCCAGTTCGCCGGGATCAGCCCGGTCTCGGGGTGCCAGCCCATCGACACCGGCTTGCGCCCGTCGCTGCGGAAGAAATTCCAGTCGGCCCGCGCATAGATCGCCTGCGCGCGGCTGCGGATCTCGGCCTCGGCGGCATCGTCGCGGTCGTAATAGCGCCCGGCAAACAGCACCCCCATCAGCAACAGGGCGGTATCGACGCTCGAAAGCTCGACTTCGCGGAAGCGATGCCCGGTCTCCATGTCGAGGAAATGGTAGAAGAAGCCCTTATGCCCGGCCTTGCCGCTGCGCTCGGGGCCCTGCGGCGCGTTCCACAGGAAGCGCAGCGTGGTCAGCGTCAGGTCGCGCGCTTCGACGCGCGTGCACCAGCCGCGCTCGACGCCGACCGCGTAGGCGGTCAGCGCGAACCCGATCGAGGCGATCGAGCAGAAGCTCGGCGTCGGCCAGCGATCGGGCACCATCCCGTTCTTGCGGTTCACCGTGTCCCAGAACCAGCGGAAGGTCCGCTCCTCGATATCGGCATAGAAATCGGGAAGGCTGTTGCCCGCGGGCGCGGCGCCGGGCCGGGCCATAGGCGTGCAGGCGGGCAGGGCAGTCGCCGCGGCGAGCAGCGAGGAACGGGTAAGCAAAGCGCGTCGATCGATCATCTTGTCCTCATACCCCAAAAAGACGGGAGGCGGCGCGCGAGCACGCCGCCTCCCAGGAGGGGTGTCTTGAAACCGGTTACATCAGGAAGCGAAAAAATTGCCCGCTCAGCCATGGGCGGCCCCCGTGCGGGCGGCGGTGGTGGCGCGCGCGATCAGTTCGGGCGCGTGCAGCTCGATCGGCGCGCCCGGGCCGTGGCCTTCGAGCATGTCGATCAGCCGCGAAACCGCGCGCGCGCCGATCTCGGCAATGCGCACCTGGATCGTGGTGAGCGCGAGATAGCGCGCGAGCGGCACGTCGTCGAAGCCCGCCACCGCCAGGTCCTCGGGCACCCGCTTGCCCGCCTGGCGCAGCGAATGGAGGCAGCCGATCGCCATCATGTCGTTGGCGGCGAACACCGCGTCGCACGGCTCGCCGCTCGCCAGGATCTGCCGCGCCGCCGCCTCGCCGGCGGCTTCGTTGAAGTCGCCCGCGATGATCCGCACCGGCATGTCGGGTGCGAGCTCGGCCAGCGCGTCGCGAAAGCCCTGCGCGCGCTCCTGTGCGTCGACATTGCCCTCGGGCCCGGCGATATGGACGATATGACGATAGCCGCCGTCGAGCAGGTGCCTGACCATCGCCAGCGCACCGGCGCGGTTGTCGAGCCGCAGGGCAGGGCGCGACGCGATCTCGCCCGGCGCGTTGATCAGCACCGCGGGCAGCGCAGCGGGCAGCGCGCGCGCCAGCGATTCCGGCGGAATATGCGGTGCCATCACCAGCAGCCCGTCGACGCGCCCCCGCATTGCCCTAAGCGCCACCGCGGCCTGCTCGCTGTCGTCGTGCATGTTCGAGAGCAGCAGCAGATAGCCGCGCCGGCTCGCCTCGCGGTCCATGCCGCGCACGCATTCGGAAAAGAATTCGCCGTGCAGGTCGGGCAGGACGACGCCGATCGCATGCGCCCGCGCCAGGCTCAGGCTGCGCGCGCCGGCATGCGGGACATAGCCGAGCTCGGCCGCGGCGGCGACGATCCGCTCGCGGGTCTCGCCGCGGACATTGTTGAGGCCGTTGAGCGCGCGCGACACCGATGCGACCGATACTTCGGCGCGGCGGGCGACATCGCGGATGGTGGCCTCTCCCATTTTGCTCCTGCTGTTTCCGGTCCCACGCATGTTTCCTACGTTTCAGACCGCAAGGGCGATTGCAATCCTCGCCCGGCACAAGTTATGTAACCGGTTACGGAACCCCGCGCCAAGCAAAAAGATTGCGCAGCGGCACGGTCGATATTCTGGCGCGTTCGACCTCGAATTGCGCCGATCAGGGAGAGGTACGAAATGCTCGACACCAGGATTTCGCGACGCGCGGCGCTGATGGGTGCGGGTGCGGTCGCGGCTTGGGTCTCCAGCCCGGCGCGCGCGCTGTTCCAGGCCGCGGCCCGGCTGCCGGTCCCCGCGTTCATCGACGGCCTCGTCGCCCAGATGACGATCGCCGAAAAGGCCGGCCAGCTGACGATCATGCCCGCGGCCTGGGCCGGCGGCGTCGCGGTCGCGCTCAATCCCGCGGGCAACGGCCCGGGCTTCGACCAGCAGCTCGAAGAAGTCCGGACAATGCAGATCGCAGGCGTGTTCAACGGCAACGGCGCCGAGATGGCGCGGCGGATGCAGAGCGCCGCGGTCAAGGAATCGCGGCTCAAGATCCCGTTGATCTTCGCTGCCGACATCATTCACGGCCACCGCACGATCTTCCCAGTGCCGGTCGGCGAGGCGGCGAGCTTCGATCCCGATCTTGCCGAGCGCACTGCGCGGATGGCGTCCTACGAGGGCGCCGCGTCGGGGATCGACTGGACCTTCGCGCCGATGGTCGACATCGCGCGCGACCAGCGCTGGGGCCGCACGATGGAAGGCGCCGGCGAGGACGTTCATCTCGGCAACCTCATGGCCGCCGCGCGCGTCCGCGGCTTCCAGCGCAAGGACTTGAAGGCGCTCGATTCGATGATGGCCTGCGCCAAGCATTTCGCCGCCTATGGCGCGGCCGAAGCCGGGCTCGACTATAACACCGTCGACGTTTCCGAGCGGACGCTGCGCGAGATCTATTTCCCGCCATTCCAGGCCGCGCTCGGCGAAGGCGCAATGACTTTCATGGCCTCGTTCAACGAATTGTCGGGCATTCCTGCCACCGGCAACGAATGGCTGATGCGCGGCATATTGCGTCAGGAATGGGGTTTCGAAGGCTTCGTCGTCTCCGATTACACCGGCGACATGGAGATGATCGACCATGGCTTCGCCAAGGATTCGCGCGAGGCCGCCAAGCTCGCCTTCCTCGCCGGCGTCGACATGAGCATGACCAGCGGCTTCTACCGCAAGCACCTGCCCGAGCTGGTCGAGGCTGGCGAAGTCCCCATGGCGCGCGTCGATGATTCGGTCCGGAAAGTGCTGGCGATCAAGGCCGCACTCGGGCTGTTCGACGATCCCTTCCGCCGCATCGATGCCAAGCGCGAAAAGGCGCGCTCGCGCACCAAGCCTGCCCAGGCGCTGGCGCGTGAGGCCGGGCGCAAGTCGATCGTGCTGCTCAAGAACGATGGCGACCTGCTGCCGCTGCCCAAGGCGGGCAGGAAGATCGCGATCATCGGCCCGTTCGCCTCGGGCAAGCACGACCTCAATGGCCCCTGGGTGGTCTATGGCAGCAACGATTACGCGATCGATCTTGCTGAGGGCGTCCGCAATGCGGTGACCGACAAGAATAGCGTCACCGTCACCGCCGGCTCGGGCGTGGACGAAGTGCTTCCCGGCGGGATCGATGCCGCGGTCGCCGCGGCGCAGGCCGCCGACGTCGTGCTGCTCGCGATCGGCGAAAGCGAGAACATGTCGGGCGAGGCACAATCGCGTGCCGAGATCGTCGTGCCGCCCGCGCAACAGGCGCTCGCCGAGGCCGTCGCCGCGACCGGCAAGCCGGTCGTCGTCGTGCTCAAGAACGGGCGCTCGCTGGCATTGCAGGGCGCAGTCGCCAACGCGCCGGCGATCCTCGTCACCTGGTTCCTCGGCACCGAGAGCGGCAACGCCACTGCCGATGTGCTCTTCGGCGACTACAGCCCCTCGGGCCGCCTGCCGTGCAGCTTCCCGCGCTCGCCGGGCCAGCAGCCATATTATTATGCGCACAAGCCCACCGGCCGTCCCAACCCGTCGGACGACAAGCTCGAGCCGTACAAGGCGCATTACCGGGGCATGCCCAACAAGGCGCTCTATCCGTTCGGTCACGGCCTGACCTATGGCAAGATCGACTACGCCGATCTCAAGGCCGCGCCGAGCCTGGCCTGGGACGGTGAACTGAGCGTCTCGGCGACGATCACCAACCGTGGCACCCGTGCCGCCGAGGAAGTCGTCCAGCTCTACATCCGCGATCGCACTGCGAGCATCACGCGCCCGGTCCGCGAGCTGAAGGCCTTCCGCAAGCTGAGGCTCGCGCCCGGCGCATCGGAAACGGTGACCTTCAAGCTCAACCGCGCGCTGCTCCTCTTCATCGGCCGCGACAACAAGCCGACGGTCGAGCCCGGCACCTTCGACGTGTGGGTCGCGCCATCGGCCGAGGCCGAAGGGGTGCATGCCCAGTTCGAGCTGGTGGCGGGCTAATTCCCCTCTCCCGTCGGGAGAGGGTTGCGCGGACTTAGTCTCTGCGCAGCAGAGGCTTAGTCGGAGCTGGGTGAGGGGATCACGCTAACGAGAGCGGGAAACCCTCACCTAGCTCCGTTAGGCGGCAGAGCCGCCAAGCTGCGCTACCTCTCCCACAGGGAGAAGAAACAGGTCAGCGCGCCAGCCCCTTCAAAATCCGCGCATGCGCCCCCTTGCCCAGCGGGTTCAGCCACATCACCGCACACGACACCCCCAGCGCGCCAAGCGGCACCAGTGCGATCGTCCAGCGCATCGCCGCCAGCGTCGCCTCGCTCTGCGCCTGGTTGGCGACATAGCCCGCGCTGTCGAATCCCAAACCAAGGATGGCCGTCGCCACCCCGATCGCCACGCGCTGGAGCAGCGCCGCCGCGCCGAACACCGCGCCCTCCACCCGCAGCCCGGTCGCCTGCTCGCCATATTCGATCGTGTTGGGCAGCATCGCCCAATAGGCGAAGTGCAGCCCGACGATCAGCGCCTGCATCCCCACCAGGAACAGCTGCATCGCCAGCGGGGTCTTCATATGCACGGTGGCGAACAGGGCCAGCCCGGCCATGCACGCGCACGCCGCGACGAACCACAAGGCGCGCGTCCCCAGCCAGCGCTGGAGCAGCATCCACAGCGGCACCGCCACGCCGCTTACCACCCCCATCCAGGCGAGCGCGCTCTGCCCGGCATCGTCGCTGCCCAGGAAATATTTGAAGTAGTAGAGCACCGACTTGTTGAGGACGGTGACTGCGACGATCATCGCCATCATCGCCAGGTTGAGCGTCACGAACGCGCGGTTGGCGCACAGGCTGGCGATGCTTGCGCGCATCGAGGGCGGGGCAGGGGCGGCCGGCATCGCGACTTCGCGATAGGTGGCGCCGACCAGCATCAGGATCGCCGTCCCCAGCGCCGCGAACAGCACTGCGGCCCATAGAAAGCCCTGCGCCGCCACGGCATCGCCGCCGATCCACGCGCCGATCGGCACCGTCCCGCGCGCCACCACCACCCAGGCCAGCGTCCCGAACAGCATCCGCGCACCCGCAACGAACGCGCGGTCGCGGCTGTCGGTGCTGATCCGCGCGCCCATCGCCAGATACGGCACGTTGATCGCGGCATAAGCGGTGCGGAACAGCAGATGCCCGATCACCACCAGCGCCAGCCCGACCGGCCCGGTGCCGAGCGGCGCATAGGTGAGCACGCAGGCGAGCCCGAGCGGCACGCTGCCCAGCATCAGCACCCGGCCATAGCCGCGCTTGGGCGGCCGTCGGTCGGTCACTTCCCCGGCGACGAAGCTGGCGATCCCATCCCAGATCGACGCCGCGGTGTAGATCGCCGCCGCAGTCGCCATCGGCAGCCCGAGTGCGTCGGTGTAATAGAACAGCAGGAAGAGCATGATGCTCTGCCAGTAGAGATTGAACGCGAAGTCCCCGAAGGCGAACAGGATCAGCCGGGCCTTCATGGGCAGGGGCGAAAGCGTCATCCGATCGAACTAGGCGAGGCGCGGCAACGTGTCACCTCGCGCGCGGGGTTTCCGGACAGGCGGTCCCGCGTGTACCGAGCGGGCATGAAGACGCTCGCCGATCCCGCCAACAGCCTCACCCCCGGCCTCGCCGCGATCCGTGCACGCTTCCAGGTGCCCGAGACTTTCCCGCCCGCGGTGCTGGCCGCCGCCGAGGCCGCCGCACGCCGCGCGCCCACCGAACATGCCGATCGCACCGACCGCCACTTCGTCACGCTCGATCCTGCCAGCGCGACCGATCTCGATCAGGCCTTTGCGATCGAAGCGAGCGGCGCCGATCTGCTGCTGCATTATGCCATCGCCGATGTCGCCTGGTTCGTAGACGACGGCGGCGCGCTCGACACGGAGGCATGGCGCCGCGGCACCACGCTCTATTTGCCGGACGGCAAGGCGGGGCTCTACCCGCCTGTGCTCAGCGAAGGCGCGGCGAGCCTGTTGCCCGACGGTCCCCGGCCTGCGGTACTCTTCACGGTTCGCGTCGCGCCCGACGGCACCGTGCATCTCGATGGCGCCGAGCGCGCAGTCATTCGCAGCCGCGCCAAGCTCGCGTATGACAGCGTCCGCGATGAGGATTTGCCGACGGGTTTCGGCGAATTGACCTTGCGCCTGCAGGCGGCCGAGGCCCGGCGCGGTGCCGCTCGAGTCGATCCGCCCGCGCAGGAAGTGGACGCGCACGAAGATGGCCGCTTCGCATTGGTGTTCCGCCCGCGGCTGGTCTCGGAGGAGCGTAACGCCGCGCTGTCGCTCGCCGCGAACATGGCGATCGCCGATGTGCTGCGCGCGCACCAGACCGGACTGTTTCGGGTGATGGCCGAGCCTGACGACCACGCGGTTGCGCGGTTGCGTCAGACTGCGGCGGCGTTCGGGCTGGACTGGCTGGCGATGGCGCCGCTCGCGCAGTTCGAAGCGACGCTCGATTCGGCCGATCCCAAGCAAGCCGCATTCATGCTGGCGGTTCGCCGGGCCGGGCAGGGCGCGTCCTATGCGGCGTTCCAGCCCGGCGTGGTGCCGTGGCATGCAGCGGTCGCGGCGAGCTATGCCCATGCCACCGCGCCGCTCCGCCGCCTCGCCGACCGCTATGTCATCCGCGCGACGCTGGCGGTCGCCAACGGTCTGCCGGTCCCGGCGGTGGTGACCGAGGCGTTCGAGAAGCTGCCTGCGGTGATGGCGCGCGCCGATGCGATCGGCGGGCAGATCGATCGCGCGGTAATCGATCTGGCCGAAGCGGTGATGCTGCGGGGGCGGGAAGGGGATGTCTTCCCCGCGATCGTCACCGACGCGGACGATCGCGGGGCGCGAATACAGCTATGCGATCTGCCGATCGTGGCGCGGCTGGCGATGCGCTGCGCGTCGCCCGGCGATGCGGTCAGGGTGCGGCTGACGACCGCCGATCCGGAGCGGCAGAAGATCGGCTTCGAATCCGTTTCGTAAACACGGCGCCGCGAAAGCACCGTGCCAGCCCTCCGATCAGCGCGGGGCGAACGGTGGAGGGAGCCCGGTCACCCCAATCCCACCATGCTCGCCGCCAGCTCATCCTGCCGGAACGGCTTGGCCAGTCGCGGCAGATCGGGCGAGATGCCGTCCAGATTGGCATAGCCCGAAACGATCAGTGCCTTCACCTGCGGGTGCCGCTCGCGCACCGTGCGGACCAGGTCGCTGCCGGTCATCCCGGGCATCAGATGATCGGTGACGAGATAATCGACGCCGTGCTGCGCGAGATAGTCCAGCGCCTCGCGTCCGCTCTCCGCCTCGACAACCTGATAGCCCAGGTCGCGCAGCAACTCGCCGGTCGCGGCGCGCACCGGCGCCTCGTCGTCGACCAGCAGCACGCTCCCCGCCGCGTCGCCGATGCATGGGATCGCCCGCGCGTCTTCCGCCGTCACGACACCTTCGGCCAGGGGCAGATACAGTTCGACCATCGTACCGAGCCCCGGCTTGCTCGACAGCAGCATCGCGCCGCCCAGCTGCGAGATCAGGCCATGCACCATCGACAGTCCCAGCCCGGTGCCCTTGCCGATGCCCTTGGTAGAGAAGAACGGCTCGACGGCGCGCGCCATCGTCTCCGCGTTCATGCCCGCGCCGGTATCGGCGACGCACAGCCGCACATACTGCCCGGGCGGCAGCTCGGATCGGTGCCCCGCGGCCAATTGCTCGGGATTGGCCGAGAGTGTCAGCCGACCGCCATTGGGCATGGCGTCGCGGGCGTTCACTGCGAGGTTCAGGATTGCCATCTCGATTTGGTTGGAGTCGGCGAGCGCGGCGGGCAGGTTTTCGGCAAGATTTACGCCGAATTTGATCTGCGGACCCGATGTGCTCGCGATCAGATCGGACATGCCGTTGATCAGCGCGGCCAGATCGACGGGGCCGGGGCGCAGCGGCTGGCGGCGGGCAAAGGCGAGCAGGCGCTGCACCAGGATCCGGGCGCGCTCAGACGATTCGAGGGCCGCGCCGATCAGCCGCAACTCGCGCTCGGTCGCGGTCCGGCTGCGGCGCAGCAAGTCGAGGCTGCCGATGATCGGGGTGAGCAGATTGTTGAAGTCGTGCGCGACGCCGCCGGTCAGCTGGCCGAGCGATTCCATCTTCTGCGACTGGCGCAACGCGTCCTGCGCGCGCTCCAGCTCGGCGCGACGCTCGACTTCCTCGGTGACGTCGCGGCCGATCACATAGGCTTCGCCCTCGCCCGGCGCCGCGGTCCAGGCGAAGCGCCGCCACGATCCGTCCTTGGCGCGCAGCCGGCCGACGAAGTCGCGCAGCGTGGCCGTGGCGGTCGTCCGGATCGCCAGCACCACGTTCTCGAATTCATCGGGATGGAAGAAGCGGACGAAGCGCTCGCCGATCACTTCCTCGGGCGTGTAGCCGAGCAGGCCCGTCACCGCCGGATTGACTGCGCGGATCTCCCAGCGCCGCCCGATGACGAGGAACAAATCCCCGCTCAGCCGCCACATCCGGTCGCGCTCGGCGGTGCGTTCGGCGATCTGATGCTCGAGCGTCTCGTTGAGCGCCTTGAGCGCTTCCTGCGCCTCGCGCCGCTGGGTGACGTCGCGCACCGTGCCGATGATCCGCACCGCCGCACCCTGATCGTCGCGCGTCACCTGCCCGCGCGACGCGATCCAGCGCAGCCCGCCATCGGGGCGCACGACCCGGTATTCGGTCGCGATATCCTTGCCAGCCGCGATCGCCCTGGCAAAGGTCTCGCGCACCCATTCGCGGTCGTCGGGATGGATCAGCCGGTAGCGCAGCTCGACCGTGACGTTCTCGCCGCTCGCCACCCCCATGATCTCGGCGGTGCGCTCGGACCACGACCCGATCATCGTGCGCAGGTCCCAGTCCCAGGTGCCGATCCGCGCGCCTTCCACCGACAGGCGCAGCCGGCTTTCGCTCTCGCGCAGCGCGGCTTCGGCGCGGACGCGTTCGATATGCGCCCAGCTCCGCTCGGTCACTTCGCGCAGCAGTCCCAGCTCGTCGGCAGTCCAGCGGCGCGGCGTGGCATTGTGGATCGCCATCAGCGCCGTGAGCCTGCCTTCCTTGAGGAAGGGCATGCAGATCGTCGCCGCGCTGCCGATGGCCCGGAACGCCGCTGCGCCGTCCTCGCCGAGCTGGCTCGTGTCGTCGAGGACCAGCGGATGGCCATGCCTGAGGCTGACCACCGCAAAGCTGCCGAAGCTGGCGAGGCTGTAGCGCCCAACGATGCTCGGCGCGTCGCTGGCATGCCAGTCGCCACGAATGTTGAACCGGTCCTCATCGGCTTCCATGTCGGCATAGGCACAGTCCGACCCGCCGAGATGCTCGCCCAGCATCCGCGTGGTCACGGCCATCACTGCGTCGGCATCGCGCGCCTGCGCCGTCGCGCTGCCCAGCGCATCGAGGAAGCGCAGCCGCGTCTCGTTCTTGCGCAGCGCCTGTTCGGCCTCGCGCCGGGCGACGGCGTTGCGGGTGCGCTCGGCGACGTCGCGGATCAGCTCCAGCTCGTCGTCGCTCCATCGCCGCGCCTCGCCATGGTTGAGGAACAGCATGGCGACGAAGCCGCCCTGTTCGGTGACCGGCATGTTGACGAACGACTGCGCGCTCATCGCCTTCAGACCTGCGGCGGCGTCGCGCGTGCGCGGATCCTGTTCGGCGTCGGAGACCACGACGGTGCGGCCCGCCTTCAGGTCGTCGACATAGCTGCCATAGTCGCGGAAGCGCAGGGTCCCGGCGATGCTCCGTACCCCCGGAGCGTTCCAGTCACGCTCGATCCGGATGGTCTCTGCCTGGGTGTCGATCGTGCCATAGCCGGCGCGGCTGGCTCCCAGCCGCTGCCCGAGCAGCTCCGCCGCAGTATAGGCGATCTCGTCGGGATCCTCGACGTCGCGGAAGCGATCGGCCAGCTCCGCAAGCGCATCGTGCCGCCGCTCGATCACCCCGCGCGTCGTCTCGGTACACAGAACCAGCACCCCGCCGACATCGCCGGCATCGTCGATCGGGCTGTAGCTATAGGTCCAATAGACCTGCTCGAGCCTGCCATGGCGCTGGATCGGGACCAGCTGGTCCGCCTGGTAGCTCGAGCCCTTGCCGGCGAACACGCGTTCGAGCTCGGCGCCGACCACCGGCCATACCTCCTGCCACATCGGCCGCCCTTGCGCGCCGAGCATCGCGGGATGCTTCTCGGGCCCCAGCGATTGCGCGAAGCTGTCATTGTACAGGCAGTGGAAGTCGCGGCCCCAGAAGATCAGCGTCGGATGCCTGGTGGTGAGCATTAGCCGCACGACGGTGCGCAGCCCCTGCGGCCAGGTCTCGGGATCGCCGAGCGGATGCCGGCTCCAGTCATACGCGCGAATCCGCCGGCCCATCTCGCCGCCGCCGCTCAGGAACTCTGCCGCGTGTCCGCTGGTCATGCGTCCAGGAAATCCGCTCCATGACGGCGCTTGGCCGATCGCCCGACAATACAGCCAAGACCACGTAAAACCATAGCATTCTGTCGAATGGTGAGGGGCGGCGTGTGGCCTTGCTGTGTCTCGCATACAACGCTGTCAGTCAAAATCACCGATCGTGAGAACGTTCTTGAGAACGCTCTCAACCTGTGCTTAAACGCCGTCATCGGAGCGACAGACTCCACGAACGAGGGGTGTTGGAAGGGAATTGCATGCGCGCAGACGCGCGCTGCCGTTCGTCTCGGCCAGGGGCTAGACAGCGTTGTCAGTCTCCAGAAGCCGCCCCCGAAGAATAACGCGCCGCCCAGCCGCGGCGAAAGGGGAGACGAGGGGTAATGGTTTCAAGTTTTGCGAGCGTCGCGCGTCCGATTGCGATGATCGCCATGGTTGCGGCCGTGCCGGCGCTTGCGCAGGATGCCGCGGCGCCTTCCACCCGCTCCACCTCTGTCGCGCGTCCCTGGACCGATGCGGCCTTGGCGCCCGCCGCCCGCGCGGAAATGCTGCTCGCCGCGATGACGTTCGAGGAGAAGCTCCAGCTCGTCTACACCTTCTTCCCGCCCTTCGCGAAAGGCCCGGACGCGCCGGCCGACCTGATCCAGTCCGCTGGCCACCAGCCCGCGATCCCGCGTCTCGGCATCCCGGCGCTGCGCGAGACCGACGCCAGCCTTGGCGTCGCCAACCAGGTCGAGCAGCGCAAGGGCGACGTCGCCACGGCGCTCCCCTCCGGCCTCGGGCTCGCCGCCAGCTTCGATCCGCAACTTGCCTATGCCAGCGGCGCGATGATCGGCAGCGAGGCGCGCGCCAAGCGCTTCAACGTCATGCTGGCGGGCGGCATCAACTTGACTCGCGATCCCTGGGGCGGGCGAAATTTCGAATATCTTGGCGAGGATCCGCTGCTCGCCGGGCTGATGGCGGGCGAATCGATCCGCGGCATCCAGTCGAACCGCGTCGTCTCGACGATCAAGCATTTCGCGCTCAACGCGCAGGAGACCGGCCGCTTCGTCATGGACGCCCGGATCGACGAAGCGGCGTTTCGCGAGAGCGACCTTCTCGCCTTCCGCATCGCGCTCGAGCGCGGCCAGCCCGGCTCGGTGATGTGCGCCTATAACAGGGTCGGCGGCGACTATGCCTGTGAGAATGACTGGCTGCTCAATCGGGTGCTCAAGGGCGACTGGGGCTATCGCGGCTGGGTGATGTCCGATTGGGGCGCGGTCCACTCGACGGTCAAGGCGGCGCGCAACGGGCTCGATCAGCAATCGGGCGGCGAGCTGGACACGCATCCGTTCTTCCGCGCCGATCTGCGCAAGGCCGTCGAGAGCGGCGAACTTCCCCGCGCCCGGCTCGACGACATGGTTCGCCGCATCCTGTTCGGCAGCTTCTCGGCCGGCGTGATGGATGCGCCGGTGGTCGATACGCCGCAGCCGATCGATTACGCCGGGAACGCCGATGTCGCCCAGCGCGCCGCCGAAGCCGGCATCGTGCTGCTCAAGAATGATCGCGGTATCCTGCCGCTGGCGAAGTCGGCCAGGCGCATCGTGCTGATCGGCGGCCATGCCGATGTCGGGGTACTTTCGGGCGGCGGCTCTTCGCAGGTCCGTTCTGTTGGCGGTGCGCCGGTCGAGATCCCGCTCGCCCATGGCGCGCCCGCGTCGTTCTCGCGCACCACCTGGCACGCCTCGTCGCCGCTCAACGCGATCCGCGCGCTCGCGCCGAGGGCCGATGTCCAGTTCTTCGATGGCAGCGATCCAGCCGCCGCCGCGGCCGCCGCACGCGGTGCCGATCTCGCGATCGTCGTCGCGACGCAATGGACCACCGAAGCCGCCGACCCGGAGGGCATCGCGCTCGACGGCAATCAGGATGCGCTGATTGCCGCAGTCGCTGCCGCCAATCCGAAAACCGCAGTGGTGCTGACCACCGGCGGCCCGGTGCTGATGCCGTGGATCGATCGCGTGCCCGCTGTGCTCGCCGCCTGGTATCCCGGCCAGCGCGGCGGCGAGGCGATCGCGCGGGTGCTGTTCGGCGAGGTCAATCCCTCGGGCCGCCTGCCGATCACCTTTCCGGCGACCTCGTCACAGGCGCCGCGGCCGCAGGTGCCCGGCATCGAGCAGGTGCTCGCCGATCCCAAGCATGGCGAGGACGCCCGCGCGATCCGGCCGTTCGAGGTCCAGTATCGCGAAGGCTCGGACGTCGGCTATCGCTGGTATGCCCGCCAAGGGCACAAGCCGCTCTTCGCGTTCGGCCATGGCCTTTCCTACACGCGCTTCGACTATGCGAAGCTGCGCGTCGAAGGCGGCGACAGCCTAAAGGTCAGCTTCGACGTCACCAATCGCGGCAAGCGGGCAGGGGCGGACGTGCCCCAGCTCTATGTCACGCCGCAGGGCGGCGCCCGGCCGCTGCGCCTCGCCGGCTTCGAGCGGGTGGCGCTCAAGCCCGGCGAGACGCGCCGCATCACGCTCACCGCCGAGCCGCGGGTGATCGCCGACTATGACGTCGCCGGCGCCAGCTATCGCATCGCGCCCGGAACCTGGCGCGTCGCGATCGCACGCGACGCCGCACAGCCGGTGCTCACCGGCACCACCGATTTGCGGGAGCGCCGGCTGGCGCCCTGACGAAGGCAAACCTGGACGCTCGGGGCGCGGAAGAACGTCCCACCAGGCAATTTTGGGAGGAAGACAGAATGAAGCAGGGGTTATCAGGGGTAATTGTCGGCCTGTTGGCTACCACCGCAATGGTGGCGCCGGCATGGGCACAGGATGCGGTTCCCGCACCTGCGCCTGCCGCGCAGGACGATCCGGTCGAAGCGGGCGAGGACATCGTCGTCACCGGCATCCGCGCGTCGCAACAGGCCGCGATCGACATCAAGCGTGACGAGACCGCGATCGTCGATGCGATCTCGGCCGAGGATATCGGCAAGCTGCCCGACGTCACCATCGTCGACGCGCTTCAGCGCATTTCGGGCGTCCAGATCCAGCGCAGCGCAGGCGAGGGCGCCAACGTCAACATCCGCGGCCTGCCGCAGGTCATCACGCTGCTCAACGGCGAGCAGTATCTGAGCCCGGGCAATCTTGGCGAGGCACGTCCCAACCTCAACGACTTGCCCGCCCAGCTGATGAACAAGGTCGTCGTCTACAAGTCGACCGACACCACCAATGCGCTGTCGGGCATCTCGGGCACCGTCGATCTGCGCACCCGGCGTCCGTTCGATCTCGATGCGGGCCTCACCGTCTCGGGCCAGGCCGAATATTCGCGCGGCGACTATACCAAGCAGAACGACTATCTGGTCAGCGGCCTGGTGGCGTGGCGCAGCGACAATTTCGGCGTGATGCTCTCGGCGGTTAAGAGCAATTCCAACCTTGGCAACAACTATGCCGGCATCGCCGGCGGTCCGTTCGGCAGCAACGACTGGGGGGGTACGGGCGCCAACTGGATCTCGCCGCACGGCTATGAATTCTTCAACCGCGTCGTCGAGCGCGATCGCCTGGGCATCAACGCGGCCGCACAGCTCAAGTTCGGCGAGGGCTTCACGCTTACCGGCGAAGTCTTCCACACCGACTTCACCGAGCATAACCGCGCCGCGGGCATCAACATCTCGAATCGCTGGAGCGGTCTGGGCTGGACCAATCCGACTGCGTCGTCGGATTCGGGCCAGGTCGGCGGCAACGGCCAGCCTTGGCTCGACGTCGACGAATATGACCTCAACGTGTGGTGGCTGAACAGCTTCACCGTCAATCGCACCACCAAGTCGAAGGCGACGAACTACAATCTCGAGCTCGACTATGACACGGGCAGCAACTTCCGGTTCACGGCGCGGGCAATGCGCGCGGACGCCAATTTCCGCAGCGTGAACGGCCAGGTCCAGGGCGATATGAGCAACTGGCGCCAGACCAATACCTTCACGCTGTTCCGTGACGGCGCGGATCCGACGCGCGGACCGTTCTACCCGGCGAACATCGCGTCGCAATTCCCGGCATCGCGCTACACCAACGGGATCGTCGGCTCGAACGGCGGGCGCTATATCGATCCCAACCCGCTCGGCTATGGCCAGAACCCGCAGATCCACATGGATATCAGCGGCGACCATCCGGTGCTCAGCGGTTTCCAGAACCCGATCAGCGGCGGCCTCGGCACGCGTCCGCTCGCCGACTATATGGCGAACCTCGACAGCTATGCGGTCGGCGCCTTCTCGTCGGAGGGCAATCAGGAGAATGATTCGGATCTCGGCGTCTTCCGGGCCGATGGCTCGTACGACTTCGACGGTGACGGTCTGTTCGGCGCATTGAAGCGCATCGATGTCGGCGTTCGCCGCAGCGATCGCGGCGTCCAGATCCGGGCCTTCCACCTCTTCTCCAACTTCTATGGCGGCAACGGCGCTACCGTGCCCGATGGCTGCGGCGCGCAGTGGAAGGCGATCGACGTGGTGATGAACCAGTCGGGCTGCCAGGCGGGCGAGCAAGTCGCGAACCCGGCGTTCAACCCGGCGCTGCCGGTCAGCGCGACCAATCCGACAACGGTGTTCCAGGGCTATACGGTCAACAAGCCGACCAAGCTCAACGAGTATAACAACGTCTATTTCCTCACCAACCTCGGCGGAGTCAGCTCGGGCATTCCGGGCTTCTGGGTCGCCGATCCGCGCGACTTCGACGATGCCAAGGCGTTCCATGAGCGCGTGTTCGGCGGCGCCGACGAAGTCATCATCCCGGGCCGCACCTATGACGTCGATCTGGTCGAGGAGAGCGCCTATGTGAACACCGCGTTCCAGACCGGCATCTTCAGTGCGGCGATCGGTGCGAAGATCATCAACACCAAGCTGACGGTGAAGCAGAACATCACCGGCGGCACGCGCAGCTATGGCGATACCAACACCGATGAAGGCGATACCGTCACTCGGCGCGACTATGTCGACGTCCTGCCGGCGGTGAACCTCAAGGCGGATATCACGCCGAACCTGCGTCTGCGCGCCTCGTTCGCCAAGACGATGATCCCGCTTGATCTGGGCAATTACGGCGGCGGCCTGACCATCTCGACCGCGGACTCGCTCTGCCCCAAGCCGGGCGATCCGCCGCCGCCGGCCGATGCCGCGCCGTGCGGCGTGCGTCAGGTGACGGGGGCCAATTCGAGCGGCAACCCGTATCTCAACCCGTGGCGCTCGAACAACTATGATGTCGCGATCGAATATTATCTGGGCCGCGGCACGCTGTTCAACGTCAGCCTGTTCAAGCTCGATATCGGCAGCTTCGTCCGTTCGGCCACCACGCCCACCGGCCGCTTCCCGGATCAGGACGGCGTCATCCGCCGCACGGTTCCGGTCACCCAGCCGGCGCAGGGCGAGGGCGGTTCGCTCAAGGGCGTCGAAGTCGGGGCCAAGATTTCGTTCGCCGACTTCGTCCGGGGCGGCGTTTTGAGCAACTTCGGCCTCGACGCAAACTACACCTTCTCCGACAGCAGCCAGACCGACCTCGGTCTGGATGGCGAACGGTTGCCCTTCCCGGACAACTCGAAGCATCAGGTCAATCTGATCGGCTGGTATCAAGACGATCTGGTGCAGCTGCGCGTCGCATACAGCTATCGCACGCCGCGCCTATCGACGACGTTCGGTAATATCCCGATCTTCCAGGATACGGCGCAATATGTCGATGCGAACGTGACGTTCAACATCAACGAGAACTTTGCGATCTACGGCAACGCATCGAACGTGTTCGGCGAAATCGAGCGCTACTACTTCCAGTTCGACAAGGACTCTAAGCAGTTCCACTCGCAGAACGAATTCGAGCCGCGCTATTCGGTGGGCGTCCGCGCCCGCTTCTAAGAGCCAACCCTCCTGAGCCGGCGGCCTTGCGTCGCCGGCTCATTTTTTGCGGTTTCGCTTGCGATACCGCTACCAAAAAGATCAGATGTTTCCATGATGGACGGGGCGGCAGAGCGGGCGATCGAACGGATCGTCATCGTGGGCGGCGGCACTGCGGGCTGGATGGCGGCCGCGGCACTGTCCGCGCATCTGTCCGGGACCGACGTCGCCATCACGCTTGTCGAGAGTTCGGAAATCGGCACGGTCGGCGTCGGTGAGGCGACGATCCCCACAATTCGCCGCTTCTATGGCGCACTCGGCATGTCCGACGCCGAAGTGATGCAGGCGTGCGACGCCACTGCCAAGCTTGGCATCTGCTTCGTCGACTGGCTTCGCGACGGCCACAGCTTCGTCCACCCGTTCGGCCGCTTCGGGCAGGACCTGAAGGGCATCGATTTCCATCACTATTGGCTGAAAGCCCGCGCTGCGGGCGATCGCGCGCAGCTCGGTAACTATTCGCTGGGATCGCTGCTGGCGAGCGAAGGCCATGCCACCTTGCCAGCGCCCGATCCGGGCTCGCAGCTCGGCATCTTCGATTGGGCACTGCATTTCGATGCCGCCTTGTTCGCGCAGCATATGCGCCGCTTCGCCGAAAAAATGGGCGTGCAGCGCGTCGATGCCCGCATCACCGATGTGGCGCTCCGCGGCGCGGACGGCTTCGTCGAAGCGCTAACGCTCGACAGCGGCGCCCGCATCGAAGGCGATCTGTTCATCGATTGCTCGGGCTTCCGGTCGCTGCTGCTCGGTGAGAAGCTGGGGGTCAGCTACGAGGACTGGTCGCATTGGTTGCTCTGCGACGGTGCCCTCGCAGTGCAGAGCGAGCGGGCAGGGCTGCCGCCCTCCTGCACCACCGTCACTGCGCGAACCGCCGGCTGGCAATGGCGCATTCCGCTGCGCAAGCGCGAAGGCAACGGCCTGGTCTTTTCCAGCCGATTCCAGAGCGATGACCAAGCTCGCGAAGAATTGCTCGCGCATCTTCTCGGCGAGCCGACGATGGAGCCCCGGAAACTGCGCTTTACCCCTGGCCGCCGTCAGGTCGCCTGGGCGAAGAACTGCGTCGCGCTCGGCCTGGCCTCGGGCTTCCTCGAGCCTTTGGAATCCACCAGCATCGCGCTGATCGAAACCGGGATCGAACGGCTCAAATCCTTGTTTCCGGACAAGGATTTCGACCCCACGGTGATCGCCGAATATAACGAGCAGTCGGCCGAGGAGATGGAGCGCGTCCGCGATTTCCTGGTCCTCCATTACAAACTCAACGGCAGGACCGGCGCGTTCTGGCAGGCCTGCCGCGACATGGACGTGCCCGACAGCCTGAACGCCAAACTCGCTTTGTGGCGCGCACGCGGCGCCTTCGTCCGCTATCGCTGGGAGATGTTTTCCCCCGCAAGTTGGCTGGCGATCTATGCCGGCTTCGAAGACCTGCCCACCCGTCTCGACCCCGCAGTCGCCGCGGTGGACAATGCCCAGTTGACCCGATCGCTCGAAACCATGCGCCGCTCGCTCCGCGACACTGTTGCCGATACGCCCACGCACGAGGAGTTTCTCGAGATCATGGACGGCGCCGCCGCACAGGGACGGGCCGCATGAGGGCTACCGACGCGCTTCGGAAGGTTTGCATCGTCGGCGGCGGCACCGCCGGGTGGATCGCCGCCGCGGTGATGGCCGAGCATTTCAAAGGCAAGCTCTTCGAGATCGAACTGATCGAGAGCGACGATATCGGCACGATCGGCGTCGGCGAAAGCACGATCCCGCCGTTCATGGAGCTGATCGCCAAGCTGGGTATCAACGAGCAGGAGTTCGTCCGCGCGACGCAGGCGAGCTTCAAGCTCGGCATCGAGTTCGAGGATTGGCACAAGAAGGGTGAAAGCTATTTCCACCCCTTCGGATCGATCGGCCAGCCGGTCGAGCTCAGCGAATTCTATCAGTGCTGGCTCAAGGCCAAGCGCAGCGGACAGCCGTTCGGGCTGATGGACTTCGCGCCCGCCGCGGCGATGGCGAAGGACGGTCGCTTCATGCTGCCGTTCAAGGCGCAGAAGACGCCGGTCGGCGGCGCGGCCTATGCGCTTCATGTCGATGCCAAGCGGGTCGCCCAGTTCCTGCGCGGCCATGCCGAGGCGCGGGGCGTCAAGCGCACCGAAGGCATCGTCTCGGACGTCCGCCTCGACGACCGCGGTTTCGTCGACACGCTCGTGCTCAAGGACGGCCGCGAGGTCACCGCCGATTTCTTCATCGACTGCTCGGGCTTTCGCGCGGTGCTGATCGAGAAGGCGTTCGGCGTGGGATATGAGGACTGGTCCGAATGGCTGTTCTGCGACCGCGCGATCGCTGCGCAAACGCAGAATGTCGGCCCGCCGCGACCCTATACGCTTGCCCAAGCGCAGGATTATGGCTGGCGCTGGCGCATCCCGCTCCAGCATCGGACCGGCAACGGTCACGTCTTCTGCAGCGAATTCCTGTCGGATGACGAGGCAACGCGCACCCTGCTCGATCAGGTCGAGGGCGACGTGGTCGCCGGGCCGATAGTGGTGCCGTTCAAGACCGGCGTACGGGACAAGATCTGGCACAAGAACGTATTGTCGCTCGGGCTCGCGTCAGGGTTCATCGAGCCGCTCGAATCGACGGCGATCCACCTGGTCTATCGGGGCATGGATTTCTTCTTCCGCTATCTGCCCGACCGGCACTGCAACCCGCGGCTGGCGGACGAATATAATCGCCGTATGACCGCGGACTATACCGAGATCCGCGATTTCATCGTGCTCCACTATTGCGCCACGCAGCGCGACGACACGCCGTTCTGGCGCAAGTGTCGTGACATGACGCTGCCCGACAGCCTGCAGGCGCGGATCGAGCTGTTCCGCGTCAACGGCGTGCTGCGTGAGGGCATGGACGAGCTGTTTCGCGCGGTCAGCTGGCATTCGGTGCTGGAAGGCATGGGCATCCACCCGGCGACCTATCACCCGCTGGTCGATCGCATCGACGAGGCGTGGCTATTCGAAGGCATGAGCCAGGTCCGCGCGCAGCTGGCGCAGGTGGTGGGCACGCTTCCGACGCATCAGGAATTCATCGACGCGCATTGCCGCGCCGATGCCGTCGATCTCGGCAAGCCTGCGCGCTGATGCTGAAGACCGGCGCGATCACGATCAAGCACGTCGCGGCCGAGGCGGGAGTCTCGTTCCAGACGGTGTCGCGCGTCATCAATGACGGACCCAACGTCACCCCGGCGATGCGCGAGCGGGTGATGAACGCCGTCAACAAGCTGGGCTATGTCCCCAGCCTCGCCGCACGGCGGCTGGGCGGATCGCGCTCCTATCTGGTGCTCGCCTTCAACGATCGCCGTCCGACCCTCGAAGGCTGGGAATCGCGGCGCGGCAACGACTGGGTCGATCAGATGCTGTATGGCGGCATGCTCAAATGCGCCGAGCATGGCTATCGCATGTTGTTCGAGCTGGTCGACTCACACTCCGACGAACTGGAGACGCAGGTCCAGGCGGCGATCTCCGCGTTGCACCCGGACGGCGTGATCCTGACTCCGCCGCATAGCGACGATGCGCGGATCACCGAACTGCTCCACCGCAACGGCCTGAACTTCGCGCGGCTCGGTTCGCGTCGCGAGGGCGAGGGCTGCGCAGTCTATATGGACGACGAGGCCGCTGCGCGCGCTGCGACCAAATATCTGCTCGATCTTGGCCACACTCGCATCGCCTATGTCGAGGGCCATCCCGAATATGCGATCAGCGGCGATCGCCTCCGCGGCTTTCGCGGGGCGATCGAGAGCAAGGGGCTGACCATCCGACCCGAATATCTCCAGCCCGGCGACTTCACTTACGAAGCGGGTACGCGCGCGATGGCGGCTCTCGCTAAGCTCGACACGCCGCCGACTGCGGTGCTCGCGAGCAGCGACGAAATGGCGCTGGGCGTGCTGCATGCCGCGCCGCCGCTGGGCTTTGTGGTGCCGGGCGACCTTTCGGTCGTCAGCTTCGACGACACGCCGACGGTGCGGATGAGCGTGCCCTCGCTGACCGCGATCCGCCAGCCGATCGCGGCGATGACCGCCAAGGCGGCCGAGCTGCTGATCGAAGGCAAGGCCAAGGGTCTCGAAGGTAATGGCCGGCATTTGCTGCCGTTCGACTTCATCGTTCGGGATTCGACTGCGCCGCCGCGTTGACTTGGATGAGGGGCGCGCCGATGGTCGCGCGTCCATGCATTTCACTTCGCCAGGCCGCGGCTTCATCCTGCTCTATGCGCTTGCTTATGCCGGGCTTTTCGTCAGCTTCATCCCCTTCGTATCGGTGCTGCTCCCGCTCAAGGTGACCGCCGTCGCCGATGCCGAAAACCGCGTCGCGCTGCTCAGCGCGGCGGCTTTGGGCGGGGCGGCGATGGCCAGTGTTGCCAACCTCGTCTTCGGCATGCTCAGCGACCGGACCTATCGCCGGCGGGGTACGCGACGGCCATGGATCCTTGGCGGGCTGGGCCTGCTGATCCTCGGTTATACGTTGTTTCACTGGAGCAGCACCGGCGCGGCGATGCTCGGCGCGGTGGCACTGCTGCAGATCGCGATCAACATGATGTTCGCACCCGTCGGGGCGATCATGGCCGACGAAGTGCCCGATGCGCAGAAGGGGCTGGTCGCCGGCCTGATGGGCGCGGCGCATCCGTTTTCCTCGCTGGTCGCAGTGGCCGTGACGCTGCGCGGGGTGGGCCCGGAGGGCGTACGCTATGCGCTGCTCTGCGGGATCATTGCGTTGCTGGTGTTGCCGCTGATCCTGCTGCTGCGCGAGCGGCGAGATCCGCTGCCCGAACCACCGCCCGCACTCCGCGTCCGCCGCCGTGCCGATTTTGCGCGGATCTGGATCGCCCGGGTGCTGGTCCAGATCGCCGGCAACGGGCTGTCGACCTTCGGGCTGTTCTATTTCCTCGCGGTGCTCGGTCAGAAGATGCCCGAAAAGGGCGGCGCAGAGGCCGCCAGCGAAGGCGTGGCGGGGATTTTCGCCGTGGTGACGATCGTCGCGCTGCTGCTGACGATTGCCGCGGGTCGCCTCTCGGACCGGGTGATGCAGCGCAAGCCGTTCCTCGTCGTGTCGGCGGTGATCATGGCGGGCGGACTGGCGCTCATGTCGAGCGCGCATAGCTGGCCCATGGCGACGCTGGGCTTCGGCGCCGCCACCGCGGGGATGTCGGTGTTCCTCGCGCTGCAATCGGCGTTGGCGATGCAGCTGCTGCCCTCGCCGGGACATCGCGGCCGGGATCTGGGCATCCTCAATCTGACCAACACGCTGCCGGCGATGGTCGCGCCGCTGCTTGCGCTGGCGCTCAGCCCGGACAAAATGGGCTATGCGCCCTGGCTGCTGGTGCTCGCTCTCGGCGTGCTGGCCGGGGGCGCCGCGGCGATGACGATCAGGACGCAGAACTGATCGCGCGGCCCTTGTCGGACAGGCTGCGAAAGGTGATCGACCAACGCGGCGCCTCCATCGGCGCGATGCTGTGCTCCCATTCGTGCCGCGCTGCGCCGGTGAGGTGATAGACCGATCGCGGCGCCAGCGGCGCGGCGAAACGATCGAACCCGCCCGGGCGGCGCCGGCGGAAGCGCAGCGTCGCCGGGTTGCCCAGCGAGACGCCGATGACATGCTCGAACACCGGACGGTCCTTGTGCCAGCCGATCCCGGCGCCGGGATCATAGCGTGTCACCAGCGCATGCTCGAGATCGCCGGGCAGGAGGCCCGCGAAGCCCGCCGCCTGGCCGCGCAATGGGAGCAGCCATTCGGGGAGTGGCGTCCCCTGGGTGAAGCTGGCGTCGTCGAAGTCGTAGCGCCAGCCGAAGCTCGTCGTCAGCCGCTTGCCGAGCCATCCCTGGAACCGGAACGGATGCAGATCGAGACCGTCGATTGCGTCAATCAGCCGCTGCTCCTCATCAGGTGTGACGAGAGCGTCGCGGGAGCCGAGTCCGGGCAGGTGAGGGGCACCGAACAGGTCGGGCGCGAGGAGGGGCATTTGTACGTCAGTCTCAGAGGGTATTGTCGCTAAAGCTGGGAAGGCTGCTACCGGTTTCCAACTGCCGAACTTTCGCGATTGCGTTTCGTGCAACGACGATTTCTTGTCGAAATCCGTTCCGAATCCGATCGATAGCGGTTGCAACAAACGCATTCCGGGCATAGCGGTGCGCGCCGTGAAAGACCAAATGATTGCTGAAATCGACCGCGCGTCGCTATTCCTCAAGGCGCTGTCGGGTCGTAGCCGCCTGTTGCTGTTGTGCCATTTATGGGATGGCGAAAAGTCCGTCGGCGAGCTCGCAAGGCTCACCGGCGCGCGCGATACTGCCGTGTCGCAACAGCTCGCGCTGCTCCGTCGCGAAGGCATGGTCGCTGCCCGCCGTTCGGGCCAGATGATCTTCTATTCGCTGGCGAGCGCGGAGGCGAAGCGCATGCTCGAATCGCTTCACGCGCTGTTCTGCGCCGAGCCCCTAGTCGAAGCCGCGGAGTAGAGTCGCTCGACATCCTCGCGTCGAGCCAGCTCGGTGCCGGGGGTGAGCAATGCTGCGGCGCCCGCGGCGATGCCGTAGCGCAGGGCGTCCTCCAAGCTCTTGCCAATAGCGTGCGCCAGCGTGAACCCGGCGACCATCGAATCGCCGGCACCCACGGCGCTGCCGATCGGCACTTCGATCGCGGGCATGCGCAGCTCGATCCCTTCGGAGACGAGCAGCGCGCCGCGCTCGGCGAGCGACACCAGGATCACGTCGGCGAAGCCGCGTTCGAGCAGTTCGCGCGCGGCTGCGCATTCGTCGGCCTCGCTGGCAAGTTTTCGACCGACCAACTCCTCCACTTCGCGCAGGCTCGGCTTGATCAGCCAAGCGCAGCTGCCTTCGACAGCGGCGAGTGCATCACCCGACGTATCGACGACGAACCGCGCGCCGATCTTGCCGCACAGCGCGCATAGACGCCGGAAGATGTTAGGATCGCAATCGGGCGGCAGGCTGCCGCTGGCGATCAGATAGGCAGGGGGCCCGTCCAACGATTCGAGCGTGTCCAGCAGCTTGGCCAGCTCATCCTCGGTGAGCGACGGCCCCGGCAGTACGAACCGATATTGCTCGTTGCTGTCCTCCTCGTCGACCGTGAAGCTCTCACGCGTGGTCCCGGCGATCGGCACCGGGGTGATCGGCACGCCGGTTTCGCGCAGCAGCTTCTCGAAGGTGGCGCCGGCCCCGCCGCCACAGGGAAATACCGCGGTCACGTCGCCGCCCAGCGCATGGACTACCCGGGCGACATTGATCCCGCCGCCTCCGGGCTCGAAACGCGGCGGGGTGCAGCGGAGCTTGTGGGTGGGCCGGAGCTTGTCGGTCCGCGTCGATACGTCGAGCGCCGGATTGAGCGTCAGGGTAGCGATCTTCGCCATGTTCAGCGCCGCCGCTCGAGCACCGCGCGTGCGGCGGGGATGATCAGCGCGAGCGGCCGGTTGACCCGCATCCGGTGCCAGCCCGACAGTTCGCCGATCGACAGGCGCGATTGCTCGCGCACTACTTCGGGCGTCGCGTCGGAGGCATCGCCGTTGCGCGCAGCGACTCGCGCGATGCGATCCCGCTCTGGCGCTTCGAGCCAGATGCCGGTGAACGGCACGTCGAGGCGATAGGCGAGCGCCTCTGCCACGTCGCGTTCGCTGCGGCTGATGAACACGGCGTCGAGGATCACCGAGCTCCCGCAGGCGAGGTGGTCATAGGCGGACTCGAACAATGCCTCATAGGTCTTCTCGTCGCTGTGCCGGGTATAATGCGCGGGTGGCAGCCGGGTTTCCGGTGCCAGCCCGGCCAACCGCTTACGGAATACATCGGATCGCAGGACGCGAGCGCCCGGGGATCGCCCCAGTCGTGCGCCAAGCAGGCGCGAAAGTGTCGATTTGCCCGTGCCTGATAGGCCGCCGATCGCAACGAGGCGGGGTAGGGAGGGCGCGAGCGCGGCGTCGGCGAGCGCGGTGTCGCCGGCTTCTGCCGCGCGCAACGACAAAAACAGCGGCAGCGTGGCCCAGCCCGTAGCGCCCTGCGGCGCCAGGTCGAGATAGCGGTTGGCGACGATATTGGCCTCGGTCGCGAGGCCGCGTTGCGCGAGTTCCGCCAGACGCCCGGCAAGGTCGTATAGGATGTCCTGCGGCGTGCCGGAGGGCAGCTGACGTACGCGCTTGCCGCCAGCACGGCGCTGGAGATGCGGGAGCTGGCGAGGCAATTCTCTGCGCTGGCTGTCCGAGGCTGCGAGCTGCTCGATTCGAGCGAGGAAACCCGCGCCCGGACCGGTGGCGGCGGCGGCGTGGCTGGATACCAGCATGTCGGCGAGCCGGTGCAGAGCGGACACGTCGAGCCCGCCCTCTGCGAGCAGCGTCTCCAGCGAAGCACTTCCTGTCGCGGCCGCCGCGGCCATTGCCGGCTCTCCCTTGGGCGCCCCCTTTACTGGCGCTTTGTCGGCGTAGCACCGCTTTTCTGAACGGCAGCTAGTCTGGCAGAATGTTCAGGCCGGGCGCGCCGTAGCCGCGGCAAAGCGCCTGGCGAAGACATCGTAGAGCGGCTTGGGCTGGAATTTCTCGTCATAGGGCGTGGCGCGCTTGATGCTGCCGTCTGCGCGCGGGCTGAACCCGTTGAGCCAGCCATATTTATCGCACATCCCCCAAGCCAGCACATCCCGGAGCTGCGGATAGGCGAACATGATCTCGAGATAGGCGTCGGCATAGGCGGCGACCGCCGCGTCGCGTACCTTGGTGTCGCTCGGCAGCCCCTTGTCGTTGACGTCGAACTCGGTGACAACGAGCTTGTAGCCCATCGCCGTTACGGCATCGAGGAAGCGGCGCCATTCGGTTTCCTGCCCGGCGGCCGACCGCCGAACGTCACGGTCATAGACGCCGATATGCGATTGCACGCCGAGCGCATCGACCGGCACGTTGCGCTTGCGGAATCCCTCGAGCAGATTGAGCACGCCGGCGCGATGCTTTTCGTTGCCGGGCTCCCAGTTCATATAGTCGTTATAGACCAGCTCGCTTTTGGGCGCATGCTCGCGCGCGGTGTGGAAGGCGAGATCGACGAGCGCATCGGCGTCGCCGAACGCTTTCGAAAGCGACGTCTCGCGTTGCAGTCCAGTCGTCTGGTCGATCGTCTCGTTGACTACGTCGAAGCTGACCACGCGGTCGCCATAGAGCCGGCAGAGCGTGCGGATATGGCCCGTCAGCAGCTTCTCGCCGCTGGTGCGCGGATTGGCGCCGAAATCATAGTCGTTCAGCCATTTCGGGAAATATTGCGCCTTGTGCCAGAGCAGGGTGTGTCCGCGCATCGCCATGCCTTTGGCCTCGGCATAATCGAGCATGTCGGCGAACCGGGTGACATCGAACTTGCCCGGTTCGGGGCGTACGCGCTGCCATTTGAACTCGTTCTCGGGGACGAGCATGCCGCAGTCGCGTTCCAGCAATGCCGCATAGGCCGGGTTGGCGAAAGAGCCTGCGTCGGCGCCGTTCTCGCTCCATGCGAGGCACGAACCGAAGCGCATGCCCTTGGCCTTGGCGAGGCCGTGCAGCGATGTACTATCGTGCGCGAAGGCGGGGGCCGAGATCGCGCAGGCAGCGGTGGCGGCGAGCATCTCGCGGCGCGTAAGTCCTGTCATCTATGCTCTCCTATTTTCTCTGATCCTGGAGGGGGCTTTGGCGTGGGCGGTGCACTTGCGGAGACGCCCCCTCCGTCGCCTTCGGCGCCACCTCCCCGCTGCGCGAGAGAGGATCGATTTCTCACCAACTGAACATCGTGCCGTCTTCGAGCCGCGCGACCGGCAGATAGGCGCGCTTATATTCATATTGGGTGGCCAGTTTCTCGTCGATCTCGACGCCGAGGCCTGCCGCCTCGCCCGGACGCATCATCCCGTCGGCATAGGAATAGGCATGCGGGAATACCGCGTCGGTCTCAGCGGTATGCGGCATCAACTCCTGGATTCCAAAATTGGGCACCGACAGGCCGAAATGCAGCGCCGCCGCCATCGTGACCGGCGAAAGATCGGTGGCGCCGTGGCAACCGGTACGGACTTGATAGAGATCGGCGAGCGCCGCGATGCGACGGACATGGGTCAGCCCGCCGGCATGGACGATCGTCGTGCGGACATAGTCGATCAGTTGTTCCTCGATCAGCTGCTTGGCATCCCAGATCGTGTTGAACACCTCGCCCACGGCAATCGGTGCGGTGGTGTGCTGGCGGATCAGCCGGAAGCCGGCCTGGTTCTCGGCCGGGGTGGGATCTTCCAGCCAGAAGGGGCGGTAGGACTCCAGCTCCTTGCCCAGCCGCGCCGCCTCGATCGGCGTGAGGCGATGGTGGATGTCGTGGAGCAGGTGCACATCCCAGCCGAGCGCGTCGCGCGCCTGTTCGAACAGCGGCGCCACCGAGCGGAGATATTTCTCCGTCGACCACAGGCTTTCGGTCGGCAGCGCGCCGTCGGCGGGCTCGTAGCGCTGGCCCGCTTTGGCAACGCCATAGGTTGCGGCCAGCCCTGGCACACCCGACTGGAGGCGGACTGCCTTATAGCCTTGCTCGCGATGCTGGATCGCGCGTTCGATCGTCTCCTCGATCGTCGCGCCATTGGCATGGCCATAGACCATGCAGCCCTCGCGGCTTGCCCCACCCAGCAACTGATAGACCGGCAGCCCGGCGATCTTTCCCTTGATGTCCCACAGGGCCATGTCGACTGCGGCGATCGCGCTCATCGTCACCGGGCCGCGCCGCCAGTACGCACCCTTGTAGAGATACTGCCAGATATCCTCGATCCGGTGCGCGTCGCGGCCGATCAGGCAGGGGATGACATGATCGGTGAGGTAGCTGGCTACCGCCAACTCGCGACCGTTGAGCGTGGCATCGCCCAGGCCATAGACGCCGTCGCGCGTCTCGATTCGCAGTGTCACGAAATTGCGGCCCGGGCAGGTGACGATTACGCGCGCTGAAATGATCTCGGCGCGTTGCGCACCCATCTGCCTCTCCTATGATGCGCATTTGCTGCGCCAGCTGGTAGCGCTACCATGAACAAGCTGCTATCGGCTTGTCAACGCACGGCGTCAGACCGGAGCGATGAGAGGATGAAAATGCGTCGCTTCCTTGCCTTGTTGCTGTTGCTCCTGTCCGCCGCCACGCCGCTCGGCGCCCATGCCGAGACGGGGTACGACCTCTGGCTGCGGTATCAGCCGGTCGAGGACGAATGGCGCGTGCGCTACGCTGCAGCGACTGCCCAAGTCATTGCACCATCCAGCCCGGCAATCGATGTCGCTTTCGATGAGCTCATCCGCGGGCTGGAGGGCTTGCTGGGCAGGGCGCCGACTCGCCGAGACGGCGCAATCGGCGACGGCGCTATCGTCCTCGGCACCGAGAAGTCGCCGCGCATCGCGTCGCTCGGTCTGCCGCTCGCCCGATTGGGTAACGAAGGCTATCTGATCCGCAGCGCGACGATCGAGGGAAAGCGCGTCACGGTGATCGCAGCCAACCGGGACGTTGGCGTGCTGTATGGCGTATTCCGCTTCCTCAAGCTCATCCAGACGCGCCAGTCGCTCGACGCTCTCGACATCACCGACGCGCCCAAGCTTCAGGTGCGCGTGCTCAATCACTGGGACAATCTCGATCGCCATGTCGAGCGCGGCTATGCTGGCCAGTCGATCTGGGACTGGCAGAAGCTGCCGGGCTACAAGGACCCGCGCTACACCGATTATGCGCGTGCCAATGCGTCGATCGGGATCAACGGCACCGTCCTGACCAACGTTAATGCCAATGCCGACGTGCTGCGCCCCGAATGGCTGGAGAAGGTGAAGGCCCTGGCCGAGGTGTTTCGGCCCTATGGCATCAAGGTATATCTGACTGCGCGCTTCTCTGCCCCGATCGAACTGGGCGGGCTCAAGACCGCCGACCCGCTCGACCCGCAGGTGGCAGCTTGGTGGAAGGCCAAGATCGACGAGATCTATCGCGTCATCCCCGACTTCGGAGGGCTGCTGGTCAAGGCCAATTCGGAAGGACAGCCCGGCCCCAACGACTATAAGCGCACCCATGCCGACGGCGCCAACATGCTCGCCGACGCGCTCGCCCCGCACGGCGGGACGCTAATGTGGCGCGCCTTCGTCTATGCCGCCGAGAACCCCGACGACCGCCACAAACAGGCGTATACCGAGTTCCAGCCGTTAGACGGCAAGTTCCGCGACAATGTCCTCGTCCAGGTCAAGAACGGCGCGATCGACTTCCAGCCGCGCGAGCCCTTCCATCCGCTGTTCGGGGCGATGCCCAAGACGCCGCTGATGATGGAATTCCAGATCACCAAGGAATATCTCGGCTTCGCAACGCACCTCGCTTATCTCGGCACCATGTGGGAGGAGGTGCTGGAGGCCGATACGTTCCGCCCGCGCAAGGGCAGCACCGTCGCCAAGATACTCGAGACTCCAGTCGAGGCGGGCGCAGTCACCGGCATGGCCGGGGTCGCCAATATCGGCAGCGATATGAACTGGACGGGCTCGCAGTTCGACCAGGCGAACTGGTATGCATTCGGCCGCTTCGCCTGGGATCCGGACGCCCAGGCCGAGCCGATCGCGCGCGACTGGGCGGCGATGACGTGGGGCGGCGATCCCGCAGTCACGCGCCCAGTCGTCGCGATGATGATGGGTTCGCGCGAAGCGGTGGTCGATTACATGACACCGCTCGGCCTGGGCCATCTCATGGCCACTGGCCACCATTACGGGCCTGGCCCCTGGGTGGCCGATCTGGCCCGTCCCGAGTGGAATCCGGCTTATTATCACAAGGCCGATGCTGTCGGCATCGGCTTCGACCGCACCGCGAAGGGCACCAATGCCGTCGCCCAATATGCCCGACCGGTCGCCGCGCAGTTCGGCGACCTGAAGCGGGTGCCCGACGCATTGCTGCTCTGGTTCCACCATGTTCCCTGGGAGCATCGCATGCGCTCGGGCCGCAGCGTGTGGGAAGAACTGGTCGTCCGCTACGATCGCGGCGTCGATGCGGTGAAGGCGATGGAATCGGAGTGGGATGGGCTGAAGGGCAAGATCGATGATCGTCGCTGGACGGAGGTCCGCGATTTCCTGAGCATCCAGCGGCAGGAGGCGGGCTGGTGGCGCGACGCGTCGGTGGCGTATTTCCAGTCGGTCTCGAAACGGCCGCTCCCCGCTGGCCACGCGGCGCCGGCGCATGACCTCGACTGGTACAAGGCGATCAACACGCCCTATGCTCCGGGTAACGGCAAGTGATCGTGGGACGCGGCTGCGGTGAAGGCTTATGATTTTGCTCTGAACTCGCGACCTACGCTGTCGCTGCGCCCTATCGGCAGCGAAGGCGAGCCGCTGTTGCAGATCGACGACGTGCTGCGCGACCCGCAGGCGTTGATCGACTTCGCTGCGGAAGAGGCGCGGTTCGAGCCCGCTTATGGGTCCGGCGGTGGCTATCCCGGCATTCGGGCTTCGGCACCGCTGGAGTATGTCGAGACGGTGGTGCGCGCCGTCGATCCGCTGCTGCGCGAAGCCTTTGGGCTGGCGCGCGTCAAGTTGGGCAAGGCGGAGTGCAATCTGTCGCTGGTGACGCTACCGGCGGCCTCGCTCGTCGCCGCACAGCGCGAGCCGCATGTCGACACCGGCGATCCGCTCCAGTTCGCCTTCCTCCATTATCTCTGCGCGGGCTCGTTCGGCGGTACGGCTTTTTATCGCCACCGCGCGACGGGGTTCGAGACGCTGACGCCGGAGCGCCTCGATCGCTATCAGGCGGCGCGCGCGCGCGAGCGCGGTGAGGAGGCGGCCGCCGGCTATATCGTCTCCGACACGGCGCATTTCCTGCAGACCGCGACAGTCGAGGCGGCGTTCAACGGGCTGGCGATCTATCGCAGCCGCGTGCTGCATTCGGGAAAGATCGCGCCGGATGCGCCGCTGTCCGCCGATCCGCGCCGGGGCCGGCTCACCGCGAACATCTTCCTGACGTACCGGCAGGCATAGCCGACAAAAAAACGCCGCCGGTGGAAGCCGGCGGCGCAAGGCAGGGTGTAGTTCGAAATCAGAAGTTGAAGCGCGCGATCATCGAGAAACGGCGGTCGTTCATGAACCAGCCGCGCGGGATGATGCGGATGTCGTCTACCCCGTCCGGCCCTTGGATCGCGACCGACGTCTTGGTGATCGCATTGGTCAGGTTCACGCCCTGCACGCCAAGCCGCAGGTTCTTCGAGACCTGATAGAATAGCGAGGCGTCGAGCTGGCCGTAATCCTCCTGGAACACCGGATCGAACGGCGTGATCACGTCGCGGGTGGTCAGCATGTAGCGCGAACGCCAGCTGTACGAACCGCGAAGCGACAGACCCTTATAATCGTAGAACGGCGTGATGTTGAAATTGTGCTTCGACAGACCCTGGAGACCAAAGCCGGAGACATCGATGTTCGACACCAGGCCGCCGGCCACACTGGGATCGCCCGGATCGAGCGTTGGTTGGGGGACGCCGGAGCTGTTTACGTAGGTGTAGTTTGCCTGGAGGCCGAGGCCGGAGAAAATGCCCGGTAAAAAGTCGTACGTTTGCTGATATGCGACTTCGAAGCCCTTCACCTTGCCGGTTTCGGGCGAGTTGAACTCGCGCGAAACGACCGCTTCATAGGTCTGGCCGTTGTTGGTGAAGCTCTGGCGCTCGGTGTTGAACACCACCACGCCCTTGATCTCCTTGTAAAAGGCCGAGACGGTGAACGAGCCCACGCGGTTGAAGTACCATTCGGCAGTGAGATCGAAATTGTTCGCAGTCACCGGCTTGAGGTCGGGCGAACCCACCCGGATGCCAGCGCCTTCGATCCTCACCCCGGACTCGCCCGAGATGATGCCGTCGTTCGGATCCGCCGTGGCGGTGTTCGGCGTCACGCCCAGCGTCGCGCCGGCCGGTGCCTGGGCGCTGATCGAGATCGGGAAGTAGTTCCGGATCTGCGTAGTGTTGGGCGGCGAAATCCCCTTGAAGAAGGCAGCACGGAACTGGAGCCCGCCACCGACTTCCAGCTTCAAATTCGCGCTGGGCAGCCAATAATCATAGCTGAGCTCATAGTCGTTGGGGACGATCGCGCCGTTCTGGAACGAGCGCGCGGCCGCGCGGCGTGCGGGATCGCTGTAGAGATAGGCGCAGCCCAGCGGCACCGTCGCGGCGGGCGGAGTCGTTCCCGGCGCCGGATTGACGATGTTCTGGATGGTGGTGCGGCACGTCGCATCGGTCGTGAGCGGATCGATCGTTGCGTACTGCACGAAGCCGCTGCTCGTCCGCTTGGTGGTCGAGTAGCGCACGCCGACATTGCCGCTCAGATTCCACCCGTTCGAGAAGTCCTGATCGATCCGCGCCATCACATAGGCGGCGTGGTTGATCTCCTCGATCGGGTTGATCTCGCCCGGCAGATAATAGCTGCCGTTCACCGTGCCCGGCCGGTTGGCCAGCGAGAGCCAGCCGCCGGCACCGCCCGTAGGCGCAGTGCCCCCGGGCAGCCATTCGTTGCGCACGGCATTGGCGAACGCGATGTACGACGCGTAATCGCTCGCCGGCTTGCCCGAATAATAGAGACGGCCACCGCCGCCGGCGGGGTTGCTGGTCTGGCCGCGGAAGAAGTTGCTGAACAGGAACGGCGTGTACGAACCCGCCTGCGACGTGGTGCCGAGCTGGTCACCACCCACGCCGCCGATATTCTCGTCGAGCCAAACCGGGCCGCCATTCCCCCAGATTTCCGACAGCGCACCCCAGTTATAGGTCGAGTTGCGGGCGATCTGATCGCGATCGGCGAAGCGATAACCAGCGCGTACCGACTTGAGGAACCCGCTTTCGGGGAAGCTCAGCTCGGCATCGACACGGAAGGCGTCCGAATTGCCCGAAGACTCCTCGGCATGATCCATCGCCGCGCGCCAGAAGCTGTTATACGGATCGAGGAAGCTCTGGTGCGCGCCAGTGTAATAGGTCGGATCGTTGCCCGACCCGCCGGGCACGCCGGTGCAGACGCCCTGGGCGTTCGGCGCGACGCAGCTCTGCGGCGCGACGAAGTTGACGGTCGGGATGTCGAGGCCGTTCAAGTCGATCGACACGTCCTGGAAGGTCGACGACCAGATGCCGTTGTCCAGCACCTTGCCCGAGGACTCGACATGGTCATAGTCTAGGGTGAGGCCGAGCCGGTCGTTCACGTCCCACTTGAAGTTGAAGCCGTAATCGTCGGTGACGCTGCGATCGATATGCTGACGATACTGGTTGTTCGACTGGAGGCCGAATGCCGGAGTGCGGCGGCCGGCAAAGGCCGCGCCGGTGCCGGGAGCGGTATTCTGGTCGGCGCGCCAGCCGGTGGGGCCGGTGATCAGGCCCTTGTCGAACAGCATGTCCTCATCGAACAGCACTGACGTGCCGGCACGCGCGCGGCTGTCGCCGTTCGAGGTGACGTTGTCGGTCGCGATTTCGATGGTCTCTTCGGTCCAGTCCTGGCGCGCATCGGAGCGGAGGAACTGGAAGGACGCTTCCATCGATCCGTCGTTGCTGCGCCACTGGAGCGCGGCCGAATAGCCATAGCGTTCGCGCTCGAATTCCTGCGTGCCCATCACGGCGCCGCGCGGGAAGATGCCGTCGCCCTGCTGCGTCGCGCCGGTGAAGGGCACCACGTCGGTGCGGGTGCCGTTCGAATAGACCGGGCGGACGCGGAAGCTCGACACCTGCAGGCGATCGTTGCGCGTATAGAGCTGCGAATAGACGGCGCTGCCCAGGATGCCGATCTCGCCGATGCCCGTCTCCCAGCGCGTGCTGGCAAGCAGCGACACGGTGGGCGAGGATTTGTCGACGAAGTCGCCATAGTTGAGCTCGAGCGCGCCGGCGACATAGGTGCCCTTGGAATCGAAGGGCAGGCGGGTGCGCAGGTTGACGATGCCCGAGATGCCGCCTTCGATGCGGTCGGCGGTGGGCGTCTTGTAGACATCGACGCCGCCGAGCAGTTCGGATGGCACGTCCTGGAAGCCGAGCGAGCGGCCGTTGAGCGCGGAAAACGCCTCGCGGCCGTTGAACTCGGAGCGGACATAGGTGAGGCCGCGGACCGTGGCCTGCGAGCCTTCGACTGCGAAGTGATCGGGGTCGTTGCCCGCGGCGAAGCGGCTGATCGACACGCCCGGGATGCGCTGGAGCGTCTCGACCACCGAACGGTCGGGAAGTGCGCCGATATCCTCGGCGGTGACCGAATCGACGATGCTGTCGGACGTGCGCTTGAGCTGCTGGGCGCTCTGCAGCGCCTGGCGATAGCCCTGGACGACGATGTCGGCCTCGGCCTGCGCGTCCTGCACCGCAGCCTCATCCGCATCCACTGCGGTGGCCGGGGTGGTCTGCGACGGCGACGCCTCGGTCTGAGCCCAGGCCGATCCGGCGCCGAACAGGCACAGAGCCGCTGCGGAGACTCCGGCGCGGAGCAATCCCGATTTCAGTTTCGCAGTATTGTCAGATGCATGAATAGCGTGCTGCTTGCGCATCAAGCGTCCCCCTCCCGTGTTAGCGCTACCATTAACTGGCGCGAATTGTTGTAGTTATGCGGCATGGGTAGAGGAGGTTTGCGGCAAAGATCAAGAGAGATAGTGACAATGACGCGCTTATGTGCTGATTTTGCAACGCTTTTGCTGCGGTGCAACGATGAAATTCCCAGCTGCCATTTTGGCGGCCCAGAATGTGGGAGCGCTAACATCGCAATCGGGGAGGAAATGCTGATTTTGCCGATATTTCGCTGCCGGGCAGGGCGCCGATGAGCGCGCCGGCGATCCGCAAAGTCGTTGTCGTCGGCGGGGGCACTGCGGGCTGGATGACTGCCGCCGCACTGGCCCGTCTGACTCGGGCCGGCGTGCAGGTGACGCTGATCGAATCCGATTCTATCGGCATCGTCGGCGTCGGCGAGGCGACCATCCCGCCGATTCGCAGCTTCAACGCGATGCTCGGCATCGACGAGAATCACTTTCTTGCCCACACGCAGGGCTCGATGAAGCTGGGGATCGAGTTCGTCGACTGGAACCAGCCCGGCCATCGCTATCTCCACCCGTTCGGCGAATATGGCTTCAGCATCGATGGCGTCCGCTTCCACCATGTCTGGCGCAAGCTGCGCGCGGCAGGCCGGGCGGGGCTGCTCGACGAATATTCGATGTCGGCGACGGCGGCGGGGCTCAATCGCTTCTCCGCGCCTGTGGCTGAGCAGAATTCGCCGCTGTCGCAGCTCGTCTACGCCTATCATTTCGATGCCTCGCTCTATGCCGGCTATTTGCGCGGCTATTCCGAGGCGCGCGGCGTGGTGCGGCGCGAGGGCAAGATCACGGACGTTGCGCTGCGCGGGGAGGACGGCTTTGTCGAGGCCGTGACGCTGGAGGACGGCACACGGATCGAAGCCGAGCTGTTCATCGATTGCTCGGGTTTTCGCGGGCTGCTGATCGAGGAAGCGCTCCACACCGGCTACGAGGACTGGACGCACTGGCTGCCCTGCGATCGCGCGCTCGCGGTGCCGACGGAGAACGCCGGACTGCTCACGCCCTATACCCGCGCGACCGCGCGGCCGGCGGGGTGGCAATGGCGGATCCCGCTGCAGCACCGCACCGGCAACGGCTATGTCTATTCCAGCGCGCATGTTTCGGACGACGAGGCGGCCGCGACGCTGCTTGCCAATCTGGAAGGCAAGCCGCTCGCCGACCCGCGCCCGCTGCGTTTCACCACCGGCCGCCGCAAGCTGGCGTGGAACCGCAACGTCGTCGCGATCGGGCTGTCGAGCGGCTTCCTCGAACCGCTGGAATCGACCAGCATCCATCTGATCCAGTCGGGCATTTCGCGCCTGCTCGCCCTGTTCCCAGACAGCGGCTGGGGGAATGCCGAGCGAGACGCCTATAACGCGTTCACCCGCAGCCAATATGAGCGCGTCCGCGACTTCGTCATCCTCCACTACAAGACCAATGGGCGCGACGAGCCGCTGTGGCGCTATGTCCGCGAGATGGCGGTGCCCGACAGCCTGACACAGCGCATCGAGCTGTTCCGCAATCGCGGGCGCATCTTCCGCCACGAGGATGAATTGTTCGCCGAGGCGAGCTGGGTTGCGGTGCTGCTGGGGCAGGGGGTGACGCCGACAGGCTGGGACCCGCTCGCCGACGCGCTCGATTCCGATCAGGTCGCGACGATGCTCGAACGCATCCGCACCACCTTCCGCCGCGCCGCGGAGGCGATGCCCGACCATGCTGCGTATCTTTCCCGGCATTGTGCCTCGCGAGGAATCGCATGACCGACAATCGCATCCGCAACATCGTCATCGTCGGGGGCGGCACCGCCGGCTGGATGGCGGCCGCGACGCTATCGCGCATCCTTGGGCCGGACTATGCCAGGATCACGCTGATCGAATCCGACGAGATCGGGATCATCGGCGTGGGCGAGGCGACGATCCCGCAAATGGCGACGTTCAACCGCATGCTCGGCATCGACGAGAATGAATTCGTGCGGGCGACCAAGGGCAGCTTCAAGCTGGGCATCCAGTTCGTCGACTGGGGGCGGCGGGGGCACAGCTATTTCCACCCGTTCGGCAAATATGGCGTCGATATGCAGGGCGTGTCGTTCCACGCCTATTTCCTGCGCCTGCACCAGCTGGGCGAGGCGCCGGACATCGATCAATGGTCGCTCCAGGCCAAGGCCGGGCAGATGGACAAGTTCATGCGCCCGGTCGACGCGGGCCGGTCGCCGCTGTCCGACATCGCCTATGCCTTCCACTTCGACGCCGGGCTCTATGCGCGTTTCCTGCGCGGCTATGCCGAGGCGCGCGGCGTCACCCGGCGCGAGGGCAAGGTGGTGGACGTCACGCTGCGCGGCGAGGATGGTTTCGTCCAGTCGGTGACGATGGAGGACGGGACGACGATCGAAGGCGATCTGTTCGTCGATTGCTCGGGGTTTCGCGGGCTGATCATCGAGCAGGCGCTCGATGCCGGCTTCACCGACTGGTCGAAATATCTCCCGTGCGACCGCGCGATCGCAGTGCCGTGCGAGAGCGTTCCTGAATGGACGCCCTATACCCGATCGACTGCGCACAAGGCCGGCTGGCAATGGCGGATTCCGCTCCAGCACCGCACCGGCAACGGTCATGTCTTCTGCTCAGAATATATGAGCGACGACGAGGCGACGGCGATCCTGCTGGCCAATCTGGACGGCAAGCCGGTCGCCGATCCGCGCACGGTTCGGTTCAGGACCGGGCACCGCAACAAGTTCTGGGTCAAGAACTGCGTGGCGCTGGGGCTGGCGGGGGGCTTTATCGAGCCGCTCGAATCGACGGCGATCTGGCTGATCCAGAGCGGTCTTTCGCGCTTCCTGACGATGTTCCCCGACAAGCAGTTCAACCAGGCCGATATCGATCGCTACAACCGCATCATGGCGACCGATTACGAGGAGATCCGCGACTTCATCGTGCTCCATTATCACGCCACCGAGCGCGACGATTCGCCCTTCTGGGACTATTGCCGGAACATGGAGATCCCCGAGCGGCTCGCCGAGAAGATGCGGGTCTTCCGCAGCCACGGGCGCTGCTTCCGCGAGAATGAAGAGCTGTTCAACGACACCAGCTGGTTCGCGGTGATGCACGGCCAGCTGATGACGCCGCAGGGCTTCGATCCGGTCGCCGAAGTGATGACCCTGGACGAGACCCGCGCCCGCCTTGCGCATATCCGCGAGGCGATCGCCAATTCGGCCGAATATATGCCGAACCACCGCGACTTCATTCAGGAGAATTGTGCGGCATGAGATTTCTCGCGTCCCTCGCCCTGCTGCTCGCCACGCCCGCCGCCGCGCAGCCCGTCGCCAGCTTCGACTGGTTCGAATATCGCGGCGAGGATCCGATCGATCGCACCGCCAAGGCCGATGCCGGAAGCTATCGCAACCCGATCCTCCAGGGCTTTTATCCGGACCCCAGCGTCACGCGGGTGGGCAGCGATTTCTATCTGGTCACTTCGACCTTCAGTTTCTTTCCCGGCATTCCGGTGTTCCACAGCCGCGACCTGGTCAGCTGGACGCAGATCGGCAATGCGATCGACCGGCCCGACCAGCTCGACTTCAAGCAGCTCGGCCTCTCGCGCGGGGTGTTCGCACCGACGATCCAGGCCAAGGCGGGGATTTTCTACATCCTCAACACCTGTGTCGATTGCGGCGGCAATTTCCTGATCACCGCGAAGAACCCCGCGGGGCCCTGGTCCGATCCGATCTGGCTGCCCGAGCTGGAGGGCGGGATCGATCCCTCGCTGTTCTTCGATACCGACGGCAAGACCTGGATCCTCAACAACGGCCCGCCCGAGGGCGCGCCGCACTATGAGGGCCATCGCGCGATCTGGATCCAGCAGTTCGATCTCAAGGCGCGCAAGACGGTCGGTCCGCGCAAGGTCCTGGTCAATGGCGGCGTCGACTTCTCGAAAAAGCCGATCTGGATCGAAGGACCGCACATCTTCAGGAAGGATGGCTGGTATTATCTGAGCTGCGCCGAGGGCGGCACGGCCGAGGGCCACAGCCAGGTGATCCTCCGCTCGAAGACCGTCACCGGGCCGTACGAGGCCAACCCGGCCAATCCGATCCTCACCCAGCGCGGGCTTCCGGGCGACCGCGAGGACCCGATCACGTCGGCGGGCCACGCCCAGCTCGTCACCACGCCCGACGGCAAGTGGTGGGCGACCTTCCTTGCGGTGCGGCCCTATGCCGATGATTTCTATTCGACGGGGCGCGAGACCTTCCTGATGCCGGTCGAATGGGAAGCGGGCTGGCCGCGGATCACCGGTCCCGGGCAGGTAATTCCCTGGCGCTATCCGCGGCCCGATCTCCCCGCACAGCCGGCGGCGACGGTGCCGACCAATGGCGGCTTCACGGTGCGGGACACGTTCGACGATGCGAAGCTGCCGCCGTACTGGATGATGCTGCGCAACCCGCGGAGCAGCTGGTTCACGCTCGAAGGCGGCGCGGCGAAGCTGCAGGCGCGTCCCGTGGGACTTGGCGACAACGGCAACCCCTCATTCCTCGCGCGCCGCCAGCAGCACCAGAACGCCGTTGCGGAGACGGTGGTCCGCTTCACGCCGGAGAAGGACGGCGACCGCGCCGGCATCGCGGTGCTCCAGAATGACGAATATTGGTTCCTGCTCGGCCTGAAGCGGATCGACGGCAAGCTGGCGCTGGTTCTCGATCGCCGCGACGGGCCCGATACCGCGGCCGGCGGCGAGACGATCGCCGCAGTCGATGCCGCCATGTACGGCATCGCGGCGGGCAAGCCGCTGGGGCTGCGCATCGAAGTGCGCGGCAATCGCTACGTCTTTTCCTATGCGCGCGTGCTGGGCAGTCCCGACAATCCGATGCTGGCATGGCGGCCGCTGACCCGGCTCACCACCGACGCGCTGACCACGAAGACCGCGGGCGGCTTTATCGGCTCGACCTTCGGCATGGTCGCCGAAAGCGCAAAACCGTCATCCAAGGAATAGCGGCCATCATGCGCGCCCTATTGTTAGCCGCCACCGCGCTCACCCTTGGCGCCGCCGCGCCGCAATCGGTGCAGGTCAACCAGCTCGGCTTCGAGCCCGGAGACGCCAAGCTGGCAATCGTGCAGGCCGGCGGCGCACCGCTCGACTGGACGCTGACCGACGCGGCGGGAAAGGTCGTCGCGCGCGGCAAGACCACTGCGTACGGCAAGGATCCGGCCTCGGGCTATGAGGTCCAGCGGATCGATTTCTCGAACTACCGGACTCCGGGCGACGGCTATCGTCTTTCGGTCGGCGGCGCGCGCAGCGAACCCTTTCCGATCCGCGCCAGCATCTATCGGCCGCTGGCACGCGATGCGCTGGCCTTTTTCTATCACCAGCGCGCGGGCGTCCCCATCGAGGCGCGATTCGTCGGTGCGAAATGGGCGCGGCCGGCGGGGCATGCACGCGAAGTGGCGAAATGCTTTGCGGGCAAGGACGAGCGCGGCATCGGCTGGGACGGCTGTGGTTACACGCTCGACGTCACCGGCGGCTGGTACGATGCCGGCGACCACGGCAAATATGTCGTCAACGGCGGCATCGCAGTGTGGACGCTGCAGAACGCCTATGAGCGGAAGCCCTCGGCCTATGCCGACAACAGCCTGAAGATGCCCGAAGCGGGTAACCGGCACAACGATCTGCTGGACGAAGCGCGCTACGAGATTGAATTCCTGCTGCGCATGCAGATCGCCGACGGCACGCGAGCGCGCGTTCCCGTCGGTCCGCCTAAACCGGCCAAGCCCGGCAAGCCGGTGTGGGAGTCCGAGCCCGCCGATTTCGCGGCGATCGATGCGGGCGGCATGGCGCACCAGAAAGTCGCCGACCGCAACTGGACCAAATTGCCGATGCCACCGCAGGACGATCCGGAAGAGCGATTGCTCTACCCGCCGACCACCGCGGCAACGCTCAACCTCGCCGCCACTGCGGCGCAGTGCGCCCGCCTGTGGCGCAGACTCGATGACGCCTTTGCCAAGCGCTGCCTCGCTGCCGCTGAGCGCGCCTGGGCGGCCGCCAAGCGCAACCCGCAGGTCTATGCGACGAACAGCTTCACCGGCAGCGGCGGCTATGGTGATGGCGACGTATCGGACGAATTCTACTGGGCGGCCGCGGAGCTGTTCGCCACCACCGGCGCGGCCGAATATCGCACCGTGGCAACGCACTCACGGCACTTCACCGCCGAACTGCGCGAGCCCGGCTGGCCGAGCACTGCTTCGCTCGGCACGATTACCCTGGCAACCGCGCGCACCCCACTTCCCAAGGCGGAGACCGACCGTCTGCGCACAGCGATCGTTGCCGCCGCGGACCGCTTTCTCGCCGACGCGAAGGGCAATGGCTATGGCATTCCCTATGTCGCGAGCGGCTATCCCTGGGGCTCGAATTCGAACCTGCTCAACCGCGCGATGCTGCTGGGGCTGGCGCATGACCTCACCGGCGATGCGAAGTATCGCGCCGGCGTGGTCGCAGCGATCGACTATGTCCTCGGGCGCAACCCGATGAACATCTCCTATGTCAGCGGCTATGGCGCCCGCGCAATGCAGCATCCGCATCACCGCTTCTGGGCGCCTTCGCTGGACCCTAAGCTGCCGGGGCCGCCGCGCGGTGTGCTTTCGGGCGGGCCCAACTCGACTGCCATGAGCGACGACGTCGCCATGAAGCTGAAGGGGAAATGCGCGCCGCAGACCTGCTGGGCCGACGACGTCAACGCCTATGCGCTCAACGAAGTCGCGATCAACTGGAACGCGCCGCTGTTCTGGGTCGCGGCGTGGCTGGACGACTGACGAGAAGCGGCATCCGAGCATTTGCCAAATCCGTCACCCCGGCCTTGTGCCGGGGGCCACTGCGCCTCGAAATGAGCAGCCTTGAACCGCCTGCTCTTCCCCTGCCTCCCGGTGGACCCCGGCCCAAGGCCGGGGTGACGGGGTTTATTTGACGGTAAGCGTGGTGCTCTTGAGCTTCACCGAGTCCGGACCCGCAGAGATCGTGAAGGTGCCCGGTTCGACGACGCGCTTCATGTCGACGTCCCACAGTGACAGATCGCGCGGCGTCAGCTCGAAGCTTACCGTCTTCTTCTCGCCCGGCTTCAGGCTGACGCGCTCGAAGCGCTTGAGCTCCTTCACCGGCCGGGTGACGCTGGCGAGATCGTCGCGGACATAGAGCTGGACGACTTCGTCGCCGGCCCGCGCGCCGGTGTTCGTGACGTCCACGCTGACCTTCACATTGCCGTACCGCCCGATCGTCGGCGTCGCGAGGACCGGCGTTCCGACTTCGAAGCTGGTGTACGAAAGCCCGTAGCCGAACGGGTAGAGCGGGCTGGTCTCGGCGAAGAGATAGCCGCGCCGTGCGCTCGGCTTGTGGTTGTAGAACATCGGCAACTGGCCGACGTCGCGGGCGATCGTCACGGGCAGCTTGCCGCCGGGATTGGCGCGGCCGAACATCACGTCGGCAACGGCGTTGCCGGTCTCCTGACCGAGATACCAGCCTTCGATCAGTGCGGGGGCATTCTCCGAGAGATACTTCACCGACAACGGCCGGCCGTTGAGCAGCAGCACAACCACCGGCTTGCCGAGCGCGAATATCTCCCTGGCGAGCTGGTTCTGCGGGCCGATCAGCTCGAGGCTGTTGCGGTCGCCCAGATGGTTGTCGGCCCAGGCTTCGCGGCTTAGCTGTTCGTTGTCGCCGAGCACCAGCACGATCGTGTCGGCATTCTTCGCGGTCTCGATCGCTGCGGCGCGGAGCCGATCGTTGGTCGCGTCATCAACCAGTTCGACGGCATCCTCGGCCCAGGCGCGGCTCTTGGTCAGCTTCACGCCCTCGGCAAAGTCGACTTCGAACTTGCCCTTGCCTTCTGCCTTGAGACCTTCGAGCACGCTGACGACGTGGCGGGGAATGTCCGAATAGCCGCCGATCGGCGTGTCGCTGGCATGGGTGCCGATCACCGCGAGGCGCTTGATCTTGCCGGCGTCGAGCGGGAGCAGGCCCTTGTCGTTCTTGAGCAGCACCATCGATTGGCGTGCGGCCTCGCGAGCGAGGGCGACGGCATCGGGCGTCTCGGTCTTTGCCGCGGCCGCCTTGGCATCGACATAGGGGCTTTCGAACAGCCCGGCGTTGAACTTGAGCTTGAGGATCCGGCGCACCGAATCGTCGATCTGCTGCTGGCTCACGCGACCTTCGCGGACGAGCTTGGGCAGATTGGCATAGGCTTCGGCGTCCGGCGTCTCGAAATCGACGGTCGCGTCGAGTGCGCGAACCGCGGCGTCGCTGAGGTTATCGAACAGATGGTGCCGCGTGTTGAGCTCGCGGATGGCGAAATAGTCGCTGAGAACCACGCCCTTGAAGCCCCATTCCTGGCGCAGCACGTCGTTCAGCAGCCAGCGGTTGGCGTGGCTGGGGATGCCGTCGATCTCGTTGTACGACGGCATCACCGACATCACCGGAAGCTCGGTCACTGCGCGCTCGAACGGCGGGAAGAAGAACTCGCGCAGCGTCCGTTCGGAAACGGTGGCCGGACCGATATTGGTGCCGCTTTCGGGCGCGCCATGGCCTGTCATGTGCTTGAGCGTCACATAGACCTTGTCCTTGGCGAGCGGCAGGGTGGTGCCCTGGAAGCCGCGGATCGCAGCCAGGCCCATCTCGCCGACGAGGTACGGATCCTCGCCATAGGTTTCCTCGATCCGGCCCCAGCGCGGATCGCGGGCGACATCGACCACCGGGGCGAGAGCGAGATTGGCACCGCGGGCACGCATTTCGCGCGCGGCGACCGAGAAGATCTTCTCCTGCAGCGCCGGGTTCCAGGTGCTGGCGAGCGCGATCGCCTGCGGGAAGCTGGTCGCGCCGGGGGCGACATAGCCGTGCAGCGCCTCCTCATGCATGATCAGCGGGATGCCGAGACGCGTCTTCTCGACTGCCCATTTCTGCGCGGCGTTGATGTAGCGCGCGGTATCCTCTGCGCTGCGGTTGACCGTGCCGGCGGCGGCGCCCGCGGCGGGACCCTGGGTGATTGCGCGGCGGTCATAGGGCCGCGAGATCTGGCCGAGGCCATTGGGGAAGTTCTGGCTGGCCTTCGCCGCGTCGAATTCGCCGGTGGGATTCTGGATCTTCTCCTTCTGGAGCCAGATCGCCACCATCTGCTGGACCTTTTCCTCCAGCGTCATCCGGGCGAGCAGATCCTCGACGCGGGCATCGATCGGCTGGGATGCGTCCTTGTAGAGCGGCTTGTCGGCGCGGGCCGACTGCGCCTGCGCGGCGGGCGCGAGGCCCGGCGTCAGCGCGATCGCGGCGACTGCGGCGAGCGCCGCGGAGCGAAACCGGCGGGAAACAGTCATGGTCTCTCCTGATCGTGACGCTGCTGCGCCCATGTTTTGGTAGCGCTATCAGCTATCGCCGCACGGGCTCGCGGTCAACCGTACCGCAACCGGTTTCACGCTGATTGCATTCCGCGAAACCGCATCCTATGCCTCGGACGCAAAGGACGGGGATGAGCAAACCTAGCCGAAGAAGCCGCGGTTCAGTCACCGTGCAGGACGTCGCACGCGCCGCGGGGGTATCCGCGATGACGGTGTCGCGCGTCGTCAACGGGGGCACGAACGTCCGCGAGACCACGCGCACCGCGGTGCTCGCCGCGATCGCGCAGCTGAACTATTCGCCCAACAGCGCCGCGCGCAGCCTTGCCGCGGGCGATGCGACGCAGATCGGGCTGCTCTATTCCAACCCGTCGGCCGCCTATCTCTCGCAGTTCCTGATCGGCGCGCTGGCTGCGGCGCGGCGCGCGGGGTGCCATCTGGTGCTGGAAGCGTGCGAGAGCGAACGGCCCGACGAACAGGCCGAAGCGACGCGCAGCTTTGCCTCGACCAGCGTCGAGGGCGTGATCCTGCCGCCGCCGCTCTCCGAGGCTGCGCCGGTGCGCGCCGAGCTAGAAGCGGCCGGTATTCCCTGGGTGTCGGTGGCGATGGGGCTCCCGCCGGCGCGCAGCCTCAACGTCCGGATCGACGATTTCGAAGGCGCTGCGGCGATGACGCGGCATCTGCTCGACCTCGGGCACCGGACGATCGGCTTCATTCGCGGCAACCCGAACCAGACTTCCAGCGCCGAGCGCTATCGCGGCTTTGCAGCGGCGCTCGAAGAGGCGGGGATCGACGTCAAGTCGGTGCCGGTGGAGCAGGGCTATTTCACCTTCCGGTCGGGCATCGTCGCCGCCGAGCGGCTGCTCGACCGGCCCGAGCCGCCGACGGCGATCTTCGCGAGCAACGACGACATGGCTGCCGCTGCGGTGGGCGTCGCGCATCGCCGCGGGCTGCATGTGCCGCAGGATCTGAGCGTCGTCGGGTTCGACGATACTTCGCTCGCCACCACCGTGTGGCCGGAGCTCACCACGGTCCGCCAGCCGATCTCGACGATGGCCGAGGAAGCACTGGCCTTGCTGCTCGCCCGCATCCGCGCGCATCGCTCGTCGGAGACCGACAAGCTCGAGGAGCAGGTGCTCGATCACGAGCTGATCGTGCGCGAATCCTCGGCACCGCCCAGGGGTGCGGCCGCGATATCCGCCAGCCGCGGCACTGCGGCGGGGCGTCGTGCTGCGTCCAGTCCCGGCCCTCGCTAGAGGCGCTTGCATTTCCTGAGCGTCCGGGCCACCGTTACCGCTAACACGCCGTGCCGGTCGCGCACGGGTGACCAGGAGAGGAAGTGGGGATGAGCCAGACTGGCGAACGGGCCAATATAGGCCTGATCAGCGCCATTGTCGCAGTAGCGACGATCGGCGGATTGCTATTCGGATATGACAGCGGCGCCGTGAACGGCACGCAGCCCGGCCTCAAGGCCGCGTTCCTGCTCGACGATGCCGGGCTCGGCTTCACCGTCGGTTCGCTGCTGATCGGCTGTGTCGTCGGCGCGTCGCTGGCCGGCATTCTGGCCGACCGCATGGGCCGTCGCAACGTGATGCGGCTCGCCGCGATCCTCTTCCTCGTCGGCGCCTTGGTCCAGGGCCTCGCGCACGATCACACCATCTTCGTCGTCGCGCGTATCCTGGGCGGCATGGCAGTCGGCGCGGCCTCTGTGCTGTCACCTGCCTATATCTCCGAAGTCGCCCCGGCGAACATTCGCGGGCGGATGACGACGGTGCAGCAGATCATGATTATCTCGGGGCTCACCGCCGCGTTCGTGGTCAACTACTACCTTGCCGGAGCCGCCGGCGCTTCGACCAACCCGTTCTGGGGCGGGATCGAGGCATGGCGCTGGATGTACCTGATGCAGGCGCTGCCCGCGGCAGTGTTCCTCGTTGCCCTGTTCTTCATCCCGGAGAGCCCGCGCTATCTGGTCTCCAAAGGCCGCAACCCGGATGCGCTTCGCGTTCTCACCGACCTGTTCGGCCCCACCGAAGGCGGGCTCAAGCTTGCCGAGATCCAGGCGAGCTTTTCGGTGGACCACCGTCCGCGGCTGAGCGACGTGCTCACCCCGGCCGGCGGCCGCGGGTTTCTCGGTATCCGTGCGATCGTCTGGGCGGGCCTGTTGCTCGCGGTGTTCCAGCAGCTCGTCGGCATCAACGTGATCTTCTATTACGGCTCGACGCTGTGGCAGGCCGCGGGCTTCTCCGAGGCCGATTCGCTGCTGATCAACATCGTCTCGGGCGCAGTCTCGATCGCGGCGTGCTTCGTCACCATCGCAGTGATCGACAAGATCGGCCGCAAGCCGCTGTTGCTCATCGGCTCGGCGGGCATGGCCGTGACGCTGTTCGTGATGGTCTATGCGTTCGCGCAGGGCGCGCTGGTCGACGATAAGCTGGTATTGCCGGGGCAGAGCGGGATGATCGCGGTGATCGCGGCCAATCTCTATGTGATCTTCTTCAACGTCAGCTGGGGCCCGGTGATGTGGGTGATGCTCGGCGAGATGTTCCCGAACCAGATCCGCGGCTCGGCGCTGGCGGTGTGCGGCTTTGCGCAGTGGTTCGCCAATTACCTGATCGCGCAGGCGTTTCCGATCATGCTGGCAGGCATCGGGCTCGCCGCGAGCTACAGCTTCTACGCGGTCTGCGCGGTGATCAGCTTCTTCCTGGTCCAGCGGTTCATCAACGAGACCAAGGGCAAGGAACTGGAGGCGATGGAAGGCTGAGCCTTCCCGCGCCGACACTTTGGGGGGCGCGGGCCGCGAGGCTCGCGCCCTCTGCACGACAAGAGGACGATATGACCCGTACGCCCGCCCGCCCGTTCCGCTCGCGCGAATGGTTCGCCGCGCCCGGCCGCAGCGACATGGCCGCGCTCTATCTCGAGCGCTTCATGAACTACGGCATCACCCCCGATGAGCTCCGCGGTGGCAAGCCGATCATCGGCATCGCGCAATCGGGCAGCGACATCGCGCCATGCAACCGCATCCATCTGGAGACGGTGAAGCGGGCCCGCGAGGGCATCCTCGCCGCGGGCGGCATACCGATGGAGTTTCCGCTCCACCCGATCTTCGAGAATTGCCGTCGCCCCACCGCGGCACTCGACCGCAACCTGGCCTATCTCGGGCTGGTCGAGATCCTCAACGGCTATCCGATCGACGCGGTGATCCTCACCACCGGGTGCGACAAGACGACGCCAAGCTCGCTGATGGCGGCCTCGACCGTCGATATCCCGGCGATCGTGCTGTCCGGGGGGCCGATGCTCGACGGGTGGCACGAAGGCGAACTTGTGGGCAGCGGTACAGTGATCTGGCGCTCGCGGCGGAAGATGGCGGCGGGCGAGATCGACGAGGAGGAATTCCTGCAGCGGGCGATGGAGAGCGCGCCGTCCTCGGGGCATTGCAATACGATGGGCACCGCTTCGACGATGAACTCGATTGCCGAGGGGCTGGGAATGAGCCTGCCCGGCTGCGCGATGATCCCGGCGCCGTATCGCGAGCGCGGGCAGATGGCGTACGAGACCGGGCGGCGGATCGTCGAGATGGCCTACGACGATCTGCGGCCCTCGCAGATCCTCAGCCGCGCGAGCTTCCTCAACGCGATCAAGCTGCTGACTGCGATCGGCGGATCGACCAATGCCCAGCCGCATCTCGTCGCGATGGCGCGGCATGCCGGGATAGAGATCACGCCCGACGACTGGCGTTCGGGCTACGACCTGCCGCTGATCGTCAACATGCAGCCGGCGGGGAAATATCTGTCCGAGCGTTTCCACCGCGCGGGGGGCATTCCCGCAGTGATCGCCGAGATGCTCGCGGCGGGCGCGCTCGACGGCGACGTCATGACCTGCACCGGCAGAACGCTGGCCGAGAACGTCGCTGGCGCGCCGACCCGCGACCGCGACGTGATCCTGCCCTGGGATGCGCCGCTGATGGAAAAGGCCGGGTTCCTCGTGCTCACCGGCAATCTGTTCGACATGGCGATCATGAAGACCAGCGTGATCTCCGACGATTTCCGCGCGCGCTATCTGGCACGGCCGGGGCAGGAGGGCGTGTTCGAGGGGCGGGCGATCATATTCGACGGATCGGACGATTATCACCACCGGATCAACGATCCCGCGCTGAACATCGATGCGAACTGCATCCTGGTGATCCGCGGCGCGGGCGTGCTGGGCTGGCCGGGCTCGGCCGAAGTGGTCAACATGCAGCCGCCCGACCACATCATCCAGCAGGGCATCATGAGCCTGCCGACCTTGGGCGACGGACGGCAATCGGGAACCTCGGACAGCCCGTCGATCCTCAATGCTTCGCCCGAGAGCGCGGCGGGGGGCGGGCTCTCCTGGCTGCGGACCGGGGACATGATCCGCATCGACCTCAACGCCGGAACCGCCGACGCGCTGGTCGAGCCCGACGAGATCGCGCGGCGCAAGACCGAGCCGGCGCCGCCGATCCCGGAGAGCAGTACGCCGTGGGAAGAACTGTATCGCGAGAAGGTCGGCCAGCTGGGCGAGGGCGGCGTGCTCGACTTCGCACTCAAGTATCGCCGAACCAGCGAGAAGGTGCCGCGGCACAATCACTAAGTTACGATGACGTTTGTAGGATTTTCGGCGCCTAGTTTCACATCTTTCACGGTGAATCAGCAATGTTGTTGCGGCGACTTGTAACAATATTTCTTGGCGGCAGCGGCAAGGTTTACGGATTCAAAGAGCCGAGAACGAAGCGTCTCATACGAAATCCTACATTGGAAGTGGGGAGCGGAATGGGCGGCGCCGCTTGATCTCGCTACATCATAGCGATGGCGCATCCGCTCGATCGACCGGCCTGGACTTCGCTGCATGCCGGGCAGCGCGCGTTGGCACGCGGGCGCTATCCGGCGCTGCGGTACGACCCTGACTATGCCGTGTTCGCGGCGATCGGCGACCACGACGTGCCGTCGCTCGCGGCGTTGGGAACGCTGATCGGCGAAACCGGGCCGGCGATCATGTTGCAGAAGGATCCGCTGCCACCGGTGCCGGGGACGCGAGTCGAGAAGCACCGGATGGGCGTGCAGATGGTCGCGGAGACACCGACCGCACCGGGCGACCTCGACTTTCTCGAGCTTGGCGACGCCGACGGGGCCGAAATGCTCGCGCTGGCGACGCTGACCGAGCCGGGCCCCTTCTTCAGCCGCACGCATCGGCTTGGAGACTTCATCGGCATCCGCGATGGCGGAAAGCTGGTGGCGATGGCGGGCGAGCGGATGAAGCCCGACGGGTTCACCGAAGTCAGCGGGGTCTGCACGCATCCCGACTGGCGTGGGCGCGGCTATGCCGGTGGACTGATGCAGGTGGTTGCGGCGCGGATCGTCGCGCGGGGCGAGATGCCGTTCCTGCACGCTTATGCCGACAATCGCGGGGCGATCGGGCTGTATGAGAGGCTGGGGTTTCGGGTGCGCTGTGCGGTGAATGTGACGGTGCTGGCGCCGGTGAAGTAATCCATGCGCGGCAGGGCCGCCGGCCCCGCTCAATACATTTTGCGGCGGCATCCGGTCATCCGAAGCCTGTTTGCGACTGGCCCCGGCCTTGGCCGGAGAACGGATTTGACGCAGTGATCGCGTTCCAGGGTAGCTTTCTTGCTCTTTGGGTTCCCAACTAGAACAGCTTTCTCAGGTTCAACTGGATCCATCTGCCCTGGGGATCGAGCAAAGCGGGCTGATACCGGTTTGGCGTCACGCCGTTGCGATCGCGGACGCGCTGGCGTTCGTTGAACAGATTGTCCACCGACAGGCTGATCCTGGCGCCCCGCGCCCAGGACGATTTGGGCGCCAGCACGTCGAGCATCGCGGACGCCTCCACGTTGAGCTTGAACAGGCCGGAGAATGTCAGATCGCTTGCCGGGTCCGGACTGCGGATGCGAGTCCCGGCCTGCCAGCTCGGCGCGAAGCCCAGATTTGTGCCGCGATATGACAGGCTTGCATTGCCGAAAAGCCGAAACCGTGGCGGGCCGCCGGTGCCTCCCACCGTATCGCCATCGAGAAGATCGAGCGTCTCCAGCCCGCGCCTCAGCAGGAGCGTGTCCTCGAGCCGCCACGACGGACTGAACCACAGGAAATAGCCGACCCGTTCGCGCGGCGCCTTCGCATCGGGCGGCGGCGCCTTGCCGAAATTGCCGTAATATTGAAACGTGGCGCTGAGGTCGCGCTGGTTTTCGAGGGCGAAGTTGAGCGGCTGGAAATTGACCGAGACCAGCTGGCCGGAAGCGCCGCGGACATAGGCATCGGGAAACGCCGCCTGGATCATCTGCGTCACTGCCGACAGGACGCCAACCTGGTCGGCGATCCGGGTGTCGGCATAGCCAATCCCCAGACGCAGTTCCGAACTGGCGATGGGCTGCGCGTCGAGGTTGATCGAGGCGATGCGGCGCCGTTCTGCCTTCAGGTTCGGGTTTCCGCCGGCGAAGGCAGTGACGAGGACGCTCTCGCCGGTCACGAAATCGAAGAAGGGCGTGTTGGGCGTCGTGACGATCGGGCTTGCCAGCGAAACCAGAGCGGGGGCGTTGCGCGCGTTCGCGATGGACGCGACAAGCTGGATGCGCGGCATGGGCTTCCAGTTGAGGCCATAGCTGGTTTCGACGAACGCGCCGAAGCGGCTCACGCTGTTAAGCCCCGCCTTGGCATCCAGCGACAGTCCCATGGTGACCGGCACGTTGAGCGCGACGCTGGCGCCACTCTGGAAGCGGCCGAGCCGTGCCGAGCTCGTCGCAATCGCCTGCGTCGTCCGGTCTGCTCGGGCATGTTGCGCGGTGGCTGCGGCGGTGAGCGTCACATGGCCGGCAGGGACGGCGAACAGCGTTCCGTTCATCACCACCCGCATGTCCGCGTTGGTCAGGATCGTGCGCGACCGCTCGTCGGGAAGAAGGGGCGACTGGCTTGTCCCGAAACGCGCAAAGGGGTCTGTGCCATCGGCGATCCGGGCCGTGAGTCCGGCAATATCGACATTGCCGCGCGTGACCGATTCGAGCTGTTGCCGATCGATGCTGGCCGTGAGGTTCCAGCCCCATCCGCTGAACGTGCCGGATCCTCCCAGCGCGGCACGGGCGATCGTGCTGGTGGTGCGCTGGCGGACCGGCCCTGCTTCGTCGAGGTAGCGATGGAGCAGGATATCGGCGTCGAACGGAGAATAGGGATTGGCCGCAGCAATCGGCAGGATCGCAGCCGGCAATCCCTGGACGGAGCGTTCGCGCTTTCGCTCGAGCGATGCCGCAAAGGATGCTGTGGTATTGCTGCCGATCGGGCTGGCGATCGCGCCGCCCAGCTTCCAGCTTTGCTGGTTCGGAATGAGCGTGCGGAACGCGGCGGTATCGGTGATGCGCGGGGTCCCCGCATTGTCGAGATACGCCGCCAGATCGCCGCGGCCGGCGGGATCGGACGGGACCGGCGCGACGAGGACCGGGCCGCCGGCCAATGCAGTGAGGCGCGGATCGATCGCGCCGCCCGCTGCGCCCGTCACATTGCCGATCGTATCGAAATACAGCGCCGGGTCCGCCACGATGCGGCGTTCGTTCTGGCGCAGTTCGGACGTTCCGGTATAGCTTCCGGTCAGGGTCAGGCGGCGCTGGTTGCGGATGCGCGTGATGCCCGCGGTTTCGCTGTGATTTGCCGAGCCGCCTTCGGTCGCGGCCTGGTAGTTCGATTTGAGCTCGACTGCGCCGAACCGGTCCTTGGTGATGAAATTGAGCACCTTGCGGGTGGGCGGATAGCCGAATTTGGTCGCGACCGACGCGGGGAAGCTCTCGAACTGCCGAAAGGCTTCCATCGGCATCTCGAATATCTCGAACGTGCTGGCGGGCAGGCGGCCATTGAGCGTGTAGATAGGCTGCGCGCCGTCGGGGGCGAGGCCCAGCTTCTTGACCAGTTCGGCTGCGCCGACGACGCCGAGCTTGCGGATCGCGTCGGCATCGAGCCGCATGGTTGGCAGGACATCGGTGTCGATCGAGCCGGGCAACCGGCTGGCCCGCACGACGATGTCGGCGTCCGGCTGCTCGGGCACGCTTTCCTGGGCAACGGCCGGCATTGCGAAGGGCGTACCGAGTGCCGCGGCAATCGCGCACAGTAGATCGCGCTTGCCCGCCCTCCGGGACGGGGGCGCCGCACCTCTGAACTCCACGCGCCGCCTTCCCCGCCTCCGCCGTGAACGCAGAAGTATCATCGTATACGATATATGCAACTGGCAGGCCGTTAGGGTAAGAAGTTACTCCGCATGCCATTGCTTCGGCCGGCCCTCGCTGTCGACGGCGACCATGGTGAACACAGCAGTGGCGGACTGGCGTCGCTCGCCGGTCATCAGGTTCTCGGCCCACAGCTCGACGCCGACGCGCAGCGAGCTTCGTCCGGTCATCTGGACGCGCGCGGCGAGTTCGACCATCTCGCCGGCGCGGATCGGCGAGGCGAAGTCGATCCGGTCGGATGCGGCCATCACCATTACTGCGCGGGCGCGCCGCGAGGCAGCGATGAAGGCCGCCTTGCCCATCATCTTGAGCGCGTCGCCGCCATAGAGCGTGCCGTAATGGTTGGTCTGGGGCGGGAAGACCATCTCGGCCATGCGCAGGATATCGCCGGGCTGCTCGGGCCGCGCGGCGGGGAGCGGCGGCAAGGGCAGGCGCGTGTCCGGGCCCCTGACCGCCACGAGCGTGAAGCGGCCGCGCGTGCAGGGCCGGCGCTCGCCGGACACGGGATTTTCCGCGACCAGCTCGACTTCGACATCGAGCGAGGCATTGCCGACGCGGACGACGCGGCCGGTCGCCTCGACCATGTCGCCGGCCCTGGCAGGGGCGGCGAAGTCGATCTTCTCGGAGGCGGCGGTGACGAACGGCGCGCGGCCGTGGCGCGTCGCGGCGAGGAACGCGACCTTGTCCATGTGGGCGAGCGCGACGCCGCCGAACAGCGTGCCGTGATGGTTGGTGTCGCCCGGAAACACCATGTCGATCAGGCGGACGGGACTATCGGTATCGGTCATGCTTTTCCTGCCTTCGGAGGCGGGATAGGCAGGCGCACGCACCGGACGCACGCCGCCGGCGAGCCGGCCACGGCGGGGCAAGCGGCCGAACCGGGCACCCCGCCGGTGGGTCGTTATCGCGCCGAGGCAGGTCTCCTGGCTCGCGGATCGACACGAACGGTCTGGCCTTCCCGGCGAGTGAACCCGCCAGTGACACGCATCGACCGCCGCTCACCGCTTACAGTTGCGGGGGCAGCGCCGGCATCGCACCGGCTTCCCGTCTTAGCTCCGACGCAGCGACGCGGCGGAGAACCTCGACGGTTCCGCCTTCCGCGCCATCGGGGTCGCCGTCAAGCGTCTGGTTCGGCCTGATCGGCGGCGAACAGGTCCATGAAGTTGCGCGCGGCTTCGCGATCGGCTTCGTCGGCGAACGCGACGTCGAGATCGGGGGCGCTGCCGAGGATGTGGAGCAGCGCCCACAAGGCGAAGCGGCGGTTGCGGTCCTTTTCGAGGCCGAGATCGACGCGGATGCGCTCGGTGCCCTCGGCGAGCGCGTCGGGGTTGAGCGTCGCGGGGTCGGCGCTCCCGAAATAGCGGCGAAGCTGGTCGTCGAAATCCATGGCGCCTTGCCTAGGCCCGTGCGCGCGGGGCGCAAGGGGGTGTTATAGGGCGGCGGGCGCCAGGAACAGCACCGCCAGGTCGCGATCGGGGCGCCAATTGGTCTTGCGCATCTCGAACCGGGTTGGCCCGATCTTGCGGACGCCGTCGCCGCAGAAGCTGACGAGGTCGCGCGGGTCTTCCTTGTCTACGACGAGGCGGAAGCTGCCGATCGGCTTCTTCCAGTTGCCGCCGGTGACGAGGATATAATCGACCCAGTTCTCGCGATAGTGGCGTTGCTTGGCTTCCGCGGCGCGCAGCGTGGCGAGCAGCGGGGGATCGACGCAGTAGCGCGCGATATTGGGGTCCTTCGCGTCGCTGCCGAGCAGGGTGGCGACGGTGCCGCCGACCGAGGGGCGATAGACATGCTCGATCGCCACCGGCATGCCGGCAGGGAAGCGCTGGAGCCAGTGATAGGTGGTCTGCAGCGTCCAGCCGGGGCGGTCATTGTCGTCGATCAGGCCGAGCTGGACCGCCTCGCGGCGTCTGGCGGGCGTAAGGCGGGCGAGCGCGGTCTCCGTCTCGTCGGCGTGGGGGCGCAGCGGAATCGCGTTGGCGCGCAGCCAGCCGGTTCGATCGGTGGTGCCGACCAGCGCCTTGTGCTCGATCTCCATCGCAACGGGCTTGCCATCGACTTGCGTGGAGAAGCCGAGGAAATTGTCGGTGCCGTCGATGGGGATCGCGACATCGCCGTCGAAGAAGCCCGGCCCGCCGATCGCGGGAAGCGGGAAGGCGACGCGCACCGTGGTGTCGCGCCCGCTGGTGTTGACGAACTGATAGCGGACACGGATCTGGCTTCGCGAGATGTGGAGGTCCTCCGAGCGCATCTCGATCGCGTCGGTCCTGGTCAGGACCAGTCCGCCGGCAGCGAGCTCGGCGGTGCTGTCGTTGGCGAGGGCGGCGGCGCAGGCGAGCAAGGCGCAGGCAGCGAGCAGCGGCTTGAGCATCACCTGGCGACCGGGAGGCGGGTGACCTGGATGTGGACGGCGCGCCACTGACCATCGATCCGGCGGAAAATGTCGGTGAAGCGCAGGGCGCTGGCGAAGCGCGTGCCGTCCGAGCTGCCGGTGAGAGTGGTTTCTGCGGTGACGAGGAATGCGTCTGGGCCGAGCGCGACCACGCGGCGGTCAAGCAGCACGGCCGGATCGAAGCGATCGCCCGGTGCGGTCCAGCCGGCAATGAAGCCGCGCTTGTCGAGACGCTTGCCGCTGCCGTCGATGAAGATCAGGTCGTCGGCGACCATCCGTTCGAGCGCCGCCGCGTCGCTGGTCAACTGCGCGCGGTCGAAGGCATCGGCGACTTGCAGCGGCGTCTCCGCCGTGGGCAGGACCCGGGCTTGTGGTACGGGCCCCAGCGCTACGGGCGACGCGAGCATCGCGGCTGCCGCCATTCCCAATAGTGCGTACATTCGCCGTCCGTCCCCTGTGCATGCCTGGGCACGGCTTAACGGAGCCGGGCGGCGTCACAAGTGGATTTGCGCACTGCCAGCCTCGGGTAGAATGCGTGGCATGGGTTGCGGAGGTCGAGCTCGGCTATCAGGATGTGCATCGAGGGGGCGAAGGATGACTGGGCGCCGGATGAGGAAATATGCGGCGCGCTTCTTCAATGCGGCGTCGTGGTTCACTGCCGGCGCCTACGTCGCCGCCGCCTATATCGAACATTACAGCCCGTCGCTCACCGACCTTCGGGACGCGCGTCAGTTCGTGGGGTTGGTGTGGATAGTGTGTTTCGTCACCTTATCGGCGTTGCGGCCCCAAAACCCCAGCTCTGTCGCCGAGCCCTCGCCTGCAAAGAGCGGGACGACCGTCGTGCTGGTGACGGGCCTGGCTGCTGCGGCAATCGTGGTGACGAACGATCCGACCGCGGCGAGCGTGACGATCGCCGCCGGGATTTCCGGTGCAACGCTGGTGCTCGCCTGGCTGGTATATCGGTTCGCGAGCAGGAACGCGGATCAGATCGGCGAAGCGCGGTTCGATACGATGAAGCCGCGCTAAGCGCGTCCGACGCACGCCGCAAAGTGCCCCGCGAACGCTTGCAAAGCCGCGCTGAATGGGTTCAATTGGCATAATCAGAAGGAAAGGTTCGCTGTTAACCCGCGCTCATATATCTCGTCTTCGAGATAAATATCTTGACTTTGAGGCAAGCATCTTATCTTCGAGATATCCATCTTGATGTCGAAATTCTCGATGTCGAGATAAATATCTTGATGGCGAGATAGCATGGCCGAGACCGACCCTGTGGACCAGCTGATTACCTTGTGGTCTGCGGCGATGCCCGAAGTGGATACGCGCGGGCTTTCGGTGCTCGGACGGGCCCGGCGGATCATGTTGCGGGCGCGCGCGGCAGCTGAGCCGTTGCTGGCGCGGCATGGGATCGACGGGGGCGGCTATGACGTGCTCGCCACGCTGCGCGCGGTACCGGCACCGCACCGGCTTCGGCCGACCGAACTCTATCGTGCGCTGGGCATTTCTTCGGGTGGGCTGACTGCGCGGCTCAACAAGCTGGAAGTGGCGCGGATGATCCGCCGGCCGGCGGCAAGTGACGATAAACGCAGTGTTTTCGTGGAGTTATCCCCCAAGGGCAGGGGACTCGTCGAACAGGTTTTCCGGGAGGAAATGACCCTCCAGGCCGGGCTTGTTTCCGGGCTGGCCGAGAAGGAGCAATGGGTGCTTTCGGCGCTGCTCAAGAAGCTCGAGGCGACGATGGGCGGGGGCAGCTGATGCGATTCGTTCGCAGTGTTGTTGCGAATTTATCGCAATAGTAGTGCGAGGGGTTTGCAATAAGGTTCTTTGCGAGGGTTTTAAGGTTCTCGATAGGGGCGATCCCTTCACCCAGCTCCGACCAGGCAGCAAGCTGCCAAGTCTGCGCAACCCTCTCCCGACGAGAGAGGGGAGTTTGGCGGTCAGACGCCTTCGCGGATCAGGTAGTTCTTCTGGCCAGGGACACTGACTTCGAAGCGGAACAAGTCGCCGGCGTGCGGCTCCCGGGCGAGGTCGCTAGGGGTGATGTGCTTGTTCGCGGTTGTGGCGAACACGGTCTTGCCGTCGGGGCCGCCGAACGCAATCTTGGTGATGGCGCTGACCGGGAACTTGACGGTCTCGAGCAACTCACCGGCGGGCGAATAGCGGCGCACCGCCCAGCCATTGTAAAGGCCGACCCAGATGCAGCCTTCGCTGTCCACGGTGGGGCCGTCGGGATGGCCTTCGTCGTTGGGGATGCGGGCGAATTCGCGGCTGTTGGTAAGCGTGCCGTCGGCCTCGATGTCGCAGGCGTGGATCACGCCGACCAGCGTGTCGACATGATAGAGCGTCTTGCCATCGGGCGAGATCGCCGGGCCGTTGGTGATGGCGACGTGATCGGTGCTCTTCACGCACGTGCCGTCGCCGGCCAGGCGATAGATCGCGCCGGTGGTGTCGCTCTCGCCATCGTCCATGCTGCCGAACCACAAGCGGCCCTGCGGATCGACGGTGGCGTCGTTGAGGCGGTTGGTCGGGAGGTCGGGCTCGGGCGAGGAGATATGGGTGAAGCTGCCGTCGCGCTCGTCGAACTTGCTCAACCCGGTCTGGAGACCGGCGACGAAGCCGCCGCTCTCGATCGGCAGGAGGAAGCCGACCTGGCCGGGGGCGTCCCAGCTGCGCGTCGCGCCGGTTGCAGGGTCCAGACGGTGGATCTTGTGGCTCTTGATGTCGACGAACCAGAGCGCCTGGTCACGCTCGACCCAGACCGGGCCTTCGCCGAGTGGCGCTCCGAGCTGCCAAATGCTGACCGGCTCGGAAATCGCCACGTTGCTCATCTTATCGCCACCCTGCGTCCACGAAATACTCGTGGCCCGTTACCAGCCGTGCGTCGTCGGAGGCAAGGAACAATGCCATCGCGGCGATGTCGTCGGGGACCAAGCGGCCCTTGAGGCACTGCGCCTTGACGATCTCCGCCTCACCCTCGGGCGTGTACCATTTCATCTGGCGGGGCGTCTTGACGTTGCCGGGGACGATGCAGACCGAGCGGATATTGTCGGGGCCGAGTTCGCGCGCGAAGCTGCGGGTCAGGCCCTCGATGCCGGCCTTGCAGGTCTGGTAAAGGGTGAGCTCCTCGAGCGCCAAATGCCATGAGATCGAGCCGAGATTGACGATCACGCCGCCGCCCGCAGCCTTCATGCCGGGGATCACTGCCTGCGCGGCGAAGAACAGATGGCGCAGGTTCACGGCGATGCGGTTGTCCCAATATTCCGGGGTAACCTGTTCGATCGTGTGGCGATCGTCATTGGCGGCGTTGTTGATCAGGATATCGAACGCGCCGTGCTCCGTGATCAGCGCGACGATCGCCGACTGGACCGCGGCAACATCGGTAAGGTCGAGGCGCTGGAAGACCGGGGCGATCTCGGCGCCCTTCAGGCTGGCGACGAGCTCGGCCGAATCCGCTTCCGCGATGTCGAAAAAGGTGACCTGTGCGCCCTGGCGGACGAAACCTTCGACCATGCCCGCGCCGATGCCCGAGCCGCCGCCGGTAACGAGCACGCGCTTGCCCTTGAGGCTGGGGTAGATGGCGCGCCGGTCGCTGGTGAGCGGGGCGTGCAGGGGATCAGCTTCGGACATGGAGGGGGCGAGTTCCTGTAAGCGCACGGGGCGCGAATGTCGGGATAGCGTAGAGGCGAAATTCGCCAGTGAAAACGATTTTCACGCGAGCAGGCCGCGGGTGGCGAGGTTGCGCATCAAGTCGCGGATGCCGAACTCCCATGGCGCTGCGGCCTTGGAGGTGGTCACGCGGTTGACGAGGGCGCCGAGCTTGGGCGTGGCGATACGAACGACATCGCCGGTCTTGTGGGTGAAGCCGCGGCCGGGATGGTCGCGGTCCTGCACCGGCGCGAACAAGGTGCCGAGGAACAGCGCGAAGCCGTCGGGATACTGGTGCTCGCTCAGTGCCTGGGCGACGAGATCGGTGGGATCGCGGCTGATCTCGCTCATCTTGTTGGTGCCGGCGAGCGTGTAGCCCTCGGGACCGTCGATGGTGAGATCGACCACGGCCGAGCGGACGTCGTCCATCGTGAAGCTGGCGTCGAACAGGCGGATGAAGGGGCCGAGCGCAGTTGAGGCGTTGTTGTCCTTGGCCTTGCCGAGGAGGAGGGCGCTGCGGCCTTCGAAATCGCGCAGGTTTACGTCGTTGCCGAGCGTTGCGCCCCTGGGCGTGCCGTGGCGATCGACGATCAGCACGACCTCCGGCTCGGGGTTGTTCCAGTCGCTGTCCGAGCGGATGCCGATCTCGTCGCCCCAGCCGACCGCAGAGAGCACGGGAGCCTTGGTGAACACCTCGGCATCGGGGCCGATCGCGACTTCGAGATATTGCGACCACATGCCGGCATCGATCAGCGCAGCCTTGAGCGCCGCGGCTTCGTCGCTGCCCGGGACGACGGAGCGGATGCCGCTGCCGACCCTGGCTTCGAGGTCGCCGCGGATCTCGGATGCCTTGTCGGCGTCGCCGCGGGCGCGTTCCTCGATCACGCGCTCGATCGCCGAGAGCGCGAAGGTTACGCCGCATGCCTTGATGCACTGGAGATCGACGGGGGCGAGCAGGCGGGGCCCGGCTTCGGTGCCGAGTGCTTCGACGCCGCAGATCCGCGAGCCGGTGATCTGGGCAACATCGTCGCGTTCGAGCAGGTCGGCGACGGTCGCGGCAGTTGCCGAAACATCGAGCACGTCGCCGTCGCGAATCACGATGGGGGTGGGGCCCGCATCGAGCAGGACGCGTCCAACCAGAGTGGCCTGCGCATGGTCGGCAGGCAGCAATTCGACACTAGACGCTTCCAACATTCCTCGCCTTGAAGATTTCTGCTTTTGATAGCGCTACCATTGGGTTGCGATGGAAGCGCTGTCAAGTTGTTCGGGGCTGGGCGGGCGGGAAACCGGGCGAGCGCAGGCGCATTTGCACTCGAACGATCCGTAGCAGATCGACCGCGCAAATTCTTCCGTCATCCTGGCCTTGTGCAGGGAGCCACCGGGCCGATCGGGAGGAGTCTGGATCTCAGGTCCAGCCGCGCGGTGGACCCGGCACAAGGCCGGGGTGACGTAAAGGAAGCTTTCGACGCGGCCGGCGGCGCGGTGCCCTTGCTGCAGCACCTATCGGCAGGTGACATTTTTGCACGCGCACGCAGATGTTATTGAGAGTGACTTGCAACAGCTTTAAGCTTATTGGCCCCGGCGAATCGAAAACAAAGGGGTCGAAATTTGCGTATCGTTGCCGTCTTGCTTGCCAGTGTTGCCGCAGTTGCAGTGGTGTCTCCCGCCTATGCCGAGGACGATCGCGCAGCGGATGCCGCCGTCGCGGCGCAGCAGCGCGCCGAGGAAATCGTCGTCGTCGGCAAGAGCTATGGCCAGGAAGTCGGCAAGACCGTCACGCCATTGAAGGACGTGCCCAACACGATCACCGTGATCGACCGCGAGCAGATCGAGGCGCAGAACCTGCTGTCGCTCGAGGATGCGCTCACCGCGGCCAACGGCATCACCGTGACCGGTGTCGGCAGCGAGGACCCCTCGTTCATGTCGCGCGGCTTTGCGATCAACAATTATCTGATCGACGGCGTTTCGACGCTCGCCTTCAACTTCCCCTCGGTCGTGCCCGACCTGTTCTTCTACGATCGGCTGGAAGTGCTGCGCGGCCCGGCTGGCCTGTTCAGCGGATCGGGCAACCCGGCGGGCAGCATCAACCTGGTCCGCAAGCGTCCGCTCGACGCCTTCAAGCTGCAGGCATCGGCCGGATATGGCAGCTGGAACAATATCCGCGGCGAGCTCGACGTCTCGGCGCCGATCAGCAGCAGCATCGGCGTCCGCGGCGGCGTGATGGTGCAGGATCAGGACCAGTTCTTCGACGTCGGGCACCGCTTCCGCCTTGCCGGCTTCGGCACCGTCTCGGTCGAGATCGATCCTGCGACGACGCTGACGGTCGGCGGCAATTACGATCGCTACCAGCCCGCGATCCAGTCGGGCCTGCCCGGCTATGCCGGCGGCCCCGACGGCAGCGAGGGCCGGCTGCTCGACGGCGACCGCTCGACTTATCTCGGCGCGGACTGGAATCGCTTCCGCTCGGACACCTGGACGGTGTTCGGCGACATTTCGCACCGGATCAGCGACCGCTGGACGCTGCGGTTCAGCGGCCTCTACAGCGATGTCGAGCGGATCGACGTCTATAGCTATATCGGCAGCCAGGCGGTCACCGACGCCAGCAACACGACGCCCACCGGTACGCGCAACAACGGCGTGACCAACCACATCGCCTATCGCGGCGACAGCTTCGCCAAGACCACGGCGTTCGATTTCAACGGTATCGGCAGCTTCTCGCTGTTCGGCCGAGACCAGACGCTGATCCTGGGCGCCGACTATCAGGCGCAGGATTACGACAGCTATTATACCCGCCTGTCCAACTATGCGCGGATCAACGTGTTCGATCCGGTGTCGCCGGCCGAGCCGCTGCTCAATCCCTATGGCCCGCTCAATTACTATCCGGTGCAGGGCTCGGGCGCGACCTGCCCGGCGACCAGCACGCCGATCGTGCCGGCGCCCGCCAATTGCGTGCTTCAGGTCTATGGCGCCACCAACACCGTGGTCGAACAATACGGCCTGTACGGCCAGTTGCGCCTGTCACCGGTCGCGGGAGTGACGATCACCGGTGGCGGCCGCGTGACCTGGTGGGAGAGCAACAACCAAGTGCTGCTGCCGACCCGCGGCAACCGCACCTCGCAGCAGATCGACGGCCGCTTCACGCCCTATGCCGGCATCGTGTGGGACGCGACTGACAACCTCAATTTCTACGCGAGCTATGCCGACAGCTTCTCGCCGCAGGCAGCGCCCAGCGGCCGGCGCAAGCCCGACGGTTCGGCGGTGCTGCCGCTGATCGGTGCGCAGTTCGAGGGCGGCACCAAATTGTCGCTGATGAACGACAAGCTGCTGCTCTCGCTCGCCGCCTATCAGATCGAGCAGACCAACCGCCTGTTCAACGATCCGGATGATGCCACCGTCTATCTGCAGGTCGGCAAGGTCCGCGCGCGCGGGATCGAGGCCGAGATCGGCGGCGAGATCCTGCCGGGCTGGCGGATCAACGGCGGCTATAGCTACACCAAGACGAAATATCTGGAGGACGCCAACACCGCGTTCGAAGGCATTCCGCTCACTCCGATCATCCCGGAGCATATGGTGAAGTTCTTCACCAACTATGCGCCGGCGGATGGCGCGCTACGCGGGTTCAGCCTGGGCGGCGGCGTCACCTGGTTCGACGGGACCTATGGCGGCAATCCGTCGTACATCAACCCGGTGAACAACCAGCGGGTGATCTCCACGATCGTGCGCCAGGGCAGTTATGCGGTGGTCGATCTGCGCGCAGGCTATAAGCTGAGCGAGCAGATCTCGCTCTCGGTGAATGCCAACAACGTGCTCGACCGCAATTATTATGCCCGCATCTCGGCGGCCGGGCGCGGCAATTACTACGGCACGCCGCGCAGCGTGTTCGGCACGATCCGGTTCACCTTCGAATGAGTGGCGGCGGCAGCCTGGCCCAGCGCAGCTGGGCAAAGCGCGGCGACATGCTGCTGCGCGTGCTCGCGGCGATCCCGCTGGGCTATGCTGTCGGCAGCTTGTGGGCGATGGCGCTCGCCCGGGTGATCCCGGGCGCGCGTTCGGAAGCCACGGTGATCGCGACCCTGGTGGCGTTCGTAGTCTGCGCGTTCGCGGCGATGTGGGCATTCGCGGCGCGCAGCGGCTGGCGGGCAGTGTGGACGCTGGTGCTGCTGGGCGCGGTCGCCGGGGCGATCGCATGGATGTCGATACAAGCGACGGGGCGCCTGTGAGTCAGGTTGTGAACAACAAGGGTTTTCGCCAGTCGCAGGCCTTTCTGCACACCTGGTCCGGGCTGCTGCTCGGCTGGCTGCTGTTCGCGGTGTTCGTCGCGGGGACGATCGCCTTCTACCGTGAAGGGTTGAATCGCTGGATGCGGCCCGAGCTGGCCAAGGTCGAGGCGCCGATGCAGGTGCTCGCCGGGGCGCAGCGCTTCCTCGACGGGAAGGCGCCCGACGCGAAGAGCTGGTTTATCCCGATGCCGGGCGGCACCAGCCCCGGCACCCAGCTGTTCTGGCAGCCCGAACCCAAAAAGGGTGAGCCGCCGCGGCGGCGCGGGCGGCGCAACAACCAGGCGCTGATCGGCGCCGACGGCGAGCCCACTACGGCGCGTGAGACGCGTGGCGGCGAGTTCTTCTATCGCTTCCACTTCGACCTTTATTACATGCCGGTATTCTGGGCGCGCTGGCTGGTCGGCTTCGCGGCGATGATGATGCTGGTCGCGATCCTGAGCGGGATCGTGACGCACAAGAAGATCTTCAAGGACTTCTTCACGCTGCGCCGCGCCAAGGGACAGCGCAGCTGGCTCGACGGGCACAACGCCACCGCGGTGCTCGGGCTGCCGTTCCACTTGATGATCACCTATACCGGGCTGGTCACGCTGATGGCGATGCTGATGCCCTGGGCGACGGTCGCCAATTATGCCGACGACGCCAAAATGTTCGAAACACTGTTCCCGCAAGCACCCGAGGTCGAGCGATCAGGGACCCGCGTGCCGATGGTGCCGCTGACGACGATCGTGCAAGACGCCGAACGTCGGATGGGCGCGCCCGCAGGCTATATCGACGTGGCCTTTCCCGGCGATGCGTCCTCGCGGGTGACGATCAGCCGCAGCGCGTCTTCGATGCTCTCCGCGCGCTCGCCGAGCCTCACCTATGAAGGCGCGACTGGCAAGCTGGTGTGGCAATCGCCGGCGCCGGGTGGCGCTTCGGTGACTGCGGGCGCGATGATCGGGCTGCATGCCGGGCGCTTCTCCGGCGACGGGCTGCGCTGGATCTATTTCCTGTGCGGCGTCGCAGGCAGCGTGATGGTCGCGAGCGGGCTGGTATTGTGGACGGTCAAGCGGCGCGAGAAACTGCCCGATCCGGCGCGACCGCATTTCGGCTTCCGGCTGGTCGAGCGGCTCAACGTCGCGACCATCGCGGGCTTCCCGCTGGGTGTAGCCGCGATGTTCTGGGCTAACCGCCTGCTGCCGGTGGCGATGCAGGGGCGGGCGGAGTGGGAAATCCATGTCCTGTTCCTCGCCTGGCTGGCGTCGCTAGTGCTTGCGCTGGTCCGGCGGCCGCAGATCGCCTGGACGATCCTGTTGGGGACGACTGGCGTGCTGCTCGCGGCCCTCCCGTTCTACAATCTCCTCGCCACCAATCAGGGCGTATTCGCGACGCTGCTGCGCGGGGACTGGCTGATGACGGGGATCGACCTGACGATCCTGGCGTTCGGCATCGCCTTCGTGGCGACGGCGGCGCGGGTAGGGCGGTACAAGCCGGTGGCGCGCAAGTCGCGGCGCAAGATGGCGGCCGAGCCTGCCGCGCCGATGCTGGAGCCTGCGGAATGAGCCTGATCACCCTATTGTTCGCGATCGGCGCGTTCGCGCTGTTCGGGTTCGCCACCGACGAGCATCACCAGCGGCGGCTGAACAAGCGGCCTGATATTGCGACGAAGAAGCGATTGCGGATTGCCGCATGGGTGCTGATCGTGGCAGCGTTCCCGCCTGCGCTGGCGGCGAGCGGCGGCGTGTTCGGCCCGATCCTGTGGGCCGGGATGCTGATGCTCGGCGCGGGCATCGTGTTCCTGATACTCAACCTGTCGCCGGCATGGCGGCGTACCGACCGGCGCTGATGCGTGCCGGCACATCCTGGGAGGTAGCAATGAAGCGACTGATTTTGGCGGCCCTGATGCTCGGCGTCGCGGGCAGCGCGCAGGCACATGAAGTGTGGGTCGAGCGCGACGGCAACGGCGCGGTTCGCATCTATCTGGGCGAGCCCGGCGACGTGCTGCCGGAGGGCGGCGATCCCGAGTTCAAGAACCTCAAGGCGCCCAAGCTGCTCGGCGGCACTGCTGCGCAGGTGCGCAAGGCCGGCTATATCGAGACCAGCGCGCCCGCGGGCGACGTCCGCGTGTGGGACGACAATGTCTTCGCGCCCTGGGATTCGGAAGGAAAGAAGGAAGGCGTTGTCTATTACGCCCGCGCTGGCCGCAGCGACACCAGCGCCAAGCTGCCCTTCGAGATCGTACCCGCTTCGGCAAACGCCAACCGCTTCACGGTGATCCGCGACGGCAAGCCGGTCGCTGGCGCCAAGGTCGTCGTGGTCACGCCGGACAAATGGTCGAAGACGATTACTACCGACGCTGGCGGCGGACTCGAGATCCCGGTGAACGAGAAGGGACGCTACATCCTCGCCGCGACGGTGAAGGACGACGCCAAGGCGACGCTGCCGGGTGGGGCAGTGGATGCGGTGCACCGGATCACTACGATTACGTTCGTGGCGGGCTGATTGCTCATCCCCTCCCTGCAAGGGAGGGCTAGGGTGGTTTGGCGGCGGTCGGGGCTCGATGCCCTGGCCGCCGCTTTCGTTCTGGGCGAGGAGTCTTTTGGCGCGCAGACGCGCACCCACCTGCAACTCCTCCCTTTCAGGGAGAGGAGTTAGTGGGCGTGCCAGGCGTCGATCGCAGCGATCACCCTCGCGCGTACTTCTTCCGGCGTGCCGAGCGCGTCGACGATTGCGTGCCGTTCGGGATCACGCGCGGCCTGGTCGAGATACGAGCGGCGGATGCGGTGGTGGAAATCGAGGTCGAGCGTCTCGAACCGGCCTTCGTCGATCGCGTCGGCGCTCAGGCGCTTTTTGCTGCGCGCCAGCCCGATTTCGGGATCGAGATCAAGGATGAGGACGAGGTCGGGCCAGACATCGCCGACCGCATCCCTGTGGAGGCGCCGGATATAGTCCTCCGGCATGCCTCGCCCGGCGCCCTGATAGGCGATCGTCGAACCGACATAGCGGTCCGACACCACCGAAGTGCCACGGGCGAGGGCGGGGAGGATGACGCGCTGGACGTGCTCGACGCGCGCCGCGGTCATCATCAGCAGCTCGGATTGCTGGTCCCAGGCGTCGTCGGTGCCGGCGAGCAGCAGCGCGCGAAGCTTCTCGCCTTGCGGCGTGCCGCCGGGCTCGCGCGTCGCGATCGTCGGCCGGCCGGTGCGTTCGAGATGCGCGACGATGCCGGCGACCATCCCGGACTTGCCGGATCCGTCGATCCCCTCGACTGCGTAGAAGGCAGCTTCGTGCATCCGCCTGCCTTAAGCACGGCGGCGCGCGATGTCACGGCGTGGCGCGGCGGACCTGGTGAAGGCCGATGGGGACGGGCGCTCCGGCGCCGTGGCCGAGATAATGCGCGGCGCGCGCGATCTCGAGCGCCTCTTCGGGCTCGACGGCGCGGCTGTAGAGGAAACCCTGGCCATATTCGCAACCGAGCCCGGCGAGCATTGCCGCGCTCTCGCTCGATTCGATGCCCTCGGCCGTGACGGGCAGGCCCAGGCCCTCGCTGAGATTGAGGATCGCGCGGACGATCTTGCCGTTGTCGCCGGCGCGCATGTCCTGGATGAAGGCGCGGTCGATCTTGATCCGGTTGAACTGCAACTCGCGCAGATGCTTGAGGCTGGCATAGCCGGTGCCGAAATCGTCGAGCGCGATCTGGATGCCGGCATTGCGCAGCGAGACGAGGATCGCGCGCGCCGCTTCGATATCCTGCACCAGCCGGGTCTCGGTGATCTCGACGATCAGCCGCGCGGGCGCGAAGCCGGTGCTGCACAATACCTGGAGGATGCGCTGGGGCAGCCAGGGATCGTTGAGCTGGAGCGGCGAGATATTGACCGACAGCGTCAGGTGCTGGGGCCACATCCGCGCATCGGCACAGGCGCGGCGCAGCACCGAGAAGCCCAGATCCTGGATCATGCCCGCATCCTCGGCGATCGGGATGAACAGGTCGGGCGCGACGAGGCCGCGGGTCGGGTGGCGCCAGCGGGCGAGCGCCTCGAAGCCGATCAGGTCGCCGGAGGCGAGCGCGACGATCGGCTGGAAATAGGGGACGAATTCGCCGCGATGGATGCCGGCGTGCATGTCGAGCTCGAGCTGGGCGCGCTCGCCCATCTCGGCTTCGATCTCGGCAGCGAACACGCAATAGCTAGAACGGCCCGAACGCTTGGCGCGGTACATCGCGAAGTCGGCGGCGCGCAGCATCTCCTCGGCATCGGACGCGCCGGGCGCGCAGGTGACGAGACCGACCGAGGCGCTGACCTCGGCAAGGCCGCCGCGCAGCTGGATCGGCTTGGCGACGGCAGCGAGGATCGCCTGGGCGGTCTCGACCGGGACCGGCGAGCCGGCCGGATGTTCGAGGACGCAGGCGAATTCGTCGCCGCCGATGCGCGCGACCAGTCCGCCCATCCCGGCGAGCAGCTTGAGCCGGCTGGCGACCTTGACGAGGACGGCGTCGCCGCCCTCATGCCCGTAGGTGTCGTTGACGGGCTTGAAGCGATCGAGGTCGAGCATGAAGACGCTGATCTCGGTGCCTTGTGCGGCGCTCGCGACCCGCGCCGCGAGATGATCGACCAGCGTGCGCCGATTGACGAGGCCGGTGAGCCAGTCGTGCCGGGCGAGCTGGGTGGCTTCGCTCTCGGCGCGCCGGCGGCGGCGGAGTTCGTGCCGCAGCCCGCGGGTGCGGCAGACGAGCAATACCATGTAGATCAGACCGGCGAGGAAAAAGGCGGGAACGACTTCATCGAGCTGCCAATTCTCGTGCCGGCTGGTAAAATCGCTGAAGCGTTCGCTGAGATTGAGCAGGGCGCCAAGCATCAGCATCGACGCGACGGGCGCGACGATCAGCAGGTAATCCCGATAGCTGACGAACAACCGACGCAGCCGGTTCTTCATTGCCCCACTCCCAGGCGCGATGCCTTCTTTAACCTTTATAGAAGGTTGATGGCTGCCTGGACGTGAAGGCGTGGGAATTTACGTTACGGAAAGATCGCACTGACCAGCGCGGCGAGGCGCGCGGGATCGCAATCGTCGAGTGCGATTTCGAGTTCGGGATTGCTGCTATACCCGATCATGCGGCCTTCGCGGTCCGATCCGACCGAAAGCAGCCGCCAGCCATCCGCCTCACGCAATGCCGCAAGGCTGCCGGCGGAGGGGTAGCGATCGGGATCGACGATCACCACTGCCTGGCCCGGCAGCCCGCCACCCAGCGTGGCGCGGCAGACCTTGAGCCCGAAGGCGCGCGGGCCCGCGGCGTGCGGCGCCTCGGCCTTTTCGGGGGTGGGCGTGTCGGCGATCAATCCCTGGGCGAGCGGCGCGCCGAGAACGGGAACGAGCCGTACCGAAGCGGCGCCGATCACCGGGAGTGGCGCCAGGACGGGCGCGGCTGCGAGCGTGGGTGTCGCGTCGTCGGCGCGCAGCGCAGCGGCGATCTCGGCGATACGGGCGCGGGTGCGTTCGTGGCGGACGGCGGGGCCGGGGATCCCGGCGAGGAACGCGTCGAGCGCGCCATTGGCGTGGAGCATCGCGACATGGTCGCGCAGTTCGGCGGCGTCGGCGACCCGGAGAAGCTGGTACAGTGCGCTGTGCGTGGCGGCATTCCAGCGATCGAACGTCTTCTGCGCGTTTTCGACGCGCGAGAGATTGACCGGGGCCAGCGCATAGTCGCGCTCGATCGCGGCGATGGTGAGCGCGGGATCGCCGGCCCGCCGAGCGCGCAGCGCCGCGGCGAGCAGCACCGCAAACCGCTCTTCGTCCAGATCGGCGGGCGCGCCTTCGACGAAGGGCTGGGCCCAGTGCGCGATATCGAAGCCCGGGGCGTCCACATCGACCAAGAGGTCGGCCGGCGCGATGTTCAGCGCCGCGGCGATACGGCGAAGTTCGTCGGCGCGGGGCACGACTTCGCCGCGCTCGATCTTCGACAGGCGGATATAGGGAATTTCGGGAAGCGTCGTGGCCAGCCGCAGCAACCGTGCATGCCCCGCGATGCGGCGCTGCTCGCGCATGCGATTGGGGAAGACGAAGCAACGGTACAGATCGACCGGCACGTCGCCGAGCGTCGAACGGGCGCCGCCCTGCCGCTTCTTGTTCCCCTTTGCCATCGCCATGTCGGTCCTCCGCGGGCTGACGCCGCTTGCGACCTCTTCTGAAGCGAAACAAGAATAATGCAAGGTTAACGCCCGCTCCTTTAGTGGAACGAGCGTAGCTTTAATGGAACAGATGTGCCGGATTAGTGGAGCGAGCGCTCCGGACGCTGCCCGAACAGTGCGCAGGGGCCGGCAGGATCGAGCGCCACGATCGCGAGAAGGGGTGCGCTGTCGGTCGCCTGCCGCAGCAGCCAGCCCGACGCCGAGGGCGCGGGATGATCGGGGGCGAAGGCGACGCCGGTGCCGTCGGTGATCACGCCGAACCCGGCGGGCGGCGTGGGCCAGCGCCCGGCGAGATAGTCGAGCAGCTCGGCCGCGGCGTCCTGAAGCGCGCCTTCATCGGTGTCGGCAGGGCAGAAGCCCTCGGGCGCGGCACTGATCTCGGCAACGAGACTGAAGTCTCGCGAGCGCCACCAGAGCAGGCGGATCGCGCCATCGGCATGCGCTTCCAGGCCCATGAACAGTCCCGCTCCTTGCGGAAGGAGCGATCCAGCGCAGCGCGCCACTTCCCGGGCCAGCGCGGTAAGGTGCCGATTGGGGCGGGGCATCATCGCCCAGCCCTGCACGCCCTCATTCTCGGTCACTTCGATCTCGCCGTACATCGGCTCTCTCCAGTTATCTTCCTGCATTATAGGAAGAATACGGATAGGCTGTGTGTCGGATATGTGTCCGGTGAAATTAGTGCAGCGCGGCGCTCGACGGAGCAGCGGCCTGGGCGAGAAGCATGGCGTCGATGCGCTCGACACCCTCGACCGGGGCGGCCAGTGCGGTGCTCAGCTCGGCCGGCTGGATGGCGCGGACGCTGGCAAGACGGTTGTGCGGCTGGCTGGCGTCGGGGAGCAGCGAGGCAGTGGCCGGGGCCGACTGGCGACGCTTGGCGGCGACCGGGCGGTCATGCTCGGCCATCACGGCGAAGCGCGGGTCGGCAGCGGCGATCTCGGCGATCGTCTTGGCAGCGCGCTTGGTGATCTGGCGGACGCGCTCCTTGGTGACGCCGGTCTCGAGCGAAAGATCGTCGAGAGTCGATGCCTGGAACACGCGGCGGACGACGATCTCGCGGTCACGGTCGAGCTTGGCTTCGAGCTTCTCCAGCTCGGCGGGATCGATGCCGTAGGTGGCGGTGCGGAGACGCGGGCCTTCGCGGCGCAGCGCGGCTTCTTCCCGCTTGGGACGGGGACGACGGCGGAGCGCTTCGATGCCGACCTTGCGGAGATGATCGACATAGGCGTCGACCAGCGAATTGATTGCGCCGTCGGCGAGATAGTCGGCTGCGCCGGCTTCGGTGCGGGCGAGGGCGTCCTCGTCGGCGATCAGCGTCTCGGGCGACATTTCCTCGCCGTCGGCGCCGGTGGAGAGTGCGTTGAGCGACACGGTGGTCGCTTCGACCTTCTTCGCCGAGGGGCGCTGGTCGGTCATCAGGCGGAAGCGGAGGCTCTGAAGCTCGCCGCGGATCTGCCAGTTCACGAAGGTGGTGAACTGCGCCTTGGCGGGGTCATAGGCTTCGATCGCGCGGTGCACGGCGATGGCGCAGCACTGCTCGGCGTCGTCCCAATGGGCGACCAGGCCGTACTGGCGGATGAAGTGGCGGATGCGCGGGGCGATCAGCTTGAGGATCTGGGCGAAGGCACGATCGACATAGACGCGCTGGCGGTTGGTGCGGTTGCCGTCGGCAGGCGTGTTTTCGATGACAGTAGCAACGGCGGCTTCGAGCGCGATCGTGATCTTCGACATGTGCAATCCCCTGGTTCGTGGAGGCCGCCGTGAGGCTGCCCTTTCGACAAGGCGGTAAATGCCAGCCAATCCTTTAACGGATAGAAACCGATCCTATATGTAGAAATACGCAGTCGGGATGCCCCGTAGGGTGCCGAGAAACGGCTGAAAACCGTGGATTTCAGTGGTTTATAGCGAATTAACCGGCCTTGGCCGATCGCTGACCCGTCAATTAATTATAGGACAGAATTTACGAAGCGAACGCTTCGGGGCGAATTCTGCGATCGATGAAGCCCGTGAGCCACTGGCGATGCGCCTGGGTGGCATTGCCTGCGCTGGCGATGCGCTGCTCGGCGGCGGAGGCGCCGATCTGGGCGGAAAGCAGCATGCGGGCGCGGCCCGCCTCGATCCCGCCGCTGAGGAACTTCTTGGCGTCGCCCAGCCCGAGATGATGGCCGAGATAGGCCGCCTTGGCGAGAGTCTCCGAATCGGTGCGCACGCGCACGCCGGACTTTTCGAGCCGGTCGAGATTGGTCTTGGCCAGATCGGCGACGCCTAGAATCGACGCCTTGGGATCGTAGCGCAGCGCGAGCAGCTCGGCGCGATTGCCGGTCTGCAGCCGGCCGCGGCCGTCGAGCCAGCCGCGATCGGCGGCATAGCTGTTGAGCCAGGTGCCCTGGGTCTGCGCCAGTTCCTGCCACGTCCCGCTGAGGAACTGGCCGAGGCCCGCGGCGCTCGACCGCGGATTGCGCGAATGGGTATTCCAGCTGCCGTCGCCGGTCTTGGCGGCTTCGGCATCGACGATGGCGGCGAGCGCGGACGCCGGGATGCCGGTGCGCGATTCCGCCACGGCAAAGGTGGCGGCATAGCGGGCGTTGGGGCCGAGCTTGAGGTCGCCGCTCGCGGCGCTGCTGCCCGCGCCGGCCAGCGAGATCATCGCAGCCGGGGTGGCGCGGGGCTCGTCGGGATCGATTGCGCCGGCGCCGGTGGTGCCGACGCCCATGGCCTTGCCTTCGCCGCCCGCGCCGGTGGCGGCTGCGGGCGTGTGGCAGCTGCACGCGCAGTGGCAGGCACAATGGCCCTGCGCGCCGGTCACGCCTTCACGACCGCCGAGCAGGCCGATCAGCGAATCCATGTTCATGTTGTTCGCGCCGAACGGTGACGTCTCGCGCGTATCCTTGCTGTCGCCATCGCCGAGCGCAGCGCGCCACAGCCGGCTCGAAAGCTGCGACTGCGCCTCGGCATAGATCACCTGCGCGCGCTTGGCGGGGGTGAGGTTGGCAAGCTGGGTGGCGTTGATCATGCCGAGCGCTTCCGGATGGAGGCGCGGGCGCGCAGGAAGCGCGCCGCGGCAATGTCGTCGATCGCGCTCTGCTCGGCGAGGCTGAGCACGCGCTCGGCTTCGTCCTCATAGCGTTCGGCAGCGCCTTCGATGGCGCGCATCGTACCATAGGCTTCGACGGCCTGTGCGCGGAGACGCCCGAGCCGGGCCTGCGCCAGATAGGCGGCTTCGTCGAGACGGCGACGCTCGGCCTTCATCCGCGCGGTCCAGGCGTCGCTGGCAAAGGGCAGGGCATAGGCGAGTGCGCGCTCGTGCTGCACGGTCGCGTCATGGCTGCGCGCCTGAGTCTCAAGCGTGGTGATGCGCTCGACTTCGACGCTGATCGACACCTTCACGGCATCGACTTCGCGGCGCTGGACGCGGAGCGCGGTGTCGAACGGCGTCATGCGGCGGCTCGCACGGGTTCGGCCATGACCGTCTCAGCGCCGACGATCTCGGCCAGTGCGGCAAAATCGATATCTGCATCGCCCTGGTCGTGCTTGCCCTGGTTGATCAGCGTCTCGATCAGCGGCGCGAGCGCGACGGCGCGGTCGACTTCTTCAGACGAGCCGGCCTTGTACGCGCCGAGGCGGACCATCTCTTCCATGTCGGCATAGGTCGACAGCAACTTGCGCGCGGCGAGGCGCGTGGTGTTCTGCTCGTCGTTCATGCAATGCGGCAGGGTACGCGAGACCGACTTCAACACGTCGATCGCGGGATAGCGGCCGCGCTCGGCGATCGCTCGGCGCATTACGACGTGGCCGTCGAGGATGCCGCGAACCGCGTCGGCGACGGGCTCGTTATGGTCGTCGCCATCGACGAGGACCGTGAACAGGCCAGTGATCATGCCCTTGCCGGGCTCGCCGGGGCCGGCGCGCTCGAGCAGCCGGGGCAGCTCGGCGAAAACGGTGGGGGTGTAGCCCTTGGTCGCCGGCGGCTCGCCCGAGGCGAGGCCGATCTCGCGCTGCGCCATCGCGAAGCGGGTGACCGAATCCATCAAGCACAGGACGTTGAGGCCCTGGTCGCGGAAATGCTCGGCGACGGCAAGGGTGGTCCACGCGGCCTGGCGGCGCATCAGCGCGGGCTCGTCCGAAGTGGCGACGACGACGACCGAGCGGGCCATGCCCTCGGGTCCCAGATCGTCCTCGATGAATTCCTGCACTTCGCGGCCGCGCTCGCCGATCAGGCCGATCACGGCGACGTCGCACTGGGTCCAGCGCGCGAGCATCGACAGTAGCACCGACTTGCCGACGCCCGAACCGGCGAACAGGCCGAGACGCTGGCCGATGCAGAGCGGCACGAACATGTCGAGCGTGCGAACGCCGGTCTGGATGCGCTGACCGACGCGGGCGCGGTTGGAAGCGGCGGGAGGAGAGGCCTTGATCGGCTGTGGATCGGCGCCGTTGGGAAGCGGGCCCTGACCATCGACCGGGCGGCCGAGACCGTTGATCATGCGCCCCAGCCACGCGGCCGAAGGGCGGACGCTGAACTGGCCCGCGGCGAGCTCGGCACGCGAGCCGAGGCCGACGCCCTGCGGATCGACAAAGGGGAGGCAGAGCGCGACGTTGCGGTCGAGCGCAGTGACTTCGGCCTCGACCGTGCCGTTCGAGCCCTGGATTTCGACGCGGCTGCCGATCTGCGCAACGCCCGCGAGCCCTTCCACTTCGATCAGCGCGCCGCGAACTGCGACGACACTGCCGAAGCGGCGATCGGGCACCATGGTGCGGATCGCGCGGGCTGCGCTGGCGAGAGTCTGCACCGCGGTGGTCCTTACGCGGCCTGGGCTTCGGTCGCGACGTTCTCGAAGCCGATCAGCTCGCGCGCGGCCGAGAGCGCCTTGTAATAGTCACCGGTGGCGATGTCGTGCGCGAAGGCGATGCAGGTGGCGCGCGCTTCGGGTGCGGTGAGCGTGGCGACGAGGCCGCCGATCAGGCCGACGACATGGTCCTGATGCTGGGTGCGGTTGGCCGGGTCGATATAGGCGAGCATCGCCGCGAAATAGAGCTGGCGTGCGGGCGTGGTGGCTTCCTCGGGCTGCATCACTTCGCGGCCGCGCAGGATCGACACCTGGTTCTCGACTGCGATCTGCGTGCGGCCGACGGCACGAAGCACGGCGCCGTTGACGATTGCCTTTTCGCCGTCGCGAAGGGTGATGCGGAGCATTGGGAACAACCTTTTAGAGTGCGTTTGCTCTCTTATAGGATGATCGCGCAGGGGTGCGGTCGCGCACCCGGCAATTTTTGCCCAGTGCGCCGATGGCCTGCTCGCGCCAGTCGCGTCCCTACTGACTCAATGCTGTCAGGAGGGGCATGCCAAAAGGGTTCTTCGACACAGGAGGAACGGACCGATGACTGACAAAGTGCAGCCGCAGATCGTATTTACCGAGATACCCGTCGCCGATCCCGAGCGGGCGTGCAAATTCTATGAGACGTTGCTGCAGGGCCCGCTCGCCAGGAGTGACAATGGCCCCAACCCCATCTGGATGCTGCCGCATGCCGAAGGCGATCATGCCGCGGGACATCTCTATCCCGGCCAACCAGCGAAGGACGGCGGCGGCATGACTGCCCATTTCGCGGTTGCGGATGACGATTTGGCCGACGCGATGGAGCGCGTGCGGCGGGGCGGGGGCGAAGTTCTCTCCGAGGTGGTGGACATTCCAGTCGGTTCGTTCTTCTATGCCAGGGATAGTGAGGGCAACAGCCTGGGCCTTTTCAAGTACAAGGGTTGATGCGCCGAGCCGACCGCCTCTTTCAGATCGTGCAATATTTGCGCGGCGGTCGGCTGGTTACCGCGACCATGCTCGCCGAACGGCTGGAGGTTTCCGAGCGCACCATTTATCGTGATATCGCCGACCTCCAATCTACCGGAGTGCCGATCGATGGCGCCGCCGGCATTGGATACATCCTGCGCAGCGGCTACGACCTGCCGCCGCTGATGTTTACGCGAGGCGAAATTGCCGCGCTGGTCGCTGGGATTCGAATGGTGAAATCCTGGGGCGGGGTCGGCATGGCCCGCGATGCGGCCGAGGCCTTGGTGAAGATCGAGCTGGTTCTGCCACCGGCCGTCAGGAAGGGAGTCTCGGAGACCGCCATATTCGCGCCGCCGATGGAGTTGACCGACGCGGTGCGCGAACGGATCGACTTGATGCAAAGAGCTATCGCGGCCTGCGACATCGTGCGTTTCGACTATGAGGATCAGGACGGCATCGCGACCGTGCGGAGCGTCTACCCGCTTGGCTTGTGGTTTTGGGGGAAGGTCTGGACGCTGGTCGCCTGGTGCGAAATCCGCGAGGATTTCCGGATGTTCCGGCTTGATCGCACGACGGGCGCGGCGATTACGGGGCGGCAATTCAGCCCGGTCAAGGAGCGTTCGCTCGCCGAATGCCTGCGGCGATATGAATCGCAATTCGGACCACAGAGTTGAGGCGCCGGCCGATTGTATCCGAACGGTTCGTGCGCGGCTGTGTATCGCGCCATTGCGCAATTTCTCCCGCCCGAAGTCCGGCCGCGCGCATTCCATCCTAAAATGCACCTGTGGCCTGCGCGATCGATCCGCGGGCGTCGTCAGGAGTAATGACTTGAGCCTCTATTCCGCTCTCTACGCCGGCGTGTCCGGTCTCAGCGCCCAAGCGAGCGCAATGGCGACCGTCGCCGACAACATCACCAACATCAACACCGTCGGGTACAAGGGCGTCGAAGCCCAGTTCCGCACCATGGTCACCGACGGCCGTGCCAAGAGCAACTATTCGGCGGGCGGCGTGGCCGCAGCGCCGGTTTCGATGGTTTCCAAGCAGGGCCTGCTTCAGGCCTCGGGCAGCAGCACCGATCTCGCGATCGACGGCGGCGGCTTCTTCGTGACGCGCGCTTCGTCGGATTCGACCGGCGACGTCGCCTATACCCGCGCCGGCGCGTTCCGCCCGGACGAAGAGGGCTTCCTGCGCAATCCGGCGGGCCTCTATCTCTATGGCTGGCGTCTCGACGCGTCGGGCGACTACACCAACACCGGCAGCGTCGAAGCGCTCGAGCCGGTGCGCGTGAGCGACCTGATCGGCACCGCCTCGCCGACCACGCGCATCCAGGCGCGCATGAACCTGCAGTCGACCACCGCCAACTATGCGGGCACCTACACCGCCGGTAACATGGCGTCGGGCGCGGTCACGCCGCAGTTCACCCGCTCCTTCGACGTGTCGGACTCGCAGGGCGGCACGCACCGCGTGACGATGGGCTTCATCAAGACCGGTGCGAACACCTGGCAGAGCGAAGTCTATTCGAACCCGGCCAGCGACGTCACCGCCACCGGCGGCGTGCTCGCCAGCGGCACCATCAAGTTCAATCCGGACGGCAGCCTTGACCGCGCCGGCTCGAGCGCCGCGCTGTTCGATCCGCTCAACGTCACCTGGACCAACAATGCGGGTTCGGTTCCGATCACGCTGTCGATCGGCAGCGACGACGGCATCGACGGCATCACCCAGTTCGGCACCGAGAGCTCGCTGATTTCGTCGAACGTCGACGGCGGCATGCTCGGCAACCTCTCGTCGGTGGAAATCGACAAGCAGGGCACCGTCAGCGCGATCTTCTCGGACGGTTCGACCCGCGCAGTGTTCCAGCTGCCGATCGCCACCTTCCAGAATCCGGACGGCCTCACGCGCCTGTCGGGCAATGCCTACACGATCAGCCGCGCCTCGGGCGGCATGACGCTCAACGCACCGGGCCAGCTCGGCGCGGGCGGGATCGCAGCGAACTCGCTCGAAGCCTCGACCGTCGATCTGGCGGGCGAGTTCACCAACATGATCCGCTTCCAGCGGGCATACAGCGCCTCGTCGAAGATCATCACTACGGTCGACGACATGCTGCGCGAAGTGAGCGACCTGAAGCGTTAATCCTCCAAATCCGAGACCATAGGCGATGTCGCTCAATCATATCCTCGGATCCGCGGTTTCCGGCCTGGCAGCTGCCCAGGCCGGACTCCGCTCGGTCTCGAACAACATCGCCAATGTCGGTGTGTCGGGTTACGCGCGCGAGCGCGTCAGCCTCAGCACCGGCGTGGTCTCGGGCCAGGTCAACGGCGTCACGGTGGGCGAGCCCACTCGCGTCGCGGACCGTTTCCTCGAAGCCAATGTCTATCGCCGCGCGGGCGACTATGGCCGCGCGGACGTCACTGCCGGTTATCTTGACCGGCTCCAGTCGCTGCTGGGCGAGCCCGGCGCGGCTTCGGGCCTGCCAGCGCGGCTCGACTCGGTCACTGCCTCGGCAGTGGCGATGACCGGCTCGCAATCCTCTGCACAGACCGTTGCGGTGTTCACTGCCGATGTGCAGGACGCGATCGATTCGATGCAGCAGCTGACGACCGACGTCGACGGCCTGCGCGGCGACGTCGAGTCCGAGGTCGGCTATTCGGTCGACAAGATCAACAGCCTGCTCAAGCGCATCCATGATCTCAACAGCACCGTCGCCCAGGCCACCGGCCAGGGCAAGAATGTCGGCGGCGCCGCCGACCAGCGGATGACTGCGATCGAGGAACTCAGCAGCCTGATCTCGGTCAATGTGCGCGAACAGCCGGACGGCCGCGTCTCGATCGAGACTGCCAATGGCGGCGTGCTGCTCGACAAGAAGCTGCGCCAGCTCAATTATCCCAATGCCGGGCTCGGCGCCTCGCAGCCCATTTATCCGACGATCGAGATCCGCTTCGCCGAAGACAGCGGCGCGATGGGCGCGGCGACCGGCGAGAAGCTCGATTCGGCCGCGGTCGGCGGCAAGCTGGGCGGCCTGCTCGACTTGCGCGACCGCGCATTGCCGGCCTTTTCCGAACAGATGGGCGTGCTCTTCGCGGGGCTGTCCGAGGCGCTCAACGCGGTCTCCAACGCCGGCACCACCGTGCCGCCGCCCACAAGCCTGAACGGTCGCCAGACCGGTCTGGTCGGCACCGACCGGCTGGGCTTCACCGGCGCGGCGACCTTCGCAGTGACCAAGGCCGACGGCACGCTTGTCGCCAAGACCAGCATCGATTTCGACGCGATGCCCGCGGGCGCCACGATCGCCGACATGGTCTCTGCGATCAACGCAGGGCTGGGCGGCGCGGGCACCGCGACCTTCACCGACGGCAAGCTGAGCATCGCCGCCAGCGGCTCGGGCAACGGCGTCGTCGTTGCGCAGAACGAGACCAAGCCGAGCAGCCGCGCCGGCGTGGGCGTCTCGCAATATTTCGGCCTCAACGACTTCGTCCGCAGCGATTCGAGCACGTTGGTCCCCTCGGGTCTCGCAACCGGCGACCCCCATGGCTTCGCTGCGGGCGAAACCGCCCAGATCGTCCTGCGCGACACCACCGGTCGTGCGCTGACCAGCTATACGCTGACGCCGGCCGCCGGGGGCACCGTCGGCGATCTCGTCGGCCAGCTCAATTCGAGCCCGCTCGGCGATTTCGGCAATTTCAGCCTCGACGATCGCGGCCGGATGCGCTTCGAGCCGACCGCCGCGCTTTCGGGCGCAGTGCTATCGGTCCCGTCGGACTCGACCGATCGCTTCGGCACCGGGCTCGGTTTCTCTGGTCTGCTCGGGCTCACCGGCGCGTCGAGTGGCCTGCCCAATGCGCAGGTGCGTCCTGAAGTGCTCGCCACGCCGGCCAAGCTGCCGCTCGCGCGCTTTCAGGAAAATGCCGCAGTAGGCGCGAAGGCGCTCGGCGCCGGCGACACCCGTGGTGCGACTGCGTTCGTCGACAAGCTCGCCGGCGCGATCGACCTCGGCAAGGATGGCACGACCACGATCGAGCGCTTCTCGAGCCTGTTGCTCGGCCGCACCGGCCTCGAGGCGAGCCAGGCGGAGGGCAATCTGCTCGACGCCGCAGCGCGCCGCGACGACGCAGTCAATCGCCGCGACAGTTTCTCGGGCGTCAATATCGACGAGGAACTCGCGCAGATGGTGGTCCTGCAGAACAGCTATTCCGCCGCAGCGCGGGTGATCTCCACGGCGTCGGAAATGTACGACACCCTGCTCAACATGGTCTGATCGGAAATCCAATGACTCGCGTAGCCACCATCCCGCTCCAGCGCACCATGTCGAGTGCGATCCAGCGTTCGCAGGAAGCGCTGGCGATCACGCAGCAGCGCCTTGCCACCGGCAAGAAGGCGTCGGACTTCGCCGATCTCGGCACCGAGACCGTGCGCAATCTCTCGGCGCACAGCCTGCTCGCACGCCAGGACGCGCAATCGACCGTGTCGAAGCGCGTCGGCACGACGCTGTCGCTCTATCAGGGCCATCTCGAAGGCATGGAGAGCGCCGTCGGCGATCTCAAGAACGACATCCTCAACGCGATCGGCACCGGCGACGCCGCCGGCCTGCAGGAAGCGATCGAAACGGCGTTCAGCCAGTATCGCACCTCGCTCAACGCCAGCGAGGGCGGCGGGCCGCTGTTCGCCGGGTCGCAGACCAACGGCAATCCGTTCACGCCTGACACGCTCGCCCAGGTCGCCACGACCAGCGCGGACGATGCGTTCAAGGACGATGGCATCCGCGCGACCGCACGCGTCGCCGATGGTGTCGACGTGACCTATGGCATCACGGCGAGCGCGGCAGGCAAGGGCCTGTATGCCGCGTTCCAGACGCTCGCACAGGCGGGCACGATCGGCCCTAAGCCGACCGCCGCGCAGCTCGACGCGCTCAAGCAGGCGATCGGCCAGCTCGGCACCGGGATCGACAGCCTCCAGGCGGTCAACGCGGACAATGGCCGCAAGCAGAACCAGGTCGAGACGCTGACCACCCGCGGCGACGCACGCTCGCTGCTGCTGGAGAGCGTGATCGAGACCAACGAAGACGCCGATCTGGGCCAGGTCGCCATCGATCTGGCGCAGCAGAAGACGATGCTGCAGGCGAGCTATTCGGTGTTCTCGCAGCTCTCCGACCTGAGCCTGGTCAACTACATCCGCTAGATGAGAAGCATATTCGTCATCCCGGCCTTGCGCCGGGTGACAAGGAAAGAACGGGCGCTCTCCAACCTAAGCCGGAGCGCTTCGCCACAAACGAAAAGGGGCCAGCTGCGCGTGCAGCTGGCCCCTTTTCTTGTTCCGGGTTCAGCAGGTTCAGGAAGACGCGTCGATCAGGTCGCCGGTGGCGCCTGCGGGGCTGGCCTGCGGGATCGCCGTCATCGCCGCGCCGATCGCGGCCGGATCGATAGTGCCGACCTTGCGCGTCAGCACGTCGAACGCCTGGGCACTGGGCAGGCCCTTGAACGCCGCGGTATAGCGCGTGCGCAATGCGTCGAGCTGGTCCTCGCGGCCGAGCATCGCAAAGGCGACGGCCTGGCGAAGCACCGCCGCCTGGGCGGGTTCGCTGAGGCTGCCCTTGGGCGCCGGCAGGGCGTTTTCGGTGACGAAGCTGCCCCAGTCCTTGACCTGCCAGCGCATCTCGGCGCGGATCGCGTGCGCGTCCGGCAAGCCTTCGAGCGCGGCCATCGCCGCATCGACCTTGCCGAGGCGATGGAGCGCGACGGCTTCGACGCGCTTGCGGTCCTGGCGCATCGCCTCCGAATAGCTCGGCTGCTCGGTGTTGCGGATCGCGTCGAGCGCCCGATCGGGGCGGCCGGCGAGGATGTGGAGCGATGCCACCTTCACCGACAGCGGTCCCTGCGCCACGTCCTGTGCGCGCGCAGTCAGCTGATACTGCAGCAGTTCGGCGGCGCGGGCGTAGAGCGACGCGTCCTGGAGCCGACCGGCGAGGCGCAGCACCATGGCGTCGCCCTCGGCACCGGCGGGCGCCAGCTCGCGATAGTCCCAATAAAGACCCGCGGCCTCGGGCAGCGGCACGCCGCTGTCTGGCGTCAGCGCCGCGGCGAGCGCGGCCTGGAGTTCGGCGAGCATCGGCGCGGCCTTTGCACCGACCTTGAAATAGCGGATCAGCGCGGCGCCGGCGCGGAGCTGGCTGCGCAGATCATGCGCTTCGTTCGCGAGGCGGAGCTGGATCTCGAGCACGCGCTGCTCGATCGTGCCGCCGCGCCAGCCGAAGCGGAGCGCTTCGAGCTGCTTGAGGGCTTCGGCAGGGGCCAGGCTGTGCGTGGCGAGTCCGGCCTCGATCGTGCCGAGCTTCGCCTGCGCCTTGATTTCGTCGCCGCCGCTGAGCGCAGCGCGTTCGAGGCGCAGCTTGCCCCCCTGCGGATCGCCGGTGGCGACCATCGCGCGGCCGCGCAGGACATTGGCTTGCGCATCCTGATCGCCGAACAGCTTGAGCCAGGCGAGGGCGGGTGCGGGCTGTCCCGCGTCGATCGCGGCACCGGCGGCGGCGAGCACGAAGGGCGCGCGCGCTGCGGGAGCGCGGCCGTTGATCGCGGGTAGCGCGCAATTGACTTGGCGCACTGCATCCTGCGCGGCGCCGGCGCGGGCAAGCGCGCGCATCCGCCAGGCACAGGCTTCGGGATTGGTGGCGAGTTCGTCGGCGGAAAGCGCGCTCACGGCTTCCTCGTCACGCTCGACCAGAATGAGCGCGACACCGCGCGCGAGAAGGAAGGGGGCGACGAGGCCGAGATCGCGGTCGTTCGACTGCATCACTTCGAGCACGCCGAGCGCCTCGGCGCCGCGGCCTTCGCCGATCAGCCCGAGCGCATAGTTCCAGCGGCGCAGCTGGCGGTTGTCAGGACGCGAGGCGGCGAGCAAGGCCCAGCCGGCCTCGCCGATCTGGCCATGCCAGCCCGTCGCGCCGGTGATCATCGGCATCTGCGCAAGCTCGGCGGCGAAGGGCGGCAGCACTGCGGTGGGCGCATTGGTGCCCGGCGTTTCCGTGGCAGGGGCAGCGCCGTGTGCGGTATCGGCGACGGGCGCTGCGACATGCGGCGCCGCGTGCGGCGTCGCAGTGGCGGCGCCGGCGAGCAGCGCGATGAGTGCGGTGCGCATCAGCCTAGCCCGAGCGGGCGGATGACCGCGACGAGCACGCCGCCGGCCGCGCAGGCGAGCAGGAACAGCCCGGCGGGGAGCAGGGGAAGCCCGCCCTTGGCGCTGGCACTGGCGGCGCCGAGTGCGCCGGCCGTCCCGCCCGCGGGGTTGGCGCCGCCGACGACTTCGAACGAATTCTGGCCGGCATCGTTTGCCGTCGCGTTCCCGCCGCGGCGATCGCCGCCGGCTGGATCCTTGACGACGCGCATGCGTCCGGGACGTTGATCGTGACTCACTAACGACACCTTCTGCGTGATTTCATTCTATTATAGAGGCAAGGGCGCACACTTGACCGTCCGAGCGATGGAGTTTTGACGTGCGTAGGAGTCTTACGGTGATCGCGCTGACGATGGCGCTGCTGCCCCTGCCGGGCGGCGGGGCGCATGCGTCCGGCGGCGGTGGCGGTGGAGGCGGCGCCGGGTTGAACCTCGTTCCCATGGAAGAAGTGACCGTGCCGATCATCGAGGCCGATCGCCTCGCCGGCAACATGCGCTTCAAGCTGGTGCTGGAGGCGCATGACGCCGCTGCAGCCGCGACCGCGACCGCGAAGATGCCCGAACTGCGTGAGACGACTGTCGCCACGGCGCTCGAATTCGCGCGGCTCAATGCCTCGGGCCTGCGCGCGATCGACGCCGAACGCCTCGATCACGATCTCAACGCCGCGCTCAAGGCGGCCGACCCCGGCGTGTCGCGGGTGCTGCTCGTCGAGATCGCCGCCGCGCATAATTGATCGCGCGGCACGGCGCACGCCCGAGCTGATCCCTACAATTCGATCGGATGTGGCTGAGCAATGCCCGTTTTCCCGGTCGCGGAGGAGCGTTGTGACCCTGGTGTGACCTTTGCGCCTCCGCAATATCCCCCGCGGCGATAGCTCTCGCCTAGACCGGCAAGGCTTTCAGCCGCGTCCGGACGCTAAACAGTGCGAGTGTTTCCGCGCGTCGCTGTCCCGGCGCCGCCGAGGTGCGAGGTTCGCGCAGGCATATCAAGGCCGAACGGCCTTGGTCAGGAAACCGTGCATTCGCAGCCAGTCCGCGAAGGCTTCGAACCAGCCCGTGCTGGTGGTATCCTTCTTGTACATGCCAAAGCCATGGCCGCCCTGTTCGTACAGGTGGAACTCGACCGGGCGCTTCGCCGTCCTCCAGCTGTCGATCAGGCCATAGCCGCTGTTTCCGAACAGAGGATCGTCGGCGGCGAGCGCGACGAACATGGGTGGGGCGTCCGCCGGTGCCGCCATCGGCGATAGCGGGCCATATATGTTGCCGATGAACGCCGGCTTGGCATCCTGCCCGGCGAGCGTCGTCGCCATCGTCAGCATGGCGCCGGCGGAGAAGCCGATCATGCCGATGCGTTCGGGATCGACTTGCCATTCCTTTGCGCGGCGGCGGACCAGCGCGAATGCGGCGCGCGCGTCGGCGATCTGTGGCGCCAAGCCTGCGAACGCCGCCTCCGTCGTCGGCCGCGGCGGCCGTGCGGCGCCACTGAATATTTCGCGCATCGAGCGTTCGAAGGCGGGCATGTCCTGCGGCGTCTGGTTGAGACGGTATTTGATCACGAACGCGGCCACGCCCCGGTCGGCGAGTGCCTTGGCCACATCCCAGCCCTCATTTGCCATCGACAATGTCCGAAAGCCGCCGCCCGGCGCGACGATTATGGCAGCGCCGGTTGCCTTGGCCGGATCGGGCAGGAAGGGCGTGAGCGTCGCAACCGTGACGTTTCGCGCAAACACACTGCCATATTGGCTATGCCATGCTTCGGGCGCGGTGGCGCCGGGCAGTGGGCCGGTTCCCAGTTCGATTGCGGTGGGCTGCGCCGGTGCTGCAATCGGCGTCATCTTGTCGTCTTGCGCCCGCGCGCCCGGCGCGAGCGCGCAGGTGGCGACCAGCATGATCGCCGCCAGGCTTGCGCCGATCCATTGTTCCCGATTGGTGGTGCGCATCCTCGTGATCCTCTTCTCATGGCGATTTCTAGATGTCGGGGCGGGGCCTAGCGGGAGGGCGCCGCCGAAACGCCCGCGTCGGTCTGCACGACCGGCTTCATCGTCCCGTCGGCATTGTATCGGAGGCGCTCGACAGTGACCGCGCGGCGGCCGATCGCTCCGTTGAGTTCGCCGATCGTGAGCGCCGCATTGTGCAGGAAGATATACGAGCTGCCCTTGAACTCGGCGATTCCGGGATGGATCGTGAAGCTGTATTTGCCCGATCCGGTCAGTTCGCCGCGATAGGTCCAGGGGCCCTTGATCGAAGGCGCGGTGGCGTACGACACCTTCTCGTCACGGTGTTTCGAGCGGTCGAGCGAGGCATAGGTGAGATAGTAAAGCGCACCGCGCTTGTGCAGCCAGGGCCCTTCCTCGAAATGCGGCGGCGTGATCTCGGTGATCGGGCCGTCGATCTCGATCATGTTGGGCTTGAGCTTCGCGATATAGCATTGGCGATTGCCCCAGGAGATCCACGTCGTCCCGTCATCGTCGGTGAACACGGTGGGATCGATGTCCTCCCAACTGTGCGTGCCCTTGGGCGTCATGTCGTTCGTGATCAGGGCCGAGCCCTTGGCGTCGACGAACGGGCCGGTGGGCGTGTCGGATACTGCGACTGCGATCGCCTTGCCGGGGTGTTTGTCGTCGTGCTCGACCGCCGCATAGAACCAGAACTTGCCGTTCTTCTGGATCGCCTGGGATGCCCAGGCGTCCTTCTTGGCCCATTTGAAGCCAGCCACATTCAGGATCGGACCGTGGTCGGTCCAGTGTTTCATGTCCTCGGTCGAATAGACCAGCCACTCGCGCATGTTGAACATTTCGTCGCGCTGCGCTTCGTCATGGCCGACATACAGATAGAGCCGATCGCCCACTACGAGCGGCGCCGGATCGGCAGTGAATTTGTCGCGGATGATGGGGTTTGCCCCCGGAGCAGTCGATGGGGCCGACTGCGCCGCCGCCACGGACGGAATTGATAGCGCTATCATCAATAGCGCGCCAATTCCTGCGCGCCTGAAGCGGTCCCCCATCATCACTCTCCGATTTATGTTTGCGCTAACATTAGTCTGACTAATCGCTTCGTCAATCCCCGCCGACTGCCGCTCGCGAACGCGAAAAAGGCCGCGGATCGCTCCGCGGCCTTTTCGTTTCCGGTGACCGAGGGCTTACTTGCCCTGGCGCCTGGCCGCTGCTGGCTGGGGCGGGGCGACCGCGGCCATGCGGGCCGACTTGCGAGCCAGCGCCATGCTGAGTGCGGCGGCTGCCTTGGGAGTCATCGCGGCCATGATCATTGCAGTCGAGCGCTCGCGCATGCGCTGGGCGACCTTCATCTGTACTTCCATGTCGAGCTGCTCGAAGACCACCGCAGCGGCCTTGGGCTTCATCGCCTGGTAGATGCGGGCGAGTTCGTCGAACTGGGCACCGGGCTCCTCGACCGGACCGCTGCCGGCCGCGCCAGGCGCGGCGGCGGCTTCGCCTTCCTTCTGGCGCGCTTCGAGATCGGCCTGGAGCCGGGCCTGCGCCGCCTTGGTCGCCTGCTCGCGCAAGTCGAGCCCGCGCTTGCGCCGCGCCGCGGCGGCATCGCGCTCGGCCAGGTCCTGCTCGATCGAGCTGCCGAGCCGGGTCTTGGGCGTGCTGCTCTGCGTCGCGCTGGTCGCAATGGTCGAGGCGTTGGCGACGACGGCGAGCGCGGAGGCCGCCGCCGTCAGCAGCAGGAGGGAAGGGCGGGCCATCAGACGAGCTCGGCTTCGGATTCGGCCTTGGCTTCGGCAGTCTCGTCTTCGGCCGTCTCGGCGGTGCGCAGCGCATTGGCGAGGCCGACGACGTTGACGACGCGCTCGCATGCCGCGTCGGCGATGCCGATCATGTCCGACAGCTCGTCGCGCAGCCCCTTGGCCTGATCGACGAGACGCGCGTGCTGGGCGCAATCGGTGCCGAGCGTCATCTTCATCTCGGAGAGGACCGAACGGGCGCCGGCCGTGGCCTTTTCGAGCGCAGTCACCACTTCGGTGAGCGCGCCGTCCTTCACGGTGCGCAGGCTGCGCATCATGCGCACGCTCTGCACGAGCACGGCCATGCAGAGGATCATCGTCAGCGCGTTGGCGAGAATGGCGAAGCTCATGATTTCATCTTTCCCTGGGAGGAGACGTCGTTGACAAGGCGCACGGCGACCTTGCCGCGGCGCTGGCCGATCTGGGCCTGGGCGAGCGTGACGCCGCCGCAGGCGAGGTCGAGTGCGTCGTCCGGGCTCTTGTGCAGCGCGATGGTCTGGCCGACTTCGAGCGCCTTGAGCTCTGCGATGGCCATCGCCTTCTCGCCGAGCACGACGTTCACGTTGACATTGGTCTTGACGATCTCGGACGCCATATGGGCCTCCCAGACGCCGTCGCGGCCGCTCTTCTCACCCATGAAGCGCTGAAGCAGCTTGTGGCGGACCGGCTCGAGCGTGGCGTACGGGAACACCAGGGTGAACTCGCCGCCGCGGCCGTCCATGTCGACGCGGAAGGTGGCGATCGCGCAGATGTTCGACGTGCCGGCGATAGCGGCGAAGCGCGGATTGCTCTCAATGCGCTCGAGATCGATGCTGATCGGCTCGATCGGCTCGAACGCTGTCGCGAAATCCTTGAGCGCGAGCTCGAGCATGCGCGAGACCAGGCCGGTCTCGATCGTGGTGAAGGCGCGGCCATCGATCAGCGTCGGTGCACCGCCGCCGCGACCGCCAAGCAACCCGTCGACCACGGCATAGATGAGGCTCGATTCGACGGTGACGAGGCCGAAGCTCTCCCATTCCTGAACCTTGAACACGCCGACCATTGCCGGGAGCATCACGCGGTTCATGAATTCGCCGAAGCGGATCGAGGTGACGTTCTCGAGGCTGACGTCGATCGCGTCCGAGGTGAGGTTGCGCATCGAACTGGCAAACGAGCGAACCATGCGATCACAGACCACTTCGAGCATCGGCAGACGCTCGTGGCTGATGACCTTGGACTCGATGACCGCGCGCAGGCCCTTCTTCTTCTCGACCGGGCCGCCGAAGTCGCCGAACAGCGCGTCGATGTCGGACTGGTCGAAGCGCACGTCGCCATCGGCACCCATCGCTGCGACGGGCGGCTCGGGGAGGTCGAAATCGTCGAGATCGATCATTGCTGGATGAGATCCTGGATGAGGATGTCTTTGACGGCGCCGGTGCCGGCCACTTCGGTGGCGCGGACCAGCATCTCTTCCTTGATCCGGAAGACCGCCGCCGAACCGGCGAGATCCTCGGGGCGCAGTTCGCGCAGGAAGGGCTGATAGGCGTCGAGGATCAGCGGCAGCTTCTCCTTGAGACCATCGAGGGTGCCCTTGGTGCCTGGCACGATCATGAAGTGGATCTTGAGGAAGCGCGAGGCGCCGTCGGGCGAACGCAGGTTCACCACCATCGGCGGCACGTCGACAAAGGCTTCCTTGCTGTCGCCGCCGCCATGGCCGCCACTCTCGGCTTCGGCCTCGGGCGCAGCTTCTTCGCCATGACCGCCTTCGGCCGCAGTCTCGGCCTTGGCCGACCCGCCCGAAAGCATCACCGCGGCGCCACCGCCGCCGCCGAGCAGCAGAACGCCTGCAGCGGCTCCTATAATAATGAGCTTCTTCTTCGACTTCGGCGCTGCGGGCTTCGCGCCCTCTGCACCTTCCTCGACGATCTCGGGTGACGACATTTCCCTGGCACCTTTCGAAATCAGCGCTCCGGCACCACGCCGGCTGATTTCCCTCTATTATAGGATGGTCACCCGGCAATTTCTGCCTAGCGACAATTTTCTGAAGGGACGGTCCGGTGGACATCTCATCTTATGTATTGCTGAGCCAGGAACAGGCGCTGCGGCGCCGGCTCGACGTTGCGGCGAACAACCTCGCCAACATGAATACGGTCGGCTTCAAGCGGGAGCAGCCGGTGTTCCGCGAGTTCGTCAAGGAAGGCGAGACCACGGTCACGCCCGACGCGAAGAAGACGTCGTTCGTGCTGGATTACGGCGCGGTGCACGATGCTTCCTCGGGCGGGTTCCAGCTGACCGACAATCCGCTCGACGTGATGATCGAGGGACCGGGCTATCTGAGCGTCGAGGCGCCCAATGGCGGCACTGCGTACACGCGTGCGGGCTATATAAAGGTGCTGCAGAGCGGCGAGCTTGCCACCGCGGGGGGCCAGAAGGTCCTTGGCGAAGGCGGCAAGCCGATCATCGTGCCGCCCGAGAGCGCCGGCCGCCTAAGCATTTCTCCTGATGGCAGCGTGATCGGTCCCGATGGTCCGCTCGGCCGCCTGACCGTGACCGTGTTCGACGAAGCGGGCATGGATCCGCGCGGCGACGGCATGTTCAATGGCAGCAACGGGCGCGAGCTCACCGCCGCCGAGACCAAGCTCAAGTCGGGCGGCGTCGAGGGCTCGAACGTCAATGCGATCGTCGAGACCACCGACATGGTCGAGATCCTGCGCGCCTATCAGACGAGCATGAACCTCAACGAAAGCATGTCCGACCTTCGCAAGAAGGCGATCGACCGGCTCGGCCGCGTCGGCTGATATTCCAGAAAGGTAAGATCCAATGCGTTCGCTCTCCATCGCCTCGACCGGCATGCTCGCGCAGCAGACCAACGTCGACGTCATCTCGAACAACATCGCCAACATGAATACCACGGGCTTCAAGCGCCAGCGCGCGGAGTTCCAGGACCTGCTATACGAGCAGATCGAGCGTCCCGGCGGCGCGACCGGCCCGGACACCAAATCGCCTTCGGGCATCCAGATCGGCTCGGGCGTCAAGACCGGCGGCGTCTATCGCATCCAGCAGCAGGGCGCGCTGCAGCAGACCGACAATCGCTATGACGTGGCGATCACCGGCCGCGGCTATTTCCAGATCACGCTGCCTTCGGGCGACACCGCCTATACCCGCGACGGCTCGTTCGGTGTTTCGGACCAGGGCGAGCTGGTGACGCAGGACGGCTATCCCGTGCAGCCGGGGATCACGATTCCGCAGGGCACGACCGACGTGACGATTTCCAAGACCGGCGAGGTCCAGGTGATCACCTCGGGCGATCCGCAGCCGCAGACCGTCGGCCAGCTCGAGCTCGCGACGTTCATGAACGACGCCGGCCTCGAAGCGAAGGGCGAGAACCTGTTTCTCGAGACCTCGGCTTCGGGTCAGCCGACCGTGGCTGCGCCTGGCGAGCCGGGCCTCGGCACGCTGAGCCAGGGCTTCGTCGAAGCGTCGAACGTCAATGCAGTCGCCGAAATCACGGCGCTGATCACCGCGCAGCGCGCCTATGAGATGAACAGCCGCGTGGTGAAGACCGCCGACGAGATGCTGTCGACGACGAGCCAGCTGCGCTGATGGGCGTGCTTTTCGCACTGGCGCTGCTCGGCGCGGGCCCGGCGGCTCCGGCCGAGGACGTGCAGGTCGCCGTCCTCGCCCATCCGGTCGAGAAGGGCACGCGGCTCGAGCGCAGCGACTTCGAGAGCGAGGCGCGTGCGCCTGCCGCCGCGCGCGGCACGCTCTCGGCAGAGGATGCGGCCGGCATGGAAGCGGCGCGGAACCTGACTGCCGGGATGACCGTGCGGCGCTCCGACCTGATGAAGCCGCAGCTGGTGAAGCGCGGCGAGCCGGTGACTGTCCGCATCGTCAGCGGCGCACTGGTGATCACTGCCTCGGGCCGTGCGCTGAACGGCGGCGGGCAGGGCGAAATGGTGCGGGTGGTGACCAATGCCACCAACCGCACGCTCGATGGAACAATCGAAGGCTCCGGCGCCGTCCGGATCGCCGCACCGTAAGCGTAGAGGGAATCAACATGCGCAAGATCATTCTTCTCGTGGCGCTCGGCGCCATGGTTTCGGGCTGCGGCTCGGTCGGCCGCCTTCAACAGGTCGGCAAGGCGCCGAAGCTTTCGGGCATCGACCCGATCGCGACGCCCGACGTCGAAGCATCGCTGGCGATGCCTTCGGATCGCGGCCGCCCGAACTCGGCCGTGGCGATGCAGCAGCCGGCTCCGGCGCCCAGCGCGTCGCTGTTCCGCACCGGCGCGGGCGCGTTCTTCCGCGACCAGCGCGCCGGCAAGACCGGCGACATCCTGACGATCAAGATCAACATCCAGGACAAGGCCGATATCGGCAACAACACCTCGCGCACTCGCGGTGGGTCCGAGAGCGGCGGCCTGGGCAATTTGCTCGGCATCGCGCCAGTCGCCAAGCTGGTGGGCGCCGACGCGGGCAAGGTGTTCGAGACCGATTCCGGCTCGAAATATTCGGGCGGCGGCAACACCGCGCGTTCCGAGACGATCAACATGACGATGGCGGCGATCGTCACGCAGGTTCTGCCCAACGGCAATCTGATGATCCGCGGCAAGCAGGAAGTGCGCGTCAATTTCGAGATGCGCGAACTGCTGGTCACCGGCATCATCCGTCCCGAGGACATCGCGCGCGACAATTCGATCAGCCACAGCCAGATCGCCGAGGCACGCGTGATCTATGGCGGTAAGGGCCAGCTAACCGACGCGCAGCAAGCACGCTGGGGCCAGCAGATCTACGACGCGCTGTTCCCGTTCTGAGTTAAGCCCTTCGGGGGGAAGGTGAAAGGGTCCGTCCGAGCAATCGGACGGGCCCTTTTTATTTTGCCCGCGACCCGTGTCGAATGTTGCATCGGCCTCAATATACGTTGGTCTACTTAAGGTAGGACCCGATTTAACTGTTCGGCAACTATATAAAATTGCACGATTATTTTGGCGTGACCGGAAATCTTCCCATGATGAACCTGCAGGGCGCGAAGGCGCCAGGTCGCGGATCGGCGCTTCCGGTCCGGGTCGCAGAAGCGGCTCTTGTCCAAGAAGGAAATTATCATGGGTTTCTCTGTCAACACCAACACCGGCGCGATGGCGGCTCTTCAGAGCCTCAACGAGACGAACAAGGGCCTGTCGCAGGTTCAGAGCCGCATCAACACCGGCCTGAACGTTGCTTCGACCAAGGACGACTCGGCTTCGTACACGATCGCTCAGGGCCTTCGCGGTGACGTAGGCGGCCTCAAGGCCGTTTCTTCGTCGCTGAGCCGCGCCAAGAGCGTGACTGACGTTGCGGTCGCGGGTGCCGAGCAGATCTCGGACGTCGTCAACCAGATGAAGGCGAAGGCCTATCAGTCTGCTGACGCCGGCATCGACGATGCGACGCGCACGGCGCTGAACAACGACTTCGTGGCTCTGCGCGATCAGATCACGACGATCGTCAACTCGTCGGACTTCAACGGCACGAACCTGTTGAAGGCTTCGGGTGGCAGCGTGACTGCACTGCAGTCGCTGCAGGACTCGAACACGGGCACCACCAACTGGAACCCGGATTCGCTCAGCGTTGCCAACCAGGGTCTCGACCTTGGTGGTTCGGTCGTGACCGTTTCGTCCAGCGGCAGCATCGCCACCCAGGCTTCGGCCCAGGCGATGATCGACACGCTGACCACGACCCAGTCGAACCTGAAGACCAGCCTGAGCACGCTCGGCGCGGCATCGCGCAAGATCGACGCTCAGTCGACCTTCACCAGCAAGCTCTCCGACTCCATCGAGGGCGGCATCGGCAATCTCGTCGACGCCGACCTCGCCAAGGAATCGGCGAAGCTTCAGGCGCTGCAGGTCAAGCAGCAGCTCGGTGTGCAGGCTCTGGGGATCGCCAATCAGGCACCGCAGACCATCACGTCGCTGTTCCGTTAAGGTCAAGCTTTTCCCTGGAAGCTTACCTGACGACAGAGAGGGGCCGGGACGGCGACGTCCCGGCCCTTTTTTTATGCGCCGAACGCGCATCAGAGAGACCGGATTTTTGCCGTGAAACGAACGGGTTGGCGATGCTGTGCCAGCGGTAACCAATTGCTAACCATTTAAATTCGCGGAGTAATTTTGGTCCTCCGGGAAATCTTCCCAAAATGAACCTGCAGGGCGCGAAGGCGCCAGGTCGCGGATCGGCGCTTCCGGTCCGGGCTGCAGAAGCGGCTCTTGTCCAAGAAGGAAATTATCATGGGTTTCTCTGTCAACACCAACACCGGCGCGATGGCGGCTCTTCAGAGCCTCAACGAGACGAACAAGGGCCTGTCGCAGGTTCAGAGCCGCATCAACACCGGCCTGAACGTTGCTTCGACCAAGGACGACTCGGCATCGTACACCATCGCTCAGGGCCTTCGCGGCGACATGGGCGGCCTGAAGGCCGTTTCCTCGTCGCTGAGCCGCGCCAAGAGCGTGACCGACGTTGCAGTGGCTGGCGCCGAGCAGATCTCGGACGTCGTCAACCAGATGAAGGCGAAGGCCTATCAGTCTGCTGACGCCGGCATCGACGATGCAACGCGTACCGCGCTGAACAACGACTTCGTGGCTCTGCGCGATCAGATCACGACGATCGTCAACTCGTCGGACTTCAACGGCACGAACCTGCTGAAGGCTTCGGGCGGCACCGTGACTGCACTGCAGTCGCTGAAGGATTCGGACACCTCGTCGGCAACGACCTGGAACCCGGACTCGCTCAGCGTTGCCAACCAGGGTCTCGACCTTGGTGGTTCGGTTGTGACCGTCGGCGCCAGCGGCAACATCAGCAGCCAGGCAAATGCCCAGGCGATGATCGACACGCTGACCACGACCCAGTCGAACCTGAAGACCAGCCTGAGCACGCTCGGCGCGGCATCGCGCAAGATCGACGCTCAGTCGACCTTCACCAGCAAGCTCTCCGACACCATCGAGAGCGGCATCGGCAACCTTGTCGACGCCGACCTCGCCAAGGAATCGGCGCGCCTGCAGGCGCTGCAGGTCAAGCAGCAGCTCGGTGTGCAGGCTCTCGGGATCGCCAACCAGGCGCCCCAGACCATCACGTCGCTGTTCCGTTAAGGTCAAGCTTTTCCCTGGAAGCTTACCTGACGACAGAGAGAGGCCGGGACGGCAACGTCCCGGCCTCTTTTTTTGTGCGTGCGGCCCGGCCGGGCGCACAACGAAATCCGCGGTTCTCCGCCGTCATAATGGTTGACCCATCTATAATGATGGCAAGGAGATAGTCGCTTGTTCCCACGTATCCGAGAAATCACCGACGCATTCGGCGGCAAGCTGCGCGTCAGCGTCGAGGAGCATCCTTCGGGCGCGCTCGTCGTGCTCGAACGGCCGGACATGACCGGGCGCCCGCGTATCCTGCTCGACGGATACGGCACCGATGTGCTGGCGGGCTATATCATGTCGGCGCGCCTCGCAGTGCCGCACGACCTTCCCGACGAACATGTCGACGGTACGTTCAGCACGCGCTTCGCGCTCGGCCTAGAGCCGCGCGCCGCGCTGGAGCTCAGCCAGGACGGCGACACGATGCTGGAAATTCCCGCACCCTTCTGGGACCGGCTTTACGCCGAATTGTGCCTGGTTGCGGCGCATGCGCGCGAGCTGGCGCGGCGCGCCGAGGCACGCGTCCATTGAGTTCGTCACACCGGCGTCACCGACACCGGTAATCTACGTATCGGGGCATCCCCGGACTACGGCGCGGCGCGACGCTGATGCATTGGGCGGGCAAGCCGGATCGGCAAAAAAACAAAAAGGGTTACGCATGAATCTTCGCGACATCAGCAATGCTCCTGCGACTGCCGGCACGGCCTTCACGGTGACGTTGACGCTGAACGTGGCGGACGCCCGCGCGCTGTGGGGCGCTGCCGCCGACAAGGCGCTGCAGGCAGGCATGGCGTTGTCGGACGTGCTCGACACGATCGGGCCGCGCGAGGATCCTTCGATCGCCGACTGCATCGCGATGCTCACTGCTCCGACTGCGATCGCTGGCTGCGAGCTCGATGACTTCACGGTCGAGACGACCCCGGTGATTGCTTCGGCCGAGCTGTTCCAGCTGCCGTTCGACACGCGCCGCGCTGCGCTGATGCCCGCCGCCCACGGCTGAGCCGGGCGCGCCAATCCAGATTCCCGGTTTCGCGCGGGGCGCAAACCTGAAGAGCCAGGCTGGTCATGACCAGCCTGGCTCTTGTCGTTTGGGGCCGCGAGGGAAGGCGGCCGTCAAAGGGGAGAAGAGACGAGCGGGTCGTAGAGGGGATCGGAACGCCCACCCGTCTCTCTACATTTATTATAGGCTGCGAACGAGCCGAGGGATGCCTTACAGGGCCAAAAATGCACGCTAAGTATTTGTGCAGTATGCATAATTTGCCTAGGTAAAAAGAAAGCGCCGGAGCGGGGATACCGCTCCGGCGCCATGAGGCTGGAAAAGATACTGGGGATCAGCCGACGCGGAGCAGATCGGCGGTCGAGACGCTGAGACCGTTGATGGTCAGCTTGACCGAGCCATTGTCCAGCTCGACATCGTTGACCTTGCCGAAGGCGTGCGCAGTCGCGGCGACCTTGGTCCCCGATGCGTCCTTGCCCTCAAGCTCGAGCTTGTAGAGACCCGGATCGACCTTCTTGCCCGAGCTGGTTGTGCCGTCCCAGGTGAAGGCGCCGGCGGCACCGGTGGCGGTGATCGGCAACGTGTCGATGATCTTGCCCTTCTCGTCCTTGATCGTGGCAGTCATGGAGGTGACGTCGCGCGTCGACGACCAGGTCCACTGCGCCGGGGTGGCGGCGCTGAGGCCCGACACTGCCGAGTTGGTCTCGACCTGCGCGCCGACCAGCGCCGAAGCCTGCATCAGGTTCTGCGTGCCGAACGCGGAGAGCATTTCCTTGAGCGTCTTGGTCTGCTCGATCGACTGCTCGACCTGCGAATACTGCACCAGCTGCTGGGTGTACTGCGCAGTGTCCATCGGATCGAGCGGATCCTGGTTCTGCATCTGCGTGGTCAGCAGCTTCAGGAACATGTCGAAATCGGCGTTGATCTTCGACGAAGCGGCGGCGGTCTTCGCGTCGGTCACGGCTGCCGACGTGGTGGAATTGACGGTGGTCATGGTGATTCCTCAGGCGAGAAGGTCGACTTGCCCGTCGCTGCGGATCGGGCGGTAAATGGGTTCGGCGATGGCTGCGTCGTCGTCGGACGAGGCGAACTGGCCGCGATTCTGGGAAGGTTGCTGGCCCTGCTGGCCGCCGCCGTCGCCGCTGCGGTTCTCGAAGCGGAAGCTCTGCGCGTCGGTGCGGACGCCGGCCTGGTCGAGCGTGCGGGCGAGGTCGGGCATGTCCTGGCGGAGCAGGTCCATCGCCTGCGCGCTCTCGGTGCGCACTGTGGCCTGCAGGCTGCCCTTGTCGTCAAAGGCGAGCGTCACTTCGATACGACCGAGTTCGATCGGATTGAGGCGAATGCGCAGCGTTTCTTCGCCGAGCTCGACCTTGCGCGCGATCTCGACGCCCAGCGAATGGCCCAGATGGTTGGCGCGGGCTTCGATCATCGGCTCGGCAGTCGGAGCGGGCGCGGCTGCGGTGGCAGTGCGGGCGGGATCGGCCGCAGCGACTGCATGCGTCGGCTGCGGGAATTGCGGCGCGACGGAATCGGCCTTGGCGGCGATCGTGATCCCGGCGTCGGGCTGCGCCTGGCCATCTGCATTCGCTTCCGAACCGGTGGATTCGCCACGGGCAGCGATAGCGCGCGCGAAGTCGACGTTGCCGGTGCTGATGGCCTGGGCGCCGGCATCCGTTGGTGCAGCGGCCAGGGTGACCTTCTTGATGCCCGTTGCAGCATTGCCGGTCTGTGGCGTTGCAACGTCGCGCGGTGTAACCTGCGGCTGGATGACTTGCTGCGGGACTACGACAGTAGCGAGCATGTCGATCGGCACGGCCGTCTTGGCGTCGGCCGTCGGGATCGGGTCCGCATCGCATGCTGCGGCGCCGGCGCGCGGGCCCTTTTGCGGTTTTGCCGGGACACCCTCGACAGACTGCGTCGTTTCCGGCTGGGGTTCGGGTTCGGGTTCGGGCACGGCCTGCGCGGCAACCGTCGCCGGCTGCGGGGCAGGGGTAGCGGGCTGCGAAGAAGTCGCACGGGGCTCGGCCGGAATCGTCGTCGGCACGGCCTTGCCGTCCGGCTGTGCGGCTACGGCCAGCGCGGTGGTGCCCACGACTGGCGTCGTTGCAGGCTGCCCGGCAGGCAGAATGGGTTCGGCCACCGGCATGGCGTCGGCAGTCGGCAACTTGGCGGCAGTGGCCATCAACTGCGAGAGCGAAGTCGTCTGCTGGAAGCCCGGCAGCGTGGCGATCTCCGGCGCGGGTTGCGCGGCGAGCTGAGTCTGCGCGAGCAATGCCTGCAGCTTGGGATTGAGCGTCTGGGGCGGCGTGGGCGATGCCACGAGGCGCACCGGTTGCGCCCCGCCTTCGATGGCGACGCCAAGCGCCTCGGCAAAGCCGAGCTCGGCGGCACCGAATCCCGGTGCGGGCTGCGTGCCCGCGCCTAGCGGAAAGCCGAAGGGGTTGATCTGCATCCGGTCGCCTCTTGCCCGGCCTCTAGGACCGCTTCTTCATTATAGGAGATTTGCGTAGTGAACGGTCTCAGCCGATCGTGCCGAGTGCACGAATGCGGGCGCGGGCGTGGATTTCGTTCTGCGAGAGCACCACCGTCGCGGGGCGGACGCGCTCGATGATCGAGCGGACGAACGGGCGGATCGACGGGCTGCACAGCAGGCAGGGGATCTCGCCGTCCTGCGCCAGCCGGTCATAGGTTTCGCGTACCGACAGGATGAACTTCTGCAGCGAAGACGGGGCCATGGCCAGTTGGCGATCATCGCCCTGGCCGAGGATCGACTCCGCGAAAGCCTGGTCCCATTCGGCCGACAGCGTGACCACCGGGATCGCTTCGCCACGCACCTGCGAGGCGCTGATCTGGCGGGCGAGGCGGCCACGGACATGCTCGGTGATCTGCGTGAGATTGGCAGTCAGTGGCGCGGCCTCGGCGATGCCTTCGAGGATCGTCGGGATGTCGCGGATCGAGATGCCTTCCGACAGCAGGTTCTGCAGGATGCGCTGGACGCTCGAGATCGAAACCTTGCTCGGGACGATATCGGCGACGAGCTTCTCGGAGTCCTTGTGGACCTCGGTCAGCAGCTTCTGCGTCTCGGTGTACGAGAGCAGGTCGGCGATGTTGTCCTTGACCAGCTCGGTCAAATGCGTGGTGATGATGGTGCCGCAATCGACGACGGTCAGCCCGCGGAAGCCGGCTTCGTCGCGCAGCTCGCGATCGATCCACAGCGCGGGGAGGCCGAACACCGGCTCCTTGGTGTTCTCGCCCGGCAGGCCGACGGGGCCACCGCCCGGATTGATCAGCAGCAGCTTTTCGAGCTTGATCTCGCCGCGCGCCGCTTCGGTCTCCTTGATCGTGATGACGTATTCGTTGGGCTTGAGGCCCATATTGTCGATGATGCGGACCGAGGGGAGGACGAAGCCGAAATCGGTCGCCATCTGGCGGCGCAGCGCGCGGACCTGATCGTCGAGGCGCGGCTCGCGCTGCTCGTCGTTGATCATCGGCAGGAGGGCATAGCCGATCTCGATACGGACGGCGTCGAGCGCAAGCGTCTGCGAGATGGGCTGCTCGACCACGGCGGCCTGTGCCTGCTGCTGTGCCTCGACGGCGAGTTCCAGCGCGGCCCGGGCCTGGGCATTCTTGCTCATCTTCCACGCGGCATAGCCGGCGGCGCCCGAGAACATCGCGAACGGGATGAAGGGCAGGCCCGGCATCAGTGCCAGCGCGCCCATCAGGAACGACACCATGCCGAACGCCTTGGGGTAGCGGCCGAGCTGATCGCCCAGCGTGCTACCGGTCTTGCCCTTGATGCCGCCCTTCGAGACGAGCAGGCCCGCGGCGATCGAGATGATCAGCGCGGGGATCTGGCTGACCAGACCTTCGCCGACGGTGAGCACGGTATAGGTGTGGAACGCCTCGCCGACCGGCACGCCGTGCGAGACGACGCCTATTGTCAGGCCGACGACGATGTTGACTGCAGTAATTAGCAGCGCGGCGACCGCGTCGCCCTTCACGAACTTCGAGGCACCGTCCATCGCGCCGTAGAAGCCGCTTTCGGCTTCCACTTCGGCGCGGCGCTCCTTGGCCTGGTTCTCGTCGATCATGCCTGCGGAGAGATCGGCGTCGATCGCCATCTGCTTGCCGGGCATCGAATCGAGGCTGAAGCGCGCGGCGACTTCGGCAATGCGGCCGGCGCCCTTGGTGATCACCACGAAGTTGATGACGATGAGGATCATGAAGATGGTGAGGCCGATGATGACCTCGCCACCCATCAGGAACTCGCCGAACGCGCCGATGACGCCGCCGGCGGCGCCGTGGCCTTCATGGCCGTGGGTGAGAATCAGCCGGGTCGAGGCGAGGTTGAGGCCGAGCCGGAACATCGTTGCGATCAGCAGGATCGTCGGGAAGGCGCTGAGTTCGAGCGGCTTCTCGATGAACAGCGAGGTCATCAGGATCATCACGGCGATCGTGATCGACAGCGCGAGGCCGAGATCGAGCAGCCAGCCCGGCATCGGCAGGATCAGCATGCCGATGATCGCGACGACGGCGCCCGCGAGCGCGAGATCGCGGCTCATGCCGATGCGGTTCAAGATGTTCATGACAGCGGGGGGCATCTATCGGTCCCTGTAACCTGATGACGGCGCCTCCCTGTCGGTCGGGAGGATTTTGGTAAATCTCGGGAAACTACGGCGCGGGGGCGACCGCGATGCCGGCTTCGATGAAGGTGCGCAGCTTGTTGCGCATCGTCCGGACCGAGATGCCGAGGATGCTCGACGCCGAGGTGCGGTTGCCGTGGCAGCGCGTCAGCGTCTGGAGGATCAGCTCGCGCTCGACTTCCTCGACGGTGCGGCCGACCAGACTCTCGATCTGCAGGCCGCCGGGCTCGGCGAGCTCGAGATCGAGCAGGCGCGTGCCGTCCGAGCGGACGAGGTCGTCCGGCTCGATCGCCGGGCCCTGCGCGAGCAGAACCGCGCGGTGGATGCAATCCTCCAGCTCGCGGATATTGCCCGGCCATGCATAGCGCGAGACCAGCACCAGCGCGGCTTCGCTGAACGGGCGCGCGGGAACGCCATCGGAGATGGCTAGCTGCGCAGCGAAATGCTGGGCGAGCTGCGCCAGGTCACCCCCGCGCGCGCGGAGCGGCGGCACTTCGACGCGGACGAGGCCGAGGCGGATGAGCAGGTCGGCGCGAAAGCTTCCGGCGTTGACTGCAGCTTCGAGGTCCATGCTGGTCGATGCGATCAGCCGCGCGTGGAACGGCACGATTTCTTCGCCACCGATACGGTAGAAGCGCTGCTGCTGAAGGGCTTCGAACAGCCGCGCCTGGGTGGCAGGCGCGAGCTTGCCGACTTCGCGCAGGAAGATCGTGCCTTGTCCGGCCTTTTCGAGCCGGCCGATGCGGCGGGCGACGGCGCCGGGGAACGCGCCGGCTTCGTGTCCGAACAGCTCGGATTCGAGCACGTCTGCGCCGACGCCGGCGCATTCGACGACGTGGAGCGGATTCGCGCGGCCCGAGGCCTCGTGGATCGCGCGGGCCATGACTTCCTTGCCGCTGCCGGTCTCGCCGGTGACGAGGACGGGCGCAGCGGTCGGCGCGACGGCGGTCGCCAGCGACAGCGCGCGGGCGAGGGCCGGATGGTCGCCAATGCGAACCGGTGCCTTGTGCTCGATCACCGACGCGATCGCCGCGGCGATCAGCTCGCGCTGCGGGGGTAGGGGAACATAGTCACGGGCGCCGGCACGGATCGCAGCGACGGCGCGCTCGGCCGAAGCCTGGATGCCGCAGGCGAGCACGGGAATGGTGAAGCGTTCGGCGCGCAGGCTGGCCATGAAGCCGGCGATGTCGGCGTCGACATCGATCATCACCATGTCGCCGCCGCCTTCGCGGAGCAGATCGAGCGCCTGTTCCGGCGTGTCGGCCATCGACACGGCGGCGCCGGCGTCGCGGGCCAGTTCGGCCGCGCGGCGGAATTCGCCGCCAGGCGCACCGACCAGGATCATTCGGATGGTATTCGGCATCAACGGTCCTGACGAACGATTTCGGTGAGGGTCACGCCCAGTGCGTTATCGATCAGCACGACTTCGCCGCGGGCGATCAGGCGATCGTTGACGAAGATGTCGACCGGCTCGCCGACGCGGCGGTCGAGCTCGACCACCGTGCCCGAGGTCAGATGGAGCAACTCACCGACGGGCATGCGCGCCCGGCCGAGAACTGCCTGGACCTTGACCGGCACGTCGTGGACGGCCTCGAGGCCTTCCGAGCCAATCGGCGCCTGCTCGGTGCCGGGGAAGGGTTCGAAGTCTTCGAACACGGGGCCGCTTGCGTCGTTGGCGTCGGCGGGGATGATGTCGTGGGGTTCGATGTTCATCGTCATATCCTTACGTGTTCATCCATTGGCGGATCACGGAGGCCGCTTCGGGCGGGCTCGCATGGATCGCATCGCCAATGCGCTTGAGGGCGGAGAGCTTGATGCGGCCGTCGACCTGGGCGAGCGCGATCTCCTGATCGAGCAGAGGCTGGTCGGCGTTCATCGATTCGAGCTGCTTCATCGCTTCTTCGTCGCCGTCGGCGGCGCGTTCGGCGAGGGCGAGCATCTCGGGCGACTGGCCGGTGATCGGGATTTCGCCGGCCGGGCCTGGGAGTGCGGGCATTTCGGACTGCGGCGCGATCTTGGGCTTGATCATGCGCAGGGCGATCAGGCCGACCACGCCGATGATGACGATCTGCAGCAAGCCCCAGATCCGGTCCATCGGCAGCGTCGAAAAGATGCCCGATTCCTTGTCCGCCAGGCTGTCGTCGTTGGCGAAGCGCATGCTCTCGACCACAACGCTGTCGCCACGCTCGGCATCGAGGCCGACGGCGTTCTCGACTAGGCGCTGGAGGCGCTGCATCTGCGGCTGGGGCAGGCCCTTTTCGCCGCCATCGACCATCACCGCGACGGTGAGGCGGGTGACCTTGCCGGGACCGCGCAGCGTGACCGTCTTGGTCGAGCTGTTGTCGTAGGTGGTGTCTTCGGAATTCTGGTTGCTGCGCGACTGCTTGCCGGCGCCCGGGGCGCCCGGGGCCTGTGCCTGCGCATCGGGCATCTGGTTGGCGACGGTCGCGGTCTGCGGACCGGAGTCCTGCTCGCTGTTCTGCTCGCCATTCTCGACGCTGACCTGGCGCGAGATGACCTGCTTGTCGGGATCGAACACGTTCGATTCCTCGCGGGTCTGGTCGCGGTCGATCTGCGCGGAAACCTCGGCGCGGACCTTGCCTTGGCCGACGATCGGCTCGAGCAGCGATTCGACTTCCTCGCGCAGCTTTGCCTCAACGGCCTGCTGGCGTTCATCGGCGTCGGCGCCGCCGGCCGAACCGGCTTCGCCGGCACGGGCGAGCAGGGCGCCGGTCTGGTCGACGACTGAGACGGATTCAGGCGAGAGCTCCGGAACCGAGGAGGAGACGAGGTAGCGGATCGAGGCGATCATCTCGGACGAGAGGCGCCCCTTGGTCTTGACGGTCACCGCGGCGGTGGCCTTGCGGCTCTCGGCGGCGAACATCGCGCGTTCGGGCATCACGATATGGACGCGTGCGGCGCTGACGTTCTGAATGGTCTGGATCGACTTGGAGAGCTCGCCTTCGACGGCGCGTGTCTCGTTCATCTTGGCGCGGCTGGCGGAGACGCCGAAGGGCTGCTCCTCGTCGAGCACTTCATAGCCGATCTTGCCGCCGAGTTTCTCGCCGGCGAGGCTCATGCGGAGCTCGGCCAGCTTGTCCTGCGGGGCCATCACCGAGCTGCCGTCGGCCGAGAGCTTATACTCGACGTTCTGCGCCTTGAGCTTCTCGGTGATCGTCGCCGCGGCCGCCGGATCGAGATCCGTATAGAGGAACCCCATCTGCGGATCGGAACCGCGCGTCGCGACGAACGCGAGCGCGGCGAGAAGCGCGAACGCCACTCCGCCCATCAGCATCAGCCGCTTTGGGCCAAGCTGCCCGGCAAATTTCTTGATCGCTTCCAATGCCGCCCCGTGGTGTCGACCTGCGGAGGCGGAAATGCCTCCATAATTGAATTATAGAGGGGTGGCGGGCGGCAGTTTGTGCCGGGTGGGAATTTTTTGCCTAGTGGCGTTTGCGGAGGTGCGCTCAGGTACGAAAAATCCTCCCCGAGCTGGCTCGAGGAGGGGACCGCGCCCGCAGGGCGTGGTGGAGGGGCGCCGCATTGCGGCGTTGTCCCTGTCAGCATGCGGAGACCGCGCCTGCGGCGCGGCTCCTCCAGGATTACTCAGTTCGCGCCAGCGGGGCTCGGCAACAGGGTTTCGAGCTCTTCCATCACTGCCTGGCGTCGGGCGGTGGCGTCGAGGGCGAGGCCGCCTTGTTCCCAGCCGATCAGCGCGTCGCCGATCGCAATCGTCACGTCGCCGATCACGGTGAGGTTGAGCTTGCGGCGGTCCTTTGCCTGACGATCGGCGATACGGCCTTCGATCGCCTCGATCAGATCGGGATGAACGCGGATTTCGAGCTCGGTGCCGCGGGCGACCTGGCTAAGCGCGCGGCCGATTGCCGCGTCGATTGTCTCGGCGGGCACTGCCTCGATCGCGCGGCCGGCGATCATGTCGGCGGCGGCGAGGGCGATTTCGGCAGCTTCGCCGGTCACGCGCTTGGATACGTCTTCAAAGCGATCATCAAGCGCCTCGATTCCTGCGTGCAGCGCATCGACTGCGCTCAGCAGCGCGACGTCGCGCTCGGCGCGGGCCTGGGCGAGCCCGGCCTCGAACGCTTCGGCGCGGGCGAGATTGACCTGTGCGTCGATATCCGAGCGAAGCAGCGCGAGTTCGGCGCGAAGTGCGGAAATCTCGAGCAGCATGTCGCCGCTCGGGATGGTCGCGCTCTCGCTCGCCGGAGTCGAGAAGATGCGGTCGAAAGCGAAACGCTCGACGGTCTGGAAGGCCATGGTCATATCAGATGATCATCGCATCGTCGGACTTGGGATCGACAAGCAGGATCTCGCCGCGATCGGCAAGGCTCTTGGCGAGGCGGACGAGTGCCGACTGGGCCTCTTCGCAATCGCGTGCGCGGATCGGACCCATTGCCGCCATGTCCTCGCGCATCAGCTTGGCTGCGCGCTCGGTCATCGCACCGAAGAACATCTGCTTGAGCTGATCCGGGGCGCCCTTTAGCGCCAGCGCCATCTCGCGTTTGTCGGCGTTGCGGACGATGACCGAAATGGCCGCCGGCAGCAGGTTCGACAGATCCTCGAAGGTGAACATCAGCGCGCGGATACGCTCGGCGCTGTCGGGCGCCTTGTTGTCGAGCGCGGTGAGCATCGCTTCCTCGGTCGAACGGTCGAGCGAGTTGAACAGCTCGGCCATCGCCTCGTGCGGATCGCGCTTCTGCGAACGCGAGAGATTGGTCATGAACTCGCTCTTGAGCGTCGCTTCGACCTGGTTGATCACGTCCTTCTGGACAGTTTCCATGCGCAGCATGCGCATGACGACATCGACCGAGAATTCGCGCGGCAGCTCGGCGATGACGCGCGCGGCGTGATCGGGGCGCAGCTTCGACAGGATGACCGCGACGGTCTGCGGATATTCGTGCTTGAGCGCGCCGGCGAGGACGGACTCGCTAACGTTGGACAGCTTGTCCCACATCGTGCGGCCCGAAGGACCACGGATGTCCTCCATGATCTCCTTCACCTTCTCGTTCGGCAGGATGCCGGCGAGCAGGCGCTCGGTGGTCTCGTAGCTGCCGTGCATCGACGCCATGCTGGCGATCTCGCCGGTGAACTGGACAAGCAGATGCTCGACGACCTGCGACGGAATGCGGCCGAGACCGGCGATCGTCGAGGAAAGCTCCTTGATCTCGTCGGTGGTCAGCTGCTCCCAGATCGGAGCGCCGTGCTGCTTGCCCAGCGCCAGCATCAGCGCAGCTGCACGCTGCGGACCGCTGTAGCGCTTGAGTTCGACCGGCTCGGCAATCGGCGCCATCAGGCTCATTCTGGACCCCTCACAGAAAAATGCACGTAAGCGCACGGAAGGTGCGCTCTCCCGTCTATTATAGGAGCATGGGGGATAGGTGCGGTCGCTATGTCAGTTAATTTTTCCGGAAGTCTGATGGGGTTAAGCTTGTTGACGGGAGACTCCTCGGTCTTCTCGCTGGCGACGAGCACCATCGCGTTCGACAGCAAGGCCGTGCGTATCGCAAAGGCCCAGTTCACGCTTCCCGAGACGACGCCGCCCTGGAAGGAGCCGGCCGGAAACACGTCTATCTCGTCGCAGATCGCATCGATCCTGGCGTCGAAGACGATCGTAGACAAGACGAGCAGCAGCACCGCGATCCTGCCCGACGACATCAAGACCAGCTTCACTGCCTACAAGGCGCTCGAGAAGCTGCGGCTGCTGGCCGAGGCGGCTACCGTCAAGACTGCGACCAGCGCACAGCGCGCGCAGTATGAGAAGGCCTTCGCCAAAGGGCTGACCGACCTGCAGGGCTATCTGACCACCGCACCGTCGGACAAGGTCAACCTTTCCTTCGGCAAGCCGAGCTCGACTGCCCAGTCGAGCAAGCTCGGCGCGAGCGCCGCCTATGAAGTCGGCGGCAAGCCGCTGGTTTCCAAGCGCACCGATCCGATCCCCAATCTGACTGGGCAAGAGCAGTTCAGCATCAAGCTTAACCGCGGGACGCTGACCGAGACCTTCACCGTCGATCTTTCGCAGGGCCCCCAGCCGCCGACGCTCGATTCGGTGACGTCGCAGCTCAACAGCGCGATCAGCTCGACTGTAATCTACAAATCCGACGGGACGCCGCAGCTCGACGCCAAGGGCGAACCGGTCACGCGCTGGTCCGCGCGTTTCGAGCCGTCCTACAGCGGCGGCAAATGGGCGATGAAGCTCGAGACGCCCGACGGCATGGAACAGGTTTCGCTCGACCAGGTCGGCGCGAAGGATTCGCTGGTCGTCGCCAGCGGCCAGACCGCGCTCGACGCGCCCACCGCGACCCAAGTGTTCCGCTTCAACGATCCGGAGGGCAGCAATACCCGCGTGTCGATGGGAACGATCGCCGCGCTGGACCGCGACGGCACCGCGCAGAACACGCTGGCGGGCAAGACCACTACGGTCACCACCACGTCCACCGACATGGACGGCAAGATCAAGACCAACACCACCAAGACCAGCAACGTCTACGCCAGCACCGATGCCGCCGCCGTCGTCACCGACGCGCAGGGCAACAGCTATGTCGTCGGCACCACTTCGGGCGATCTGGGCGCCAACAAGTCCGACGGCGACAACAACCTGTTCCTGACCAAGATGGACGGGGCGGGCAAGGTCGTATGGCAGCGCAGCCTGGGCGCCAGCGGTTCCTCGACCGGCGCTGCGGTGTCGATCGGCGCGGACGGCAGCATCGTCGTGGCGGGCACCGTCACTGGCAGCTTCAACGGCGTGACCTCGGCGGACGGCGACATGGTCGTCGCCAAATATGCCGCGAACGGTGACGAGAAATTCTCCACCGTGGTCCGCTCGGCCGGCACCGATGCGGCGAAGGCCGTGACGGTCGGCGCCGATGGCTCGGTCTATGTCGGCGGACGTACCGCGAGCGGCAATGGCGATGCCTTCGTCGCGCGCATCGACGCCACCGGCAAGCTCGCCGAGCGGCGCACGATCGCCGGCGCGGGATATGATTCGATCAATGCGCTGGCGATGGACAAGGACGGCAATCTGCTGGCCGTGGTCAATCAGGATGGCAATGCATCGGTTCGCAAGATGAGCGCGTCGTCGCTGTCGACCGATCTGGGCAGCATCGACCTGGGCACCGCCGATGTCCGCGCGATCGCAGTGGCCGCGGACGGCAGCATCGCCGTGGGCGGCGCTACCAGCGCGGCAGTCACCGGCAGTCAGGTCAATGCGCAGAGCGGCGGCCGCGACGGCTTCGTCGCGCGGATCGATTCCGCGCTGGGCAGCGCGAGCGTGACCTATCTCGGCTCGGCCGCCGACGACCAGGTCGATAGCATCGCCTTCATGGGCGACGAACTCTATGCCGGCGGCCGTACCACCGGCGATCTCGCCGCGCCGCGTCGCGGGCCGACCGACGGCTTCGTCGCGCGGATCGACGCCGCCACCGGCGCGATCGAGAATACCAGCCAGTTCGGCCAGGCGCTGCTGCGTACCGAGCCCGTCCGCATCGCCGCGGACACCGGCGGCGCGAACTCGATCTCGGCGCTCGGCTTCGGCCGCGGCACGATCAACCCGGCGGTCTCGGAAAAGGTGACCACCCAGACGACGCTGCGCGCCGGCGACTTCTTCTCGATCAAGGCCGACAGCGGCGCGATCCGCAAGGTCAGCATCGAGGCGGGGGACACGCTCAAGACGATCGCCGCGCGGATGCAGGGCATGATCGGCGCATCGAAGGGCACCGTGACCGCGACCGTGGTCGACGGCGTCCAGCAGCTGCGCGTCACGATGAAGCCCGGGCACGAGATGGAGCTCATCCCCGGCGGCGCCGATACCGATGCGCTGGCCAAGCTGGGCATCGAGCCGCAGCGGATCGCGACCCAGGCGACGCTGTCCAGCAGCGCCTCCAAGGTGCGTCCGGGCGGCAATTACGGGATGGACCTTACCGAGGCGCTGAGCCTCGCCACGCTCGACAACGCCAAGGTCGCGATGAAAAAGGTCGAAGAAGCGATCTCGATGACGCAGACCGCCTATCGCTCGCTATATTGGGATGAGGGCAAGGCCAAGATCGTCGACGGCGTCAAGAACACCGTCACCGGCACCCAATCCACCGCGCGCGAAAGCGCGCAGCTCGCCAATTATCAGGCGGCGCTGACTCGACTCAACTCGGGCGCGTCCGCGACGCTGGGATTCTGATCGTCATGAACACGCCCCCGATCCTCGCCGGCATCCGCGACCGGATGCAGAACCTTTCCGAGCGCCAGCGCACCGTCGCGACCAACATCGCGAACAGCGAGACGCCGGGCTACAAGGCGCGCGAAGTCTCCGAGCCGAGCTTTGCGGCACTGGTCGGCGGCAGCGGCATGGTCGCCGCGCCCCGTGTCCAGCTGACCGACCGGATGAAGAGCCTCGGCGCAATCCAGCCGCTCGGTGCCGGCGTGGTCCTCGACAGGGACATCACCGAGACCAAGCCCGACGGCAACAACGTCACGCTCGAAGACCAGCTGCTCAAGATGGGCGAGATCCAGGCCGACTTCACTGCGATGACCAGCCTGTACCGCAAGCAGATGTCGATGCTGAAGACTGCCGTGGGCGGCCGCGGCTGATAACGGCGCGTATGCTGGATCCCAAAATTAGCTTCTAAAAAGTTGATCTAGGATAGAATTTCGTACCCGTAATCGGCTCTTCGAGCATAGCCCCTCGGGACGTCACGCCGCTGGCGATCCACCTCCTTGAAAGGGGACGCCGTTCGTCGTTTATACCGGCACCGGGCTGCCCGCCGAACTGGCGAAATCGCATCCGGGTTACCTACTATTCTAAAACCGGCCCCGGTCGAGACTGTGCTGATTGCACTGATCGAACGCATCGCGCTGCATGTCACAGTGCGGCGGGATGCACCTGATCCAGATGGAGATAAGCCGGATTGAAGTCGCCGGCCTGAGTCAGGCCGTCCCAGTCGCGAATTTCGATCCAGCGCCGTGATCGATGAATCAGTCCCTCCGCCTGAAGCGTCTGGAGCACGCGATTGACGTGCACCGACGTCAGGCTCACTGCGTCGGAGATCCACTCTTGGCTCATCGGAACGGTAAAGCCGTCCGGAGTGCCGAGCTTGGCCGCTTTTAATCGCGTCGCGAATTCGCAGATCAGGTGCGCGATACGGGCATGGGCGGTTCGCCGGCCGATATTGGCAATCCACTCGCGGAAGACCGATCCCTCGACCAGCGTCTCGTACCACATCGCCATGCCTATGGCTGGACGGTCGAACGCGATCTTGCGGATCGCCTCCACGGGTATCAGCGCCACTTCGCAGTCGGTGAGCGTCTCGACATTGTGATCGGCACGGCCGAGCAGCGAGTTCTGAAGATCGATCAGGTCGCCGTCCATGTGGAGCGAGAAAATCTGCTTTTTTCCCTCCCGCACGATCTTGTGCCGATAGGCATAGCCGCGGATCAGGAGGCAGCTATGCTGCGGTATATCGCCTTCCCAGACGATATGATGGCCCGCTTTCAGGCGCCGAATCGTGCAGGGGAGCTGAAGCAGGGCATCGCCGTCCGCCTCGCTCAACGGCGCCCAGAACTGTAACTTATGCACCAACGGGTGCAACGGATGCTCTTGAATCGCCATTGTGTGCTCCGGCAGGCGGGAGCACACGCGAGTCTCTCAGCCACCGATACGCTTATAAGATCGGTGATGAAACGACCTTAGCCCAGTTCGGTGTAAGTTCCTAACACATCCTGACTTTTGTTCTTAACATCAAGCAGCTTAAGCCGTCCGGGGCGGTGGCGCGATCGAGTTGCCGGCGGACGCCGCAGCGTCCGTCCGCCCGCTCGGCCGGGCAGCGTCAGAGCTTGGCGTTGATCGAGATCGGGGCAGGGGCGTCCATGCCGCCCAGTCCGCCGCATGCGCCATAGGTGGTGCTGCGCGTGCCGGTGAGGCGCTGCGCCTCGGCGGCGATCGCGCCCATCATCTCGACCGACAGCTCGATCTGGCGGGACAGGATCTGCTGGTTGACTGCCGATGCGTCGCGCAGGTTACGGCTGGCGTCCGACAGCAGGATGCGGTTCTCCTCGTCGAGCTGCTCGGCCCAATCGGCATGCTCGCGCTTCAGGCGGGCGAAATCGGCTTCGATGCGGCCGGTGAGGCGGAGCTTGGCGTTGGCGATCTCACCCAGTTCGGGCACGAACGCCTTGCGCGCCAGCTTCTCGCTTTCCTCTTCCATAAGCGCCGTCAGAGAAACCATCGCGTCGATCAGATGTGCGGTCATTATTGTCCCTGCTGGAGCTTGAGGATCGAATCGAGCACCATCGGCGCGAGGCCGACGCCGCCGCGGTTGGCCATTTCGGTGCCGAGCTTCTCGGCCAGTATGCCCTTGAACATCTCTTCGCCGGCGCCCCCATTGATCTCGCCCTTTTCGACGCTTTCGAGCATCATCTTGGTCATCTGGCCGAGGAACATCGCCTCGAAATCCTTGGCGGTCTGGGCGTTCTTGACGTCGACCTTGCGGACCGGCGTGGCCGCCGACGTGGCGGAGGTGGCAGTGAGTTCGTTCATTACTGGACCTCGATCTCGGCCTGGAGCGCACCTGCGCTCTTCACGGCCTGGAGAATGGTGATCAGATCGCGCGGGGACACGCCGAGCGTGTTGAGCCCGCTGACCAGCGACTGGAGCGATGCGCCGCTGACCAAGGCAAGGCTCGCGCCGTTGCCGTCGTCGACCTGCACGTCGGTGCGCGGCACCACGGTGGTCTGGCCGTTCGAGAGCGGGGCGGGCTGCGAGACCTGCGGGCGCTCCGACACGGTGATGGTCAGGCCGCCCTGGGCGATCGCCACCGGCGTGATCCGCACATCGGCGTTCATCACCACGGTGCCCGAAGCTTCGTTGATCACGACCTTGGCGACCTGATCGACCTTGATGTCGAGTTCGCCGATGCGCGTGACGAGATCGATGACATTGCCCTGGAAGCTGGCCTGGGGCGCGACTTCGACGGTCGACGGATCGAGCACGACGGCGCTGCCCGCATATTTGGCGTTGATCGCGCGGGCGATCCGGTCCGCCGTGGCGAAGTCGGGATTCTTGAGCGCGAGCTTGAGGCTGGTGGCCGAGCGCAGCTGATAGGGTACTTCGCGTTCGACGATCGCGCCGCTGGCGATTCGTGCGGACGTGGTCACGCCGCGGCTGACGCTGGCGGCGGCGCCCTGGCCCTTGAAGCCGGAGACGGCGACATTGCCCTGCGCGACGGCGTAGATCTCGCCGTCGAGCGCGCGCAGCGAAGACGCGATCAGCGTGCCGCCCTGAAGACTGGAAGCGTCGCCGAGCGCGGCGACCTGAACGTCGATGCGCGAGCCCGAACGGGCGAACGGCGGCATCGTCGCGGTGATCGACACGGCGGCGACGTTCTGCGTGCGCATGTTGGTGCCGCGGATGTTGACGCCCATGCGCTCGAGCATCGCCTGCATCGATTCCTCGGTGAAAGGCGCATTGCGCATGCGATCGCCGGTGCCGGCGAGGCCGACCACCAGGCCATACCCCACCAGCTGGTTCTCACGGACATTCTCGACATCGACGATGTCTTTGATCCGCGTCTGGGCGGATGCATGCGTACTGGCGCTAAGTGCCAGAAGCGGAAGCAGGAACCAGGCGACGATGCGCTGCATAAACCCTCTACGAAAGTGGAAAACCCTCGGTAACTTTCTTATAGAGGAGTTAAGCCCAATGCGGGCCGCGAGGACCTGATTTCGTGCGTATCGACAACCTGACGCCGCTGATGGCGCGCAGCCTGCTGGCGGCGCTGCCCAAGGCCGCGCCCGGGTTTCCGGTGGCCGAAGAAGAGATCGCCGCGCGGCAGATGCCGGTGCCGGTGCAGGGCTCGGCTGCGAATCAGCCGGTTCCCAGCGTCGCGATGCTGGTCACGCTCGCCGCGGCCGATCCCGCGATAGAGCGGCGGCGCAAGCAGGCTATCGATGCCGAACGCGGCGTCGATGCGCTCGACAAGCTCCACAAGGAGCTGGCGGCTGGCACGCCGAGCGTTGAGCGGCTGCAGGAAATCGTCGAATGGTCGGAGAATATCGAGGCGTCGGACGATCCGGTGCTGCAGTCGATCCTCTCCGAAATCGAGCTGCGCGTCCGCGTCGAACTCGCCAAGGTGGATGTGCAGGCGTAACGCTCGCTACCTTTGCGCGAGCTAGAGTCAGACTGCTCGCCTTAGGGTCCATACTCAATTAGATCTTGAGCTAAGGCGTTGAGATTCGAGAACAACCCTCTCCCTTGATGGGAGGGAGGGGCTGCCGAAGGGAGGGTGAGGGTGACCTCGGCCCAGCCTGCGTCGCTCGTGGAGAGCTCACCCCATCAGTGGGAGGACTTTGCAAACCGCTTGAAATGTAGGATTTCGCCTGCTGAGACGGGGTACTTGGCCCTTAGCTCTTTGACAGCGCCGATCCCGACCAGGACGCAAACCGCGTCGGCTCAACCTTTGAGATTTTCCGCATCGTAACGCCGCCGCTGGAACATGCGCGATGGTGTGACCCTGGTGTGACCTTCGCAAATGCGCGCCCGCTGTGCGCAGGGCAGGGAAGGGGCTTGGTACAAGCACGTCGTTGCGGCCAAAGCTACCTCCGTCGCGCTGCGCGCCACCTCCCCCGCTCCTGCGGAGCGAGGGAGGAATTTGGGTAGCGCCTATTTCGCCAGGTCGAAGCGATCGGCGTTCATCACCTTGGCCCACGCGCTGACGAAGTCCTGCACGAACTTTTCGCCGGCATCGTCCGAAGCGTAGACTTCCGAGACCGCGCGCAGCTGCGAATTGGAGCCGAAAACCAGGTCGGTGCGCGACGCGGTCCATTTCCGCTCGCCCGATGCGCGATCGCTGCCGACGAATTCCTCGTCGCCGCTATCATCGACTTGCTTCCACGCCGTATCCATGTCGAGCAGGTTGACGAAGAAATCGTTGGTAAGCTGGCCCGGCCGGTCGGTGAGGACGCCGTGCTTCTCGGCCTTTGGATGGTTGGCGCCGAGCACGCGGAGCCCGCCGACCAGCACCGTCATCTCTGGCGCCGACAGACTGAGCAGCTGGGCGCGATCGACCAGCAGTTCCTCGGTGGGGACGTTGAACTTGACCGAGAGATAGTTGCGGAAGCCGTCGGCCTTGGGTTCGAGCGGGTCGAAGCTCTCGGCGTCGGTCCACTCCTCGGTGGCGTCGCCGCGGCCCGACGTGAAGGGAATGGTCAGGTCGTGGCCGGCCGCCTTCGCCGCCTGCTCCACGCCCAGATTGCCGCCGAGCACGATCAGGTCGGCGATGCTGACATTGCCGCCGAACCCTGCCTTGATGTCCTCGTAGACGGCGAGCACTTTGGCGAGCGCGGCCGGCTCATTGACTTCCCAATCCTTTTGCGGGGCGAGGCGGATGCGCGCGCCGTTGGCGCCACCGCGCTTGTCCGAATTGCGGAAGGTCGAGGCCGAGGCCCAGGCGGTTTTCACCAGCTGCGCTACGGTGAGGCCGGACCCGGCGATCTTGCCCTTAAGCGTCGCGATATCGGTCTCGCTCAGCGGCGTGCCCGCGGGGATCGGATCCTGCCAGATCAGATCTTCCTGCGGCACTTCGGGACCGATGTACCTGCTCTTCGGCCCCATATCGCGGTGAGTCAGCTTGAACCAGGCGCGGGCGAAGGCGTCGGCGAAATAGGCGGGGTCGGCGCGGAATTTCTCGAGGATCTTGCGGTATTCCGGGTCGTCCTTGAACGCCTTGTCCGCGGTGGTCATCATCGTCGCGACCTTCTTGCCCGGCGTATGCGCGGCCGGGGCCTGGGTCTCTTCGGGATTGCCGACCGGCTGCCATTGCTGCGCGCCCGCCGGGCTCTTCACCAGCTCATATTCATGGTCGAGCAGCATGTCGAAATAGCTCATGTCCCATTGGATCGGCGTCGGGGTCCAGGCGCCTTCGATTCCCGACGTGATCGTATGGTCGCCCATGCCGCTTTCGTGCGTCGAGGCCCAGCCGAGCCCCATCTGCGCGATGTCGGCCGCTTCGGGTTCGCGCCCGACCTTCGACGCATCGCCTGCGCCATGCGCCTTGCCGAAGGTATGGCCGCCGGCGGTGAGCGCGGCGGTCTCCTCGTCGTTCATCGCCATGCGGCTGAAGGTGGCGCGCAGGTCGCGTGCCGAGCCCCTGGTGTCGGGCTTGCCGCCCGGCCCCTCGGGATTGACGTAGATCAGGCCGTGCTGGATCGCGGCGAGTGGCTCTTCCAGCGCCATGCCCGCCTCGTCATCGATGCGGGTCTGGCCGAGCCATTCCTCTTCGGTGCCCCAATAGATGTCCTTTTCGGGCTCGAAGATGTCGGCGCGCCCGCCGCTGAAGCCGAACACCGGGCCGCCCATCGACTCGATCGCGACATTGCCGGTGAGGATAAACAGGTCGGCCCAGCTGATTGCCGCGCCGTACTTCTTCTTGATCGGCCACAGCAGGCGACGCGCCTTGTCGAGATTGCCGTTGTCCGGCCAGCTATTGAGCGGAGCGAAGCGCTGCCCGCCCGACGAGGAGCCGCCGCGGCCGTCGCCGGTGCGATAGGTGCCCGCCGCGTGCCAGGCCATGCGGATGAAGAAGGGGCCGTAATGCCCGTAATCGGCCGGCCACCAGGGCTGGCTGTCCGTCATCAGCGCAGTCAGGTCCGCCTTGAGCGCCTGGTAGTCGAGACCCTTGAATGCCTCGCGATAGGCGAAGTCTTCGCCATGCGGATCCGGCGACACGCCGTTCTGGGTGAGAATCTCGAGGCTGAGCAGCTCGGGCCACCAGTCGCGATTGGTGCGGCCGAGCAACCTGCGCAGAGCCGCGGGCTGCTTCTGCGGATCGTTGATCGGGCTGCCTGTGGTCGGTGCGTCCATGGCTCGAATCCTTCCTGCAATGAGATTTGCAGGGAGGTAGGTCCGGATGCTGGACGACGAAAACGATTAAAACCGCTTGCTGCAAGCGCGAAAATCAATGACGCGCTGCGGTATCACCGCTTGGTCTTGGCGATCTTCATCACATAGCTGATCACTTCTGCGACGGCGGCATAGTGCTCAACCGGTATCGGGTGATCGATCTCGGCCGAGGCATAGAGTGCGCGGGCGAGGGGACGGTTTTCGACCATCGGGATGCCGTGCTCGCCGGCGACTTCGCGGATCTTCAGCGCGAGCGCATCGACGCCCTTGGCGACGACCACCGGCGCATTCATCGCGCCGTGATCGTACTGGAGCGCGATGGCATAGTGGGTCGGGTTGGTGATGACGACGCTCGCCTTGGGAACGTTGGACATCATGCGGCTGCGCGAGCGCTGCATCTGGAGCTGGCGGATCTTGCCCTTGATCTTGGGATCGCCTTCGCTCTGCTTATACTCGTCCTTGATCTCCTGCTTGGTCATCCGCATCTTCTTCATGAAGGCGAAGCGCTGGTAGACGAAGTCGAACAGGGCGAGCGCGCCGACCAGCATCGTGATCGGCATGAGCATGGCATAGACGATGTCGTTCGCCGCGGCGCCCATCGACACCAGATCGGCGCCGACCAGCTTGTCGATCCCCGAGGCATGCGGCCAGGCGATCCACGCGCCGATGCCGACGACGAGGCAGAGCTTGGCCAGCGTCTTGGCGAATTCGACCAGCGACTGCTTGCTGAAGGTGCGCATGAACCCGCTGACCGGGTTGAGCTTCGACCATTTGGGCTTGATGCGGCTCGCCGACAGCATCGGCCGGCCCTGCAGGAACCCGCCGAGCAGTGCGAAGCCGAACAATGCGGCGAGGATCGGGAAAAGCGTCGAGGCGATCGCGCCCATCAGCCCGGTGGCAAAGTCCTGCGCGCCGACCGGCTCCATGCGGAAATCGTCGGCGCTGCCCCATAGCCGGATGAACAGCGATCCCATCGTCTGCATCGTGTAGGTGCCCAGACCGCCCATAACGACCAGCGCCGCGACGAACATTGCGGCGTGCTTCATCTCGGGGGCCATCGGCACTTCGCCGCGTTCGCGGGCGTCCTCTAGCTTCTTGTCTGTGGGATCTTCTGTTTTATCTTCCTGATCCGTATCGCCCGACATCACCAGCCTCCCTGCATCGCGTCACCCATTGCGGTGGCGAAAACGGTGAGCATGGTGCCGACGGTGGCGGCGAAGATGCTGAGGCCGAGCAGGATGTTGAGCGGCTGGGCGATGAAGAAGACCTGGATCGCCGGGGCGATGCGCGCCGACAGGCCCAGCGCGACGTTGAAGACGATACCGTAGACGATCAGCGGCGCGGCCAGACTGATGCCGAGCGTCATCGAGCGGCCGACCGTGGCGATCGCGAGCTGGGCGAAATCCTGCATCGGCGGCAGGCCGCCGATCGGGAAGCTGTGATAGCTGTTGATGATCGCGCCGAGCCACAAGTGATGGACCTGCATGCCCATGCACACCAGGGCCGCGGCGATGCCGACATATTTGGAGATCAGCGGCGCCTGGCTCGACTGGGCGGGATCGAAGATCACCGCCGACGAAAGGCCGATCTGCATGCTGACGATCGAGCCTGCCATCGAGATCGCGAAGAACAGGATCTTGACGATCATGCCCATGGCGAGGCCGGTCATCAATTCGGTGATCAGCACCGCGGGCAGCACCGCACCGCCCTGCAGCGCGACGCGCGCCGGCTCGCCGAGCGCGCCATAGAGCGCCGCCGACATCGCAAAGGCGATCATCAGCCGGATGCGGCCCGGGATCGAATCCTCGCCGAACACCGGCAGCAGCATCAGCACCGCGCCCACGCGGGCGAACACGATGAAGAAGGCCGAGACCTGAAATTCGAGATCGGCAGGCAGGATCATCCGGTGATGATCAGGTCACTGATCTTGGACATGAAGCCCGACAGCGCCTGCCCCATGGTCGGTAGCATCAGCAGGAACACCACGCCCATCGCGAGCAGCTTGGGAACGAAGGTGAGCGTGGTCTCCTGGATCTGCGTCAGCGCCTGAAGCAGGCCGATGACGGTGCCGACGATCAGCGACGTCAGCAGCAGCGGGCCCACCACGGTGAGCACGAGCAGCAGCGACGCTTCGACCAGCTGGATGACCTGGCTCGGGCTCATCGTTCAGATCTGCATCCGCATGATGTCGGTATAGGCGCTGACGACGCGGTCGCGGACGGCGACCATCGTGTCGAGTGCAGTCTCCGCGGCGCCGATCGCCGTGACGACGTCGATCAGATCGCCCTTGCCGGCGACCTGCATGGCCGAGGCATGCTCGGCGGCGCGCATCTGCTGCGCGGTGCCGGTGACGAGATCCTCGACCATCGAGCCGAAGCCGCCGGCGCCGTCGGCCTTGCCGGCCGAGGGCGTGCCGAGGGCGCTGCCGATCCCTGCGACCTTGCCATAGGCAGAAGTCGCATCAAGTGCTCCGATTGACATGCAATTTTTCCCTTACTTGAGAAGGTCGATGGTGCGCATCGTCAGGCTCTTCGCCGCTTCGATGGCATTGAGATTGGCTTCGTAGCTGCGCTGTGCGGCCTTCATGTCGGCGCTCTCGACGAGGCCGTTGACATTGGGCTTGAGCACATAGCCTTCGCCGTCCGCGGCCGGGTGGCCCGGCTGGTAGACGCGCGTGAAATCCGACTTGTCGTTCTGGATCGACTGGACCTTGACCTCGGTGGCGCCGGTCGTGCGATCGACCTCCGCCTTGAAGCTCGCGACGCGGCGGCGATAGGGATCGCCGCCCGGGGTCTGCGCAACCGAGTCCTGGTTGGCCAGATTCTCTGCGATCACGCGCATCCGCAGCGACTGGGCGCGGAGCCCTGATGCCGAGACGCCGAGCGATGCTTTCAAGTCCATGGGTACGAAGCTCCAGATCGGCCGTGCGGCCATTTCCTCCATTGTAGGCAATTCTTGCCGGGGGTGGGTTCGGGACAGGGAAAAAACGTACCTAGGCAATTTTTGCCGGGTCCGGCGCCGGGGGAGCGGAAACGCTTCCTATAAGTCACTCAGAAAGGTGACACGCCCAATGTCCGTACTCGACGAAATCATGATCGACATGTCGATCGTCCTCGGCTCGGCCGAGGTTCCGATCCGGCAGATGCTCAAGATGAGCCGCGGGGCAATGATCCCGCTCGATTGCGGCCAGGACGATCCCAGCCTGGTCTATGTCAACGGCGAGCTGGTGGCCAAGGGCCGCATCCTCGTCGACGGCGACCAGATGTCGCTCGAAATCTCCGAACTCGTGAAGAAGCAGCGCCACTGATGGATATCCTGTCGATGATGCGTACCTTCGGTGCGCTCGGTCTGGTGCTTGGCATGCTCGCCGGTGCGCTCTGGCTGGTCCGCCGGTACGACATCAAGCTGCCCGGTCGCGTCTCGGGCGGCGGGCGCAAGCGCGTCGAGCTGGTCGAGCGGCTGGCAGTCGACGCCAAGCGCTCGATCGCGCTGATCCGCCGCGACGGTTGCGAACATCTGATCCTGATGGGCCCGGAAGGCCATATAACGCTGGAGACCGGCATCGCCGCGCCCGCGCCGGCGGTTGCAGCAGCCGAGGCGCCTGCGCCCGTCGCCGACTTCCAGGCCGATCTCGCCAGCTTCACCAATGGCTTCGGCAAGCTCGTCGATCTTTCGCGCGCCAAGATCGCCGCGGTGCGTGGCGCCAATGACGACGAAGCCGAGGTCGAACTCGAAGGCGAAGTCAATGCCGGCGACGAAGGCGACGACGACGACGGCGACATGGTCGAAGCGACCGACGCCGCGCCGGTCGCCGACCTGCCCAACGCCGCACCGCGCATCAAGCGCACCCGCCGTCCGCGCGATACCAAGCGTTGGAACCGTGCGGCGGTGCGCGAGGCGCTCAATGCGTAAATTCCTGATCGCGGCCGCCGCTGCGCTCGTGCTGCTGCCGGTGGCGGCGCACGCGCAGGCGGCCGGCGGCACGACCATCAACCTGGGCGGCGCCGGTGGCGCCGGCGACGGCCAGCTTTCGGCCAAGGCCATCCAGATGGTGCTGATGCTGACCGTGCTCAGCCTCGCGCCCGGCCTGCTGATGACGGTCACCAGCTTCACTCGCATGGTAGTGGCGCTGTCGCTGCTGCGCACCGGCATCGGCGCGCCCGGCGTGCCGCCCAACCCGGTGATCATCAGCCTTGCGCTGTTCCTGTCGTTCTTCGTGATGGCGCCGACGTTCGAGAAGTCGTGGAACGAAGGCGTCGATCCCTATACCAAGGGCAAGATCACCGAGGAGGTCGCGTTCAAGCGGACTGCCGAGCCGTTCCGCGTGTTCATGCTCAGCCAGGTGCGCGACAGCGACCTCAAGCTGTTCGCCGACCTGGCGAACAAGCAGATCGCGACGCGCGCCGAGACGCCGCTGACCACGCTGGCCCCGGCCTTCATGATCTCCGAACTGCGTCGCGCATTCGAGATCGGCTTCCTGCTGCTGCTGCCGTTCCTGATCATCGATCTCGCGGTCTCCGCGGTGCTGATGGCGATGGGTATGATGATGCTGCCGCCACCGACGATATCCCTGCCGATGAAGATCATCTTCTTCGTGCTGGTCGACGGCTGGGCGCTGGTGGCGGGGTCGCTGGTGAAGAGCTTCGCGACGTAGCGAGTCCCTCCGTTCAAAACGCAGAGGGCCCCGGTGTAAGCCGGGGCCCTTTTTACGTTCTAGCCCTCTCCCGCTTGCGGGAGAGGGTTGGGTGAGGGTGAAGCGTGTGCACCGGGAAGCGCCGTCAGCTGTTCGGAAACAGCGAGCAGAACGCCATTGAGATTCTCGATCAGCTCATTGTTCCAAAAGCGTTTTATTACATAGCCCCGGCTCTCCAGAAACGCGGAGCGTCGCCGATCGATATCCGGCGTATGCTGACCTCCGTCGAGTTCGACGATCAGTCGTTTTTCCGCACAGAGAAAATCTACGACGTAAGGGCCGATGCTTGCCTGGAAACGGAACTTACAACCATTGAGTCGCCGGTTGCGCACGGCCGACCAGAACTTGCGTTCGACATCCGTCGCTTCGCGACGAAGGCGCCTTGCATGGGGATTGGTTGGGCGAATTCGCGGCACCAGTATTGCGTAGCGCAGCACACACCCTCACCCAACCCTCTCCCGCAAGCGGGAGAGGGCTTTTGATCCGTTGCCGACCAATCAGCTATCGAGCGTGCAATGCTCTAGCCATGGGCCGAGATCGTTGTACGAGATCGGCTCGAGGAAGATCAGGCCGGCCTTGTCGTCGGCTGACCAGCGCGTCGTGCAGCGGCGCGAGGGGAGGCCGGGGACCGAGAGGATGATCTCGGTATCCTCGCGCGGGGGGCGGGGCAGGCGGATGCGTGCGCCGCTCTGCGAGACGTTTTCGAGCGTCACGTCGATATGGCGGCCAAAGCAGCTGATCCGCGCGGCGCATTCGACGTCGAAGCGCGGTGCGCGCGGCGCGGGGCCGCAAAATCCTTCGGGGCCTGCCTTTACCTGGGCGAGGATGTGATCGACGTCGATCGCCGCGGCGAACTCGACGCCGGCGCGGCCTTCGCTGGTCCAGACGACGTTGCCCTCCAGCCGATCGCCGCTGCGCAGCTCGACTGCCACCCCGCTGCCGAAGCCGAGCGGGTGGTGGGTTTCGAGCATCATGCCCGACATCGAGATGTTACGGATGCGGCAGAGGTGCTCGACCGTGCCGCGGCACAGGAGCTTGCCGACGAGCAGCGTGGTGACGGTGCGCGGCGCGCGATCGGCGGCCAGATCGGCTTCCGTGGTCTGGATCGGCGTCAGGTACATGACTGTCCCTCGTAGTCGAAGCGAACCCCTCGCCACCCAGTATAGGCATGACGAGGGTAGCGTTGTGGTCTCCGTAAAGTTCCGCTCCGGATCATGCCGGATTGGCCTGCGTCACTGCGACCTTCTTGAGCACGCCGGCGCCGAACGCTTCGGGCGCGGCCTGCATGACGACCTTGCGGAAGGTCTCGAGGTCGGGGATCAGCCCGTCCGGACCCGCGGCCATCGGGGTGCGATAGGTGCGCATGTTGATCGCGTGGAGCAGCAGCGGCATCCGCGCAGTGACGAACTCGGCCTTGTCGGTGGGCACTTCGAGCTGGATCTGGAACTGGACGTATCCCGACAGCCGGCCGTCGGCGAACACCAGGGGCGCGAGGATCTTGCCGGCGTCTACAAAGCTCGGCTCGACATCATCGTCATGCGCGCCGGCGGCCTTGGGTGCCTTGGGCCCGAGCATCAGCACGGTGGCATAGGCAGCGCCGCCGCCCAGGCCGAGACCGGCGAGGAGAACACCGAGCAGAAACAGGATCTTCTTCATGGTCTCTGCCTCAGAACTTGAAGCTCGAGTCGCTCGGCAGTGCCGACGCCTCGGCCTTGAGCACCACGGTGATACGGCGGTTCTCGGGACGATTGGGCTGGTCGGGATAGACCGGCTTGGTGGCGCCCATCGCGACGACTTCGGCGAAGCGGTCCGGCGTCATGCCCGATCCGATCAGCGCCTGGCGGGCGGCGAGCGCGCGCTCACCCGAGAGGCGCCAATTGGCGTCGCTCTGGACGCCGCCGGCGCCGTCGGTATGGCCCTCGATCGCGATCTGCGCGCCCGAGGTGCCGAGCTTCGCCGCGACCTTGGCGAGCATTGCCCGCGCATAGGGATTGAGCTCGGCGGTGTTGGCGCGGAACATCGATTGCTGATCGGTATCCATCAGCGTGATGCGCAGGCCGTCGCGGCTCGGATCGATCTGGACGTTCTTCTTCTGCCCTGAATCCTGCGACGAGGAATCGAGCGCGATCTGCAGCTCGGAAGCGAGCACGCGCATCGACGCGTCGGGGACGCTGGCGGTACCGCCGCGCGCCGCGCCGGCAACGGCGGCCTCGCTGGTCGGGGTGCCGTTAGCGGTGGTCCGGTCGGTCGAGTTCTTGCGCGAACGGCCGCCGGCGCCTTCGGACATGCCCTGCAATGGCGTGCTCGGCGCAGTTTCGCTGATCGTCGGCGAGAAATACTGGGCGAGGCCCTTCAACCGCTCCTTGTCAGGATTGGAGATCAGCCATAGCAGCATGAAGAACGCCATCATCGCGGTCACGAAGTCGGCGTACGCGACTTTCCAGGCGCCGCCGTGATGTCCGCCGGCAACCTTCTTGACCTTCTTGATGATGATCGGGCGTTCATTAGTCAGTGAAGCCATGCCATTTCCCCCCGATGTCCGGATTTCCAGTCAGCGCCTCACGAAGCCGGTTCTGAACTTCGGCGAGGCGGACATGGTTGACTGCGCTCATCGAGTCTTCGCCGCCGGCGATCCGCTCGAGCAGGTTCGCGCACTCGTCGGTATGCTGGATCAGATAGTCGAACGACTGCAGCTGCTCGATATGGGCATACGCGAACTGCTCATCGGCAACGAGCACTTCGGCGAGCTTTTCGAGCATGTCGCGCATCTCGCGCAGCTCGCTCGCAATCACGCTGTGGAGCGTGCCTGCGAACGGATCGTAGCCGGGAAGCGGCTCGACCGAAAGCGGCTGGGCGGGAACGGGCAGGCACGACATCAGAACAGCTCCAGGTCTCCGCCGACGGGCGGCAGGGCAACGGGGACAGGCGGGCGATCGGGAACGCGGTCGGCCACCTTGGTGCAGCGGCTCTTGCCCTCGTGCGGCAGGAACTCGATCTTGCGCGCCGACGTGCCGCCGAGATCGGCATGCGCCACCTCGATGCCTTCGTCCGCCATGAAACGGTGGGCGAAGGCGGCATTGGAGGACCCGATCGAGCCGAGGCCCGAGACGATGTTGGCGCCGCCATACAGGTGGGCGCGCAGCCGGGTGCGCACCGCGCCCCTGGCCATCATCCCGTTGATCAGCAATTCCATGGCGTGAATGCCGTAGCGCTGCATGTCGCCGGCCGAGACGCGGTGGTCCGCGCTCGGTTCGCCGAGGAGGAAGTGGTTCATCCCACCCACCTTGGCGACCGGATCGTAGAGACATGCGGCCACGCAGCTGCCGAGCAGCGTCGATATGACGACGTCCGGCTCCGCTAGAATTGCATTCTCGCCCTGGACGATCGAGACCCGTCGCATCAGGTGAGCTCGCCGAAAACGCGCTCGATCTTTTCCTTCAGCGCTGCGGGCGCGAAAGGCTTTACGACATAGTTGTTGACCCCGAGGGCCGCGGCCTTCTGGACGATCTCCTTGTCGGCCGAACCCGTGAGCATGATGAACACGGTCTTGCCGATCACCGGATCGTTGCGCACGGCTTCCAGGAACTGGAGACCGTCCATCTCGGGCATGTTGAAGTCCGAGATGACCAGATGGACGCGATCGCTCTTGATCGCCGACAGCGCCTCCTGGGCGCCGGGCTTGTCGCGGACGTCCTTGAAACCGAGATCCTGCAGCGCGCGACGGATCATCGCACGCATGCTGGTCTGGTCGTCCACGACCATCACCTTGATTGCTGCAGCAGCAGGCATCAGACGCTCCCAATCTTTTCACGGCATGCCTTGAGGATCGCCTCAGGCATGGCAGACAAACCAATTTCCTTCTCGACCGCGCCGAGTTCCATCGCCGCGCGGGGCATGCCCCACACCACGCAGGTCTCCTTGCTCTGGCCCAGCGTACGGGCACCTGCGCGGCGCATCGCCAGCAGGCCTTCCGCACCGTCCTGACCCATTCCCGTCAGGATCGCGCCGACCGCAGCGGCACCCAGCGGCGCCACCGAACGGAACAGCACATCGACCGACGGGCGATGGCCGGTGACGAGGTCGCCCTGGCGAAGCTTGATGTGCCCGGCGATGCCGCCGGCAAGCTCCATGTGCGTCTCGCCCCCAGGTGCAATATAGACGGTTCCCGGACGAATCTGTGCGCCTTCAGTCGCTTCCATCACGCGAACGCGACATTCCGAGTCCAGGCGCTGTGCGAAGCTCGCCGTGAAGCTCGCCGGCATGTGCTGGACGATCAGCACCGGCGGGCAATCGGCGGGCAGCGCCGGCAGCAGCGAAAACAACGCTTCGACACCCCCGGTGGACGAGCCGATCGCGATCAGCTTGCCCGCGCCGCCCCCGGCGACGCTAGGCTGCTGGGGCAGGCGGGTCGGTCCGGCACGCGCCACCGAGCGGGCGGCGGTCTTGACCTTCTCGCACAGCAGCGTCGCGTCGCGCTCGATGTCCTCGGGCGTGCCGCTCGGCTTGGTGACATAGTCGACCGCGCCGAGGCGCAGCGCCTCGATCGTCACTTCGGCGCCGCGCGCCGTCAGCGTCGAGCACATCACCACCGGCATGGGCCGGAGGCGCATGATGCGCTCGAGGAACGACAGTCCGTCCATCCCCGGCATCTCGACGTCGAGCGTCAGCACGTCGGGGTTGAGCGTCTTGATCATGTCGCGCGCCGCGAACGGCTCTGGTGCCATGCCGACGACTTCGATCTCGGGATCGGCTGAAAGCATGCGCTTCAGCGTCGCCCGCATCGATGCGCTGTCATCGACGATAAGAGTACGTACCGGTCGCATCATTGAGTCTCCGGCTTGGCGTAGATGGTGTGGCCGCACGACGTCATCCGGGTGGCCGCCGGACCGATCAGCCGCTCGGAATGGCCGATGTAGAGATGACCGCCGCTGGCGAGCTGGTTGACGAAGCGCTCTTCCAGCTCCTCCTTCGCGGGATCACCGAAATAGATCATCACGTTGCGGCAGAAGATCACGTCGTACTGGGCCTTTAGCGGCCACTTCTCGAACAGGTTCAGCACCCGCGCGGTGACCAGTTGGCGAGCCTCGTCGGCGACGGTGAAGCCGCCAGGCGCCGGGCGCATCCAGGCGCTGCGATACGGCTCGGGAACCCCCGCCGCGATGTTGTCCGCATAGAAGCCGCGTTGGACCGATTCCACCACATGCGGCGCGATGTCGGTCGCGAGCAGGCGGACATCGGCATGGCGCAGCCACTGGGCGGACGTGCGGTCCGGCCCGAGCAGGCACATGGCGATCGTATAGACTTCCTCGCCCGACGAGCACCCCGCCGACCAGATCCGGATCGGGCCCTGCTTGCGCTTGAGCACCGGCAGGACGTGCTGGCGGAAATGATCGAAGTGATGCGGTTCGCGGAAGAAATGCGTGTGGTTGGTGGTCAGCGCGACCACCATCGCATGCCGTTCCTGCGCGTCCGACTGGACCATCGCGACATATTCCGAGAAGCGGGCGAGGCCATGTTCGCGCAGCCGCCGCGCAAGGCGGGACTGGACGAGCGTGGTCTTGGCTTCGCTCAGCTCGATCCGGGCGTCGCTGTGCATGATCGCGGCGATCGCGGCGAAATCACGGGGCATCAGCTCCGCATTCGCTGCCATCATCGCGTTGCCGCCGGCGAGCGCCGCGGCGCCCCCGGCGGGGCTCACGCTGCGAGGTCCAGATGCTTGGTCAGGCTCAGCGCCTCGAGATCGAGCAGCAGCACCATGGTGCCGTTCTCGTCGCGGGTGCCGTCCTTGGCGCGCGTGGTGATGCGCACCAGACCGTCGATCACGCTCGATTCGATCGTCTCGACCTCGGGGGCCGGCTGGATCTCGCTGCGGCTGATCCCGACGATGTCGTTGACTTCGTCGACCAGGAAGCCGGCCTGCTTGCCGCCGATGCTGACGACCAGGATGCACGAGCGGGCATGGATCGCGCTCGGCTCCCAGCCCAGACGCTCGGCGAGGCCGACGACCGGGATCACGTTGCCGCGCAGGTTGCTCACGCCCTTGATGAAGGTCGGAACATTGGGGAGCGGGGTGGGCTCGTCCCATTCGCGGATCTCGATGAGCGCACCCATGTCGATCCCGAAAGTCTGCTTGCCGAGCGTGAAGGTGACGATCTTGCAGTCGCTCGCGGATTCAGTGTTGGTGGTCATGCGGCCAGTCCTTTGGGGGTGTAGCGGTTGGTCGAGGCGACGAGCGCTTCGATGTCGAGGATGAGCGCGATCGAGCCGTCACCAAGGATGGTGGCGCCGCCCAGCCCGCGGATCGGGTGGAGGTTCTGGTCGAGGCTCTTGATCACCACTTCGCGGCGGTCATCGATGGTATCGACGACCAGGCCGACCTTGCCGTGCTCGCTCTCTACGATCACGACCAGCGAGTCCTCGATCAGGCGATCGTCGTTGAGTCCGAAGATCTCGGTCGCACGCTTCACGGGGACATATTCGCCGCGCATGTCGATCACTTCGGTGTCGGGCGAAGTGCGCTTGACCTGGCCCGGCTCGGGCTGGACGGTTTCGAGCACATGCGCGAGCGGCAGGACGAAGCGCTGGCTGGCGAGGCGGACGATCATGCCGTCCAGGATCGCAAGGGTCAGCGGCAGGATCATCGTGAAGGTCGTGCCCTCGCCGGGAACGGAGTGGATCTCGACGCGGCCGCCCAGGGCTTCCACGTTCGAGCGGACCACGTCCATGCCGACGCCGCGACCCGAGATGTTCGAAATCGTCTCGGCAGTCGAGAAGCCCGGTGCGCAGATCAGCTGATCGATCTCTTCGTTCGACAGCTGTGCATCGGCGGGGATGATGCCCTTCTCGATTGCCTTGGCCTTGACGCGCTCGCGGTTGATGCCGCGGCCATTGTCCTGGACGCGAACGAAGATGCGCGCCCCCTTCTGCTCGGCCGACAGCTTGATCGTGCCCGCGGGCGACTTGCCAGCGGCGATGCGCTCTTCGGTGCTTTCAAGGCCATGGTCCGCAGCGTTGCGGATCATGTGCGTCAGCGGATCACCGATCTTCTCGATCACGCCCTTGTCGACTTCGGTCGTCTCGCCGACGGTTTCGAGCTCGATCTGCTTGCCGGTCTCGACCGAAAGGTCGCGCAGCATGCGCGGCACGCGGCTGAAGGCCTGCTTGATCGGCTGCGCACGCAGCGACATGACATTGTCCTGGATCTGGCGCGTCAGGCGGGCCAGCTCCGGGAGTTCGACGCGCTGGCGGTCGGCAGGCGACAGCCGGTCGGCGAGGATCGAGTTGCGGATCACCAGCTCGCCGACGAGGTTGAGCAGAAGATCGAGCTTCGACAAGTCGACGCGGATCGTCTGCGCGGCCTCGGTAGCCGGCTTGGGCGCCGCGCTTTCGACGACCGCCGGCGCGGGCGTCGGCGTCATTGGCGTGGCGGCGAGATCCGCCACCACCTGCTGGACCTGCGCAGTGAGATCATCGATCGAAGCCATCACCGGCACGAACGGGATAAGATCTTCCGCAGCCATTTCGGGTTCGGGCGCCGGAATGGGCTCGAACGCCGGGGCAGGGGCCTCGACTTCGTTGCGCGTCACTTCGACCAGCGAGTCCGGCGCGACGAAATCGAAGCAATCGTCGATGTCGCGCTGGGCGACGTCGCCTGGCATGCTGAGCACCCAGACGAGATAGGCGTCCTCGGGATCGAGGTCGCGCAGCGGCGGAACGTCCGATACGTCGACCGACAGGACCTTGGCGCCGAGCGTCTCGAGCTCACGGATGATGAGCAGCGGCTCGCCGGCGTTGGCGAGCGCGGCGCGCGACGGCTTGAAGCGGATCGTCCAGGTCGAAGCCGATGCCACGGGCGCGGCCGGCGCGTCGAAATCGTCGAGCGCGAAGGCGACCGGCGTGAAGCCGAATTCGTCCTCGGCCGGGGCGGCCGGAGCGGCAACGACCGGAGCGGGCGCAGGCGCAGGTACAGGTGCGGCAGCGGCGGGAGCGGCGCCGTCCTCGGGAACACCCCGGTCGGCGAGCACCTTTTCGAGCGCTGCGAGCGATGCGGCGTCGTTGGGACGCGGCGCGAGGCCCTTGGCGGTCTCGACGTGATCCGAAAGCACGTCGAACGAGCTCAGCATCACCTTGATGACGCCCGGAGTCGGCGCGATCTTGCCGCCGCGCACTTCGTCGAGGACGTTCTCGAACTTGTGTGCGAACGCCGTCAGATCGGCATGGCCGAACGCGCCGGCGCCGCCCTTGATCGAGTGCACCGCACGGAACACGCCCGCGATCGTCTCGGCGGAAACGTCGCCGCCCTGCATGGCCGAAAGGCCCTGCTCCGCGGTGGTGAGACCCTCAGTGCATTCTTCGAAGAAGATTGCCTGGATTTCGTCGAGTTCGTCGCTCACGGGCACACGCGGCGGATCGCCGCCCCCAGCTTGGTTGCCTCGAACGGCTTGGTGATCCAGCCGGTGGCACCGGCGGAGCGGGCGCGCTGCTTCTTCTCGTCCGAGAATTCGGTCGAGAGCACCAGGATCGGCGTGCCGCGGAACTGGCCTTCGGCGCGAACCGCCTCGATCAGCTCGAAGCCGTCCATCTTGGGCATGTTGATGTCGGTGATGAGCAGGTCGGGCTTCACCTCGTGCATGCGCTCGAGACCGTGCTCGCCATCGTTGGCGCTCTCGATGCGATAGCCCTGGGCGGTAAGCGACGTCTTGAGCAGCATGCGCATGCTCGCCGAGTCATCGACGGTAAGGATCAACTTGCTCACTGGACGTCTCCGGTTTCGAGGCCGATCGCGTCCGCCATACGGCAGCTGGTCACGCGCTCGACAAAAGCTTGGCTGGGATTTGCGATGCGGAAGCCCTGGCCGTTGGCCACCGCCTCGGCGCGCGCGGCGACGAGGAGCTGGAGCACGGCCTGGCCGACGCTCTCGACCTGCGACGCATCGACTTCGATCGTATCGTCGAGGTCGGCGGCGAGGACGAAGCGGACGCGCAGGTCTTCCGCAGTGACGGTGGTGCCGTGCGCAGGCAAACGCAGCGCGCGGTCATCCGCCTCAGGCAGTGGCAGGGTTAAGTCCATTTTTCGCCTCGTCGAGTGCAGTTTCGAGTTGTTGGAAGGTCGGCGCATAGGCCGACGGCGTCATGCGGCGGGCGATCTCGATCGCGACCTGAACCGGCTGGTTCTGGGCGTATGCGACGATCGCGGTCTTCACGATGAAGAAGGGCTTGGCGTCCTCCTCGATCGTTTCGAGCAGCTTGGCGGCAAGCGGGCCGACCACGCAGTAGCTGAGCAGAATTCCCAGGAAGGTGCCGACGAGCGCGCCGCCGATCATGCCGCCGAGGATCTCGGTCGGCTGGTCGATCGAGCCCATCGTCTTGATGACGCCGAGCACCGCGGCGACGATCCCGACGGCGGGAAGGCCGTCGGCCATGATCTGGAGCGCGTGCTGCGGATGGCCTTCTTCGTGGTGATGCTTCTCGATGTCCGCGTCCATCGCGGCATCGAGCTGGTGCGGATCCTCGAAGTTGACCGTCATCATGCGCAGGTAGTCGCAGGTGAATTCGATCAGGTGGTGATCCTTGAGCAGCCGCGGATAGGGCTGGAAGAGCGGGCTCTCCTCCGGGCTGTCGAGATGCGGCTCGAGTGCAGTGGCGCCGCCCTTCTTGAAGGTCGACAGCACGCCGAACATCAAGGTGAGCAGGTCCTTATAGTCCTGCGCCTTCCACTTGCTGCCCTTGAACGAGCGCATCAGGCCCTTGCCGGCCTTCTTCACCGTCGCCATCGAATTGGAGACGACGAAGGCGCCGAGCGACGCCCCCGCGATCGCCATCATTTCGTGCGGCAGCGCGTGGAGGATGATGTCCATCTTGCCGCCAGCCATGATGAAGCTGCCGAAGACGCATCCAAGGATGATGAGGAAACCAACGCCGTTCAGCATGGTGGGGCCGCTATTCTTTCTCTGGTGTTTCCAGAATTATAGGAAGATTTTGGCGGGCCGCGGTGTGCCGCGGCCCGAATTGTTCAGGCGGCCTGGCGATCCTGCCAGTCGATCACCGTCAGATAGTTGCGCAGGCGGTTGAGCTCGAGCGACGCCATCAGCGGATTGTCGTGATAGGGGTGGACGATCTGCGCGACATCGGCCGCCCAGGGCGCCGAGGAATCGAACACCACGCCGAGGCCGAACACCGCGGGGACATGTGCGAAGGCCAGCGGCCGTTCGTCGCTGCGGTTTGCGGCGAGGAAGTCCTCGACTGCCGTGAGCACGCCGTTGCGCGGGCCGCCCTCATGCGTGGCGAAGGCGAAATTGCCCATGCCGCGGAAGCCGCGATGCGGACGCAGTTCGGACTGGCCGATGAACGCACCGCCTTCGAAGCTGTGCGGGTGGCGCCATTCGGCCGGGATCCGCTCGGGCGCGTAATACATGTCGCGGCGGCCGGTGGGCCAGCTCACATCGTGCAGGAAGGCGAGCAGCGGGCGGCCGTCGCGCAGCGCCAGTTCGTTGGCGATGCGCAGCTCGTTCGACACCGTGTAGTAATTATGGTCGCCGTCGATCACCCAGGCGTCGACATCGGCGAGCGCGGGCATTGCTTCGAGGCTCGGCTGGGCGACGTGCGTCACCGTCGGGCAATTCTGTGCCCAGGTGATGAATTCGGCCTGCGGGGCGGGGTCGATGCTGGTCAAATGACCCTGCTTGACCTGTGCATAGGCGGCGAGCTGCTGCGACATGCCGCCGAACTCGGCGCCGACCTCGACAAGGTTGGACGCGCCGGCGGCGTGCATGCAGCCGAGGATGATGTCGGAGAATTCGGACATCGAATGGATCAACAGGCTCATGCGGAAGCTCCGGTGGCGAGGAGGGCGTTGTGCGGCGCGGCCGGCTTGGCCTCGCGCTTGGCGATCGGGCGGAAGACGACGGCGAGCATCATCTGGCGGTCGCCCTGCTTCGGCGGCGGGGGGACCATCATGAAGGCGAATTCGTCGGCGCACTTGAAGAGGTTGGGAGCGGCCTGCTCCATGCCTTCGAGCGAAGGCGTGGCCTCGATCTCGCGGTCACCCTGCAGCCCCTTGTCGCTCAGGAAGCGATCGACCGGCATGAAAGTCGCGCTCTCGACCTGGACATAGTCGAACAGCTGGCCGAACTGGATGCCGACCGAGAAGCGGCAATCGCCCACCGGGATCGGTGCGATGTAATAGCCGTCATGCGTCGGCGTCGCAGTGACGTTACCGGTCGAGACCTCACGGCCGTCCGCCACGATCAGCGGCAGCGAGATCGTCTGGTCGATGAAGTCGGCGTACTTGAGCGCCAGCCCGAAGCGCTTGTGCGCGAGCAGGCTGAGCTTGAGCGCAAGGCCCTCGCCCTGCAGCTCGGCGGGCAAGTACATGCGGTCGGCGCCCTTCATGTAGAACAGGCCGCGCTGGCGCAGGCCCTTCCGCGCGACTTCGCTGTCGAACAGTGCGACGGTGTTGTCGACGCCGAGGTTCACGTCGTGCTCGAACTGGCCGAGCACGGCGAGTTCCGCCGCAACCGGCATGTACATCAGCCGGCCCATCACTGCGGCGGCGCCGCGGCGCCACATCGCGGCGTCGTTGGCCGAGGCATTGCGGATCGTCACATCGGCCTGGGTACGGGCGAAGCGGATGGCGCCGGCCTGGATCCGCTCGCGGATCGCCGACTGGCGCGACTTGATGCTGTTGCCCTTGCGGATCGACGCGCCATCGGCGGCATAGTCGACCACCGAGCCCTGCGCGGCGGTGCACAGCTGCTCGAGCACGGCGACGTTGGTGCAGAGCGCCTCCAGCGTATAGCCGTCATAGTGATCGTGGCCGATAAAGCCCTTCTTGTCGTAGCCGGCGCGGAACTGCTCGCGGAGCAGCAAGTAGCGGCCGGCGACACGGACGCCGAAGCTGCGAACGAGCAGCGCTTCGATCTCGTTCTGGACCGAGCCGTTATAGCCCAGGTCGACCAGCATCAGCGTGTCGCCCGGCTGCGGATCGACCGTGCGGCGGACATGCGCGACCAGGCGCTCGGCAAAGGCAGTCGACGCCTTGACGATGCGGCGCATCCGTGACGGGGTGGTCATCGCGGTGGCGAAGGCACGGCCACGCGTTTCGGCGTCGGCGCGCGGCAGCTTGGCGAGAACAGCCGCGATCTCGTCCTTGGGCAGCAGCATCTGCTTGGCGACCACCGCGGGATCGCCTTCGACTTCGAGTTCGAGATAGCGGCGGACCGCTTCCTCATCGACGAAAGTCGAGGCAGTGGCGGTGAAGCGGCTGATCTCCAGCGCGTGACCGGCCTGGCCGCTGCGCGCCTGGTACATCAGCTGGGGCAGGTAGCCGTCGCGCATCAGGAAGACGTGGTGGACCTTGCCGCCATGCTGGGCCTGGAGCGCCTCGGACTCCTGCGCGAGCCAGCGGTCGTAGCCGTGAAGGACAGGACCCAGTGACGTGAAGCCGAATGCCTCGGCGCTGTCGGCGATGACCGGCTCTTCGAACGAGAGCGCAGCGCGATGTGGCTGGTGGCTATGGGCGATCTCGTCCGCCGCCGGATGAAGCATCGTGCCGACCGCGGCTTCGAGGCGCAGGCGCTGCTCGGTGCTTTCGGTGAATTGCTTGAGGTGGAGCGTGTGGACGCCGAACGGCGCGACACCGCCGACATCGGCCCGCTTGTTGTCGCCGATGTGAAGGATCTCGTGCGGCTGGACCGAGAGTTCCTTGAGGATGAACTCATAAAGCCCCTCGCTCTTCGCCTTGCCATAGGTGGCCGAGCAGAAGACGCGGTCGATCAGTCCGGCGACGTCCTCACCCGCAGCGGCGGCGATCAGGCCGCGCAACTGGTCGGGGTTGAGATAGGTGTCGGAGACGATGATGATTTCCATCCCGCGGCGCTTGGCGTCGCGCATCAGCTCGACGGTCGGGCGGAAGGCGAAGCAATGCGCCGCCTCGGCGTCGATCTCGTTCCGGACGCCGCCGGCGCGCGAGACCGCGCAGCCATTGGGCAGCAGTTCGCGATAGATTTCCTCGATGCTGACTTCGCCGCGCTTCTCGCGCAGCTCGGCGGCGAGGCGCGCGCGTTCTTCGGCCCATTGGCGCTGCGTCACCGTAGTTTCGGGCAGCGCGCCGAACAGGTCCTTGGGCGCATGCGTGTCGCGCCAGAGCAAGGTATCGAAACAGTCGAGCGAAAGCAGCTTGATGCCATCGCGGCCATTGAGCGCGCCAGCAAGCGCGTGCGGAAGTATTGTGTCGGTCAATGCAGTTTTCCCTGGAAATGCGTCCGCATCGAGTGACGCACAATTTCTTATAGGAAGGCCGCGGACCAACCCGGCAAAATCTTCCTAGAATGAGGGGTCTGCAAAGGAGCCCGCATGACTGTCACTGCCTACCAGACCGCCCGAAGCCGGGCGGAAACGCCGCGCTCGGCCGAATTCCGGCTGATAAGCGAGATCACCGGCGAGATGATGGATGCCGAAACCGCCGGAATGAAGGGTGCGATGCTGATGCCGTCGCTCCATCGCAACCGCCAGATGTGGTCGGCCTTCACCACCGATTGCGGTGCGACCGGCAACGGCCTGCCCAAGGAATTGCGCGCGCAGATCATCTCGATCGGCCTGTGGGTCGAGCGCTTCACCAGCGACGTCGTCGCCGGGCGCGAGCCGATCGGCGAACTGATCGCCATCAACCGCACGATCATGGAAGGCCTGCGCGGCCAGCGTCTGGCCGCCTGAACGTTCTTCCTCCCAATATCGAAAAGGGCGCCGCGGTCTGACCGCGGCGCCCTTTTTTCGTGCCCCGCGGCCAGGCTTGGTAATCGGGCTATCGGCAGATCGCCTCCAGCGTGGGACGGAGATTGCCCGGCCTTGCCGGTCGGCTGCTACCTAGCGTTCGGGATGACTAGTACCATCAGCCCGCTCGGTCAGGCTGTCGTGCCTCGTCGGGCCATTACGGAAGGCCGGGTCCGGCATATCGTAATCGATACCTGGATCCTTCACCGCTCAACGGAAGGTTCGGAAACGAAAAGGGGCGCCGCGGTGATGCCGCGACGCCCCATTTTTTCGTGCGACGAGAGGCTTAGAAGGAAGCCCAGTCATCCCCGCCGCTTGCCATCGCGGCGACCGGCAGCGCCTTGACCGGCGAGACATAGCCATGGGCCTTGGCCGGCGCCTTGACGGGCGTGGCCGGAGCGGTCGGACGCGTCGTCATGACACGCGCGCCGTTGCCGACGCTGAACCGCGAGGCCTGCTCGCTCAGCGCAGCGACTTCGCTGGTCAGGTTGCGCGCGGCGGCGGAGGTTTGCTCGACCATCGCGGCGTTCTGCTGAGTGGACTGGTCCATCGTCCCGATCGCGATGCTGATCTCGGTGATCGCAGTCGACTGGGCCTGATTGTCGCTCGCCATCTGGCCGAGCAGGCTGTGGACTTCGCCCACGTCGCCCGAGATGTCGGCCAGTGCGCTGTCGACCTTCTGGACCATTTCCACGGCCGCGACGATGTCCGTCTGGGTGGCTGTCAGCTGGTCGCGGGCGCGGGCTGCTTCCTCTTCCGAGCGCATGGCGAGTGCCGAGACGAGATCGGCGACGACCGCGAAGCCGCGGCCTGCTTCACCGGCGCGGCCGGCTTCGACCGCGGCGTTCATCGCGAGAACCCGCGTCTGGAACGCGATCTTGTCGAGACCCTCGATGACGCTGTCGATGCCCTTGGCGCCGTCGGCGACGCGGCTCATTGCCTGCACTGCGTCGTCGGCGATCGCACGACCACCGGAGACCGTGGCGATGGCGCCGTCGGCACGCTCGACGGTGCGGCCAGCCGAAGCCGCCGTCGCCTTGAGGCGGCCGTCCATCTGCGTAACCGCTGCCGAGGTCTCTTCGAGGCTTGCGGCATTGGCTTCGGTACGGCGCGCCAGATCCTCGGAGGCCTGGGCGATTTCGCCCGAGCCGGTGCGGATCGTCGATGCGCTCTCCATCACGGTGCCGATCAGGCTGCGCAGTTCGGCGACCGCGCCGTTGAAGTTGACCTTCACCGATTCATAGGTGGGCGAGAAGGCTTCGTTGATTTCGCTGGTCAGGTCGCCCTGCGCCAGCTTGCTCAGGTTCGATTCGAGCGTAGCGACCACGCGCTGCTGCTCGGCATCGGCGATCTTCTTGGCCGCATCGGCCTGTTCCTTCTGAACCGCGGCCTCGCGGAACACCAGGACGGTCCTGGCCATCGCGCCGACTTCGTCACCCCGATCGGTGCCGGGTACGTCGGCGGCGTTGTCACCCTCGGCGAGCTTCTGCATCCGCGTCTGGAGGTTGACCAGCGGCACGGTGATGCCGAGCCGCGAGACGAGCAGGCCGACGCCGATCGCGATCGCGATCGCGACGACGCTGACGACCAGCATCGTGGTCGATGTGCTGCTGGCTGAAGCGGTGAGCTCGTTCGACAGCGCCTGGGCGCTGGCAACGTCCTCGTTGTTTGCCTTGGCGAGTTCCTGCGACAAGAGCTCGAGGGTAGAATCGACTTCGGCGAGGATCGCGCGCGCCGCATCGTTCTCGTCGCGCATGCCATGGCTGATCGCCTCCTGGGCGCGCTTGTGGATCGAATCGACCTTGCTGCGATAGGAATCGACCTCGGCTTTCATCTCAGGATCGATCTGCGCGATCTCCTCGAGCACCTTAACCGCGTTGTCGTAGGACTGGCGCTCCTGCTCGGCGGCTACGCGCCCGCTGGCCGATCCACCCGGATACGCCATCACACGGTAGCTCGCGTACAGCATCTGGGTGACGAAGCGATTTGCCCGGGCAAGCTTGGTGGTGATCGGAAGCCTCTTGTCGACCAGCTGTTCGTACGCTGCATCGGCGCCGACGAGGGCGCGCGAGCCGTAGAACGCCACGCTGAGGGTGATCACGCCGAGCATCAGCAACAGGCCCATGATCTTTACGGGAATTTTGATGCGGGCGAGGAGGTCCGCCATGACAGATACCTTTTCGGGTCAGGCACGACAGGATCGCTGCCGTGCTAATGGATTCAGTATCTTATAGTAAATGCTGCGATACGGATTGGTCTTGGCCCGTTGAGCGAGGCCTCCGGACTTTTACGTAGCGGCGGATTTTCGGGTGAATTTGAGCCGTGGCCCCGAGGGCCAATTCCGGAATATCCACTAGGTACAAGACCTAACTGCTTCGGCGCTGCGCACCGGCCTAGCCTCTGTTGCCCGCGAACTGTTCGCGGGGCCTGGTCGGAGGGGCATGTGCCCGGGATCGATCCGCTTCTCGTGCTGATCCTGCGGGAGGCTGCCATCCGCAGCACGCTGGTCGCGCGCCTGGCGATGGGCGGTGCCGATACTTGCACCGCGCAATATTTCGACGAAAAGCGCCCGGCATCGGCGCGCGGCGCGGCGGCGGTGCTGGTCACCGACCAGGAGGCCGTAGATGGCCACCCGGGCGGAACCGCTGCACTGCTCCGCGATCCGCAATGGCGCATGGTCATCGTTCTCGCGCCCGCCGCCGCGCCAGGCGGCGGCGATCCGCGGCTGATCCACCTTGCCCGCGGCGATGCCGCAGTCGGGCTCACACGCTTGCTCGCCGAGTGGCGGAGCGCGGCAGAACTGGCCTAGTTCTTCGGGAACAATCCGGCTGCGAACGCGATCCTGAGCGCTTCGGACAGACTGCGCACCTCCAGCTTCTCCATCAGGTTCGCGCGATAGATTTCCACCGTGCGCGGGCTGATGTCGAGCTCATAGGCGATGATCTTGTTCGAACGGCCTTCGATCAGCCCCTTGAGGACATCGGTCTCGCGCGGGCTGAGCTTGGCGATCTTCGCCTCGGCCGCGCCGACGCGATTGGCGGCCTCATTATCCTCCTCCAGCCGGGAAAAGGCATTGTCGATCAGCTGGAGCAGCGTATCGGCTTCATAGGGCTTTTCGACGAAGTCGAGTGCGCCGGCCTTCATCGCCTGCACCGCGAGCCCGACATTGCCCTGGCCGGTGAGCACGATCGGCACGAAGCGCGGACTGTCGTCCAGCGCGATCAGCACGTCGAGGCCGGTGGCGCCGGGCATGTGGAAATCGAGCAGCAGCACGCCGGGATCGAGTTCTTTCACGTCCTGGAGGAAGGCATCGCCCGAGCGGAAGCCGCGGACGATCAGATCCTGACGTACCGACAGCAAGCTATGGAGCGACGCACGGACGGCGTCATCATCGTCCACAATGTAGATCGTCCTGCTCATCCTATTCTACACCCTCCTCTACGGCGGGTAGGGTGAAGCGGAAGCTCGCTCCTCCCTCGGGCCGGTTTACAGCACTCAATGTCCCACCATGGGCCTCGATGATACGCTTGCTGATCGAAAGACCAATACCCATTCCGCCTCCGTTACCTTTTGTGGAGGTAAATCGGGTGAATAGTTGGTCCAACACATGAACGGGAATTCCGGGTCCAGAATCGCTCACCGCCATTTCGATCATCTGATCATTCAAAGGATGCGAAGATATAGTGATGTGTCGGTCCTGGGTTCCCGAAGTCCGCAAAGCTTCCATGGAGTTGCGGAGAAGGTTAACGAGTACTTGCTGTACTTGAATCCGGTCGGCGAAAATAAAGGGCGCTTCCGGATCAAGGTCGTAGCTCACCCGGATGTGGAACTGTCCGGTGCCGACGAGCACGAGATCAACCGCGTCACGCACCGTCCTGTCGACTGACTCGGTGCGCATCTCGACTTCGCCGCGTGCCATAAAGGCACGCATCCGGCGGATGATTTCGCCGGCGCGCTGCGTCTGTTCCGATCCCATCCGGAGCAGATCGAGGATTCGATCGGTGCCTTCGCCGCGTTCGATCAGCATCCTCGCCGCGGCGAGGAAGTTGGACGTGGCGCTGAGCGGTTGGTTGAGCTCGTGCGCCAAGTCGGCGGCGAGCTCGCTCATCGCGCTCTGGCGCGAGACATGGGCGATCTCTGCGCTCAGCTCGCTCAGCCGCTCCTCGGTGGCAAGCTTCTCGGAGAGGTTGCGCACGAAAATGGTCAGCAGGATCTGGCCGTCGCTGCGCGCCACGCCCGTGCGGATCTCGATCGGGAATTTGCGGCCGTCCGCGGCCTCGGCGGTGCTGGTCAGCACTTCGCCGATGATGCCGGTGCCGGTCTTGAGGAAGTGGTTCATCGTTGAGAGATGCGCCGCCCGTCGTTCCGCGGGCACCAGCATCGTCGCCGAACGGCCGAGAACGTCGGCGGCGCGATAGCCCCACAACGCCTCGGCGGCGGCGCTGAACTGGAGGATCACGCTGTTCTGGTCGATCACCACCATCGCGTCGGGGACCGTCTCGAGCACCGAGCGGAGCTGCGCCTCGCGCCGCCGCAAGGCCGCTTCGCGCTCCTCGCGCTCGGTAACGTCGAGGATGACGCCCACGGTGCGCATCAGATTGCCGTCGGCGTCGTAAAAGGCGCGCGACGACCCTTCGACGGCGCGAACGCCGCCCTGCGGCTGGAGGAAGCGATAGCGGAAGCTGAACTTGTCGGCGCGGTCGCGGACGGTGCGCGCGATCGTATCGAGGATGTGCTGGACGTCCTCGGGCTCGACTTGCGCGCGCCAGGCTTCGAAGTCGGTGATCGTGCCCGACGTCAGGCCGAGCCGCTGCTCGGTTCCCGGCGACCATTCCAGCTTGCCGGTCCGCACGTCCCATTCGAACACGCCGAGCTCGTGCGCAGAGGTCGCCAGCGCGAGCCGTTCCTCGCTCACCTTGAGTGCCTCGATCGCCGCGACGCGCTGGGTGATGTCGGTGACCTTGAGCACCTGCACCGGGCGCCGGCCGGGGCTCCTTACCTGCTCGATCTGCTCCAGCACCGAAAGCTCCCGGCCGTCGCGGGTGAGCTCTATCAGTTCCAGCCCGTTCTCGCTGCGCACGCCGCGGGCGCCCTGCGCGAGCTGGCATTGCGATCGGAGCAGCATGTATTTATTCTGCCCAAGCGCTTCTTGTGCGCTCCAGCCATAGAGCTGCTCGCACCCGCACGACCAATGAGTGATCTCGCCCTCGGGATTGGTGAGGACGACGGTGGTCTGGTCGAGCGCCTCGCTGAGTTCGACCATCGTCGCCTGGCCGCGGGCGACCCGGATCACGGCCCAGGCGGCGATCAGCACGGCAATCAGGATGTTGGCGAGCGTCACCAGCGCCTGGATCGTCATCGGCGGCAGCGTGGCGTGCTCGGCGGCCATGCGCTCCAGCACCGCGGGAATGATCGGCAGGATCACCGCGGCAGGCAGCAGGATGCGGATGGTGCGCCAGTCGCCGCTGCGCATGGTGAGCGAGCGCACCCATTCCAGCCGGCTATGCATGACCAGATAGGCCAGCGCCACCGACGATGCCGCGATCGCCGCGGGCAGCGACACCGAGAACAGCCGCGTCCCGATCCGCCCCGGCAGCGAGAAGATCGTCAGGACGACGGCGACGGCAACGAGCGCCAGCGAGGCCGCAGCGAACAGGCTGCTGGCTTCGCCCGACAGCCATTTGCGCACGCGCGCGCCATAGCCGGCCATCGCGAGTAGGAGGAAGATCGTGCTCGAGCTGAAGCTGGTTCTGCCGGGAAAGGACGCCTCATAGCCGGAAACCAGCTTGCCGAAGAATAGAAGGTCGATGCCCAGGTCGATCGACAGCAGATTCTGTGAGAGCGAGGCGACCGCCAATGCGACCGGGACCAGCCACAGAAGCGAAGCGATCGCGTCCTTGTCGCGGATCGACGCGAGATAGCCGAGCGATAGAAAAGCATAGCCGATCGCAGTGAGCGGCCAGATCGGCGATTTGTCGATTCCGAAGCCACGCAGCGCAGGGATGTCGAGCACCCATCCGGCGAAAGACGCCAGGCTGCACAACACCGCCAGCGCAACAAGAGCTGTCGCGACGTTTCTTTTGGGGGGTGGCTGCCTCTCGGCTGGCGCACCCAAACGGTTACTCACTCGCAAAATACCTGCCCCTGTACAGGGTAAAGTGCAGCGCCCCTGCCTTAACACCGAATAATTCGTTGTGGAAAGCTCCGTACATCCACTGTGAGCGGTAATTGTGGCCTTCCAATTTTTCCGTGGTATTTCAATGGCGAAGCTGGCGCTTGCTAAATTTTCTGTTTGCCACGATCAAGGCGCGGCGCCGCGAGCGCAACGAACAGGGAAGGAATCGCGCTTGTTTCGACCGGTCTTGATCCTCGGCGCCGCGCTGGCGCTGGCGGGATGCGCGGAGAATGCCAGCAGGGCGCAGACCAGTTCCGCCGAGCCGGCGGCGTCGGGTCCGGGCAAGGGCAGGGGCTATTCGCACGATCCCTTCCCCTCGACCTATCGCACTTATCCCGGCGCACCGACGCTGGTGAACAACGTCACGGTCTTCGACGGCGAAGGCGGGCGGATCGACGGCGGATCCGTGCTGTTCCGCGACGGCAAGATCGTCGAGGTCGGCCAGACGATCGAGGCGGGGGCAGGCGTCACCGTGATCGACGGCCGCGGCAAGTACGTCACCCCCGGCGTGATCGACATCCATAGCCATCTGGGCGACTATCCTTCGCCCGGCGTGGAAGCGCTGTCCGACGGCAACGAGATGACCGGGCCGGTCACTGCCGAAGTCTGGGCCGAGCATAGCGTCTGGCCGCAGGATCCGGGTTTCGCGCGCGCACTGACCAATGGCGGCGTCACCACGCTGCAGATCCTGCCGGGCTCGGCAAACCTGTTCGGCGGGCGATCGGTGACGGTGAAGAACGTCTATGCCCGCACGATGCAGGGGATGAAGTTCCCCGGCGCGCCCTATGGCCTGAAGATGGCGTGCGGCGAAAACCCCAAGCGCGTCTATGGCAGCAAGGGCCGGTCGCCGGCGACGCGGATGGGCAACATCGCCGTCGATCGCCAGACCTGGGCCAAGGCAGTCGAATATAAGCGCCGCTGGGACAAATATGAGGACAAGGGCGGCGAACCGCCGACCCGCGATATCGCGATGGACACGCTTCGCGGCGTGCTGGAAGGCGAGATCCTCGTCCAGAACCATTGCTACCGCGCCGACGAGATGGCCGTGGTCATGGATATGGCCAAGGAGTTCGGGTACAAGGTGACGGCGTTCCATCACGCCGTCGAGGCGTACAAGATCGCCGACCTCCTCAAGGCCAACAACACCTGCGCCGCAGTGTGGGCCGACTGGTACGGCTTCAAGATGGAAGCCTATGACGCAGTCAACGAGAACCTCGCTATCCTGGAAAAGGAAGGCGCGTGCGCGATGATCCATTCGGACGACCAGAACGGCATCCAGCGGCTCAACCAGGAAGTCGCCAAGGCGCGCTCGGCAGGGCGCAAGGCCGGCTTCGACATCTCCGAGGCGGCGGCATGGCGCTGGCTGGCGATCAACCCGGCCAGGGCGCTGGGCATCGCCGACAAGACCGGCAGCCTCAAGCCCGGCAAGATGGCGGACCTCGTGCTGTGGAACGGCAATCCGTTCAGCGTCTACACGCGGCCTCAGATGGTGTGGGTCGACGGCGCGTTGCTCTACGACGCCAGCAACCCGAAGCTACGGCCGGTATCCGATTTCGAGCTGGGCCAGCCCGGCGAGGGAGACGTGAAGTGATCAGGACGCTGCTCCTCTCGGCGAGCGCGATGCTCGCCATCGCCTCGCCTGCCGCCGCGCAGACCGTGGTCATCACCAATGCCAAGCTCGTGATCGGCGACGGCACCGGACCGTCCGAGGGCGGCACGGTGGTGATCCGCGACGGCCGCGTCGTTGCTTCAGGTGCCGGGGTTGCCGCGCCGGCGGGCGCGCGCATCGTCGATGCCGGCGGGCGCTGGGTCACGCCCGGCATCTTCGCCGGCTTCACCCGGATGGGCATCGTCGAAGTCGATGCCGTTTCGGGGACCAACGATACCGCCGCGGGAAGCTCGCCGTTCAACGCCGCGCTCGACGTGGCGCCGGCAGTCAGTCCGAAGAGCAGCCCGCTGGCGATCAACCGGCTCGAAGGCGTCACCCGCGCCGTCGTGGCGCCGGACAACAGCAACGGCTCGATCTTCGCCGGGCAGGGTGCAATCATCGATCTGGGCGCCGACATGGGCGCAGTCGCCAGACCGCGCGCTTTCCAGTTCATGGAATATGGCGAGGCCGGCGCACGCGCCGCGGGCGGGAGCCGCGCCGCGGCCTATGCGATGCTCAAGAACGCGCTGTTCGAAGTGCGCGACTATGTCCGCAGCCCGGCGAGCTTCGCCGATCGCGGCAAGGACGCGCTGCTGACCCGCGCCGATGCCGAGGCGCTGGTGCCAGTGGTGCAGGGGCGGATGCCGCTGCTCGTCCATGTCGAGCGCGCTTCGGACATCCTGGCGATGCTGGCGCTCAAGCGCGAGGTGCCGACGCTGCGGATGGTGCTGGTGGGCGCGGCCGAGGGCTGGACGGTGGCGCGCGAGATCGCCGCGGCAGGCGTGCCGGTGATCGCCTCGGCGCTCGCCGACTTGCCCGAGAGCTTCGAGCAATTGGCAGCCACTCAATCGAACATCGGCCGGATGAAGGCCGCGGGCGTGCTGGTCGGCATCGGCACGATCAACCAGGACGAGGCTCGCCAGGCACGCTGGGAGAAGCAGTTCGCCGGCAACCTCGTCGCGCTGGGCAAGATGCCCGGGGCGAGCGGGCTCAGCTGGGGCGAGGCGTTCGCGACGATCACCTCGCGGCCGGCCGAGGCGTTGGGGATGGGCGACGCATTCGGCTCGCTTAAGCCCGGCCGGCATGGCGACGTGGTGATCTGGGACGGCGATCCGCTCGAGATCGGCAGCTCGGCGGTCAGCGTGTTCATCGACGGCGTCGAGCAGCCGATGACCAGCCGCCAGACCCGGCTGCGCGACCGCTACTGGGATCCCAAGGAGGGGCCGCTGCCCAAGGCTTATCAGCACTGAGCGACATTTCGTTGCGGAACCTTCACGACCGGTTCGGCATTGCCAGTGCAGCGACATGAATCCGGTGCGCCCCGCGGCGCCCGGCAGCCTGGAGAGATGCGGATGAAGATGGTCATGTTCTTGCCGACGATCGCAGCGCTGGCGCTTGCCGGGTGCGGACCCGCCGCGGAGCGGAACGAGACGGCGAACAGCGCCGTCGCCGAGCCCGGCAATGCCGGTGCGGAGGCGAATGCGACCGGCAACGATGCTGCGGCGGGCAATGCGCTGGAGGCAGTGCTCGCCATGTCCGACCGTCAGCGCAACGTGGTCTTTATCCGCGCGCTGATGGACGCAGGGATCGACTGCCAGTCGGTCAACTCGTCGGTGCGGCTGCCCGATCAGGACGGCAAGCCGCTGTGGCGGGCCAATTGCCCGGGCGGCGTGGCGCACATGATCAGCATCACGCCCGACGGCACGGCGAATATCGTGAGCCGCACCGACCGGTAGTTTGGAAGCCCGACACGCTTTTTTTCAGTCACGCCGGCTTTGAGTCGGGATTCCCACTTCTTCTTCCTGATCGTTGAAGGCAGCGGGCCCCTGGCTCAAAGCCGGGGTAACGAAGGAAGGAATGGTCGTCAGGCTGAGCACCTTCATGACAATAGCAAGCCGGAAGCTGAGCCCCTTCGCCAGTCTGCACCTGATTGGAAGCGCTGGCTGGTCGAGGCGAGAGCTGCGCAGCGGGGGCATTGCGAAACCAAAGGTCACACTAGGGTCACACTATCGCGCACGTTCCAGCGGCAGCGGAGCCACGCGGAAAATTGCAAAGACTGAGCCCAACGCGCGTTTGCGTTCTGGCCGGGACCGACGTCGTCAAAGAGCGAGGGCCAAGTGCCCAAGCGTCGATTTCAGCAGGCGAAATCCTACACTCAAGCCGTTGTCACGCCGCAGCCAGGCGCGCCTCGGGGGCCAGCTGCATCCGACCCAATTGGATTAGACCTTGGGCTGCCGACTGCGCAAAGAAAAGGGGAGGCCCCTTGCGAGACCTCCCCCAAGTCGGGCGGGAAGGTTCAGAGGGCGACGACGCCGCCGTCATTCTTGGTGATCACGGCGACGGCCGAGCGCGGACGGACGCTGGCGCCCGCCGTGCCGGTCGCCTGGCTGTCGGGCCAGTGGCCGCCCGGCGCGGCGACGGTGCCGCCGTCACCTGGGTGCTGGATCCCGACGAACAGCGTGCGGCCGTCCGGCGTGGTGTCGACGCCGGTGATCTCGCAATCGACCGGGCCGACGAGGAAGCGCTTGAGCGTCGCGGCGGTTGCCGTGGCGCCAACGCGGGTGGCCTGGGTGGCCGTCGCACCGCCGACCGCAGTGTTGGTGATCGTGCGCGCGCCGCCGTCGCCCACCGATCCCGGCATTGCCGCCAGCATCATGCAGTTGGTGACGTCGGTATAGGCGCCGTCGTCGGTCTGCAGCCACAACAGCGGCTTGCCCTGGCCCGAGGCGTTGCTCGACCGGCCGAACCACAGGCCGTCGGGGCTCGAGAAGTCGTTGTCCGCGGTGAGGCCGGAGAGGTTGATGTTCGCCGCGTCGAGATCGACGCCGGCACCGAACAGATAGATGTCCCAAGTGAAGGCAGTCGCTTCGGTGGTGTTGCCGGTCTCACGCAGGCGGATGACGTGGCCGTTGGGATTGCCGGTCTGCGCCGCGGCGCCCTTGGGATCGTTATAGTGGCGCGGATTGGCGGCGTCGGTGGTGGTGATCGAGCGGCTGCTGTTGTTGGTCAGCGTCAGATAGACTTCGCCGGTCACCGGATTGACTGCAGTCCATTCCGGCCGGTCCATCGGCGTCGCGCCGACGACGTCGGCGGCGAGGCGAGGATGGACCAGCACATCGGCCTGATCGGCGAAGGCGTAGGTCGGGTTCGCCGCTGTGATGCCGTTCTGGCCGAACACCAGCGGGATCCAGCTGCCGCTGCCATCGGCGTTGAACTTGGCGACGTAGAGCGTGCCGTTGTCGAGATACTTGTCGCCCATCGCGAGGCGATCGGTGGCGTTGGCGTCGGCAGCGACCCAAGGCGTCGCCGAGACGAACTTGTACATATATTCGCGCTGCGAATCGTCACCCATGTACCAGGCGGGCTTGCGGCCGGCGACGAGCAGGCCGGGCCAGGCGCCCTCATGGCCGAGGCGGCCGAGCGCCGTGCGCTTCCGCGGCGCCGCGGAAGGGCTGTACGGATCGATCTCGACTACCCAGCCGAACTGGTTGGGTTCGTTGCGGAAATCGTCGGTTGCCGAGGCGCCCGTCGCGCGCGCATCCCAGCGGCGGAAGCGCGTGTCGGCACCATCGGCGGCAACCACGGTGGCCCAGCCATAGCTGCCGCCCGCGGTTGCCGAGACGCCGTAACGGCTGAGCGCGGTGGTTTCCTTGGGCGTGCGGGCGACGTCGCCGCTGCGGCGGAAATAGCCGGCCCAATTCTCTTCGCAGGTCAGGTTGGTCGCCCAGGGGGTGACGCCGTTGGCGCAATTGTTGATCGTGCCGCGGCCGGCGGTGCCGGCAGGCGAGTAGACCGTCTTGAGATAGTCGGTGCCCCGGACCGGGCCGTTGAACACCATCGGGGTGTTCGGAGTGATGCGGCGGTTGAAGCTGCTTGCCTGCACCACGGTCCAGGCGCGGTTGGCGCCTTCGTTCAGCTCGGTGACGCTCACCCCGTGGCACTCGATCTCCTTGATCGCCTCGGCTTCCGGACGCGGGCTGCCCGAGGCGCCGGCGGCGTGAAGATATTTCTGAGTGATGTTCTCGTGGTTCTGGACGAGCAGGCCGCGCGTCGAGCCGAGATCGTCGCGGGCGCCGGCGGCGCTGAGGCCGAACCAGCACAGGGCATCGCCATGATCGCCGATGCGCTGGGCGAAATTGGTGTCGGTGCCGTCGTTCTTGTAGGCCGCGACGCCGGCAGCGATCGGATCGCCGAGGCGGTTGACCACCTGCACGCTATAGCCTGCGGGGACGCTGACCACGTCGAGCTTGTTCTTGGCGACGGCAGTGAAGCCGAGCTGGGCGGGGTTCACCGTCACGGTGGTGGTGGCGCTTGCCGCGGTCTTGCCGTCCGACGCCGCGAACTGGAAGGTGAGCACGGTCGCGCTGGTGACGCTGGGTGCGAGGAAGGTCACGGTGTTGCCGGTCGGGCCATTGAGCGCGACTGCGGTGCCGCCGGTCTGCGTCCATGCAACCGCGCCGCTCGAGCTGGCGGTGCCGGTCAGCGTCACGACGCGGCCGGAGCTGGTGGTGCCTGCGGCGCCGGCGCTCACGGTTGGGGCGGGATCGGTCTCGACGGCGTTCGAATCGCAGGCGGCGAGGAGCGAGCCGCCCAGCGTCGCGGCGACGATCGCCGATCCGCCGCGCAGCGTCTGGCGGCGCGACAGGCGCTGTGCGGCCAGTTCGTTGAGCGTGACGGTGCTGCTGTGGTTGGTGTCGACATCGCCGTCGGTATAGCCGAAGGCCGTGGGCGTCAGATCGTTCATGGAAATCCCCCAGGATCATCCGGGTCCTTGGCGACCCGGGTCGCACTGCCCTTTGCGAGGGGCGCTTTACGGCGTGATGCCATTGGGGTTGCGGGACGATGACTCTTCGCGGACGCGATTGTGACGCTTTGCCCTTGGGCGCCGCAGCGGCTAATCGGCAGGCGTCATGCAACTCGGCAGCCCAGATCCCGAACCGACCGCGCCGGCGCCGAGCCTGGCGCACCGGCTGGTCGCGTTCGCGAAGCGCCGGCCGGCGGTTGCCGCCGTGCCGGAGGGTGTAGCGAAATGGCCCGAGGGTAGCGTGGCGGCGCTGGTTGCGGTGCTGATCGCGGCGGGGCCGTTGACTACGATCGCGGGAGCGAAGCTGCTCGCGGCGCAGCAGCGCGCGGCGGCCGCCGATCTCGCAGGGGACGCGTCGCCGCGGATCGAGGCGGCGCGTACCGCCGATGAAGCGCGGGGGCAAATCGACGCAGTGCTGCGCCGGATGCCGCTGGGCGCGACGCTGGAAGCGCTGGCGCGTGCGCTGCCGACGGATGCGACTCTGGTGCGGGTCCAGCGATCGGCGCAAGGGGTTCTCGAGATCGATGTCGCCGCGGCCGATCCGGACCGGCTGCGTGCCGCGATGCGCCGGGCGCCTGCGCTCGCCCGGCTGCGTAACACCGGCCAGCGCCAGGCCGATGCGCGGATGATCGTCACTTTTGCGGGGACCACGCAATGAGGGTGCCGCGGCTTGTTCCTGGCGTCGGGGCCGGGCTGCTGGCAGTCGCGCTGCTGGCCCCCGCGACGGGGAAGGCGCTGGGGCAGTTGGCCGCGGTGCGGGCCGAGCGGGAGCGTTTGGCGCAGGCCGCGGCGATGCCCGAGCGGCGCGTGCCGATCCTTACGGAGGAGCTAACGCTCGGCGTCGGCGAGGCCGCGGCGGGGCGTGCGGCGATGATGGCGCGCGTCCAGCGGCTCGCCAAGGCGGGCGGGGTGCTCGTCGAGGAGACCAGCGCCATCGAGGCGTCCGAAGGACTGGCGGCGTTGCGGATCCGTGCCTCGGGCGCCGAGAAGGCAGTGCTGGCGCTCGCCGACGCGTTCGAGCGCGAACGGCCGCTGATGCGCTTGCGGCGCTGGTCGGTCGAGCCGGTGGCGGGGGGCGTCCGGCTTACCGGCGAAGCGGTGGCGGTGCCATGACCGTGCGGGCGAACCGGATCGCGATCGGGCTGGCCGGCGGCTTCGCCGTGCTAATGCCGCTGGCGCTGCTGATGCCGCGGGGAAGCGGGGGGAAGACGGAGCGGGCTGCGCCGCCTGCGATGCCGCTTGCCGCTCCCTCGCCTTTCGCGCCGCTCGCCGCAATGTACGAGCGGCCGTTGTTCGGCGTGGCGGGAGAGGAGGCCGAGGCAGCACTTCCCGGGGATGCGCCGGCGCTGGTCGGGATCGTCGGGCGGCTCGGCGCCGATGCCGTCGCGCTGGTCCGCACTGCCGATGGCACGCGCGCGCTCCAGATCGGCGAAAGCGTAGAGGGTTGGCAGCTCGCGAGCCTAGCGATCGACGCAGCCTTTTTCACGCGCGGCGCGCAGCGCGTCCGGGTGCCGCTGCCTACGGACTAATAGATCCCGTCGATCTCAACGGTCAGCCGCGGCGTCGGCGGGGCGAGCAATAGGCTGGAGCGGCGGGTGTTGGCGATTTCCTCTGCGCGAAGCCGGGCGTATTTGTCCTTGGCCGCGGCGGCGGCATCGGCGGGATCGCGCAGGATCGTCGGCTTGAGGAAAATGAACAGGGTGCGCTTCTGGCGGGTTTCGCGGCGGCTCTTGAACAGTTCGCCGACGATCGGGATGTCGCCGAGGATCGGCACTTGCTGGCGGGTATCCTCGCGATCGTCGGTGATCAGGCCGCCGAGCACGATCGTCTGGCCGTTGTCGGCGAGCACCGTGGTGTTGATCGCGCGGCGATTGGTGACGAGGTCCGACGCGGCGCTGGTCTGCGCGGCGGCGATCGACGAGGCCTCCTGATTGACCTGCAGCCGGATCGTGTCGCCGGCATTGATCCGCGGGAGGACGCGCAGGGTGATGCCCACGTCCTTGCGCTCGATCGTGGTGTAGGGCGCGACCGAGGTTGAATCGGTCAGCACCGATCCGGTGACGAACGGCACGTTCTGCCCAGACACGAACTCGCCCGCGACATTGTCGAGCACGGTGATCTGCGGAGTCGAGAGCAGGTTCGCGCGCGTCGAGGTGCCCAGCGCCTGAACAAGGATCGAGAAATTGTCGCCGATCGCGAGGTTGCCGGTGAAGCCGTTGCCGATCAGCGCGCCCGCGGGCACGCCCAGCGCCTTCAGGATGCCGCCCAGCGAGGCGCCCGCCTGATCGAACGACGTGCCGGCACCCTCGACTTGAGTCAGCGCAGCGCCGCTGGTGCCGAGCTGGACGCCGAGTGCCTCGGCATCGTCGCCGGTGATTTCGGCGATCGCGGCCTCGATCAGCACCTGCGGGCGGCGCACGTCGAGATCGGTGATCAGGCCCTCGATCGACGCGATCGCGGTGGGCGTGCCGCGTACCACCACGGCGTTGAGTTCGGGCGCGGGCTGGACGGTGATGTCGGGCGTCGAGAAGCCCTGCGGAGTCTGCGCCGGCTGGTTCTGCATTACCGGCTGGGTGGCTGCGTTCGCCGCCTGCATGGCATTGCCGAGCCCACCGCCTGTGGAAGCGGCGCTGTTCGAAAGCGCCGAAATGCCCTGCGTCGAATTGCTCAGCCGCGCGAAAGGGTTACTGGCCGAGCCCGACAGGCTGCGGGCGACCGGATTGTCGGCGCTCTCGCCCTGGCCGAGCACGCCGCGCAGCACTTCGGTCACGGTCTCGGCGTCGGCATAGTTGAGGCGGAACATCCGGGTGATCGGCGTGGCGCCGCCGGGCTGGTCGAGCGATGCGGCGATGCGACGCGCCTCGGCGACCGCGGCCGGTGTACCGCGGATGATGACGGTGTTGCTGCGCGCATCGGCGGCGACGCGCGCGCCGGTGCCGCCCTGCTGATCGCCGAGCACGGTGGTGAGCGACTGGGCGACATCGGCGGCATTGCCGTTGCGCAGCGTGATCGTCGCGAAGCTGGCGCCGCTGCCCCCGTCGAGCTGGCGGGCGATCGCCTCGACGCGGCGGACATTGTCGGCATAGTCGGTAATGACGACGGCGTTGGGGCTGGTCAGCGGCTCGACGCTGCCGAAGGTCGCGACCAGCGGGCGGACGACGCGGGCGACATCCGCTGAAGGCACGTTGGCGAGCCGGACCATCCGCGTGACGAGTTCCTGGCCGCCCGCCGCGCGGCTGGGCACGCCGCCGTCGCGCACGGCATTGGCGGCCGGGACGATCCGCCACGCGCGGCCCGAGCGCACTGCGGAAAAGCCATTGGCGCGCAGCACCGACTGGAACAGCTCCCACACGCCCGAAGGCGAGAGCGGCGTCGCCGAAGTGACGGTGACTACGCCCTTCACCGCGGGATCGAGGATCAGCGTGCGGCCGGTGATCCGCGAGATCTGGTCAGCGACGTCGGCAAGCTCGACTCCGCGCATGTTGATCACGATGTCGCCCGGCTGGGCCTGCTCGGCGGTCTGCGCGAAGGCGACGGCATCGAGCGCGATGCCGGCGAGCGCGAGAGCAGCGAAGGTGGCGCGAATCTGGTTCACTATGGTCTCTTTAGCGAAGCGGCACGGTAAGCGTCAGCCGCTTCCCGTCGCGGAGGATCTGGATCTGGGCGGAGCCGCTGGCCTGGGCGGAGGCGAAGGCGGCGTTGGCGGCGTTGGGATCGCCGAGCGAGGTGCCGTTGACCGACTGGATGACATCGCCCGCGACCATGCCGGGCGGGCCGTTGTCGCCGATGCGGAAGCCGCCGCTGACCGGGCTCGCGTCGAACCGCTGGAGCAGCGCCGCTGCCGCCGCCGCGGGCGGCGCGGAGGGGGGCGGGGGGGCTCCGGGGGCGGGCGCCGTGACCGGCTGCTGCGTGGTGGCCTGTGCAGCCTGATTCTGTGCCGCCTGGCGCTGCTCGGGCGAGAGAGTGGGGTCGGGGAAGGCGAGGTATTCGCTGCGCCCATTGGCTGAGAGGATCACCCGATCGCGCAGGATCGACTGGATCGTGGCGCCGTTGACCACCTCACCGACATGGAAGGGCGCCGCGGCTGCACCGCCGACCGCAATGAAGGCCGTGGAAAGCTCGGCGGGCACTGCGGCGATCACGCCCTTGAGCTCAAGCGGCAGGCTGGTCGGCTGTGCGGCATCGGCCGTGGCGACCTTGCCGAACGGCGCCAGCGCGATCACCGGGGCGATATCGGGCGCGACGGCCGGTCCGCTACGGCCCGACGGAATGGTGATCGCGCCGGTGCCGGCATGCCCCGCCAGCCGCCAGGTCAGCCCGGCCAGCGCCACTGCGACCGAGATCACGACGAGCCCGGTGAGCAGGTCTAGCCCGGTGCGCGCCTGGCGCGGCGTGAGGGAAAGCAAAGCCGTCATCCCCTGCGTCCGTCCACGAAGCCGTCGAGCGATGCAAGGGGCGTGGTCTCCTGCGCCGGATATACCTTGATTCGCACGCGCTGGATCTCGGGATCGTCGGTGCCGCGGCGGACGACTGCGATTCGCCATATCTGGCCGAGCATCTCGACTTGTTCGGCGTCGGCGGCGGGCGCCCTGGCTTCGAGTTCGGCGAGTTTGTTCTCGGCGACCCACATCGCGGCGGTGCGCCGTTCGAGGCCACGGGTGGAATCGATATGCGATTCGACGGTGCGCATCAGGCCGACGGTGGCGATGGCGAGGACTGCGAGCGCGACGAGGGCTTCGATGAGGGAGAAGCCGTCTTCTCCCGCTCGCCGGGCACGGGATGGGGAGGACTTCATGCCTTGGGCACCGGCGCCGGGGCCGCGCGCGCGGTCAGGCCGTCATAGGTGACGACCCAGCGTTGCGTGCCGCTTTCGACCACCGCGGAGAGCGGCCGGCCGGCGCCGTCGACCCCGAGGATCACCGGCGGGCGCACGCTCAACGTCACCACCATCCCGCCGGGCAGGCGGTGGAAGCCGAAGGCGTCGTCGGTTCGCGCGACCATCTGGCCACTCGCGCCGATCGTAGCAAAGCCATAGCCGTGCTTCTCGACGGTGAAGGCCATCATCCGGTCGCCGAGCATCGCATCGTCGGCAGCCGCCTGGAGCCGGGTGGCGAGGCGTCGCGCTTCGGTCTCGACGCTGGGCGCGCGGGTGACACTGCCGATGCCGAGCGTCACGGCGCCCGCCATCACGGCGATGACGACGAGCACGATCATCATTTCGAGCAGGGTGAAGCCTGCTTCGCGATTTCGTTCGTGCCGTGGTGCCCCCCGCACCCGCGTCAGCCCTTGCCGTCGATATCGGCGTCGACTCCTTCGCCACCCGGCTTGCCGTCGCGACCGAGCGAGCGGATCGTGAAGGTCATGCCATCCGACTGATAGTCGTACGGCTTTTGCCAGGCGTCGAGCGCGGGTGCCGAGAGATAGCCTCCCTGCGCCCAGCTGCCTGGGACCGGTGCCGTCGTCGGCCGCTCGACCAGCGCCTTCAGCCCTTGCTCGGTCGTCGGGTAACTACCGCTGTCGAGGCGGTACATCTTGAGCGCCGCGCCGATGCTGCTGATGCTCGATTTGGTGGTGGTCGCCTTGGCCTCGTCGGGCCGGCCCATCACGTTGACGGTGATCAGCCCGGCGATCACGGCTATGATCACCAGCACGATCATCATCTCCAGCAACGTGAAGCCTGCTTCGCCGTTGGGAGTTGTGCGGCGCTTGCGGTTCTGCCTAAGCAGTGCGATGTCACTAAACTGTTTCAAAACTATGCGCATCCCCGCCCCATGCGTCCTTCCCATGAAGCAAATGTGACAGCCTCCGGTCGTGCCATAGGAGCGCCCGACGCGCCGGAACCACTCGCCGCGGGTGTGTGGACGCTGGCGGGCGGCAGGCTGATCATAGCCGAGCCGGGAGGCCCTGCAACCGTGCTTGTGCCGACCGAGCAGGTACGGCTGCTCGCAGTCGACTTGCCGCTGCCGAATCGCACCAAGCGTCTGGAAGCATTGCCCTTTGCGATCGAGGACCAGATCGCCGAGCCGGTCGAGAGCGTCCACCTTGCATTGGGCGCCGAGATCGCGCCGAAACGCTATCTGGTGGCCGTGGTGCGGCACGACGTGATGGCCGGCTGGATCGACACCGCCGATGCCGCCGGGCTCGGCCATGCCGCGATGGTCCCCGATGCGCTCGCGCTGCCGCGTCCGGATGCGGGCACATGGGCAGTCGATCTCGCGGCTGACCGCGCAGTGGTGCGCGCCGGCGACGGCACCGGTTTCGCGGTTTCGCCGGCGATCCTGCAGGCAGCGTGGCAGGGGGCAGGGCGCCCGCCGGCGCTGGCATATGGCGCGCCGCTTCCGGCGGAAATGGCGGCCGGCGGCTCGACGCTGGCGCCCGCGGCACTGTCCGAGCGACTGCTCGCGCCTGCGCTCGACTTGCGCCAGGGCCTGTACACACGCCGCCGTACGGCGTTGCCGAACATCTGGCGGCGGCTCGGCTGGATCGTCGCGCTGGGCGCGGCGGCGCATGTCGTAATCGCAGCTGCGGACACAGTGATGCTGCGGACGATCGCCGATCGCCGTGAAGCCGATACCCGCGCGCTGGTCGCAGTCGCTGCACCGGGCGCCAATTTGAGCGGCGACCTGGCGGCGAGCGTCGCCGATCTGTTGCCCACGGGCGGCAGCGCGCCGCCCGATATCTTCCTGCCGCTGCTGACGCGCATCTCGGGCGCGCTCGGGCCGCTTACGGGTGCGATCACCATCCGCGCGATCAATTATCAGGCCAATGCGCTGACGCTCGACCTGGACGGCAGCGATCCCGCGCTCGTCAGCCGTATCGAAGCGGCGCTGCGCGAATCGCGCGTGCCGGGAAGCGTGACTCGCTCGCCCGACGGCAGCATTCGCATTACGGCGAGCAACGCATGAGAATCCTGATCACCCGGATGCCCGCGCTGGATGCCGCCTTGCTCCGCTTCGACACCTGGTGGGGCGGGCTCAGCCGGCGCGAGCGCGTGCTGGTTTCGGTGCTCGGTACACTGCTGACCGTTGCGGTGCTTGTCTTCGGCGTGATCAAGCCGCTCCAGGCCGCGCGCGCCGACGCGCTCGCCGACATCCGCACCTATGAGACGCTGAGCGCGCGGGTTCGTGCCGCGGGCACGCTGACTACCGCGCAGGCGCCGCGCCGCCAGGGCCCGGCGGCGCAGGTTGTGACCAGCTCGGCTACGACATTCGGGCTGGTCGTGGCGCCCGAGGCGATCCCCGGCGGCATCCGCGTCACCCTAACCGATGCGAGCTATGACTCGCTGATGGCGTGGCTCGCCGACCTCAGCGCGTCGAGCGACTTGCGGGTGCGCCGCCTCTCGATCCAGCGCCGCCCGAGCCCGGGCCGCGTCTCCGCGAGCGTGGATTTCTAGATATGGAAGAGACGCTGATCCTCGTCGACGACGCTCCGGCGACCTTGCCCTACAGCTTCGCGCGGCGGAATGGCGTGCTGCTGCGCGCTGGCGCGGAAGGTGTCGAATGCGTCCACCGCACGGGCGTTGCGCTCGACGCCTTGCTGGAGGTGCAGCGCATCGCCCCGGGCGCCAGCTTTGTCGAACTGAGCGACGAGGGTTTCGACGCGGCATTGAGCGCCGTCTATAGCGGCGGGGCAGGGGCCGCGGCCGATTTCGACCTGGGCGACATGGACCTGGCTGCGCTTGCCGACAGCGCCGCGTCGATCGACGATTTGCTCGACACGCGCGACGACGCCCCCGTTATCCGGCTGATCAATGCGCTGCTGCTCGAAGCGGTCAAGGAAGGCGCGTCGGACGTTCATATCGAGACGCAGGAGAAGCGGCTGGTGGTGCGCTTCCGCGTCGATGGCGTGCTGCGCGACATGATCGAGCCGCCGCGCGCGCTGGCGCCGTTGCTGGTCAGCCGCATCAAGGTGATGGCCAAGCTGGACATCGCCGAGCGGCGGGTGCCGCAGGACGGGCGCGTGACGCTGCGCATCGGCGGCCACGATGTCGACGCGCGCGTCTCGACGATCCCGACCCAGCATGGCGAGCGCGTGGTGATGCGTCTGCTCGAAAAGGGCTCGCTGCGGCTCGACATGGAAGTGCTGGGCATGAGCAAGCGCGACCGCGACGTGTTCAATCGGCTGCTCGAGCGCCCGCACGGCATGCTGCTCGTCACCGGGCCGACCGGGTCGGGCAAGACCACATCGCTCTATGCGGCGCTCAATCGCTTGAACGACCGCAAGCGCAATATCATGACGGTGGAAGATCCCATCGAATATGAGCTTGCCGGCATCGGCCAGACCCAGGTCAATCCGCGCACCGACATGACCTTTGCGCGGGGGCTGCGCGCGATCCTGCGCCAGGACCCCGACGTCATCATGGTCGGCGAGATCCGCGACCAGGAGACCGCTCAGGTCGCGGTGCGATCGGCGATGACCGGACATTTCGTGCTCTCGACGCTGCACACCAACAGCGCGATCGGATCGGTGACCCGGCTAATCGACATGGGGGTGGAGCGCTATCTGCTCGCGCCGATGCTGGTCGGGCTCGCGGCGCAGCGGCTGGTGCGGAAGCTATGCCCGAGTTGCCGGCGCGAAGACCGGGCGACCGACGCGGACTCGATCCTGCTTGGCGGCGAGATCCGGGCGGGCGAGACCTTGTGGCGTGCTGAGGGCTGCGCCGATTGCCACCAGGAAGGCTATCGCGGTCGCGCCGGGCTGTACGAAGTCGTCGCGCTGGATGACCGGCTGCAGAAGATGATCCATGACGGGGTTTCGGAGGCCGAACTCGAAGCGCAGGCGCGCAAGGACAATCCAAGTTTGCTCGACGACGGGATCGCCAAGGTTCGGGCCGGAGTGACGACGGTGGACGAAGTCGCGCGCGTCGTGAGGGACGAGGCGTGATCCTTCCCAGGCCGCGGAGGAGCTAGTGCCCGCTTATTCCTACCGCGCCGCCGACCGCACCGGCGCCAAGCGCAAGGGCGTCATCGAGGCGTCCTCGCCCGCCGCCGCTCGTGCGTTGCTTCGCGAGCAGGCGTTATTGCCGCTATCGGTCGAGTCGGCAGGCGAGCGAGGGCGATCGATCGGCAGCATCGAATTGCCCAGGCTGCGGCGCGCGGGCATCTCGCCAAAGGCGCTGGCCACGGTGACGCGCCAGATCGCCACACTGGCCGGATCCGATATCGCGATCGAGGAATCGCTGCGTCTCGTCGCCGCGCAATCCGAACAGGCGCAGGTCAGTTCGGTGCTGCTCGACGTCCGCGGAGCGATCCTCGACGGGCGCAGCTTCGCCACGGCATTGTCGCAGCATCCCAAGACATTCCCCGAATTCTATCGCGCCTCGGTGTCGGCGGGCGAGGCGTCGGGGCGGCTGCCCGACGTGCTCAATCACCTCGCCGAGTTCGTCGAGAACCGTCAGGCCAATGGCCAGAAGCTCCAGTTGGCGCTGCTCTATCCGGCGCTGCTCGCGCTGGTGTCGGTGGGGATGATGGTGCTGCTGCTGGTCTATGTCGTGCCCGACATCGTCCGCGTTTTCGTGTCGCGCGGCGCCGATCTGCCGCTGCTGACGCGGATGCTGATCGCGATCAGCTGGTTCCTGCAGAATTTCGGGCTGTATCTGCTGCTTGCCCTGGCGATTGGCGCGTTGTTCGCGCTGCGCTGGACGCGCGTGCCGGCGAACCGGCTGCGGCTCGACCGCATGTTCACCGAGCGCCGCCCGTTCCGCCGCTTCAGCCGCCAGATCAACGCCGCCCGCTTCGCCGGGAGCCTAGCGACGCTGGTCGGGAGCGCAGTGCCGCTGGTCGAGGCGCTGCACGCTGCCGCGGCAGTGACGCCCAATCGCTGGGTGCAGCAAAAAGCGCTCGGCGTCGCCCAGCGCGTGCGCGAAGGCATCTCGCTGCGCGCGGCGATGCACGAGGCGGCGGTGTTCCCGACGATGCTGGTCGCGATCGTCGCCAGCGGCGAATCGAGCGGGCGGCTGGCGCCGGCGCTCGGCCGCGCGGCGCACGAACTCGAACGCGAGCTCGATGCGCTGGTCTCGACGCTCGTTGCGCTCGTCGAGCCGCTGGTGCTGCTGGTGATGGGCGGACTGGTGCTGCTCATGGTGCTCGCGATCCTGCTGCCGATCATCAACCTAAACAACCTTGTTACACTTTGAAGCCGATCGAAGCGCAATGACCCCTGCCGCGCGACTGAGAAGCGGGGAGAGCTTGGGCGACCGTGTCATGAAGGTCGATCACGCCGGCGAGCATGGCGCAATCTGCATCTATCGGGCGCAACGCTGGTTCGCGCGATGGCGCGCGCCTGAAATGGTCGCCGAGCTCGATCACTTCCTCGAGCATGAGCGCCGGCACCGGGCACGCTTCGGTGCTGAACTTGCGCGCCGAAACCGTCGTCGTTGCCGTAGCTATTTCTGGTGCGGCGCCGGTGGGTTCGCCCTTGGCGCGGTCACTGGCCTTGCCGGACGGCAGGCGATCGCGGCCACTACCGTCGCGATCGAGAGCGTAGTCCTGCGCCACATGCAGCAGCAAGTCGAAGCGCTCGATGCAATCGACCAGGAGGCCGTCGCCGCCTTGCGGGAGATAATCGCGGAGGAGCAGGAACATCACGACCTGTCGATGGCTCGCGTGCCAAAAAAGGGCTTCTGGCCGGCGCTGATGAGCCCCGTGGTATCTACGTCGACCGAAGCGGTCATCTGGCTTGGAATGCGTCTCTAGCAAGAGCGCTCGTAATCACCTCGCCGCTACATCTGCCCCTGGATCCGCGCGCCTGCCGGTAGCCCGAGGAACGGCATCATCGTTGCGCCGTCGGGGGTTATCGACAAGTCGAGCGTGCCGTTTTCCTCCAGCTCCAGCGTCACCAGCGTGCGGCGGCGCTGCGCCATCGGGGCGATGCGGATCAGGGTGCGCGTGCCGATATGCTCGGCAGTGAAGATCAGCGCAGGGAGGGCGGAGGCCGCGCCGCCGGTCTTCGGGCGGCAGCTGCCGGGATCGCTGGTCGCGTTGCCGCTCAGCATGCGGTCTCCGCCGCCAAACGCGATGCGCTCCATTTCGATTTGCATCGTCAGGTCGCAGGTGAAGGGAAGGTTGGGCTGGAGGCCCTGGAGCAGGCTGCCGTCGGCCGACCCGCTGACCTTGTCGAGCACCGTCCGTCCGCTGAGATGCGCGAGGATGCGGCCGCCGAGATCGGTATTCGGCCCCGTCGCCTTCCAGTCCGCGGCATAAGCAAGGCTGGTCAGCGCGCGTAGCGGGGCCATCTGCCATTCGAACCGGGCGCCGCCGGCGACGCCGACCTCGCCGTTCCACACCGTCCCGGCCACGCCGGTGCGCCATGGCCGGTTCTGGAGCACTGCGCTGGCGGGCAGCGTGACCAGCAGCGCGATCAGATAAGCCGCTATGCCGAGCCCAGTGAAGACGATAATAGGCCGGCGTGCCACACCCCCCCACTCCGGAGTCGGCAATGGACCGGCGGTCCCTGCTGCGGTTGCTGCAATCAGGCCTGGTCGCGTCAGCGGCATCGGTCGTGCTTCCCTCGCATGCTCTTGCAACAGCCGAGAAGAAGGACAAGCGCCCGATCGCCCTGCTGGTGCCGCTCACGGGACCGCGAGCGCGGCTGGGTCTTAGCATGCGGCAAGCGGCGTTGCTCGCCGAAAACAGCCAATACGTGCTGAGCTTCGACACTGGCGGAACTGCCGCAGGCGCCGCCGCTGCTGCCGGGCAGGCGCTGCGCCGCAAGCCCGCGTTGATCCTGGGACCGCTGCTGGCCGAGGAAGTCCCCGCGGTGAGCGGCAGCGTTGCCGGGCGGGTGCCGATCATCGCGTTCAGCAACGACGCGGTGCTGCGCACGCCGGGCACCTATATCTTCGGAATCACGGCGCGGCAGCTGACCAGCGCGGTCCTGCGCTACGCCCGGTCGCGCGGCATCAAGAACGTCGCGGTGATCGACGACGGCACGCCGTGGAGCGCCGCGGCGTCGCTGGCGGCGGGGCAGATGGAAGCCGAGCTCGGACTGCGCCTGCGCGTGATCGAAGTGAAGACCGGCCAGCCGCTTCCCGCGGCGGGCGATGCGCCGGACGCTGTGCTGCTGCCCGGCAGCGGCCCCGCAGTACTCGCGGCGGCGCGCGGGCTCAAGGATACCGGCATCCAGCTGCTCTGCACGCTGCAGGGAATCGACAACCGGCCCGAGGCGCTGGAAGCGCTGGACGGGGCATGGATCGCCAGCCCCGATCCGGCCGCGTTCGGCACGTTCGCGAGCGAGTTCGCTGCGCGTAATGGCGGCGATGCGGGCACGATCACGGCGCTTGCCTATGACGCCGCGGGGATCGCCAACACGTTGCGCGCCGCCAACACGCTGAACGGGCAGGGCCTGCTGGACGGCAAGGGCTTTCGCGGCGTGACCGGCCCGGTGCGCTTCCGCACCGATGGTTCGGTCGCACGCGACTTCGCGATCCTTGTGGCGCGGCCGCACGGCTATGAACCGGTGGCGGTGAGCTCGGGGTCGTGAAGCGCGGCCCCGGAGCCGGCGAGACCGGCTTCACGCTGATCGAGCTGATGATCTCGATGGGGCTGTTCGCATTGATCGCCGTGGCCGGGCTGGCGCTGGTCGACGGCATCATCAACGTCCAGGGACGTACCGAGAAGCGCTTCGATAGGCTTGCCGACCTGCAGCGCACGATGTTCATCGTCTCCAGCGATATCGAGCAGATCGCCGGTGGCCCGATCTCGGGAAGCGGCGCCACTCTGAGCTTCACCCGCGCGGCACCCGGGATGGGCGGCGCGGCGATCAAACTGCGCTATGGCGTCGCCGGTGGTGCGCTGGTGCGCTCCGTCGGGCCCGCGCCGCAGCTGGTGCTCGCGGGCGTGGCCAATGCGCGCTGGCGCTTCTGGGACGGGGCGTGGGTCGATCGCTGGCCGGTGAACGACGAGGGCAAGGAGCGCTGGCCGCGCGCCGTGGCGATCGAGATGCAGGTCGCCGGGCCGGGCGGCACGCCGGGCTCGCTGCGCCGGGTGATCGCGCTTCCTGCGCGGCCCGAGGAGCCCGGGCAATGAAGCGCGGCGAAGAGGGCATGATCCTGGTCAACGTGCTGATGTTCGTCGCGATCGCCGCGGGGCTGGTCGTTCTGATGATCAACCGCGAGGAACTGGCGCTCGACCGTGGCCTGCGCACCCGCGAGGCGGCGCGCGCGCAGGCAATCGTGCGCGGCGGCGAACTCTCTGCGCTGATCGCGCTGCGCCGCGATTCCGAACAATCGCCCGAAACAGATCATGCCGGCGAGGCCTGGGCAAAGCTTTCCGAAAAGGGCGCGCCGATCGAAGGCGGCACCTTCGACCTTGCGATCGCCGATGCCGAGGGACGCTTCAACATCAATTCGGTGCGCACGGGTGAAGTCGCTTCGACAATCCTGTTCCAGTCGATCGGCAACGAAGTGGGCCTCAAGCCCGAGCAGATGGTCGCCGCGGTGGAATATGTCCGGCTGAACGGGCCAGTGACCGACCTGCGCCCGCTGCGGCTTGCCGGGGTCGAGCCCAAGGTCGCGGATCGGCTGGAGAAGCTGGTGACGGCGCTGCCGGGCAAGACCGGGCTCAATCTCAACGCGGCCGGGCAGGAGATGCTGATGCTGCTGTTCCGCGATCCGGTGGTTGCCCAGCGGCTGATCGCCGTGCGCGAGCGGCAGGGGTTCCTGACCGTCAAGGACCTGACCGACCAGAATGTGACGTTGCCCTGGGGCACGTCCTTCCGCTCGAACACCTTCTGGGTGCGGACGCGCGCGACGATCGGCGGCACCAGCCAGCAGGCGGCGACGCTGATCCAGCGGCGACGGCTGCCGGACGGCAAGGTCGAAGTCGTGCCCGTCGAGCGCTGGCGTAATGCCGCCGTGCCGCCGGGGGCACCGCCGTTGCCTAGCGGCACCTAATTCCTCCCTCGCGCAGCGCGGGAGGGAGGCCGGCGAAGCTGGTAGAGGTGATCTCTCCACGAGCGAGGTACCAGCGGACAGGCCCCCTCCGTCGCCTTCGGCGCCACGAGGGAGGAATTGCGGGTCTCTACAACACGATCCGGAACAGCGCGCCGCCGGCGGGCGCATCGGTGACGTCGATCGCGCCGCCATGCGCGATGACGATCTGGCGGGCGAGGTTGAGGCCGACGCCGGTGCCGGCCGCCCGGGTGGTGAAGAAGGGCAGGAACACGTCCTGGCGCAGGCTGTCGGGAACGCCAGGGCCGTTGTCCTCGACTTCGATCAGTGTGGCCTGCGCATCGCCGAGCAGCCGGAGCGTGAGGCGCGGCCGTTCGATCGCATCCACCGCCTGCGCGGCGTTCTGCATCAGGTTGATCACCACCTGTGCAAGCAGATCCGGATCGGCATCAAGCGCGAGGCTTTCTGGAACCACATCTACGTGCAGCGGCACGCCGGCCGCCTTCGTCGCGAAGATGCGCGCGAGTTCGCCTGCCCACGGACGCGCGGCGAAGTGCCGGCGCTTGATCTCGGGAGTCTGCGCCACGGCGCGATAGGCTTCGATGAAATTGCTCAGTCCCTGTGCGCGGCGGGCGAGCGTCTCGACGGCAATGCGGGCGTCGCCGATCCGCGGATCGGCGGAGAGACCGGCGTCGCCGAGCAAGTCGGCGGCAGTCGATGCTAGTGACGTGACCGGGGTGAGAGAATTTAGGATTTCATGCGTGAGCACGCGGACAAGATCGGTCTGCGCAGCCATCTCTACTGCGTCGAGCGTGCCCTGAATCGGCTGGATGCTGACTGCGCGGGTACGCCGGCCGAGGCGCTCCAGCGTGGCGGTGCGAACCAGCACCCGCTGGGGACGGCCGTTGATAGTGAGTATCAATAACTCTTCGTTCTGCGAATCGCTCGCAAGACGACGGGCGAAGGTCGCGCCATATCCGACGAAGTCCTCGGCGAGGGTGCCGTGCTCGCCGTTGAACAGGCGCCGTGCCGCCTTGTTGGCGAGCGTGACATGGCCCTCGGCATCGACGGTGAGCACCGCGACGGGCATGTCGTCGATCAGCGCGTCGAGATATCGCAACTCGCCCGCGACGCGATCCTGCTCGGCGCGAAACCGGGCGAGCACCTGGTTGAGCGACACTCCCAGTTCGCCGAAGCCCGCGCCGCCCTGTGCATCGAACTGGATCGCAGTGTCGCCGAACTTGAGCGCTTCGATGAACCGCGCGACGGTGCGGTTGGTGCGAGTGATGTGCCGCCACAGTCCGGCGAAGGTGGCGGCGGCGATGCCGACCGCGACGATGCGCGCGGCGCCGAGCCCCGGCGTCAGGAACGCGGCAATGCACGCCAGCAGCGCGGCCACCAGCGTGACGATCCAGGCGACCAGCCCGATCGTGAAGCGCTGGTCAAAGGCCATGCTTCTCCATGCGCCGATAGAGCGCGGCGCGCGACAGCCCGAGTTCGTTTGCCGCGAGCGAGATGTTGTAGCCGTGCTTCTTCAGGGCTTCCTCAACCAGCCGGCGCTCGACGCGTTCGAGATTGAGATCGTCGGCCGGCCGCGGCGCGACCACTGCCGAGGACGCGATCCGCGGCGCCATGGAGACCAGCGCGAAGTCCTCGGGTTCGAGCGGTTCTTCGCGCGCAAGGATCACGGCGCGTTCCAGCGCATGGCGCAGGGCGCGGACATTGCCCGGCCAGTCATGGCTGAGCAGCGCCGCGCGTGCCGCGGCGCTGAGCTGCGGCAGCGGACGGCCGTAGCGACGGGCATAGTGATCGAGATAATGCTCGATCAGTTCGGGCACGTCTTCCAGCCGCTCGCGCATCGGCGGCAAGTCGATCTCGACGGTGTTGAGCCGGAATAGCAGGTCCTGGCGGAAATGGCCTTCGTCGCGCAGCTTATCGGGCGGCAAATTGGTTGCGGCGACGACGCGGATGTTGACCGGCACCGGCTTGTTGGCACCCACCGGGGTGACTTGGCGCTGTTCGAGCACGGTCAGCAGCTTGGGCTGGAGGCGCAGCGGCAGGTTGCCTATCTCGTCGAGGAACAAGGTGCCGCCGTCCGCCGCCTGGATGCGCCCGACGCGATCGGCGCGCGCATCGGTGAAGGCACCCCTCACATGGCCGAACAGCTCGGAATCGATCAGATCCTCGGAAACCGCACCGAGATCGACGGTGAGCATAACCTCGTTCGCGCGCAGCGACTGGCGGTGCAGCTCGCGCGCCACCAGCTCCTTGCCGGTGCCGTTCTCGCCGAGGACCAGGACGTTGGCATCGGTCGGCGCGGCGCGGGCGATCAGCGAATGGACGCGCGCCATCGCTGGCGACTTGCCGAGCAGCGCCGACCCGGCGACCACCGATGCAGCCGGAACGGGTGCCGCGCCCTTCGCCACCGCCGCCGTTCGCGAACGGCGCAGTGAGGCGGCGGTGCGCACGGTGGCGAGCAGCTTTTCGTTGGACCAGGGCTTGGAGACGAAATCGGTGGCGCCGCGCTTCATCGCCGCCACTGCCACCTGCACTCCGGCATGTGCCGTGATCATCACCACCACCATCTCGGGATCGAGCCCGAGCAGCTTCTCCAGCCAGGCAAGGCCCTCGGCAGCGTCGGTAGCTCCGCGTGCGAAATTGGCGTCGAGCAGCACCACGTCGGGCGTGCGCGCCTGGATCAGCGGAAACGCCTCGTCGGGGCTCCGCGCCGTCGCGACATCGCCGAATAGCCGGCGCAGCAACAGCCGCGACGCCATCAGGATGTCGTCGTCGTCGTCGATCACGACGCAATAGTCGAATTCGGGCCCACTCCCCATGCCGTCCACTCCCGTACAGCGCCTGTACGTTTCCGGACAATCAATTTGCGTGCCAAGCCGATCTTGTCTTCGCCTCGCCGACGAAGGGATGCCCTGGTCCCCGTTCGTGCTGAGCCTGTCGTTCTTGACTTCTCTCCGAGACAAGAGCGGCCTTTTCGACGGGCTCAGGCCGGACGGGGGAAGCCGGCAATCACCGCAATAATCCCGTTTGGCATGCCTTGTGCTCATGCTTCTCCGGATTGTTCGGAGCGGGGATCACGCGAGTGTCTGGGAACAGGGCCGGAAAATTGGTGCGAAATGCCGTCCTGCTGGGTGCGTTCGCCTGCGTGGTCCTCGCCTTCTCGGGCAAACCGCAGGCCGTGCTCGACATCGCGGTGCGCGGGCAGCGCGGGCACGCGCTGCTGCAGCTGGGTTCGGCCTCGATCCGCGTGGCGTTCGATTTCGGACAGAAGTGTTCGAAACCGGACGCTTGTGTGGGGGCAATCCTGTGATCAGTCTCGCTGCCGTCTGGAGTGCCCGCCTTGGCACGGGGGTTGCTCGGGCATGACCATGGGTGTCGTTCGGATGCAGAAAAATGGGGGAGACCGTCCGGTCACCGGCAGCGGGATGGACGCAGTCGTCGAGACGCGGAAGCTGTCGACCAGGATCAAGGCCGCGATCGGCGCGGCGGTGGTGCTGCTCGCCGCGGCGCTGTTCTGGTGGTTCGCGCCATCGGGTTCGAGCCAGACGGTGGGTGCCGACCATGTGACGGTGTCGAGCGTGACCCGGGGCACCTTCGACGACTTCATTCCGCTGCGCGCCCGTGTCACGCCGTTGCTCACCGTCTATATCGACGCCGTGGAGGGCGGCCGGGTCGAGAAGATGCTGGTCGAGGACGGCGCCACCGTCGCGCAGGGCCAGCCGATTGCACTGCTGTCCAACGCGGAGCTTCAGCTCTCGACGCTGGCGCGCCAGACCGAAGTCGAGCAGCAGATCAACAACATGCGCAGCCAGGAACTGGCGCTTGCCCAGACACGGCTTTCGAACGAGCGCGCAGTGCTCGAGGCGGGACTCGCGCTCGACAAGACGCGGCGTCAGTATGAGCGCGAAAAGCCGCTCGCCGCGCGCGGCTTCGTTACTGCCAAGCAGTTCGACGATACTCAGGCCGATTACGAATATCGTCAGCGCAACTATGCGGCGCTCCGGCGCAGCCAATCGACCGATGCGCGGCTCCAGACCAGCCAGCTCTCGCAGCAACAGGCGGCAGCACAATCGATGCAGTCCGGCCTGTCGATCGCCCGTGCGAACCTCGACGCGCTTCAGCTCCGTGCGCCGGTGGCAGGGCAGCTTTCGGGCTTCTCCGTGCAGGTCGGCCAGTCGCTCCAGCGCGGCGAGCGGGTGGGGCAGATCGACAGCCCGGGCCGCAACAAGTTGATCGCCGGGGTCGATGAATTCTATCTTGGCCGCGTCCAGCTCCAGCAGCGTGCCAGCCTCGATTTCGGCGGCAAGCGCTACGACGCCAAGGTCACCAAGATCTACCCGCAGGTCCAGAACGGCCAGTTCCAGGTCGATCTGCAGTTCGTCGGGCCCGAACCGGCCAACATCCAGCGCGGGCAGACGATGCAGGCGCGGCTGACGCTTGGCGATCCGGCGCCGGCGCTGCTGGTGCCCACCGGCGCCTTCTACAACGAGACCGGCGGCAACTGGATCTTCGTGGTGACCCCCGACGGCGGCAGCGCAGTTAAGCGCAACGTCCGTCTAGGCCGCCGCAACGCCGAGTTTATCGAAGTGCTCGAGGGGCTTCAGGCCGGCGAGAAGGTGCTGACCTCGCCCTACACCGGATACACCGACAAGACTCGGCTGGACTTGTCCAAATAATTAAAAGGAAAGGGAATTTCATGCTGACGATGCGCGAACTCTCCAAGGTCTATCGCACCGACACGGTCCAGACGACGGCGCTCGACGCGATCGATCTCGACATCGCCGAGGGCGAGTTCGTCGCGATCATGGGGCCTTCGGGGTGCGGCAAATCGACTTTGCTCAACATGATCGGGATGCTCGATAGCCCGTCCAGCGGCAGCTATGTGTTCAACGGCAAGGAAGTCGCCGGGCTTTCCGAGAGCAAGCTCGCAGATGTGCGCAAAGAGAGCATCGGCTTCATCTTCCAGAGCTTCAATCTGGTCGATGAGCTGAGCGTGCGCGACAATGTCGAGCTCGCCTTGCTCTACCACAATGTCTCCGCATCCGAGCGCAAGCGCCGGGTGGACGAAGTGATGGACAAGGTCGGGATCGCGCACCGCGCCAAGCATCGTCCGAGCCAGCTCTCGGGCGGCCAGCAGCAGCGCGTCGCCGTGGCCCGCGCGCTGGTCGCCAACCCCAAGCTGATCCTCGCAGACGAGCCGACCGGCAATCTCGACACGCATCATGGCGAGGAAGTGATGCGGATGCTCCAGACGCTCAACGGCGAGGGCTCGACGATCGTGATGGTCACCCACTCGCCCGCGCACGCCGATTATGCCGGGCGGATCGTGTCGATGCTCGACGGCCGCATCCTGCAGGAACGCCGCCGCGCGGCCTGATCGGTAAGGAGGGGGATCGGCCGCATGTGGCGTAACTATCTGACGATCGCGCTGCGGCTGCTGGCGCGTAACCGCGTCTATGCCGCAATCAACATCGGTGGGCTGGCGCTCGGGCTCGCCGGGTGCCTGCTGATCCTCAACTATGTCCGCTACGAGCGCGCATATGATAGCTGGATGCCCGACAGCAGCCGCGTCTATCAGGTCCAGTCGACGCTCCATCCGCCGGCCCAGCCCGCGGTGCAGCTCCAGTCGAGTTCGTACCCGCTCTACGAGCGGCTGCCCGCCGGCTTCCCGCAAATCGAGGCGATGACTTCGCTGGCCGCTGGGAAGACCGTCACCGAGCGCGACGGCCAGCCGGTGTTCCTCGACGCGACTACAGTGGATGCGGGCTTCTTCACGGTGTTCGCGCTGCCGTTCGCACAGGGCTCGGCAGCGACTGCGCTTCCCGACACCAATTCGATCGTGCTGACGCAGCGCGAGGCGATCCGCCACTTCGGCACCGCCGAAGCGCTGGGCAAGCAACTGAGCCTCGGCGCCGGTTCGGGCAAGCGCGACTACCGCGTCACCGGCGTGCTGCGCGATCTGCCACGCAACACCAGCCTGCGCCTCGCCATCCTGTTCCGCCGCGATCCCAACCAAACTCCCGCCGAGCTTCGCGGCTGGGGCAATTTCAACCAGCACCATTATATCAAGCTGCGCGCCAATGCCGACGTGGCCGCGATCAATGCCGCGCTGCCTGGCTGGGAGAAGCGCGCGATCCCCACCGAAGTGATCGACGGCAAGCCGGCGGCGATGTCCGACTTGATCGACCTCCATCTGGTGTCGCTGACCGATCTCCACCTCGGCGGCACGCAGGAAGGCGCGCTGGCGCCCGGCGGCGATCCGCGCACGCTAGCCACCTTTGCGATCGTCGCGCTGCTGACGCTCGGCATGGCAGTGATGAACTTCGTCAACCTATCGACTGCGCGAGCCGCCCAGCGGGCGCGCGAAGTGGCGCTGCGCAAGGTGCTCGGCGCCTCGCGCAGACAGCTGATTGTACAGTTCCTCGGCGAAAGCCTGGTGATGGCGGGAGCGGCGATGCTGATCGCGCTGTCGATCGTCGAGCTGGCCACGCCCTGGCTCGGCGCCTGGATCGGCGCGGACATCCGCATCGCCTATACCGGCCCGGGCGGGATGCTGTGGCCGGCGCTCGGGCTGTTCGCCGCGACCGGGCTGCTCGGCGGGCTCTATCCGGCTTTCTATCTCAGCCGCTTTCAGCCGGCCGAAGTGCTTCGCGCCAATCGCGCCTCGGTCGAGACGCCAGGTAATGGCCGCTTCCGTACTGCGCTGGTCGTGGTCCAGTTCGCCATCGCGATCGGGCTGATCGCCAGCACCATCGTCATCGTGTCGCAGACCCGCTTCGTCGAGCGCGTCGATCCCGGCTATCGGCGCGATGGGCTGGTCCAGATCGACAATGCCTGGCGCTTCACCCAAGGCTCCGAATATGAAGCGGCGCGCGCCGCGATGCTGGCGATTCCGGGGGTTGCCGGGGTGGGCCGCACCGAACTCGGGCTGGGATCGACGCAGAAGACGCTTCGGCTGATGCAGCTGCCCGGCGCCACCGACTATATCTCGATGGGGCTGTACGGCATCGACGCGGACCTGCTTCGGACGATGGACGTGAATCTCCTCGCCGGGCGCCGGCTAGGCGATCGCTTTGCCGCCGATCGGGTCGGCGGGTCGGAGGCGGATCTGGTCTCGCGCGGCATCAACGTGGTGGTCAACCGGGCCGGCGCGGCCAGGCTCGGCTATCGCACGCCCCAGGCGGCGATCGGACAGAGCGTGCGCGTCGCCGCCTATGGCCTCGTGCTGGTGCCGTCCATGATCGTCGGCGTCGTCGAGGATACCCGGTTCCGCACCGCACGCGACGCGATCGAGCCGATCGTCTATGTCTATGCCCCCGAACGCACGAGCCAGGTGCTGGTCCGCTACGCCGCCGCGCGTCCGGCCGAAGTGATGGCGGCGCTGAACAAGGTCTGGCGCCGCTTCGAGCCCGAAATTCCGTTCGAGGCGCGTTTCGCCGACGATATCGTGCGCGAGATCTATGCCGCCGATCGCGCCCGAGGTGCGCTGTTCGCGAGCTTCTCCGGGCTCGCCGTGCTAATCGCCTGCCTCGGGCTCTACAGCCTCGCCGCCTTCGCGACCGAGCGGCGGACCAAGGAGATCGGCATTCGCAAGGTGCTCGGCGCGAAGGTGCGCCACATCGTGCGGCTGCTGGTTTGGCAGTTCTCCAGGCCGGTGGTGCTTGCCAATCTGTTCGCCTGGCCAATTGCCTGGTGGGCGATGCGCGCATGGCTCAACGGCTTCGACGTCCGCGTGCCGCTCGGCCCGACGCCCTTCGCCGTTGCCGGGCTGCTGGCGCTCGCCATCGCAGTCGCCACCGTCGCCGGCCATGCCATGCGCGCCGCCCGCGCCAATCCCGTCCACGCGCTTCGCTACGAATAGGAACCAGACCATGTGGCGCAATTACGTGACCGTCGGCCTGCGGGCCCTGGCCAAGAACAAGGTTTATGCCTTCATCAACATCTTCGGGCTGTCACTCGGCATCGCCGCGTGCCTGCTGATTCTCACCTATGTGCGCTACGAGTCCAGCTATGACGACTGGATGCCCGAGGCCGAGCAGGCATATCAGCTCCAGGATTTCTACAAGCCCACGGCTGATGGCGGCGAGGAATATAAGCTGCAGATGTCGAGCTTCGCCTCGGGCATCGCGCTGCAGAAGGATTTCCCCCAGATTCTCAAGCGCGTCTACCTCGCCGATCGCGGCATCAACGTCGTCTACAAGGGACAGGCATTCCGTCCGCGCGACAGCTATTTCGCCGACGGCAACATCTTCGAAATCCTGCCGATCTCCTTCGTCCGCGGCGATCGCGCGCATGCGCTGGACGACCCGCATGGCGTGGTGCTGAGCGAGAGCGAGGCGAAGAAGTATTTCGGCAATGCCGATCCGGTCGGGCAGACAGTGACGCTGATAAGCGACGAACTGCGCGAGGATTACCGCGTCACCGGGGTTTTCGCGGACCTGCCGAAGAATAGCCATTTGCGCCTCGACATCGTCGCGCGGTTCGATCCGCAGACCTATTACCGCAACAACACCAGCATGCTGACGTCGTGGAACGCGCAAGGCGGCTATGTCTATGTGAAGGTCCGCCCGGGCACCGACGTGGCGCAGATGGAGGCGCAGTTCCCCGCCTGGGAGAAGCGCAACATCCCAAACGATCCTGCCGATGGCGGACCCGTCACCAATCCGGGCACCGACCAGGATTTCCGGCTGACCAACGTCCGCGACGTGCATCTGGGCGAGGCACAGCAATCGGGCTTCTCGCCCGGTAGCGACAAGCGGACCATCTTCACCTTCGCTGTGGTGGCGCTGATGATCCTGGGGATGGCATGCATCAACTTCACCAATCTCGCCACGGCACGGGCATCGCAGCGCGCGCGCGAAGTGGCGCTGCGCAAGGTGCTGGGCGCGACCCGCAAGCAATTGATCGTTCAGTTCATCGGCGAATCCGTGCTGGTGGCGGGGATTGCAACCCTGGTCGCGCTTGCCTTCGCGGAACTGGCGCTGCCGCCGCTCAACACCTTTCTGGATGCGACGATGCAGATCCGCTATTTCGGTGCGCACGGCATTCTGCTGCCAGTCGTGCTTCTGGCGGTGATCGTCGGGATCGCAGGGGGCGCCTATCCGGCGCTGTATCTATCGCGCTTCCAGCCCGCCGTCGTGCTCAAGGCCAACAAGTCGGCCGCCGATGCCGAGGGCAATGGACGACTGCGCAACCTGCTCGTGGTGGGGCAGTTCGCCGTCTCGATCGGTCTGCTCATCTGCACCGCGATAGTTTATTCGCAGACGATCTACGCGCGAACGATGGATGCGGGATATCGCCGCGACGGGCTGTTGCAGGTGCTGCGTCTCAACACGCCGCAGGCGGAAGCGGTGTCGCGTGCCTTTATCGAGGAGGTCCGGCAAGTGCCCGGCGTCTCTTCGGTCGCGCGCACCTCCATCGGGGTCAATCCCGGCAACAACTCGATGACCTCGGTGCGCCTGCCGGGCCAGACGCGCAACGCGCAACTCGGCATCTACGGCATAGACCCCGGGGTGATCGACACGCTGGGGATGAAGCTGCTCGCCGGACGCACCTTTTCGGAAGCGGTGGCGATGGACGATGCCACGACGCCCTCGCCGGTCGATATAGATGCCGAGCGGGCGCTGGCGGCGCGCGGCATAAACGTGATCCTGTCCGAGATGGCGGCCAAGCGGCTCGGCTTCGCGACGCCACAGGCAGCGATCGGCAAGCAGCTACAGGCTGGCCTGACCATCAGCGAGGCCGGTACCTGGGTGCCGGCGACGATCGTCGGCGTGGTCAGCGACGTGCGGTATCGCAGCGTCCGCGAGCCGCTCCAGCCAATCCTCTATTTCTATCAGACGCGCGGCTATTCGACATTGCTTGTCCGGCATGCTGGCGAAGCGAGGCCGGTGCGCGACAAGGTCGAGGCGATCTGGAAGCGCATGCTGCCCGAGATCCCGTTCGAGGCGCGTTCGGTGACCGACATCGTACACAACCTGTACCGTCGTGACGAAACCCGCGCCCAGCTGTTCGGGATGTTCGCGATCCTCGCCGCGGTGATCGGCTGTCTCGGGCTGTTCGGTCTCGCGGCCTTCACTGCCGAGCGCCGTACCAAGGAAATCGGCATCCGCAAGGTGCTCGGCGCGCGGACCCGCGACATCGTGCAGCTCCTCGTCTGGCAGTTCAGTCGCCCCGTGCTGATCGCCAATCTGATCGCGTGGCCGGTGGCGTGGTGGGTGATGCGCGACTGGCTCAACCAGTTCGACGTCCGCATCGGCCTGACGCCCACGCCCTTCGTGGCGGCGGGGCTGCTTGCGCTGCTGATCGCCGTCGCGACGATCGGCGCGCATGCCTTCCGCGTCGCGCGCACCAATCCGGTCAATGCCCTGCGCTACGAGTAGGCGCGTCAGTTCAGGGCCGGGCGGGCGGGCGAGGGGTGAGCAGGTGATCTGCGTAACCTCTCGCCCGTTTCGCTCAAGTAATGGCGACGAAAAAGGCTATCCTCGTCTGGAGCTCAGAATCGCATGTTGGGGCCGCTTTCATTGGCCTACGCTGAAATACTTGCTTGCGGGACGATGGTCTGCCAGCTTTCCGGTCGATCGTCGCAGCGGGGCAGGTCGTGGCGGAAGAACAGGAAGTTGTTCGCCAGTACCGTGCGTTTCTAAGCTACAGCCACAAGGATGCGGCGGTGGCGCGCCTGGTGCACAAGCGGCTCGAATCCTTTCATATGCCACGCCGGCTGATCGGCAAACGCGCAACGGGGGCGCTCCCGGCAAGGCTGGCGCCGATCTTCCTCGATCGGGAAGAACTGTCCGCTGGACATGATCTCAGCGCAAAGGTGCGGTCGGCGCTGGCGGGATCGCAGAGCCTTGTCGTCCTATGCTCCCCGGACAGCGCCGCCTCGATCTGGGTGCGCAAGGAAATCGAGACGTTTCGCGAACTGCACCCCGACCGGCCCGTGCTGGCCGCGATCGTCCGCGGCGATCCGGTCCTGTGTTTTCCGGAGGCGCTTTCGGCCGGGGGTGTCGAGCCGCTCGCCGCCGATCTGAGAAAGGAGGGCGACGGCCACCGCCTCGGCCTGCTCAAGCTGGTCGCCGGGCTGTCGGAAGTCGATCTCGATGCCCTTGTCCAGCGCGACGCGCAGCGCCGCATCCGACGCGTGATGGCGGTCACGGCGGGCGCGCTCGCCGCGATGCTAGTCATGACGGTGTTGACGAGCTTTGCCCTGACCGCCCGGCGCGAAGCCGAGCGCCAGCGCGCCGAGGCGGAAGGGCTGGTGGAGTTCATGCTGACGGATCTGCGTGACCGGTTGCGGAAGGTGGGGCGGCTCGACACGATGACCGCCGTCAACGCCCGCGCGCTGCGATATTATGGCGGGCGGAACGACGTGTCGGGGCTTCCGGACGAGTCGCTGGTGCGGCGCGCGCGCATCCTTCAAGCGGTTGGCGACGACTTGCTTGTCGAGGGCAGGGCCCGGAGCGCACTCGCCGCGTTCGACGAGGCGCGACAGACCACGGCCGAGCAGGTCCAGCGCGGAGCGGGCGATCAATATCTGCTCGCGCACACCAAGAGCTTGATGGGAATCGGCCGCGTGTACGAGGAGATGCGCGATTGGCCGCGGGCGCAGGCGCAATACGCCGCTGCCGCTGCGACGGCCGACCGTCTGGCCAGGGCGACGCCGACCGAGCCCGAGCCTCTGATGAAAGCGGCTTCGGCTTCGATCAATCTCGGCAATGTCCAACTCTACGGCACGCGGGACTATCGGGCTGCGCAGCGTTCCTACGACCGCGCGCTGCTGATGCTGGCCCGCGCGTTGCGGCTCGCGCCCGGTGACGAACATATCCTGCTGAGCCTGGCCAACGCTTATGGCTATCTCGCCGACAGCTTCTACATGCGCGGGCTCTGGGCGCGCTCGCGCGACGCGCGCCTGCGGCAGCATGCCATCATCGCGCCACTCGATCGGCCCGACAATCTGGATGTCCGGTTCCGGCTGGCGGCAGCGCGCCGAGGCCTGGCACTTTCCCTGTTCAGAAGCGACGACAAGGCCGGCGCGCGTGCGCGGCTCAAGCAAGCCCGCGAGGCGGTCGATTTCCTGACATCGCGAGACCCGCAGAACAGCGACTGGTTGGCGCTGAAGCGTAAGCTGCAGAGCGATCAGCAGGGATGGGGACGGAGAAGCCCGTTGCTAGAGCCGCGGAGTGACGATGGCCGCCGTTCGGCGTGTGAAGGAGAGTGAATAGCGTAAGCCACTATGTCGAGGGAGGGTAAGATGAGCGCAGGTTCGGAGCCACGCGACAGCGGAAACGCGGTAGTCGTGGACGAGGCAGGGGAACAGACGCGCGCCGGTTCGGCGCCCTATGCCTATTTCTACTATGTGACACCGGGCCAGACGATGCACGGTTATCACGGCAAGGTAGAAGCTTTTTTGATACATGCGGGTGATGTCAATTCATCCGCCAAAATTGAAGACCTGATTCCGATCTGGACGAGTGAGATTAAGAGCGGGGCCAGAAAGCCGGTGGGTTGGGGACTTGGCGATTTGAAGTGGCGCTGGAAGAGCTATCTCGTGGTGGTCCTGGACGCGCCGGGATATAAATTCGGTTCCGCGGAGGGCCTCGTAATTACGGGCGGGCGCCACACGTTCACAGGCAAGACATTGACCCAATTTACCACGACGGACGGCTCGAAGGTGCAGGCAATATATTGCATCAACCATGTCAAGAAGAAGAATGGAAAGCCGTGGAAGGATGCGGAACTCGAGACGTTCTATCCCCTGAAGCTGGATGTGCTGCGCGGCCCCTCGGTCCACCCGTTTTTCTCGCACGATGACACCGGCACCAATACCGGGCCGCCACCACCGTGATGGCCGATAAACGCATCGAGCGTCACAAAGATAACCGACGCGGAGTTGCACCATGAGCAGTTCGTCTCCCGCTGCCATCATCGCGCTGGCTCGTGCCGGGGCGATTGATGAGGCGCTTCGCCGCTTTGCCGCGGCGGACGCTTCGCCCGACGACGTGGCGATGCTGATCGTCAAGGGGCGGTTGCTGAAGGATCTCGCGCTCCGTTCGTCTGCGCAGGAGCGGCAGCTTCTCTATCGCGAGGCTGCCGCCGCCTACAGGCGCTCGGCGGAATTGCAGCCGGCGACATATCCGCTGATCAACGCGGCGACATTGGCGGCGCTGGGCGGCAGCGTCGACGAGGCGGAGAGCCTGGCGCTGGAGGTGCTCGGCAGCATCGATGCGCATCCCGACGAGCCCGAAACGCCCTATTATCGCGCCGCTACCCGCGCCGAGGCGCTTCTGCTGCTGAACCGGCACGACGAGGCGCGCGCGGCGTTCGCCGAAGCCATCGCGCTGGCGCCAAAGGCTTGGGAAGATCATGCCACCACGCTGCGCCAGTTCAGGCTGGTTCTCACGGCGCAGGGGCGGGACGCGTCCTGGCTCGACGCGCATCGGCCCCCGCGCTCGCTCCATTTCGGCGGACACATGTCGTTCGATTCCGACGCCGTCGGCCGCAAGGATCTGGACCGGGAAATCCTGGCCTTGCTGGAAGAAGAGAGGATCGGCTTCGGCTATGGCGCGCTGGCAGCGGGCGCCGACATCCTCATCGCAGAGGCGCTCCTCGCGCGCGGAGCGCAGCTGCACGCCGTGCTCCCCGGGGGAGCAGCAGCCTTTGCATCGGTATCGGTGGACCCGTTCGGTGCGGCGTGGCGGCGGCGGTTCGACGCCCTAGTCGATCAGGCGGAGACGGTGCGGGCCGTCCGCCCGTTCGGATCGCCGCCGGGAACGGTGACGATCGGGCTTGCCGACGAGATCGCCATGGGCGCGGCAGTGCTCAACGCACGCCAGCTGGAAAGCGAGGCGACCCAGCTGCTCGTGGTCGCCGGCGACGATGCTGCCGCGTCCGGCGCCAGCGCGACGCTCCAGGCGCAAGACATCTGGGCGGCGAGCAATCGGCGCCAGCGGATCGTGCAGGCGCCACGCGAGACCGCGGGTGCGTCCCAGGTTGCGGAGACGCTGGAGGCGGAAGCACGCGCGGCGCTCGCGGTGATCGCGATCATGCCTGCCCAGTCCGCAAAGGCCGACACGATCGAACGATGGCTGGCAACGGTCGGCGAAGCCATTACGAGGGTATCCGTTCCCGTCGTCGCGCCGTATCTGTCGGGCGAGCGGGTGCTGCTCGCACACAAGAATTTGCAGGATGCGGCTGACCTGATCCTCGCACTGGCTCGCGACGGTCATCGCGTGGGGGGTGATTTTTGCGCAGTCGTGCCCTTCGAGGACCCCTTCTCGAACGCGCTGCGGTTGCCGGCAGAAGCGACCAGCCCTGCGGAAGCGGCGGCGGCATCGACGCCCGCGGGCTCCGCCTGCGTCACCCAGGACTTTGCGGCGGCGCTGGCGGCAAGGGGGAGCGACGGCGTTCGCGCCGATTATGTCGGCGAACTCGAACCGCACGCAGCAGAGCCGCCGATCGGGCTCTACGCGCTCAAATGATCAGCGCCTCCAGCCGGTGCGGCGCCACCACCGTCAGCGAATATGCGTCGCGGCGGATGATGCCCCGGCGATCCAGCGCATTCACGGCGCGGGAGGCCGTCTCGCGCGTCGTCGCCACCCGAAGCGCAAGTTCCGACAATATCGGCGCAGGGCTGATCCGGAGATCGGGTGCTCGCCGTGCCTCTCGCAACAGCTCGGCATAGACACGGCCTACCGCCGACAACGCGGCGCGCTCATAGATCCGCCCGGTCATCTGGCGAAGGCGCGCCATCAGCATGCGCGACAGGGCTAGGCCGATGGCGCCGTGCTGTTCCGCCAGCCGGGCGAGTTCGGCCGCTTCGAGCACGAACGTCTCTACCGGGTCCAGCGCGACCACATCGGCGTCCTGGCGAACCGAGTCGATCTCACCGATCGCGCCGAACAGGTCTCCGGACCGGAAGTCGTGGAGCAAGATGATCTGCCCGTCGGCGCCGTACAACAGCGCCTGTGCCCGGCCCGAGATCAGCAGATAGGCGAGCGTGAGCCAGTCGCCCTGCCGCAGGATGATCGCCCGGTCCCCGAAATGGCGCAGGCGCCCGCGCCGCACGACCTGTGCGGCGATGTCGGCCGAGCAGGCAAACGCCTTCGCCACGAAGGGGAGGGGATATCCGTCCTCCTGCTGCTCTGCGGGCGCCATCGGGGTCACTCGCGAAGTGAACCCCAATGACGGATATTTGACAACTGCCACCGCGCGGCCTCCGCTGCGCTAATCAGCGCGGCAGCTTCTCGATCAGCTTCACGGCGACCGCCTGAGCGATGGCGCGCTTCTCTTCCTTCCTGATCAGCGGATAGCCGCTGTGATTCGCCGGATCGTGCATCAGCGGCGGCGTCACCTCGACGAACGCATCGCCTTTGCGCACCGACAGTGTGTCGTTTGGCCCCCACACGGCTTCGTCGCCGAGCGCCGGGACGGCGCCCGTGTCCTTCTTGAGCATCTCGGCGACATCCGCGCCAGCACCGCCCTTGTCAGCGACTGTGCCGCCCATGCCGCCCAGCAGCTCGGCGGAACGGTGCACCACTTCCATCGCCTTGGCGCCGCCGGTGGCGCGGACGGTGATCTGGACGCCGTCATTGGGCTCGCTTCGATAGGTGCAGGACACGCCGTCGCGATTGGTGCCGGTCACCTTGTCGGTGGTGATCGCAGTCATTTCCCGGGGCGTGATCAGCGTGCAGGGGTCGATGTCGTGACCGCCCCCAGCCGCACCGCCGCCGGCAACGGCAGTTTCGCCGTTCTCCGCAGTCTGGCGGCCGCCGCAGCCGGCCAGCGCCAACCCCGCAACCACCACTGCCGTGCACATCGTCATCGCGTGTCGCATGATCATCCTCCCTTTTGAACCCCATTGCCGGGCTAGACGGCGGCGGCGGATCGAAGCGGACATGCAGCGCCCGGCTCACGAGAAATTTGCCGGCGATGTCCGTTTGCGCCGCAAACCGCCGTCTTGTCCTGAGCAGCGACAGGGAGGTGGGCGATGCGTGAACGGGCTTTGGGAATTTCGGGTCTTCGAAGGAACCGCGCGCGCTGGGGCTGCGCGCTGGCGACGCTGGCGCTGGGCGCCTGTGCGTCGCAGCCTGACGAAACCGCGAACGGCATCGCCGCCAATGTCATCGAGAACGCTACCGTGATTGCGAATGTCGGCGCGCCAGCCGGCGCAGTCGCGGCGGCGCCGGCTGGCTTCGATCCGGCCAGCGCGCCGATGGGCAGCGCACCGGGTGGTGCTTGGCCCTATTTCAGCCTGATGGAAGGCTATGAGCCGCTGTCGCTCAAGAACCGGCCGGGCGATTCCTCGCGGGAGCTCCAGCATGACGTCGCCTATGACCGCTACGAATTCTTTGACGGGAAGAAGGTGATCCCCGTCGAGGGGCAGCTCTACACGAGGCGCGCGCTCGGCAAGGGCGTGTCGATCTTCCAGGCGCAGAAGACCTATGAGAAGCTCGTCAAGGATCTGGGCGGGGGCACGGTCTGGGAGGGCTCCGGCAAGGAGATCACCGACGCCAAGCTGAAGTTCGCCGACAACCGCCACCGCGGCCTCTACAATCTGGGTGCCGAGAAGGGCGGCACCTATATGGTCCGTACGCCGGCCGGTGAGATCTGGGTCGAGGTGTGGAAGCGCTGGCAGGACGAGGACGACAGCTACTGGCTGACCATCGTCGAGAAGAAAGCGCTGGAGATGAAGGCGAAGCTGCTCGACGCGGAGCAAATGAAGGCCGCGCTCGACGCGCAGGGCCATGTGGCTCTGTACATCAACTTCGATACCGACGCGACGGCTATCAAGCCGGATTCGCAGCCGATCCTCGCCGAGATCATCAAGCTGCTCAAAGCGCATCCCCAACTCAGGCTCGAGGTTCAGGGCCATACCGACAATTCGGGGGCCGCCGCGCACAACCAGCAGCTGTCCACCGGTCGTGCCAGCGCCGTGCTCGGCGCGCTGCTGGCACAGGGCATCGCAATCGATCGGCTGACCGCCAAAGGCTATGGCCAGACCAAGCCGGTCGCCGACAACGCCACCGACGACGGCAAGGCGAAGAACCGGCGTGTAGAACTGGTAAAGCGCTGATCTGCTGGCATTGCGTGCAGTATGGCTGGCGATTTGATGGCCTTGTGATGTGCCGCGTGTCGAGTTCGCACTTGCGTTCGTCGGGCCTGCCCGGGATGCTGTAGCGATGCAGTCGTCCGAGGAACTGATTCGAGTCCTGTACGACGAGCTGCATCATATCGCGCAGCGCGAGCATCGTCGCGCCGGCAGCCCGAACACGATCCAGGCCACTGCGCTGATCAGCGAAGCCTATCTCAAGATCCGCCAGCGCGAGGATTGGGACAGCGACCGCCATTTCCTCGGCTGCGCGGCGACGGCGATGCGCCACATCATGATCGACGCGGCGCGCGCGCGGCTGGCCGGCAAGCGCGCGGCGGAAGTCCATGGCTATACTCGCGCCATCGAATCCCAGGCCGCCACCGCGGCGGACGATGAGGAGCTTGCCGGGCTGGGTGACGCGATGCGCCGGCTGGCCTTGGCCGATCCGCGGCTGGCGCAAGTGGTCGATTGCCGCTTCTTCGCCGGGCTCGACGAGCGCGAGACCGGGTTCGTGCTGGGCGTCACCGATCGCACCGTGCGCCGGCTATGGGTGCAGGCGCGTGCAATACTCTATAGCGGACTAGCGATCGCCGACTGACGCTCAGGGAAGCGCCGCGATCCGCCGCTCGATCGTGGCGATCGACGTCAGGCCGAAGCTGCCCGCCGGCCCCATCGCCGCAAACGCGGACCGCGCGCGCGCTGCCGCTGCCTGCGCCTGCGGCTTGTTGCCGGCCTTGAGTGCCACCACCGCTTGCGTCATCGCATATTGGCCGGTGAGCGGATTGGGCGTGGGCAGCGGCGCCATTGCCTTTGCCGCCTCGGCGAGCGTCGCGGTTGCCGCCGCCACATCGCCGCGTTCCGCGCGGGTCTGCGCCAGCGCGAGCTTGATGACGATGGTAGGCAGGGCCACCGGCCCGAGGAAGCGCACCGCGAGCGTTTCGGACTCGCCCAGCGCCGTCTCGGCACCGACGAAGTCGCGCTTGGCGATCCGCGCCTTGCCGAGCTGCATCAGATCGGTTGCCAGGCCCGCGCTCTCGCCGAACAGGCGACGGCGGCGCTCGGCGGCGGCGGTGACTGTCTGCTCGGCAGCCGCCGGATTGCCCTGACGCAACTGCCAGGTTGCGCGCAACTGATCGATGTTGAACGCCTGGATCACGTCGCGCGCGCCAGGATGGGCGAGCGTCCGGTCGATCCGTTCGAGCAGCGGCGGGATCTCATCGCCGCGATTGGACTCGATCAGATACACCAGCATGTTGTTGTAGCGCGTGAGCAGCGCGCTGTCGTTCGCCGCGAGCGCGCGTTCGGCACCGGGAAGGTCGGCCATCAGTATCCCGATCGCAGTGTCGTAATCGCCCTTGCGCCGGGCGATCGCCGCGCGGGAAAGCAGGGTCTGCTGGAGATCGACGGCGTAGCGCTGCGGGTCGGTGCGGAATACCTGGTCCGCCTCGTCGAGCAGCTTCGGAGCGATCTCCCCCTGGCCGACCGATATCCCGGTGTCGGCGAGGCCGGCGCGCAGGCGGGCGGTCCAGATCGAGCTGTCGCGGCCGATGCCGCGGTCGAGCGCGCCCCTGTAGAGCACGAAGGCGCCCTTTGGGTCTTGGATGTTGACGAACAGGTCGCCCATCGCGGCGATGGTCTGTCCCGAGCGTTCGGAGCCGTCGAGCCGCGCGAGCATCCGCGCTGCCGACTGGTCGAGCGCCTGTTTCAGCGTCAGGTCTGCCGAACTCGGAGTGGTGCCCAGCATCAGCGTCAGCGTCTGGACGATGGAATCCGATCGGCGCGCCTCGGCGCGGGCGAGATCGCGCTCGACTCCGGTGCGCTGTGCCTGAATCGCGAACGCCACCGCGCCGAGCAGCACCGCGACGATCACTGCAGCGACCGCCGCGATCGGAACGCGGTTGCGCCGCACGAACCTGCCAAAGGCATAGCGCCGTGATCCCTGGCGAGCCTGAACCGGACGAAAGCTCTGGGCGCGTTCGATGTCCTCGCTCAGCGCCTCGACCGTCGCATAGCGCTGGAGCGGCTCCTTGCGCATCGCCTTGAGCACGATCGCATCGAGATCACCCTTGAGCCGCACGGGCGGCACGGGCGCATGGGCGAGAGTGGCGGCGACCTTGCTCGGCAGCGGCGGTTCCTCTGTCACCACGCGGCGGACGATCGTCGGCAGCGATCCGCCTGATTGCCAGGGCCGCCGTCCGGTCAGCAGCTCGAACAGCAAGGCCCCGAGCGCGTGCACGTCGGTGGCCGTCGTCACCGGGCCGGAATCGAACTGTTCGGGGGCGGCATAGTCGGGGGTGATCAGCGCCTGGGTCTGGGCGAGCGCGTCGCCGCCGTCCGCGAGCAGCTTGGCGACGCCGAAATCGAGCAGATGCGCGCGGCCGCTGGCATCGATCATCACGTTCGACGGCTTGAGGTCGCGATGGACGATCAGATTGGCATGCGCATGGGAAACGGCTTCGCAAATCTGCGCGAAGATGCGCAGCCGCGTTTCGAGCGTCGGCGTGTTGGCTTCGCACCAGCGATCCAGCGGCTCGCCGTCGATATAGTCCATCGCCATCCAGGGACGGCCTTCGGGCGTGATCCCGCCGTCGATCAGCCGCGCGATATTGGGATGGTCTACCTGGGCAAGCAGCCGACGTTCGCGCGCGAAGATCTCGGCGCTGAGCATCGAATCGATGCGCAGCAGCTTGATCGCCACGCGCTGGGTAAAGCCGGCGTCCTGGCGCTCGGCGAGATAGACTTCACCCATGCCCCCCATGCCGATCGACGCAATGATCTCGAACGGGCCGACGCGCGCGCCGGGGACGAAAGAGGAGCCCGGCGCGGGCGCCGTTGCGGCCTCGAATTCGGGCGTCGGACCGTCCAGCACGCCGCGCCGTGCGGCGCCTTCCAGCAGCGCGCGGACCTGTATGGCAACTTCGGGAGGCGTGTCGGCAAGCCGGGTCTCGCGCCGGTTTGAGTCCAGCGGCTCGAGTTCCTCGAACAGCCTCACGGCAACCATCAAACTGCTGTCCAACACGCCCACCCCCCGGTTTCGTCGAGCACACCATATCTGCGCCCGCGCGCAGGTGAAGTGGTTTTCCGCGATGTAGGGTGGATCGCGTTTATTGCGCCTTGAGCTCCGGCCGGTTCAGATCGAGCGCTGCGATCGGGATCACTTCCAGCTGCGGATAGCGTTCGCGCAGCTTGTCGACGAACAGCTTGGCGTCGCCGACGATGACGATCGTCGCGCCGTCCGCGGGGATCGTCCGGCGCGCGGCCGCAGAGGCGGCGTCCGGGGTCACCGCGCCGATCCGCGTGCGCAGCTTCGCCGCCTCGCCAGGCTCGACGCCCTGCAGGACGAGGCCCGCCAGCGCATTGGCGAACCCAGCGCTGGTCTCCGACTGGCGCGACACGCCGCCCTGGAGGAAGGCGACGCGCTGCGCCACGGTATCTGAATCGAGCGGCTCGCCGGCCAGCCGCGCGAGCTCGGCGGCGAAGATTGCGGCGACATCGGGTGCGCTTTCGTTCTTGGTCTGAGCGGTGGCACTCATCGTTCCCGCATCGGCACGCGCCGACAGCGCACTATACGCACCATAGGACAATGCCCGCTTGACGCGGACTTCCTGGAACAGGCGACCATTCGATCCGGCGCCGAGCACGGCATTGGCGATCATCAGGTCGGGATAGGCGGCGTCGCGCCGCGCGGGGATGCGCAGCCCCGCCGCGACTGCGGCCTGGCCGGCACCAGGCATGTCGATCACGATCACCCGCGGTTTGCCCGCGTTGCCCGCCGCATCGGTGGGAGCCGCTGGTGCCGGTCCGCTTGCCCGCCAATCGGCGAACAGTGTGTCGCCGATCCGCCGTGCCTCGGCGGGCGTGATGCCGCCGGTAACGATCAGCGCGGCATCGTCGGGCCGCCACCAACGGCCGCGCTGCGCCACCAGCGCATCGCGACCGATCGCGCCCAGCGAAGCCGGCGTGCCAACTCCGCCATAGGGCGCAGCGCCGTAGATCGCGCGCTGCATCACCATGGTGGCAAGCGGGCCGGGGGTCTTCATCGACACTTGCAGCCGGTCGATCGTGCGACGGCGTTCCTGCTCGAACTCATCGGCGGGGAAAGATGCATTGCGCGCCACATCGGCGAGCACTGCACCCGCCGCCGCCAGCGCGGCCACGGGCGCGGTGACGCTCAACACCGTCCCGTCGGGCGCTGCATCGGCGGAGATCGTCGCGCCCAACGCCTCGAGCTCGGCCGCGATCTGCTTTGCCGAGCGCGTCGCCGTGCCCTTGGTGGCAATCAGCGCGGTCATTTCGGCGAGGCCGGCACGGCCGTGCGGATCGGTGGCGCTGCCGCCCTTGAACACCAGGGTCAGCGTGGCGATCGGTACGCTGCCGGTGCGCGCGGTCACGAATCGCATGCCGTTGGCGAGCCGCGCTTCTGCGATCACCGGATCGGTGACCGCCACAGCGGCAGAAGGTGCGGGCGGCTGTTCGCGTTCGCCTTCGGGGGCCAGGGTCAGCGGCGCACGGGTTGCGGGGGGCACCGTCGCCCAATGCGGCATCGGCACTGGATTCCGCCAATCGTCCTTCGTGTCGGCAGGGCGCTTGGATTCGTCGAGATAGCGGAAGTCCACGCGCGATTCGGGCTTCAGGTACAGCTGTGCCACACGCCGGACGTCGGCAGCGGTGACCCGGTTGATCGCCGCGAGCCGCTTGTCCGCCGCCTTGGGATCGCCGGTGCGCACCAGCGCCTCACCCAGCGCGAAAGCCCGGCCTGACGCGGTTTCGCGCCCGGCCAGTGCCTCGGCCATCAGTTCGTTGCGCGCCTCGGCCAGCTCCGCCGCGCTCACCGGTGCGTCGCGCAGCCGCGCGATCTCGGCAGCGAGCGCCGTCTCGGCCTGCTCTACCGTCGCTCCGGTGGCGAGCGTCACCACGGGTGCGAGAAAGCCATTGCCCTCGACATCGTTGAGATTGGTACTTGCGGCGCTGGCGATCGGCCGGTCGAGCACCAGCGCACGCTGGAGCCGCGAATTGTCGCCATTGGCGAGGATCGCGTCGAGCACCACCAATGGCGCCATGTCTGGATGCGCCGATCCCGGGATGCGCCAGCTGCTCGCGATCAGCGGCAGCGGCACGTTGGGCGCATAGACCGTCACCGTCCGCGGCGCAGTGCGAGGCTTTTCGCGCGCCGTGATCGCCAGCGGCAGCGCCGATTTGCGGCGCGGGACCGCGGCGAAATAGCGATCGACCAGCGTGTCGAGCCGCGCGGGATCGAAATTGCCCGCGACGATCAGCGTCGCGGTGTCGGGCCCGTAATAGGCTTCATGAAAGGCAAGCGCGTCCTCCAGCGTCGCGGCGTCGAGTTGCTCGAGGCTGCCGATGCCTGCGCGCCGCTCGGGCACGCTGTCATGGCTGTTCTCGTCGAGCGCCAGCCGCAGCCGGCCGTAGGCGGGAGCGAGGATGCGCTGGCGGAACTCCTCCTTCACGACATTGCGTTCGGTGTTGAACACTTCCGCGTCGATCACCGGGCGCGCCATGCGCTCGGCATGCGTCCACAGCATCGTCTCGAGATATTGAGCAGGGACGGTTTCGTAATAATTGGTGCGATCGAACCAGGTTGAGGCATTGCGCACCCCGCCGACATTCTCGGTCAGCCGGTTGATCATGTTGTAGGGCATGTTGCGTGTCTTGCGCGACAGGATGTGCTCGAACAGATGCGCGAAGCCCGAGCGGCCGTCCGGATCGTGCTTCGACCCGACATCATACCAAACCTGCACGCTCACGCTGGGCGTGGCGGTGTCGCGGATCGCGATCACGCGGAGCCCGTTGGGCAGGGTGCGTTCGGTGAAGGCGATCGGCGGGACGGCGATGCTGCGCGGCGCGGCAGGCGTCTGCGCCTTTACGGCGGCGGGGGCGGCAACGCCGGCGAGCAGGGTTGCGGCGATCAGACGGCGAGCCAGTTTAGCGTGCAAAAATGGTATCCTTCGCAACGAGGTGCGGCAGGATGTAGACCTATCCGTTGCCCGACAGCAATGCGCGGCCGACGCCATTTTCCGTTCGCGGATGCGGCGTTCTATTCGAGGTTGCGAATGTTCTGGCGGCCGGCAGCTTGGCAAGCCTCCGCGTCATCGCCGCGTCACAACAAGAGCGTTGCGCATTATTTGCGCGATACTGTCCCAACTCGATCCACTTCGGCTTGAAAACTTCACGGAGTCGAAGATAGGTTGTCCATATTCGGTGTTTGGGGCGGACACGAATGGCCGGGGGACAGCAATCGAAGCGCGGCGGAAATCGCCGGAAGATCGCGGCGGACCTCGCCGCGACCCCGCTTGGCCGCGCGCTGTGGCTGGTCTGGGCGATGAGCGTGCTGTGGGTCGCCTGCTTCGACCCGTTCGGTCTCGACTCGCGTGTCGAATCGATGACCGATTCGGTTGCGCAGCGATTGTTCGCCGGGCGCTATCCCGACGCGGCGGCGCGCCATATCGCGCTGATACAAGTGGGGGCCGCAGATCTCGACCATCCGAGCCTGGAGCTAGGCTTCCCGCTCTCCTCGCAAGTCCAGGCCCAGATCGTGCGGGTGCTCATCGCGGCGCGTGCGCGGGCGATCTTCATCGATAGCGAGTTCCGCAATCCCGCCCGCCCGCCGCGCGACAGCGCCGAGGATCTCTTCGCAGAACCGGATGCGAGCGTGCCGGCTTCGGGCGGCCATGATGCGTTGGTGGAGGCGATCGCCGCGGCGCGCAGTGCCGGAATCCCGGTGGTCACGGGCCCGATCGGCAGCCGCGCTGATCTTTCCTCGCTGAAGCGGGTTGCGATCGAGGCTGGGGTCAGTTGGAACGCGGACCATCCCGGCGACTATTCGCTGCGCAGCGATGACCGCGATATTGCGGCGGCGTCGCTCTATCGGCTCGTCTGCGCCGGCACGGCGCCGCTGCCGGGCTGCGCATCCGGGCTGTTGCAACGCATCGAGCGCGGTGACGCGCGGCCGATGGTATTGCGCTTCGGCGGCAGCTACCCCGCGGAGCAATGGCGCTTCTCCGGCTCGGCAGAGGGCGTCGGGTGCCGAACCCGCACCATGCTCGCCACCTTGCGGCGCGAATTGCTTGGCAGGGACGCGGAGCCGCCCTGCACCCACCATCTCGTTATTCCTGTATCGTGGATGCTGCTCGCGCAGAACCAGTTCGGCGAACTCGCTGCTATGCTCGAGGGGCGGGTGGTGATGATCGGGGCGGGCGCCGGCATGGGTGACGATCATGTCGTGCCCGGTGTCGGCAAGCTGCCCGGCGTCGCGATCCATGCAATGGCGCTGGATAATCTGCTCAGCTGGGGCGGCGCCTATCCGCGCTGGCCGGAAGACTTTGCCGACGGACCGAAGATCGGCCTCGACGAGTTGCTCAAGCTGTTCGCGCTGCTCGTCCTGCCCTGGCTGCTGTCACGCGCCGCGGCGCACCTGTGCCGCACGCGGGCGACGCACCGTGAGATCGCGCTGCGCACCGCCGCGGTGGCGTTCGCAGGATCAGTCATGCTGGTCGCGGTGGCGATGCTCTGCGTCGTGGCGTTCGCCTGGCCGATCTCCGTGGCGCTCACGCTCGCGGGCTTGTCGACGGTGGTTGCCGGCATCCTCTCCGGCCCAGACTTCCACCACGCGCTCCAGCCCTTTTCCGGGCGCCGCAGTGCGATAGCGCTGCTTGCCGTGCTGGGAGTTGCGGGAATCGCGCTCATCGCCCCGTATCTGCTCCTGCTGCTGCCGCTCGCCGCGCTCGTGCTGGGGGCGCTTCAACTTCACCGCTGGCTCGCCTTCCGCGCGGCAGCCCCCCTCGACGATCAACCGGAGAATGCGACATGACGCCGTTGTTGCTGCTGCTCGGCCTTGCCGGAGCAGAACTCGATTGCGGGGGTGCAGTGGTGAGCGGCACCGGCTCCATCGTGTCGCTGTACGATAACACGGGCGCCAAGGTCGTGGACCTCAAGGTCAAGGACAACAGTCTTGCCGAGCCGCTGCCGATCATCCGCTGCTCGGCGACAATGATGCTCGTCAACTACAAGGGCCGGCAGCTGCGCGCGGACCGCTATCAGGTCGTCACACGCGATGCCATCGAAGGGCCGCCCTGTACCCGCAGTGGCGGGGATCTGGAAAGCCGGTCGAGTGCGCGGACCATGAACGGGCTCGCGCGGCTTTCTTGCCCCGACACCAAGCCGACGCCCGCCGCTGCGCCTGCTCGCAAGCCCGCACGAAAGGGCAAGCGATGATCCAGGCGACAATCAGCGCGCTCGCCGCACTTTCGCTCTTGCTGGCACCCGCCTCCGCGGTGCCGGCGCCGCGCACAGCGGCGTTCGAGACCGGACAGGACTCCCGCGCCGCCGAAAAGGCACGCAAGAAGGAGGAAAAGGATCGCCAGAAGCGGGTCAAGAACATGTCGTTCGAGCAAAAGCTCGATGCCGGCGAGGTCGAATTCGCCTCGGATCCGCTCAAGCCGCTCACGCCCGAGCAGCTTGTTGAATTCGACATCATTCGCGACCCGCTCATGGAAACCGCGGCAATCGATATCCTTCGGGAATTGATTGCCAAGATGCCGAACATTCCTTCGGCGCTGTCCTTCTATGTGATCGACGGCGACGACATCAATTGCTCGACGCTGGCCACCGGGGCGGCGATATTGTGCACTCGCGGAGTATTCGACCAGCTCGTCGCTGCGGGAGATCGCGGCCGCGATCAACTGGCATTCCTGCTCGCGCACGAACTCGCGCATGTCACGATCGCCGATCACCGCAAGCGGTTCGGCAAGAGCGACAAGCTCAAAAAGGATCTTCTGACGCTTGGCGTCGGCGCGTCGCTGATCGGCCTGGCGGTGTTCAGCGACTGGAAGAAAAAGGGCAACAGCTGGGAGATGGAGGCGAACAACAAGTCGCGCAACGTCTTCTTCGTCGCGCTCGGCACCGGGCTCAACCTGAGCGAATTCGCCAACGGCCTCGTTGCGCCGTCCTGGGCCAAGGAGGATGAGGAAGAGGCCGACGCGTTCGCGCTGATATTGATGCACAAGGCCGGGTTCGACATCCACCAAGGCCCGCAGTTCCTCGACAGCGTCGATCGCATCCTGCGCAAGAACAACATGCGCACCACCGCGATGGGCGCGATCCTGAAGGGGGCCGGCACGCACGGCCTGTTCCAGGGACTGGTCAGCGAGGGCGACACCGCCAGCGTGCTGATCGGCGCGATCGGCGGCGCCTTTTCAGGCTGGGCGCAGGAAGGCACCAAGGCGCATTATCACCGCCGCCCGGACAAGCGCGCCGAAGTCGCCGCGGAATACGTCAAGGCCAGGGATCAGGCGCTGCGCCTCGCCTCTGCCACAAACGAATCCGACTTGCTGTTCAACCCGCCGGCACCGCCCGTCGCGGTTGCCGCAGCGCCCACGCCCGCGCCCAAACGGGGCCGGGGACGGGCGCCGAAGGTGCTGGCCGCCGTAGCCGCGACGCCGCTCAACAGCTGGCAGCGCTTCCTAGCTTCGCCGGGACCTGTGGCGCAGGCGATACTCGCCAACCATGTCCGCGATCTGATCGCCGACGGCCAGGGCGAGCAGGCTGCCGGCCTGTGCCCGATACGCCCAACGCTCCAGCGCCTCGCGCTCGCCTGCGGCATGGCCTATGCCGTCGCAGGTTATACCGACGATGCGGAGCCGCTCCTGGCTCAGGGGCTTCAGGACCCAGAGGCGACATCCGAGACGTATCGCCGCGTCGCGCACACCCAGGCATCGATGGGCCGGATCGAGGCGGCGTTGTTCACCACATCGGCAGGACTCCAGCGCTTTCCCGAGGGCGCGCTGTATCCCGACGACATGATGATCCGCGCCGTGAGCGGGGACATGCCGGGCGCGCAGAAAACCGCGCAGACCTGTCAGGTCAAGGCGATCCAGGAGTTCAAGAACGCGTGCCGAAACGGCTGGGCTTCGCTCCAGACCCAAAACGCAACTACATAAGCTGCGCTGGTGATGCGAAAATGGTCGGGAAGAGAGGATTCGAACCTCCGGCCCCTGCCTCCCGAAGACAGTGCTCTACCAGGCTGAGCTACTCCCCGACGGAGTATCGGTCCGGCGCCGCGAGTGGGCGAACCGATGCTGGAGCGGGGCCTATAGCCACGCGAATCGAGTCGCGCAAGCGTCCGCGATCAGGGATTTTTGGCGGCCAGCATCGCCTCGACGCTGGTGAATTTCTCGCGCGGCGCGCCCGTCCGCGCCGCCGCGATTTCGGCAGCCTCGATCTTCTGCCAGTCGCGGAAAGTCACGACATCGACGCCGCGGCCGGCGAGCAGTGCGTCGAGCCCGGCGCGGCCCTGCTTGTCCGAACCTTCGCCCAGGTCGGCGGCGATCTTCTCGGCGATCGCGAAGCCGTCGGGACGGTTGGTGCCGATCGTCCCGGTCGGGCCGCGGCGGGCCCAGCCGACGGCGTATAGACCCGGCAGCACGCGCCCGTCCTCGTTGGCGAAGCGTCCCGAGCGGTCGTCATAGGGCACGCCTTCGATCGGCGGGGTGCGATAGCCGATACAACTGACCACCAGGCTGGCGGGCAACTCGTAGCGTTCGCCAGTGCCGCTGGCATTGCCGTCAGAGTCGAGCGCGGTCCGCTCGACGACGACGCGCTCGACCTTGCCGTCGCCCTCGATCGCGACGGGCATCGCGAAGAAATCGAAGACGATCCGGATCGGCTTGTCCGAGCCTTGGGCTACCGCAAAGTTGCGCAAATGCGTGACCGACTTGCGCTGACCGGGATCGAGCGCGGCATCGAATTCCGTGCGCGGCAGGTCGCCGGGATCGACGATCGGCACCGCGCGCTCGAGTTCGCCGAGTTCGCCGAGTTCCTTGGGCGTCATCGCGATCTGGTGCGGCCCGCGGCGGCCCAGGATAGTGATCGTGTCGATATGCGCGTCCTGCAGCGCAGTCAGCGCATGGCCAACGATGTCCGACGCGCCGAATTCCGCCTCGGACTTGGCGAGGATCCGCGCCACGTCGATCGCGACATTGCCGTTGCCGATCACCACGGCGCCGGGGCCGTCCAGCGGCGGAGCAAGCTCGGCATAATCGGGATGGCCATTATACCAGCCGACGAATGCGGCCGATCCCACTACGCCGGGCAGCGTCGCCCCAGGCACGTCGAGCGCGCGGTCATGCGGGGCGCCGGTGGCAAGCACAACGGCGTCGTACAGGGTGCGAAGCTCGTCGATCGACACGTCCTGGCCGATCGTGACGTTGCCCACGAAGCGGACCGTGTCGGTCAGAGCGACGGCGGCGTAGCGCCGCGACACGCCCTTGATCGACTGATGATCGGGCGCGACGCCGGTGCGGATCAGCCCGAACGGGACCGGCAGCCGATCGATGATATCGACGCGAACGCCTTCGCCGAAAACCTTCTGACATGCCTCCGCCGTATAATAGCCGGCTGGGCCTGAACCGATCACCGCGACATGGCGCATTGCTGTCCTCTCGCATTTTGGGACAGCGTAGCGCGACAATTCCGCAGGGCAAGCCACTCGACCCCTGTGCAATGTTGCTGCTAGGCGTCTGCGGGTGAGCCCGATCGAAGCCGCCGCCACCCTGTTCGGGCTGATCAACGTGACGCTGGTGGCCCGGCGGAGCATGTGGAACTACCCGTTCGCCCTCGTAATGGTGTCGCTCTACGCGTGGATATTCTTTCACGAGAAGCTCTACAGCGATGCGCTGCTCCAGTTCTTCTTCATCGCTGTGAACCTCTATGGCTGGTGGAACTGGGCGCGCGCCCGCGCCGAGACCGGCGAAGTCCGGGTGGAGCAACTCGGGCATGCAGCACGGCTCGGGTGGCTCGCGGGCGTGGTTGCCGCATCGGTGGCATGGGGTGCGCTGATGCATCGCTACACCGATGCTGCGTTTCCGTGGTGGGACGGCAGCATTGCGATGACCAGCATCGCTGCGCAGATCCTCCAGTCGCGGCGCCGCTGGGAAAGCTGGGTGCTGTGGATCGCCGTCGATCTAGCCGCGGTGCCATTGTTCGCCATAAAGGGGCTCTGGCTCACCGCCGGGCTCTATCTCATATTCCTTGCCCTGTCCGTCTGGGGCCTGATCCATTGGACCAAAGCCAAAGCATGAATCCGCGTACCATCTGCCTCCACGGCCCCGAGAGCGTGGGCAAGACCACGATCGCCAAGCGCCTCGCCGAGCATTTCGGCGGCGAGGTGCTCGACGAATATGGTCGCGATTATGCCGAGACCCACGGGATCATGTTCACGATGCGCGATCTGATCGAGATCGCGCAGAATCATGACGCAGGCACCAGGATGATGCTTGCCGAGGGCGCGGATCCACTGATCCTCGACACCGATCCGCTGATGACCGCAGTGTGGGCCGACATGTTGTTCGGCAAGCGCGATCCGTGGTTCGATGCCTGGACGGGCACCGCCGACTTCTATCTGCTGTTCGATATCGACTTGCCCTGGGTGGCGGACGGCACGCGCATCTTCGGCACCGCCCAGCTGCGCCAGCGCTTCTTCGATCTGTCGAAGGCCGAGCTCGAGCGTCGCGGCGTGCGCTGGGCGCTGATATCGGGGCAGGGCGACGCGCGGTTCGAAGCCGCGGTCGCCGCGATCGAGGCGGCGGGGGCGGACTAGGCCGCGCGAAGGTCGCCGAGCAGCCGCTCCATATTCTCGCTGAGCGCCTTGGCGCGGTCGTCGAGCAGCCGTGCCAGCTCGGACGCGTGCGCCGCGAGATCGCGGTTCTGATCGACTGCATCGCCGATGATCCGGCTGCGCGCATCGGTGTCGCTGACATCCGCCATCACCGCGTCGATCGCTTCCGAGATCGCCTCGATCGCGCGACGCTGTTCGTCGACCGCTGCCGATACGGCCCGCGCCGATCCGCTCGCCGCGCCCATCCGCGACGTGGTGCCCGAGACGATGTCGCCGAAGGTGCGCGCCGCCGTGCCGATCAGGTCGAGCTTTTCGGCGATCTGGCTGGTCGCCGATGCGGTGCGCGCGGCCATTTGCTTCATTTCGTGCGCGACCACACCGAAGCCGAGCCCGGCTTCGCCGCTGCGCGCGGCCTCGATCGTGGCGTTGAGGGCGAGCAGATTGCTCTGCGCGGCGATCTCCGAGACGAGGTCGAGGATGCTGCGCGCGCCGTCGATCTGGCGAGTCAGCTCGATCATGCGGGGTTCGAGCGCCTCGACGGTCAAGCTGGTCTCATTGACGAGCGCGTTGGCGCGCTCGGCATTGTCGCCCGCCTGATAGGCTGCCTGGCTCAGTTGCGTCGCGCCGGCGGCGACGAGCGAGGCATGGGTCAGCGACTTGTCGCTGGCGACGCGCAGATGGGCATATTCGTTGGACAGGCGGCGGGCGATGCCGTCGAGCGCGTTCTCCTGCCCCGAAAGCGTAGCGGCGGCGGCGCGGAGTTCGGTCGCCAGAGCGCGCACCCGCTCCTCGATGTCCGCCGAGATTGCGGCGCGGCGGCCGTCGAGCGATTCGGCCAGCGCGCGTTCCGCGGCCTTGCGCTCGTGCAGCCGCTGCTGGCTGAGTGCTTGTGCGCCCCGCAGGTCATGGAGCGCGGTCTGCGCTTCCTGCCGTGCCGTCTCGGCCTCGCGCCGTGCGGAATCGGCGATTTCGCGGGCCTTGTGGCTGCGCAGGATCAGGTGCTGGATGCGCTCGGTCGTGAAGATCAGGATCGCGGCCTCGCCGACCACCAGCCCGCCATGGAGCAGCACGCGGCCGATCGAGCCCGATCCCGGGAACACCCATTCGGGCAGCGCCCACGAGAAGATCAGGTGATGCGCTGCGGTGATCGCGGCGAAGGCGACCATCGGGCGCCAGTCGCACAGCAGCAGCAACATCGACATGCTGACGAAGAAATACATGTGCAGGTCCATCTGCCACGGACGGCCCGCCGACAGCGCGACGAACAACGCGGGGAAGACGGATGCGGCGATGCCGAGTGCGCAGCGCGCCGCGGCGTCGTGCGAGCCGCGGCGGAAGTTGATGCTTGGCACGATCAGCACGGCAAGGCCGGCGATCAGCGAGATGGCGAGATTGGCGCTGCCCAGCATCAGCGCGACCGGAGTCAGCATCAGCCAGTTGAGCCATAGCAGCGCGAGCAGCGCACGCACGCCACCTGCACGGAATGGAGCGAAGATCGAATCCTGGTTCATCGGCCGGCTCCGCACGCGGCGGGTGGGGCCGCGACGATCAGCGTGGCATGGCGCAGTGCGGCGGCAGCCAGCGTCGCAGTTTTTCCCTGTACCGTGAGCGATCCGGGCAGCGGCCCGCGTCCCACGATTCGCGCACCCAGCGCGGTTGCCCATACGGTGGCGCTATCGGCATTCTGGCCCGCGAGCGGCACCAGCAGCAATTCACCCTCGGCTGGCGGCGCGAAGGCGATGGCGGACAGGGCCGTGCTCGCACCAAGCAGCTGGAGGGGCAATCCGGAAAAAGTGCGCGACATTGCGGGTGCCTTGTCGCGTGCACGGTGAAGATCGCGTTAAGCCCTGCTTCCGCACTTCCCGCTCGCGCCCTCTTCGCATCGCGCGCTGCCCCTGCTAACGCCGCGCGATCATGGCCACCGAACTATCCAAGATCCGCAACTTCTCGATCATCGCGCATATCGATCACGGCAAGTCGACTCTCGCCGATCGGTTGATCCAGCGCACCGGGGGACTCACCGAGCGCGAGATGTCGAGCCAGGTGCTCGACAATATGGATATCGAGAAGGAGCGCGGCATCACCATCAAGGCGCAGACCGTGCGCCTCGACTGGAAGGGTCACATCCTTAACCTCATGGACACGCCAGGGCATGTCGACTTCGCCTATGAAGTCAGCCGCAGCCTCGCTGCGTGCGAAGGCGCGCTGCTCGTGGTCGACGCGGCGCAGGGCGTCGAGGCGCAGACCCTCGCCAACGTCTATCAGTCGATCGAACACGATCACGAGATCATTCCGGTGATCAACAAGATCGATCTCCCCAGCGCCGAGCCTGAAAAGGTGCGGCACGAGATCGAGGAGATCATCGGCATCGACGCCTCGAACGCAGTGCTGGCCAGCGCCAAGTCCGGCATCGGTATCGAGGAAATCCTCGACGCGATCGTCGAGCGTATCCCGGCGCCTAAGGGCGACGCCGATGCCCCGCTCAAGGCGATGCTCGTCGACAGCTGGTACGATCCGTATCTCGGCGTGGTCATCCTCGTCCGGGTGATCGACGGGACGATCAAAAAGGGCCAGCAGATCAAGTTCATGGCCGCGGGCACGACGCATCTGATCGACCGTGTCGGCGCGTTCCGCCCCAAGATCGAGCAACTGCCGGACCTCGGCCCCGGCGAAATCGGCTTCATCACCGCGCAGATCAAGGAAGTCGCGCAGGCGCGCGTCGGCGACACGCTCACCGACGCCAAGCGGCCGACCGCGCAGGCGCTGGAAGGCTTCAAGGAAGTCCAGCCGGTGGTGTTCTGCGGGCTGTTCCCGGTCGATGCCGCCGATTTCGAGAAGCTGCGCGAGAGCATCTCCAAGCTGCGGCTCAACGATGCGTCGTTCAGCTTCGAGATGGAAACCAGCGCGGCACTCGGTTTCGGCTTCCGTTGCGGGTTCCTCGGGCTCCTCCATCTCGAGATCATCCAGGAGCGTCTGACACGCGAATATGATCTCGATCTGATCACCACCGCGCCTTCGGTGGTCTACAAGATCAAGCTCACCCACAATGGTGGCGAGATCGAGCTGCACAACCCGGCTGATATGCCCGATCCCAGCAAGATCGAGGAGATCGAGGAGCCGTGGATCCAGGCGGTGATCTACGTGCCCGACGAATATCTCGGCTCGATCCTCAAGCTGTGCCAGGAACGGCGCGGCATCCAGAAGAACCTGACCTATGTCGGTGGCCGCGCGCAGGCGACCTACGAGCTGCCGCTCAACGAAGTCGTGTTCGACTTTTACGACCGGCTGAAGTCGCTTTCGAAGGGCTATGCCAGCTTCGACTACGAACAGATCGGCCACCGCCCGGGCGATCTGGTGAAGATGGGCATCCTGGTCAACGAGGAGCCGGTGGATGCGCTGAGCATGATCGTCCACCGCGCCACCGCCGAAGTGCGCGGACGCGGCATGGTCGAGCGGCTGAAGGAACTCATCCCGCGGCATCTGTTCAAGATCCCGATCCAGGCGGCGATCGGCGGCAAGGTGATCGCCCGCGAGACGATCAGCGCGATGCGCAAGGACGTCACCGCGAAATGCTATGGCGGCGACGCAACCCGCAAGCGCAAGCTGCTGGAAAAGCAGAAGAAGGGTAAGGCGAAGATGCGCGAATACGGCAGCGTCAGCATCCCGCAGGAGGCCTTCATTGCCGCGCTTCGGATGGGCGACGATAGCTGAGCGCAGCCCTCCGTCGTGGGAGGAAGCGGTCGCGCCACGCGGGTGGGTCGACCGCTATGCTTCCCGCCACTCGCCTGGCGGAACGTCGTCGAGTGACCATTCGCCGATCCGCCAGCGCACCAGCCGCAAGGTAGGGTGCCCCACGGCCGCAGTCATGCGGCGCACCTGGCGGTTGCGGCCTTCGCGAATCGTCAGTGTCAGCCAGCAATCGGGCACCGTCTTGCGGAAACGCACCGGCGGGTCGCGCGGCCACAGGTCGGGCGCGTCGATACGCTCGGCTTTGGCGGGGCGCGTGGGGCCATCCTTGAGCTGCACCCCCGATCGCAGCGCCGCCAGCGCCGCTGTATCGGGTTCGCCTTCGACCTGCACCAGATAGGTCTTCGGCATCTTGAATTTGGGGTCGGCGATCCGCGCCTGCAGCCGGCCGTCGTCGGTGAGCAGCAACAGCCCCTCGCTGTCGAGATCGAGCCGTCCGGCGGGATAGACGCCAGGCACGTCGACGAAATCCGCCAGCGTCGGGCGGCCCGACCCTTCGTCGGTGAACTGGCAGAGCACGCCGTAGGGTTTGTTGAAGCGGATCAGCGTCATCGCACGTGCGACCGCGCCAGCGCGATCCCCGCGAGGTTTTGCGAGCGCTTGATATAACGGACACGCGCCGGGCTCCCGGCCAGCGCGCGGAAGCGTTTCAGATATACGCGGCCGGCATCCCGGCACTTCACCGCGCCGTTCGCCTTCCCGATGATGTCCGCGGAGTCGCCGAGCAGCACGAAATCGGTGCCGAGCGTCAGGGCGATCGTCAGCGCGTGGATCAACGCCAGCCACTCGGCATCGCTGCTCGTTCCTTGCCCCAGGTCGCGCAGGATCGTGGTTTGCCCTGCCGCGACCACCGCAACTTCCATCGTGCCCGGATTGGGCCGACATCCGCCGTCGAAATAGATCTTCACCCGCGTCGCCACGCTAGCGGCCAAGGCTCAGCGCCACGGCTTCGGCGACCTTGATCCCGTCCACCGATGCCGAGAGGATGCCGCCGGCATAGCCTGCGCCTTCGCCGGCGGGGAACAGCCCGGCGGTGTTGAGGCTCTGGAAATCGTCGCCGCGCGTGAAGCGCACCGGCGAGGACGTGCGCGTCTCGACTCCGGTCATCACGACATCGGGATGATCGTAGCCCGGAATCTGCCGCCCGAAGACCGGCAGCGCCTCGCGCATCGCCTCGACGACAAAATTAGGCAGGCACTGCGTTAGGTCAGTCGGGGTCACCCCCGGCCGATAGGAGGGCATGATCGAGCCCAGCGCGGTCGAAGGCTGCATGGCAAGGAAATCGCCGACGCGCTGCGCGGGCGCCCGATAGTCTGATCCGCCCGCAATGAAGGCCGCCGATTCAAGCCGGCGCTGCAGCGCGATCCCGGCGAGCGGATCGCCGGGATAATCGCGCTCCGGGTCGATCGCGACGACGAACCCGGAATTGGCGTTGCGTTCGTTGCGCGAATATTGGCTCATGCCGTTGGTCGCGACGCGTCCCTCCTCAGAGGTTGCCGCCACCACGGTGCCGCCTGGGCACATGCAGAAGCTGTAGACGGTGCGGCCGTTCTTGCAGTGGTGCGAAATGTGATATTCGGCCGCGCCCAGGATCGGATTGCCCGCGTCGGCACCGAACCGGGCCTTGTCGATCCACGATTGCGGATGCTCGATCCGCACGCCGATCGAAAAGGGCTTGGCCTCGACATGCACGCCTGCCTCGACCAGCATCGCGAAGGTATCGCGCGCGCTGTGCCCGATCGCCAGCACGACATGATCGGCCTCGAGATATCCGCCGCCGTTCAGGTGCAGCCCGCGGATCTTCCGCTTGCCCTGCGCATCGGCGGCAACGTCGAGCCCGTCGACGCGGGTGGAGAAGCGATATTCGCCGCCCAGACCCTCGATCGTCTCGCGCATGCTCTCGACCATCGTGACGAGCCGGAAGGTGCCGATATGCGGATGCGCTTCGGTCAGTATCTCGGGCGGGGCGCCGGCCTTGACGAACTCGGTCAGCACCTTGCGGTCGAGGTGGCGATTGTCCTTGATTCGGCTGTAGAGCTTGCCGTCGGAAAAGGTGCCCGCGCCGCCCTCACCGAACTGAACGTTGCTCTCCGGGTTGAGCACGCTGCGCCGCCACAGGCCCCAAGTGTCCTTGGTCCGTTCGCGCACCACCTTGCCGCGGTCGAGGATGATCGGGCGGAGACCCATCTGTGCGAGGATCAAGCCAGCGAACAGCCCGCACGGCCCGGCACCGATCACCACGGGGCGCGGTGATCCGCCCGGCAGCGTCTGCGGCACGATCTTGTAATGGGTGTTGGGCGTGCGCTGGACATTGCGGTCCTTGCGGAAGCGGGTGAGCACCGCATCCTCATCCTTGACGTTGACGTCGACCGAATAGACCAGCCGGATGTCGGTCTTGTCGCGCGCATCCGCGGCGCGCCGCGCGACGACGCAGCGGACCAGTTCGCGCGGGCTGATGCGCAGCCGCTTGCAGACCGCGGCGGGCAGCGCTTCCTCCGGATGATGGAGAGGCAGCGTCAGTTCGGTGAGGCGCAACATGCTGGCAGCTCTTCAGGCGATCGCGGCGCGGAGCTCGGCCATGCGCGCGTCGATCGGGTCCAATCGGCGCTGGTCCTCGGCGCTGAACAGCGGCAGCACGTCCATCCCCGGTTCCCAATAGGTTCGGGTAATGTCGCCGCGCTGGGCGACCAGCGCGATATATTCGCGCACGTCCGCGCTGTCGCCGTCGGGTGCCATGATGTTGGGGCGGAACGTGCTGGGATCGTAGGGTGCGCTGGGATCGGGCAGGAACAGCACGCGGACGGGATCGCCGGCCTGCGGCGTGACGTCGAGCAGGTCGCCATCGGGGCTGCGCCACACGGCGTGGTGCTCGGCCTCGAACCACCGGCCCGGCCAGTGCCAGATCGCCCAGCCATAAACCGCTTCGCCGCCATTCGCTTGTGCATAGGTGACTGAGTTGTCGAAGCAATATGCGGGTTTGGATGCCGGTGCGGGCCGAACCGGCACATAGAACGGGGTTTCGGGCGAGATGGTCGCGCAAAAGGCGCGAGTGGCCGAATCGATCTGTTCTGGTGGGCCGAGAATCATCGTTCCGCGCTAGCCTGTGCGTGGCCCCGCGTCCATGCGGGCGCCGTCGCGGATAGCTTTACGAAATGGAAGGTTCGGCGCGGCTAGGTTCGTCCGACGAGTGCCGGTGCGTCCGGCCGGGACCGAAGCTGGAGAGAGTTTATGGATCGGCTGCCGCTGATCGCGCCGTGCCCGCCAAAGCTGAGCCAGATGGGCGATGCGCTGGCGCAGATCGAGGCGCGCGGCGTCTATTCGAATGGCGGGCCGGTGGTGCGCGGCTTCGAGGCCGCGGCGACTGCGAAGCTGTTCGGCGGGGTAGGGGACTGCCTTGCGGTAGGCAACGCCACGCTGGGGCTGATGATGGCGACCCGCCATGCCGCGGGGCCGCGCGCGGGCAAGGGTAATTTCGCGCTGATCCCGGGCTTCACCTTCGCCGCAACCGCGCATGCCGCGGAATGGGCAGGGCTGACGCCGTTGCTGTGTGACATCGACCCCGAGGATTGGGCGGCAAGCGCCGAGGCCGAGGCGCGGGCATTCGAGAAATATGGCGATCGCATCGCCGCGGTGGTCCCTTATGCCACGTTCGGCGCGGGCATCGATCTGGCGCGCTACCGCGGCTATGCCGAGCGCGGCGTGGGCGTGGTGATCGACGCCGCGGCTTCGCTCGGCGCGCTGGATGCGGACCGCGGCCAGTTCGGTGCCGGCGCGCCCTTCGCGATCGTCTATTCGATGCATGCGACCAAGGTGTTCGCCACGGCAGAGGGCGGCCTCGTCCATTCGGGCGACGCCGATCTGATCGCGGCGCTGCGCCGGATGAGCAATTTCGGCTTTGCAGGCGGGCGCTCGGCCGAGGGCCCTGGGTTCAATGCCAAGCTTCCCGAAGTGCTCGGCCTTGCGGCGCGCGCCAAGCTCGAGGAAATCGAGGGCATTGCGGCGCACCGGATGCAGCTCGACGCCGTCTATCGCGAGATGCTGGGCGGGTTCGCCGCCGAGAAAGGGTTCGAGTTCCAGGAGTTGCGCGGATCGCGCCCGGCGCTGCAATTCCAGTCGCTGCTGTTGCCGCGCGCCTTTGCCGGGCACCGTCGTGCGATCATCGATACGCTCGCCGAGCAGGGCATCGGCGCGGCCAGTTACTTCAGCCCGCATCTGGGCGAGCAGCCCTGGTTCCGCGCGCACGGCGTCAGCGAGCCGATGCCGGTATGCGACGATGTCGGCGCGCGCATCCTGTCGCTGCCGGTCACGGACGGGATGTCGCAGAGCGATGTCGAGCGGGTGTGCGGGGCGCTGATCGATGCCTGCGCAGCCTCGGGGCTCAAGGGGCTGGTCGGGTCGGAGCGGCGCGGCAGCCATCTCCATTCGGCGCTGATCGTCGGCGGCGGTCCCGCGGGAACCGCGCTGCTCACGGCGGCGAGCAAGAGCGATGCGCTGGTCCGGCTGGCCAATTCGGGACTGGCCGTGGTTGAGCGCGATGCGGTGCTCGGCCGCGGCGAGATCGGCACCTATGCGATCACGTCGGACAGTACGGCGGAGACGTTCCTGACGGCGGTCAAGGGCAATGCCAATGACGGCATCGCTGCGCTCGAAGTGCATAGCGCGGGCCAGGAAATCGCCATGCATGTCGGTAAGCTGGGCGTGCCGCTGGCACGCGCCACGCCGTTCCTCGAAGCGACCGGCGCGCAACTCGCGACGATCGTAGCGGGGCAGGGCGGCACGGTGGTGACCCGCAGCGACGTGGTCGAGGCGCGGCGCACCGCCGACGGCGCCTGGGCAGCACGAGTGCGTAACCTCGTCACTGGCGAAGTGCGGGTGATGCGCGCGGAGAAGCTCGTGATCGCGACCGGCGGCTATCAGACCCGCGCCAATGTCTATGCCGAACCGGTCGCCGGGGTGGCGCTGGGCACGCTGGCCGGCGAGCGGCTGATGGCGGGCGACGAATTCCTCCGCATCGGCGGGCTCGACGCATTGCGCGCGCGGATCGCGGGCGTGCCCGCGCCGCGCATCGCGATCGTCGGCGGATCGACCAGCGCGCTTGCCGCGGCGGCGCTGCTGCTAAAGGCGGCACCGGCATTGGCGCTGGGGGCGGGGGCACTGGCGCTCTATCATCGCCGGCCGCTACGGCCCTTCTATCCGTCGGTCGAGGCGGCGCGTGCCGACGGCTTCACCGACTTCGGCGCGCAGGATATCTGCCCGGTCAGCGGGTTCGTCTATCGGCTCGCCGGCTTCCGGCTGGAGGCGCGCGAGCTCGTGCTTCGCATGCTCGGCGTCGGCGGCCGCGCGCCCGATCCGCGCATGGCGCTGCGCCGGATCGGCACGATTGAGGATTCCGCGGTCCGCGCCGAGATCGAAGCGGCGGATATCGTCATCGGCGCGCTCGGCTATCGCCCGCGCGCGCTGCCGCTGTACGATCTCGACGGCAATCGCATCGCGCTCGCTGCCGACGCACCAGGGCGGCCGCGCCTCGTTGACCAGCAATGCCGGGTGATCGATATCGAGGGCCGGCCGGTGCCCGGCGTTTTCGGGATCGGCCTCGCCTCGGGGCATGTTCCCGATGGTCGGCTGGGCGGAGAAGCGAGCTTCAGCGGCAAGGCCAACGGCCTGTGGCTGTGGCAGAACGACATCGGCCACATGATCGTGGACCAACTGCTCGACCTGCAGGCACAGGCAGTCGCATGAGTGCGGCGCCGACCGTCTCCGTCATCATGGCGGTATACAACGGCGCGGTGCTGCTGCCCGCAACGCTGGCAAGCCTGCGCGCGCAGACGCTGACGCACTGGGAGTTGATCGCCGTCGACGATTGTTCGAAGGACGACAGCGTCGCAGTGCTCGAACGGCTCGACGATCCGCGGGTCCGGGTCATCCGCGCAGAGGTCAATGGCGGCCCGGTGGTGGCGCGCAACATCGCCTTCGCCGCGGCGCGCGGACGCTATGTCGCGGGGCTCGACCAGGACGATATCAGCCTGCCTGAGCGCTTCGCGCAGCAGGTCGCCTATCTCGATGCCCATCAGGACGTCGCGCTGGTCAGCAGCGCGACCGACTATCTGATCGACAACAAGCGCCACCCCGGCAATTGGCCACGTCCGTTGACCCCGGTGCTGATCGACTGGCTGATGCTGGTGCAGAACCCGATCGCGTGGTCCTCGGTGATGTTCCGCGCCGATGCTGCGCGGCGGCTCGATCCGTTCGAGCGGCCCGAGATGCGTTATGTCGAGGATTTCGACCTATATCAGCGACTGCGCCCGCACGGCCGCGTCGCGCAGATCGACGAAGTGCTGATGCTCTATCGCTGCCATGCCGGCGGCGCGTCGCAAGTGTTCAACGGCACGATGCGCGCCCACGCCGAACTGCTGCTGCGCGAGCGGCACCAGTCGCTGCTCGGCGACGGCGCCCCGGATATCGCCGCGCTGCTGGTCCGCCACGTCATGGCGCGCGAGCCGGTGCCCGATATCGAGACGCTCAACCGGCTGTTCAGCGGCATCGCCGTGCTGCGGCAGGAATTCGGCGCACAGCATCGGGAGGATCTCACGGCGGTGGACAGCGAGATTTCGCAGCTCTGGTGGCGGGTTTGCCGTGCCAGTGTGCGTTCGGGCTCGCTGCTGCTGCATCGCACGCTCGGCAGCCAGCCGATGCCGCTCGGCGCGGCGGCGGACCTGCTCACCAGCCAGGTGATCGGCGGGATGCGTGCCGTGAAGCGCGGCCTCTCGCGCCTCGGCTGACCGCGGAGTCCTTGCCCTGGATGCTGCGCCTGCGTCATAGCGGACCGGCAGGAGACGAGGCATGCGGTTGGACCGGCGCGAATTTCTGATCGGTGCGGCCGCGGCGTCGCTGCCGTCCGCGCGTGCGCTGGCGGCGCAACGCCCGCCGCTGGTGCTGGCCGCCGCCAGCCTGCAGGAATCGATGAACGCTGCGGCGGATGTCTGGGCGCGGCTCGGCCATGTCCGGCCGGTGCTGTCCTTTGCCGCTTCCTCCGCACTCGCGCGACAGGTTGCGGCGGGTGGGGCGGCGGACCTGTTCTTCTCGGCCGACGAACCGTGGATGGACGATGTCCAGCGCCGCGGGCTGATCGTCCCGGGCACCCGAGCCAATCTGCTCGGCAACCGCCTGGTGGTCGTACAGCCCGTCACCGCGCGCGCCGCGACCGCAAACATCCCGCTGTCGCGGTTGCTGGCGAGCGGCCGGGTGGCGCTGGCCGATCCGGCTTCGGTTCCCGCCGGCCGCTATGCGCAGGCGTCGCTGCAGAAACTGGGCTTGTGGAACGCAGTCGCGCAGCGCGTGGTGCGCGCCGAGAATGTCCGCGCGGCGCTGGCGCTGGTCGAGCGCGGCGCGGCGGAATGGGGCGTGGTCTATGTTACCGATGCGCGCGCCTCGCGCCAGGTGCGCGCGGTGCGGATGCTCCCGGCAAGCAGCCACCCACCGATCCGCTATCCGCTCGCGCGGCTCAAGGCGTCGACCAGCCCCGACGCCGAGGGACTGCGCCGCTTCCTGCTGTCGCCTGCGGGCAAGGCGATCTTCGTGCGGTTCGGCTTCCAGGCGCTGTGAGATGCTGACGCCCGAGGAATGGGGCATCGTCGCCTTGTCGCTCAAGGTCGGCGGCGTCGCGGTGCTGGCAAGCCTGCCGCTGGCGTTCGCGCTGGCCTATCTGCTCGCCCGCGCGCGTTTTCCCGGCAAGGTGCTGGTGGACGCGCTGGTGCATCTGCCGCTGGTCGTGCCGCCGGTGGTGACCGGCTGGCTGCTGCTGCTCGCCTTCGCCCCGGCAGGGCCGATCGGGGCGTGGCTCGAAAGCTGGTTCGAAGTCAGCGTGCTGTTTCGCTGGACCGGTGCGGCGGTGGCGGCGGGCGTGATGGCGCTGCCGCTGATGGTCCGCGCGATCCGGCTGTCAATTGAGGGCGTCGATCTGCGGCTCGAACAGGCGGCGCGAACGCTGGGAGCAAGCCGCTGGCGCACCTTTCGCACCGTGACGCTGCCGCTCAGCCTGCCCGGAGTTATCGCCGGGGTGGTGCTCGGCTTCGCCCGCGCGCTCGGCGAGTTCGGCGCGACGATCACCTTCGTCTCGAATGTTCCCGGCGAAACCCAGACGCTGCCACTGGCGATCTATGCCGCGCTGCAGACCCCGGGCGGCGAGGCGCTGGTATTGCGGCTGGCGGGGGTATCGGTGCTGCTGTCGCTCGTCGCGCTTATAGCCTCGGAGATGATCGCGCGGCGCGCGGGGCGGGGGCTGCATGTCCTTTGACATCGATGTCGCCAAGCGGCTGGGCGACACCGAGATCGCCTGCCGGATCGCGGGCGGCGACGGCCTGACCGTGCTGTTCGGTCCCTCGGGAGCAGGCAAGACCAGCGTGCTCGGCATGGTCGCGGGGCTGGTCGAGCCCGATCGCGGGCATGTCCGCATCGGCGACGAGACCCTGTTCGACGCCGCCCTCGGCCTCGACGTGCCGCCCGAGCGCCGCCGCGCCGGCTATGTCTTCCAGGAGCCGCGGCTGTTTCCGCACAAGCGCGTGCAGGCCAATCTTCTATATGGCTGGCGCAGCGGCGAAGGCGCCGTCGATGTCGACGAGACGATCGCACTGCTTGGGCTTGCCGGGCTGCTCGATCGCTGGCCGCGCACGCTTTCGGGCGGCGAGGCGCGGCGTGTGGCGATCGGGCGCGCGCTGCTCTCCAACCCGCGCTTCCTGCTTCTGGACGAGCCCTTGTCCTCGCTCGACCGCGCTCGGCGCGAAGAGATCATGGGCCTGATCGAGCGGCTGCGCGACGCGCTGCGCCTGCCGATCCTGATGGTCACCCACGACCGCGCCGAAGCCGAACGGCTCGGCAGCCGGATCGTGGAACTGTAAGATATTCCCCGCAGGGGGGCTATTTTTGGCTCGCCGCCAGCAGCGCCGCCATCGCCGCGTTCAACGGCGTCGCGATCCCGTGCTTCGCACCCAGCCGGACGATCACGCCATTGCGCGCATCCAGCTCCATCGGGCGCCCGGCGACGAAATCGGCATGGAGCGAATTGACTGAGTCCGGATGCGCCTTGCGCGTCCATTCGACGACCTGGTCGGCGAGCTTGTCCGGCAGCGTCGCGCCTTCGGAGCGGCCGACTGCGATGCACTCGCGCACCAGCTCGCGCATCACCTCGGCGACGGCTTCGTCGTTGGCGACTTCGGCGGCGCGCCGCGTGATTGCGCTGACGATTCCCGAGCAGTTGATCGCCAGTTTGCGCCACGCGGCAGTGACGAAGTCGGGCGTGGTCTTCGCGTCGATCACCGTATCGGCGAACAGCGCCACCAGCGCCGCGCCCGTCTCGCCGTCGGGGACCAGGATCGTGCCGTCGCGGCGCTGGACGATCCGGCCTGGCGCAGTGCGCTCGGCCGGCAAGTCGATGATCACCGGCACCGTGCGTTCGGCGGCCACCATCGGAAAGCGATCGCGCTGTTCGACGCCGTTCTGGATCACCGCCAGCCGCGTCTCGGGTCCCATCAGCCCCGGCAGCCACGCCGCGGCGGCGGCGCAGTCATAGGTCTTGGTCGTCGCCAGTACCCAGTCGACCGGCGTGGCTTCGGCCGGATCATTGAGGATGCGCGGAGCGGCGCGGATCGTCCGTTCGGGGGTCACGATCTCGAGATCGGCGAGCGGCGCGCGCGCGCACACCGTGACGTCATGCGCCTGCGCGAGCCAGGCGGCAAGCGTGCCGCCGATCGCGCCGGCGCCGATGACTGCGATCCGGGTCAACCGATGCCGCCCAGATAGTCCATCTTGCCGAGTGGCACGCCGTTGTGGCGCAGGATCCCATAGGCGGTGGTGAGGTGGAAATAGAAATTGGGCAGGGCGAAGCCGAGCAGATAACCGCGGCCCTTGAACTGGAAGCTGCGCGAAGGGGTCTTGAGTTCGACATCGGCATCCTCGCGCCCGTCGATGGCGTCGCGCGGGATGCTTTCCAGAAACGCCACCGTCGCGGCGATCCGCGCTTTCAGTTCGTTAAAGCTCGCTTCGGTGTCTGGTATGGCCGGCGCCTCGATTCCCGCAAGCCGCGCGCCGGCGAACTTGGCCGCGTCGCTCGCGCGCTGCACCTGCGAGGTGAGCGTAGCCATGTCTTCATAGAGCCGCGCCGTCAGCAGATCGACATGCGGAATTCCTTTGGCATCGGCATGCGCGCGCGCCTTTTCGAGGAACGCTGCCATTGCCTTGAAGCCGCGGAGGAAGGCGGGGACCGTGAGGTCGTAGAGTTCGGTGGCCATGGCGCCCGAATAGGGCGCGCGGCGGGGCTTGGCTAGCGCAAGCCCGCAAGTCGGCGCCGCCCGCAAAAGGAATTGTCGGACCACGATCCGCTTGGTCGCGCGACCGTCTATAATTGAGCTGGGGATCAGCATCGAAGAAGGCGTGCGACATGCGGGTCCCCCCGGCGAAACTATCGGCTATCCTGTTGGCGACCGCGTTGCTCGCGCCCGCGGCGCATGCGCAGGACGGTGTCGATCTGTCTGCCTCTTATGTGATGGACATGATCGCAATCGGCGCCGGGGGGCGGCCCGCCAAGGTCTATTGGCTCGACAATCTCGATCTCACTGCCGATCTCGAACTCGAAAAGCTTGCCGGGTGGAACGGCGCGACGATGCATGTCGACGTGCTGGTCAATATGGGCGGGATGCCCAACGATCGCGCCGGCACGCTGCAGGGCGTGGACAATATCGAAGTCGCAAGCCACCGGCTACGGCTGCTCGAAGCGTGGATCGAACAGAAGATCGGCGAGCGCAGCACGCTGCGCGCCGGCCTCTATGATCTCAACAGCGAATTCTACAGCAACGATTCCGCCGGGCTGCTGCTCGCGCCGGCGTTCGGCGTCGGCTCCGAAATCGCCGCGACCGGACCCAACGGACCGTCGATCTTCCCGTCTACGGCGCTGGCGGTCCGCATCGACCATCAGTTCGGCAGCGGCGGCTTCGTCCGGGGTGCGGTGCTCAACGCCGCGGCCCGCACGCTGGGCGATCCCGGCGGCGTCAACCTGACCTTCGACGATGGCGCGCTTCTCGTCACGGAGGCCGGGGTCGCCGGTAGCGGCGGCAAGGTCGCCATCGGCGCCTGGGGCTATACCCAGCGCCAGGACGATGTGTTCGCTCTCGATGCCTCCGGCGATCCGCTGCAGCGCCACGCCCGCGGGGCCTATTTCGTCGCGGAGCGGCCGTTCACCGATCCCGAAGGACCCCGCGCAGTCGCTGGCTTCGTCCGCGCCGGCCTGTCGGACGGCAAGACCACCCCGTTCAAGGGCGGCTGGCAGGCAGGCGTCCTCGTCGGCAAGCTCTGGGAGGGCCGCGACGACAGCCAGGTCTCGATCGGTTTCAACCAGGCCCTGCTGTCCGATGGCTATCGCCAGGTCCTGCGCGGCGACGGCACGCGTGCGGCCGCAGCGGAAAGCGCGATCGAAGTCACGTATTCGGATCGTATCGGCCCGCTGACGCTCCAGCCGGATCTACAGCTGGTGTTCGACGCCGGCGGCAATGCCGATGCGAAGCAGGTGATTGTCGGAGGGCTACGCGTCTCGCTGGAATTCTGACGCAGACGCTTCGGTGAACTTTCGCCCCGGAAGGACGGGCGCTGCGCGGCCCATCCCGGTTGCGCGGCATGATACGCAACCGGGTCTAGGCCAGATGCTGAGACGCTAGTCCATAGCGATCCATCGATCCCGGACGAGGCGCGCCGTTGGCGTACCCAGGCATTTCAGACGGGTATTTCGATCGTCCCGGTCCTCGAACGACGTCCTGGCCCTGTACTGATAGGTGATCTGATACGCCTGCTTATCGGTGACGAGCGGCGAATGGCACCGGTGATGCGGTCCGCCGCTGGTCTTACGAACATCGAACCCGATCGACTCCGGGTCGAACCGCCAGCCCTCGTTCGTCAGCGCTTCGCTCAGCTGCGCCGTGTGGGTCACCGTGACGGTATGCTGCTCCCGGAACAGACTACGGTACGCATTGTCACTGGCGCTGAAAATATGTGGCCGGGAGGATACGGCGTGCCGGAGGCGCTGGGGCAGATAGGCATGCGCGCCGACCCCGCGATCAGTGTTCAGCGAAACCGCGAGCGTACGCGTGGCGCTATCGAGTTGCAGATTCACCTCACACGTGCCCTCCGTGATGCGATTGGACGCGAGCAGGCAGTGCTGCCCGCTCATCACGGTAACACCGGCGGGAAGGACGATGTTGTCCCGAAGATGGGCATCAGGAAATCCCGTCGTTGGGTTTCCCACGCGGCCCGGCCGCCACGAGATGAGCAATAACGCCTCTTTAGCGCTATGGACAACGAAACGCGCAGTCAGCCCGCCCGGACCATTGTCCATACAGCGCGACCACGCACTGACGATCGTCGGATCGCCCGAGCTCAGCAGAGCCGAAAACTCGCGGTCCTCGGAAATCCAGTCGAAGCGCGATGTGTCCGACGTACTCGCGTTGGTGGTGCGATAATTGCCGGTTCCGCTGGCGTTGAACGGAACACCTTCGATCGGGATGCCTACGTCCGCCGACGTCTCGACATCTTCGGTCCGCCGACGGGTTCGCTGTTCTCGCGATGCACGGATTTGCTGAAAGTAGCGATTGTCCTGGATCTGCGTGGTTTGCAGCGTTCCATTGCGCAGGATGTCGCTGCAAGTATCGCTTCCCGATTGAGCAGCTGCGGGCATTGCCCAGACCGCGGCGGCAATACCGGCGCTCGCGATAGCGATAATCCATTTCATCAAGCTCTCCCCCTAAAAGCAAGACAAGGTTACCGAAAACAAAGGCACGATCAACAGCTAGTCCCGGCCGCGAATTTGCCACCGGTCTCGTTATGGTATCGGGGCCAGGGCCCCTAGATGCCTTTAGTTATGAGCCGCGCCAATCACCGCTCGACAAACAGCTGTAGACCGGCACCGCACCCACCGAACGCGCAAAGAAAAAGCCGCCGTCCGGTATCCCGGACGGCGGCTTTTCATTTGTCAGCGCCGGAGCGCCTGAACGCGAGCGATTACTCGCTCTTGTTCAGGTAATCGCCGGCGTCCGCATCGGTGCCGTGGCCCGAGGGGACCACGCTGGCCAGCGCGTCGTCGCCGGTGCCGCCGGCGTCGCGCGTGGAGCGGGCCAGTTCGGCGTCATGCTCTTCCTTTGCCGAGTTCGGCGCGATCAGCGTGGCTTCGTTCATGCGGCGCTGGGCCACCCGAAGCGCCGCATCACGCGACGAGGCCGCGACACGCAGGCGGTTCATGCCTGCGCCGGTGCCCGCCGGGATCAGACGACCGACGATCACATTCTCCTTGAGGCCGAGCAGGGTGTCCTGCTTGCCCTGCACGGCTGCTTCCGTGAGAACGCGGGTGGTCTCCTGGAACGACGCCGCCGAGATGAAGCTGCGGGTCTGCAGCGACGCCTTGGTGATGCCGAGAAGGATCGGCTTGCCCTGTGCGGGGGTCTGACCCTTTTCGAGCTTGGCGTTCTGCTCGTCCATCTCGTCGCGGTCGAGCTGCTCGCCCACCAGCAGGGTGGTGTCGCCGGACTCGATGATCTCGACCTTCTGCAGCATCTGGCGAACGATCACCTCGATGTGCTTGTCGTTGATCTTCACGCCCTGGAGACGATAGACCTCCTGGATTTCCGACACGAGATATTCCGCGAGCGGCTCGATGCCGAGCACTTCGAGGATGTCGTGCGGATCGGGCGAGCCGCCGATCAAATTGTCGCCACGCTTGACGTAGTCGCCTTCCTGGACGTCGATCACCTTCGACTTCGGCACCAGATACTCCACGACCTCGCCGCCGTCCTCGGGCATGATCCCGATCTTGCGCTTGGCCTTGTAGTCCTTGCCGAAGACGACGCGGCCCGAGACCTTCGCGATGATCGCGTTTTCCTTGGGCTTGCGGGCTTCGAACAGCTCGGCGACGCGCGGCAGACCGCCGGTGATGTCGCGGGTCTTGGCGGACTCGCGGCTGACACGGGCGAGAACGTCACCCGCCGACACCTGCGCACCATCCTCGACCGAGAGCACTGCGCCCGGTGCGAGCATGTAGCGGCCTGCCTCCTCGGCGCTTTCGCCGGTGAGGGTCAGGCGCGGACGAAGGTCTTCCTTCTTGGCGGAGATGCCACGGTTCTCGGTGATGACGCGCTGGGCGATGCCCGTCGCTTCGTCGACCTGCTCGGTCATCGTCTTGCCTTCGATGACCTCGACATACTTCACGATGCCGGGGTTCTCGGTGATCACCGGCATGGTGAACGGATCCCACTCCGCCATGCGGTCGCCCTGCGAGACGATGTGGCCATCGTCGAACAGCACATAGGCGCCGTACGGGATGCGGTGCACCGCGAGCTCGCGGCCGTCCATGTCGACGATCGCCAGTTCGGCCGAACGCGAAGTCACCACGCGGCGGCCACGCTGATCGACGATCATGCGGACGTCGCGGAATTCGACCTTGCCGTCCGACGGCGCTTCTAGGTTCGACTGCTCGTTGAGCTGCGCCGCGCCGCCGATGTGGAAGGTCCGCATCGTCAGCTGGGTGCCCGGCTCGCCGATCGACTGCGCCGCGATGACGCCGACCGCTTCACCGATGTTCACCGGAGTGCCGCGCGCGAGGTCACGCCCGTAGCACTTGCCGCAAACGCCGATCCGCGCCTCGCAGACCAGCGGCGAGCGGATCTTCATCCCCTGGATGCCGATGGCTTCGATCTGCGTGATCATCGCCTCGTCGAGCAACGTGCCCGACGGGATGACGACGTCGTTGGTCTTTGCATCGACAACGTCTTCCGCAGTCGTACGACCCAGAATACGCTCGCCGAGCGACGCGATGGTCGAGCCGCCCTGAACGATCGCACGCATTTCCAGGGCGCGCTCGGTGCCGCAATCCTCCTCCATGATGACGCAGTCCTGCGACACGTCGACGAGGCGGCGGGTGAGGTAGCCCGAGTTGGCGGTCTTCAGCGCGGTATCCGCGAGGCCCTTGCGGGCGCCGTGGGTCGAGTTGAAGTATTCGAGGACGGTCAGGCCTTCCTTGAAGTTCGAGATGATCGGCGTCTCGATGATCTCGCCCGACGGCTTGGCCATCAGGCCGCGCATGCCGGCAAGCTGCTTGATCTGCGCCTGCGAACCACGAGCACCCGAATGGGCCATCATGTAGATCGAGTTGATCGGAGCTTCACGGCCGTTGGGCAGCCGCTTCACCGCCTTGATCTCGTCCATCATGGCGCCTGCCACCTGGTCGCCGCAACGGCTCCAGGCGTCGATCACCTTGTTGTACTTCTCCTGCTGCGTGATCAGACCGTCCTGATACTGCTGCTCGTAATCCTTCACGAGTGCCTTGGTCTCGTCGACCATGCCGACCTTGGCGTCCGGGATGATCATGTCGTCCTTGCCGAACGAAATGCCCGCCTTGAACGCGTGACGGAAGCCCAGTGCCATGATCGCGTCGGCGAACAGCACGGTCTCCTTTTGGCCGGTGTGGCGATAGACCTCGTCGATCACGTCGCCCACGTCCTTCTTGGTGAGGAGGCGGTTGACGGTCTCGAACGGCACCTTGTGCGACTGCGGGAGCGTCTCGCCGAGCAGCATGCGGCCCGGCGTCGTCTCGTAGCGCTTGAGGTACTGCTTGCCCTCTTCGTCGGTCTGCGGAACGCGGCTGGTGATCTTGGTGTGCAAGGTCACCGCACCGGCGTTGAGCGCCTGGTGGACTTCGGACATGTCGCCTAGCAGCATGCCTTCGCCCGGCTCGCCGGTCTTCTCCATCGAGAGATAGTAGAGACCCAGCACCATGTCCTGCGACGGCACGATGATCGGCTTGCCATTCGCGGGGCTGAGGATGTTGTTGGTCGACATCATCAGGACGCGCGCTTCCAACTGCGCTTCAAGCGACAGCGGGACGTGGACGGCCATCTGGTCACCGTCGAAGTCGGCGTTGAATGCCGAGCAGACCAGCGGGTGGAGCTGAATCGCCTTGCCTTCGATCAGGACCGGCTCGAACGCCTGGATGCCAAGACGGTGAAGCGTCGGCGCGCGGTTCAGCAGAACCGGGTGCTCGCGGATCACTTCGTCCAGGATGTCCCAGACTTCCTTGCGCTCCTTCTCGACCCACTTCTTCGCCTGCTTGAGGGTCATCGAGAGACCCTTGGCGTCGAGGCGGGCGTAGATGAACGGCTTGAACAGCTCGAGCGCCATCTTCTTGGGCAGGCCGCACTGGTGCAGCTTGAGCTCCGGACCGGTGACGATGACCGAACGGCCCGAATAGTCGACGCGCTTGCCCAGAAGGTTCTGGCGGAAGCGGCCCTGCTTGCCCTTGAGCATGTCGGACAGCGACTTGAGTGGACGCTTGTTGGCGCCCGTGATCGTGCGACCGCGGCGGCCGTTGTCGAACAGTGCGTCGACGGCCTCCTGAAGCATGCGCTTCTCGTTGCGCACGATGATGTCCGGCGCACGCAGCTCCATCAGCCGCTTGAGGCGGTTGTTGCGGTTGATCACGCGGCGATACAGATCGTTGAGATCCGAAGTCGCGAAGCGGCCGCCGTCCAGCGGCACCAGCGGGCGCAGCTCGGGCGGGATGACCGGAACGACATCGAGGATCATCCACTCGGGACGGTTGCCCGAATCGATGAAGCTCTCGACGACCTTCAGCCGCTTGATGATCTTCTTGGGCTTGAGCTCGGACTTGGTGACCGCGAGCTCGTCGAGCAGCTCCTTGCGCTCGCCCTCGAGGTCGAGATCCATGAGCATGATCTTGACGGCTTCGGCGCCGATGCCGGCAGTGAAGGCGTCCTCGCCATATTCATCCTGCGCGTCGAGCAGTTCGTCCTCGGTGAGGAGCTGGAACTTTTCCAGCGGAGTCAGGCCCGGCTCGGTGACGATGTAGCTCTCGAAGTAGAGCACGCGCTCGAGCTGCTTGAGCTGCATGTCGAGCAGCAGGCCGATGCGCGACGGCAGCGACTTGAGGAACCAGATGTGCGCGACCGGGGCGGCGAGTTCGATGTGGCCCATCCGCTCGCGGCGAACCTTCGAGACGGTCACCTCGACGCCGCACTTCTCGCAGACGATGCCCTTGTACTTCATGCGCTTGTACTTGCCGCACAGGCACTCGTAGTCCTTGATCGGACCGAAGATGCGCGCGCAGAACAGGCCGTCACGCTCGGGCTTGAACGTGCGATAATTGATGGTTTCCGGCTTCTTGATCTCGCCGAACGACCACGAGCGGATACGGTCCGGGGACGCGATGCCGATCTGGATCTGGTCGAAGGTCTCCGGCTTGGCCACCGGATTTGCGAAGTTGGTCAGTTCATTCATGTCGTTTTCCCTCAGGAGGGTAAAATCTTGTCGTCGGAGGGGAGGGCGCTACCCGACGGCAGCGCCCGAACCCTTTATTCCGCCGCGATCTGGACGCCGTCGTCGTCGAAGCCCGGCTCGTCGTTCTTGAGTTCGACGTTGAGGCCCAGCGAGCGCATTTCCTTGACGAGAACGTTGAAGCTCTCCGGGATGCCGGCCTCGAAGGTGTCGTCGCCCTTGACGATCGCTTCGTAGACCTTGGTGCGGCCGACCACGTCGTCCGACTTCACCGTCAGCATCTCCTGCAGGGTATAGGCTGCGCCGTACGCCTGCAGTGCCCAGACCTCCATCTCACCGAAGCGCTGGCCACCGAACTGCGCCTTACCACCCAGCGGCTGCTGAGTGACGAGCGAGTAAGGCCCGATCGAACGCGCGTGGATCTTGTCGTCGACGAGATGGTGAAGCTTGAGCATATAGATGATGCCCACGGTTACCTTGCGGTCGAACATGTCGCCCGTGCGTCCGTCGAACAGGTCCGACTGGCCCGACGTATCGAGACCGGCCAGTGCCAGCATTTCGGAAACGTCGGCTTCGCGTGCGCCGTCGAACACCGGAGTCGCCATTGGCACGCCGGGCTTCAGGTTGCCGGCCAGTTCGATGATCTGGTCGGACGTGCGCGCTTCGATCTCGGCGAGATAGTGATCGCCATAGACTTCCTTGAGCCGCGTCTTGACCGCATCGGGCATGTCGCCGCCGACCGCGTCGGGATTGGCATGACGCCAATCTTCCAGCGCGACGCCGATCTGCTGGCCGAGCTGACGCGCAGCCCAGCCGAGATGGGTCTCGAAAATCTGCCCGACGTTCATGCGCGAAGGCACGCCCAGCGGATTGAGCACGAGATCGACCGGCGTACCGTCGGCGAGGAACGGCATGTCCTCCGCCGGCAGGATGCGCGAGATGACGCCCTTGTTGCCGTGACGGCCGGCCATCTTGTCGCCCGGCTGCAGCTTGCGCTTCACCGCGACGAAGACTTTGACCATCTTGAGCACGCCCGGCGGCAGCTCGTCGCCGCGCTCCAGCTTCTCGCGGCGGTCGTCGAACTTCTCCTTGATGCGCTTCACTGCCTCGTCATACTGGGCCTTCACCGCTTCAAGGTTCGACTGCATCGCGTCGTCCTGGACCGAGAACCTCCACCATTCGTGACGATCAACGCTGTCGAGCAGGTCGGCGTCGATGGTGGCGCCCTTCTTGAGGCCCTTCGGCGTCGCAGTCGCAACCTGGCCGAGGAGCATTTCCTTTAGGCGCGACCAGGTCGCACGGTTGAGGATGTTGCGCTCGTCGTCCGAGTCCTTCTTCAGGCGCTCGATTTCCTCGCGCTCGATCGCCATCGCGCGCTCGTCCTTATCGATGCCATGGCGATTGAAGACGCGGACGTCGACGATCGTGCCGGCAACGCCCGGGGGCAAGCGCAGCGAGGTGTCGCGCACGTCCGAGGCCTTTTCGCCGAAGATCGCGCGAAGCAGCTTCTCTTCCGGCGTCATCGGGCTCTCGCCCTTCGGCGTGATCTTGCCGACGAGGATATCGCCCGGCTCGACCTCTGCACCGATGTACACGATGCCCGCTTCGTCGAGATTACGGAGCGCTTCCTCGCCGACGTTCGGGATGTCGCGCGTGATGTCCTCCGGTCCCAGCTTGGTGTCGCGGGCCATCACTTCGAACTCGTCGATATGGATCGACGTGAACACGTCGTCCTTCACGATCCGCTCGCTGATGAGGATCGAATCCTCATAGTTGTAGCCGTTCCACGGCATGAACGCGACGAGCGCGTTGCGGCCGAGTGCCAACTCGCCGAACTCGGTCGATGGGCCGTCGGCGATGATGTCGCCGGCGTTGACCACGTCGCCCACCTTCACCAGCGGACGCTGGTTGATGCAGGTCGACTGATTCGAGCGCTGGAACTTCATCAGCGTGTAGATGTCGACCCCGCTGGCGGTTGCCTCGACGTCGCCCGATGCGCGGATGACGATACGCGTCGCGTCGACCTGATCGACAATGCCCGAACGGCGTGCGCCGATCGCTGCACCCGAATCGCGGGCGACGGTCTCTTCCATGCCGGTGCCGACGAACGGCGCTTCGGCCTTCACCAGCGGAACGGCCTGGCGCTGCATGTTCGAGCCCATCAGCGCGCGATTGGCGTCATCGTTTTCCAGGAACGGAATGAGCGATGCGGCGACCGAGACGAGCTGCTTGGGGCTGACGTCCATCAGCGTGATCTGCTCGGGCAGCGCCATCAGGAATTCGCCTGCCTGACGCGACGAGACGAGGTCCTCGGTGAAGCGGCTCTCGCCGTCGAGCTCTGCCGACGCCTGCGCGATCGTGTGCTTGGCCTCTTCCATCGCCGACAGATAGACAACGTCGTTGGTCACCTTGCCGTCGATGATGCGGCGATAGGGCGTCTCGATGAAGCCGTACTTGTTGACGCGCGAGAAGCTCGCCAGCGAGTTGATCAGGCCGATGTTCGGGCCTTCCGGCGTTTCGATCGGGCAGATGCGGCCATAGTGCGTCGGATGAACGTCGCGGACTTCGAAGCCCGCGCGCTCACGCGTGAGACCACCCGGCCCGAGCGCCGAAACGCGACGCTTGTGCGTCACTTCGGAGAGCGGGTTGGTCTGATCCATGAACTGGCTGAGCTGCGACGAACCGAAGAATTCGCGAACCGCGGCAACCGCCGGCTTGGCGTTGATAAGGTCGTTTGGCATCACGGTCGAGACGTCGACCGAGCTCATGCGCTCCTTCACGGCGCGCTCCATGCGGAGCAGGCCGACGCGATACTGGTTCTCCAGCAGCTCGCCCACCGAACGCACGCGGCGATTGCCGAGATTGTCGATGTCGTCGACTTCGCCCTTGCCGTCCTTGAGGTCGACGAGGGTCTTGACCACCGCGAGGATGTCCTCGGTGCGCAGCGTCGTGACGGTGTCCTCGGCGTCGAGGTCGAGGCGCATGTTGAGCTTGACGCGGCCCACGGCCGACAGGTCGTAGCGCTCCGGATCGAAGAACAGGCCGGCGAACAGCGATTCCGCGGTCTCGAGCGTCGGCGGCTCGCCGGGGCGCATGACGCGGTAGATGTCGGACAGCGCCTGCTCGCGCTCTTCGGCCTTGTCGACCTTGAGCGTGTTGCGGATCCACGGACCCGTCGAGATGTGATCGATGTCGAGCAGCTCGAGCTTCTCGATGCCCGCCTTGTCGAGCAATTCGAGATTCTCGGCCGACACTTCGTCGCCGGCTTCGATGTAGATCTCGCCGGTCGACTCGTTGATCAGGTCATAGGCGCTATAGCGGCCGAAGATTTCCTCGGTCGGGATCAGCAGCGTCTCGAGACCGTCCTTGGCCGACTTGTTTGCGGCACGCGGGCTGATCTTCTGGCCGGCGGGGAATACGATCTCGCCCGACTTGGCGTCGACGATGTCGAACATCGGCTTGGCACCGCGCCAGTTCTCGGCGGCAAACGGAATCTGCCAGCCGCCCGGACCGCGGACATAGGTCACGCGGTTGTAGAAGTAATTGAGGATGTCCTCGCTGTTCATGCCCAGGGCATAGAGCAGCGACGTCACCGGCAGCTTGCGCTTGCGGTCGATGCGGACGTTGACGATGTCCTTGGCGTCGAACTCGAAATCGAGCCAAGAGCCGCGATACGGGATCACGCGGGCGGCGAAGAGATACTTGCCCGACGCGTGCGTCTTGCCGCGGTCATGATCGAACAGGACACCCGGCGAGCGGTGCATCTGGCTGACGATGACGCGCTCGGTGCCGTTGATGAAGAAGGTGCCGTTGCCCGTCATCAGGGGCATGTCGCCCATGTAGACGTCCTGCTCCTTGATATCGAGGACCGAACGGGCTTCCGTATCGGGATCCACCTCGAACACGATCAGGCGAAGGGTAACGCGCATCGGCGCTGCGTAGGTGATGCCGCGCTGACGGCATTCCTCGACGTCGAACTTGGGGTTCTCGAGTTCGTAGTTGACGAAGTCCAGCTCGGCGGTGCCGGCGAAGTCGCGGATCGGGAACACCGACCGGAGCGTCTTCTCGAGGCCCGAGACATAGCCGATCGAAGGATCGCTGCGGAGAAACTGCTCGTAGGATTCGCGCTGAACCTCGATCAGGTTCGGCATCTGCACCACTTCGTGGATGTTGCCGAACACCTTGCGGATGCGGCGCTTCATCGTGCCGCCTTCGATCGCTTTGGTTGCCATGGGTGAAATTTGCCTCGTCAGCCGTAATTGCGTGCCCCTGATCCGGGGCCGGGACGTGCGAAAGGACGCGAAAAGGCCGCACGACTCCCTTTCGGGTTTCGGCAGCTTTCAGCGTCCTATGAACCCCACAACGCCAATTCGCACGATGCACTGCGCGACGGTGCATCATTTCCCGGTGCTGTGGTGTGAAGGCGATATAGGAGCCGGGTAGCCTCGTGTCAATTTCGGCGAGAACCTTTTCCGCTTTGGCAAGTGCGGAAGTGTCCGTTCCGCACTCTCAACGCCGCACAAGCAGTACCCCACCGACGATCAGGGCAAGGCCGATCACCCGAGTCAGCGTGACGGCATTCTTGTCGAGGCCCAGCACGCCGAAATGATCGAAGATCACAGCCGCGGTCAGCTGCGCGGCGATGGTCAGCGTCAGGGTGACCGCCAGCCCGAGCCGCGGTGTGGCGAACGACACCGCCGCCACGAAGAACGCGCCATACAGCCCGCCCGCCCAGGCCCAGGGCGGCGCCTGGCGCGCCGCGGCGAGCGGCGTCCGGTCGAGCAGCGCCCAGATCGTCAGGATCGCCGCGGTGCCGCCGACAAAGGAGATCGAGGCGGCGAGCCATAGCGATCCCGATGTCCGGGCAAGCGTCGCGTTGGTCGGCGCCTGCACCGCGACGCACAGTCCGGCGATCAGCGCGACGAGTATCGGAAGCACGGCCTGCATCTGGGATTTCCTAATTCGACGGGAGCAGGATGCTCGACGCGGCGCTCATATTCCTTCGAGCCGTTTGCGCCAGTCCTCGACGGTTCCCGAGCGAAGTCGCCGTGCCGCGGTTTCGCGCCAGCGCTCCGGAAGCAGGGGCAGGGCGGCGATCGCCGCCAGGCTCTCGCGGTCCATCACGTCGACATAGAGGACGTGGCGCAGCCGATCGATCGTCCATTCGGGTATCGGCCGCTCGAGGACTTGCAGCGCATCGCCGGGGCCGACATCGCCTTCCTCGATCACGCGATAATACCAGCCGGTGCGTCCGCTCCGCTGCGTGCGCAGCGCCATGTCGGCAACCTCGAAGCGGAGATTCAGCCGAAAGCAGGGCTGGCGGCCTTGCGACACTTCGATCACTGCTTCACCCAACCGGAATCGATCGCCGATCGCGACGTCGGCTTCGGTGAGGCCGGTCATGGCAATATTCTCGCCGAACGCGCCGGGGTGGTCGAGCAGCGGATGCGCGCCAAGCTCGGCCCGCCACGCCGCATAATGATCGATCGGATAGTGGTGCACGGCCTTGTCCGGGCCGCCATGATGCCGCGTATCGCCCTGCTTGTCGCCGGCGAACCCCGTGCGCGACAGGCGCAGCGGCCGATCGTGCGGGTGCTTGGCGATGCCGCTTGGCACCTGCCGGGGTCCTAGCGGCCGCACTGTGCCGGTTAGCAATGCCTCGACCACGAGGCTCACAGGGTGTCCAGCGGAAGCGGGGTGGGGCGGAGCGTCGATGCGACAGCGGCCAGTTCGGCGAGCTGCGTCTCGATCGGCATCTCGCTCCACGGCGCCTCGGGCGTCGCCTCCAGCATCGCATAGGTTATCGACACCGCCGGCGCTGCCGCATCGACCACGAATGCGCCCGCAGCGACTCTCGCGACCAACATTCCGGTGAACAGGTCGCCGGTTCCCGCAGGTCGCACCGACAGCCGCGGCGTCGTGAACGCCCAGCCGCTCAAGCCCTCAAGAACCAGCTTTCGAAGCGCGTCGCCGCTCGATTGCCCGCCAGTGATCACGATATCCGCAGGCCCGATCCGGCGCAGGGCGAGGAGAAGTGCGGCCGGCTCCGCCGCCGCGAGCCCGGTGATCGCCGCTGTTTCCCGCGCATCGTCGGATAATGCGGATGGTTCGAAAGAAGGGTGGTCGGGATTTCGGTCACCTGCGCGCCGAACAGCCGCATCGCCGGCTCCGCGCCGAATTGCCGACATGCCCGTGCAGCACTGGCTCTGGATCGAGAGGATGCGGGGCGCGTCCACGCTGGTCAGGCCTCCAGCGCGGCGAGCCACGGCGTCAGCACCCGGTCGGCGACCTGCGTCAGGGACGCGGCGTGCAGCTTGGCACCCTGTCTCAGGGTTTCGGGATCCAGTCCGGCACTGGCGATCTCCCCGGCATGGCCAGTGAGCCACCGCTCGATCCCGGCGCCGGCCTCTAGATGGAATTGCAGCGCCAGCACGTTCGCGCCGATCGCAAAGGCCTGGTTCGCATAGGCATCCGTCGATGCGAGCAACGTCGCGCCCTCGGGCAAGTCAAACGTGTCGCCATGCCAGTGGAGGACTGGCTGGTCCGGTGCGACGTACCCGAGCGGCGAAGCGGCGCCTTCTGACGTGAGGGAGATTGGCGCGAAACCGATTTCCTTGGCCGGCCCCGGATAAACCCGCCCGCCCGCCGCCCGCGCGATCAACTGAGCGCCCAGGCAGATGCCCAGGATCGGCTTTCCCGCGGCGATCCGCGTCGCGATGAGTTGCAACTCCTGGGTCAGGAAGGGATGGATATCTTCCTCATAGACACCCATCGGTCCGCCCAGCACAACGAGCAGCGGCGTCGCCAGCGGGTCAATCGTCGCCAGGTCGTCCGTGCCGGCATCGTAATAGCGCACTGTATAGCCCGCGCGCAGCAACGGCGCTTCGAAGAAGCCGAGATCCTCGAATGCGATATGGCGGATCGCCGCCACAGTCTTCAGCATGATCCGGCTCCTACTTCGCAGCGATCTCCCGGCGCTTCTGTCGCCGGCTCCTGCGCCGCAGGGGCGGCCTCGCCGGCATCGCGGAGCAGCGCCATGATTTCGGCGCCCAGCTCTAGGTCGGGCATATGGCCGAAGACCTGCTGGCGCAGATTGCCCGCGGCGTCGATCAGCATCAGCGTCGGCGTCCCCTGAAACCGGTAGCGCCGCATCGTGACAGGCAGGGGATCGCCAGCCACGTGCCGGTCGACGCCGACCGGGAAGCGGACACGATATTCGTGGAGGAATGCCTTCAGGCTGGGTTCGCGCATCGCGTCATGGTGCTCGAAGACGCTGTGCAGGCCAAGCACCATCACGTCCTTGCCGAAGCGCTCGTGGACCTTGAGGAGCTGCGGGATCGTGTGCGCCACGCAGCCGGGGCAGAGCATCTGGAATGCAGCTGCAACGATCGGCTTGCCGCGCAGCGCGGCGAGCGAGAGCGGCGCGGGTGTGTTCAGCCAGCTGGAGCAATCCCATTCGGGGGCAGGGTGAAATGAGGCCATGACCAAAGTCTCCTTGCGATTACTGTCATAGGACATTAATTCCGCATTCATGAGACATAGATATTTGTGCGGCGCGAGCGCAGTCAAGATCGCCGAGGCAGTCGAAGGTGCAATTCGTGAAGGAAAATTGGCCGAGGGCGAGCGGATCGAGAGCGTACGGGCGGCTGCGGAGCTGCTAGGGGTCAACCGCAACACTGTCGCGCGCGCCTATCAAAGCCTGCGCGATCGCGGGCTGCTCGTTGCATCGGGCGGCCGCGGCGGGATGCATGTCGCGCGGACGGGCACGCTGGAGGCCCGGGCAACGCGCTTCCCCGCCGGGATCTGCGATCTCGCATCGGGTAACGTCGATCCCGGCTTCCTGCCCGATATCACTCCTGCACTCCAGTCGATCGGGCGTCCGCCTTCAGGCTATGACGATGCTGGCGACGATCCGGCGTTCTTGGCCTTTGCCCGGGCGCGGCTTGCCGAGGAGGGGCTGGACGTCCGCCATCCATGCCTGGTGTCGGGTGCGCTGGATGCCGTCGAGCGGGCAATGCGCGCGCAGGTCCGTCCGGGCGCCACTGTGCTGGTCGAGGATCCCGGCTACCCCCCGCTGTTCGATCTCTTGCGCTCGCTGGGTCTGCGACTGCGCCCGCTGGCGCTCGACGATGGCGGCCCGAGTGCCGATGCGCTGGAGCAGGGCTTGGCCGCGGGCGCGCAGGCCGTCGTGCTGACGCCGCGCGCGCAGAACCCGTTCGGCTGCGATATCGGCCGCCGGCGCGCTCGCGAATTGGGCGACGTGCTGGAACGCTATCCAGATGCCTTCCTCGTCCTCGATGATCATTGGGGGCCATTGGCGCAGGGGCCACTGGAGATGAAACCCGGGGGCCGGCGGCGCTGGCTATTCGTACGGTCGGTCTCCAAATTCCTCGGGCCCGATCTCCGCCTCGCGGTCGCGCTGGGCGACGACGTCACGATCGGCCGGATGAAGCGCCAGCTCGGGCTTGGGCCGCGCTGGGTGAGCGGGATACTCCAGCGGCTGGCGCATGCATTATGGGAATCGGGCGGGACCGATCGCCTGTTGGACGCCGCACGCCGCCGCTACAGTGAACGCAGGAACGCGCTGGTCGAAGCTCTCGTCCGGCGCAACATCGTGGTGCACGGGCGCTCGGGGATTCATTTATGGCTTCCGGTTCGCAGTGAGGCCGATGTGGCGCAGGCGCTGCTTGCGCGTGGCTGGGCGGTCCAGCCGGGCGAGCCTTTTCGACTGGCGGCCGGACCTGGCATCCGCCTGTCGATCGGCATGCTGGACGAGGACCGGGCCGAGGCGCTGGCACAGGACATCGCCGAATGCGTCCGCCATACCCGGGCGCGCATCGCCTGAGCGAGTGGGAGCAGTCGCTGTAGTGCGGCCCAAAGGGCAACTTGCTTGCGGTGCGGGGGCGGACGCCCCTATCTAGCCGCATGCATGTGACATCCGATACGCTGGGCCTGATCGGCAACACTCCGCTGGTGCGGCTCAAGGGGCCAAGCGAGGCGACCGGCTGCGACATTTTCGGCAAGTGCGAGTTCGCCAATCCGGGCGCGTCGGTCAAGGACCGCGCCGCGCTGTTCATCGTCCAGGACGCCGAGGAGCGCGGCCTGATCGCGCCGGGCGGGACGATCGTGGAGGGAACCGCGGGCAATACCGGCATCGGCCTCGCACTGGTCGCCAATGCCAAGGGCTACAAGACGATCATCGTCATGCCCGAGACGCAGAGCCGCGAGAAGATGGACACGCTGCGCGCGCTCGGCGCCGAATTGGTGCTGGTGCCCGCCGCACCCTATTCGAACCCCGGCCATTTCGTGCACACGTCGCGCCGCATCGCCGAAGAGACGCCCAACGCGATCTGGGCCAACCAGTTCGACAATATCGCCAATCGTCGCGCGCACATCGTCGGCACCGCCGAGGAGATCTGGAGCCAGATGGACGGTCGGATCGACGGCTTCACCTGCTCGGTGGGCACCGGCGGCACGCTGGCGGGCGTCGGATTGGGGCTCAAGGCCAAGGACGAACAGGTCTGCATCGCGCTCAGCGATCCGCACGGCGCCGCGCTCTATGATTATTATGCGCATGGTGAGCTCCGCTCCGAAGGCTCCTCGGTCGCCGAGGGGATCGGGCAGGGGCGGATCACCAACAATCTCGAAGGTGCGCCGGTCGACACTCAGTTCCGCATCTCCGACGAGGAGGGCCTCGAATGGGTCCGCCGCCTGCTCGCCGAGGAAGGGCTGTGCCTCGGGCTGTCGTCGGGCATCAACGTTGCCGGCGCAGTCCGGCTGGCGCAGCAGCTGGGGCCGGGCAAGCGCATCGCGACGATCCTGTGCGATACGGGCTTTCGCTACCTCTCGACGCTCTACAATGGCGCCTGGCTGCGCGACAAAGGGCTCCCCGTTCCCGAGTGGCTGGACGCTGCCTGACACCGTGCCTCGACAAAGTCCCGTCAAGGCGTTACATTTATGCCACAGCTTATGAAGCCGGGATCGCAAGACTCAGAACAAGCGATGCAGCGTGTCCGGGTCGGTATGACCGGGCTGGCGATGGTGCTGGTCCTGATCGGACTGGCCAGCGCGATCTTTTCCTCGGCCAATCGCGACGAGCCGGTTTCGGCGATCGGTGCGCCGAATGCCTCGGTGGTCGCCAACATGACCAGCGCGCCGGGCAATACCGCCGTCGACAAGGGCAAGGACGAGCCGCTCGCCGAGCTGGGCGTGGCGCCGAGCACCTCTTCGACCGGCAGCCCCTCCGGCGGGCCGCAAGGCGACACGCCGCAGCAATAAAGCTCTGACGGGACGCGCCGGGAAATCGCTTGCGCACCGTCCAATCTGAATCTTGCTGTTCCGCGGCGAGGGCCGGGGCCAGTTGCGATGTGGTTCGATAGGGCTGTCTCAACGCGCCGGGTTCGTCGAGCCGGGCCCCGGCCTTCGCCGGGGAGCAAATCACCTCAAACTGCTCGCCTGCGTTTGGTGTGAACCTGCCGCCAAACCCCGAGGCAACCACAAATCGGGTTGGTAACGCTCGGCTTTGCCCGGCTCTGCACCCGCGCGCTTGGCGGCTGGTGGAACTTATCTGGAACGTATCATGACTCAAAGTAAAACGTCATGAATTTGACGTGGAAAGTGGGGCAAATTCCCGCGTGATCCCCACTTTACCCGTTGTATCCCGGCAGAGTTTGTGATCAAACAAGATGCTTAAGGGGGCACGAACCCTTTCACCGTGAGATCAAGCGCCGGGAAGTGGCCGGGAAACCGCGATTCCGGAGACGGGGAAGGCGTGCCCAAAAGGGGTTTGGGCGTGGCGGACAGGGAGCTCTTCGAGGGATTTGCGCTCCAGGCGGTGGACCAGAAGGGCCGCGTCGCCATTCCCGCAGACCTGCGCGCCGCCGCCGAGCGCAATTCCGATATCCGCCAGATCGTCGTCGGCCTCCACCGGGAGGATCCGTGCCTCTCCGCGCATGACCTGAGCTGGTCGAAGGAAAAATACGATCGTCTCGACCGCAAGGAGCAGGCTGCCGAGGAGCGCGGCTCAGACGTCGACAGCCGTGCCAAGCGCCGCGCCTTCGGCCTGGTCGAGAAGGCGCCGTTCGATGACAGCGGCCGCTTCGTGATTCCGCCCTTCTTCCGGATGAAGGCGAGAATCGGCAAATGGGCATTCTTCAACGGCAGCGGCGAGACGTTCGACGTCTGGGCGCCCGAAGTGCTGCTCGCCGACGACAACGCCGATCCCGGCCTGCGCGAGATCTGTGCGTTTCTCTGCGAGTCCAAGGGCGTGAAGCTGTGAACGCCCCCCATATCCCCGTGCTGCTCGATGAAGTGATCGACGGCCTCGCCATCGTGCCCGGCGAGCGTCATGTCGACGCTACTTTCGGAGCAGGCGGCTACACCAACGCCATCCTCGAGCGGGGTGCCGAGGTGGCCGCTTTCGATCGCGATCCCAATGCGATCGAAGGCGGCCAAACTCTCGTGGCGGAATCGGGTGGGCGGCTGACCTTGATCGAAGCGCCGTTCAGCCAGCTGGAAGGCGAACTGACGCGCCGCGGGCTCGTGGCGGTCGACGGCGTGACCATGGATATCGGCGTTTCGTCGATGCAGCTCGATGAGGCCGATCGCGGTTTCTCGTTCCAGAACGACGGTCCGCTCGACATGCGGATGAGCCAGTCGGGGGTCACCGCCGAGGAGTGGCTGAACACCGCAGACGAGGAAGAAATCGCTAACGTTTTATTTAACTTTGGCGAGGAGCCGAAGTCACGCCGAGTCGCCCGCGCGATCGTCTCCGCACGACCCCTTAAGCGGACTTCCGAACTCGCCAACGTGGTTAGAAAATCCTTAAACCATAAACACTACGACAAGAAGGACCCGGCCACCCGGACCTTTCAGGCGATCCGCATCCACTTGAACCGCGAGCTCGATGAACTCGCGGAAGGGCTGGCTGCGGCCGAGCGCGTGCTCAAGCCCGGAGGCAGGTTGGCGGTGGTCACGTTCCACTCGCTCGAGGACCGCATGGTGAAGCGGTTCCTGCGCGAACGGAGCGGCAGCGAACCGGCAGGCTCGCGGCATCGTCCGATGGCAGGCCCCCGGGCCGAGCCGAGTTTCGAGACCCCCGCCAAGGCCGTCCGGCCCGGCGAGGAAGAAGTAGCGCGTAATCCTCGCGCCCGGTCTGCGACGCTGCGTGTGGCGCGTCGAACGGCTGCGGCGCCCTGGGGCAGTGAGGGAGTGAACTGATGGCAGTGCAGGGCTTCAAGGGACTGGGATGGTTCCTGTGCGGCGTTGTCGTGGCGCCGGCATGCTACCTCGTCAATTCACACGGCGCCGCCGAACAGGCGCGCCTCAATTCTACCAAGTCGGCGATCCTTCAGGCGAAGCGCGACATCCGCAGCCTCGAGACCGAGTTCAACACGCGCGCCAACCTCGCCCAGCTCGAGCGCTGGAATGGCGACGTGCTTGCGCTCGCCGCGCCCGCGCCGCAGCAATATCTCGCCAACGAGATGGCGCTGGCCAGCCTCGGCCAGCCGACCGCCGACATTCAGGTTGCCGCTCTGATCGTTCCGACTGGCGCAACCCCGAGCCAGGCCGCTGCGGCGGTTGTGGCGCCCGCTGCCGATCCAGTGCAGGCCGCGCCGCGTGCCGCTGCGCCCGTCAAGAGCGTGGCACAGCAGGACGTGGAGCTGCGCAAGCTGATGAAGAAGGCCGACCGCCAGGCGATCGCTTCGATCGACAAGGGCGTGCTGAGCGCCTCGACGATCGACGACCTGCAGAAGCTGGCGAAGCGCGAGAAGCTCGCACTCCGGTGATCGTCGTCGTCGCCCCATCGGCTCGCAAGGGCCGCTCGGGTGGGACCCGCCAGGCACTCGTCGCCGTCGCCCAGGTACGGCTGATGATCCTGTCGCTGCTGTTCGGCGCCGGCATGCTGGTGGTGATCGGCAAGCTCGCCTTGCTGGCACTGTGGGCCGAGCCCGCCACGGCGCGCGACATCGCATCGGTGCTGGTGCCGCCGCGCGGCGATATCGTCGACCGCAACGGCGCGCCGCTTGCGCGCAGTATCGACGCCTGGTCGATCGCGGTGCATCCCAACCAGGTGATCGGCGACAAGGCCGCGCTCGCGCAGAAGCTTGCCGAGCTGATCCCCGAGCAGACCGCAGACCGCTATCTCACTATTCTCAATTCGGGCGGCAGCTTCGCCTACCTGAAGCGCCGGGCGATGCCCGAGCTGGTGACCGCAGTGAATGCGCTCGGCGAGCCGGGCATGGAATTCCAGCGCGAGCCCGACCGGCTCTATCCGCAATCGACCATGGCGGCGCACATCCTGGGCTTCCTCGATGCCAAGGGCGTTGGCGTTTCGGGCATGGAGAAAGTGCTGGAACCGCATCTGAGCGATCCCGCGCGGCGCGGCGCGCCCGTGGCGCTGTCGATCGACACGCGCGTCCAGGCCGCGCTCGAGAACGAACTGGGCCGGGCTATGATCGACCTGCAGGCGCGCGGCGCCGCGGGAGTGATCCTCGACGTGCGCACCGGCGAGATCCTGGCGATGACGTCGCTGCCGAGCTTCAATCCCAATGCGCTGCCCGGTGCTGCGCCGCCCAACAACGTCACCCAGAGCGTCTATGAGCTGGGCTCGACCTTCAAGCCGCTCGCGGTCGCCGCCGCGATCGATACCGGCGCGATCAGCAACATGGCGCGCCGCTTCGACGCTACCAAGCCGCTCCAGGTCGGCCGCTTCAAGATCAGCGACGATCCCGGCGACGAGCAGTTCCGCTGGCTCAACATTCCCGAGACGCTGATCTACTCTTCGAACATCGCCACCGCGCGCATCGCCGACGAGCTCGGCGCAGAGCGCATGCAGGACCTGTTCCGCCGGCTCGGCTTCGACAAGCGGCCGGCGATCGAGCTGGGCGGCGCCAAGCCCCTCTGGCCGGCCTATTGGGGCCGGGTGACGGTGATGACCACTGCCTATGGCCATGGCATCGCAGTGACGCCGCTGCATCTCGCCAATGCCTATGCGGTGATGGTCAATGGCGGCATCCTGCGCCCGACGACGTTGCTCAAGGTCGATCCGAACCATGTTCCCCAGGGCCAGCGCGCGTTCAAGGAATCGACCAGCGCGCGAATGCGTCAGCTGCTCCGCCTGATCGTGCTCAAGGGCACCGGCAGGAAAGCAGACGCGCCGGGCTTCCGTCTCGGCGGCAAGACCGGCACCGCCGAGGCCGCTTCGGCGGGCGGATACGACAAGCATCGCAACGTTTCGACCTTCGCGGCGGCTTTCCCAATCGACGCGCCGCGTTATGTGGTGGTCGCCATGCTCGATTCCCCCAAGGCCAATGCGAACACGCCTCGCACCACCGCCGGCTGGACCGCCGCTCCCATCGTCGGGCGCGTCGTCAGCCGCACCGGCGCGCTGCTCGGCGTCACCCCCGACAATAATCGCGACATCGACGAGAGCGACTTGCTCCCGCTGATCTGGGCTGGGCCGGAAGCGCCGAAGGCAGGCCGGTGAAGCTGGGCGCGCTGACCGGCGGGGACGAGGCCGCTGCGATCACCGGCTTCGCGATCGATCACCGCAAAGTGGCGCCGGGAACGGTGTTCGGTGCCTTTGAGGGCGCACGGGTCAATGGCGAGGACTTCATTCCCGCCGCCGTGCAGGCGGGTGCCGTCGCGATCGTCGCGCGGCCCGAGGCCGTGGTCGAAGGCGCGCTGCACATCGCCGATTCCAATCCGCGCGAGTGCTTCGCCCGGCTCGCCGCGAAGTTCTTCGCGCCGTTCCCGGAGACGGCGATCGCGGTGACCGGCACCAACGGCAAGACCTCCACGGTTGAGATGACGCGCCAGCTGTGGCGCATGGCCGGGCATCACGCTGCGTCGATCGGCACGCTGGGCGTGACCACGTCCGACGACACGGTCTCGACCGGTCTGACCACCCCCGATGTCGTCACGTTCCTCGCCAATGTCGCCGGGCTTGCCCGAGAAGGCGTGACTCACGTCGCGTTCGAGGCCTCGTCGCACGGCCTGTCGCAATACCGGACCGAGGGGCTGCCGGTGCGGGCGGCTGCGTTCACCAACCTCAGCCGCGATCATCTCGATTATCATGGCGACATGGCGGCCTATTTCCACGCCAAGCTCCGCCTGTTCGCCGACGTGCTCGACATGGACGGCGCCGCAGTGGTCTGGGCCGACGATCCGCACGCGATGCGCGTCGAGGAACTCGCCCGGATGCGCGGCAACAAGCTGATCACCGTCGGCGAGCATGGCGAGACGCTCAAGCTGACCGAGCGCGATCCGACCTTGCTGGGGCAGGGGCTCACCATCGAAGCGGGGGGCAGGACGCACAAGGTGATGCTGCCGCTGATCGGCGCATATCAGGCCGCGAATGCGCTGACCGCGGCGGGGCTGGTGATTGCGACCGGCGGCGATGTCGCCGCGACGATCGCCAATCTGGCGCGGCTCCAGCCCGTGCGCGGCCGGCTCGAACGCGCAGTGATCACGCGCAGCGGCGCGCCGGTCTATGTCGATTACGCCCATACCCCCGATGCGCTGAAAGCGGCGATCGCGGCGCTCAAGCCGCACACCAGCGGCAGGCTGATCCTCGTCTTCGGCGCAGGCGGCGACCGCGACACCGGCAAGCGCGAGCCGATGGGGCAGGCCGCCGCGGCGGGTGCGGACGTGGTGATCGTCACCGACGACAATCCGCGCGGCGAGGATCCGGCGGCGATCCGTGCCGAAGTGCTCAAGGGCGCCCCCGAGGCCACCGAGATCGGCGGCCGCCGCGAGGCGATCGCCGCCGCGGTCACGATGGCGCAGGCGGAGGACATCGTCCTGATCGCCGGCAAGGGCCATGAGCAGGGCCAGATCGTCGGCGACCGCGTGCTTCCTTTCGACGATGTCAGCGTTGCCCGGGAATGCGCTGCGTGACGTTCGACTATCTTCTGTTCCCCTTCCGCTTGCGGGAGGGGCTAGGGGAGGGGATGTCCTCACCTAGCGCTTGCTCCGATCCGCTCCTCCTGCAAGCGGAAGGGGAGCGATGAAATCGTTGTGGACTTCGGATGAGATCGCACAGGCGACCAACGGCAGTGCGTCGGCCGATTTCGGCGTCACCGGCGTCACCTTCGACTCGCGAGAAGTCGGGCCGGGCGACCTGTTCCTCGCACTGACGGGTGAAACTACCGACGGCCATCGCTTCCTCGGCCAGGCGTTCGCGCAGGGTGCGGCGGGCGCCATCGTCTCGAGCGAAACCGGGCACCCCAACGTCCATGTCGCCGACACCACCGCCGCCCTCGACGCACTCGGCAAAGCGTCGCGCGTGCGGATGCACGGCAAGGTGATCGGCGTCACCGGCTCGGTCGGCAAGACCGGCACCAAAGAAGCGCTGTTCGCCGCGCTCGATCGCGTCGATCCCGGCTGCGCGCACCGCTCGGTCAAGAGCTACAACAACCATACCGGCGTGCCGCTCAGCCTCGCTCGCATGCCCCGCGACACGCGTTTCGGCGTGTTCGAGATGGGCATGAACCACGCCGGCGAACTCGCCCAGCTCACCCGGCTGGTCCGCCCGCACGTCGCGCTCGTCACCACGATCGCGCCCGCGCATATGGGCTTCTTCGCCAGCGAAGCGGCGATCGCCGATGCCAAGGGCGAGATCTTCCAGGGCCTCGAGCCCGGCGGCACGGCTATCATCCCGTTCGACAGCCCGTACCGTGACCGGCTTATCGCCGCGGCCAAGCCGCACGCAGCGAAAATCCTCACCTTCGGACTTCACGACGGCGCCGATTTCCGCGCAGTCGAGCGGATGCGCACCCGCACCGGCGGCACCTTCATCACGGCACGCTTCGATGCGCGCGAGCTGAGCTTCACCATTTCGCAGCCGGGCGAGCATTGGGTGTCCAATGCGATGGCGATCATCGCCGCAGTCGATGCTGTCGGCGGCGACCTTGAAATGGCCGGACTCGCGCTTGCCGAGATGGGCGGCCTTGCAGGGCGCGGCGCGCGCTTCATGGCCGAGCTGCCGAACGGCGAGGCGCTGGTCATCGACGAGAGCTACAACGCCAATCCCGCCTCGATGCGCGCGACGCTGGCGGTGCTTGCCAACGAGCATGGCCGCAAGATCGCCGTGCTCGGCGAGATGCGCGAACTGGGCGACCATTCCGACAGCTTCCACGCCGACCTCGCCGAGCCGATCGAGGCGGCCGGCGTCAGCCACGCGATCCTCGTCGGAGAAGCGATGCGGCCCCTCGCAAAGGCGCTTGAGGGCAGAGTCGAATTCGTCCATGTGCCCGACGCCGCAACCGCGCGCGAACGGCTATCCGCCGTGCTGGCGCCGGGCGATGCGGTCCTCGTAAAAGGCTCTAACGGCGTGCGTCTGTCGACGGTCGTGGCGGCATTGGCGGAAAGGGCGATGGCCTAATGCTCTACTGGATCGCGGAACAGCTGGGCTTTCCCGGCATCCTCAATCTCTTTCGCTATCTGTCGTTCCGCACCGGCGCGGCGGTGGCGACGGCGCTGCTGCTCGGGCTGATCATCGGGCCGAGGTTCATCGGCTGGTTGCGCGTTCGCCAGGGCAAGGGCCAGCCGATCCGCAGCGACGGCCCGCAGACGCATCTCGCCAAGCGCGGCACGCCAACGATGGGCGGGCTGATGATCCTTACGTCGCTGATGGTCTCGCTGTTCCTGTGGATGAACCTCGCCAACCCGCTGGTGTGGGCGTGCATGTTCGTCACCTTCGGCTTCGGCGCGATTGGCTTCCTCGACGATTACGACAAGGTGAAGAAGGCGAGCACCGCCGGAGTATCGGGCAAGGTCCGCCTGCTCGCCGAGTTCGCCATCGCCGGCATCGCCAGTTGGGTGATCATCTCGCAGACCGGCACCTTGCTCTACGTGCCGTTCTTCGCGTGGATCCACCCGGATCTCGGCTGGTTCTACATTCCCTTCGCCGCCTTCACGATCGTCGCGTTCGGCAACGCCGTGAACCTCACCGACGGGCTCGACGGGCTCGCGACGATGCCGGTAGTGATCGCCAGCATGGCGTTCATGCTGATTGCCTATGTCGCGGGCAACAAGGTGTTCGCGACCTATCTCGGCATCCCCCACGTCCCCGGCGCAGGCGACCTCGCGATCTTCTGCGGCGCGATCGTCGGCGCAGGGCTCGCCTTCCTGTGGTTCAACGCGCCCCCGGCGGCGGTGTTCATGGGCGATACCGGTAGTCTGGCCCTTGGCGGCGCGCTCGGCGCGATCGCGGTGTCGTCGCAGCATGAGCTGGTGCTGGGCATTATCGGCGGACTGTTCGTGGTCGAAGCGCTGAGCGTCATCATCCAGGTGTTCTTCTTCAAACGCACCGGCAAGCGCGTCTTCAAGATGGCGCCGATCCACCACCATTTCGAACAGCTCGGCTGGTCGGAGCCGACGGTGGTGATCCGCTTCTGGATCATCGCGTTCGTGCTGGCGCTGGCAGGGCTCTCCACGCTGAAGCTGCGGTGATCACGGGTATTGCCTGGCGCGGCAAACGCTATGCGGTGCTCGGGCTTGCGCGGTCGGGGCTGGCGACGGTGCACGCCTTGCTGGCTTCGGGTGCGCGCGTGGTAGCGTGGGACTCCAACGAAACGGCTCGGGCGGCGCTGGGCGAGCGGCAGGGTGAGGAACTCGCGCTCGTCGACCCGCTGGAGATTGACCTAAACGCCTTCGAAGCCATCCTGGTCTCCCCAGGCGTACCCCTCAACAAGCACCCGATCGCGGCCAAGGCGCGCGAAGCCGACGTCCCCGTCATTGGCGACATTGAGCTCTTCGCCCAGGCACGTGCCGACCTCCCGCGCCACAAGGTCGTCGGCATCACCGGCACCAACGGCAAATCCACCACCACCGCGCTGATCGACCACATCGTCCGCACCGCAGGGCTCCCCAGCCTCGCTGGCGGTAATATCGGCCACCCGATCCTCGGCAGCGATCCGCTTCCCGAGGGCGGGGTCTATGTGCTCGAACTGTCGAGCTACCAGATCGACCTGACCCTCAGCCTCGATTGCGACGTCGCGGTTCTGCTCAACATCACTCCCGACCATCTCGACCGTTACGACGGCTTCGAAGGCTATGCCGCCTCGAAGGCGCGCCTGTTCGAAATGCAGTCCACCGGCCATGCCGCGGTAATCGGCATCGGCGACGCGACTTCCGCAGCCATCGCGCGGCAAGTCGCCGTGTCAGGACGTAGCGAGGACCTTCACAAGATCGCTCCCGGCATCTGCATGGACCAGACGCGCTGGCCCGCGCTGCAGGGGCCGCACAACGCCCAGAACGCGCTCGCCGCGATCGCTGCGTGCGAGGCGCTCGGCATCGATACCGCAGCGATCGACCAGGGCCTCGAAACCTTCCCCGGCCTGCCGCACCGCATGGAGCGCATCGCCACCAAGAATGGCGTGCTGTTCGTCAACGACAGCAAGGCCACCAACGCCGATTCGACCACCCCCGCGCTCTCAGCCTATCCGCGTGTCCACTGGATCCTCGGCGGGCTCGCCAAGACCGACAGCCTCGAAGCATGCCGTCCCGGCTTCGGCCATATCGTCAAGGCCTACACGATCGGCGACGCCGGTGCGCTGTTCGCATCCCTGCTCGAAGGCGAGATGCCGGTCGAGCGTTCGGGCACGCTCGAAGCCGCAGTGAAGAGCGCCGCCGCCAACGCAAAGCCCGGCGAGGCCGTGCTGCTTTCCCCCGCCTGCGCCTCGTTCGACCAGTTCAAGGATTACGAGGCGCGCGGCCAGGCGTTCCGCGATGCCGTGGAGGCGCTCGGGTGAGCGACGCCACCGAAACCGAGAATGCGAATGGCGATGTCCGCCGCCGGGTGAGCAAGCAGCTTGGCCGCGCCAACACGACGCGCGCCGGCATGTGGTTCTGGGAAGTCGATCGCGTGCTGCTGCTGCTCGCGATGCTGCTGATCGCGATCGGCCTCGTCGCCGTCGCCGCCGCATCGCCCGCGACCGCAAAGCGCTATTCGGACGCGACGCATATCATGCCCGCGATGCACTATTTCTGGCGCCAGCTCGTCTGGGCGTGCCTGTCGGTGCCTGTACTGATCGGCGTCTCGATGCTGCCGATCACCGCCGCGCGGCGCTTTGCCCTGTTCGGCGCGGCATTCTTCCTGCTGCTGCTCGCGCTCGTGCCGCTGGTCGGCTCGGAAACCAACGGCGCGCGGCGCTGGCTCGATCTCGGCATTTCCGATCTCCAGCCCTCGGAATTCCTCAAACCCTTCTTCATCGTCTCGACCGCGTGGATGCTGTCGTTCCGCGCCAAGGATCCCGAGCTTCCGGTGCTGTTCATCACCGGCGGGGTGACTGCGGTGATCGCAGTGTTACTGATGCTCCAGCCCGATTTCGGCCAGACCATGGTGTTCGCGATCGTCTGGCTGATCCTGCTGACCATTTCGGGCATCTCGACCGTGGCGATCGGCGGATTGTTCGGCGTCGCAGTCGGGGGCGTCGTCGCCGCCTACATCTTCTACGGCACTGCGCGCACCCGCATCGACAATTTCCTGTTCCCCACCAAGGAAGCCGCGCTCGCCGACCGCTACCAGGTCGATATGGCGCACCAGACGCTGAGCGCGGGCGGCCTCACCGGCGCGGGCCCCGGCAGCGGCCAGATCAAGTTCAAGCTGCCCGAGGCGCACACCGACTATATCTTCTCGGTGATCGGCGAGGAATTCGGGCTGATCTCGTGCGCGGTGATCGTCGTCCTCTATGCTGCGATCGTCATCCGGGTGTTCATGAAGATGCTCGACGAGGAGGACGCCTTCCGCCTGCTCGCCGCCTCGGGCCTCGCCGCGCAGTTCGGCGTCCAGGCGCTCATCAACATGGCGGTCAATACCGGCATCGCGCCGTCCAAGGGCATGACCTTGCCCTTCATCAGCTATGGCGGATCGTCGATGATCGCGCTTTCGGTCGGATACGGGTTGCTGCTCGCCTTCACGCGCCGAAACCCGTATCTGAAGCGCTCGCCATATACGGGTCGGTGGAGCAAGGGATGACGAAGTCGCGGAGCTATGTTCTGGCAGCAGGCGGGACCGGGGGGCACATGGTCCCTGCAGCGGCGCTGGCGGCCGAGCTGGCCAAACGGGGGCACAAGGTCGCGCTGGTCAGCGACGATCGCGGCGTGCGCTTCCCCGGATTGTTCGAGGGAATCGATACGCATGTGCTGCCCGCCGGACGGCTGGGCGGCGGACCGCTCGGCTATATCCGCGCGGCCGGTCGTATCATGGCGGGACGATCGATGGCGCTGCGGCTGTTCAGGGAGCTGCGTCCCGCGGCGGTGATCGGCTTTGGCGGCTATCCCGCGCTGCCGACCCTGCTCGCGGCGTTCCGCGCCGGCGTGCCCACCGTGATCCACGAGCAGAATGCCGTGCTCGGCCGGGTCAATCGCTTCGTTGCGGGGCGGGTGAGCGCAATCGCCACTTCCTATGACGCGGTCGAGCGGATGAAGCCGCGTTGGGAGGCCAAGACCCATCTGATCGGCAATCCGGTCCGCGAGGCGGTGCTGACGCTGCGAGATCGGCCCTATCCCGTGCTCGACGAAGACGGCATCTTCCGCGTCCTCGTTACCGGCGGCAGTCAGGGTGCGACCGTGCTGAGCAAGGTGGTGCCCGACGGGCTGGCGCTGCTCCCGGTGCACTTCCGCCGCCGGCTTCAGGTGACGCACCAGGCGCGCATCGAAGATATCGACGCCGTCCGCGCCAAATACCAGGCGCACGGTATTCCGGCGGACGTCTCAACCTACATTACCGACATGCCCGAGGCGCTGGCTTGGGCGCATATCGTCATTGCCCGCGCCGGCGCCTCGACGATCGCCGAGCTGACTGCGGCGGGCCGTCCCGCAATCCTCGTGCCGCTGCCCAGCGCGACCGACGATCACCAGACCGCCAATGCCCGCGAGATCACCAATGCCGGTGGCGCGCGCACGATTTCGCAGCGCGCGTTCAACGCCACCGAGCTCGCCAAGCAGATCCAGAAGCTCGGGCTTGACGGCCAGGCGCTGGAGAATGCGGCGGCGCGTGCGAAGAGCGTCGGCCGTCCGCACGCGGCGACCGACCTCGCCGATCTCGTAGAATCGATTCACGCTCCCACGGCACCGATCAAGGTGCGCCGTGCGGCCATCCAGGGAAGGCTCGTCCACGCATGAAGGGAGTCGCAACCGACATCGGCACGATCCATTTCGTCGGGATCGGCGGCATCGGCATGTCGGGCATCGCCGAGGTGATGCACAATCTCGGCTACAAGGTGCAGGGCTCGGACGTCGCCGAGGGCTATGTCGTCCAGGGACTGCGCGACCGCGGCATCCCGATCGAGATCGGGCACAAGGCCGAGAATATCGGCAACGCGGCGGTGGTGGTGGTCTCCACCGCGATCGTCCGGACCAACCCCGAAGTCGAGGCTGCCTATGCAAACCGCGTGCCGGTGGTGCGCCGCGCCGAGATGCTCGCCGAGCTGATGCGGCTGAAGTCGACCGTCGCAGTGGCGGGCACGCACGGCAAGACCACGACCACGTCGATGGTCGCTGCGTTGCTCGACGCGGGCGGAGTCGATCCCACCGTGATCAACGGCGGCATCATCAACCAATATGGTTCCAACGCGCGGCTGGGCGACAGCGACTGGATGGTCGTCGAGGCTGATGAGAGCGACGGCAGCTTCCTGCGCTTGGACGGCACGATCGCGGTGGTCACCAACATCGATCCCGAGCATCTCGATCACTACGGCTCGTTCGATCGCGCCAAGGACGCCTATGTCGAGTTCGTCGAGAACGTGCCTTTCTATGGCGCGGCGTTGCTCTGCCTCGATCATCCCGAAGTCCAGGCGATCATCCCGCGCGTCCGCGACCGCCGGATTATCACCTATGGCTTCGCTGCCAGTGCCGATGTGCGCGGCGTCAACGTCACCCCGCATTCGGGTGGCAACCGCTTCGAGGCGATCATCCGCAACCGCGACGGCACCGTGCGTTCGATCGAGAACATCGAGCTGCCGATGCCCGGCCGGCACAATGTCCAGAACGCGCTCGCCGCGATCGGCGTCGCGCTCGAGCTCGGCATTCCCGACGTGACGATCCAGAAGGGCTTTGCGCGCTTCGGCGGGGTCAAGCGACGCTTTACCAAGGTCGGCGAGACCCAGGGCGTTACTGTGATCGATGATTATGGCCATCACCCGGTCGAGATCCGTGCGGTGCTCGCCGCCGCGCGCGAGAGCGCCGAGGGCAGGGTGATCGCAGTGGTCCAGCCGCACCGCTATTCGCGGCTTGGCAACCTGATGGACGACTTCGCCCAGGCCTTCAACGACGCCGACATGGTGCTGGTCACGCCGGTCTATGCCGCGGGCGAGGAGCCGCGCGAGGGCGTCAATGCCGAGTCGCTGGTCGACGGGATCCGCCGCCGCGGGCATCGTTCGGCCGACGCCATAGCCGACGCCGAGGCGCTCGCGCGCCGCCTCGCCGAAGTGACCGTGCCGGGCGACATGGTCGTCTGCCTCGGTGCCGGAGACATCACCAAATGGGCCGCGGGCCTCGCCCCGGCGATCGAGGCCGCGCGGCAGGGCGTGCCGGCATGAGCGACTGGTTCTCCACCGCCGTCGAGATGCAGCGCGAGATCCTCCGCGCACAGAAGGCGCAGATGGATGCCGCGCAGAAGATGCTCGACGCTGGCAAACAGATGACTGCGCTCCAGGAAGCCGGGCAGAAGGCCGCCGAGGCGAACCTCGAAGCGTGGAAACAATGGTCCAAGCTTTGGGGCTGGAAGTGAGCGCGGTCTGCTACGCTCTCCCTCCCGTTCGCGGTAAACTGACCCACGGCGCGCCGCTCGCTCCGCTCGTTTGGTTCAAGAGCGGCGGCGCGGCGGAATGGCTGTTCGAGCCTGCCGATGCCGACGATCTCGCCACCTTTCTCTACGCGCTCGATCCCGCAGTGCCCGTCATGGGTCTCGGTCTGGGCTCGAACCTGATCGTCCGCGATGGCGGCGTGCCCGGCGTCGTGGTGCGCCTCGGCAAGGCGTTCGCCAGCGTTGAGCAAGTCGATAGCACCACGCTGCGCTGTGGCGGCGGCGCCTCGGGCATCCTCGTCTCCTCCAGGGCGCGCGATGCGGGGATCGGCGGCGTCGAGTTCCTGCGCTCGATCCCGGGAACGGTCGGCGGGTTCGTGCGAATGAATGGCGGCGCTTATGGCCGCGAGACCAAGGACGTCCTGGTTGAGTGCGAGGTCGTCCTGCGCAATGGCGAGCGCAAGACGCTGCAACTTGCCGAGCTTGGTTATACCTATCGCCACAGCGAATTGCCCGCGGGCGCGATCGTCGTCAGCGCGACCTTTTGCGGCCAGCCCGGCGATCCCGCCGCGATCCAGGCCGAGATGGACCGCATCGCCGCGGCGCGCGAGGAATCGCAACCGTTGCGCTCCAAGACTGGCGGCTCGACCTTCAAGAACCCGGACCGACACAAGGCCTGGGCGTTGATCGACGCCGCAGGCTGCCGTGGATTGCGACGGGGCGATGCGCAGGTCAGCGAAAAACACTGCAATTTCCTGCTCAATCTGGGCAATGCTGCATCCGCCGACATCGAGGCGCTGGGCGAAGACGTCCGCACCAAGGTGAAGGCGCAATCCGGGGTCCAGCTGGAATGGGAAATTCAGCGCGTAGGGGTGAGTAAGTGAGCAAGTTGCACGTCGCCGTTCTGATGGGCGGGTGGTCCGCCGAACGCGAGGTATCGCTGTCGTCCGGCGAAGGCATCGCCGACGCGCTCGAAAGCCTGGGCCACCAGGTCAGCCGCATCGACATGGAGCGCGACGTCGCGGTCAAGCTCGCGGCGCTCCAGCCCGACATTGTGTTCAACGCACTCCACGGCACCCCAGGCGAGGACGGCACCGTGCAGGGCACGCTCGACCTGCTCGGCCTGAAATACACCCACTCGGGCCTAGTCACTTCGGTGATCGCGATCGACAAGCAGCTCACCAAGCAGGCGCTGGTGCCGCACGGCATCCCGATGCCCGGCGGCCGCATGGTTCGCACCGAGGAACTGCACGCGCGCGATCCGCTGCCGCGGCCCTATGTGCTCAAGCCCGTCAACGAAGGTTCGTCGGTGGGCGTGGCGATCGTCACCGACGAAGGCAATATGGGCAACCCGATCAGCGCCGACGTGGCGGGCCCGTGGCAGGAATTCGACGAGCTGCTCGCCGAGCCGTTCATCCGCGGGCGCGAACTGACCACTGCGGTGCTCGGCGACCAGGCGCTTGGCGTCACCGAGCTGATCGTCCGCAACGGCTTCTACGATTACGACGCCAAATATACCGACGGCCTGACCGAGCACGTATTCCCCGCCGACATTCCCGAAGACGTCGCCGAGGCCTGCAAGCGCATCGCGCTCGACGCGCACCGGCTGCTCGGCTGCAAGGGCTGTTCGCGCTCGGACTTCCGCTGGGACGACAGCCAGGGCGCCGACGGCCTCTTCCTGCTCGAAGTGAACACCCAGCCGGGGATGACTCCGCTCAGCCTCGTTCCCGAACAGGCGCGCCATCTCGGTATCTCCTATCCAGAACTGGTCCAGCGCATCGTGGACGAAGCGCTTTGAGCCGAAGGCCCACCCAGCGCACTGCGACCAGACGCGGCGCGGCGCCCAAGAAGAAGGCGAACGGGCGTCGCCCGAAGCGGCCGAGCCTGCTCGACCAGGCCGTCGCCGCGCTGCCGTTCAGCCAGGCGACGCTTACCCAGATCGCGACCTGGACGATCGTCGGCTCGGTCGGCGCCGTCGCGCTCGCGGTGGCGACTTGGTTTGGCGTGCCGGCGATGGCCGGCGTCGCGGTCGCCGATGTCGTGGGCGAGGCCGGGCTCAAGGTCGATGAAATCCAGATCGATGGCATCAAGCGCATGGACAAGATGACCGTCTATACCCAAGCGCTCGACCAGGATTCGCGCGCGATGCCGCTGGTCGATCTCGCGCTGGTCCGCGAGCGGCTGCTTAAATATCCCTGGGTCAAGGACGCGCGCGTCTCGCGCCGCCTGCCCAACACGCTGCGCATCTTCATTATCGAGCGCGAGCCCGCGGCGATCTGGCAGAGCCATGGCCAGCTGCTGCTGGTCGATCCCACCGGGGTTCCGCTCGAACCGGTATCGACCGATGCGATGCCCGATCTGCCGCTGCTGATCGGCGAGGGCGCCAACGCGCAGGAGCCCGCGCGGCGCACACTGATCGACGCGGCGCCGTCACTCAAGCATCTGGTCAAGGCGGCGACCTGGATCGGCAACCGCCGCTGGGACCTCACTTTCGCCAGCGGCGAAAAGCTCCAGCTTCCCGAAGGCGAGGAAGAAGCGGCTAAGTCCTTACGCAAATTCGCAGAGTTGGATGCGGCCCAAGGTCTGCTACGTAAGGGCACGATACGCTTCGACATGCGCGTGCCCGGGAATATGGTGATGCAGCGGCCGATGGGGCAATCGGCGACGACCAGCGTTGAGACAGGGGAATAAGACGATGGCCAAGGCAGTACCCGAAGGACTGATCACCGCGCTCGATGTGGGATCGTCCAAGGTCTCGGCGCTGATCGCGCAGCGCTCGGATGACGGGCAGCTCGTCGTGCTCGGTACCGGCCAGCGCGAGAGCCGCGGCGTCAAGCGTGGCTATGTCGCCGACATGCATGCCACCGAGCTTGCGATCCGCGAGGCGGTCGAGCAGGCCGAACGCATCGCCGGCACCAATATCGAAGACGTCTGGGTCAGCTTCTCGGCAGGCGGCCTACTGTCCGACGTCGTCAAGCTCGAAGCCGATCTCGGCGGTCACCGGGTCGAACAGGCCGATATCGACGAATTGCTCAAGGCCGGCCGCGACGCGATCGATCCGCAGGGCAAGATGGTGCTCCACGCCCAGCCGACCTGCTACACGATCGACGGCCTTGCCGGGGTCAAGCGCCCGCTCGGGCTCCATGCCGACCGTCTCGGCATCGACATCCACGTCGTCTCGACCGAAGGCTCGCCGGTCCGCAATCTCGATCTCTGCGTGCGCTCGGCGCATCTCGAGGTCCGCTCGATCATCGCGGCGCCGGTCGCTACCGGTCTCGCCTGCCTCACTGACGAGGAGCGCGAGCTTGGCGTCGCTTTGGTCGAGATCGGCGCAGGCGTGACCAACGTCTCGGTGTTCGCCGGCGGCGTGCTTGCGGGACTCGCCTCGATCCCGATGGGGTCGGCCGACATCACCGACGACATCGCCTCGGCCTTCGGCACCGCGCGCACCTGGGCCGAGCGCACCAAATGCTTCCACGGCTCGGCGAACCTGTCCCCGCGCGACAATCACGAGATGATCGACGTCCAGCCGGCAATCCCCGACGAAGGCGCCGAGGGGCCGCGCATCACCAAGGCGCAGCTCAACGCGACGATCCGCCAGCGCCTCGAACGGCTGATGACCGAGATCCAGAAGGAGCTGAAGAAGCTCGGCTTCCAGGACCCGATCGGTCGCCAGATCGTCCTCACCGGCGGCGGCGCCGAGCTGAAGGGCATCGCCGATTATGCGCAGCAGTCGCTGGGCAATGCCGTCCGCGTCGGCCGTCCCAAGGGGCTGATCGCGCTGCCGGAAGCGCATGCCGGCCCGGCCTTCGCGACGCTCGCCGGTCTCGCGCGCTTCGCCGCGATGGACCCGATCGATCTGCGCGCGCTGGAAACCTCGAGCCACCAGATGGTCACCAAGACCAGCCCCGGTGCGCTTCTTCAGCGGCTGATGACGGCGTTTCGGTCGAATTATTAAAGAAATACGACCGGCAGGTCTGTTTACACTAGAGTCGGTCGGGCCCTTGGTGCATCACGGGGCTCAAGGGTGCCGCCCCCGGAGCGTGGCGGCGCCAGGGAGAATATGGAATGAGCATCGAATTTCTTCCGGCTGACGTCGACGAGCTGACGCCCAAGATCACCGTGATCGGTGTGGGTGGCGCTGGCGGCAACGCGATCGCGAACATGATCCGCGCCGACGTCCAGGGGGTCGAGTTCCTCGTCGCCAACACCGACGCACAGGCACTCAAGCAGTCTTCGGCCGGGCATCGCATCCAGCTGGGCGCGAAGATCACGCAAGGCCTGGGCGCAGGTTCGCGTCCCGAGATCGGCCGCGCTGCTGCCGAAGAGACGATCGATCAGGTGCAGAAGGCGCTTGAGGGCGCGCATATGTGCTTCATCGCAGCCGGCATGGGCGGCGGAACCGGCACCGGTGCGGCACCCGTCATCGCCAAGGCGGCGCGTGACATGGGCATCCTGACCGTCGGCGTCGTCACCAAGCCGTTCGCCTTCGAGGGCCGCCGCCGCGCACAATCGGCGGAATCGGGCATCGAAGAGCTGCAGAAATATGTCGATACGCTGATCGTCATCCCCAACCAGAACCTGTTCCTGATCGCCAACGCCAACACGACGTTCAAGCAGGCGTTCGAGATGGCCGACGAGGTGCTCCAGCAGGGCGTCCGCGGCATCACCGACCTGATGGTCATGCCCGGCCTGATCAACCTCGACTTCGCCGACGTCCGTTCGGTGATGCAGGAGATGGGCAAGGCGATGATGGGCACCGGCGAGGCGGACGGCGACGATCGCGCGCTGATCGCGGCGCAGAAGGCGATCGCCAATCCGCTGCTCGACGGCGTCTCGATGAACGGCGCCAAGGGCGTGATCGTCTCGATCACCGGCGGCGAGGACATGCGCCTGCTCGAAGTCGACGAAGCCGCGAACCATATCCGCGAGCTGGTCGATCCCGATGCGAACATCATCTGGGGTTCGGCGTTCAATCCCGATCTCGAGGGCAAGATCCGTGTGTCGGTCGTCGCGACCGGTATCGATGCCGATGCTCAGGCCCGCATCGTGCCGGCGCCCGAGCAGACCCGTGTCTTCTCCTTCTCCACGCCGCGCCGCAGCGCCGCTGCCGAGCCGGTCGCACCCGCTGCCGAGCCGGGCTTCTCCGAGCCGAGCTACGAGACCGAGGAAGCGCAGGAAGCCGAGCCCGCCGTGGTTCTCGAGGCGCCCGACGCCGTCGAGCCCGAGCCGCAGGCAGAGCCCGTGACCAGCTATGACGAGCCCGGCGAATCCGACGAGCTGCTGCTCGGCGAAGGTAGCGCGATCGAGGAGCCTGCTCCCGAGCCCGAACCGGCGCCCGCACCCGAACTGACCAGCCGTCGCCGCTGGCTGACCGGCGGTGCGGACGAAGAGCCCGCACCTGAGCCCAAGCCAGCCGGACGTCGTGCCGGCGGCACCTTGTTCGAGCGCATGGCTTCGCGCGGCGCGTCGAAGACGACCGACGACGACGACAAGGATCCGCTCGATATCCCGCGGTTCCTGCGCAGCCAGAACAACCAGTAAAGGCGTTCGTCGCCGGCGGATCTCGCTTTGGCGAGCCGCCGGCGATGCGTCATTGGCGGTTCAGCCAATCGCGCCTCTAGCTGATCCCGAATGAAGCAGATTCGCTCCCTCGGTGGCATTGCGCTGGCATTGGCCGTTGCCGCCGGCGCCGGTGCATCGCCGGTCCCCGCATTCGCCCAGACCGGACTGATGCCGGCGCCAAATCCGCTTGCCGACCAGCTTGCGCAGGAAATGCGCGTGCTCGCCGCCAATCCGCGCGACGTGCGCGCGCTGCTCGAAGCCGGCAATCTTAGCGCGCGGCTGGGCGATACCGCTGCGGCGCTCGCCTTCTTCGCGCGTGCCGAGACGATCGACGTCACCAATCCCGGCATCCTCGCCGGGCGCGGATCGGCGTTGGTGCGGATGGAGCGCCCGGGCGAGGCGCTGCGGCTGTTCCAGACTGCCGAGGCACGCGGCCTGCCGGCGCGCGACTACGCCGCCGATCGCGGCTTCGCCTATGATCTGCTCGGTCAGCCGCTGCTCGCCCAGGCAGATTACAAGCTCGCATTGCAGCGCGAACAGGACGACGAAATCGTCCGGCGATACGCGCTGTCCCTCGGTATCAGCGGCAATGTCGATGAATCGATGCGCCAGCTCGATCCGCTGCTGCGCAAGAGCGACCGGGCGGCATGGCGCGCGCGTGCCTTCGTCCTCGCGATGAACGACGACATGCCCGGCGCCGAGCGGATCGCGGCGAGCATGATGCCCGGCAATATGGGTTCCTCGCTCGCGCCGTTCTTCCGCCGCTTGGCCAATCTCGCGCCCGCCGACCGCGCCTTCGCCGTGCATTTCGGCCAGATCTCGCCGACCGCGGCGCGCCTTGCCGATGCGCGCCAGGCGCCTGTGCTGCCGCGCTACGTCCCAGCGACGCGACCGGTGCAGGTCGCGCAGGCACAGCCTGTCCGCTCCCCGGCAGCCGCCGCACCGAAGGGCAGGGACCGCCGCTCGCGCCGCGAGCGCGAGCGCGAGCGCGACGAGCGCCAGCTCGCTCCGGCCGCGCGCCGCACCGCGCCGATGCAGACCGCCGCCGCGGCGCCGCTGCCCGCGCCACCGCCGCTACCCGCTCCGCCGCCGCAGGTGACGATGCGCGAGGCAAGTCCGATCGTGCAGCCGCTGCCTGCGCCCAAGTCGGAGGAAATCGACGGGCCGGTGCGTGAGGCCGCTGCGCCCGTCCAACTGGCAATCCGCGAAGCGCCGCCGCCCGAGCGCAGCGCGATCGCTCCGCCCACGCAGGGCCCTGCAGCTGCGGCTGTCGGCGACACCGCTCGAACCGCGCCGACGCCGGCGCCGCAACCGACGACACTGCCCGCCAGTGCCCGTCCGGATGCGACGCCCACGCAGCCCGAAGCTGTAGCCGCCAAGCCTGAGCCGACGCCGCCCGGCCCTGTCCGCGTGGGGCAGGAGGATTCGGTCCTTGCCTCGATCGTCGCCGGCATCACCATTCCCGCCGAGGAACTTCAGGTCGTCACTGCGGTCCCGGTCGATCCGGTACCCGAGCCGGTCCGCGTCGCTGCCGCTGAGACGCCGCGGCCTGCGCCGAACCCCGAAGCGGTAAAGCCTGCGCCGCCAAAAACGGCAGCCAAGTCCAAGCCCGAACCAACCAATTCCCAGCCTGCCAAGGGCAAGAAGGCCGAGCCTGCCAAGTCCGATCCAAAGGCGAAGAAGCTCGAACCCAAGCCCAAGGGTGAGGCCGCCCGAATTTGGGTCCAGGTCGCCGGCGGTGCCAATGAAGCGAGCTTGCCCAAGGCGTGGAAGGCCGTGACTGCCAAGGCGCCGGCCGCGTTCAAGGGCAAGTCCGGTTGGTGGACGCCGCTCCGTGCCACGAATCGCGTCCTCGCCGGGCCGTTCAAGACCTCAGCCGAGGCGCAGACCTTCGTCAATTCGCTCGGCAAGTCCGGCGTATCGGGCTTCGTCTTCACCAGCGAGGCCGGCCAGAAGGTCACCAAGCTCGCGGATTAAGTCTCGCGCGTCGGATATGGCTATCCTGAATTCATTGCCGCAGCGGCGACGGTTGCAACTACGATTATTTCGTAGAGATGCAGCCCGTTGTCGTCGGTGACCTGAACGCGCCAATCCTTATCATATACTTCGCCGTCGATCTTGGCGAGCATTTCGCTGGCGAACTTGACGCTTTCTTTCCGCGCTGCGTGTAGATTTTCCAGATCAAGAGATTCGCCTTGCCCTTGCGCGCCATCTTCCTGAACGTAGAAATAGAAGCGCGTCATGGAATTTCTCCTGTGGCTCGGAATCGCAACGTGCCTAGAGGGCGGACGATCCGGCCATACCGCGATCTTTAAGATATGTTTTTGCTCGCGTGTCCCGGTCCTAAGCCTTCGACAAGCGCGCCACGACCCGCTAGGGGGGCCGGTGTGAGAGCGACTTCCTCCTGGGCGAGCACACCGGAACGGAGCCGCGGCCGCTTTCACGAAGAACAAAGCGGGACTGCCCGCGGACCGCGCGACGCCTTTCAGCGCGATCGTGACCGGATCATCCACTCGATCAGCTTCCGCCGCCTTCGCCACAAGACCCAGGTCTTCATGGCGCCCGATGGCGATCATTTCCGCGTGCGGCTCACCCACAGCCTCGAAGTCGCGCAGATCGGCCGGACGATCGCGCGCACCCTCGGCCTCAACGAGGACCTCACCGAGGCGCTCTGCCTGGCGCATGATATCGGCCATCCGCCCTTTGGTCATGCCGGCGAGGATGCGCTGGAGGCGGCGCTAGTGGGCCAGGGCGGGTTCGATCACAACGGCCACACGCTGCGTACCCTTACCGAGCTCGAAAAGCCCTATCCGGCGTGGAGCGGGCTCAACCTGACCTGGGAAACGCTCGAAGGGCTCGCCAAGCACAATGGTCCGATCGCAGCCCCGCAATGGGCGCTCTTGGCTGCCGACAGGCAATTCCCGCTCGAACTCGGCCACTGGCCCTCGCTCGAAGCACAGGTCGCCGCGCTTGCGGACGACATCGCCTATGACAATCACGACATCGACGACGGCCTCCGCGCCGGACTGCTCAGCCTCGACCAGTTGATGGCGTTGCCGATGGTGGCGCGGGGCTGGGCGCGGGTGGAAGCCAAATTCCCCGGCGTGCCGGCCAAGCGGCTGGTTGGCGAGCTCATCCGGTCGCAGATCGGCGAGATGGTCAACGATCTCATCGCCTCCACGCAGGCGCAGCTGGGCGAGGGGCGAATCGAGACGGCGGAGGACGTGCGCGCCGCGGGCCGCTGCTTGGTCACCTTCTCGGAAGAGATGCGCGAGGCCGAACGCGGTCTCAAGCGCTTCATGTACGCCAATCTCTATCACCATCCGAGCCAGATGGCGGCGGCCGAGGCGGCGCATGGCGTGGTGGCGGGGCTGTTCGCGGCCTATGCCGCCGATCCTGCACTGATGCCCCTGGAATGGCGCGAGGCTCTACCCGCCGAAGATCCGTGGCGCAGCCGCCACATCGCCGATTTCATCGCCGGCATGACCGATCGCTACGCGATCACGCGCTACGAGCAAGTGGTCGGCCCGATCAGTCTGCCCGAAGGCTTCTGATACGAGAAAGGGGCCTCCGTAGGGAAGCCCCTCTAACTACTCAGCGCTGTGCGACGAGGATCGCCCCGGCTTCTTCGCGCTTGGGTGCGCGGAACGAGACACGGGCGCCGCCGGCATAGCCGTTCACCCAGTCGCCCTTGACCACGAGGCGGAACTTGCCGCCCTTCGAGGCCGAACCTTCGAGGACGAGCTGGTCGCCGACGGGCTTGGCGGTGTAGGCATAGGTCACGCCCTCGTGCGTGAAGATACGCTCCTTGGCGATGGCGGGGGCAGCGAAAGCGATGGTGGCGGCAGCGGCCGCAATGAGAAGCTTGGTCACGATCTACTCCTTCAAGAATTCGAAAGAGCCAGACCGGCATCCTGTGTCTTGTTCTGTTCTTGAAGCAAGATTGCTGCAGCGCAACAAATTCCACAATCGCAAAGCGCGTCAAAGGCAGTTGCAATCCGTGCATCAATCGCGCCGAACCGATCGAGCGACAAACTTCTGCGACAAGTCGGGCGTATAGACAGGGCAGGAAGGATCACCGCCATGGCCAAGGCAAGTGTCGCGCTCAATCGGTTCGGTCTCGGCGCCCGCCCGGGAGACGCGCCGGGCGCGGATTCGGCGAGCTTGCCGACTATCAACGCGCCCTCCGCAAGGCCCGGCGCGACCAGCGCGCCGGCCCCGCCCCGAAACCCGAAGTCGATACCGAACCCGCGATGCGCGGTTCGACGATGCAGCCGATGCCAGAGCAGCAGGTGCCCGAAACGCCGGTCGAACAGGTCCGCCGCGCCGCACGCCTCCAGGTGCGCGATCACTATGCGGCCGCGGTCTCGGCGCGGGCGCTGACTGCAATCAATTCACCGGCGCCCTTTGCCGAGCGGCTGGTCCATTTCTGGGCCAATCACTTTGCGGTTTCGGCGGACAAGCTTGAGATGATCGGTCTCGCCGGCAGTCTCGAATTCGAAGCGGTGCGCCCGCATGTGCTCGGCAGCTTCGGCGACATGCTTCACGCCATCGAGCGCCATCCGGCAATGCTGGTCTATCTCGATCAGGCCCAATCGGTCGGCTAGAACAGTGCGCTCGGCCAGGCGACCGCTCGCCGCGGACAAAAGGCCGGGCTCAACGAAAATCTCGCGCGCGAAATCCTCGAGCTCCACACGCTCGGGGTGCGCACCGGCTACAGCCAGGCCGACGTCACCGAATTCGCTCGATGGCGCTGCGCGGACCGGTCGAAGTGGCGAGCTATGCGCCTTCGGCGTTGCCCGATGCCTCGGACGATCTGCTCGCGCGGATTTCGGCGATGTACCGCGAAGACCCCCAGCTCCACGCGATCTGGGAACAGGCGATAGCGACGCGGACGCTGACCAGCGATCTCGCGGGGGACAATGGCCGCAACGCCGCCGCGACGGGCGCGCTCGCCGCGCGGCTGCTGACGGCGGAGAGCGGCGCCCGGATCGCGATGATCGAGACCGGCGGCTGGGACACCCACGCCCAGCAGCGCGGCCGTCTGGCCGGGCTGCTCAAGGGGCTCGCCGCGATGATCGGCTCGATCCGGCAGGGGCTGGGGCCACTCTGGGCCGACACGATGGTCGTGGTCGCGACCGAGTTCGGGCGGACGGTCAAGGTCAACGGCACGCAGGGCACCGATCACGGCACCGGTTCGCTGGCGATGCTGATGGGCGGCGCGGTCAATGGCGGCCGGGTGGTGGCCGACTGGCCGGGGCTGGGCGATGCCGCGCTCTACGAGGGGCGCGACCTCCGGCCCACGACAGGGCTCGACACCTTGCTGAGCAGCGCGGTCGCCGCGCATTTCGACCTGACCGCGGCGCGGACCGCGCAGAAGCTGTTCCCCGAAATGAAGCGCGCGGGCATGGTCAAGGATCTGGTGCGCGCCTGAATCGGGGCGGCCAGACGTTGCCTGCTTTACTCGGCTACGCCCGGATTGTGCCGACAGGTTTCGCCTTGGTAGCGATCGTTCGGCGAGATGATCGCCGATCGGCCCCGAAGGCACCTTCCAATGGTTCAGCAGCGACCAACAGGAGTACCCCCGAATGCACGAGGTCCAACGCGGCACCGGCCGCAAGCTGCTACTTGTTCACGGCCTCGGCGGAAGCTGGCAATCGTGGAACACCATCATAGGGGCCCTCAGCGCCGAGCGGACCGTGATCGCGATCGACCTTCCCGGACATGGCGCCACTCCGGCGGAGCACGATAGCGGCACCTTTGACGGCCTTGTCGGCAGCGTCGAGCGTTATATCGCGGAGAAGGGAATCGACGGGATCGACGTCGTCGGCAGCTCGATGGGTGCCCGGATCGTGCTGGAACTTGCCCGGCGCGGCCGCGTCGGCAACGTCGTGGCGCTTGATCCCGGCGGCTTCTGGCGCGGTTGGGAGCGCACCTTCTTCAAGGCGACCATTGGCATTTCGGGGCGGCTGGTTCGAGCAATCCGGCCTTTCTTGCCGACGCTCAGCAAGAACGCCGCAACCCGCACCGCGTTGCTGGCGCAGCTGTCCGCGCGTCCCTGGGCGCTCGATCCGAAAGTCGTTGCCACGGAGCTGGCAAGTCTCAGCGCGACACCGACCTTCGACGCATTGGTTCGCGACCTTGCGGGCGGGCCTGAGCAAGCGGGTCCGGCCGCCGGCGCCGCGCGTCGGATTGTGATCGGTTGGGGCCGCCATGATCGGCTGTGTCTGCCGAGGCAGGCAGCGCGGGCAAAAGTCGCCTTCCCGTCCGCCAATCTGCACTGGTTCGAGGCCAGCGGTCATTTTCCTATGTGGGACCAGCCGGACGAGACCGTTGCCGTGATCCTGGCCGCAACCCAGTGAGGTGTTCGCCACGCAGACCAAATTGGCAAAAAGGGATAACGGCTCAGTGCCGGAAGGGGCAATCCCGGCCCCCAGTGCCAATTGTCCCCACGCGCCCCATCCGCTAAGGCGCGCGCTCTCGTTCACTGTTGGAAGCCCGATGACTCTCTACGTCCGTTTTGCCGCGCACCTTGATGCCGCTCTCGACGCGCTCGTCGCCGCCGGCGACTTGCCTGCCGGGCTGGAGCGACGCGCGGTAACGGTCGAGCCGCCGCGCGACGTGACCCATGGCGATCTGGCGACCAATGCGGCAATGGTGCTCGCCAAGCCGGCGGGGACCAATCCGCGCGCGCTCGCCGAGAAGATAGCCGTCGAGCTGGAGAAGATCGATGCGGTATCCGCCGTCTCCGTGGCCGGTCCCGGGTTCATCAACCTGACCTTGACTGACGACACCTGGCGCGGCGAACTGACCGACATCCTCTCGGCAGAGGGCGACTATGGCCGCTCGACGATCGGCGAAGGCGCGACGGTCAATGTCGAATATGTCTCCGCCAACCCGACTGGCCCGATGCATATGGGCCATTGCCGTGGCGCAGTGGTTGGCGACGCGCTCGCCTCGCTGCTCGAATTCGCCGGGCACAAGGTCGTGCGCGAATATTATGTCAACGACGCTGGCGGGCAGGTCGATGTCCTCGCCCGCTCGGCGCACCTGCGCTATCGCGAGGCGCTCGGCGAGACCATCGAAATCCCCGAGGGGCTGTATCCGGGCGAGTATCTCAAGCCGGTCGGCGAGAAGCTCGCCGCCGAACATGGTGATGCGTTCGTCGACAAGCCCGAGAGCGAATGGCTCGACCTGTTCCGCAAGGAAGCCGTCGCGTCGATGCTGGTGATGATCAAGGCCGATCTCGCCTTGCTCGGCATCCATCACGACCTGTTCTCGTCCGAGGCCGAGCTGCAGGCGGCAGGCAAGCCTGAGGCTGCCGAGGTATGGCTGCGCGAGCGCGGCTACGTCTATGATGGCGTGCTCGAAGCGCCCAAGGGCGAGACGCCCGAGGATTGGGAGCCGGTCGAGCTGCCGCTGTTCCGTTCGACGCAGTTCGGTGACGACCAGGATCGCCCGATCAAGAAGTCGAATGGGCAATGGACATATTTCGGCGCGGACCTCGCCTATCACTTCCAGAAGGCGCAGTCGGCTGACCAGTTGATCGACATCTGGGGCGCCGATCATGCCGGCACGGTCAAGCGGATCGTCGCCGCAGTGCAGGCGCTGACCGACGGCAAGACCAAGTTCGACGTCAAGCTGGTCCAGATGGTGCGGCTGCTGCGCGCGGGCGAGCCAGTGAAAATGTCCAAGCGTTCGGGCAACTTCGTCACGCTTGCGGATGTCGTGAATGAAGTCGGCAAGGATGTTGTCCGTTTCACCATGCTGACGCGCAAGGCCGATGCCCAGATGGACTTCGACTTCGCCAAGGTCGTCGAGGCGTCGAAGGACAATCCGGTCTTCTATGTGAACTACGCGCATGCCCGGATCGCGTCGCTCCACCGCAAGGCGGCGGAGGCAGCCATTTCGTGCCTAAGCGCCGATCTGTCCCTGCTTGATACGGAAGAGCTGGCGCTGGTGAAGCTCGCAGCGCAGTTTCCGCGGGTCGTGGAGGGTGCTGCGCTGGCCCGAGAGCCACATCGAATTGCGTTCTATCTCTATGACTTGGCAGCGTCTCTCCATGCCCTCTGGAATGTCGGGAATGACCGTCCCGATCGCCGCTTCCTGCTCCCCGATCAGCCGGGGCTGACCTGTGCGCGGCTTTTCTTGGCGCGCGGCGTTGGACAGATTATTCGTAACGGATTGGGTCTCATGGGTGTCGAGGCCGTGCAGGAGATGCACTGAGATGAACTTGGGCCAGGGCTATGATGAGCAGGATCGCCTGCCCTGGCTGGAGACAGTCGAGGAGGACTATCCGCAGGACCATTCGGTCGCGCGCTTCATGCTGCTCGCGGTGCTGGCGCTCGCGGTGGTCGGCACCGCCGCGCTCGGCTGGTTCTGGTATCAGCGCCAGGCCAATCCGGTCAGCGGCAATGGCGAACTGATCAAGGCGCCCGCCGGCGACTATAAGGTCAAGCCCGACGAGCCGGGCGGCATGAAAGTCGAAGGCGAGGGTGATACCGTGTTCGCGACCAGCCAGGGCTCGGCGAGCAATTCGAGCATCAATGTCGGCGCGATCGCCGAGGCCCCGGTGCAGGGCACCCGCGCGGCCGAGCCAGGCAGCAAGGTGCCGGGCACCAAGAACGCCAAACTCGCGATTCCAGGGCCCACAATCGTCGGATCGAACGCACCCGTTGCCGGCCCGAAGCCTGCGCCGGCGCGTCCGGGCTCGGGTTCGCTGATCCAGCTGGGCGCGTTCCCGAACGAAGCCGGGGCCAATACCGCCTGGGCGCGCCTTTCCAAGCGCTTCTCCTATCTCGCTTCGCTCGGCAAATCGGTCGAGCGCGGCGAGGTGAACGGCCGCGCCGTGTGGCGGCTGCGCGTCAATGCCGGCAGCAATCCGCAGGCACGCGAGCTTTGCGGACGGCTGAAGGTCGCGGGCGAGAACTGCTTCATCGCGAATTGAGGTCGGGGGCCTTTCCGCCCGGACGGTGGCTGGGCTAAAGCGGTGGGATGAAACCCGTCATCTTCGGCGTCTCCGGCCACGAACTGATCTCCGACGAGCGCGCCTTCTTCAAGGATGCCGATCCGCTCGGCTATATCCTGTTCAAGCGCAATTGCGGCGATGTTGCGCAGATGAGGGCGCTGACCGACAGTCTGCGCGATCTTTCCGGGCGCGCCGACGTGCCGATCCTGATCGATCAGGAAGGCGGACGCGTTGCGCGGATGCTGCCCCCGGTCTGGCCAGCTTTTCCGGCGGGCGCGGCGTTCGATGCACTCTACGAAATCGCGCCGATCTCGGCGATCGAGGCGACGCGGGCGAGTGCCCAGGCGCTGGCGATGATGCTCGCCGAGGTGGGCGTGACGGTGAATTGCGCGCCGTTGCTCGACGTACGCCAGCCCGAAGTGACGCCGGCGATCGGCGACCGTGCGTTCGGCGGCGATCCGATGCGTGTCGCGGCGCTGGGGCAGGCAATGCTCGAAGGCATGCGCCGCGGCGGCGTGGTCGGTGTGGTCAAGCACATGCCCGGCCATGGCCGCGCGCTGGTCGACAGCCATTATGACTTGCCGCACATCAAGGCGGACGATGCGGCGCTGGAGATCGACCTGGAGCCGTTCACGCGCCTCAACGACGCGCCGATGGGGATGACGTGCCACGTCGTGTTCGAGGCATGGGATGCCGAGCGTCCGGCGACGCTGTCGCCAGTGGTTATTCGCGACGTGATTCGTGGCCGGATCGGATTCGACGGGCTGCTGATGACCGACGATATCGACATGAAGGCGCTGTCGGGCACCGCGGGGCAGAAGGCATCGCAGGCGCTCGCGGCGGGATGCGACGTGGTGCTCGATTGCTGGGCGCGGATGGACGAGATGGTCGAGATCGCCGAATTGATCGGTGAGGCTACGCCGGAATGTGTCGCGCGACTGGAGCGGGCGATGGCAACGATCGCGCAGGGTAGCCAAACTGCCGATTATGAAGGGCTGATCGCCAAGCGGGACGAACTGCTGGCGCTCGTCTGAGGGCTCTGCTTAACTCGCCACGATGAGCGAGGATGCGACACTCCAGATCGATATCGAGGGATGGGAAGGGCCGCTCGACCTGTTGCTCGCGCTCGCGCGGAACCAGAAAGTCGATCTGCGGCAGCTCTCGATCCTCGATCTGGTCGAGCAGTATCTGACCTTCATCAACCAGGCCCGTGAACTCCGGCTGGAGCTGGCGGCCGATTATCTGGTGATGGCGGCGTGGCTGGCCTATCTCAAATCGGCGCTGCTGCTGCCGCGCAATCCCGAGGAGACGCCGAGCCCCGAGGAACTCGCGCTCAGGCTGCAGCTGCGGCTCGAACGGCTCAATGCGATGCGTGAGGCGGGCGCGCGGCTGGTGGCGCGCGATCGGCTGGGGCGCGACGTGTTCCTGCGCGGCGTGCCCGAGGGTCTGCGCGTTGTCCGGCAGGCCCGCTACTCGGCCGAAATCTACGACCTTATCGCCGCCTATGGGCGAATAAGCGCGCGTACCCGCCCGGTGATGCACGTCGTCGCGCAGCGCGACGTGATGACGCTGGAGGAGGCGATCGACCGCGTCTCGGCGCTGATCGGCGCGCGGATCGACTGGAGCACGCTTCAGACTTTCCTTCCCGACGGCGCCACCGGCACCTATCGCAAGTCGGCGCTGGCCTCTTCGTTCGTCGCGGCGCTCGAACTGGCGCGGCAAGGGCGGCTGGAGCTCCGCCAGCATTCGGCATTCGCGCCGCTGTATCTCAAGGCGAGCGCGTGATTCGCCAGGACGATCTCGGCCGCGCCGTGGAGGCAGTGCTGTTCGCCTCCGAACAGCCGATGAGCGTCGAGGAGATCAAGGCGCATGTCGGCGCGCAGGCCGATGTCCGCGGGGCCCTCGCGGCCCTGGAGACCCTTTATGCAGGTCGCGGCATCGAGCTGGTCCGCCGCGGCGAGCGCTGGCATTTCCAGACTGCTGCCGATCTCGCGCACCTGCTTCGCCGCGACCGCGAGGAATCGCGCAAGCTCAGCCGCGCGGGTATCGAGACGCTGGCGATCATCGCCTATCACGAGCCGGTGACGCGCGCCGAGATCGAGGCGATCCGCGGCGTCCAGATTTCCAAGGGAACGATCGACGTGCTGATGGAAGCAGGCTGGGTGCGCCCCGCCGGGCGGCGCGAAGTGCCGGGCCGTCCGCTCACCTACGCGACTACCTCAGGGTTCCTCAGCCAGTTCGGCCTCGCTAGCCGGCGCGACCTGCCGGGGATCGACGATCTCAAGGCTGCCGGGCTGCTCGATCCGGTCGATCTAGCTTTCGAGGCGGAGGCGAGCGAAACTGTCATGGAAGACGAATAGGGCCACAATCCATCAGGGTACGGTGCAAGCCGTTGCCCCGGGCGCGCGCCGCGCCTAGATAGACCCCGATACGAGGAGAGTTCCCATGGGTAGCATGAGCCTGATGCACTGGCTGATCGTCGGTGTCCTGGTCATTTTGTTGTTCGGCGGCAGCCGTTTCTCCAACATGATGGGCGACGTCGCCAAGGGCATCAAGCAGTTCAAGAAGGGCATGGCCGAGGACGACGAGGCGGAGACGCCCGCCAAGCCGACGCGCATTGAGGGCAAGCCCGCGCCGACGCCCGACGCGAGCTTCCAGACCGAAGCCGAGCGTACCCGCGAAGAGCGCTGAGCTCCGATTCATCCACCGTTGTTCCGCGCCTCCTGGTGAGGCGCGCCCGAGGCAGTGCCGAATGTTAGACGTAGCGCCGACCGAGTTGCTGCTTGTGGCCGTGGTGGCGCTGCTGGTGATCGGACCCAAGGATCTTCCCAAGGCGATGCGCTTTGTCGGCAAATGGGTCGGCAAGGCGCGTGGCGTGGCGCGACAATTCCGCTCGGGCTTCGACACGATGATCCGCGAATCCGAGCTTGCCGAGATGGAGAAGCAATGGGCCGCGGAGAACGAGCGCATCATGCGCGAGCATCCGCCCACCGCCGCGCTTCCCGCGCCGCAGCCCGATTCCTTCGCGCATGATCCGGCAATCGCTGCCGATATTGATGCCGATCCGGTGATGGTCGAGCAGCCCGCACTGTTCCCGGCGCAGGACGCGGCCGAGCCCGACGCCGCGGCGAAGCCCAAGCGGACCCGCAAGCCCAAGGCCTCAGCCCCGGACGAGCCGCAATCGTGAACGAAATCGACGACACCCAAGCGCCGCTGCTCGACCACCTGATCGAGCTCAGGCGCCGTCTTCTCTGGTCGCTCGCCGCGCTGGTAGTGGCGTTTGCGGGATGCCTGTATTTCGCGCGGCCGATCCTCGCCGTCCTCGTCGCACCGCTCAAGGCGGCGGGGCAGGTGACGATAATCAACACCGCAGTGACCGGCGGGTTCATCGTCGAGCTGAAGGTCGCGTTCTTCGCGGCGCTGATGCTCGCATTCCCGGTGATCGCCAACCAGCTGTGGCAGTTCGTCGCGCCGGGGCTCTACCGCAAGGAAAAGCGCGCGCTGTTGCCATTCCTGCTCGCGACGCCGGTGCTGTTCATCGCCGGCGCCTCGATGGCATATTTCATCGCGATTCCCGTGGCGCTCAAATTCCTGCTCGGCTTCCAGGGCGAGCTTGCCGGCGTGCAGCAGACGGCGATGCCCGAAGTGAACGAGTATCTGAAGTTCGTGATGCAGTTCATCTTCGGCTTCGGGATCTCGTTCCTGTTGCCAGTGCTACTGATGCTGCTCGAACATGCCGGGATCGTGACCTTCGAGCAGCTGCGCGGTGCATGGCGCTATGCCGTGGTCGGGGCGTTCGCCCTGTCGGCAGTGCTGACGCCGCCCGACGTGGGATCGCAGCTGCTGCTGGCAGTGCCGCTATGTGCGCTGTATTTCCTGGCGCTGGTCGCAATCTGGTTCACCCGGAAGCGGCGCCAGCGCGCCGAAAACGAAAGCGAAGTCGCTTCCTGATACGAAAAACCCCTCCCGGGACGGGGAGGGGCTTCGCAGACAATCGACCGAAATTCGGTCGGCGATTACTTCGCGTCGTCTGCAGTCTTCGCGACAGTGTCGCCAGCCGACGAAACGTCACGGCCAACGCCTTCAACGGTGTTGCAGGCCGAGACCAGGATCGCGCTCGCGAGCGCGGCACAGGTGAAAATCTTGCGCATTGAAACTCTCCAGCTTGGGACGAGGAAGAAATGCCCGGACAGCCGAAATCGTTCCGCGGCGGGCATGAAGCTGCCGGAGGCGGGATCGGATCTTTCGATGTCGGGAGAAAGTGTTAGGCCCGGAAGCATCACCGGGGGGGGGAGGGTTGATGCTTCCGGGCCCATGTCTTGGATAGCGAGAGCGGGGGGGCAAAAGGTCACTATCCGAATATCAAAACGAGCATTTCGGAACAGGGTTCCCGCCTCGGCACATTTTTTTTGAAATTATTTTGAAGAGGGTAAATTAGCCGGTGGGGCCACAAAAGCCCTTTCCCTGGGGCAGAGGACTGTCACGATTCCGAAGCCCGCGTAGCGGGTGGTGGAGGGCGCGTAGCTTGCGACCAAAGCACCTCAGGCCTGCCTGCACTCCCTGCGGAATGGGGAGGAGCTTGTAAATCCAGCTAGGGGCGTCCGGTGATCGCGATCGAGGCTTCATAGGCGCCGACCAGCGGGTCGTGGTGAAGCCGGGTACGCAGCTGCCGGGCGAGCCCGGCGATGATGCGGCCGTAGCGATTCTCGAGCAGCGCTTCCATTTCGGCGCTCTCCACCAGCGAAGGCGAATTGACGCGCAGGATCGCACGGTCGGGCTCGTCGCCACCCTTGATCGAGATGCGCACCTGTGCAGAAGGATTGCCGTTGACGGCGAGCTCGACGATCTCGGTGATCAGGAAGGCGACGGCGATCGCAACATCCTGGTTGACCAGCAGCGGCTCGATCTCGAGCGTGATGCCCAGCCCGGCGGCGCGCTCGGGCGCGGTGGCGCGGATATTGGCGGCAAGCTCGCCGATGATCGAGCGCAGATCGAGCCCGCGATTCTCCTCCAGCTCGGCATAGTGGTGGCGATGGACCACCGCGAGCGCATCGACTCGGCGCTGGATCGAAGAATAGGCCTCGGTCGCCTCGGCGCTCTTGGCGCCGCGCGCGTGGAAGTTGATCAGGCTGGAAATGACCTGCAGGTTGTTCTTCACCCGGTGATGGACTTCGCGGGTGAGCTTGGTCTGGCGCACCAGCCCCTCGGCCAGGTCCGATTCGTGCGCCTGCACCGTGCGGGTGATCTGCTGGAAGGTCTCGCCCAGCTCGCGGATTTCCTGCGCCGGGATCGCGCCGAAGCGCTTCATGTCGAGCACTTCGCCCGGCTGGTACTTGCCGACGCTGGTGCGCAGCCGGCGCAGCGGGCGGATCAGCAGGATGTCGACGACGAACCAGCTGATCGCCGCGGCGACGATCCACATCAGCACGAGCAGCACGGTGGTGAGGATCAGCGGCGAAGTGATCGGCGCTCCCGGCATCGACATTTCCAGCCCGAGCCGGTCGAGCGCGAGATCGCTGCGCGCGGTCTCGCGGCGGCCGAGAGGACCGGCAGTGCCGATCTGGCGCAACACCAGCCGCTGGTCGTTGCGGACCAGCGCGGCGCCGTAGTCGGGGACGAAGCCGCTCGGTCGGGCAAGCGCCGACAAGGCCGAGACAGGATACCATGCAGTCGCAGTCATGCCGCCATTGCCGCCGACGCGTATGGCAAGGCCGTCGGTGAGAATCGACACGCGTACTTCCGCCGGGCGAAGCGCGCCCGTCACCGGCAGCGTAAAGCGCTGGCCGCACAATACGCGGCCGCGGGAATCGACGATAGCGAAGCGCACACCACCCTGCGTCGCGAATCCGCCGGCGAGGCGGGTGCAGCTGTCGGCGTCGTGCGGATCGCGCTCCAGCGCACCGAGCGTGCCGCGCAGCTCGCTCGCTTCGTTGGTGAGAGCGTTCTCGACCACGCCCGAACTCTCGTCGGTGATCGCGCTGAGCCGCGCGCGTGCCTCGGTGTCAGCGGTGCGGGTGGTCTGGATCGTGATGAACAGGGCGATCAGCGCCAGTGGAAGCAGCGCGCCCACGAGGATCAGGAACAGCTTCGCGCCTGTCGGCATACGCGTCAGCGCCGCCGCGACACCCTTGGCACGCGGCTCCAGATCCGTACTGTCCATGATGCTTGGCTAGTCGAGCTTCTTCAGAAGGTCGAGAAGATCGTCGGGCACGGTCTCGCGAACGGCCTCGTCATAGGCTTGGCGCAGCGCATCGCCCAGGTTGCGGCTGGGCTTGCTGCTCTCCGTCCCGCCCTTTGACTTGGGCGACCCCTTTTTTTCATCCTTTGCCGAACGCACCAATTTCCCCCGTAAGGACCCGAGATGTCCGGGACCCGGACTGTTGAATACGCATGAGCACTCAGGTGCCCGATTAACGTCATGACGCCAGAGCGCAAGCATCCCGTTTATCGAGTGCGCGAGCGCCCTTGTGGCGCGCAAAACACCACATGGCTTGGGCGATGAAACCAAATAGCGCGTCGATTGTTCCACAGGCGATGCGAAATCCGGGGAGGGGCTCCTTCGGACAGCAGAAACGATTGCAATGCAGGCGTCGGGGCGCGAAAAGCGGCCCGCGCACTCGATGGAGAAAATTTCCCTTATGTCGCTTGGACAGCAACTCGCGCCGCACCTTCCCTTGCTTCGCCGCTATGCGCGCGCACTCACCGGCAGCCAGGCCGAAGGCGACCGTTATGTACGGGCCGCACTTGAAGCCATCGTCGCCGCGCCGGACCAGTTTCCCCGCGAAGTCGATCCGCGGCTCGGCCTCTATCGGACCTTCCAGGCGATCTGGCAGTCCACCCATCTCGAGGAAGAGGACATCATCGAGGATTCGTCGAACGAAGCCGAGATGATTGCCCGCAAGCGCCTCGCCCGCCTTACGCCACTGTCGCGCCAGGCGCTGCTACTGACCACGGTCGAGGGCTTCAGCATCGAGGATGCCGGCTATCTTATCGAAGAGGATCCCGCGCAGGTGTCGCAGCTCGTCGCCGATGCAGTCGCTGAGATCGAGCGTCAGACGCGTACCCGCGTGATGATCATCGAAGACGAGCCGCTGATCGCGATGGACCTCGAGCAGATCGTCCGCGATCTCGGCCATGAAGTCACTGGCGTCGCCGTCACGCGCGACGAAGCGGTGGCATTGGCGATGGAGGACCGTCCGGGCCTCGTCCTCGCCGACATCCAGTTGGCCGACGACAGTTCTGGTATCGATGCGGTCAAGGACATTCTGGCCGAGTTCAGCGTGCCAGTGATCTTCATCACGGCGTTCCCGGAGCGCCTGCTGACCGGCGAGCGGCCCGAGCCGACCTTCCTAATCACCAAGCCCTTCCAGCGAGAGACGGTGAAGACGACGATCAGCCAGGCGCTGTTCTTCGATCAGGCGACCGTGCCCGCTACGGCCTGAAAAAATCCGGCGCGGGTTCCACACGATACGGACCCAAAACGGTTTTCGTGGGTTGAGACTGTATGGCTGAGAACGACGAAACCATCCATGTCTCCACCGATCGCGCCCGCGCCGGTACAACGCCGCACATGACTCGCTATGTGCTGGGCTTCGGCCTGGCGCTGGTGATCATCGCCTTCGCTATCATTCTCTGGTCCTGACCTTTCTGGGCCGTTTCTGAAAATGCTGGCAATCGCGCCCGCGGCGCCTATCTCCAATACACGCGGCCTTTCCGCACGCGTAATTGAACGGGATCGAATGACTGAGTCCGAACAGCCTGACGATCGCGACGACGACGCGGCAGCCGAGCCGCCTTACGTCCACGTCGCGCTCTCCGATCCGGAGTTCAAGAAGCAACTGGCGACGGTAATTCCGCATCTGCGCGCCTTCGGGCGTTCGCTGTCGGGAAGCCGCGATCTCGCCGATGATCTGGTGCAAGAGACGTTGCTCAAGGCCTGGGCGGCGCGTCAGCGCTTCCAGGCGGGCACCAATATGCGCGCCTGGACCTTTATCATCCTGCGCAATCTCTATCTCTCGCAGATGCGCCGCGCGCGCTTCAAGGGCGAGTGGGACGATCTGGTCGCCGATCGGCTGCTGGCTGCGCCCGCCAGCCAGGATCGCCATGTCGAACTGAACGACATGCAGCGCGCCTTGCTGCACTTGCCACAGCCCCAGCGCGAGGCGCTGATCCTCGTCGGTGCGGGCGGCTTCGCCTATGAAGAGGCGGCCGAAATCTGCAATGTGGCAGTCGGCACGATCAAGAGCCGCGTTGCGCGTGGCCGCGTCGCGCTCGAATCGTTGCTCACCGAGGGGCAATTGCCGTCGCGCCGCGACAGCCTGCCCAATCCCGGTGGCAAGAGCGCGCTCGACACGATCATGGGCGAAGTCGACGACCTCAGCCGCGACCGCTGAACTTCCCCTAATTGCGATGTCGCAGAAGCGCGCTTTGCTCGCGCGACGAATTCCGCGTGGTCAGATCAATACCGGACCGAAATCTCGTGGCGGTTGAGGCGGTGCAGCAGTGCCGCCATATCGTCGGGCACGCCGGCTTGGCGGTCAAACGCATCGCGTAGCGACAGCCCAATGGCATCGCTGGCGCGAGGGCCCTCGACGCGATAAGCGCGGAGAGGAGCCTCGGGGGCGGAGCAGGATGAAGAGCGGGTCACGATACAAAAACGCCTCAGAAACACATTTGTTGCTTGACATTGCTGAATGTGTTGTTCGCGATGCGTATCGACAAGGGGTTTCGCTGTGATTTCCCGAGACTTGCAGGATGCGGTCGATCGCGCACGCGGGCATTCTACATTCCTCGCAATGTTGCTGGAACGCGAGTCGCATCTGCTCGGCGACCTGGAGCAGGCACTAGACGATCCGCTGGCGGCTGCGCGTAGTTTCGATGCCGAAACCGCTGAATCGCGCAAGCTGCGGCTGTCTCGGCGGCGGCTGGCGCTACTCGTCGCGCTGGGCGATCTCGCGGGCCGGTTCGATCTGACCAAGGTCACCGGCCTGTTGAGCGACTTTGCCGACGATGCGCTGGACCGGGCGATTCGCGCGGCGATCGGCGAGCGGACGCCCGATGCCGAGCCGGTCGGGTTCGCAGCGATCGCGCTGGGCAAGCAGGGCAGCCGCGAGCTCAATTACTCGTCGGATATAGATCCGATCCTGATCTTCGATCCGGCGACGCTGCCCTGCCGACCACGCGAAGCGCCCGAGGATGCGGCGGTGCGGATCGGCCGGCGGGTGATCGAATTGCTCCAGTCGCGCGATGCTGACGGCTATGTCATGCGCGTCGACTTGCGGCTGCGGCCCTCGCCCGAAGTCACGCCGATTGCGTTGCCGGTAGAGGCGGCGATCTCATACTATGAATCGCAGGCGCTGCCCTGGGAGCGCGCGGCATTCATCCGCGCACGGGCCTGCGCCGGCGATGCCGGGCTGGGCGAATATTTCCTCTCGGCGATCCGGCCGTTCGTGTGGCGTCGCGCCGTCGATTACGGCACGATCCGCGAGATCCGCGACATTTCGCGCCGGATCCGCGATCATTACGCCCAGGCCCAGGCGTTCGGCCCCGGCTATGATCTCAAGCGCGGCCGCGGCGGCATCCGCGAGATCGAGTTCTTCGCGCAGATACACCAGCTGATCCATGGCGGGCGCGATCCTGCACTGCGCGTGCCGGCGACGCGCGACGCGCTGGCAGCGCTCGCCGCCGACGGGCGGATCGATGCTGGGGATGCCGCGGCGCTGACCGCCGCCTATGTCGAGTTCCGCACCATCGAGCACCGGCTGCAGATGGTCGATGACCTACAGACCCACACGCTGCCGTCGAACCCGCAAGCACTCGACAATGTCGCGGCGCTGCACGGACTGGCGAACGGCGCCGCGTTGATCGAGCAACTGCGCCCGCATGTCGAGCGCGTCGGCACGCGCTATGACTCGCTCGCCGGCGACGAAGAGCCGCGGCTGCCTTCCGATTCCGAAACGCTGGAGGCGCGGCTGGCGGCGGCGGGGTTCGCGAATGCCGCCGGCGCGCTGCGCATTGTCGAGGGCTGGCGCGGCGGCGGCTATCCGGCGTTGCGCAGCCCCCAAGCGCGCGAGGCGCTGGAGGCGCTACTGCCCGGGCTGGTCGATGCCTTCGCCCAGGCGCCCGACAGCACGCATGCGATCACTCGTTTCGATGCGATGCTGTCGCGCCTGCCGAGCGCGATCAACTTCTTCCGCCTGCTCGAAGCGCAGCCTGGGCTGCGCCAGTTGATGAGCACGATCCTGTGCCACGCGCCGACGCTGGCCGAGCAATTGGGCCGCCGCGCCGAGCTGCTCGACGGCCTGATCGACGCCAGCGCGCTCGATCCCGTTGCCGAGATTCCGGCGCTGATCGCCGAGATGGCCGCATGCGAGCGCGGCGCCGACTATCAATGGCAGCTCGAGCATGTCCGGCGGCTGGTGGGCGAGAAGCGTTTTGCGCTCGGCGCGCAGATTATCGCCGGGGCCAGCGATCCGCTCGACGTGTCGCACGGCTATGCGCGGATCGCCGAAGCCGCGATCGAGGTCCTCGCCGCCGCGACTGTGGCGGAGTTCGAGCGCGCGCATGGCCGGGTGCAGGACAGCGAGCTCGTCATCCTCGCGCTCGGGCGGATGGGCGGGCAGGCGCTCACCCATGCCTCCGATCTCGACCTCGTCTATCTGTTCACCGGCGACTATGCGGCGGAGTCCGACGGCCCCAAGCCGCTGGGCGCGGTGATCTATTATAACCGCCTCGCGCAGCGGGTGACCGCCGCGCTGTCGGTCGCCACCGCCGCGGGCCCCCTCTACGACGTCGATACCCGGCTGCGGCCCTCGGGCGCGCAGGGGCCGCTCTCGGTCTCGCTCGATGCGTTCGCGCGCTACCAGCACGAGGACGCCTGGACCTGGGAGCATATGGCGCTCACCCGCGCGCGGCCGGTATTCGGCTCGATCGCGGCGCGGGCGGCAGTGCAGGCTATCGTCGATGATGTGCTGCAAGGCGCGCGGCCGGAGCGCGACATCCTCGCCGACGCGACCAAGATGCGTGAGGAGATGGCGTCGCACAAACCGCCTGCGGGGCCGCTCGACGCCAAGCTGCTGCCCGGTGGGCTCGTCGATCTCGAATTCGCGGTCCATGTCCTCCAGCTCCAGCACCGCACTGCGTTCGATCCGCGGCTTGGCAAGGCGATCGACATGCTGGTGGCGCAGGGGCTGCTCTCGCCGGCGATGCCTAGCGCCTATGGCTTGCTCTCGCGCTTGCTGGTGACGTTGCGGCTGGTCGCGCCCGATGCGCAACCGCCCGGCGAGGCGAGCCAGGCGCTGATCGCTCGCGCCGTGGGGCTCGAATCCTGGGGCGGCGTGGTTGCCTCGCTCGAAGCGACCCGTCAGGAGGTAGGCGCGTGCTGGGCGGCGATCCGCGCCGGCGACGGACGGAGACCAGGATGATCAATCAGGGCGACAGACTTCCCGCAGTCGAGCTGGAAGGGGCCGACGGGCCGTTCCGGCTCGCAGACCATCAGGGCCCGTTGGTCCTCTATTTCTATCCCAAGGACGACACGGCCGGCTGCACTCGCGAGGCGCAGGACTTCTCGGCGCTGCTGCCCGAATTCGCCGCGCTCGGCGTCGAACTGCTCGGGGTGTCGAAGGACAGTGCTGCCAAACACGGGAAATTCGCGGTCAAATACGACCTGACCGTGCCGCTCGCCACCGATGCCGAGGGCGTGGCCATGGAGGCGTTCGGCGTGTGGGTGGAGAAGCAGCTCTACGGCCGCCGCTATATGGGCGTCGATCGTTCGACCTTCCTGTTTGCGGCCGACGGCACGCTGTTCCGCGCATGGCGCAAGGTGCGCGTTCCCGGCCATGCCGAGGCAGTGCTCGCGGCGGCGAAAGCGATGCTCGCCGCGTGACCCGCAGCGTCGCCGAAGCAGTGCGCGCCGTATCGGATGCGCGCGCGCCGCTGGCGAAGATCAAGGCGGCGCGGGCGGCGGCGCGGGATTGGCGGCTGGGCCGGCTCGACCATCGCTTCGATGTGGCGATGCCTGATCGACCGGCGCGGCCGGAACATCCCGAGCTGCTGCCGCCGAACCGCATGCCAAAGCGCCGCAAGGGCGGCTCCGAGCGTGGCCGGATCGCGATGATCCATGCGCTGGCGCATATCGAATTCGCCGCGATCGATCTGGCATTCGACGCCGTCGGGCGGTTCGGCGGTCAGTTTCCGCGCGGCTTCACCGATGACTGGATGCAGGTCGGTGCCGACGAGGCGATGCATTTCGCGCTGCTCGACCGGCGGCTCAAGCAGCTCGGCAGCCATTATGGCGCGCTGCCGGCGCATGACGGATTGTGGGACGCCGCGGCTGCAACCGCGCACGATGCGCTGGCGCGGCTGGCAGTGGTTCCGATGGTGTTGGAGGCGCGCGGCCTAGACGTCACGCCGGCCGCGATCGGGCGGTTCGAAGCCGTCGGTGATACCGCTACCGCGCGCATTTTAACACGCATTTTCAACGACGAAATCCGCCATGTCGGAGCCGGCACGCGCTGGTTCGAATCGCGGTGTGATGAACAAGGTTTTAACCCCGAAACGACGTGGCACGACCTCGTCCGCACCCATTATCGGGGTCTGATTAAACCTCCATTCAACGACTCGGCGCGCGACTCAGCCGGTCTGACGCGTGGTTACTACGCGCCTATTGCAGTGCCCTGATTTCTCAGGCCAAACCCCACAACGTCCAAAATGCGGAGGGGCTGCTGCTTGGACATCGTTATTTTTGGAAGCCGATCACCGGGTCGCATCGGTGCGTGCTTGCCTGACTTGCCGGGGACTCATGGCTGACGCTTCGAACAAGAATAATGCGAACCTGAGCCAACGGTTCCGCAAGTTTTTCACCACCCGCGATTTTATTTTCCATGACGGTCGCGATCTGCGCCGCTTCAGCGTCGCCGGCCGCACCCAGGCGCTGTTCGCCGGCGCTGCCGCGATCACCGTGCTGTTCTCCGGCTATGGCGTGTCGCAGGCGATGGCCGGCGCGATCGCCGTCAGTGGGGTCACCGCAGTGCCCGGCTCGCCCGAGGCGCAGGTCGCTCAGATGCGCGCGCAGGTGAACCGCATGCAGGCCGAAGTCGCTGCCGCCAAGGAAGCCGCCAAGCTCCATGCCGCCCGGGTCGAGCAGCGCCAGGCGCTGATCTCCGCGGTGCTCTCGGGCAAGACCGATCCTGGTGCGCTCGATCACGCGCTTCCCGCTGTCGCCGGCAAGACGAGCGGCGTTGCTGCCGAGATGCTCGCTCCCTTGCGCGAAGTCGAGCAGCGCCAGGTCGCGCTGGCCGGCAAGGCCCGCGCTGCCGGTGAGGCCCGCTACCAGCAGACTGCCGTACAGTTCCGCCGCCTCGGCCTCGCGCCCGAGCGCTATGTCCGCATCGTCAGCGGCGCGATGGGCGGCCCGTTCGAGCCGCTTGACGCCAACGACACTGCCGCTGGTTCGGATTCGGCCGAGAGCGCCGACGCCCAGTTCCGCGCGCTGTTCTTGACCTGGAAGAAGCTCGACGCGCTCGAGCAGACGGTGATTTCGATCCCGTCGATGCAGCCGGTCGACAAGCTGCTCTTCACCTCCAGCTTCGGCGTCCGCTCGGATCCGTTCCGCGGCACCGCGGCGATGCACGCTGGCGTCGATATCCCCGGTGCGATCGGCACGCCGATCTATGCCACTGCCGATGGCGTGATCAGCCATGCCGGCCGCCAGGGCGGCTACGGCAATCTCGTCCAGATCAACCATGGCCGCGGCATCGAGACGCGCTACGGCCATCTCTCCAAGATCCTGGTGGCCGACAACACCCGCGTTCGCCGCGGCCAGATGATCGGCCTGATGGGCTCGACCGGCCGCTCGACCGGCAGCCATCTCCATTATGAAGTTCGCGTCGACGGGAAGGCAGTCAATCCGATCCCGTTCCTGCAGAGCGGCGAGTATCTCGCCTCTGCCCAGGATCGCGCGGCGGGCGGCGTAGGCGGCCCCGCCAAGTAAGAGGCAGGAGAGGAGAGGGGCCGTCCGTGAGGCGGCCCCCACCCTCACGCCTCTTTTCTGCGAGAGCCGACAGGTATATCCTGCTGCCATGGCCAAGCTTTCCCCATCGCGTCGGAATTCGTCACGACCGGAGGCCGACGCGTATGACGCCTGGTTCCGCGCCAAGGTTAAGAAGGCGATGAACTCTAGCGAGCCGTCAATTACCCATGATGAGGTGATGCGCGAGATGCGCGCTATCATTGATAGCTATCGCAATGCCTCCGATACGCTGGCGTCCTGAGGCGCGCGCCCAGCTTTCCGCCATCACGCATTATATCGCTCGGCGAAGTCCCGCACCGGCAGGGCCTCTGTCTGCTGCGATTGCACATATCGCGTCGCAACTGCCTGCGCACCCTCATATATATCGGCCCGGTCACATCGCTACAGCGTCGGGGACACGATCGAGTTTCTATCCGTTCTCCACGCCCGCCAGCAATATTCCTGAATCCCGCGCTTGCATTGCCCTTCGTCGCGCTGCGCCCTATCTCGGCCACATGGCAACCATTACCCAGCCTGACATCGCACTCACGCCCGCCGCTGCGGCGCGCGTCGCTGCGATTGCCGCGAAACAGTCCAAGCCGGCGATCCTGCGGCTTTCGGTCGAGGGTGGGGGTTGTTCGGGCTTCCAATACAAGTTCGGCATGGCCGAGGCGCCCGAGCAGGACGACCTTGTCGCCGAGACCGACGGCGTCCTGCTGGTGGTCGATTCGATCAGTCTCGATCTCGTCCGCGGTGCGCAGGTTGATTTCGTCGACAATCTCGGCGGCGCGCATTTCGCGGTGACCAATCCCAACGCGGCGTCGGGCTGCGGCTGCGGCACCAGCTTTTCGGTCTGACTGCTTTGAAAATCGTCAGCTACAACGTCAACGGGATCAAGGCGCGCATGGAGCGCCTGCTCGAATATCTGGACGAGCAGAGGCCCGACGTGGTGTGTCTTCAGGAGCTCAAGGGCGCTGACGAGACACTGCCGGTCAAGGACTTCGAGGCCGCGGGCTATGGCGCGGTGTGGCATGGGCAGAAGGGCTTCAACGGCGTCGCCGTGCTGGCGCGCGATGCCCAGCCGATCGAGCGCCAGCGCGGCCTCGCGGGCGATCCCGAAGATGCGCATAGCCGCTATATCGAAGTCGAGATCGGCGATCTGGTGGTCGCCTCCATCTATCTGCCCAACGGCAACCCGCAGCCCGGTCCCAAGTTCGACTACAAGCTCAAATGGATGGACCGGTTGGCTGACCGTGCGCGGGCGTTGCTTGCCGAGGAGCGGCCGGTAGTGCTGGCGGGCGACTATAACGTCATCCCCAATGACGACGATACGTTCTCGGTACGCGCGATGGCGAGCGACGCGCTGATGCAGCCCGAATCGCGTGCACGCTATCGCAGCTTGCTCGCCCAGGGCTGGACCGATGCGCTGCGCACGCGCTTCCCCGCCGGCGGAATCTGGACCTTCTGGGACTATCAGGCCGGCGCGTGGCAGCGCGACGCGGGTTTCCGCATCGATCACCTGTTGCTGAGCCCGCAGGCAGCCGATCGGCTGGCTGGTGCCGGCGTCGACAAGGACTATCGCGGCCGCGAGCGCGCCAGCGATCATGCTCCGACCTGGGTAACGCTGCGCTGAGCTGCGCGGGGCCGGACGCCGAATTCGGCTCTGACCGCTTCCGGACAGTCGCCACTGTCCCTTTCCGAACACCGTTTGGGGCAGGACGCCAATTCTTGGCGTGTATTGCCGTGTTATGGCGGTGACTTGTGAGTGTCACAATGCCAAGTGTTTGAGACTGCACGATAGTTCATTTTGGCACGGTGGGTGCAATGCTTGGGAGGCAGGCGGAACGAGGGAGCGCCTGGTGTCCACAAGTACAAGGAGTAGAGGGAAATGACTTTCAATCGCACCACCGGCCGCGTCTCCAGCGTTGCCGCCGCCATGATCGCTGCAGCCGTTCTCGTCGCGGGCGCCACCGCACCGGCTTATGCCGCGGATCCGACCACCGGCGCCGGCTCGGCCGCACCAGCCAAGGTCGAGAAGTCCGAGCGCTACTGCGTCGTCGAGACGCCCACCGGTAGCCATCGCCGCCAGAAGATCTGCCGCACCCGCGCCGAATGGATCGCGCGCACCGGCCACGATCCGGTCAACGAAGTCCGCAAGTAAGCAGTAAGGGCCCGCGGCGGCAGCGCTCCCGCCGCGGGCCTGATTCTCAGAGCGCTTTCTGGTAGATCACATATTCGCGGTTGATGCGGCTCTCGATGGTTTCGGCGATGGCGATCATCCCCTGATTGTCGTCGAGCACCCAGCCGATCTCGCCGCGGCTCGCCCCATAGATCGGGACCGCGGCGCGGCGGATATATTCGATCATCATGAAGGCCAGCTGGCTCGCCATCCGCGAGCTCTGCAGCCGTTTCACCACGCCCATCAGCGGCACACGCATCGTCCGCACCTTCGGCTTGCGCAGCCATAGCAGCAGCTTGGCCCAGCCGAAGGGGAACAGGCTGCCCTTGAGGGGCTGGAGCGCCTCGTTGAAGTCGGGGAGGGTGATCATGAACGCCACCGGCTCGCCATCGAGCTCTGAGATCATGATCAGATCCTCGAACACCAGCGGCTTGAGCTTCTTACCGACGTCGTCGATCTCAGGCTGGGTCAGCGGCACGAAGCCCCAATTGTCCGACCATGCATCGTTGAGGATGCCTAGGATGATCGCGGCTTCCTCGTCGAAGCGCGACTTGTCCACCTTGCGCACCCGGATCCGCGCATTCTTTTCGCCTGCGGCGATGATGCGCTGGACGATCGGCGGGAATTGCTGGGTTATGTCGAGGTCGTAGGTCAGCAGCTTCTTGGCGGGCGCATAGCCCAGCGCCTCGATCCAGCCCTGATACCGCGCGGGATGATGCCCCATCAGCACCGTTGGCGCGTGATCCTGTCCCTTCACCAGCAGCCCGGGCTCTTCCCAGATCGACAGGCTGACGGGACCGAGCGCGCGAGTCATCCCTTTGTTGCGCAGCCATTGCTCGGCCTGCGCGATTAGGGCGACAGCAGTCGCTTCGTCTGCGGCCTCAAACAATCCCCAGAAACCGGTGCCGGGTCCGAAGCCCTGCTCGGGCGGCATTTCCAGCGCAAGGCGATCGATATGTGCCGAAATCCGCCCCACCGGCTTGCCATTGCGCTCGGCGAGGAAAAGCTGCGCCTCGGCATGGCTGAACCAGCCGTTCTTGCCGGGAGAAATCGTCGCCTTCACTTCGCTGCGTAGTGGCGCGACCCAGTGCGGATCGTCGCCGTTCAGCTGATACGCGAGTTCGACGAAAGCGTTGATGTCCGCCTTGTTGACGACGGGGCGGATCGCGGGTGCGGGCATGAAAACGGGCCTTTGCGAGAGTTGCGCCGAAGTCCCGCTAGAGGGCCGTGCTTGTCAAGCACAACCTGCCGCGCCGCGGCATCCCCCTGTTATTGCCCATATCTAGCCACTATCTCAGGGCAATGGACATACCCATGAACAGCTCTATCGCACTGGATTTGCGCGAGTCCGCCGCGCCGGCCGCGCGCGTCGCGGAGCGCATCGCCGACGACAAGGCAATGCTGCGCGCCGCCGCCGAGATCGCGCGTGACCTGCACAAGCCCAACAAGGCGATCTTCTGGGCCGACATGCTCGGCTCGGCCGCGCTCGGCTATGCCGCGCTCGCCGCGACCATTCTCGCGCCGTCGCTCGGCTGGGCGCTGGTCGCCGGTTTGGTCGCCGTGCTTGCGCTGTACCGCGCGCTGCTTTTCATCCACGAGATCAGCCATCTCAAGCACAGCAATCTGCCGGGTTTCCGCCTCGCGTGGAACGCGCTGGTCGGCGTGCCGCTGATGGTGCCGTCGTTCATGTACGAGGGTGTCCACAACCTCCACCACAACCGTACCCGCTACGGCACGGCCGAGGATCCTGAATATCTCCCGCTGGCGCTGATGAAGCCCTGGTCGCTGCCGCTGTTCGTGCTGATCTCGGTACTCGCGCCGATCGGGTTGCTGCTGCGCTATGGTGTGCTTTCGCCGCTGTCGCTGGTGGTGCCGCCGCTGCGCACCATCGTGCGAGAGCGCTTCTCGGGGCTGGTGATCAACCCGTCCTTCCGCCGCCGCCCGGCCGAGGGCGCCGATCGCACCCGCTGGCTGGCGCAGGAAGTCGCCGCCAGTGTCTGGGCGATCGCGCTGATGGGTCTGACCGCCGCCGGCGTGATCCCGCTCAAGGCGTTCCTGATCTTCCTCGGCGTGATCAGCGCAGTGACGGTGATCAACCAGATCCGCACACTGGTCGCGCATCTCTGGGAGAATGAAGGCGAGGCGATGACGGTGACCGCGCAGTATCTCGACAGCGTCAACGTGCCCCCGCCGAGCCTGCTGCCTGCGCTATGGGCGCCGGTAGGCTTGCGCTACCACGCGCTGCACCATCTGTTGCCGAGCGTACCCTATCACAACCTCGCCGAGGCGCACCGGCGCCTGACCGCGCTGGTCGATCCGGAATCGCCCTATCACAAGGCGAGCTATGCCGGGCTACCTGGCCTGGTGACGCAGCTAGCGCGCAGCACGATGGGCGTGCGCCGCTAAAAAACGATCCGCTCCATTGCAACAATATCGGGCCGGTCCTTCGCGGGGCTGGCCCTTTCATTTTGAGGGCGTGCTTAGCCGGGAGGGGTTGAGGAGGGAAGGTGGGACGGTGTCGCAGGCGAGGCGTCTCAGTGAAGCCCGCAGGCCCCGCTTTCACCATCGAGAAACAGCAGGCCAATCCAACCAAAAGATTGGCATCGTCGGAACCACTGGCAACAGCCTGACCTACTCCTCGGTTCGCAGCAGCACGGCCTCGCCGATCATCAGGAAAAGCAGGAACGGCGCCCAGGCCGCGAGGAACGGCGGGTACGCGCCGAGATTGCCCATCGCCAGCGCGAAATTGTCGGCGACGAAGAACAGGAAGCCGAGCGCCATGCCCATCACCGCGCGGACGAACAATTTGCCCGATCGCGCGATGCCGAAGGCAGCGACTGCGCCGAGCAGCGGCATCAGCACCGAAGAGAGCGGCCCCGACAGCTTGTGCCACAGCGAGCCTTCAAGCGCCTTGGTCGGGCGACCGGCGAGCTTGAGATCGTCGATCACTTCGCTGAGCGCCCCGAACGACAGCCCATCGGCATTGATGTGGCTGAGCGTGAACTGGTCGGGGCGCACCCCATCGGCGATGCGGCGCGGCGGCAGCGGCAGGATTGTGCCCGCGCCGACGTCGAAGCGCTGCACGCCGTCGATGCGCCAGCCCTGGCCATCGCGCGCGCCGTGCTTGGCGGTTATGATCCCACGCAGCGACTGGCCGGTACGCTCGTAGACCGTGACGTTATAGAGCTGGGCCGCGTCGCCCTTGCCGCGAATCTGGTCGACCACGATCAGATTGTCGCCGTCCTTTACCCAGACGTTGGAACGGTCGCCGCGATCGATGGGCAAAGGGCCGTAATCGACTTTCTTCCATTGCTCTAGCGTCGAGGTGGCGCGCGCAACGATGCGGTCGTTGAACGCGAACGACAGGGCCGCGACGCCGAACGCCGTAAGCAGCAGCGGCGCCAGCACCTGATGCGCCGACAGGCCAGACGCCTTCATTGCGATGACTTCGCTGTTCTGGTTGAGCTGCGACAGCGCCAGGATCGTGCCGAGCAGCACTGCGAAGGGCAGGAAGGTCGCGATGATCTGGGGCGTGCGCAGGCCGACATAGCGCAAGACCTCGGCATCGCCATTGCCGGCATAGGCCATGATCTTCCCCGATTCGCTCAGCAGGTCCAGCGACTGCAGGATGAGCACCAGCCCCGCCAATATGGCGAAGGTGCGCACCAGGAACATCTTGCCCATGTAGAGCGACATCGTCCGCGACGGGAAGAAGTTGACGAGATTCATGCCGGAATCTCGGTGGTCTTGCGGCGCCGGCCGGGCAGGCGCTTGCGGATCGCCGTCCAGATCTTGGCGAACATCTTCTCCAGCCCGCCGATCGGCTGGCCGCCTGGGACATAGGCGACCGTATAGTACATCCACAGCACCAGGCCCGCGAAGAACGCGAATGGCACCCACAGCGCCAGGATAGGATCGATCCGGCCAAGGCTGCCGATCGCCTGCCCATATTCGTTGATCTTGTGATAGGTCACGATCATCACGATCGACAGGAACACGCCGAGCGCCGATGTCGATCGCTTGGGCGGGATGCCGAGCGCGGCGGCGAGCATCGGCAGCAGGAACATCGATATGACTTCGGCGAGGCGGAAGTGGAACGCTGCGCGGCTGGTGGCGCGCAACTCGTCGGGGATCGCATGATCCTTGCCGAGCACCGCAAGCTCGGGGAGCGTACGCTCGAGGCTCTTGTCGCCGCGCTTGCGGAACTGCTCATACTTCGGGAGCGGGATCGGCAGATTGTGCGTGTCGAAGGTCAGCACCCGCGGCACCGCCGAACCCTGGGCAGTGTGGACCAATGTGCCCTTGGTCAGCCGGAAGATGATGGTGTTGGGATCGTCGGCGCGCAGGAACTGGCCCTTCTCGGCGGTCACCGCCACCGGGCCGTCCTTGGTCGTCATCCGCACGAAGATGCCAGAGAGATCGCGGCCCTCGTTGGCGCTGCTTTCGATCCGCAGCGTCATCTGGCTGCCGAAATTGGTGAACTCGCCCACCTTGATCGACGCGCCGAGCGCGCCCGAGCGCAGCTCGAAGCGCAGCTGCTCGTAATTGTAGCGCGCGCGTGGCTGGACATAGCCGACGATTACGAAGTTCAGGATCGCCAGCCCGATCGCGTACATGAAGGGCACGCGGAGCAGCCGGGTATAGCTGATCCCGACGGCGCGAAGCACGTCGAGCTCGGACGAGGTGGCAAGTCGGCGAAAGGCGAGCAGGCAGCCGAGCATCAGCCCGATCGGGATGCCGAGACCCAGATATTCGGGAAGCAGATTGGCGAGCATCCGCCAGACGACGCTGACCGGGCCGCCTTCGGTCGCGACGAAGTCGAACAGCCGCAGCATGCGGTCGAGCACAAGCAGCATCGCCGCGATCAACAACGTCGAGATCAACGGAACCGCGATCAGCCGCGCCATGTAGCGATCGATCGAATTCATGAAGGTGGCGAGTGCCTGCTCCGTCGTGGCCGACGCGAGACGCGCCGCTCAGTAAAGCAAGAGCCTATACCCGTGGTTCCGCCATGCGCCACCCCCAAACGACGGAGCGCCCGAGATGGGGTGACGGATTGGCGGTAACGTCTATATGACGCCCCATGCATTTTCTGGATCAGGCGAAGATTTTCGTGCGCTCGGGCGCCGGTGGACCCGGTGCGGTAAGCTTCCGGCGCGAAAAGTTCATCGAATATGGCGGCCCCGACGGCGGCAATGGCGGCAAGGGCGGCGACATCATCTTCGAGGCGGTGGCAGGGCTCAATACCCTGATCGACTTCCGCTACACCCAGCATTTCCGCGCGCCGCGCGGGCATGGCGGCTCGGGCTCGAACCGGACCGGTGGTGGCGGCGACGATCTGGTGATCAAGGTGCCGATCGGCACCCAGGTCCTCAGCGACGACGATGACCGCACGCTGCTCGCCGATCTCACCAAGGAAGGCGAACGCATCGTCTTCCTGCGCGGTGGCGACGGCGGCCGCGGCAATGCCAGCTACAAGACCTCGACCAACCGCGCGCCGCGCCAGCACGGCACTGGCTGGCCGCATGAAGAGGCATGGGTGTGGCTCCGCCTCAAGCTGCTCGCCGATGCGGGCCTTGTCGGGCTGCCCAATGCCGGCAAGTCGACCTTCATCAACGGGGTCACCAATGCGCAGGCCAAGGTCGGCGCCTATGCCTTCACCACCACCCGGCCACAGCTGGGAGTCGTGCGGTACAAGCAGCGCGAATTCGTCGTCGCCGACATTCCCGGGCTGATCGAAGGCGCGGCGGAAGGGGCGGGGATCGGCGATCGCTTCCTCGGCCATATCGAACGCTGCCGGGTGCTGCTCCATCTGGTCGACGCTAATGATCCCGACGTCGCCGAAAGCTATCGCATCGTCCGCGACGAGCTGGAGAATTACGGCGCCGGGCTCACCGACAAGCATGTCGTCGTCGCGCTCAACAAGATCGACACGCTCGACGACGAGCTGATCGCAGCGCTTTCGGCCGAGCTCGAGGAAGCCAGCGGCGCGCAGGTGATCCCGATCTCCGGCGCGAGCGGCGTGGGCGTCGACTGGGCGCTCGACAAGCTGCTCGAAGCGATCGGCCCCGAGGCGTCCAGAGTAAGCGACGACGACGAGGGCGAAGACACGATCGAGTGGTCGCCGGTCTGAGATGCATGCGGCGCTGTTCCCGCCCACCTCCTGTCCGCGGCTGATCGTCAAGATTGGCTCGGCGCTGCTCGTCGATCCTGATGGCAGCGTGCGGCGGACGTGGCTGGCGGGGATCGCCGCGGACATCGCCGATCGCACGCGGGCGGGGCAGCAGGTCGCGGTGGTCTCCTCCGGTGCGATCGCGTTGGGCGCGCGCCGGCTTGGGCTGGCCAAGGGCGGGCGCGCCAGCCTGGAGGACGCGCAGGCCGCTGCTGCGACCGGGCAGATCGCGCTGTCGCAGGTCTGGGCCGAGATGCTTGGCGCCAATGGCATGACCGCGGCGCAGATGCTGGTGACGCTCGACGATCTCGAGGACCGGCGCCGCTATCTGAATGCCGCCGCGACGCTCGATCGGCTGCTCGGACTCGGCGTGGTGCCGGTGCTTAACGAGAATGACAGCGTCGCAACCGAGGAAATCCGCTTCGGCGATAATGATAGGCTGGCGGCGCGCGTGGCGCAGGCGGCGGGCGCGCAGGGCGTGGTCCTGCTGTCCGACGTCGATGGCCTGTATGACCGCAATCCCGCGCTGCCGGGTGCGCAGCATATCGATCGCGTCGAGCGGATCGATGCGGCGATCGAGGCGATGGCGGACAAGGGCTCGGCATCGGGCATGGGATCGGGCGGAATGGTTTCGAAGATCGCCGCCGCACGCATCGCCAATGCGGCCGGCGCGCATCTCGCTATCGCTTCGGGCCGAGTCGAGCGGCCGCTTTCCGCCGATGCGCGGCACACGCTGTTCGTCGCCGAGAAGTCGGCGCCTGCGCGCAAGGCGTGGCTCGCGGGCGGGCTGACGGCAAAAGGTACGATCCATGTCGATGCCGGTGCCGCGAAGGCGCTCACAGCGGGCAAGAGCCTGCTCGCTGCCGGCGCAGCGCGCGTCGAGGGCGATTTCGCGCGGGGCGACCTTGTGGTGATCGCCGGACCCGACGGCAGGGCGTTCGCGCGTGGACTGGCCGAATATCCGGTCGATGATGCCGCGCGTCTGGTCGGGCGGCGTAGCGACGAGCATGCCGAGATCCTCGGTTACGCCCCGCGCTCGGCGCTGGTGCATCGCAGCCATATGGCGCTGCTGTGAGCGTTCTCGCGATCACCGGGGGCACCGGGTTCGTCGGGTCGCGGCTGATCGCGCTCGCCACCGCAGCGGGGCACCACGTTCGCGCGCTCACCCGGCGCGAGCAGGCGGCGCGCGCGCATATCGACTGGATCGCCGGCGATCTCGGCGACACGGTGGCACTGGCGCGGCTTTGCCAGGGCGCCGATGCGGTGATCCATGTCGCGGGGGTCGTGAACGCGCCTGACCGCGCCGGCTTCGCGGCCGGCAATATCGAGGGTACGCGCAACATGCTCACCGCTGCCGAGGGTGCGGGAGTGCAGCGATTCGTCCATGTCTCGTCGCTCGCCGCGCGTGAGCCCGATATGTCCGCCTATGGCTGGTCCAAGGCCGAAGCCGAGCAACTGGTCGCGCATTCGCTGCTCGACACCAGCATCGTGCGGCCGCCGGCAATCTATGGCCCGGGTGACATGGAGATGCTCGAACTGTTCCGTCTGGCGAGAAACGGCATCGCGCTGCTGCCCCCCGGCGGACGGCTGTCCGTGATCGAAGTCGGTGACCTCGGCCGGCTGTTGCTCGCGCTCGCCAATGGCGGGAACGGCGGGCGCAGCTATGATTGCGACGACGGCCGTGAAAATGGCTGGAGCCACAGGGAATTCGGACGCGCGATCGGCACTGCGACCGGCAAGCGCGTTGCCGCGATCGCGCTACCGCGGCCGCTGATGATGGCAGGCGCGCATCTCGACCGGCTGGTGCGCGGCAAGCGAGCCAAGCTGACGCCTGACCGCGTCGCCTATTTCTGCCATGAGGATTGGGTGATCGACGCGTCCCGCCGCCCGCCCGCCGATCTCTGGCGCCCGCAAGTCGAGACGCATGCCGGGCTCGCTGCGACCGCCGCCTGGTATCGCGAGCAGGGGCTGCTCTAGTGCTTCCGCCCGGAGAGCGCGCGCACGTCCTACAATAAGGGGATGTGGACGGCACCGATCAAGCTCATCATCTGGGACCTCGACGATACGTTGTGGCGCGGCACACTCGCCGACGGCGATGCGGTCGCGCTGCACGCGCATCGTGCCGAATTCGTCCGCGCGTTCAACGCGAAGGGCGTGGTCTCCTCGATCTGCTCGAAGAACGATTTCGAAACGGCGAAGGCGATGCTTGTCGGGCTTGGCCTGTGGGACGAGTTCGTGTTCCCGCATATCGCCTTCGCGCCCAAGCCCGCAGCGATCCAGGCGATCGTCGAGGACATGCAGCTGCGCCCCGCCAATGTGCTGTTCGTCGACGACAACGCGCTGAACCTCGCCGAAGTCCGCCACTTTCTGCCCGAGATCCAGACGCTCGACATTACCCGCGCCGATGCCGACGACCAGCTCGCCGGCCTGCTCGCGCTCCAGACCGGCACGCGCAGCCGGCTCGACGACTATCGCATGCTTGAACGAAAAAAACGCGACCGTGCCGCCGCGACCACTCTGTCCAACGAGGATTTCCTGCGGTCGTGCGGCATCCGCGCCTGTGCGCCGCACATGATGGACAATCTCGATTTCGCGCCGCGTATTGCCGAACTGATCAACCGATCGAACCAGCTCAACTATACTGGCTTGCGCGTCGAGCAGGCCGCGCTCGAGCGCGACATCATCGACCTGGTCGGCTTCGACAGCTGGTCGATCTTCGCCTGGGATAACTACGGCCGCTACGGGCTGGTCGGCTTCGTGATGGTCGATCGCAGGGCCGGGCGGCTTGTCCATTTCACCTTCTCGTGCCGCGTGATGCACATGGGGATCGAGGAATATGCCCTGGCCAAGGTGCGCGCGAACTGGCCAGAAATCGATACCAGCGCCTGGGACGGCCGCTTCAGCCGCACCGCGCCCGACTGGATCGAGGATTGCAGCTTCCACGACGCGCAGATCCGCGCCCAGTTGCTTGCCGAGCAGCTGCCCGTCGCCGCGGAACCGGCGATCCGAGTCATGTTTGATTGCCAATCCGGCGGGATCGCGCATTTCAGCCGCTTCCGGGCGGTGACCGAATTCGACAATGATCCCCGGCTGTTCGCGCTGCGGATGATGATGGACGGCAGCTATGCCGAGCAGCATTTCCCGCCGTTCCTGGTTTACGGCGCGACGGTCGATTATCTCGACGTGCGCTGGCCGGGCCAATGGCATTTGCTCGAACGCGGCGTCTACCAGACCTGCGTGATCCGGACCTGCACCCTGCTGATCGAGCGCGGGCTGCGCATGCTGGTGGTGTTGCCGCCCGAGGATGCGCCCGAGGACAAATATCGCCCCGGGCTCAACCACACCCGCGAGCGCACGCATTTCTTCAACGCGCTTTGGCGCCGCGCGGCGCGCGAAAATCCGGAGCATCTCTGGGTGCTCGACCTCGCGCACCTGATCGAGCGTGACGACGAGATGGCCGACGTCACCCATTATCATGCCGGCCTGCTCAGCAAGATCGCCGGGCAGGTCGATTGCTGGGTCGAGCAGGTGGCGCTGGGCGGCGGGGTGGAGGCCGAAGCCGCCTGAACCTGCCCTACACGGCGCGGTTCTTGCGGAGGATCGCGTAGAGGATGATCAGGAACGCGACCAGCCGGACCAGATAGACCCAGCTGCGCTGCTCGTCGGGAATGCCGCCCAGCGCCAGGATCGCCTGGCCGAAGCCGAGCAGCAGGAAGGCGGCAGCGAAGGCCAGGAACAGCTCGTCGCGCGTGTCGCGCCAGAAGCGCAGGAAGAACAGCGCCGCAGTCGCGAAGCCCAGCGTGATCGCGCCCGAAAGGAAGGCAGTGAGCGTCACGCGTCCTGCTCCATGTCCCAGATAAAACCGAGCAGCAGCACGGCCACCGCCGCCAGCGACAGGAACTGGCGCACCAGCCCGAAATCGATCGAACGGATCAGCAGCAGGTCGACGATCACGAACAGGTTGTTCGCGGCGAGCAGGCCAAAGCACGAGGCGCTCCACAGCAGCAATCGCATGCCGCTGCGGCGATAGCTGCGCGCGAGCAGCAGCGTACACGCCGCACTGGTCGCAAAGCAGAGCAGATAGACGACCGGCGCGAACCAGGCAGTCAATTCAGTCCCTCCACAGCTTGAACGCGTCGGCGAAGCTGGTGAGGCCCGATGGCGTGGCCGCGACGATCATGCGCCGCACTGCGTCGGGCCGCGCCGCGTAGAGCGATTCCGTAGCGGTCGCGAGCTTGTCGACCGCCTCGGACGTCGGCTGATAGCGCACCAGCTCGCCGGCTTCGATCACCACCAGCCCCGCGGCGAGCAGCGACTCGACGCTTTGCGACACGACCAGATCGCTGCCCCGAAGTGCTGTGACCAGTTCGGCCTGCGACCATGCCCGATCGTGGTTCGTCTTTAGGAAGCACAGCAGTTCGAGCGCCCAGACCGAGCGGAATGTGGCGCGAATGAAACTGGAGAGCTCTTGTTTGCCCGGCATCCTGCGCGCCGTCTGTCATCCGGTTGTTTCCCCCACGTTTCGCGCCATTCCTACCGTTTCGGTGAAATGCCGCAATCGCTTCAAAACCATGCGCGCGTTCACTTTTCCTACAGCGCTGCTGTTGCTATGCTGGCGTCAGGCCGGGGGGCCGTTCAGCATTTCTCGGGGCGGGGGAACACATACCAGGAGTGCCAGGTGAACGCCGAACTGCCTCGCGACACGCTCGATCGCCGTCAACTCGTAGCCGCACTCCGCAGCTTTCGCCGGGGTGATTTCTCTGTCCGATTGCCCGACGACCTGCACGGGACCGATGGCGAGATAGCGTCGCTGTTCAACGAAGTCGTCGCCATGGAAGAGGCGATGACCAGCGAATATGAGCGCCTGTCGCGCGTCGTCGGCAAGGAAGGCAAGATCACCCAGCGGGGCCATGTCCGCGGCGCCACCGGGGGCTGGGAAGCCAAGCTCCGCTCGGTCAACGAGCTGATCGAGGACATGGTCCAGCCGACCGCCGAAGTCGCGCGCGTCATCGGCGCGGTGGCCAAGGGCGACCTGTCGCAATCGATGACGGTCGAGATCGACGGCCGGCCTCTCCGCGGCGAATTCCTTCGCATCGGCAAGGTCGTCAACACGATGGTCGAGCAGCTCGCTTCGTTCGCGTCCGAAGTGACGCGCGTGGCGCGCGAAGTCGGCACCGAGGGCAAGCTGGGCGGGCAGGCCAAGGTGAAGGGCGTCGCCGGCACGTGGAAGGATTTGACCGACAACGTCAACGCGATGGCGACCAACCTTACGGGGCAGGTGCGCAACATCGCCGAGGTGACGACTGCAGTGGCATCGGGCGACTTGTCGAAGAAGATCACCGTTGAAGTTAAGGGCGAGATCCTCGAGCTGAAGAACACCATCAATACCATGGTGGATCAGCTCAATTCGTTCGCATCGGAAGTGACGCGCGTGGCGCGCGAGGTCGGCACCGAGGGCAAGCTCGGCGGTCAGGCGCGCGTGGAAGGCGTCGCCGGCACGTGGAAGGATCTCACCGACAACGTCAACCTGATGGCCGACAACCTCACCGGTCAGGTGCGCAACATCGCCGAAGTGACCACCGCGGTGGCGTCGGGCGACTTGTCCAAGAAGATCACCGTCGACGTGAAGGGCGAGATTCTGGAGCTCAAGAACACCATCAACGTGATGGTGGACCAGCTCAACGGCTTCGCATCCGAAGTGACCCGCGTGGCGCGCGAAGTGGGCACCGAGGGCAAGCTCGGCGGACAGGCGCAGGTGCCGGGCGTCGCGGGCACGTGGAAGGATCTCACCGACAACGTCAACCTGATGGCCGACAATCTGACTGGCCAGGTGCGCAACATCGCTGAAGTGACCACCGCGGTGGCATCGGGCGACTTGTCGAAGAAGATCACCGTCGACGTGAAGGGCGAGATCCTTGAGCTCAAGAACACCATCAACGTGATGGTCGACCAGCTCAACGGTTTCGCCTCGGAAGTGACGCGCGTGGCGCGCGAGGTCGGCACCGAGGGCAAGCTCGGCGGACAGGCGCAGGTGCCGGGCGTCGGCGGCACGTGGAAGGACCTTACCGACAACGTCAATCTGATGGCGGCGAACCTCACCGGCCAGGTCCGCAACATCGCCGACGTGACCACCGCGGTCGCGAAAGGCGACTTGTCGAGGAAGATCACCGTTGAGGTGCGCGGCGAGATTCTTGAGCTCAAGAACACGATCAACGTGATGGTGGACCAGCTCAACGGCTTCGCCTCCGAAGTGACGCGCGTGGCGCGCGAAGTAGGCTCGGAGGGCAAACTCGGCGGACAGGCACAGGTCGAGGGCGTCGCCGGCACGTGGAAGGATCTCACTGACAACGTCAACCTGATGGCGGGCAATCTGACCGGCCAAGTCCGTAACATCGCCGAGGTGACCACCGCGGTGGCGAAGGGCGACTTGTCGAAGAAGATCACCGTCGACGTGAAGGGCGAGATTCTCGAGCTCAAGAACACGATCAACACGATGGTCGATCAGCTCAATTCCTTCGCGTCGGAAGTGACGCGCGTGGCGCGCGAAGTGGGCTCGGAAGGCAAGCTCGGCGGGCAGGCCAAGGTCGAGGGCGTCGGCGGCACTTGGAAGGATCTGACCGACAACGTCAACGATCTCGCCGCGAACCTCACCGGCCAGGTCCGCAACATCGCCGAAGTGACCACCGCGGTGGCGCTGGGCGATTTGTCCAAGAAGATCACCGTCGACGTGAAGGGCGAGATTCTTGAGCTCAAGAACACCATCAATACGATGGTGGACCAGCTCAACGGCTTCGCATCGGAAGTGACGCGCGTGGCGCGCGAAGTGGGCACGGAGGGCAAGCTCGGCGGACAGGCGCAGGTGCGTGGCGTCGCGGGCACCTGGGCCGATCTCACCGACAATGTGAACTTGATGGCGGCGAACCTCACCGGTCAGGTCCGCAATATCGCCGACGTGACGACCGCAGTGGCGAAGGGCGACCTTTCCAAGAAGATCACCGTCGACGTGAAGGGCGAAATTCTGGAGCTCAAGGACACCATCAACACGATGGTGGACCAGCTCAACGGCTTCGCGTCGGAAGTGACGCGCGTGGCGCGCGAGGTGGGCACCGAGGGCAAGCTCGGCGGACAGGCGCAGGTGCCGGGCGTCGGCGGCACGTGGAAGGATCTCACCGACAACGTCAACCTGATGGCGACCAACCTGACCAATCAGGTGCGCGGTATCGCGGACGTGGTCACCGCGGTGGCGCAGGGCAATCTCAAGCGCAAGCTGACCGTGGACGCCAAGGGCGAGATCGCGGCGCTGGCCGAGACGATCAACTTCATGATCGATACGCTCTCGACCTTCGGCGACCAGGTGACCAACATGGCCCGCGAAGTGGGCATCGAGGGCCGGCTGGGCGGGCAGGCGCGCGTGCCGGGGGCTGCCGGCCTGTGGCGCGATCTCACCGATAACGTCAATCAGCTCGCGGCGAACCTGACCAATCAGGTGCGCTCGATCGCAGACGTGGCGACCGCGGTGACCAAGGGCGATCTCACCCGCTCGATCGCAGTGGAGGCCTCGGGCGAGATGGCCGCGCTCAAGGACAACATCAACGAGATGATCCGCAACCTCAAGGATCAGACCTTGAAGAATGCGGAGCAGGACTGGCTCAAGACCAATCTCGCGCGCTTCAGCCGGATGCTGCAGGGCGAGCGCGATCTCACCACTGTCTCGAACCTTATCATGTCCGAGCTCGCGCCGCTGGTGAATGCGCAATATGGCGTGTTCTACGTCACCACCCGCGAAGCGGATGACACCGTCCTGGAGCTGGCGGCGAGCTATGGCGCCGAGAGCAAGGACGCGCTCAAGGCTAAGTTCGCGTTACGTGAGGGGCTGGTCGGGCAGGCGGCGGCGGACAAGCGCCCGATCCTGCTCGAAAACGTCCCCGGCGATTTCCTCCGGATCGGCTCGGGGCTGGGCCAGGCCGCGCCGGCCAATGTTACGATCCTGCCCGCCTTGTTCGAGGATGAAGTGAAGGCGGTGATCGAACTCGCCTCGTTCAGTGAGTTCAACGAGACCCATCAAAGCTTCCTCGATCAGCTGATGGAATCGGTCGGCATCGTGCTCAATACGATTGCCGCGACGATGCGCACCGAGGGTCTGCTCAAACAGTCTCAGCTGCTGACCCAGGAGCTGCAGGCACGCCAGACCGAGCTGACCACCAAGCAGGAAGAGCTGCACAACACCAACGAGGAGCTGCAGGAGAAGGCGCAGCTGCTCGAGAACGAGAAGAAGCAGGTCGAGGCCAAGAACCTCGAAATCGAAATGGCGCGTCGCGCGTTGGAGGAGAAGGCCGAGCAGCTCGCGCTCACCTCCAAATACAAGTCCGAATTCCTCGCCAACATGTCGCACGAGCTGCGTACGCCGCTCAATTCGCTGCTGATCCTGTCGAAGCTGCTGTCGGACAATCCGCAGGGCAACCTCAACGACAAGCAGGTCGAATTCGCGCGGACGATCAATTCGGCCGGCTCGGACCTGCTCAACCTGATCAACGACATTCTCGATCTGTCGAAGATCGAGTCGGGCACGGTGTCGATCGAAGTCGGCGAGATGCCGATGCAGGCGCTGCGCCAGCACATGGATCGCACCTTCCGCCAGCTCGCGACCGACAAGAGCCTCGCCTTCAACGTCGAGTTCGACGTGGGCCTGCCGGCTGCGATCCGTACCGACGAGAAGCGCCTGCAGCAGATCGTGCTCAATCTGCTCTCGAACGCATTCAAATTCACTGCCCATGGCAGCGTCACCCTCGCCGTGCGGACCGCGACGAAGGGGTGGAGCACCAACCATCCGGTGCTGCGTGGCGTCGATACCGCAGTCGAGATCGCAGTCACCGATACCGGAATCGGCATCCCGCAGGACAAGCAGAAGCTGATCTTCGAGGCGTTCCAGCAGGCCGACGGCACCACCAGCCGCAAGTACGGCGGCACGGGTCTCGGCTTGTCGATCAGCCGCGAGATCGCGCGGCTGCTCGGCGGCGAGCTCCAGGTTCGCTCGAAGCCGGGCGAGGGCTCGACCTTCACCTTGTTCGTCCCGCTCCAGGCGATCGCGCCGACGCAGATCGGCCAGCTCGGCACGCCCGCACGCTACGACAATAGCGGGGCGATGGTGCCCAGCGCATTGCCAAGCGCAGGCGCGTTCGACCTGAGCGACGATCGCGACAATCTCGCCGGCGAGACCTTCGTGCTGATCGTCGAGGACGACCCCACCTTCGCTTCGATCCTGCTCGATATCGCGCGCGGGGCGGGGCTCAAGGGTGTGGTCTCGGGCGCCGGCGCGGGCACGCTGGCGATGGTGCGCAAGCTCCAGCCGCACGCGATCACGCTCGATCTCGGGCTCTCCGACATCGACGGTTTCGTGCTGCTCGATCTGCTCAAGCACGACCCGCAGACCCGCCATGTCCCGATCCACGTCATCTCGGGCGCGGACAAGGTCGCGCAGGCACTCGATCTCGGCGCGTTTGGAGTGACCGAGAAGCCCGCGGACAAGGATGCGCTGGCCGCCGTGTTCCAGGAATTGGCCGATCGCATCGCCGCGCACCCCGCAGTTGTCGATCTCGTGCCGGAACAGACCGATCAGGTCATCCAGGCCGCCCGCGCAGTGCCCGAGCTTGCCGATGCCAAGATCCTCATCGTCGACGACGACATCCGTAACATCTATTCGCTGACCAGCGTGCTGGAGAGCTATGGCGTCGAGGTACTCCATGCTGAGGGCGGCCGTGACGGCATCGTGATCTTGGAGCAGACGCCGGGGATCGACATCGCGCTGATCGACATCATGATGCCTGAGATGGACGGCTATGAGACGATGCAGCAAATCCGCCGGCGCGCCCAGCTCGCCGATCTGCCGCTGATCGCCGTGACGGCGAAGGCGATGAAGGGCGATCGGCAGAAATGCCTCGACGCAGGCGCATCGGACTATATCGCCAAGCCGGTGGACATCGATTTGCTGCTAGCCTTGCTGCGTGTCTGGATCGCCCGGTCGCGCGACGCCTCGCAAGGCGGCGGACTGATCGTGGCCGAGCGGAACTGAGGTGCGGATGCGTGCGAAGATCCCGTCGACCCGAACCGCGACGATAGCCGAGGCGATATTGGTGGCAGACGCAGAAATCATCGAGGATCGCGCCAAGGTGCTCGTCGTCGATGATGACGAGCGCAACCTGCTCGCGATCGCCAACGTGCTCGAGGACGTCGCCGAAGTCGTCGTCGCCAATTCGGGCGAGGAAGCGCTGCGCCAGCTGCTCCGTACCGAATTCGCAGTGATCCTGCTCGACGTCTACATGCCCGGCATCGACGGTTATGAGACCGCGCAGATGATCCGATCGCGCGAGCAGACCAAGCGCGTGCCGATCGTCTTCCTCTCCGCCGTAAACAAGGAGAGCGAGCATCTCCTGCGCGGCTATTCGATGGGTGCCGTGGACTATGTGTTCAAGCCGGTCGAGCCGGTGGTCATCCGCTCGAAGGTGGCAGTGTTCGTCGACCTGTTCCTGATGACGCGCGAAATCCAGCGCAAGGCGCGGCAGGAGCAGGCACTGCTCGACGCGAACCTGCGCGCCAATGCCGAGCGGCTGCGCGTCGAGCAGGAATTGCGCCTCGCCGAGCAGCGCCAGGCGGCGATCATCGAGTCGCTTCCGATCGTGCTCTACCTTGAGGAAGTCGACGCCGATCCACGCATCCCGAAGTTCGTCAGCGGCAATTTCCAAGCGGTCACCGGCTATGCGTTCGAGGAGATCCAGAATGCCCCGGCGCTCTGGGCCGACCGGCTGCATCCCGAGGACCGCGAACGTGCGCTCGAAGCGCTCGGCGCACGCCGGTCGGGCGAGGCGCTCGCCGTCGAGTATCGCTGGCAATGCGCCGATGGCCAATACAAGCATTTCCTCGACCAGGCGGTGCTGTTGCGCGATTCCTTCGGCAATCCGGTCGAGTTTGCCGGCACGCTGCTTGACGTCACCGAACGCAAGGAACTGGAAAGCCAGCTCACCCAGGCACGCAAGATGGACGCGATCGGCCAGCTGACTGGTGGCATCGCGCACGACTTCAACAACTTGCTCGCCGCGGTGCTCGGCGGACTCGGCATGATCCAGCGGCGCGTGCCGCTGAGCGATGACCAGGCCAAGATCGTCGGCATGACCAAGCACGCGGCCGAGCAGGGCGCCGAGCTGGTCAAGCATCTGCTCGCCTTCGCCCGCCGCCAGAAGCTAGAGCCGGCATCGATCCAGATCCCGCGGCTCGCCCAGTCCGTCACCAGCCTGCTCGCACACACCCTGGGCGGGATGGTCGAACTCGGCTGGAAGCTCTCGGACGATCTCTCGCCGGTCTACGCCGACGCCGCGCAACTCGAACTCGCGCTGATGAACCTGATCATCAACGCGCGCGATGCGATGCCCGAAGGCGGCGTCGTCACCGTCGCCGCCGAGGATCGCGAGATCGTCGAGCAGGTCGGCCGCACTGGCCTCAAGCCCGGCCATTATGTCGTGATCGGCGTCGGCGACACCGGTTGCGGGATCGCGCCCGAGCTGATCGAGCAGGTGCTCGAACCCTTCTTCACCACCAAGCCGGTGGGCAAGGGCACCGGGCTGGGGCTCAGCATGGTCTATGGCTTCGCGCAGCAATCGGGCGGCGAGGTTCGCGTCGACAGCGAGCTCGGCAGCGGCACCTGTGTCGAGATCTGGCTACCCCGCGCACCCGATCCCGAACCCGGCGCGGCGCCGGCCATCGCCGAGGATCTGGCGGACGTCGCAGTCGCGGCGATGCGGATCCTGCTGGTCGACGACCATGACGGCGTCCGCACCGTCACTGCGGCGCTGCTCGAGGATCTCGGCCACACGGTGCAGCACGTGACCGAGGGCGCGCAGGCGCTCGACTTGTTCCGCAAGGATCCCGCGGGCTTCGACTTGCTGATCACCGACTATGCGATGCCGCGCATGTCGGGTGCCGAGCTTGTGCGTCAGGTCCGCAACGAGCGCACCGATTTCCCCGCGCTCATCATCACCGGCTATGCCCAGGCCGACCTCAATGCCTCGGAAAGCGCAGGCGTCCGCATCCTCGACAAGCCCTTCACGCCAGAACAGCTCAAGGCGGCGTTGCGCGAGCGCCGCTGATCCAGGTGCCGATCACTGCGAAGGTCGCATCCAGCGCGACCAGATCGGCGCGGTAGCCCGGGGCGATCGTGCCGACACTACCCTGCAGACCGAGAAACGCCGCGGGTGCCTGCGCGGCCATGCACGCCGCGGCTTCGATCGAGACCCCCAGCATCGCGACGCTGTTGGCGACTGCGGCGGCCATGTCGAGATGCGATCCGGCCAGCGTTCCGTCGGCATCCCTGCAGATCCCGTCGCGGACATCGATGCGGCGGCCCTGCAGCATGAAGCTGTCGGCATCGCTGCCCACCGACGGCATCGCGTCGGTCACCAGCATCAGCCCCTCGGGCGCCTTGCAGCACAGTGCGATCTTGAGCGTGGTCGGGTTGACATGATGCCCGTCGACGATGATCCCGCAAATGAGTTCGGGCCGCTCCAGCGCCGCACCGGTGAGGCCGGGCGCGCGCGAGGTGAGCGGCGACATCGCATTGAACAAATGGGTGATGCCGGTGACTCCGGCCTCCACTGCGGCGATAGACTGCGCATAGCTGGCGTTGCTGTGACCCGCCGCGACGATCAGCCCGGCATCGACCAGCCGGCGAATCGTCGCGGGGGTGGTCCGCTCGGGCGCCAGCGTCACCAGCGTCCGCCCGCGCCGAAGCGAGGTCAGCACCGCGAAGCCTTCGTCGTCGAGCGATCGGATCTTGTCCGAACGATGGATGCCGCGTCGCTCGACGTTGAGGAACGGGCCCTCGATATGGATGCCCAGCACGCCCGGTACGCCCGCATCGATCGCCGCATCCACGGCGGCGATCGCGCGCCGGATCACGTCGAGATCGTCGCTGATCAGCGTCGGGAGGAAGCCGGTGGTGCCGAAGCGGCGATGCGCCGCGCCGATCGCGGCGATCCCCTCGACAGTCGGCGAATCGTTGAACAGCACGCCGCCGCCGCCGTTGACCTGGGTGTCGATGAAGCCGGGAAGCAGCATCGCACCCTTAAGATCGTGGCGCGCCGCACCCACCGGCACTTCCTCCAACGGCACGATGGCGGCGATCCGCTCGCCCTCCAGCAGCACCGCCTCGCCATCGCGAAGGGCGCCGTCGCGAAGCACGCGGCCATTGACCAGCGCTGCGACCATCAGACGGTTTCGGTGACCTTGGCGAGCAGGGGTGGCCGGTCGGGGTCGAAGCCACGGCGCAGCGAGAGTGCGTTGACGGCACGGTAGAATGCCTGGACCTGCAGCATCGGCTCGATCGCCGGATGCGCAGTCGGATGCGGTAGCTGCACCGCGCCGGGCACGTCGCCGCCGCTCACCAGCACGTCGCCGCCGCGGGCGAGCACTTCTGCGACCAGCTCGTCGACTCCATCGGCAGTCTCGTCGCCCTGGCGGAACACGAGCAGCGGAAAATCGCGCCCGACCAGCGCCATCGGCCCGTGGCGGACTTCGGCGGCGCTGAACGCTTCGGCATGGAGTCCACAGGTCTCCTTGAACTTGAGCGCTGCCTCCTGGGCGATGCCGAAGCCCAGGCCACGGCCGATGACGTACAGCCCCTGCGCCCGCTCCAGCCGCTCGACCATCGGCGACCAGTCCGCCGTCCATGCCTGTTCGAGCAGGGCAGGGGCGCCGTGAAGCGCTTCGAGCAGCTCGCCGTCACCGGCCCATTCGCCGGCCAGGTGCAGCAAGGCGGCCAGGCTGGCGATGTAGGATTTGCTTGCCGCGACGCTGAGTTCCGCGCCGGCATGGAGCGGCAGGAAGGTGTCGACTTCATTCGCCAGCGGCGAATCGGCGGTGTTGACCAATGCCACCGTGCGGGCGCCGCCTGCCTTGGCCGCGCGCATCGCCGAGAGAATATCGGGGCTCTTGCCCGATTGCGAGATGCCTATCGCCAACATGCCGGCAAGCTTGGCCGACGCGCCGTAGACCGACGAGATCGAAGGCGCTGCCGAAGTGGTCAGCACGCCCAGCCGCGTCTCGATCAGATATTTGCCGAACGTCGCGGCATGGTCAGAGCTGCCGCGCGCACAGGTGAGAACACCGCGCGGCGATTCGGCGCGAAGCTGCGCGGCGAGCGCGGTGACTGCGCTCTGGTTGGCGGTCAGCTGGCGGCGCACCACCGCCGCGGCCTCGCCGGCTTCTTGGAACATCTTCGTCGTTTCAGGGCTCGTCACTGGATCAGCCTCGCGTGTCGAGTTCGGCGACGAAGTCATAGGCGTCGCCGCGATACCAGCTCTGCGTCGCTTCGATCACCCGGCCATCGGCCAGGAAGCCGCGGCGCTCGATATACAGCCCCGGCGCGCCCGCCTCGATCCCCAGCAATTCGGCCTGCGCCGCGTCGAACAGCACGGCGCGCAGCCGCTGGAGTGCGCGTACCGGCCGATTGCCGCTCGCTTCCAGCGCGGCGTAGAGCGATGCGCCCACGCCTTCCTCGCCGTCCAGCCCGAAGCCGGGAATGGTCGAATATTCGATCGCCATCGGCGTATCGTCGGCAAAGCGGATGCGGTTGAAGCGATAGACCGGGGTGCCCGGGCTCAGGCCCAGCGTAAGCGACTCGTCGGGCGTCACCGCGCCCGAGGAGCGGCCGAGCCATTCGCTGCGCACCGTCCGTCCGCGTGCGGCCATGTCCTCGGAGAAGGAGGAGAGCTTGGCGAACTGCTTCTCGACGCGCCCGGCGACGAAAGTGCCTGCGCCCTGGCGGCGGACCAGCAGGCCTTCGTTGACCAGTGTGTCGAGCGCCTTGCGCAACGTGATGCGCGAGACCGAGAGGTCGGCGGCCAGATCGCGTTCCGCGGGCAACGCCTCGTTAGGCTTGAGCACCTGATCGCGCAGCGCATCGCGCAGGGCGTCTTCCAGCCGGCGGTACAGCGGCCCGCCACCGGCTCCATCAAGAGGACGTATCTTTTCGGCCAGCAGCGGCATCTTGGCTCCCACCATTGGGCTTGTGTGCGACAGAAGCAACACTAATACCAATATCATACCACACGCCAGCCATAAAATGCCTCTTCTCGTCACATTTGTGAAAGATTCCCTCTTGACGGTCGCAATGGCGTGGCAGATGGTCTGCTCAATGGTATGCAACTGGTATAAAAAAGGCATGCCACAATAAATCATCTTAAGGGGATGAGACATGCGGATTCGGGCTCTTCTTGTCGGCACCGCCAGCGCGTTCGCGCTGCTCACGGGCGCCGCGCACGCACAGACTGCAGACGATGCGCCGGCTACGGCCGAAGCGCAGGAAGGTGAGGACATCGTCGTCACCGGCTATCGCGCCTCACTCGCCGCGGCGATCGAGAACAAGCGCAACGCTAATTCGATCATCGACTCCGTATCGGCCGAGGACGTCGGCAAATTCCCCAATACCAACGTCGCCGAAGCGCTGACGCTGGTTCCGGGCGTCACCGTCGATCGACAGTTCGGCCAGGGTGAGAAGGTCTCGATCCTCGGCACCGACCCGGCGCTCAACCGCACGCTGCTCAATGGCCAGACCGTCGCGTCGGCCGACTGGTTCATCCTCGATTCGCCGGGCCGAACCTTCAACTACGCGCTGCTCGCGCCGCAGCTGGTCAGCCGGGTCGACGTGTACAAGTCGGCCGAAGCGCGGATCGATGAAGGTTCGATCGGCGGCACGGTCAACGTCATCACGCGCAAGCCGCTCGACCTCAAGCCGTTCACTGTCGCCGGCACGCTTGGCTACCTCTATAACGATCGCTCGGAAAAGGGCGACGTGCAGGGCTCTGCGTTGGTCAGCTGGCGCAACGAAGCGGGTACGATCGGCCTGCTCGCCTCGTTCCAGCGTGCCAAGGACCGGCTCCGCCGCGACGGTCTCGAAGCCTATGGCACGATCACCGCGGACTTCTGGAACGGGCAAAACGACGCCGGCACCAGCTCGATCACCACAGGCAATTGCACCGGCACCTGCGCGACCACGCTCGCCGCCAATCCCGATGCGGTGTTCCCCAACGCATTCGGCACGTCGTATTTCGAGCAGGGCCGCGAACGGCTGACCTATTCGGCGGCGGCGCAGTGGAAGCCGGTGCCCGAGCTCACGGTCGGCGTCGATTATCTCCGCATCGATGCGACCTATGACAACCTCAACCAGTCGATGTACGCCTTCCCGGGCAACACCTGGAATAGCGCCGGCGCGCTGAACGGCTTGCAGGTGCAGGATGGCATCGTCACCCAGGCGTCGTTCACCAACGCGCTCTCGGTGCTCGACGCGCAGTATCGCGTCGCCGAGATGCATTCCGAGACGTGGCACGGCCAGATCGGCTGGGAAGGCGTGAACTGGAACCTGAATGTCGAAGGCGGCATGTCCGACGCCGATGGCGGCACCAAGAAGCAGGTGTTCCTCGAATTCCTGAACTGGGCCAATTACACCGTCGATATCAGCGGCGCGCCCGGCAGCCCTGGAACGATCAGCTACAGCACCAACGTGCTCGGCAATCCCGCGGCCTTTGCGACCGATCCGGGCTGGAGCGGCAATCTCGTCGAGAAGCCGACCACCGACAAGGAGCGCTACGGTCAGGCCGACCTCAAGTTCAAGTTCGACGGCAGCCTCAAGAGCCTGCAGCTCGGCTATAAATACCGCCGCCACGAGACTGGTCAGCGTTATGCCGGCGTCACCGTCGCAGGCGTCAATGCTGCCGCATCGCTGTTTGATACCAGCCAGGTGAGCGACAATTATCTGCGCGGCTTCAATGGCGTGAACGACCAGATGACCGGCCGCTTCAAGATCAACGGCGAGTCGATGGTCGATTACGTCCAGGGCGGCAGCTGGGTGCCCGGTGGCGGGGCGGTGCCGACGCCGTCGCAATTCGCCGCGGCTGAGTTCACCGCGGGCAATTGGGACGTGACCGAGGACATCCACGCCGCCTATGCCCAGATCGATTTCGAACAGGGTGCGCTGCACGGCAATATCGGCGCGCGCTATGTGCACACCGCCAGCGAGAGCGCGGGTTATGTCTGCATTCCGGGCACGACGTGCAGCACGCAGGCCAACTGGACCTGGGAGAGCACCAGCAAGACCTATGAGAAGGTCTTGCCGACGATCAACATCGCGATCGGTCTCAAGCAGGACCTTATCTTCCGCTTCGCCGCGACGCAGGTGATCTCGCGGCCCAACTATGCCGACATGACCAATTATTTCTGGCTGTCGGACCAGATCCTCACCGGCGGCGGGGGCAATCCCGATCTCGATCCGTATGAATCGGACAATTTCAATGCCTCGCTTGAATGGTATTTCGCGCCGCGCGCTATCCTCGCCGCCGAGCTGTTCTACAAGAACGTCACCAATTACATCCTCCAGCGCACTGGGGTTGAAAGCCATTTCAACACGTCGCTCGGGATCGTCACCAACTACGACATCAGCCGTCCGTTCAATGCCGGTTCGGCGCAGGTGAAGGGCTTCGCAATCGCCTATCAGCAGAACCTTCCCTACGGCTTCGGCCTCCTCGCAAACTACACCTACTCCGACGGCAAAGCCGATAGTGGGGCAGACTTGCCGTTCAATTCGCGGCATCAAGCTAGTCTGAGCCCGTTCTTCGAGGCTGGCCCGGTCTCGATCCGCGGGACTTATACCTGGCGGTCGAAATACTTCACTGGCATTGATCGCGGTGACCAGATGTACGTCCGCGATACCGCGAACGTCGATGTCTCGGCGACCTACAACATCACCCAGAATATCGGCCTGACCATCTCTGGGATGAACCTCACCGACAGCGAATATTACGCCTATGCCAACACGCCGCGCCTGCCGCGCGGGGTCTATCGCACTGGCCGCCGGGCACTCGCCTCGGTCAACGTCAACTTCTGACGCTGCAGTAGGGCGGTTCGGGTGGCGGAGACACGCGTTTCTCCGCCGCCCGTTCCCGCCTGAGCGAGTGGAAAGCAGCCGATTGAGCCGGGCGCGAAACCGCCTAAGCTCGTCGGATCATCGTCGGGAGCCGCGCTTGATTTTCTTTCCTCGATCGTTCCTGGCGCTCAGCGCCGCATGCGCAGCCGGGGAGTCTGCCCAGTGAGCGGCGTGATTGCAGGCACGATCACGCTGGTCGCGCCGTTAGCCGGTTGGCTTGCATCGCTCGACGCCGTGCCCGACGCGGTATTCGCCGAGCGGATGATGGGTGACGGCTTCGCGGTCGATCCCGTCGAGGGCGTGCTCCGCGCACCTGCGGCGGGCGAAATCCTCTCGATCCCCGCTACCGCGCACGCCGTGACGCTGCGGCTGGACAATGGCGCCGAGCTGCTCCTCCACATTGGCCTCGAAACGGTCGCGCTCGGTGGCGAGGGCTTCGAAGCCAAAGTTCGCGTGGGCCAACGCGTCGCCCCCGGCGACCCGCTGATCGCGTTCGATTTCGATGCCGTCGCTGAGGGTGCGAAGGCCCTGATCACACCGGTGGTACTCGCCAGCGACGGCTATGTCCTAACGCTGGAGGCGACTGGCCGCCGGGTCGAGGCCGGCACACCGGTCGCGTACATTTCAGGCGGCACGCGGCACGAGGCGAGTCGCAAGGCTGCTATCGAGGAGCGCTTCGAACGCGAGGTAACCGTCACCGCGCCGCACGGCATCCATGCGCGCCCGGCAGCACGGATCGCTGCGGCATTGCGGCCATTCGTCGCCGCAACCGAACTTGCATCAGGCGACAAGCGGGCGAATGCGCGCAGCACCGTCGCACTGCTCGGGCTCGGCATCGCCTCGGGGAGCAAGGTCCGCATCATCGGCACTGGTGCCGATGCACGTGCCGCGGTCGACACGGTCGCCGATCTGATCCTGTCAGGTCTCGGCGAAGCGGTTTCGGCAGCGCCGGCAGCACCCGTCGTCCGCGCGCACGGGCCGGTCTGCGCATCGCCCGGCCTCGCCATCGGTCAGGCGCTGCAACTAAGGGCCCTCGATCAGGACGTGCCGCAGGACGGCACCGGCGCTTATGCAGAACGCGCGTCGCTGGATGCGGCGCTCGACGAACTTTCCAGTGGACTGGCGGGCGCTCGCGGCGCTGCCGCCGAGATCGCCGAGGCGCATCGCGCGCTGCTCGCCGATCCCGAACTGCTGCGCGCAGCAGGTGAGCAAATCGCCGCCGGACGCAGCGCGGCCTTCGCGTGGCGCGCCGCGACCGCGCAGGCCGCCACTGCTATCCGCGCGACCGGCGATGCGCTGCTGATGGAGCGCGTCGCCGATCTGGTCGATCTCGAACGCCAGGTCGTCGCCGCGTTGCTCGGTACGTCAGGCGCCAGCGTCCCCACGCTGCGCCCCGGCACGATCCTGATCGCCGAGGATCTGCTGCCCTCGCAATTCCTCGCGCTCGACACCGCCAATCTCGCCGGGGTCTGCACCGCCGCGGGTGGCCCGACATCGCATGTCGCGATCCTCGCTGCCTCGGCCGGCATTCCGATGGTGGTGGCGGCGGGCGAGGAGGTGTTGTCGATCGCCGAGGGGACGCCGGTCATTCTCGACGCCGATGTTGCCACGATCATGGTCGATCCGAGTCCGGATGCGCTCTCGCACGCCAGCAAAAAGCTGTTTGCCACGCGCGAGCGCCGGGCACGCGACTCCGCCGACGCACATACACCCTGCCGCATGGCCGACGGAACGCGCATCGAAATATTCGCCAACCTCGGCTCGGTGACCGACGCCGCCGCCGCCGTCGCTGCCGGCGCCGAAGGATGCGGCCTGCTGCGCACCGAATTCCTGTTCCTCGACCGCGACATCGCGCCCGACGAGGAGGAGCAGCGCGAGACCTATTCACGGATCGCGGCCACGCTGGGCGAGCGCCCGCTGATCGTCCGCACGCTCGACATCGGCGGCGACAAGCCGGTGCCCTATCTGCCGCTGGGCGGCGAGGAGAACCCGGCGCTGGGCCTGCGCGGCGTGCGCCTCAGCCTCGCCCGGCCCGACCTGATGCGGCTCCAGCTCCGCGCGATCCTGCGCGGCGTACCTGCCAGCCAGTGTCGGATCATGCTGCCGATGGTCGCCGATCTGGGCGATTATCGCCCGGTCCGCGCGATACTCGACGAAGTGCGTGCCGTGCTGGGCATCGTCGAGCCGGTGCCACTAGGAGTGATGATCGAGACGCCCGCTGCAGCGATGCTCGCCGGCCAGATCGCGCGCGAGGCCGATTTCCTCTCGATCGGGACCAACGACCTGACTCAGTACACGCTCGCGGCCGATCGCGGGAACGCCGCTGTGTCGCAGCGGATCGACGCGCTGCACCCCGCAGTGCTCCGCCTGATCCGCGAAGTTGGCAGGGGCGCCCGTGAAGCGGGGCGCTGGGCCGGCGTGTGCGGCAGCCTTGCCTCCGATCCGCTCGCCGCGCCGATCCTGATCGGTCTTGGCATCACCGAGCTTTCGGCGACTCCGGCGGCGATACCCGGGCTCAAGGCAGTCGTCCGTCGGCTCGACATCGCATCCTGCACTGCGCTGGCGGAGAAAGCGTGCGATGCCTCGTCTCCCGCCGAAGTCCGCACGCTCGCCCGCGAGGCGCTGGCATGACTTTCCGACCCGCTTCGCTCCTCGCCAAGGCGCAGCCGCTCGGCCGCGCGCTGATGCTGCCGATCGCGGTGCTGCCGATTGCTGCGCTTTTGCTGCGGCTGGGGCAGGCCGATATGCTTGGTATCCCATTCGTCGCGGCGGCGGGCGAGGCGATCTTCTCCAATCTCGGATTGCTGTTCGCGGCCGGCGTCGCGGTCGGCCTGGCGCGCGAGAACCACGGTGCCGCCTCGCTTGCGGGCGTGGTCGCCTATCTCGTCGCAGTCGAGGGCGCGAAGGTGCTGCTGCATCTTCCGCCCGAGGTTCTTTCGGCCTCCGCCGTCGAGCAGGCTGCGTGGCGGGCCAAGGAGATCGGCAAGCTCAGCGTCGCCGCCGGCATCTGCGCGGGCATCGTCGCGGGCGTGCTCTACAATCGCTTCTCCAACATCCGGCTGCCCGATTATCTCGCCTTCTTCGCCGGCCGCCGCTTCGTGCCGATCGTCGCGGGGCTTGCCGGGCTGGCCGGCGCAGTGCTCTTCGGCGTCGGCTTCCCGTGGTTCGAGGCGGGTGTCGATACGCTCAGCCGCTGGGTGCTCGGCGCCGGGCCGTTCGGGCTGTTCCTCTATGGCCTGCTCAACCGGCTGCTGCTGATCACCGGGCTGCACCACATCATCAACAACATCGCCTGGTTCCTGCTCGGCGACTTCAACGGCGCGACCGGCGACATCAAGCGCTTCTTCGCCGGCGACCCGACTGCGGGTGCGTTCATGTCGGGCTTCTTCCCGGTGATGATGTTCGGCCTGCCCGCCGCATGCCTTGCGATGTACCGCAATGCACTGCCCGAACGGCGCAAGGCCGTGGGTGGCCTGCTGCTCAGCCTTGCGCTCACGTCGTTCCTCACCGGCGTCACCGAGCCTATCGAATTCACCTTCATCTTCCTCGCACCCATACTCTACCTCGTCCACGCGGTGCTCACCGGCATCGCGATGGTGCTGATGGACGCACTGGGAGTGAAGCTGGGCTTCGGGTTCTCAGCCGGGCTATTCGACTATGTGCTCAATTTCGGGCTCGCCACGAATCCGCTGTGGCTGCTCCCGGTCGGCGCGCTCTATTTCTGGCTTTACTATGCTGCGTTCAGCTGGTGCATCCGCCGCTGGGACCTGAAGACCCCCGGCCGAGACGCCGAAGTGACCCCTGCCGCGCAGCAGGCGGCGTCGGGCGAACGCGGCCCCGCAATCCTGGCCGCGCTGGGCAGCGGCAGCAACGTCCGCAGCGTCGACGCGTGCACCACGCGGCTCCGGCTGGTCGTGGCCGACCATGCGGCGATCGACGAGAACGCCTTGCGTGCGCTTGGCGCCCGCGGCGTGCTCAAGCTCGACAAGGGCGGCCTGCAAGTCGTGTTCGGCCCGATGGCGGACCAGATCGCCGGCGAAGTGCGCGCGGCACTGGCTGCAGGTCCCATCGCCGCACCGACCGGGCCCGCTTTCGATGCGGCGGCGATCGTCCGCGCGCTGGGCAGTGGAAACATCCGTGCAGTGCGTGCACGCGGCACACGCCTGCTGGTCGATCTGGAAGATCTGTCGAAGATCGACGAACCGGCGCTCGCGCGCGGCGGCATCCTGGCGACCGTGATTCCGGGCGATGCGTGCCAGCCGGTCCACCTCATTGCCGGCAGCGCGACGGCGCAGCTGGCGGCGGCGCTTCAGCCGGTCAAGTAGCGCGCTGGATCAATCCGGCGCGGTCGGCCTCGACGACGTCGGCATAGGAAACCCTGCCGGTCGCGCTCTCGATCCAGCATTCGGCATCGCCATAGCCGCCCTGGCGCACCAGCACGAAGGCGCAGTCGCCGAACGGGCCGAACAGCGCCGTGACCGGTCCGCCGCGCGCGGAGGGACGATGCACATATACTTCAGCAAAGGCGCTCATCGGCGGCAGATTCACGGCAGCGCCGCACATCGTGTCCATAACCCCTCCCAGGTCTCGTCCTATTGTCCGACTGCGCCGGCTTCTATGGCCGAGTCCTGAATCGGTTGGACAGGTTTGGAGTATGCCGCACCATTTCGGCACGTCAATTGCCAAATATGCACGGAAACACCCGAAATCTGTCTAACCAATATGTCCGACATGGGCTTGGCAAGACGCCCGGGTTGCGGCTAGCTTGAGGCAAGGGGAGAGTGTTTTTGGCAACCAGCATGGCGCATGCGGGCGAGGGGCGGCTGGCCGACCGCGCCTATATGCAGATCGTCGAGATCATCAACGGCGGCGATCTTGGGATCGGCGACCGGCTGCCGTCCGAGCCGCGGCTGGCGGAACGGTTCGGCATGTCGCGCACAGTCGTGCGCGAGGCGCTGGTCCGCCTCGCCGCCGACGGGATCACCGAGGCGCGGCGCGGGGCGGGCTCGTACATCATGCGGCGGCCGTCCGAGCGGCTGGGCGCACACATGCCGATGGCCGAGCTGTCGGCGACTCTCGGCACCTATGAAGTCCGCTTCGTGCTGGAGGCCGAGGCATGCCGGCTCGCGGCGATGCGCCGATCGCCCGAGCAGATGGAAGTGATCCAGGCCGCGATGGAAGCGCTGCGCGGCGCGTTGCAGTCCAACGGCCCTGCACATGAAGAGGACTGGGTGCTCCACCGCTCGATCTTCGAGGCCACTGCCAACCCCGCCTTCGTCGCCGCGTTCGACCATCTCGAGGAAGGCATCTACCGGATTCTGCGCGCCGGCGTAGAAATCTCGCGCGAACGGCCGGTCGAGGCGATCGGCGCGATGATCACCGAGCACGAGATGGTGGTCGAAGCGATCCGCGCCCAGGACGCCGACGGCGCGGCGCTGGCGATGCGCTGGCATTTGTCGCAGGGGCGCAAGCGGTTGATGCCTTGAGCGTCAAATCCACCCTCGCGAAGCGGGGGAGGAGATTTTTAGCGCCAACCGCCACCCAGCGCCTTGTATAGCGCCACGGCTGCCTGGCCCTTTGCCGCGCGCGCCTGATCCGCGCGGCGCTCTGTCGCGAGCAGCGACTGGTGGGCGCGGGCCAGCGTCAGCCGGTCGTCTTCGCCGCTGTTCGCGCGTTTCTCCGCCAGCGCAAACGCCGAACGTTCGCGGCCCAATGCGGCACTGGCCTCGACCTCCGCGGTGCGCGCGCCGAGGAAACGGTTGATCGCCGCCTCGCTGTCGGCAAGCGCGCCGAGCACGGCCTTTTCGTAACGGGCTGCGGCGCCTTGCGCGCGGGCGTCGGCGGCGCGAATTTGTGCGCGGATCGTGCCGCCCGAGAAGATCGGCCAAGAGACGCTGGGGCCGATCTGGAGCCGGGTGCTCTCGCCTGCGAACAGGTCGCCGGGGGTGCGGGCCTGCTGGCCCAGGCTGCCGAACAGGCTGAAGCGCGGAAACAGGTCTGCCGTGGCGACGCCGATATCGGCAGTGGCGGCGGCGAGTTCGCGCTCGGCGCGGCGGATGTCGGGGCGGCGTTCGAGCAGTTCGGAGCGCACACCAACAAGGATCGCGTCCGGGCTGGCGGGGAGAGGCGCCGGCTTGCGCAGCCCGGGAGCGACTTCCTCGGGCGCCGCACCGACCAGCGCCGCGATCCGATACGCCGCAGCCGCAGCCCGCGCCTCCGAATCGGGGACGCCGGCCGCGCTCGTCCGCGCCGCACTCTCGGCGCGTTCGAGTTCGAGCCGCGATGACTCGCCGGCGTTGAAGCGCAGCCGGGTCAGGTGCGCGAGTTCAACGTCCGATCGGGCGAGCGCCTGCGCACTTCCCATGTCGGCCTGCGCCGCGCGAAGATCGAAATAGTTGCGGGCGACTTCGCCGATCAGCGTCAGCATCACGTCGCGCTGGCCGTAAAGTGCCGCCTCGGCGCGGGCGTTCGCCGCTTCGCCCTGGCGGGTGCGGCGGCCCCAGAAATCGAGTTCCCAGCTCGCGTCGAAGCCCAAGTCGAACAGGCGGAACTGGCGGTCGACACCGGGGATGTTGCCGATCGGGAGCTGGCCGTTTTCGCTCAGCCGGTTCTCGGTGACCGAGCCCTTGGCTTCGAGGCTCGGCAACCGTCCGCCGACCACGGCATCGCGATTGGCGCGCGCTTCGGCGAGGCGGGCTTCGGCTTCGCGCAGGTCCGGCGCGGCCGCCAGCGCGCGATTGACCAGCGCCGAGAGCTGCGGGTCGCCGAACGCGTCCCACCAGGCGAGGTCGACTGCGCCGGGGGTGCCAGGCTCGAGCCAAGGCGCCTGGTTGGCCGCGCTGGGCGCGGGGCGCTGGTAATCGGGGCCGACGGTGCAGCCGGCGAGGGCGAGCAGGGCGAGGAGGGGCAGGCGAGGCATGACGGTCACTCCATGCGCGCGCGGAACAGCCAGGCCGACGCGGCAAGCGTCGCGCAGGCGATCAGCGCGAGCGGCCAGAGCTGGTGGAACACGGCGGCGGCGGGCATCGCCTTGAGGAACAATCCCTGGACGATGACGAGGAAATAGCGGGCGGGATCGAGATAGGTCACGATCTGGAGCCAGGGCGGCATGTTGTCGATCGGGCTGGCATAGCCCGAGAGCAGGATCAGCGGGGTGGTGATCAGGAACACGCCGAGGAACGCCTGTTGCTGCGTCTTGGCGATCGCCGAGACCAGCATGCCCAGCCCGATCAGCGCGAGCATGTACATCGCCAGGCTCAGGAAGAAGAGGACGAACGAGCCGGTGAACGGCACGCCGAATACCAGCGGCGCGATGATCAGATACAGGCTGCCGTTGATCATCCCGATGATGAAGGGCGGGACCATCTTGCCGATCAGGATCTCGTGGATGCGCAAGGGCGAGACCATCAGCTGGTCGAAAGTGCCGAGTTCGCGCTCACGCGCCACCGATTGCGAGGTGATCGCAAGCCCGGCGACCGAAGTGATGATCGCCACCAGCGAGGGGAGGGTGAACCAGATATAGTCGAGCGACGGGTTGTACCAATTGGTCACTACGCTCCCCGGCGGCTCGGCAGGCCCGGAGCGTGGATCGAGATCGGCGCCAACGCTGCCGACGATCTGGGCGAGATAGCCGTTGACGATCTGCGCGGCGTTCGAGCGGCGGCCATCGAGCACCACGCCGATGATCGCCGGCTTGCCCGCGGTGATGCGCCGGTCGAAATCCTCGTCGATCATCAGTGCAGCGATCACCTGCTGGTTGTCGATCGCGTCGCGCAATTCGCGCGTGCTGCGCAGGGGTAGTATCTCGCGGAAATTGGGGCTGCCGGCGATGCGGCTGACAATCTCTGCCGAATGTACGCCGGAGCTGCGATCGAGGATCGCGACATCGACATTCTTGACGTCGAGCGTGGTCGCGAAGGTGAAGATGAACAGCTGCATCAGCGGCGGAATGAACAGCACGATCCGCGACTTGGGATCGCGCAGCACCGCCCACATCTCCTTGACGATCATGGCATAGAGGCGGCGCATCTAGTCGAGGCTCCGACGGGTGACGCGGAAGGAGAGCAGGAAGAACACCAGCCCGAAGCCGAGCATGATGCCGATATTGGGGAGCAGCAGCGCCCATTGGTCGCCGGCGAGGAACACCGATTCCAGCGCCGGGATCAGGTAACGCGCCGGGACGAGGTAGGTCAGCGCCTGGATCGGCCAGGGCATCGAGCTGATCTCGTAGATAAACCCCGAGAGCAGGAAGGTGGGCAGGAAGGCCGAGAGCAAGGCGATCTGGCTCGCGACGAACTGGTTCTTGGTCGCCGAGGAAATGAACAGGCCGAGCCCCAGTGCCGGCATCAGGAACGCCGATCCGACGACGAACAGCGCGAACACCGATCCGCGGAACGGCACGCCGAATACGAACACGCCGATCACTGTGCACAAGGCCATCGAGGCGAGCGCGAGCAGGTAATAAGGAATGACCTTGCTGGCGATGAACTCGGCCATCGAGATCGGCGTGGCCATCATCGCTTCCATCGTCCCGCGCTCCCATTCGCGCGCGACCACCAGCGCGGTTAGCAGCGTGCCGATCATCGTCATGACGTTGGCGATCGATCCCGGGACGAGGAAATAACGGCTCTTGAGCTCGGGATTGTACCAGAAGCGCGACGACAGGCTGACCGGTGGCTCGGCCGCTTTGGGGTTGCGCTCGAGGCCTTCGTTTGCGGCCCATTGCGCGCGGACGCCTTCGCCATAGGCTGCGGCGAAATTGGCGGTGTTGGGCTGCGACCCGTCGGCGATAATCTGGATGGCTGGCATCCGGCCACGCTTCACGCCCTCGCCGAAATCGAGCGGAATGACGATGATCGCGCGCAGGTCGCCCGACACCATCTTCTCGCGCATCGGCTGGATCGTCCGCGCCATCTCGACTTCGAAATAGCGCGAGGTCTGATAGGCCTGGGCGAGGCGCAGGGCAGGGGCGCTCGAATCCTGCAGCACCACGCCGATCCGCGTTCGGCTGCTGTCGAGCGACACCGCATAGCCGAACAGGAACAGCAGGATCATCGGCAGTACGAAGGCGATGAGGAAGGTGGAAGGATCGCGCAGGATCTGCGCGCCTTCTTTCCGGACCAGCGCGGCGAGGCGGCGGGCGGAGAAGCTACTCACGCCGCTTCCTTAGCTTCGCGCTTGCGATCGAATTCCTCGATCAGCGCGATGAAGGCGTCTTCCATCGTCGGGTCGTCGATATCGGCGAGCTTGCCCGCCTGTGCCTTGAGCTCGTCGGGTGTGCCGGTGGCGATCTGCTCGGCGCGGTAGATCAGGGTGACGCGGTCGCAATATTCGGCCTCGTCCATGAAGTGGGTGGTGACCAGCACGGTCACGCCCTTCTCGACCAGCCCGTTGATGTGGGTCCAGAATTCGCGGCGCGTCACCGGATCGACGCCCGAGGTAGGCTCGTCGAGAAACAGGACGGGCGGCTCGTGCATCACGGCGCAGGCCAAAGCGAGCCGCTGCTTGAAGCCGAGCGGCAGAGTGCCGGCGTTGACGTCGAGCTTTCCCTTGAGCTCGAAGATCTCGATCATCGCCTCGATCGCGCGCTCGGCCGATTTGCGGTCGAGATCATAGGCGCCGGCGAAGAAGTCGAGATTCTGGCGGACGCTCAGATCGCCATAGAGCGAGAATTTCTGCGCCATATAGCCGAGCGACGCGCGGGCATCGGCCCGCGAGCGGCGCAAATCATGCCCCGCCACCGCGCCACTGCCGCTGGTCGGGGTGAGCAGGCCGCACAGCATCTTGAAGGTGGTCGATTTGCCCGCGCCGTTCGGGCCGAGCAGCCCGAAAATCTGCCCGCGCGGGATCGCGAAGTTCATGTCGCTCGCCGCGGTGAAATCGCCGAAGCGCTTGGTCAGCCCCTTGGCCTCGATCGCGCACTCGCTGTTCTGGGGAATCTCGCAATAGCGTTCGGCGAGCGCGCTGGTGCCCTTGGGTCCGCCGCCCAGCCGCTCGATGAAGCCGTCCTCGAAGCGCGGTGGCGCGGCTTCGACTTCGCTACCCGCAGCGTCGAGCGATTCCGGCGTCGGCGCGGGTGCGTCCTCGGCCATCAACAGCCGCACCGAACGCCCCTGGATCGTCCCGTCAATCACTTCGTCGCGGTCGAGCGTACGGGTGAGGAAACGGCGGCGGCGGTCCTTGAAGCCGGTGACGCGGAACACCCGGTCCTCGACCTTGCCCGTAAGGTCGCCCGGCGGACCGTCGAACAGCAATTTGCCTTCGTTGAGCAGATAGACGGTGTCGCACTTCTCGGCCTCGTCGAGATAGGCGGTGGACCACAGCACCCCGATGCCTTGATCGGTCAGGTCACCGACCATCGCCCACAGCTCGCGGCGCGAGATCGGGTCAACGCCGACCCCGGGCTCGTCGAGCAGCAGCAGCTTTGGCGTCTTGACCAAGGCGCAGGCGAGCCCGAGCTTCTGCTTCATGCCCCCTGAGAGCTTGCCCGCGAGCCGATCCTGGAAGCGCGCGAGATCGGTGAAGTCGAGTAGCCGATCGAAGCTTTCCTTGTGCTCGGACTTGGGCAGTCCGCGGACCTCGGCATAGAGATTGAGGTTCTCGATGACGGTGAGGTCTTCGTACAGCCCGAAGCGCTGGGGCATGTAGCCGAGATCGTCGAGCTTCTGCCCCGCCGCCGCGCCCAGCACCTCGACCTCGCCTTCGCTCGGCGCCATCAGGCCAGCGAGGATGCGGATCAGCGTGGTCTTGCCTGCGCCGTCGGGGCCGACCAGCCCGGTGACCTTGCCCGGCGCGATCGCCATCGACACGCCGTCGAGCGCGGTCAGCGCGTCGAAGCGCTTTACCAAGTTGGTGGTGGAAGCGACGCTTTCCATCAAGCACGCCCCTCCCTGAAAGGGAGGGGATGGGGGTGGGTGCGCGTCCCGTAGGGGCGCGCTCCGCCGTTAGCGAGAGCTCGCTTCGCTCGCACCCACCCCCGGCCCCTCCCTTTCAGGGAGGGGAGAAAAGTTGCCTCAATCCTCATGTCGCGCCCGTGCGCCGATCACCGCGATCGTCACTGGCTGGCCCTGGCGGAGCGCGTCGTCGGGATCATCGACGATCACACGGACCTGATAGACGAGATCGGTGCGCAGGTTCTCGGTCTCGACCGACTTGGGAGTGAATTCGGCGCGGGGGGCGATGTAGCCGATCGTGCCGCGATACGCCTTGGCATTGCCGTCGGCCTTGACCTGCACCTTCATGCCCGGGCTGACTCGGCTGAGATCGGTCTCGGCGACATAGGCGCGCACCCGCATCGGCCGGTCGATCGACAAGGTGAGCACGGTCTCGCCCGGCTGGACGATCGCACCGGGCTCTCGCGCGCGCGTCACCACGGTGCCCGCGGTTGCCGCGACGAGCCGGGTGTCCGATTGGTCGGTGCCGACGCTTGCGCGCGCTGCTTGGGCGGATTTGAGCTCGGCGGCTGCCGCGGCGACGTCCTCGGGCCGTGTACCCGCCCGCAACAACGACAGCCCCTGCCGCGCCTCGGCAAGTTGGGCGGCCGCGCGGTCGCGCTCGCTGCGGGTTTGCTCCCAGAGGTCGCGGCTGATCGCGCCGGGCTCGACCAGCGCCTGACGCCGGACAAAATCGCGCTGGGTATTGTCATAGACCGCCTGCGCCGCCGCGACCCGCGCGCGTGCCTGACCGACATCCTGCACCCGCGCGCCGTTGCGTGCCTTGTCGTAATTGGCCTGGGCCTGGGCCACGCGTGCGTCGGACTCGGCGATCCGGCTGTCGATCGTCGCGGTGTCGAGCGTCGCGAGCAACTGGCCCTGCCTCACCCTGGCGCCTTCATCGACGCCGATCCCGGCGATCCGCCCGCCGACACGAAAGCCCATATCGACTTCGCGGATATCGACATTGCCGAACAGGCTGAGCTCGGTATCGGGCCGAGCCGGCAGCAGCCCGAAGCCGCGCGTCGCGAACGCCGCCACGGCAAGCGCCACCACCAGGGCAAGCACGATCAGGCGGCGTCGGTTCATTGCGGCTTCTCCGAAAGGATGCAGAGCACATTGGCGCGCAGGCGGTCGCGCAGCAGCATGGCCGTCGCGTCGTCGATCTGGCCCACACCGAGCGCGCGACACACCGCGGCACGCCCGGATCGCAGCACCATCGCCTGACCGAACAACAGGATTGCCATCGCCACCGCGCCCTTGCGATCGAGGTCGGCGCGCGCCCGCCCGATCAGCGCGACGAACGCGTCGAGGATCGGCTGCATCGCCTTCGAAAACAGGATGTCGAACGCCTCGGTCGGGAATTGCTGCTCGCGGATGATGATCCGCGACCACGCCTCGGTCTCCGGCCGCAGCATCATCTCGGCAAGGCTGTCGAGGATCGTCGCAAGCGCTTGCGTGGCGGCCGCGTCCGATTCCAGCCCTTCGGCCACGGCCCGCGCGACGGTCTCTCCCTGCAGGGTGCGAATCGAAGCCGCGATATGCTCGGCCGCGGCGAGGTACAGCCCGTGTTTCCCGCCGAAATGGTAGGTGATCGACGACATCGCGGTGCCCGAGGCGCGGGCGATCTCGCGCGTGCTGGCGCCTTCGAAGCCCAGCCGGCCGAACTGGTCGATCGCCGTGTCGAGGAGCGTTGCAGAGACCATTCACCGCCTTCGTTCGTTCGAACGAACAGTGCATAAGGTTGCATAATCGCACGGGCAACCCTCTTTGTGCGGCCACGGTTGGGCCTCATTGTCCGCCTACGCGTTAATACTAGTGATTTTTCCACACTTTGTGATTATATACCGATCATTATGAAACTAGCGATCTGCAATGCTCCCAAAGGACGCCCGCGCGAATTCTGCGTCGATGAGGCGCTCGCCCAGGCACTTCGCGTGTTCTGGAGCAAGGGATATGAAGGCGCCTCGCTCACCGACCTGACCGATGCGATGGGGATCACGCGCCCTAGCCTCTATGCCGCGTTCGGCAACAAGGAGGCGCTGTTCCGCAAGGCACTCGACCTCTACGAGCGCGAGAAGCTCTGCTACATGTCGCAGGCGCTCGACGCGCCGACCGCGCGCGGCGTCGCCGACCGGTTGCTGCGCGGCGCGCTGGCGATGCAGGCCAGCGATTGCGAACCCCGCGGCTGCCTGCGCGTGATCAGCTCGGTCGCTTGCGGTGTAGAGGCCGAGTCGATCCGCGAAGAAGTCATCACTCGTCGCAAATCGTCGATGGACGCGCTGATCGCGCGCTTCGACAAGGCCAAGGCGGATGGCGAGCTTCCCGAGCATATGACTGCCGAGGATCTCGCCGGCTATCTCGGCGCACTGCTCCAGGGGCTGTCGCTCCAGGCTGGGGCAGGGGCGAGCCACGAAGAGCTCGAACGGCTCGTCGAAACCAGCCTCGCGGTCTGGCCGACGAAGTGAAGCGTTAGCGATTGCGTCAAATAACCCTTCTCCCTTGATGGGAGAAGGAGGGGCCCGCGCGCATCGGCGCGTTGGAGGATGAGGGTGACCGTGTCGCAAGCTGAGCGCTATCGTTTCTGCGACCCCTTCGGGGTTGGCGAGGATATCGTTGTTCCAGAACCGCAGCACGCGATAGCCATCGGCTTCGATAGTCGCGGTTCGGTCGGCATCGGTTTCCGGGCTATGTTGTCCGCCATCCGCTTCGATCACCAACTTCTCGCGATGGCTGGCAAAATCGGCGCGATACTGGCGGAAATTGACCTCGCGACGGAAGTGGGGGTCTGGGAAGCCCCTACGGAGCAGCGTCCATAGTGCCTGTTCTGCGTCGGTTGGTTGCTTGCGGGCGGCGCGTGCGCGGGCCGTACTGCCGAGAGGTGGAACCCGCTTCACAGCGCGCAGCCTAGCGGAGAGGTCACCCCCACCCAACCCTCCCCCATCAAGGGGGAGGGCTATGGCATCCAGAATGGAGAGGGTTCGGCCTCACATTTCTCCCCTCGACAATAAAAATACCGCCCAGTATAGAAAGCCCTTGACGCACCGCAGCGCGATTTCTATACCAGTCGGTATGGAAGTGAGAAGTCACCTTCGCAACCGGGACCAGACGAAGGAGCCGCCTATGCGTCAGCTCGCAAGCAAACGAGAACGGGCCACGGCCTGAACCATCGGCGCCCCGCGCGTCGATCCACATTTTGAGGCTTGGCCATCCTGCCGCGCGAGCATCGCTCGGGCGAGGAAGACCTGCGCCTTCGCGACAAACAATCGCCGGTGATCCCGTGGCCGATGCGCCGCGGGCAGGGGAGCGGCACGTCCGCCGCCGGCCAGAAGGGAGACTATCATGGCCTATCTCAATTTCAGCGCGCTCGAAGGCAGCCCGATCACGGCGCCCGCCGACGTCGTCGCCACCGCGCCGCGCACCCACACCGGCTTCTCCGCGCTGGAATGGCAAGTCGTCGCGATCGCCCAGAACGATCGCCTTTCTTCGCTCCACAAGCCGGGCAAGCTCGCCACCGCGCTGACCATGGTGTTCGGCGGCCAGCGGCCCAATCCCGAGCTCGCCGACTCGCGGCTCGAGGCGCTTCGCCGTCTGGCGGTTCATGCGTGGCACAAGGGCTACACCGTGCCGCGCGCCGCGATCCGCGCCTTCCACGAAGTCGGCTTCACCACCGAACAATATGAAACGCTGCTCGCCAGCATCAGCCGGGGCCGGGCAGCCCTCAATCAGGGAAATCGCTAATGAACATGATCACGCGTATCGATGCGGTCGAGCCCGATCAGGCGCCGCCCGGCCCGAGCCCTAAGCGCCGGCCGCTCTGGCACAAGGGCGCGTTCGTCGCGCTGCCGATCGTCCTGGTTGCCGGCGGGCTCGGCCTCGCCAACCGTCAGGCGCCCGCGATCGCCGCGCCGCCGCCGCCCACCGTCACCGTCGCCCAGCCCCTGGTCCGCCAGGTCAATGAATGGGATGATTATGTCGGCCGCTTCGAAGCGAGCCGCAGCGTCGAGGTGCGTCCGCGCGTCTCGGGGCAGGTCGTCGGCATCCACTTCACCGATGGCGCGATTGTCCAGAAGGGCCAGTTGCTCTTTTCGCTCGACAGCCGCCCGTTCGCCGCGGCGCTGGCAGAGGCCCGCGCCGGTGTCGCGACCGCGCAAAGCGACCTCGCGCTCGCCGAATCCGATCTGGGCCGCGCCGAGCGGCTGGTCGCCGTGGAAGCGGTATCGAAGAGCGATGTCGAGCGGCTCCAGGCCCGCGTCCGCGCAGCCCGCGCGTCAGTCGCCGCTGCGCAGGCCCGGGTCCGTGCCCGTTCGCTCGATGTCGAGTTCACCCAGGTCCGCGCTCCGATCGCCGGCCGCATCTCGGACCGCAAGGTCGATGCCGGCAATCTGGTCGCGGCCGGGGAAGGGGCAGGCAGTTCGCTGCTCACCACGATCAATTCGCTCGATCCGATCTATTTCAGCTTCGACGGGTCGGAGGCGTTGTTCCTCAAGGCCAAGCGCGCGGCAGAGGCGGGTGGCGCCGAGTCTCCCGTCGAGATCCGTCTGCAGGACGAGCCCGACTATCGCTGGAAGGGCAGGCTCGACTTCACCGACAACGGGCTCGATCCCAAGTCGGGGACGATGCGCGGCCGCGCGGTGCTGACCAATCCGGGGATGTTCCTCACCCCGGGCATGTTCGGCAACATGCGGCTCTCGGCCGGCGGCACCTCCAGCGCGCTGATGGTCCCTGATGTCGCGGTCAGCACCGATCAGGCGCGGAAAATCGTGATGGTGGTCGGCAAGCAGGGCACGCTTGAGCCGCGGCAGGTCCAGGTCGGGCCCGTCGTCAACGGCCTGCGCGTCATCCGCACCGGGCTCACCCCGCAGGACCGCGTCGTCATCGCCGGGGCCCAGCTGGTCCAGCAGCCCGGCGTCAAGGTTCAGATCCGACAGGGCAAGGTCGAGCCGCTCAAGGCGGCGGAGACTCCGGTCATCTCGGCTCCGGTCACGGGCGAAGCAACCTTCGCCCGCTGACCGACCTGCCGCCGGGCGGTCCCCAATGGCCCGGCGGCAGGACCCAAACCACCCGTTCGCCCTGAGCTTGTCGAAGGGCGGCCCGCTACGCGCACGTCGCACGTGGCCGGTCTTCGACAAGCCTAGCCCGAGCGGGAATTCGCATCCCTCCAGCGAGGAGTAGGCCCATGCGCCTCTCGCGTTTCTTCATCACGCGCCCGATCTTTGCGGCGGTCATATCGGTGGTCATCACGATCATCGGCGCGATCGCCTATCTCGCGCTTCCCATTTCGCAATATCCCGACATCGTCCCGCCGACGGTGACGGTCAGCGCCTCCTATCCCGGCGCCTCGGCCGAGACCGTCGCCGAGACCGTCGCCGCGCCGATCGAGCAGGAGATCAACGGCGTCGACGACATGCTCTACCAGTCGTCGCAATCGACCGGCGACGGCAATGTCACGATCACGGTGACGTTCAAGTCGGGCACCGATCTCGATAACGCACAGGTGCTGGTGCAGAACCGCGTCGCGGTCGCAACGCCGCGCCTGCCACAGGAAGTCCAGCGGCTCGGCGTGGTGACGCGCAAGACCACTCCGGACTTCCTGATGGTGGTCAACCTTATCTCGCCCGACAATTCGGTCGATCGTAGCTTCATCTCGAACTACGCGCTCACCCAGGTCAAGGATCGCCTCGCGCGTATCGAAGGCGTGGGCGACGTGCGGATGTTCGGCGCGCGCGATTATGCGATGCGGATCTGGATCGATCCGGGCCGCGCCGCCGCGCTCAATCTCACTGCAGGCGACATCGTCTCGGCACTGCGCGCGCAGAACATCCAGGTCGCCGCGGGCACGCTCGGACAGCCGGGCTCCACGCCGGCGGGCAATGCCTATCAGGTCAATATCGAGACCCAGGGCCGCCTCAAGGACCCCAGCGAATTCGGCCAGGTCGTGATCCGCTCGGACGCCGATGGCCGCCAAGTCCGCGTCAGCGACGTCGCGCGCGTTGAGCTCGGTGCCGCGGATTATTCCTCCAACACCTATCTCTCGAACCAGCCCACCGTGATCCTCGGCGTGTTCCAGCGCCCGGGCTCGAACGCGCTCGCCTCGGCGCAGGCCATCGAGCACGAGCTCGAGACGATGTCGAAGACCTTCCCCAAGGGTCTCGAATATCGCGTCATCTACAACCCGACCGAGTTCATCGCCCAGTCGATCGACGCCGTCTATCACACGCTGGGCGAGGCGATCCTGCTCGTCGTGCTCGTCGTGATCGTCTTCCTGCAGAAGTGGCGTGCGGCGATCATTCCGGTGGTCGCGATCCCGGTCTCGCTGATCGGCACGATGGCAGTGCTGCTGCCGCTCGGTTACTCACTCAACAACCTCTCGCTGTTCGGCCTGGTGTTGGCGATCGGTATCGTCGTCGATGACGCGATCGTCGTGGTCGAGAATGTCGAGCGTAATCTCGCGCGGGGGATGACTCCGCTCAAGGCGGCGCAGACCTCGATGGACGAAGTGTCGGGCGCGCTGGTCGCAATCGTGCTGGTGCTGCTCGCGGTGTTCCTGCCGACCTTGTTCCTCAACGGTCTGTCGGGCGCCTTCTACAAGCAGTTCGCCGTGACGATCTCGGCCGCAACCGCGATCTCGCTGCTTGTCTCGCTCACGCTCTCTCCTGCGCTCGCGGCGCTGCTGCTGCGCGGCCATGAAGGCGAGCCCAGGGGGAGGATCGGTCGGGTCACCCAGCGTGGCGCCGACTGGTTCAACCGCGGCTTCGAGCGGATGAGCAACGGCTATGCCAGCCTGACGCGCAAGCTGGTGACGCGTCCCAAGCGGATGATGGTCACTTATGTCGGCCTGATCGCTGCCACGGTGGGCATGTTCTGGGTGACGCCGGTCGGCTTCATCCCGGCGCAGGACCAGGGCTATTTCCTCACCGTGATCCAGCTGCCGCCGGGCTCGTCGCTCGAACGCACCGATGAGGTGATGCGCAAGGTCGTTGCGCGCATCCTGCCGATCCCGGGCGTCAAGGGTTCGGTGATGCTTGCGGGCTTCGACGGTCCGTCCCAGACGCTCGCGCCGAACTCGGCCGCTGCCTATGTCCCGCTGCTGTCGTTCGAGGAGCGCGCGAAGCTCGGCGTCAGCTATGCCGGGATCATGAACGAGGCGCGGAAACGCACCGCCGACATCAACGAGGCGATGCTGCTCGTGGTGCCGCCGCCGCTCATCCAGGGCATCGGCTCGGCCGGCGGCTATCGGATGATGGTCCAGGACCGCGCCGAGCACGGCTATGAAGCGCTCGGAAAGACCGCGTACGGGCTGATCGGCCAGGCCAACCAGACCCCGGGCCTCCAGCAGATCTACACCTTCTTCAACACCGCCACCCCGCGCGTTTTCGCCGATATCGACCGGCGCAAGGCCGACATGCTCGGCGTGCCACCCGAACGCGTGTTCGAGGCGCTCAACGTCTATCTCGGCTCGGCCTTCGTCAACGACTTCAACATGCTCGGTCGCACCTATCGCGTCACCGCGCAGGCCGACACGCCGTTCCGCGCAACCGAGGCGGACATCGCCAACCTCAAGACTCGCTCGAACTCGGGCCAGATGGTGCCGATCGGGTCGGTCTCGACCTTCGAGAACAAGACCGGGCCGTATCGCGTGACGCGCTACAATCTGTTCCCCGCGGTCGAAGTCGATGGCGACACCGCGCCGGGCTACAGCTCGGGAGCGTCGCTCGACACGATGGAGAAGATCGCGAGCGAGCTGCCCGCCGGCTACAGCGCCGAATGGACCGGCATCGCCTTCCAGCAGAAGATGGCGGGAAGCACGGCAGGTCTCGTGTTCGGGCTGGCGGTGCTGTTCGTCTTCCTCGTGCTCGCGGCGCAATATGAGAGCCTGACGATGCCGCTCGCGATCATCCTGATCGTGCCGATGTGCCTGCTCGCGGCGATGGCCGGCGTGAACCTGCGGGGAATGGACAACAACGTCCTCACCCAGATCGGCCTCGTCGTGCTGATCGCGCTGGCTGCCAAGAACGCGATCCTCGTGGTCGAGTTCGCCAAGCAGGCCGAGGAAGAGGATGGCCTGTCGCCGGTCGAAGCCGCGGTGCGTGCCGCGCGCGATCGCCTGCGGCCGATCCTGATGACCTCGTTCGCGTTCATCCTCGGCGCCGTGCCGCTCCTGATCGCAAGCGGGGCAGGGGCCGAGCTCCGCCAGGCGCTCGGCACTGCGGTGTTCTTCGGAATGATGGGCGTGACCGCGTTCGGCCTGCTCTTCACCCCGACCTTCTACGTCGTCTGCCGCGGGCTTGGACAGCGTCTCGCGCGCAGGCGGCGTGGATCGGGCGGACACGCCGAACCCGTGCTGCAGCCGGCTGAGTAACCGATGCTGCCCTCATCCTTCCGGCGCTCCGCGCCTCCCTCCCTCTCCCGATGGGAGAGGGAAGGGGCCCGCCGCGAAGCGGTGGGAAGGGTGAGGGCAGAGAAATCAAAGGACGCTATCATGCGCAATTTCCTGATCACCGCCTCGGCACTGGCACTAGCCGCCTGCGCCGCCGGCCCGAACTACACCGCCCCGGTCCATCCCCAGACCGCCGCCGGTAACTTCGTCGCCACCAGCGCGGCCGTCACCCCCGAGCCCGTCAAGGGCGACTGGTGGCGGCTCTACAACGATCCGGTGCTCGACCAGCTCGTCACCGACGCGCTGGCCGCCAATACCGATGTCCGCGTCGCCGTCGCGCGCATCGCCCGTGCGCGCGCGGCGCTGCGCGGGGCCAATGCCAACCGGCTGCCCCAGGCCAATATCGCTGCCGGCGGCAACTATGTCCGCCTCCCCGAAATGCAGGCGCCGCCCGGCGCGTCGCGCGAGGACTGGCAGGTCGATGCCGGCCTCAACGTCTCGTACGAAGTCGATCTGTTCGGCCGCGTCTCGCGCGGCGTAGAAGCCGGCCAGGGCGACTTGGCGGCTGCCGAGGCCGATGCCGACGCGGTCCGCGTGATCGTCGCCGCCGAGACTGCGCGCGCCTATGCCGATGCGACTTCCTCCGCCGAGCGGCTCGCGGTCGCCGAGCGCATCGTCAAGCTGCTCGACCAGTCGATCGACCTGACCGAGCGCCGTCGCGGCGTCGGCCTCGCCACCCGGCTCGACACCGCGCGGATCGGCGCGCTGCGCAACCAGCGCCAGGCCGAAGTCCCCGCGTTTGCCGCCCAGCGCGACGCGGCGCTGTTCCGCCTCGCCACGCTCACCGGCCGCAAGCCGGCCGACCTGCCCGATACCGCCCGCGCGCGCACGACGACGCTCCGCCTCGCCCAACCGATCCCGGTCGGCGACGGCGCCGCCCTGCTTGCCCGCCGTCCCGACATCCGCGCCGCCGAGCGCCGCCTCGCCGCCAACACCGCGCGGATCGGCGTCGCCACCGCCGATCTCTATCCGCGGATCACGCTGGGCGGTTCGGTCGGCTCGACCGGCAGCGATATTGGCGAGATCTTCACCGGCGGGCCGCTGCGCTTCCTGCTGGGCGGGCTGCTCAACTGGGCGATCAACCCCGAGCCGGCGCGCGCGCGCGTCCAGGCAGCCGAAGCCGATACCCAGGCCGCGCTCGCGACCTTCGACGGAGTGGTGCTCGGCGCGTTGCAGGAAACCGAGACCGCGCTGTCGGCCTATGCCCATGCGCTCGAACGCCGCGCCGCGCTCCAGGCGGCGCAGACCGAGGCACAGGCGGCTGTGAACATCTCGCGCACCCGCCAGCGCGAAGGCGATATCGACAGCCTCGCGCTGCTCGACGCCGAACGCACCTTCGCCGACGCCGAGGCCGCTCTGGCGGCTGCGGATGCGCAGATCGCCACGACGCAGGTCGATCTGTTCAAGGCGCTTGGGGGAGGGTGGCAGACGAGCTGAGCCCAACCCTGCACCCGCAACCGTCACCCCGGCCTTGTGCCGGGGTCCACGGCGCCACTAGCGAGAAATTGGCGGCGCTTTTGCAAACGCTCGCCACGAAACCGCTAATCCTTCCATTTCCTGCCCGGTAGACCCCGGCACAAGGCCGGGGTGACGAGTAGGGGAGTGATTACCGCCCCTTCTTCGCCTCCGCGGTCCGCAGCAGCCGCAGCACGTTGCCGCTCCACATCTTCTCGATGTCCGCCGCCGAATAGCCGGCCGCGACCAGCCGTTCGGTGACCTTGGGCAGCGCGTCGATATCCTCGAAGCCCTTGACCCCGCCGCCGCCGTCCCAGTCTGCGCCGAAGCAGACATGATCGACTCCGGCGACTTTGATCAGGTGCAGCACCAGCCGCATATAGGTCTCGAAATCGGCGTCCTGCACCGGCGATGTCGCGTCGAGCGCGCGGATTTTCCGGACCAGTTCGGCCTGCTCGGCAGGAGATAGCTTGCCCATCTCCTCGGCCTGGTCCGAAAGCGCGCTGCGCTCGGGAGTCGATCGCATCGTGTTGAGATAGGCGGCATTGGCGCAGATCGCTCCGCCCGACGCCGCCAGCTTGCGGATCCGCGCATCGTCGAGGTTGCGCGGATGATCGAAGATGCCCTTCGCGCCCGAATGCGACAGGATCACCGGCGTCTTGGACAATGCGATCATCTGGTCGAGCACGTCGTCCGAGGCATGGCTGGCATCCAGCACCATCCCCAGCCGGTTCATCTCGGCGACCCATTGCTTGCCCAACGGGCTCAACCCGTTCCACTTCGGCTTGTCGGTCGCCGAGTCCGCGAACTGATTGTTGCGGAAATGCACCGGTGACGCCATCCGCACGCCGCGCTTGTAGAACTCGCCGAGCAGGGAAAGGTCTTCGCCGATCGGATAGCTGTTCTCGATGCTGATATAGCCGAAGCGCTTGCCGGCCTTGTCGAGCCGCGCGGCGTCGCTCGCCTGCGTCGCCAGCCCGATCCGGTCGGGGAATTTGGCCAGGGTCGCGTGGATCTCGTCCGAACGGTTGAGCGCGAACGCCTTCGCCGCGGCATAGCCTTCGGCGGTCAGCGGGCCTTGCGACGTATAGATGACGAAGAACCCGCCATCCAAGTCGCCTTCGTCCATCCGCCCGAGATCGACCTGGACCAGATCGTCTTCATATTTGTGCCGATCACCGAAGCTCCAGCCGGGCCGGCTGAAATAGACCGGCGTGTCGAGATGCGTGTCGAGCGTCAGCAGCCGCTGGTGGAGTGTTTCGCCGCCGCCGGTTGCGGCATGCGGCGTGGCGCAGGCGCTGGTGGTGAGCAGGGCAAGCAGGACGAGCTTCTTCATTCGGGCACCTCGGCTGAGACAATAGTCCCCAGCATGGCGCGGGCCGCGACGCCAGTACACCCCACCGAGAACGCCAGCCTCATAGCTCCCCGGAATACCTGTCCTGCGAGCCTCGTGCGTAAGGACGATCAAATACTCACCAGTGCAATCTGTACTTGTATGTGAAAATTGTTAGCGCTAATAAACATGACGGCGACCCTGCCCGATCAGAGGCGGGGAGCGTGCGGACAAAGGGACGAGGGCACGGCATGCGGCCGAACTCGCCTTTCCGCGGATGAGGAGGGGGAGTTTGATGACTGAGGTTCGTTCCGGTCCCGGCGCATCGCGCGCACTATCGATTCGCCGCGGTGTTTCCACGCTGGCGCTGATAGCCACCGGCTGGATCGCGCCGGCCTTGGCCGCCGATGATCCGCCCGCCGTTCCGCCCGTGCAGGACCAGACCCAGGCCCAGGCCGATGCGCCCGCCGCGGAGACGCAGGATCAGGAAACGATCGTCGTCACCGGCATTCGCGCCTCGCTCACCAGCGCGCGCAACATCAAGCGCAACGCCGATCAGATCGTCGACTCGATCACGGCGCAGGACATCGGCGCGCTGCCCGACCGCTCTGTCTCCGAAGCGCTCCAGCGCATCCCTGGCATCACCCTGCAGCGCACCAACGAGAATCGCGACCCCGCGCGTCTCGCCGCGGAAGGCGGCGGCGTCTTTATCCGCGGGCTTTCCTGGGTCCGCTCCGAAACCAATGGCCGCGACATCTTCTCGGCGAACAACGGCCGCGGGCTGAGCTTCGAGGACGTCTCGCCCGATCTCCTCGCCGGCGTCGACGTCTACAAGAACCCGTCGGCCGAGATGGTCGAAGGCGGCGTGGGCGGCATCGTCAACCTGCGCACGCGCAAGCCGTTCGATCAGGAGGGCCAGCTCCTCGCGATCTCGGGCGACTACAACTATGCCGATATGCGCGAGAAGGGCTATTGGTCGGGCAACGCGCTCTACAGCAATCGCTGGGACGTCGGCATCGGCGAAGTCGGTATCCTGCTCTCGGGCAGCATCAACAATATCGGCAACCGCACCGACAGCATCCAGCTCGGCACCTATACGGTGCGCGCCAATAGCGGCGCTCCGGCGGCATTCCAGAACATCCTCGTCCCCTCGTCGCTCGGCTGGCGCCGGATCGACTGGGAGCAGAAGCGCACGTCGTTCAACGGCTCGGTCCAGCTGCGTCCCGAACCCGACATGACCTTCACCTTCGAAGGCTTCATCTCCTCGGCCGATCCCAAGGACGTCGAGCATGCCGAGGGCGTCTACCAGCTGCCGGATTACGACAGCACCTATCAGGTCAACAGCGACGGCGTGCTCCAGGCCGGCACCTATCGCAACGCCAACATGGACCTCGACACCCGCTACGGTGAATCGCACAAGGTCACGCGCGACTATTCGATCAACTGGAAATGGACCCCCGGCGACCGCTGGGCGATCAGCGCCGACGTCCAGCGCATCCACTCGACGTCGGACGTGGTCAGCTTCACTGCGTTCACCGAATTCGGTGTCGCCGGTTCCGATCTATCCAATCCCGGCTTCGATCCGCGTCGCCCGGACATCAGCTTCAATCTAAGCGGCAACACGCCCAGCGTGACCACGCGCGAGAACGGCGCCTCGCTCGCCGCCCAGAATAATTACTGGTGGGCCGCGGCGATGGACCATCTCGAACAGAACACCGCCGGCGAATGGGCCGAACGGCTCGATGTCGAGTATAAGTTCGACGACAACAGCTTCTTGAAGTCGTTCCGCGCCGGCGTCCGCGCCACCGATCGCGAGGCGGTCACGCGCCAGACGGGCTATAATTGGGGCCTGTTGTCGATGCAGTATTGGATGGCGGGCGGGAATCCCGTCTATCTCAACCAGACCGGATCGCCGGCCAATTCCGGGCTGCCGCAACAGACCGAACAATATAATTATGATGACTTCTTCCGCGGCAGCGTTGCGGTACCGGGCGTGGGCTGGTTCCCGACCGTAGACCTGCTCGCCAACGGCAACACCAAGGCATATGAATATCTGCGCTCCACCCAGACCGCGGGCTGGGGCTGGTCGCCGCTGACCGACAACAGCTTCGATGCCGCCAATCCGGGATCGGACAACGTCCTCGGCGGCGTCGCGACCCAGAACGAGAAGACGCTCGCCGGCTATGGCATGCTGCGCTTCGGCGCCGGTATCGTCGACGGCAACATCGGCGTCCGCGTCGTTCGTACCAAAAATGAGGCCACCGGCTATCTGAGCGTCGGCACGATCACGTCGAATTGCACGCTCACGCCTACGGCGCCGGCCTGTTCGGCGCTTACTTCCGCGCTGGCGTTCTCGAACAACGGTGCGGGCGGGCGGCTGTCGAACGCGACCTATCAGAACATTTATACCGACGTGCTGCCGACTCTCAATCTGCGGTTCAAGGTGACCGACGATCTCCAGCTGCGCTTCGCTGCCGGCCGCGCGATGGTGCGCCCCAATTTTTCGCAGCTGCGGCCCTATGCCTCGTTGAGCTTCACGCTGGATCCGGTCCTGCCGGTGCTGCTGCCGCAGCCGCTCGGCCTGACCGGCCAGGCGGGCAATCCGTACCTGAAGCCGACCAAGTCGGACCAGTTCGACTTCAGCGCCGAATATTATTTCGGCCGCTCGAACAGCATCACCTTCGCGGCCTTTTACAAGGATATCCGCAACTACATCATCTCGGGCAATTCCAACGAAACCTATACCAACAACGGCCAGGAACTGACCTTCAACGTCACTCGCGCAGTCAATGGCGAGAAGGGCAAGATCAAGGGCTTCGAGCTTGCCTACACCCAGTTCTTCGACATGCTGCCCGGCGCGCTGGGCGGGTTCGGCTTCCAGGGCAATCTGACCTACGTCGACAGCACCGGCGGCGCCAACCAGCCGATCAACACGCTCGATCCCAACCAGATCGGCAACGCCAACGACACCACGCTGCCGCTCGAGGGCATGTCGAAATGGAGCTACAACGTCGCGGCGATCTACGAGAAATACGGCGTCTCGGCCCGGCTCGCCTATAACTGGCGCTCCGAATATCTGCTGACCACCTCGGCAGCGAACCTCAACGCGCCGGTATGGTCGGAGGATTATGGCCAGCTCGACGGCTCGATCCTCTTCAACGTCACGAACAACATCAAGATCGGCGTGCAGGCGACCAATCTGCTCAACACGCGCACGTTCCTGGATGTCGGAGGTGCGGTCCTCCATCCGCGCTACAGCTGGACGGATACCGACAGGCGCATCGCCGGTATTATCCGGGCCAGTTTCTGATCCCAGAAACTAGGCGGCGTTCCCTCGGGGACGCCGCCACTCTTTCTTCCGGTTTCCTTCGCGCCTAACCTCGGGGCGTTCATGTCCGATACGGTCATCCGATCCATCATCATCGTCGGCGGCGGCACCGCCGGCTGGATCAGCGCGGCCGTGCTCTCGCGCTTCCTCGATCCCAAGCGCTGCAGCATCACCCTGATCGAGTCCGAAGAGATCGGCACCGTCGGCGTCGGTGAGGCGACCGTCCCGCTGATGCAGCATCTCAACGGCCTGCTCGGCATCGACGAGCGCGAATTCGTCAAGGCGACGCAGGGCAGCTTCAAGCTCGGCATCGAGTTCCGCGACTGGGGCAGCATCGGCAACACCCATTTCCACGGCTTTGGCGATTATGGCGACGCGATCGAAGGCATCGCCCCGCACCATCACTGGCTCAAGCTGCGTGGCGAGGGCGACTCCACTCCGATCGACGAATACAGCCTGCCCTCGGCGATGGCCCGCCGCGGCCGCTTCGCGCCGCCGTCGCCCGATCCGGCGAGCCAGACCTCGTTCTATCGCTACGCCTTCCACTTCGACGCTATCCTGTATGCCCGCTTCCTGCGGACCTATTGCGAGCAGCGCGGCATCCGACGGGTCGAGGGGAGGGTGGTGAATGCCGAGCTCGAAGGCGAAACCGGCCGCATCGCCGCGGTGCTCACCGCCGACGGACAACGCCATGCGGCGGACCTTTTCATCGATTGCTCGGGCTTCCGCGGGCTGCTGATCGAGGAAACGCTCGGCACCGGATATGAGGACTGGCGCCACTGGCTCCCGTGCGACAGCGCAGTCGTCGCCCCCAGCGCGCCGGTGGGCCCGCCGGCGCCGTACACGCTCTCCACCGCGCGCGAAGCCGGCTGGCAATGGCGCATCCCACTCCAGCACCGCATGGGCAACGGCTATGTCTATTCGACGCGCTTCACCGATGACGCGCGCGCCCGCGATCTGTTCACCGCCAATGTCCAGGGCAAGCTCCTCGCCGATCCGCGCGTGCTACGCTTCACCACCGGCCGCCGCCGCAAATTCTGGAACGGCAATTGCGTGGCTATCGGGCTCGCCGGCGGGTTCATGGAGCCGCTCGAATCGACCAGCATCCAGCTGATCCAGACCGCGATTGCGCGGCTGATCGATTATTTCCCCGATCGCAACTGGGACCCGCGCATCGCCGATGAATATAACCGCGTCACGACGAGCGAGTTCGAGCGGATCCGCGACTTCCTGATCCTGCATTACTGCCTCACGCGCCGCGAGGATGCTCCGCTCTGGGACTATTGCCGGACGATGGAACTGCCCGACACGCTCGCGCACAAGATCGAGACGTTCCGCGCCGCCGGCCGGGTGCCGTTGCTTGCCGAGGAATCCTATCAGGAACCGAGCTGGGTCGCGATCTTCGCGGGCAATGGCTTCCTGCCCGATCGCTACGATCCGCTGGTCGACCGGATCGACTCCGAGAAGCTGCGCGCCGGGCTGGCCCAGCGCCGCCGGCTGCTCGTCCGCGCCGCCGAGGCGATGCCCCCGCACGAAGTGTTCATCCAGCGCTGCTGTCCGGCCGAGGCGGCGTGAGCGCCGATCCGATCCGCTCGATCCTGATTGCCGGTGGCGGCACCGCGGGGTGGATGGCGGCGGCGGCGCTCTCGGCGGCGTTCAAGCCGCACCAATGCCGCATCACGCTGGTCGAATCCGACGAGATCGGCACCGTCGGGGTCGGCGAGGCGACGATCCCAACGATCCAGCTTTTCAACAAGCTGCTCGGCATCGACGAGCGCGACTTCGTCCGCGAGACGCAGGGGACGTTCAAGCTCGGCATCGAATTCGTCGGCTGGCTGCGTGAAGGCGAGCGCTACTTCCACCCCTTCGGCCGCTACGGCGACGATTTCGGCTTCGCGCCCTTCCATCAGCAATGGCTGCGTGCCCGGGCGCTCGGCAACTCGCTCCCGCTCGATGCCTGGTCGCTCAATCACCAGGCGGCCTATCGCGGCAAGTTCGAGATCCCTACGCCGCAATCGCCCCGCGTCTTCTCGACCTGGTCCTACGCCTATCATTTCGATGCCGCGCTCTACGCCCGGTATCTCCGCAGCTTGGCGGAGAGCCGGGGCGTCGCGCGCCTCGAAGGCAAGATCGCCGAGGTGATCCTCCGCCCGGAGAACGGGTTCGTCGAGCGCCTTACTCTCGCCGACGGCCGCAGCCTCGAAGCCGATCTATTTCTGGACTGCACCGGCTTTCGCGGCCTGATCACCGAAGCGCTGGGCACCGGCTATGACGACTGGACCCAATGGTTGCCCTGCGACCGCGCGTTGGCGGTCCCCTGCACCCGCGTCGCCGACCCCGAGCCCTACACCCGCTCCACCGCCCGCAAGGCCGGCTGGCAATGGCGCATCCCGCTTCAGCACCGCACCGGCAACGGCCAAGTCTATTGCAGCGGCGCGATCGCGGATGACGAGGTCCATGCCGATTTGCTCGCCAGCCTCGACGGCGCTCCCGAAGCCGATCCGCGCATGCTGCGCTTCACCACCGGCCGCCGCCGAAAGGCGTGGAACCGCAACGTCGTCGCGCTCGGCCTCGCCTCGGGCTTTCTCGAGCCGCTGGAGTCGACCAGCATCCACTTGATCCAGACGGGGATCTCCAAGCTGCTATCGTGGTTCCCCGATCGTAATTTCGATCCGCTGCTCGCGACCGAGTATAACCGCCTCGTCGACGCGGAGATGGAATCGATCCGCGATTTCCTGGTCCTCCACTACCATGCCAACGCGCGCGAAGAGCCGTTCTGGCGCCAGTGCCGAGCCATGCCGATCCCGGACACGCTCGCGGAGAAGATGGCGATGTTCCGTGCCAATGGCCGGCTGATCGAGCGCCAATATGATCTCTTCCACCCGCCGAGCTGGCTTGCGGTGCTGCTGGGGCAGGGGGTGCACCCCGCCGCGCACGATCCGCTCGCCGACACCGTCCCGCCGCAGGAACTCGCCGCGATCCTCGCCGGCATGCGCCAGGTGATCGACCAGACTGCCGACCGCATGCCCAGCCACCAGCAATATATCGACCGGCATTGCCGCGCCGCCCCGCGCACGACGATGCCGCTCGCATTCCAGGAGGCCCTATGAAGCTGCGTATTCTCCTCCCCTTGATGCTAGCGAGCGTTCCCGCCGCGGCGCAGGACATCCAGGCGGGCATCACGTCGGCCAAGACCGCCGGCACGGTAATCGTCAGCGCCGATCCTGCGCTGTCCCACGGACGGCTGGTGCTCCGCATCGCTGCGCAGAACCGCACTCAAGCCCCGGCGCCGTTCGGACCCGCATCGGTGAGGATTGCGACTGCTGCCGGCGAACCCGTGCCGATCCGCCCGCTCGGCGCGCTGATCGCCGATGTCCGCGGGGAAGGCGGTGAAACCCGCGGCGCGGTTGCCGGCGTGGTCGAGGCCCCGGCGATCGGCACCAATAATGCCGGCCAGCGCGACGTCGGCGGCTATACCGGCAGCATGGGCACCGCGGTCGCGCAGGGCAGCCGCAAGCGCAAGGCAAAGCCCGATCCCGCCGCCGAGGCGCAGGTGGCGGCGTTACGGGCCGGCATCCTCACGGACGGCACGATCGCGCCGGGCGCGGTCGTCGCGGGCCAGCTGGTCAGCGAGAAGATCAAGTTCCGCAACAAACGCGAACGCGGCCTGGTGGTGACCGTGACGCTGGCCGGGGAGGCACACAGCTTCGCGTTCGACGCGCCGGAGTAAGCTGCGTTCTCGGCCGCTATGCCGATCTTCCCTGCATTACCGTCGGCTTGATGTCGGTGAACTTGGCGATGTCGGCCCGCACATCGGCGATTGCCGGATTGGCCAGCCCGGCCCGCAACGCTTCGGGCGAGGCGAACTGGAAATGCGCGATCATCACATAGGCGGGTGGGGCACTGCCCATCGCCACGCCCTCGATCAGGATGACATTGGCGGCACCCATGACTTTCATCGCCAGCGGGATGTGGGTGGCGCGATAGTAAGCGAGATCGAAGCGCGCGCCCTCCTTGCTCGGGTACAGGACGTTCAGGCTCGCCATCGGTGCCGAAGCACCTAGAGCTGCCTCGGGGGATAGGATCGTCACTGCACCAACACTCGCGGCCATGCCTCGGCCGAAATCGCGCCTGTTCAGCATCACGTCGCTCCTTGTCAGTTCACGGCCACGTCGCCAGCTTCACCTTGAGCACCTGCGGCTGCCCGGTGAAGTTCAGCCCGTAATCGGTCTGGTCACCGTTCCACACTCGCTCGAACACCCATTTGCCGTCGGCGAAATGGCCTTCCTCGACGCGGTCGAACATCAGATTATGATTGCCCGGCTTCGTCAACGCGAATTCGATCCGCGCATCGAAGCCAGTGACCAGGAATTCATCCGGCCCCAGCCGCGCGACCGCCATCCCGCCGAGCGGCTCGGCATTGCCCGTGGGGGCTTCAAACCCGAACTGGTGCCGCCCGAACGTAACGGTTGCCTTGTACGCGCCGAGGTCGAGCGTCTGGCTGTGCTTTGCCTCGGGATCGGTTGGTTCGGCGACGCCCCAGACTTCGCTTTCGAACGCCAGCCGGGCCCATTCGCGCTGCATCGGCCGGAACAGCCGGTAGTTCCGCGCGAACAAGTCGATCGTCGCCGCGTCGAGCTTCGGCGCGCCCAGCGGGAAGTTCGAATAGCCGCTCGCGTCCATCCCGAACACCGACCAGCCGATCGCGCCGCGCCCGATCGTCGGGAAGAAGTACCGCGCATAGCTCCGCGCATTCCCCGTCTCGGGCACGAACAGCGCATTGTCCGCCCGCGCATAGGCGTCGAGAAAGCCTAGATATGCCTTGTGATCGGGATTGTAGATGTCGGGCCCGACCAGCTCGAGATGCGGCGCCGCGGCCTTGTACACGTCGATCACCGTGTGCGCCGGGCCGCCGCTGGCATAGGTGTTGGGATCCTGCCAGCCGAACGGGCTGCCCGTCAGCGCGGCATTGGCGTACATCGGCAGCGGCTTGACTGCCTTGCCCGCCGCGGCGATCGCATCGATGTAGCTGGCGACATGCCAGCTGTGGAAGAACAGCTCGGCATCGCGGCCATAGACCTGCGCCCAACTTCCCGGCCGCTTCCCGGTCTGTTTCAACAAAGCCGCCGGCACCGGGCCCGCGAACAGCGTGTCCGCCGCCGCCGAATGATCGCGCGCGCTGCTATAGGTGCCCGGCTCATTCTGCACCTGCATCATGATCACGGTGTTCTGCGGATCGGTCTCGCGCAGGCGCCGCATCAGGGCGACGAACGCCTTCTTGTCCGCCTCCAGCGTCGATTTCGCCAGCGGGGTGAAGGCATAATGCGCCTTGCCCTCGCGGCCGATCATCCGCGGAAAGCGCTTGTTGTCCTTCTTCACCCAGCCCGGCGCATAGGCCGTCCCGGTGTTCTTCCATGTCGCGAACCACAACAGCACCAGCCGCACGTCATGCTCGCGTGCCTGCGCCAGCAGCGTATCGACGAACGAGAAGTCGAACCTGCCTTCCACCGGCTCGATCTGCTCCCACGCGATCGGCACCTGGAGCGTGTTGGCCTGAAGCTGGTCGATCACCGGCCACACCTTGGGCAAGGCGGCGGGATAGTTGCTCGAATTGTTGACCTGGGCGGCGAGCATCAGGAACGGCGCGCCATCGACGATCAGCGCATGCCGCCCGCCCTTCGAGACGATGCTCGGCACGTCCTGCGCCGCCGCGGGGAGGGCGAGCAGCAGCGCTGCCAGCAACCCGACCACTCGCTTCATATATCCTCCTATTCGGCTGCGTCCGCCGCCAACATCTGCTTGCGATAGCCGAAAGTCGCGAGGCTCGATGCCTTCATCTCGATCGAAAAGCCCGGCGCGGTCGGCGCGCGATAGGCGCCGCGCTCCACTAGGCATGGCTCGATGAAATGCTCGTGGAGATGGTCGACATATTCGATCACGCGCCCGTCCATCGTGCCCGCAAAGGCGAGATAGTCGATCATCGCGAGATGCTGGACATACTCGCACAGGCCCACGCCACCGGCATGCGGGCACACCGGCAGATCGTATTTCGCCGCCATCAGCAGCACGGCTAGCACTTCGTTGACTCCGCCCAGCCGACACGCGTCGATCTGCACCACATCGATCGCGCCGCGCATGATGAACTGTTTGAAGACCACCCGGTTCTGGCACATCTCGCCGGTCGCGACACGCAGCGGGCGGACCGCCTCGCGGATCGCGCGATGCCCCTCGACATCGTCGGGGCTGGTCGGCTCCTCGATGAACCACGGGTCGGCAAAGGCGAGCGCATGAAGATGGCGGATCGCCTGATCGACTTCCCAGACCTGGTTGGCGTCGATCATCAGTTTCCGCTCGGGGCCGAGCACTTCGCGGGCGATCGTCGCGCGACGGATATCGTCGTCCACCGAGCGCCCTACCTTCAATTTCACATGCTCGAAGCCCTGCGCCACCGCCTCGCGGCACAGCCGTTCGAGCTTGGCATCCGAATAGCCGAGCCACCCCGCCGACGTGGTGTAGGCCGGATAGCCGTCGGCGCGTAGCGTCGCGAAGCGCTCGGCCTTGCCCGCCGCGCGCGTCTCCAGCAGTGCGAGACCCTCTTCGGGCGTGATGCAATCGGTGATATAGCGAAAGTCGATCAGCCCGATCAGCTCGGCGGGCGACATCTCGCCGATCAGCTGCCACAACGGCTTGTCCGCTGCCTTGGCCAGCAGGTCCCACACGGCATTGACCACGGCGCCGGTGGCGAGGTGGATCACCCCTTTTTCCGGCCCGATCCAGCGCAGCTGGCTGTCCCCGGTTACGTGCCGCCAGAAACGCGCGCCGTCGTCGCGGATCCAGTCGAGATCGAGCCCTTCGACCAGCGGCGCCAGCGCCTCAATCGCCGCGCAGACGATATCGTTGCCGCGTCCGATCGTGAAGGTCAGCCCATGGCCTTCCAATCCCGGTTCGTCGGTTTCCAGCACGCAATAGGCTGCCGAATAATCGGGGTCCGGGTTCATCGCGTCCGAGCCGTCGAGCAGTTGCGACGTCGGGAAGCGGACGTCGAGCACGCGCAAAGTACGGATGATCGTCACGCGGCGTCAGCGGCCTCCCGACCCGCATTTCGGCTTTTCGCACGCGCCTTCTCAGCCATCGATCCCGCTGCCCCCTCCCGCACGGTCCAATCGTCCGGACCTTGCACTGCATGTTTGCAGATGATTATGATTTTCATAGGTGGGAATTGCGTGTGGCGCAAGTTTCCTGTTGTGATAAGTGGCGCCAAGCGAGCGGTGAACCGCAGGCAAGGGGAGGGGCAATGGTACGGCGGCAATGTTTCGCGCTCGATTTGGTCGATGATGCCGCGCTGATTGCCGAGTATGAGGCGCGGCATGCCCCCAATGCGGTCTGGCCGGCGGTGCTGGCGTTTCTGCGCGCGCAGGGCGTCGAGGCGATGGAAATCTGGCGCACCGGCGATCGCATGGTGATGATCGCCGAGGTGGCGGACGATTATCCCCGCGCCGTCGAAACCCCGCCCGAGATCGACGAATGGGAGGCGTTGATGTGGCGCTTCCAGCGTGCGCTTCCCCATGCCGGCCCGGACGAGAAATGGGTGCCGATGCAGCGCATCTTCACTTTCGGAGCCGGCGAATGATCGCGTCGCGTCGGTTGGGAAACACGAGCCTGCACTTGCCGGAACTCGGCTTCGGCACGGCGCCGCTGGGCAACCTGTTTCGGGCGGTATCCGATGCCGATGCCGCGGCCACGATCGCCGCCGCGCTCGCCGCGGGCATGCGCTTCGCCGACACGGCGCCCTATTACGGTTTTGGCCTTGCCGAGGCGCGGCTCGGCGTCGGGCTGCGCGGCGAACACGCGATCGTCTCGACCAAAGTCGGCCGCCTGCTCGAACCGGTCGCCGACGCCGCGCTGCCCGAGGAACGCCACGGCTTCCGCTCGTCCGAACCCTATGCGCCGGTCTACGACTATTCCTATGAAGGCGTGCTCCGCGCGCACGAGGCGAGTCTCACTCGGCTCGGCGTCGATCGGGTCGATATCCTGCTGGTCCACGATATCGGCCGGCTGACTCATGGCGATCGCCATCCGGCGATGCTGGCGCAACTGGTCGAAGGCGGCGGCCTTCGCGCACTCGCCCGGCTGCGCGATCAGGGCGCAATCGCTGCGTTCGGCATCGGGGTCAACGAATGCGAAGTCGCGCTCGAGCTGCTGGACCGCGGTCCGCTCGACCTTATCCTCCTCGCCGGGCGCTACACCTTGCTCGAACAAGGCGCGCTCGACGCGCTGCTGCCGCGCTGCGAAGCCTCGGGCACGGGGATCGTGATCGGCGGTCCATACAATAGCGGGATATTGGCGGGGCAGGGGCCAGACGCCGACGCGCGGTATGACTATGCGGCCGCGCCCGCGCCGGTGATCGACAAGGCGCGCCGCCTCGAAGCGGTCTGCGCGCGGCACCAAGTCGCGCTGGGCGCCGCCGCGCTCCAGTTCGTGCTCGCGCATCCCGCGGTCGCCAGTGTCGTGCCCGGGCTGGCGAGCGCCGCCGAGGTCGCCGATACGATCGCGCGCTACACCGCGCCGATCCCCGCCCAGCTCTGGGCCGAACTCAAGCTCGAAGGACTGTTGCGCGCCGATGCGCCGGTCCCGACCCGGTTCAACTCTCAAGAGGTTCGTACGGCATGACGGGACGGCTCGCGGGCAAGACGGCGATGATCACCGGTGCGGCGCACGGCATCGGCCGCGCCACCGCCGAACGCTTCCTCCTCGAAGGCGCGCAGGTCTGGGCAGTAGATCGCGACGCCGAGGCACTCGCCATGCTGAACGGCTGCGTGCCGCGGCGCGTCGATATCTGCGACGCGCAGGCAGTCGAGGCGCTGATCGCCGAGGCGCCGCCGCTCGACATCCTCTTCAATTGCGCCGGCATGGTCGCCGCGGGCACGATCCTCGATTGCAGCGAGCAGGACTGGCAGGCCTCGTTCGACCTCAACGTAACCGCGATGTACCGCCTTATCCGCGCCGCGCTGCCGAAGATGCTGGCCAATGGGGGCAGCTCGATCGTCAACATGGCGTCGGTCGCCAGCACGATCACCGGCGTGCCCAATCGCTTCGCCTATGGCGCCTCCAAGGCCGCGGTGATCGGCCTCACCAAGGCCGTCGCCGCGGACTACGTCGCGCAGGGCATCCGCTGCAACGCGATCTGCCCCGGCACCGTCGATACCCCCGCGCTCCACGAGCGCCTGCGCGCCACCGGCGACTACGACAACGCGTTGCGCGCGTTCAACGCCCGCCAGCCGATGGGCCGGCTCGGCAAGGCGGACGAGATCGCCGCATTGGCGCTCTATCTCGGCTCGGACGACTCCGCCTTCACCACCGGCCAGATCCACGTCATCGACGGCGGCTGGACGGTTTAGGTCCTGGATGCACGTATCGCGGATGGCTGGAGTGGTGGTTAGCTGCCGCTCGCCTTCTGCGTGCCCACTTCATCGTCACCCCGGCCCTGTGCCGGGGTCCACTGTGCGGCACGCGGGCGCCTCTCACCTCTTGCTTCTCGCCCACTGCTTGGTGGACCCCGGCACAAGGCCGGGGTGACAGGTGGGGAATGGCGACTGCTTAGGAGGAGCGGCGATTCCCGCTGGCAATCCAAATTAATGAGCTTCCGCAACTGGAGCGAAAGCGGGCGCCTGCGTTCCGGCGCTAGATCCGGCTGTCGCCTTCGACCAACTGCTCGGAAATCTGCGTCGCCGCCAGCCGGACCAGATCCCCAGTCTCCTTGGGCGAAATCGAAGGCTGGAGCTTCTTGAGATACGGCACGGTCAGCGCCGCCGCCGCCATCCCGCCGCGCATCACCGGCGCCGAGATGTCGGTCACGCCCGCGACGAACTTGCTCGGCGTCATCTCGACCTGGCGCTCGCGAATCTCGTCGGCATGCGCGCGGAATTCGGCGAGTTCGGCGTCCGAAAGCTGGGGGGCGAGCAGGCTTTCCCAGCGCCGCCGGACATCCTCGGGCTGGAAGGCGTAGAGCACCAGCCCCGACGCCGCCTGCACCAGCGGCCGGCGATAGCCGACGCGCACCGAGAAGCCGAGCTGCTCGCTCGATTCCATCCGTGCCACCACCACCATCTCGCCCTGGGTGTGCAGTGCGAGGTGGCACGACTGCCCGACGCTCGACGCGAGCTGGCGCATCACCGGCAGCGCTGCCTCGATCAAATTGCGCGTGCGCGGCTGCTGCATGCCCAGCGAGAACAGCCGGTCGGTGAGGCGATACCCTTCGTTCGAAGCGTCCTGCTCGATATAGCCGCGGAATTCGAGCACCTGGACCATGCGGAACAGTTCGCCATGCGAGCGCGCCAGCCGGTTGACGATCGCCGTAAGCGTCATCGGCCGCGCCTCGCTCGCCAGCAGCTCGAGAATGTCGAGCCCCTTTTCGAGCGCAGGTGCCCGGTAGCGCGAATCGATCTCGCTCTTGTCGTCAGCGGCCTTCTTCACGGCACCCCCTCATGGCGTTCTTCTCCGCACCGTGTATCTGTTGCCGGCCCCGGAATGAAGATGGGCACGCAGGCGATAGTGGCACAGCATTGCATTCGCATGTGAAGAATGTTTTTATATGCGCAAGCTCCGCAGAGAGCCGCGCAGGGGAGGACGTCATGGAAGCCCGAACGCCGTTTGCTGCGCCCGTGGATGTGCCTCAACGCCGCCGCGGCACCGCCGGGCTGCTCCCGATCGCGCTGATCGTCGCTTTGTTCTTCCTGTGGGGCGTGGCGAACAACCTCAACGACGTGCTGATCCCGCATTTCCGCAAGCTGTTCACACTCGGCGATTTCCAGGCCGGGCTTGTGCAGTCGGCATTCTATCTCGGCTATTTCTGCCTCGCGATCCCCGCGGCGCTGTTCATGCGGGCATGGGGGTATCGCGCCGCGGTGCTGACCGGGCTTGGGCTCTACGGGCTTGGCGCGTTGCTGTTCTGGCCGGCCGCGGGTGCGCAGAGCTATCCCTTCTTCCTCGCCGCGCTGTTCGTCATCGCCAGCGGGCTCGCTTTTCTGGAGACCTCCGCAAACCCGCTCATCGCCCGGCTCGGCTCGGAGGAAACCGCGGCGCAGCGGCTCAACCTCGCCCAGGCGTTCAACCCGCTCGGCTCGATCGCCGGCGTGGTGCTGGGCAGCCAGCTCATCCTGTCGGGCGTTACCGTCACCCCCGAACAGATGGCGGCGATGACCCCCGCCGCGCTCGCGGCATGGCGTGCCGACGAAGCCGCGGCGCTCCAGCTTCCTTATCTGCTCATCGCCTTCGTGGTGATCGGCTGGGCCGTGCTGATCCGCACCGTCCGTTTTCCTCCCGTGGCGACCGAGCGCGACGTGGAGGAAGGCGTCGGCGCGCTCGATGATTTCCGCGCGGTGCTGCGCGAGCGCCGCCTGCGCTTCGGCGTCGCCGCGCAATTCTTCTATGTCGGCGCGCAGGTTGGGATCTGGAGCTATCTCATCCGCTATGCGCAAGTCGCGGTGCCCGGCACCGGCGAGCATCGCGCCGCGGGCTGGCTCACCCTGTCGCTCGCGCTGTTCATGGCCGGCCGCTTCGCCGGTGCGGCGCTGATGGGCCGCGTCGCCGCGCTGCCGCTGCTCGCGGGCTTTGCCGGCATCGCTGCCTTGCTCTGCCTCGTCGCAACCGCGATCGGCGGGAGCATCGGCGTCGCCGCGCTGATCGCGACCAGCTTCTTCATGTCGATCATGTACCCGACGATCTTCGCCGAATCAGTGGCGGGGCTCGGCCGGCGCACCAAGTCTGCCGCCGCATTGCTGGTGATGGCGATCATCGGCGGCGCCGTGCTCACCGCGCTGATGGGCTATGTCTCGGATAGCAGCGGGTCGATCCTCTGGGCGATGCTGGTGCCCGCGGGCTGCTTCCTCGTCGTCCTGGCGTTCGCGCTGCGCGTGGGGACCCTGCGGGCTTGATCGACGCGCATGTGCATGTCTGGCGGATCGGCGCGCATGGCTGCTCGTGGCCCGGCTCCGATCTTCCCGCCCTCTACCGTGATTTCACGCTATCCGACTATCGACGCGCTACAGGGCAGGTCGAAGGCGTGTTGCTCGTCCAGAGCCAGCCCGCCGCTGCCGACACGCAATGGCTGCTCGGTCTCGAAGATCCGCTGATCGCCGGTATCGTCGGCTGGGCCGATCTCGCCGCGCCCGACGCATTGCAACAGGTCGCGGCGCTGGCGGCGCAGCCATGCCTCAAGGGCTTGCGACCGATGGTCCAGGATCTCGCCGCGGACTGGTATGATCACGCCAACGATGCCGCGCTGGCCGCAATGGCGGCGCAGGGCCTGGTGCTGGACGCGCTGATCCGTCCGCAGCACCTCGATGCGCTCGCCCGGCTGGCGGTGCGGCATCCCGACCTGGCCATCGTCATCGATCACGCCGCCAAGCCCGATTCCGCCGGTTTCGACTCATGGAAACGCGCCATCGACTCGATCGCCCGCCACGCGAACGTGCATTGCAAGCTGTCGGGACTGGTGACGGAAAGCGCGGAGATCGCCGCAGTAGCCGAATTGCTGTGGCACGCTTTCGGACCCGGGCGTCTGCTCTGGGGGAGCGACTGGCCGGTTATCACCCTGGCCGCAAGCTTAAGCGACTGGCTGGAAATGTCGCGATCGCTGATCCCCGCGGAGCATCACGACGCAGTGTTCGGCGCCAATGCGCGGCGGCTCTATCGACTGTAGCGCAGGACGGCCGGACGGCGGAAAAGGGAGTTAAACGCCGCCCGACCGCACCCCTTAGGGGGGAACCCTGCGGAGCCCAACCTTCATACTCCTGAATAGGTCTGCCGAACAGTACGCATTACACCGGATTGGGACAGTCAGGGCAGCGGCGTGATTCCTTCGGCGCGCACTTTCCAGCCCTGCCGCGGAAAGCCCGGCGCGGGTCCCTGCGACCCGTCCCAGCCCTGTGCCATCATGCCCACCGCAAGCAGCAAAGAGCCATTGGACGGGAAGTAGGTTTCCGCTGCGCGGGCATAGCCAGGACCGTCCGGCCCCGGCCCCGCATTCCCGGCGGCAGGCCCGACCAGCTGCTTTTCTTCCTCCAGATGCACCCGCGGCGTCATCCCGCTCACCCCCCAGCGATTATTGGGCACGTCGCGGAACAGCCAGTCGACGGCCTTGTCCGGATCGCCGAGCCGCGCCGCAGTCATCGCCATGACGGGAAAGTCCCAGCCCCAGGTCTGGCGCAGATCCCAGTGCGCTTCGGTTGCCGCCAGCGTGCGGCCCATCGTCGCGGGATCGACGCGCCCCGGGATCAGCCCATGGGCCATCAGAAACGAAGGATGGTCGCGGTTGAGGCATCGCGGCGGCGTGGCATGGCGGCTGCACGCGGCCGAAGCGCTGGTCTTCCAGAAATCGGGCGCCGTCTCGACCGGCAGATACAGCCCGTCGCGCTCGGGAAGCGGGGCGAGCCGGGCGATCACGCGATCCCATTCCGCATTGCGCGCAAGGCCGCGGCGTTCCCGCCAGCGCTGCGCCGTGCCGAGCGCCCAGCGATAATATTCCAGCTCGAACGCCGGATTGCGCGTGGTCAGCGGCGGATGATTTTCCTGCACCGGGATGATCGGGGGCCCGAGCACGAGGCGGTCGCCGTCGGCCGTCGGCCAGCTAGCAAGCAATTGCGCCGTCTGCTCGACCATCTCGCCATAGCGCGCCAGCACCGCGCGGTCCTCGTCGCGCGCGCGCCATGCCAGTTCGGCGAGATAGATCGGATGCGGCTGCTGCCACATGATGAAGGGGTTTACCGTGCTCGGGCTGTTCCACCCGTTCGGCCCGGTCATCTTGCTCCACCACGCGCCCTGCACTCCGTGACGCTTCGCGAGCGCCTGCGCCGGGGGCAGCATCTTCACATACCAGCCAAGGCTGCGCTCGAGCAGCGCCGGGCGCCCCCAGCTCGCCCAATGCGCGGCATGGAAGATCGGCATCTCCAGGTGAAACTTGCCGTTCCAGCTGTTCGAGAACAGCCCTTCCTCCTGCGGCGGCAGGTCGCCTGCCTGGTTGATCGCCGCAAGATATTGCGAGAGCACTACGCGGCGTTCCAGCTCGGACGCGCGCGGATCGCTGCTGCCGCTGAAATCGATCGCGCCGCCCTGCATCCAATAGTCGCGCCAGTGCCGCGCGACCGCCGCGGTATCCTCAGTCCCTGGCGTACGACGCTCCCGTTCGAAGCTGACGGTGACGTCCAGCCGCTCGCCACCGCGCCGCAACACGCGAAAGCCATGCGCTCCGGTGCGAGTGACTGCGCCGCCCTGCGCCAGGATCGCCGAGAAATAGCGTGTGGTGTCGAGCGTCCGCTCGGCCACCAGCCGGTCCGCCCGCTGTTCGACGATGCGGGTGCGGTGCGTGCCGTCCTGCGCCCAGTCCGACGGATCGGGATTGAGCTTCTTCGAAACCCCCGGATAGCGCACATCGACGCCGACACGACCCGCGGCGACCAGTGGCGAGCGGATCGACACCATCACCATGTCGCGCGTCGGATGCACGCGAGTCTCGACGCGTACCGGCTGGCCATCGAACACGAAGCTGCTGGTCAGCGATCCCGACCACATGTCGAGCTCTTGCTGCGTCGCGCTCAGGTCGGAAAACACTGCCTGCGTGCCGTCGCGCCGGAGAAGCGTCAGGCTTATCCTGCCGAGCGAAAACCGATGCGGGTTCTCGCGCAGCCATTGCAGCGCCGGCCGCGTGTCGAGTTCGGCCCAGTCGCGGATCCACGGATAGGGCTGCATGCCGCGCCCGGGCACCGGCACCATCACCAGCCCGTCGCGCTCGGTATATCCCTTGGGATTGGGGAAGCTGTGCCACGCCCATTGCGCCATCGTCAGCAACGGCGCGGTTGGCGAATATTGCTCGGGAAAGGTCTGCAGCCCGGTGATGTCGGCCGTGAAGCCCAGATTGCCGTTGCCCAGCATCAGCGGCGCGTGTGCGTCGACCCGGGTCAGCGTCACATTGTGCCGCGTCACCAGCGCCTGCCGGTCGATCGGCTGGGCGAGGGCGGGGGCGGCGAGCGCGACGATGAAACACATCGTCACCCCTGCGACAGCCGGGACCCATCTCCATTGGCGAATAGTGGAGTTGGGCCCCCGCGTTTGCGGAGATGACGAAGGAAGGGCGGGGGCGTCGGCCAACCTAGGCTTTCTGCATCCGCGGCGGTTGCGCCACCGGGTCCTTGTGTCCCGGCATCTTGGCATAGGTCGGCCAGTCGAGCCCGGTGACCAGCTCGCCGATCTTTACCGGCTGCCCGGTCTCGAAGCATTTGTTCGCCGCGACGCCGACCAGGATCGATGCCGCCCCGCTGCGCTCGTCCGCCGCGCGCAGCAGCGGGTCCTTGGGCGCTCCGGGATCGAAGATGTCGGCGAGCATCACTGCATCGCCGCCGCCATGCCCGCCCGCGGCGCCGGTCTGCGGCACGATGTCGCGCGGGTTGCCGCGCATCGGCACGATCCGCGTCTTGATCCGGTCGTCCTTGCTGTGCCCGTCCGCCCCGGCGACGCCGGCCTGCTCGACCACGCTATGCTCCAGCCGGCCCTTCGTCCCGTTGAAGGCGATGTGATAGCCTTCCCAGGCGTTGAACGCGTTGAGGCTGTAGCTGAGCGTCGTGCCGCCGGAATAGCCGACCACGACGTTCATCGTGTCCTCGATGTCGATCTCGGGCCGCCACACGCACTGGTCGCGGAAATAGCCGTCATATTTCTCGTTATCGAGATACAACGCCTTCAATCCCGGATCGGCCGCCATGTCGAAGAAGAAGCTGCACTCGGCCTTTTCGGGGCAGGTGCGGCAGCGCTGGTGGGCGCCGTCCAACCCGAAGCGCTTGGCCATTTCAGGCGTGTAGAATTCGCGCTTGCCAGTGGCGTTGACGCTCACCGGCATATCGGAGAGCCACCAGTTGACCAGGTCGAAATGGTGTGTCGCCTTGTGGACCATCAGCCCGCCTGAGATTGCCTTGTTCGAATGCCAGCGGCGGAAATAGTCGGCGCCGTGGACGGTGTTGAGCAGCCACTGGAAATCGACCGACAGGATGTCGCCGATCTCGCCCGACATCAGCAGTTCCTTCACCTGGCTGCGGAACGGCGAATAGCGATAGTTGAAGGTGACGCGGATATGCCGCCCGCTGCGCTTGACCGCGTCGAGGATGCGCTGCGCCTTGGCGGCGGTGGTGGTCATCGGCTTTTCGGTGATGACGTCGCAGCCGGCGTCGAGCGCGCGGACGACATAGTCGTCATGGAATGCGTCGGGCGTCGTGACGATCACCGCGTCGGGCTTGAGCTCGCGCAGCATCTTGTCGAAATCGGCGGCGAGATAGGGCTTGGGCGGCTTGGCCCCGGCCTTGATCGCCTGCTGCGCGACATAATCGAGCCGGCCGGGATTGGTGTCGCACGCGGCGATGAGTTCGCCATGCGCCTTGTGCGGGCCCCATAGAGCCTGCTGGAACATCCGGTTGCGGCTGCCGACGCCGACCACGACATAGCGTTTGCGCTGGTCGACCGTCGCTGCGCTTGCATCGAGTGCCGCTGCCAGCGCGGTCCCCGCTGCAAGTCCGCCGAGCACGTCACGCCGCCGGACGGCGGGTCCTTCCGTACGATCCATGGTGTATCCTCTCATGTCGGGCTTTGCGCCCGTTATAGTCTTCGACGTTCAACGGTATTGCGTGCTCACCAGTGCGTCGCGGGTGATCTTGTCGATGCTGGTGCAGCCGGTCAGCGCCATTGCGACGCGCATCTCGGCATCGACCAGCTTGAGCATATGGCTGACCCCGGCTTCACCGCGCGCAGCGAGTGCAAACGCCCAGGCGCGGCCGAGCAGCACCCCCTTGGCGCCCAATGCGAGCATCCGCACCACGTCGAGCCCCGATCGCACGCCGCCATCGGCAAGCACGGTCAGCTTGTCGCCCACAGCATCGGCAATCGCGGGCAGCGCGTGCGCAGTCGATGGTACGCCGTCGAGTTGGCGACCGCCATGGTTGGAGACGACGATCCCGTCGGCGCCCAGCTCGGCTGCGGCACGCGCATCCTCGGCGTCGAGGATGCCCTTGATGATCAACGGCCCGTTCCAGCGCTCACGGATGAAGTCCAGATCGCGCCAGCTCACCGTCGGGTCGAAATTGTTGCGCATCCACGCGAAGAAATCCTCGAGCCCGGTATTCTTGCCGAGCACCGGCGCGACATTGCCGAGCTGGTGCGGCCGCCCGTGCAGACCGACGTCCCACGCCCATGCCGGGCGCTTCACTGCCTGCCACATCCGCCGCAGCCCGCCGGACATGCCGCGCGCGCCGGCAAGCCCCGAGCGATAGTCGCGATAGCGCGATCCGGGGACGGGCATGTCGACGGTGAACACCAACGCGTTGCACCCCGCCGCGGTCGCGGTGTCGAGCAATTCGCGCATGAAGCCGCGGTCGCGGATCATGTAGAGCTGGAACCAGAAGGGGGCTGTGGTATCGCGCGCCACTTCGCTCAGCGGGCATGCCGAAACGGTGGAAAGGCAGAAGGGGATGCCGGCCTTTTCCGCCGCCCGCGCCGCTTGCACTTCGCCGCGCCGCGCGTTCATCCCCGCCAGCCCGATCGGCGCCAGCGCCACCGGCATCGCCAGTTTCTGCCCGAACAGCTCGGTGGAAAGGTCGAGCGACGATACGTCCCGGAGAATCCGCTGGCGCAGCGCGATCGCCGCGAGATCGTCGATGTTCCGCCTGAGCGTCACTTCGGCGTACGAGCCGCCGTCGATATATTCGAACAGGAAATGCGGGAGGCGCCGGCGAGCAAGCTCGCGGTAATCGAGGGTGGAAGCTGCTCGTCTCATTGCCTGATATGTTGTGCCATAAGATGGAACCCGCTGTCGAGCCAGCTTCGGCGCTCGTCACGATGTGCGCAAGGCTTGGCGGTGGCCAGCGGTAAATGATAGCGCTCCCACCCGATAAGCAGGGGAGGCGCGTATGTGGAAGTTCTTGGGCGTGGGTCTGGCGCTTGCGGCGGCGCCGGCTGCCGCGCAGCCCCAGGCGAGCTTCACCAATCCGATCCTCTATGCCGATTATTCCGATCCCGACGTGATCCGCGTCGGCAGCGACTATTACATGGTCGCCTCCAGCTTCCATTTCTCCCCCGGCATCCCGGTGCTCAAGTCGCGCGACCTCGTCCACTGGAGCATCCTCGGCCATGTCCTGCCCAGGCTCCCCTTCGGCCCGCTCTACGACATGCCGGGGCCGCACACGCTGACCGACAAGATCTCCAAGCCGATCGGCGGCACCAAATATGCCAGCGGCGTCTGGGCGCCGAGCATCCGCCACCACGCCGGCAAGTTCTGGGTCTATTGGGCGACCCCCGACGAAGGCGTGTTCATGTCGACTGCGACCGACCCCGCCGGCCCGTGGACCGCGCCCGTCGCAGTCATCGGCAAGCCCGGGCTCGAAGACCCATGCCCGTTCTGGGACGAAGACGGCAGCGCGTGGCTGGTCCATGGCAAGGTCGGCGCCGGCCCGCTGATCCTACACCGCATGGCCCCCGACGGCGCAAGCGTGCTCGACGACGGCAAGGTGATCGCCGAGGACAAGGACAAGCTCCCCGTCCTCGAGGGCCCCAAGCTCTACAAGCGGAACGGCTGGTACTATATCTGGGCGCCGATCGGCGGAGTCGGCACCGGCCCGCAGGCGGTCGGCCGCGCCCGCGACATTCGCGGTCCCTATGAATGGCGCACCGTGCTCGAACCCGGCACGACGCCGGTCCAGGGCCCGCACCAGGGCGGCTATGTCGAGACGCCCTCGGGCCAGGGCTGGTTCGCGCATTTCAATTCGACCGGCGCGTTCGGCCGCATCGTCCACCTCCAGCCGGTGCGCTGGACCGGTGACTGGCCGCTGGTCGGCCAGCCGATCCCCGACAAGCAATCGGGCCAGCCGGTGCTCAGCCACGCGATGCCCGACACCGGCAACGCCCCGACCGCCGATCGCCTCCAGGATACCGACGAGTTCGGCGCGCCCGGGCTCGGCCTGCAATGGTCGTGGAACCACAACCCGCTCGACAGCGCGTGGAGTCTCGCGCGCCGCCCCGGCTGGCTCCGCCTCACCGCGCTCCCCGCCGAGCATCTCGCCGGCGCGCGCAACACGCTCACCCAGATTCTCCAGGGGCCGAGCACGCGAATCACCACGCGAATCGACATCAGCCGCATGGCCGAGGGCCAGCGCGCCGGGCTCACCCTGTTCGGCGTGCGGCCGAGCTGGATCGGCGTGGTCCGCAGCGACGGGATCAATCGACTCACGGTCGCGATCGAAGGTGACGAGGCGTCCGGGCCGCGGCTCGCCGGCGCCACCGTCATCCTCGCCGCCGATGTCAGCGAAGGCCAGATCGTCCGCTATTCGTACAGCCTCGACGGCCGCCGATTCGTGCCCCTGGGTAAACCGTCCTGGCTTGCGCGCTTCTCGTGGTGGAAGGGGTCGCGCCCTGGTCTCTTCACCTTTACCCGCGGCACGTTGGGTAGCGCGGGGTCGATCGACATCGACTGGTTCCGGGTGACTCGCGCCACGCCCTGAGCGCCGCCGCCAAACGCCCGACCGCGTGCCGCAAACGCACCGCCGCAAATGATACGCGGAACACTGTGCCTTTTTTGCCGCAGCCGGAGGATTTCGTTTCTGCTGCGCCGCACCAATTGTCGTCAAGTATTTGACAAGTAATCGATATCGCCATCAGAGCTGCAACGCATAAGTTACGCATAGACCGGTTGACAACGTGAGACAATTTGGTAGCGTTAACATCGAGTGGCGACCAAGCCAGCTCACATAAAAAACCATGCGGCGCGCCGATGCGCGCTGACGAGGAGGGGACAGATGAAAAGCATTCGGCTCACGCCAGCGCTCGCGCGCTCGGCTTCCGCAATCGCCATCACGGCATGCCTGATGATGCCCGGACTGGCGCAGGCACAGGACGCCGCCGCGCAGGCGGACGCGACTGCCACGGCAACTCAGGACGAAGCGCAAGGCGAGGACATCGTCGTCACCGGCATCCGCGCCGCGCTGGATCAGGCGATTGCGATCAAGCGCAATTCCGCCGGCGTCGTCGATGCGATCTCCGCCGAGGATATCGGCAAGTTCCCCGACACCAACCTCGCCGAGTCGCTCCAGCGGATCACCGGCGTGTCGATCACCCGCGCCAATGGCGAAGGTTCGCAGGTCGCGGTTCGCGGCTTCAGCGGCGGCTTCAACCTGGTGACGCTGAACGGCCGCCAGCTGCCGTCGACCAGCATCGACACCAGCACCGGCAACGCCTTTGCGCGCGGCACCGGCCGTTCGTTCGACTTCCAGAACCTTGCTTCGGAAGGCGTCGCGTCGCTTGAAGTCTACAAGACCGGCCGCGCCAACATCCCGTCGGGCGGCATCGGCGCGTCGATCAACGTCGTCACCCGCCGTCCGCTCGATTCGCGCGAGGACGGCTTCTCGGGCTCGATCGGCGCCAAGGCGCTGTACGACCTCACGGTAGAGGATGCCGAGGGCGACCTGAGCAAGATCACCCCGGAAGTGTCGGGCCTGATCAACTGGAAGAACCCGAGCGAGACCTTCGGCGTCACGGTGTTCGGCAGCTACCAGCTGCGCGAATCGACTTCGATCCAGTCGAACCCGAACTATTGGAACATCGTGCCGCTGGCTGCCTTCCTGGCCCGGGACGGTGTCTACACCACGCCGACCACGAACATCACCAATGCGCCGACGACGCCCTATGTCCAGATCCCCAACGACAGCCGCTATCAGTTCTCCGAGAACCGCCGCGAGCGTCTGAACGGCCAGGCGGTCGTCCAGTTCAAGCCTTCGGAGGCCTTGGAGATCACGGTTGACGGTCTTTATGCCCGCAACAAGCTGAGCGACGAGCGCAGCGAGCAGACCAACTGGTTCCAGCGCCCGTTCTCCGACGTCACGTTCGACGACAACAAGCAGATGCAGACCGCCATCATCCTCGCCGAGGCCAAGCAGGCGGATAAGGGCTACGAGCAGCAGCGCTTTGCGACCGACACCGAATTGTATTCGATCGGCGGCAACCTCAAATGGAACTTCACCGACGCGCTGTCGCTGACGTTCGACGCGAACCACTCGAAGTCGACGACCAATCCGGATAACTCGAACGGCTCGTCCGCGACGACGATTTCGATCGGCGCGCCGGTCCGTGCGACGCATCGCGTCGACTTCAGCAGCGGCTTCCCGCAGCAGTCGGAAACGATCAACGATTGCAACGCGACCAACGGTGGCCGCGGCGGCAACTGCAACAACCAGCTCGATATCGGCGATATGGGAACGCAGATTTCGCGCGTCATCGTCTCGGAGCAGGAAGCCCGGATCAACCAGTTCGGCGGCGAATTCGCCTGGGATCTGGGCGAGGGGAGCCGTTTCACCTTCGGCGGCGACTATGTCGATGCCAAGATGCGCTCGGCTACCTCCAACACCCAGCAGATGCTGGGCGACTGGGGCATCACCGACACCGGGCTGGTCAGTCAGCTGGCCGGCGATCTCGTCAAGACCTTCTGCATGACCTGCAAGTTCGACAAATATGATCCGGCTTCGACCGGGTCGGCGCTGGTCGCGTTCCGCGGCAACGCTGTCGATCTGAACAATATCTTCTCGCCTTATTATACCAACAGCGGGATCTCGGGCAGAGGCGTCATGCCGCAGGGCTCGGCGGACGACACGGTCGGCGAAAAGACCTGGGCGGTGTTCGGCCAGATGGCCTGGAGCGGTGAAATCGGTGGACGCCGTGCAAATGCGTTGATCGGCGTTCGCTACGAACAGACCCGGGTCAATTCGATCAGTCTCCAGTCGGTGCCGTCGGCGATGCGCTGGACGTCGGACAACGACTTCAATGTCGATGGCGGACCTGCCGGTGATGCCATCAACGTAAAGGCGAAGTACGATAACCTGTTGCCGTCGCTGGACTTCAACATCGAAGTGCTCGACAATGTGATGGCGCGTGCTTCGTTCAGCCAGACGCTGGCCCGTCCGGACTATGGCAATCTGTTTGCATCGGTCACTGCCGGCGCGCCGAACCGCCCGACGGCGCTTGGTGCGGCACTCCCGACCGCGACGAGGCAGGATCCGGCACTGCTGCCGCTGGAATCTGACAATTTCGACGTGTCGCTGGAGTGGTACTATAAGCCCTCGAGCTTCGTCTCGGTCGGCTTCTTCAACAAGAACGTGCGCAACTTCATCGGCACTCAGGTCACCAACGGCAATCTTTTCGGCCTGCGGGATCCGGGCTCGGGCGCTGCAGGCTCACGTTCCGGCATCGCGCTGGAGTACCTGCGGACCAACGGAATTCCGCTGAGCGACATCAACCTGTTCGCCTACACTGCGCTTCTGGTGCAGAACAACGGCAACCAGGCGGCCGCGACGGCGCAGTTCCAGGCAAATTACGCCAACGGTGCTCTCGGCACGACCTTCTACAATAACCTTGCCGCAGCAATCGATGTTCTCGGCAATTCGACCGATCCGCTGGTCAATTTCGGGATCAGCGGCCCGGTGAACAATCGTGAGGGCAACATCCACGGCTTCGAAGTCGCCTGGACCCACTTCTTCGGGCAGACCGGCTTCGGCTTCGCGGCGTCGTACACCAAGGTCGATGGCGACGTGAACGTGGATCCCTATGCGGATCCGAACGTCAACATCTTCGCGCTGACTGGCCTGGGCGACAGTGCGAACCTGACCGCGATCTACGACAAGGGCGGATTCTCGGCCCGTGTCTCGTACAATTGGCGCGACAAGTATCTGTCGGGGACGAACCAGGGCGGCAATCGCAACCCGCTGTTCACCGACACCTTCGGCACGCTGGATGCGAACATCAGCTACGACATCACGCCGAACTTCTCGCTCTCGCTCGAAGCGGTCAACCTGACCAGCGAGCCGTTCCGTCAGTATGCCCGCAACGAGACCAACCTGGTCTATGTGCAGGAACTCAAGCCGCGCTTCTGGCTCGGTGGCCGTTTCCGCTTTTAACCGAACCCGGGAGTGGGCCTGCGCCCACTCCCGATAAAAGGGGGAAAAGGCCGCGGCTTCCAAGCAGCGGCCTTTTTCTTTTGTCTGGCACCCGCGCGTCGCTAGACTGGGTGCAAACAGGACCGGAGCGGATGAACCCCGTACAGATCAACAATATCGACCACGCAAATCTGCGGGTCAGTCCCAGTGCGGGCGCCGCGTTCGGCGACGCCGCCAATCAGGCGCTGGTGTTCCCCGCCGAGTTCGAGGAGCTGCAGCGCGAGTTCCCGATCATCTTCCGCCACCGCGAAAATGGCGTGCAGGCCTATGCGTTGCTCGGGCTGGACCGCGACGAGAATCTGTTCCTGTCGGGTGATCGCTGGGCGAGCCGCTACGTGCCAGCGACCCACCAGCGCGGCCCTTTCTCCATCGGCATTGCACGCGATTCCGCCGACCCAAATTCGGGCGAGCCGATGGTCCATGTCGATATGGACGATCCGCGGGTTGGCGAAAGCGAGGGCCTGCCGCTGTTCCTCGAACATGGCGGCAACACGCCCTATCTTAATCGTGTCTCGGGCGTGTTGCGGCTGCTCTACCAGCAGATGGAAAGCGCGCCGGCCGCCTATGCCGCGCTCGACGATGCCGGGCTGCTCGCCCCGGTCACGCTCACCATCGATGTCAGCGAGGATCGCCGTTACACGGTGCCCGACGTGCTCGTGGTGGACGTCGAGCGGCTGGCCGGCGTGACCGGCGAGCCGCTGGAGCGGCTGTACGGCTCGGGTATCCTGCGCCTAGCCATCCTGGCCGCGGCGTCGCTCGGCAACGTCCAGCAGCTTATTGCCCGCAAGCAGGCGCTGCTGGACCCAGCGGTCTGACCGTCATGCCGGCCATCACTCGCCGCACGCGCGTGATCGAGGGCGTGGACGCACACAGCCTGCCGGTAGCCGATCTGATCGCCGATGGCCGGCCCGCGATCCTGCGCGGGATCGCGCGTCACCTCCCGCTGGTCGCTGCCGGGCTGGAAAGCGCGGAATCGGCAATCGCCTGGCTCAAGCAGTTCGACGGCGGTCGCCCGGTAACGGCCTATGTCGGCGATCCGGCGATCGGCGGCCGTTTCGGTTACACCGAAGGTTGCACGGCGCTCAATTTCGCGCGGGAGAGCGGATCGCTCTCGGGCTATCTCGACCGGCTTCGCGCGGGCGTCGGCGATCCCGATGCGCAGGCCATCTATATCGGCTCCACCGACATCGATTTGTACCTGCCGGGTCTTCGCGCACAGGCGGCACTGCCGTTCGGCGATCCGCAGCTGGTGCAGCATCCGCCATTGGTCAGCATCTGGATCGGAAACAGGACCACTGCATCCGCACATTACGACATGTCGAACAACATCGCCGTCACCCTGGTCGGGCGCCGGCGCTTCACGCTGTTCCCGCCCGATCAGGCGGCCAATCTCTATCCCGGTCCGCTCGAACTGACTCCCGCGGGCCAGGTCGTCTCGATGGTCGATTTCGACGCACCCGATTTCGCGCGGCATCCCGGCTTCGTGCAGGCGCTCGCCGCAGCCGAAGTGGCCGAGATGGAGCCGGGCGACGCGCTGATCTACCCCGCTCTGTGGTGGCATCAGGTCGAGGCGCTCGATCCGTTCAACGCGATGATCAATTATTGGTGGAACACGTCGCCCGGGTTCATCGATACGCCGCAGGTGACTTTGCTCCACGCGCTGCTCAGCCTGCGCGACCGCCCGGAGCATGAGAAGGCCGGGTGGAAGGCGCTGTTCGACTATTATGTCTTCGGCCCTGCCGACCGCGCCGGCGCGCATCTCCCCGAACCTGCCCGCGGCAATCTGGCGCCGCTCGACGACATCAAGGCGCGGCGGCTGCGCGCGGAACTCCTGAGGAAGCTGAATCGATGAGCGAACAGGTTGTAAAGCGCGTCGTCATCGCCGGCGGCGGCACTGCCGGCTGGGTAGCCGCGGCGGCCTTGGTCAAGCAACTCGGGCCGCTGATCGACATCACGCTGGTCGAATCGGACGAGATCGGCACCGTCGGGGTAGGGGAGTCGACCATCCCCACCTCGCGCAACTTCCACCAGCTGCTTGGGATCGACGAACAGGCGTTCATGCGCGCCACCCAAGCGACCTTCAAACTGGGCATCTCGTTCGAGAATTGGGGCCGGATCGGCGACCGCTACATCCACAGCTTCGGCGAGAACGGCAAGCGTTCGACCTGGATGGCCGAGTTCCACCATTTCTGGCTGGAAGCGCGCGCGCAGGGCTTTGGCGGCAGCCTGTCCGACTATTGCTTCGAGCTCCAGGCAGCCGATGCAGGCAAGTTCGCCAAGGCCGACGGCCTCGACATCAACTACGCCTATCATCTCGATGCGACGCTCTATGCCCGCTTCCTCCGCGCCCTCGCCGAGCCGGCCGGCGTCAAGCGCGTGGAGGGCAAGATCGCCCGGGTCGAGCAGCACGCCGAGACCGGCTTTATCACGGCGCTGGTACTCGAATCCGGGGTGCGCGTCGAAGGCGATTTGTTCGTCGACTGCACCGGTTTCCGCGCATTGCTGATCGAACAGACGCTTGAGACCGGGTTTGAAGACTGGACTCGATATCTCGGCACCAACAGCGCTTTTGCGGTACAGACGCGCTCGACCGGTCCGGCGATCCCGCTCACCCGTGCGATCGCGCACGAAGCCGGGTGGCGCTGGCGGATCCCGCTCCAGCACCGTGTCGGCAACGGCATCGTCTATTGCAGCGATTTCATGAGCGATGAGGATGCCCGGGCGAAGCTTCTCAACGACATAGAGGGCGAGCCTCTGACCGAGCCACGCCTGATCCGCTATCGCACCGGCGCCCGGCGCAAGGTGTGGAACAAGAACTGCGTCGCACTGGGCCTCGCCAGCGGCTTCATCGAACCGCTCGAATCGACGAGCATCCACCTCGTCAAGGTCGCTGTGACCCGGCTGATCCAGTCCTTCCCGTTCGGCGGCTGCCACGAAGCCGCGGCCGATCGCTTCAACGCCCAGTCGCGCCAGGAAATCGAAGGCATCCGCGACTTCATCACGCTCCATTATCACCTGACCCAGCGCGACGATTCGCCGTTCTGGGACCGCTGCCGGACGATGGAGATCCCCGACAGCCTCGCGCAGCGGCTCGCGCTGTTCCGCGGCGACGCGCACGCATGGCAGGACGGGATCGACTTGTTCCGCGTCGATTCCTGGGTGCAGGTCCTGCTCGGCCAGGGGCTTGCGCCGGAAAGCCATCACCGGCTGGCGAAGATGATGAACCCCAGCGAACTTCGCCAGGCGCTCGGCGCGCTCAAGGCGAACATCGACGGCGCCGTGGCGCGATTGCCCGCGCATCAGGATTTCCTCGCGCGCTATTGTCCCGCCGGCGACGCCTGAGGCCATCGCCGGCAGGGCAGGTCTTATTGCGCCGGCTGGCCCTCGTTGCCGCCTTCGTCGCGCGAAACCCGCGCAGTCATCCCCGTCGCGTCGGCATCGTCCTGCGTCTGCTCGTCCGCGCTGAGCGTAGTCGGCACCGTCTCGGGCTCCGCGGCCGTGACGACATTGTCGAGCGGCGGCGCGGCGGGCGCCTCCGTCGGCACGATTGCGGTGTTCTCGACTTGGATCGGCGTCATGTTCTCGACATTGCTCGGCGCCGCAGCCTCGTCGCTACCGCCCGAGCAGGCACCGAGCGCCAGCGCGCCGGCAACGGACGCCAGCATGGCGATACGCTTGATGGTCATCGGATATTTCCCTTTCAACGTGCGGCGACGGCAGTGATCGCCGAGCGCCTTTCGATCTTCGCCGCGAGCGTCTTGTCCCAGCCATAGGGGTCGCTGCGGAAATTCATCTGGCCGTTCGCGCTGGCGAATGCCGTCCAGTAGAGCAGATAGACCTGGACCTTGTCCTGCTCCTGCAACTGGACGCGCAGCGTCTTGCCCTTGCCCAGCGCTTCCTGGATCGCCTCGGGCTGCCAGGCCGGATCGTTGCGCAGCAGCAGCTGGGCGAGCGGACCCGGCTTCTCCAGCCGCACGCAGCCATGGCTGTCGAGCCGGTCGAAGCTCGCGAACTTCGCCTGCGCGGGTGTATCGTGGAGATACACGGCATAAGGATTGTCGAAATCGAACTTGTAGAGCCCGAGCGCGCTCTTGGGCCCCGGCTGCTGCTGGATGCGGCGGCCGGCACCGGTGCCGATGATCTTGTAGTTGTTGCGCGCCAGATACGCCGCGCCCTTGGGGAACAGCTCCTTGGCGGCGATCCCGGCGGGGACGTTCCACGGCGGATTGAGCACGATCGAATGGATCCGCGACTGGAGCATCGGCGTCTCGTTGCCCGGACGCCCGGTGACGGCCTTCATCGACGCGATCGGCGCATCGCCTTCGAACACCGTCAGCACCGCCGCGGCGATATTGACCTGGATCCGCTTGGCGGGGAGTTCGGCGGGCAGCCAGCGCCAGCGCTCCATGTTCGCCATGATCTGGCGAACCCGGTCGCCGGCCGGCACGTTGAGCGCGCCCAGCGTTCCGGTCGAGACCAGACCGGTCGGGTTGAGCCCGTAGCGCCGCTGTGCGCGGACCACTGCGTCCTTGAGCTCGGCATCGAACTTGGTGCCGGTGGCGACGACGTCGCTATCCTCGACGGCGAGCCGCTTGCGCAGCGCCGCGACGCGCGGGCCGCTCGCGCCGACCGTCATGTCGGGACCGGCGGGAAGCGCGGTCCAGCCGCCGTTCGCCTCGATCTTGCGATAGATTTCGAGGCCCTTTTGCAGCCCGTCATAGCCCGCATAGGGCGGCGGCAGCGATCGGAACCACGCGGCGATGCGGTCGCGCTTTACGGCGTCGGCAAAGGCGGGCAGGGGATCATAGGCCGCGGGCCGCAGCCCCCAGTCCTTCTGGAAATCGCTGGTGTCGAGCCGGCCCGAATGCACGGCGCGAGCATAATCGAGCGCGGCGCGGGCCACCGCCTCGTTGCTCCCCGCGCGCGGCGTTGCGGTGCCGTCGTGGCGAAGCCCGTGCGCGAAGCCGGCATCGGCGAGCAATTTGCCCAGCTGGGCGGCTTGGTCGGCGCTCAGCGTGGGCGGCGGCACCACCTGCACCGGCGCAACCGCGGGCACGGGCTGCACCAGCGGCGTGGCGGGCGGCGTCTGCTGCTGCGCGAACCCGGGGGCACTCGCCATGCCGACGACCACGGCCATGGCAGTGCCCAGTCGCACGGATCGGCCAAACGTCGCTCGCAATATCACACTCATTACTCCTGCCCGACTGTTCCGCCCCCCGGCTGATCAGTTGAATCGAGGTGCTAATAGGCGAATTCCGGGTGCAAGTGCGAGCAACTATTGACCCGCGGCCGAGATATCCCGGCCGCGGGTCAAACAGGGGCGCGGATCGCTGTCCGAACCCAAGCCCGGCATCCGCGCCCGCTCCGGGCTCTTTCTCAAGAACGGCAGCCAGCGTGCGAGCTTGCCTGCTTTCTTCGCGCCGCTAAGCTCGCCCGAAATGCGGCAAAGTCCGCCCAAACGCGAACGCAGGAGCTGTCACCATGTCGATCGTCCGCCGCGGCTTCCTGGCCGGCGCGCTCGCGCTGCCCATCGCCGCGCATGCCCAGGCACAGGAAAGCCGCGAGGAGCGGCGCCAGCGCCAGCTCCGCGAGGATTGGCCGTGGCTCGGCCGCTATGCCGAGGAGAACCGCGCGCTGCTTGCATCGGGCGCCAAGACTAACATCGTCTTCATGGGCGATTCGATCACCGAGGGCTGGCGCGGCCAGCGTCCCGCATTCTTCAAGCCCGGTCGCGTGGGTCGCGGGATCAGCGGCCAGACCACGCCGCAGATGGTGCTGCGGATGATGGCCGATGTCGTCGCGCTCAAGCCGCGCTACGTCCACATCATGGCGGCGACCAACGACGTCGCCGGCAATACCGGACCGATCACCCCGGCGCAGACCTTCGACAATTTCCGGATGATGACCGCCATCGCCCAGGCCAATCGCATCCAGGTCCTCCTCGCCTCGGTGCCCCCCGCCGACCATTTCCCGTGGCGGCAGGGGCTCGAGACGGTCAAGCCGATCCGCACGATCAACGCCTGGCTCAAAAGCTATGCGAAGACTGCCGGCGCGACATGGATCGACTATTGGCCGGTGCTCGCCGATGCCCATGGCGCAATGAAGCCCGGCATGGCGACCGACGGCGTCCATCCCACGCCGCAAGGCTATGACAGCATGGCCACGGTGATCGACCCGTTCCTGCGGGCAAGAAAGATATGAAGTCGCACACTCTCCCCTCCCTGCAAGGGAGGGGACCAAGGGGTGGGTATTGATTGCGAGGTCAGCGCGGCGGCGCTGTGGCAATATTCTCAGACAAATAGGTTCCAAGCCCGGTATTTTTGGGTAAGCTGACGATCAAGACCGGTATCGTGCTCCCGCGAAAGCAGGGCGCCCAGGATAACAAGCGAACCGGTCTGCAACGCTGCTCCTTGCTTTTGCAGGAGCACGGACAAGGAGGAGGATGCGATGCGGATTACGCCGAGGGACGGGATCGTCGCGGGTTTGGCAGTGTTGGCCACCTTTGCGGTGGCCGCAGCCGCGCAGACCACCCCCGCCAAGCTTGGCCCTGCGGTATTCGATTGGGCGAAGATGGACGTGAAGGCCACCGATGTCGGTGCGATCCGCAACCTCGTCCGCCAGCCCACCGCGACGCTCGACGAGCTGGAGATGCACGTCACCACGCTCAACCCCGGCCTCGCCTCGCATCCCCCGCACACCCATCCCAACGAAGAGCTGGTGATCGTCCGCGAGGGCACCGTCGAGGTACTCAGCGGTGGCGTGTGGAAGCGGCTGGGCCCGGGCTCGGTGATCTTCAACGCGTCCAATTCGCCCCACGCGCTGCGCAATGTCGGTGCGACTCCGGCGACCTATCACGTCATCAACTGGAAGACCCCGGCGACGCCCGCAAACTGAGGAGACACGCATGCACCGCCGCACGATGCTCACCGGCGCCGGACTGGCAGGTCTCGGCGCTGCCTTGCCCCCCGAACTGCTCGCCGCCCAGTCGCAGACCCAGGGCAATGCCGTCTCCGCCGACGCCGCGCCCGCCGCACCCGAGCCCACCGCGAAGCACCGCATCAAGTTCGGCATCATCGGCCTCGATCACGCGCACATTTACGGGATGACCGACGCGATGATCCGCGGCGGCGGCACCCCGGTCGCGTTCTTCGCCACCGATCCCAAGCAGATCGAGACCTTCGCCAAGCGCTATGGCAATGGCGTCAAGCTCGCCAGGAGCGAGGACGAGATTCTCGGCGACAAGGCGATCCAGCTGATCATCGGCGCGCCGATCCCCGATCTCCGCGCCCCACTCGGCATCCGCGCGATGCGCGCGGGCAAGGACTATCTCGGCGACAAGCCCGCGATCACCAGCCTTGAGCAGCTCGCCGACGTCCGCCGCGCGGTCAGGGAAACCGGCAAGAAGTTCGCGATCATGTATTCCGAGCGGCTCGAAGTGCGCTCGGCGGTTCATGCCGGCGAACTCGTCGCGCAGGGCGCGATCGGCAAGGTGATCCAGACGGTCAATCTCGCCCCCCACCGGGTCAGTGCGCCCAGCCGCCCCGACTGGTTCTGGGACAAGGCCCGATATGGCGGCATCCTCACCGATATCGGCAGCCACCAGGCCGATCAGTTCCTGTTCTACACCGGCTCGACTTCGGCGCAGGTCGTCGCCGCGCAGACCGGCAATCTCCACTGGCCCGACAAGCCGAAGTTCGAGGATTTCGGCGACATGATCGCCACCGGTAACGGGGGCACCGGCTATATCCGCGTCGACTGGTTCACCCCCGATGGCCTCCCCACCTGGGGCGATGGCCGCCTGTTCCTCGTCGGCACCGAAGGCTCGATCGAGCTGCGCAAATATGTCGATGTCGCCGGGCGCCCGGGCGGCAACCACCTGTTCATCACTGACAAGAAGGGCGTGCGCTATATCGATTGCTCGAAAGTACCGCTGCCCTTCGGCCCGCAATTCGTGACCGACATCGTCGAGCGCACGTCGATCGCACAGGACCAGGCCCAGGCGCTCCTCGCTGCCCAACTGGTCCTCACCGCCCAGAAAAACGCCACCCGGCCGAAGCTGACGTGACGGCGCAGCTGAAGCTCCGCTCCCTGCTCGCAGGGAGGGGCTGGGGGTGGGTGCGCGCGTCTGCGCCCCAAAAGAACTCTCCCGCATCTCGTCAAAACAGCCACGGTCGAGGCATCGAGCTTCGCCCGCGGCTACCCACCCCTAACCCCTCCCTTGCCGGGATGGGGACACTGAATGTCCATACGGTATCGGGAGACAGGCAATGACCCTCAAAACTACCCGACGCGGCATCCTCAAGACCACCGCAGCAATAGCTGCCCCGATGATCGTCCCCGCCAGCGTGTTCGGCAAATACGCCCCCTCCAACCGCGTGGTGATCGGCGCGATCGGCGTCGGGCGCATCTCGCGCATCCACGACATGAAGGAAGTCCATAAGCACGCCGACGCGCAGATCGTCGCGGTGTGCGATGTCGATACCGTCCGCCTGGGTGCGGGCAAGGAGCTGGTCGATGCGCGCTACGCCGCGAGCACCGGCAAGCCCTATTCCGGCACCAGGATGTACCATGATTATCGCGAGCTCCTCGGCAACAGGGAGATCGACGCGGTCATCATCTCCACCCCCGATCACCAGCACGCCCCGCAGGCGGTCCACGCCGTCCGCGCCGGCAAGCACGTCTACCTCCAGAAGCCCGCTGCGCTGACCATCGCCGAGGGCCGCATGATGGCCGATGCAGTCAAGGCGAGCGGCAAGGTCCTCCAGATCGGCTCGCAGCAGCGCGGGCAGGATCCCTGGCCGCAATTCCACCGTGCCTGCGAGCTCGTCCGCAACGGCCGCATCGGCAAGATCCGCCATGTCGAGGTCGGGTTGCCCGGGGATCCCTCGGGGCCCGAGGCGCCGCCGATGCCGGTGCCGTCGAACCTCAATTACGACGCGTGGCTCGGCACCACGCCGGAGATTCCGTATACCGAGATCGGCGTCCATCCGCAGGATTCGTTCGAGAACCGTCCCGGCTGGCTGCGGATCGAGCAATTCGGCGCCGGGATGATCACCGGCTGGGGCTCGCATCATATCGACACCGCCCATTGGGGCATGGGCATGGAGCATAGCGGCCCGGTCGAGATCTGGGGCAAGGGCGCGTTCCCCACCAGCGGCCTGTGGGACGTCCATGGCGCGTTCGAGACGCATGCGCGCTACGCCAACGGTACGACGATGACGGTGTCGGGCGCCTTGCCCAACGGAGTGAAGTTCATCGGCGACAAGGGCTGGATCTTCGTCACGCGCAGCGGATCGGTGACGCCGTCGGACCCGAGCGGCCCGCAGATCGATCCGCTCCAGGCGAGCGATCCCAAGATCCTGACCAGCGTGATCGGCTCGAACGAGATCCATCTGCTCAAGGTCCCCGAACAGCACCGCAACTGGCTCGACGCGATCCTCACCGGGGTGCCGGTCAGCGCGCCGGCCGAGATCGGCCATCGCGGCTGCTCGACCTGTCTGCTCCACTGGACCGCGATGAAGACCGGGCGGCGCTTGAAATGGGACCCGAAGGCCGAGCGTTTCATCGGTGACGACGCTGCAAATGCGATGCTCAGTCGTCCACAGCGCGCGAAGTACGCGATCTAGCCGCGTCCGTCCGGTCGACATTACCCGTAGCGAAGGAAGACTCGCCGGCCCGGCGCGTGGCAACTTCGGCATGCACATGTTCCCCGTTTTCTCTAAGCGCCCCGGACAACGTGTAAAAAGGGAACGCCCATGATCCGCACCGGAATTATCGGCTACGGCCTCGGCGGCATGGCGTTCCACGCGCCGCTGGTTGCGGCCGTGCCCGAGCTCGATCTCGCCGCGATCGTGACCTCACGCCCGGACGCGGTCCACGCCCGCCATCCCGCGGTGCAGGTCGTGCCCGATGCCGCCATCTTGCTCGCCGATCCGGCGATCGAACTGGTCGTGGTCTCGACGCCCAACGACACCCATTTCGCGCTGGCCAAGGCAGCGCTCGAAGCCGGCAAGCACGTCGTGGTCGACAAGCCTTTCGCGAACACCGTGGCCGAGGCTGAGACTCTGCGTGCGCTGGCCGAAGCGCAGGGGAGAATGCTCAGTGTCTTCCATAACCGCCGCTGGGACAGCGATTTTCTGACCGTCCGAAAGCTGCTCGACGAAGGCGCGATCGGCGACGTCACGCTCTATGAAGCACGCTGGGACCGCTTCCGCCCCGCGCTGCGCGAGAGCTGGCACGAGACCGCGGGTCCCGGCGGCGGGGTGCTGATCGACTTGGGGCCGCACCTGATCGATCAGGCGCTCGCGCTGTTCGGCCCGCCGCAATCGATCACCGCCGACATCGCCGCGCAGCGCGAAGGTTCGCTGGTCGACGATTATTTCGAGCTGACGCTACACTATGGCCGGATGCGGGCGATCCTCTCCTCGGCAGCGATCGTCCCGTCGCCACGCCCGCGCTTCGCGATGCACGGGACCCGGGCCAGCTTCGTCAAGCACGGCCTGGACCCGCAGGAAACTCAGCTACGTGGTGGCGGCCGCGCCGGCGATCCCGGCCACGGCATCGAAGACCCGGCCAATCACGGCGCGCTGGTTGCGGGCGACGGGACCGGCAGGGCGATCAAATCCGAGCGCGGCGACTATCGCCTCTTCTATGCCGGCATCGCCCGGGCGATCGCGGATGGCGCACCGCCGCCGGTGACGCCTGCCGATGCGATCGCAGTCATCAGGATCGTCGAACTCGCCCGCCAGAGCGCTCGCGATGGAAGAACGTTACCGTTCTGATATACCCTCGCTCTGGCATTTTACGTAGGTCTCACAGTGCGCTAACTGGTCTATACGGGGACGTTTCCGCGGTCGTGGCCGCAGCTTAGGATTCTTTCATGCTGAGCCTTCTGGTTGCGTTGTCGACCGGCAGCTATGCCCCGCATGGCGCATCCATGGCGTGGCGATCCGACCTGCTTTGGGGAAATACCGCCGCCGATGCGGTCCTCGCGCTTGCTTATTTCTCGATCTCGCTGGGGCTTGCGGTACTGATCCGGCGACGCCGTGATTTCGCTTTTGGCTGGATGTTCTGGTGCTTCGCGCTGTTTTTGATGGCGGGCGGTTTCGTACATCTCATGAGCATCTTGACTTTGTGGCGCCCTTTCTATGCTTTAGAGCTAGTCATTAAAGGCGTGACCGCTGCCGCGTCTATCGCGACGGCGATCGCGTTGTGGCCGCTCGTCTCGAGGGTGATTTCAATGCCTTCCCGCACTCAACTCGCTGCTGCGAATGCCGAACTCGAGTCGCTGGTCCGCGAGCGCGACGCCGCGCTCGCCGAATTGCGCGACCATATCGACCAGCGCGGCGAGCTCGAGGCAGCGCTTCTCCAATCCCAGCGGCTGGAGGCAGTGGGTCATCTCACCGGCGGCGTCGCGCACGACTTCAACAATCTGCTCCAGGCAGTTGCCGGCAATCTCGAACTCATCGCGCGCAAGCCCGACGACATCGATCGCGTGGTCGGGTGGAGCGCGAGCGCACTCAACGCCGTCGAGCGCGGCCGCTCGCTCACCAGCCAGCTGCTCGCCTTTTCGAGCAAGCAGCGCATGGACATCGACTCGGTGCGGCTCGGCGAACTGGTGAGCGGGGTTAAGGACCTCATCGAGCGCGCGGTCGCGCCGCTGGGCCAGGTGCGGATCGAGCGGATCGATCCCGGCCTCAATGTCGAAGTCGACTCGCTGCAGCTCGAACTCGCTCTGCTCAACCTCGCGTTCAATGCCCGCGACGCGATGCCTGAGGGCGGGATCCTGACGATTGCCGTCGAGCGGCGAAGCGGCGCGATTGCTCCTGATCTGCCGGCGGGCGACTATGTCGCGTTGACGTTGTCCGACACCGGCGTCGGCATGTCGCCGGACGTGCGTGCCCGCGCAGCCGAGCCGTTCTTCACGACCAAGGGCCCCGGCAAAGGCACCGGTATGGGACTCGCCATGGCCTCGACCGTCGTACGGCGGTCAGGCGGATCGCTAGCGATCGAGAGCGAGGAAGGACAGGGCACCTCGATCACGCTGTTCCTGCGGATCGCCACCAGCCAGCCCCGGCGCATCGTCGGTGACGACGCCAAGTCCGACGTGCGGATCGATTTGACGGGCTACACGATTGCGCTGGTGGATGACGATGCTCAGGTCCGCGGTTCCCTTCGCGATACCCTGATTTCGGCGGGCGCGACGGTTGAGGAAGCGGCTGAGGGCAATGCCGGGATCGAGCTTGTTCGCCGCGTGAAGCCCGATTTGCTCGTAGTCGATTTCGCCATGCCCGGGATGACCGGCGTCAATGTCGTGCACAAGGTGCGCGAAGAATATCCCGACATGCCCGTGGTGCTGGTCACCGGCTATGCGGACTCGGAGAAGCTCGATTCGCTTCCCAGCCCTCAGGTTGTGGTGTTGTGGAAGCCGTTCGAGGCGCAGGAATTGCTACGCAAAGTCGCCGGACTCTTGGGCCGCTAAGGCAGCGCGCGGCGCAGTTCCTCGATCCACGCCGTCGCCACGCTGTCCGACGGCGCACGCCAGTCGCCGCGTGGGCTGAGCGCACCACCCGCCGAAACCTTGGGACCGTTGGGCATCGCCGAACGCTTGAACTGGCTGGTCTGGAAGAAGCGGAACAGGAAGCGCTCGAGCCACTGCGCGATGGTCGCGAGATCATATTCGTTGCGTTCCCTCTCAGGGAAGCCGACCGGCCACAGCCCTGCGTCCCGGTCCCGCCAGGCATGCCAGGCGAGGAACGCGATCTTCGATGGCCGCAGGCCGTGGCGCACCACATAATGGAGGAAGAAGTCGTTGAGTTCATAGGGCCCGATGCGTTCCTGCGTGCTCTGCATCCTGCCATCGGCATCGGCGGGGACGAGTTCGGGCGAAATCTCGGTATTCAGGATCGCGGTCAATATCTCGGCTGCCTCGCCCGCGAACTGACCGCTGCTCACGCTCCAGCGGATCAGATACTGGATCAGCGTCTTCGGGACGCCGGCATTGACGCCGTAGTGGCTCATCTGGTCGCCGACGCCGTAGGTGCACCAGCCGAGTGCCAGCTCGGAGAGGTCACCGGTTCCGATGACGAAGCCGTTGCGCTGGTTTGCCAAGCGGAACAGGTAGTCGGTGCGCAGCCCCGCTTGGACGTTCTCAAAGGTCACGTCATAGACCGGTTCGCCGTCGGCGAAAGGATGGCCGATATCGTCGAGCATCTGGCGCGCAGTCGGCCGGATGTCGATTTCCTCGCCGCTGACGCCCAGTGCGTGCATCAATGCCCAGGCATTGGCCTTCGTCGCGTCGCCGGTGGCGAAGCCGGGCATGGTGTAGCCGAGAATCTCCGAACGCGGGCGGCCCAGCCGGTCCATCGCCTTGCACGCAACGATCAGCGCGTGCGTCGAATCGAGCCCGCCGGAGACTCCGATGACGAGGTGCTTGCTGCCCGTCGCGTCGAGCCGCTTGCGCAGCCCCTCGACCTGGATGTTGAAGGCCTCGTAGCAATCCTCTTCGAGCTGCGCCGGCGTGTTCGGCACGAAGGGAAAGCGGCGGAGCGGGCGGACCAGCCCGCGATCGGCCATGTCGGGCTGGTGGGTAAAGGCAATGCGGCGGAAGCGCGTCTCGGGATGGCCGGCATAGCGAGCGCTGTCGTTGAACGTGCCATTGCGCATCCGCTCGAGCCGCAGACGCTCGAGGTCGAGATCGGCGCAGACGACTTCGGTGGTCAGTTCGAACCGTTCCGAGCGGGCGAGCAACTCACCGAACTCGTAGATGAGCCCCTGGCCGTCCCAGGCCAGATCGGTGGTGCTCTCGCCGGGGCCCGACGCTGAATAGAGATAGGCGGACAGCGTCCGCGCCGATTGCGCGGCACACAGCAATTCGCGCTCGCGCCCCTTGCCGATGACGATGTTCGAGGCCGAGAGGTTGCACAGCACCAGCGCGCCGGCCAGTGCGCCGTCGGTGGAGGGTGGGGTGGGCGCCCAATAATCCTCGCAAATCTCGATATGGAAGACGAAGTCCTCCAGGTCGGACGCGGCGAAGACCAGATCGGCGCCGAACGGCACTGTCTGTCCCGCAACGGTGATGTCGAGCCCGGTCAGCCCCTGTCCTGAAGCAAACCAGCGCTTTTCGTAATATTCGCGGTAGTTTGGCAGGAACTGCTTGGGAACGACGCCGAGGATACGACCGCGCGCAATCGCGAGCGCACAATTATACAACCTACCGTTGCGGCGCAGCGCCGCGCCGACGAGCAGCACGGGCCGAAGCTTCGTGCTCGCCTCGACGATCGCCGCAATCCCCGCTTCGGTCGCGTCGAGCAGCGCGTCCTGCAGGTGCAGATCGTCGATCGCATAGCTGGTGACGTTGAGTTCTGGGAAGACAAGCAGGTCGGCACCCTCCGCATCGCCTTGCTGCGCCAGCGCGACCGCGGATGCGGCATTGGCGGCCGGATCGGCGACCGTCACCGAAGGCGTGCACACGCCAGCGCGGATCATCCCCTGGCGGGGGAGTGCATAGAAGGGGTGAGTCTTCGTCATCGCCGCGCCTCCGCAAGCATTTCGAGCCCGACGCGCAGGCATTCGATGCGGGGGAGCGTTTCGGTCATGAAAGGGTCCTAGTCCGGGGCGTGGCCGAGTGCCAAGCCCATCGGACTCGCTTTCGATCCGGGTCAGACCTTGGCGGAATAGATCATCCGGCCGGGCCCGAGCCGTTCGAACACCTTGGCGAGCTCGTTCTCGCCCACGGCGAAGCAGCCCTGGCTGCGGCCAAGCTTGCCGTGCTTCGCGATCATGTCGTTGTTCGAATACCAGGCCGAATGGACCACGATCGCGCGATCAAAGGCATTGTTGTTGGTCGGATCGAGCCCAAGCAGCCGCTGCGAATCGCCGTGCTTGCCGACATAATAATCGGCGGTCAGGAAGGCGCCTTCGCTGGTAGCTTCCGAATTGATCATATTCGAGAAGCTGTGGAGCAGGCCGGTATGCTCGGGATCCGAACCGATGCCGTGCGCGACGAGGAAGCTCTGCACTTCGCCGCTACCGAGGTTCACGATGTGAAAACGCGGGCGATAGGACGGCGTCGCGAAATCGGCGATGGCGATGCGATCGTGCGAAGGCACGCGGATCGAGTGCCGGTCGAGCGCAGCGACTGCGCGCTTGAACAGTTCGGGACGAATATTGCCCGGCGCCTTGGGATTGGCCTTTACCACCTGCGGCGCGGCCGGGATCGGCGCGACTGTCGGCACCGGCACGATGGGTGCCGGCCCGCTCGCAAGATTCAATGTCCGCGTAGCGCAGGCCGAAACCACTGCGCCGCTGGCCATAACAAGCGCTGACTTCATCAGCGCGCGGCGCGTCTGCGCCGAATCGAGATTTTCCGTCACTGGTTACCCGCTACCCGCTTATTGTGCCCTGGTTGTACCAGAGCCTAGTTTCATATGGGGTGAACATCCGCCCTGAGTGGTGCAACTCACCGCAATCGCTACCCATTTCACCGAGTTGGAACCGCGGATGTTGAAACAAATCCGAGCTTCGACGCAGCGAGCCGACGATTCGCCCGGACAGCCGAAATGGGTTAATAAAACTTTAAGATCGTGAGAGCGGGCTGCCGCCAGCAGAGGAAAGACGAGCATGACCCTTGGCGCGCGCGCCCTGTTTATGCTGGCGGTGCTGGCACTGGTTCTTGCGGTGCCGGCAGCGGCCCAGCCGCTCGCCACCGCCAGCCAGACTCCGCTCCCAAGCCTGAAACCGGGCCAGTCGATATGGTTCGAGACGCCCGAGCTGATGAAGGCGAGCACGAGCGCACGCGCGCCCGTGCGGATCGTCATCGCGATCCGGCAGCAACAGGCGCTGGTCTATCGCGGCGACAGGCTGGCAGGGATGACTACCGTATCGACCGGTGCGCCGGGCTATGAGACGCCGCTTGGCGAATTCACCATCCTAGAGAAGAAGGTGTTCCACCGCTCCAACCTCTACAGCAATGCGCCGATGCCTCATATGCAGCGGCTCACCTGGGGCGGGGTAGCGCTCCACGCCGGACCCTTACCGGGCTACCCCGCGTCGCACGGCTGCATTCGCCTGCCCAAGGCGTTCGCGCGCGAGTTGTTCGACCTGACGTCGAAGGGCGGCGCCGTGCTGGTGGTGGACGATGTGAGCGACGCTCCACTGTATCTGCCGCTGACGCCGTTGCTGACTGTCGATACCCACAGCCTCGGCACCTCTGCGACCAGCTATACGCCGCAGGCCGCGCCACTGCTCGTCGCGGACACGCGAAATTTGGGCGGGGAAGCCTATAACGTCCTCACGATGAGTGGCGATGTGGCGGCGGACGAACCTCGTTCGCGGGCCGCATCATGGGTTACGGGACCCGAGCAGGCGATCGAGGGAGCTGCACGGCGCGGCGCGCGGTAGCTTGAGGACTTATCAATTGCGAGTGCGCGTATAATGAACCGGCGTCCCGGGCGCGGGACATCAACGGTCACACCAAGTCAGACTATCTTGGATGTTTTCGCGGGATTGCCTGCGATGTCAAAGAACCTGCGGCTAGGCCACGCTTCACGCAAACAGAGCGAATCCTACATCGCAAGCGCTGGACGACTTGAGCCGGCGGTTCGCCGCCGGAGGCAGCGGGACCCCGGCTCAAGGCCTGGTGACGAGGAAGAATAGAAGTACTCAACAAGGCTCGTCATCCGGTAGTGTCGCAGTTTGAAATTAGCGCCTGAAATGAAAAGCCCCGCCGAAGCGGGGCTTCTTTAAAAGGCGGCCACTTTCTCTCTGACGCGCTCGTGAAGGCTGGTCCGAAAATCCCTGCCGTCACATTCCAGTATATCATTGGCCACGCTTACGACGGCGGCACCAATCGCAATCTCTTTAGAGATTTTATCATGCTTGTAGAGCCAGAGAGATACGTCAGACCAATCCCATAAGGGGCTCGCCGTAGTAACACGGGCTCTAGGTGCCGGAAAACCTTCGCTTCTGTGGCCCTTGAAATAGTTGGTCATTGCAGCCCGGCTCATATCTGACCGCGCCGCTATCTCGGACAAACTGACGAGAGGATCAGGCTCCACGCGCTCAACGACGGCGCCAGCCGTACGGCAATTATCCACCGCCGACCCGATAGCCTCCTCTAAAGACTCCGCCTCGCGGCAGAAATCGACCAGAATGTGCCCTTTCTGAAACGAAACTAGCGCGTCGTCACAGCCTGCATCGTAAAACTTGGCTTCAAAAGCCTCATCTTGCGGATCAAGGCCGGTGGCAATGACTGTAAATTCATATGTTTCCATCATCTGCCTCCTCGTTCGCGTTCTGGTGCGGGCATCGATCTACGGCCCGCGAAATTTGTTTCGCATGGGTCCCGCCGTTTCGCGGCGAACCGTTTATTCCGAATTGACACCCGTCACGATCGGCCTGAGCGCAACATGCGGCCCCAGTGGCCTTGCATGCGTATCGTCCAACCTAAGCCTTCCGCGTACTGGACCGCGCCCTCGACCTCTTTGTCGGGATGCTTCGGCCTAGCCAGCGTCGCCTCCTAAAAGTAGTGCACTGTGAACATCTGTCAACACCTTTCGGTTCCCCCTTTAGGACGCGACGGTGAAGCGGAGGTTAATGGCCCATCACTCCCCCGCGTTTTTTATACGGCCCGCGCGGTTTAATTGCGGGTGCGAGCGCGTCAATCTTTTCCACAATATCCTCGATCGACCAAAGTCGATCGGTGATCCCCGCCGCCATCGCGGGCGACATGCGTAGCGTTTTATGGATGCGGCAGAAGTTGTAGAAGGCGAAGTAGAGCGCCAGCGCGTGAATGTGGTTCTCCAGCTTCTTCGAGAAGGCGTTGGTCAGGCGCGTAAACCGGCGCATGCCCATCCGCATATTGAGGTTCTGGCGCTCAACGTAGCTGGTCGAGATGTGCTTTTCGTCCGGATTTCCCTCGCGGCGAACCTTCTTCGCTCCAATGCACTCAGCCGGGCTGTAACGGCCCGGTGCGCTGATTGTCGGGCCGTAGAGCTTCACAAGCTGCGCGTAGTCCACGTCGCCGCCGAATGCGCCTTCAACGGCTTCCAGATATGCGCGGTGGCCATCGGTGGTCAGCTGGACGCGGTTGGCGAGGCGGGCGCGAAGATCGTCCATCAGCTCGATCGCAGCGCCGCCCGAACGATCGCCCACATAGTAGGAGACAATCAGCTTTGTGTCAGCGTCCAGCGCTGTCCACGTCCATACGTCGCCAGCGCCTTCCGGCTTGTCCTTGAACAGCTTGGCAGTCTTCTCTTTGGCGTAGCAGAACGACCAAATCTCATCGCACTGGACGCGGCTCGCCTTCACGTTGCGAACCGTCTCATCGTGGATCGCCAAGCAAGCTTCCCCGGCCTCAACGAGCAGCTTCGACACCGTGTTGATCGACACGTCGGCCACGCGGCTGATTGAGCGCATGGACGAGCCTTCGCAGAGCATCGCGAGGATTTGAGTGCGCTTGGCGAGAGGGAGCTTGTTCACACGCATTTGATATGAACTTTTATGCTTAGGGTCAAGCGCAATCGTCATGCTTGCATCTCCAATGCAGCAAGCATATATGCTTGCGACAGAATGGCAGCAAGCAGGAAACACCATGGCTAGCAAAACGCCTCAATCCGCAGGTGGCATCGCGAGAAAGAACAGTCTCACCCCGGCGGAGCGCAGCGCCATCGCGCGGCGCGCGGCGCTGTCGCGTCATAACCACGGCCTGCCGAAGGCGATCGCGGAAGGCGAGTTGGTTATTGGGGGCGTGGTTCTCTCGTGCGCGGTCCTTGACGACGAACACAACACTCGCGTGCTGACACAAAACGCCTTTCTCAAGGCGATCGGACGCCACCCCTTCGCATCGGGCGGGACTGGATCAGCGATCGACGAAACAGCCCCATTTCTGAGAGCAAACAACCTAAAACCCTTTATTTCCGAAGAGTTAGAGCGATCGACAACTCCGATGCTTTATCTGCCTCGCAACCCCACTTCTGGTGCCGGAGGCATTGGCTACGGTTACTCCGCCACCCTCCTTCCTGAAGTGTGTTGGGTTTATCAGGACGCCCTTACGGCTGGTAAATTGCTCAAGAGCCAGGTTCACATTGGGGAGGCGGCGCGGAAATTCCTGAAGGCGCTGACTAACTATGCGATCGAGGACTTGGTGGACGAGGCCACCGGCTTCGCGGACCAAAAGAAGAGGCGAGCCCTCGACAAGATCATCGAAAAATACGTCCGTCAGGACGCGCAGCGGTGGGCGCTGATGTTCGACATCGAGTTTTACCGGCAGATCTACAGGTTGAATAACTGGGTCTTTGACCCGGCCAAGACCGCCCGGCCCGGAGTGATCGGTACATGGACAAACGATATCTACGATCGGCTAGCCCCCGGCGTACGCCCGGAGCTTCAACGGCGGGTGCGGCGGAATGCCAAGGGCAAGCCCACACAGAAGCTAACCCAATATCTGACCGACGAGGACGGCAAGCCTGAGATGAAACGGCTTCTGGAGGGCGTGATTGTCGCGATGAAGCTTTCGTCCGACTGGGACGATTTCAAGCTCAAGCTCGACATGCTTTATCCAAAGTTCGGAACCACGCTCCAGTTGCCGTACGATCCGATTAAGAGCCTTCCGGCTTCTTAGACCACCGCTTAGCCGCCGCCGCTTGAGCAATCTCGCGGCGGCGCTCCGGCGCCATATTTTCCGCCCGCTTCTTCCCGCCCAAGCTGCCAAGCTGTGCGGCGGCGCTGGATAGCTCTTCCCGCTCGTCCTCGATCTCGCCAGTGGCGATCTTACCGATCATCACAGCGAGGCCGATGGCGTCGGCTGGGCGCTTCTCTCCCCGAGGGCCTTTAGGCATCGAATGCACCCCGCTGATTGCAGTAGTGGCAGCGACCAGTATCGTAGCCCTGAAGGTCGCTCATGTGCGCCTCAGCCTCAGCTAGGGTGATGCCGGGGCTTGGATGCGCTGGATACCAGCGCGTTGGGCCGCTGCCCTTGTCTTGGTTCTCTTGCCCTTGCCCAAACCGGCAATGGTCGCACTCACCAGAATGAACACGAGCGCGCTTGCCGGGCGGTATGATCTTGACGAAAAATGCCACGCTTGCCTCCATGCTTTCCGCTAAGCATACAGGGAGCAAGCCGGGGAAACCACCGGGGAATTGGGTTCGCTATTTCCCGCTAAATTCAAACTGCGACACTACCCGTCATCCATTGCGCTTGACTGCCTAATATGCTGAGGATCTCGCGACCATCCGTATGTGCTGAGCGTCTCGTTTTCCAGGCAATTGATGCAGCCGACGGATACGCAACGCCGACGCGGCGCGAGCCACATGGAGCCGTCGAAGGCGTTTACTGAAAGTGCGCCTAGATCGATCCGACATTGTCAAAGAGCGGACGGCAAGGCCGGCCGCCCGAAGCAAACAGACGAATCCTGCATTGCAATGGCGCAATTTGGGCGAGCGCGGTCAGCGGTTGCGCATAACGCGAGCAAAAGGGCCCGCTAAAGAAGTGGGCCCTTTTGCTCGACCGGCGCGAGGTCGGACCCGTACCGCCGGACTGGCGATCGCGCGATCCGACCTCGACAAAGCCTAGTTGTTCGCCTTGGTCTCGACGGTGGTCGTCGTCGTAGTGCGCGGTGCGGCGGCGGTGCCGGGTTTGCGCGTCGTGCGCTTCACCGTGGTCTTCTTGCTCGAATAGGAGCGCGCGGCCGGCGCACTCGTCGTGGTGGTAATCGTCGTGCTCGATTCGCGCGCTGCAGCGGCTTCGGCTGCAGCTAGCGTGGCTGCCTGCTGCGCGGTCGCGGCCTGCTGGCTCGCGGCAGCTGCCTGGTTTTGGGCCTGCACGGCTGCATTTTCGGCAGCGGCGCGTTGCTCGCGCTCGGCTGCTGCATCCTGCGCCGCAGCGCTTGCTGCCGCTTCGGCGGCGAGGCGCTGTTCACGCTCGTTTGACGCCTGTGCGGTCTTGTTGCTTTCGGCCTGGTCGAGCGCCTGATCGGCGAGCGCCGACGCGCGGCGTGCCTCGTTGATCGTCGAATCGCGGTGATCGCGCGCAAGCTGGTCGCGCGCCACGCGCAGCGACTCCTGCGCGCGCGCCATCGTATCGGAGGCGTGGGTGGTCGCGCCGGCCCGTTCGGCAGCCTCGACCTTTGCGGTGGCTTCGGCCACGGCGGTGCGGGCCCGGTCGATCCGGCTCTGTGCCAGCGACGGGGTGGCGGTCAGCAGCGCGGCGATACCGGCGCCCTGCATCATCATTTTCATCATTCGCATTTTTGCAACTCCTCGTTGCCCCGGCCCGCGAACGGACCCGCCGGGCAAGGGTTGCTCACACGACGACGAACCGGGGCGTGCTACCGACGAAGCGTGCTTTGGGCTGCGATAATGCGTGCGATTGCCGCGTCGAGCGTGGTGTCTTCCTTGACGAAGCAGAAGCGGACAACCTTGGTCACCGGCGCTTCGGCGTAGAAGGCCGAGACCGGGATCGCGACGACGCCCGCGTCGATTAGCCGCTCGCAAAAACTGCTGTCGTCGAGGGCGATTCCCGATGCTGCGAGATCCACCGACAGAAAATAGGTCGCGGCGCTCGGCAGCACGTGCAGCCCCGCTTCGGCGAGCCCGGCAGCGAGCCGGTCGCGACTGCGCTGGAACCGATGCCGCGCCGCCTCGACCCACGCATCCTGCGTCGCGAGGCCCTCGGCCACCGCCCATTGCAGATTGGGCGGGGTGGTGAAGGTGAGGAACTGATGTGCCCGGGCGATTACGCGGGCGAGCGGCGGCGCTGCACACACCCAGCCGACCTTGAAGCCGGTCAGCGCGAAGACCTTGCCGGCGCTGCCAATCTTGACCGTGCGCTCGCGCATCCCCGGAAAATCGATCAGCGGCAGATGGCGTGCGCCGTCGAAGGTAACATGCTCCCAGACTTCGTCGCACACTGCTACCAGATCGTGCGCGACGCAGAACTCGGCGAGCTTCGCCAGATCGGCGGCGCTGGACATCGTCGCCGCGGGATTGAGCGGGTTGTTGAGCAGCAGCAGTCGCGTGCACGGCGTGACGGCGGCCTCGAGCGCGGCGAAATCGATGCGCCAGTGCGGCGGTTCGAGCCGGACGAAACGCGGGATGCCGCCGGCCTGACGGACCAGCGGCACATAGGCATCGTACAGCGGCTGGAAGAGCAGGACCTCGTCGCCGGGCCGGATCAGCGCGAACAAAGCTGCGGCCAGCGCCTCGGTCGCCCCAGAGGTGACGATCACTTCCTCCGGCGTCAGGTCCAGCCCCTGATGCCGGGCATAGTGATCGGCGACCGCGCTGCGCAGCTCGGGCAACCCGGCCATCGGCGGATATTGGTTGGGCTTTTCTAGGACGGCGCGCGCCGCAGCGTGCAGCACGGCTTCGGGGCCGCGGCCGTCGGCGAAGCCTTGACCGAGGTTGATCGCGCCGGTCTCACGCGCCCGCGCCGACATCGCCTCGAAGATCGTCGTGCCCATCTGCGCATAGAGCGGGTTCATGTCGGGCTTCTGACGGCTTGCAACCAACCACGCAACCGCCGCATTAGCGGCTCGTTGACGCATGGTGAATCAGAAGGAAGACCATGACCAGTACCCCGCCGATACCCGCCGAAAACAAGTCTCCCTATCCGATCGAGGAAGCGTCTCACGATCACGCACAGGATAATGAGACTGTCGCCATCGTGCGCGAAATGGCCGCGGCGAAGCAGCGCCGCGCTTCCGGACCCAATGCGCGCCAGCTGGGAATCGGTGCCGCCGTCGGCATCGGATCGGCTGCGATCGTCGCCGGCCTGCTGTATTGGCGCGGGAACCGCAAGGACGGCAAATAAGGCGTATCCCAAGGCATAGGTGACGCCGGCGCGCGCGGCGCCTAGGCTCGCGCTTGCACGATGGAGGCATGCCGAATGTCCGAGGATCAGCCGCCCGACGATAGCAAGCTCACCCGTTCGAAGCGGGGTTGGGCCGAACAGGGCAAGTTCCTCACCGGCCATGCCGTTTCGACGCAGGTCGACCGGCTGCCGCCCGGCCAGCATGTGGTGGGCGACTGGCCGGTGCTCGATCTCGGCCGCCAGCCCGATGTGGCGACGGCGCGCTGGCAGCTGAAGATCGACGGGCTGGTCGAGCGCCCACTGACGCTCGACTGGGCGGCGTTTCAGGCCATCCCCCAGCGCGAGCGCATCAGCGACATCCACTGCGTCACGACCTGGTCGCGCTACGACAATCGCTGGCAGGGCGTTTCGACGCGCGACCTGCTCGATCTGGTCCAGCCCAAGGACGAGGCGGCGGCGGTGATGCTCCACGCCTATGACGGCTATACCACCAATCTGCCGCTCGCCGATTTCGCCGCGAAGGACGCGCTGCTGGCGCACCACTGGGAGGGCCAGCCACTGGCGCGTGCGCATGGCGGGCCGGTGCGACTGGTGGTGCCGCATCTCTATTTCTGGAAAAGTGCCAAGTGGATTTCGCGGATTGAATTGCTTGGCCGCGACCGTCCCGGCTTCTGGGAGGTCAACGGTTACCACATGCGCGGCGATCCCTGGACCGAGCAGCGCTATTCGGGCGCCTAGAGGCGCTGCGAGTTGGTCGCGGACAATTTGCCGCTGGGCCTATCGCCCGGGGGGAAGGTGCCGCGCTAGCCGCCCGGGCGAGCGGTGCGGGCCCGCATCTCGCGCAGGTTGACCGATTTCGGGCTGGGCTGGGCGTCGAGTATCGCATCGAGCTGCGCTTTCACCGCGGGTTGCTCCGCCACGATGTTGTGCGTCTCGAGCGGGTCGGCGAGCAGATCGTACAGTTCATAGTCGCGCGCGCCGGTCTGCTCCTGCGTCCAGCGGACGAGACGATAGCGCTCGGTGCGGATCGCCTGGCCGATCCGGTTGGAGCGGTTATACGCGTGATAGGCGTAGTTGCGCACGCGGGCGGCGGGATCGTGCAGCACCGGCGTCAGATCGGCCCCGTCCATCGGCTGCGGCCCCGTTGGACGCGCCAGTCCGGCAAGTGCGGCTAGGGTGGGATAGATGTCCACTGTCTCGGCCAACTGCGTGGTCGCTTTGCCTGCGCCGATGCCGGGGCCTGCGAACAATAGCGGCAGGTGTGTCGCCTGCTCGTAATTGGTGTGCTTGGTCCAGATCGCGTGGTCGCCGAGATGATAGCCATGATCGCCCCACAGCACGACGATGGTGTTCTTCGACAGGCCGGTGCGATCCAGTTCGGCCATCAGCTTGCCGATCTGCGCATCGACATAGCTGACACCGGCATAATAGCCGTGGATCAGCGTGCGCTTGAGGCTTTCGGGATACTGCGCCTCGCGGGTCTGGTCGTCGATCGGGGCATAGGCGTTGATCTCGCCGCCGACCTTGCCGGCAAAGGCGGGCGCGCCCTCAGGCATGCGCTCGAATGCCGGTAGCGGCAGCTTCGCGCGATCGTACAGGTCCCAATAGCGCTTGGGCACCGAGAAGGGCAGATGCGGGCGGGCAAACCCCACCGCGAGGAAGAAGGGCTGGCCCGCGTTGCGCAGTTCGCCCAGTCGCGCGACCGTCTTCGACGCGACGCGGCCGTCACCATAGGCATCGTCGGGCACATCGGGAGATTCCCAGGCGATGCCGCGCTTGAGGCTGCGGGCATATTCCCAGACGTCGCCCTTCGGGATTTCGAACTCATTGAACAGCGCAGCCTCGCGCGTCCTGCCGAGGGCCTTGCCTTCGGGGGAGGCATATTCAATTACATGGTCCTTATACGGTGGGGCGGACCAGCTCTGCGGATCGCCGATCGTGTTGTGGCCGATATGGAAGGTCTTGCCGATGCTCTCGGCGCGGTAGCCATGGGCCATGAAATATTGCGGCAGCGTCACCGTGTCGGGCAGGTAATCGCGCAGATTCTGGCCGAAGTCATAAATGCCGGTGGTGGTCGAGCGCGCGCCGGTCATCAGGTTGATCCGGCTCGGCGCGCACACCGCCTGGTTGGCATAAGCGAGCAGGAACCGCGTGCCGCGTGCCGCAAGCCGATCGATATTGGGGGTGACCGCAACCGGATCGCCAAAGGCATGGATCGCCGGCTTGAGATCGTCCACGAGGATCAGCAGGACGTTGGGGCGTTCCGCGGCGACGGGCGCGGCTGACACCGGCCGCGGCGCCGCATCGCGCGCGACCGTGCAGCCCGCGGACAGCAGCATCGACGCAACCGCGCAGGCCGCGCCGAGCCGGCGGGCGGCGCCGGAAAACCCCCATGCGGTGCCATGAAGCGAAGCCTTGGTAATGCGCAGTCGCATGGACTCTCCCTTTCCCGGTGCGAAAAGGCAGTGCATTGCCTGCGCGGCCGCCTCCCACAATTGGAACCACTCAGGCTCGTGAATATGCGCCATCGAGCGATGGTTATTTAGCATATAAATACACGATCCATTTGATAGATAAATCATTTTAAATAACCGCATGCGGATTAGGCCATGCGAGCCCATGACGGCTATTTCCGCGATCGAACCGATGGCCGCTGCCCTGGCTGCACAGTTCGGATCGACGGAAGACCATGCCGCAACCGCTGCCGCCTGTGACGGCCTTTCGCGCTCCGGACAGCCTCTGTCGATCGGGTGCGATGCGGCGACGGCCTTCCATCACGTCGTGATCGCAGCTTCGGGCAACATATTCTATCGCGGCATCGGCGACGCTGTCGGCGCCGCGCATCGGGTGCTGGCGCGGCACACCGTATCGGCCGCCCCAGCTGGCCTTATCCGATACCCTCGGGCCGTGACCGGCGCGATCGAGATGCGCACGCCCGAACGCGCGTCAGGAGATGTCAGCTGGAGCGGGTGTTCGAACCGATCGCGGGGCGGCCGGCCGCGGCGTGATCAGTCCCGGGCGGGGGACCTGTCGATATAGTCGAGCACGTCGCCGATGAGCTTCGCCATGGCGTCGCTCGCGGCCTCCGGCTTTCCCGCGGCGATCGCATTGTAGACCGCCGCATGGTCGTCGATGCACGCCTTGCCACCCGCCTGGCGGTTGGTGATGCGGATCGAAGTGCGCAGCGCGGTGGTGACGATGTCGCGAAACTGCGACAGGAACGGATTGCCCGAGGCGCGCAGGACCGCGACATGAAAGTCGATATCCGCCGACAGCGGATCGCCATTGCCCTCGGCCGCTTCGCGCATCCGGGTGAGGCCCGACAGGATCGCCGTGACCTGGGCCGGCGTTGCGCGGCGCGCGGCATAGGCGGCCGCCTGTGGCTCGACGGTATAGCGCAGTTCGTTGAACTGTCGGAGCAGCGCGCCCGAAAGCTTCTGTTCCATCAGCCAGCGCAGCACATCGATGTCGAACAGGTTCCAGCTCTCTTCGGGCTGGACGAAGGTCCCGATCTTCGGACGCGCACCCAGCAGCCCCTTCGCAGTGATCATCTTGATCGCCTCGCGCGTGACCGAGCGGCTGATGCCGTGTTCCTTGCTCAAATCGGCTTCGGTGGGGAAGGGGCGGCCTTCGAACTCGCCGCGCACGATCGCACTCCCGACGGCATCGACAAGATTCAACGTCAGCGTCCGACCGAACTGGTTGCCGCTGTCCAGTTCGTCTTTCGGCCTGGTCGCCATCGCCTTGCTTTTCCCTATTGGCGCCCACCCCGCCGGGCGCGTGGCCGGTGCTAGCGGAAAACGGTGGCAATGAACAACGCTGCGCTAGACAGGCGAACGCGCCGCCCTTTCGGGCGACGCGCTTTGCTCTTCATGGAATTGTTCCGCTGAGGTTGCAGGGGGCCATCTCCCTGGTCGCCCCGGCCCGCCTCAACCTAGAACCGGAAGCGCACGCCCAGGCGATATACGGTCTCGAGGAAACGCGTTTGCCATGGATAGGTGTCGCCCGCGGCGTTGAACTGGCGCGCATTCGTCGCGGCGGTTCCGAGGACGTTGGAGATGCCGAACGAGAGCGTGACGTTCTCGACCGGCGTGAGCGTGCTCGACAGATCCAGCACGCCACGGCCATCCTCCGTCACCGGCAGCGTCGGGATCGGTGCGCCGGTCGGCAGCGCCGGATCCGCGACCTGGCTGTAGACCGACGTGAAGCTCGAGCGATGGTTGTAGGCGACCCGCGCCGAGAAGAAGCGGTTCTCGTAGAATGCCGACAGATTGACGAGATGCTTCGAGACGCCCGCGATCGGCTGCATGCCGGGCAGCGTCACCGCCTGCGTCGGCGGGAGTTCGGATTCGTGATCGATATAGGTGTAGTTGGCGAGCACGCCGAAATCACGCGTCCAGCTGGGAAGCCAGGGCGCGCGGAGGAACGTGCGGAAACCCGCCTCGATTCCGCGGATGCGGCCCTTGCCGCCATTTTCGGGGCGCGTGATGTTCAGCCGGCCGAATTCGGGATCCTCGACCTGCGTGAGCGTGGTGTTGATGAAGCCGATCACGTCGCGGTTGAAGGCGCCCAGCGTGATCGAGCCGCTCCGGCTGAAATAATATTCGAGTGACGCGTCATAGTTCTTCGACTGGATCGGCTGGAGGTTCGGATTGCCGCCGGATGCAGTGCGGATGCAGTCGATGTCGGTCGGGTCGGTGGAGCAGATGCCGGGTGCCAGGCCCAGCGTTAGCGACGGATTGAGACTGCCGAAGCCCGGCCGGGTACGCGTCTCGGTGAAGGCAAGGCGCGCCTGGAGGTCCCGGGCCAGCTTGGCGCGCAGGCTGACGTTCGGCAGGAAATCGTCATAGACATTGTCGCGCGAGATCGGCGTGAGCACCACGGTGGATCCACCAGCGCCGTTCGAGATCGTCGAGCGGGCGATGCCGTTGATCGTGTTCTCGGTGCGCACTGCGCGCAGCCCGATCAGGCCGTCCACCGGCACGCCCAGACTGAAACTATAATGCGCCTGCGCGTACGCTGCGTAGCCCTTTTCGCTGCCGGTATAGATCGGATCGCCCCAGCCCGGGCGACCGATGGCCCTGCCGGTCAGCGTGCGCAGATAATCGGCATTGCCGAGGATGCTGTCGCGCGTCGGGGTCAGCCAGGTGCGGACCGAATCCGCCTCATCGTTCTTGAACCCGGCCTGGGCCGATTCAAAGTCGAGCGGAAGGACCGAGAAGAGCTGGTTGGCCGGGGCGTTGGTGACGCCGGTGGAATAACTGTAGGTGTCGGCGGTGCGGCGGTTGAAGCGAATTCCCGCCTGCAGCTTGTCAAAAACGAAGCCGGGCAGGGCATATTCGGCGTCGAGACGCGCCTGGATGTCGCGGCCATGATTGCGGTTACCGCTCTCCGAGGTGCTGGTCAGGCGATAGAGCGCGGGGTTGAACAGGTCGAAATTCGACAGGGTCACGGTCGCGCCGCCGACACCCATGCCGGTGTCGAAGTTGAAGGTCCGGGTCGGCTGGGTGGTGAAGGTGTAATTGAACGCGAAGGCGTTGAAGCTGTAGGTCGAGTCGGTCCAGGCGACATCACCGGTCACCTTCAGCCGGTCCGCCTTCCAGATGAAGCCGCCGCCGAACTGATAGGTGTCGGTCTTGGCGCGGGTCGCCTGCTGGGCGCCGGTCGGCAGGCCGCCGGCAGTTGCGGTCATGCTGCGGATCAGGTTGCTGTCGGGATAGAGCTCGATGTTGGTCAGCGTCGCGGCCTGGCCACTGGCGATGTTGAGGTTGCGTGACTGGCCCTCGCCGCGGAAGCCCTGGAACAGTCCGTCGAGGTAGAATTCCAGCCTGTCGCTGGGACGCCATTGCAGCGCCGAATGGACCGACGGACGCCAGCGATCGGCATTGGCATAGTCGATGTTGACGAACGACGGATAGCGCAGCGCCGTCCCGATATAGCCGGGAATGTTGTTGCGCGTGAGGATCGTCTGGCTGGCGTTGCGCGCGGAATCGAGGAAGTTGACGTCGGCATAGGAGCCTTCGACGAGGAAGCCGATCTCGCCGATTCCGGTCGACCAGCGCTTGCTGACGAGCAGGCTCGTATCGAGTCCGATCTTTTGCGACTGATACCAGTGGACTCCGTTGACCGCGCCGGCGATGCGGTCGCCATTGAAGTCGAGCGGCATGCGCGCGCGGACATCGACCAGGCCGGCCAGGCCCGCCTCGACGAGGTTGGCGCTGCCCGACTTGTAGACGTCGATCCGGGCGATGCTGTTCGACGGGAAGTCCTGCAGCGCGACCGAGCGGCCCTCGGCGGTGAAGATCTCGCGGCCGTTATAAGTGGTGGTGAGGTCCGGCAGGCCGCGCACGCGCACGCCGGCGGCTTCGCCGTTCGAGCGATCGACCTGGACGCCCGTGATGCGTGCGAGCGATTCCGCGGCCGTCACGTCGGGCAGCTTGCCGATGTCCTCGGCGACGATCGAGTCGATGATCTGATCGGAATCCTGCTTGATCGCCTGCGCGGTCTCGAGGCTGCGGCGGATCGCAGTGACGATGATGTCGTCGGATGCTTCGGTGCCGGATTCGACCAGCGCCGGCTCCGCTGCAGGCATCTCCTGGGCCGCGGCATTTGCCGTCACCATGATCAATCCAAACGCCGACGTCGTGGCCAGCAGCCTATATGCCTTACGATCCAACACCGGTTCCTCCCCATTATGTTATGACAATTGACGCATTTCAATTATCATATTAATCCGTGTTGACAAGAGGGTGTCGACGACTGGGTCGAGCGGTGCAAACCTCGATTGGGAGAGACAGGTGAAGGCTGCGTTCAGTCGCCGCGGGGCTCTGCTTGCAGGCGCGGCCGCGTTGGTCGCGCCCGGCGCATTCGCCATCGCTCAAGCTGTGCGCAAGCCCAATATCCTGATCCTCTATGCCGACGATCTCGGCTATGGCGATTTGAGCTGCTATGGTGCGACCCGGCTGCGAACTCCCAATCTCGATCGGCTTGCGGCGCGGGGCACGCGCTTCGAGAATGCGCACTCGCCATCGGCGACCTGCACCCCGTCGCGCTACGCGCTGCTCACCGGTGACTATGCATGGCGCGCATCGGGCACCCAGATCTTGCCGGGCGACGCCCCGGCGCTGATCCGGCCGGGCCGTTTCACGCTTCCCGCAATGCTCAAAAAGGCGGGCTATGCGACCGGGCTGGTCGGCAAATGGCATCTCGGACTCGGCAACGGCAAGGTCGACTGGAATGGCGAGATCACGCCGGGCCCGCTCGACATCGGTTTCGACTATGGCTTCTTCATGCCGGCGACGCTCGACCGCGTGCCCAATGTGCTGATCGAAAACCGGCGCGTGGTGAACCTCGATCCCGGCGATCCAATCCGAGTGGATTATCATATGAAGGTCGGCGACGAGCCGACCGGCGGCGAGCATACTGCATTGCTCAAATTCCGCGGCGATCCCGAGCATTCGAACACGATCGTCAACGGCATCGGCCGTATCGGCTATATGGCCGGCGGCCATGCCGCGCGCTGGAACGATGAAGAGCTCAGCGACGTCCTGCTAGGCAAGGCCGTCGACTTCGTCACCGCGCAGAAGAATGGTCCGTTCTTCCTCTATTACGCGCTCAACGAGCCGCATGTGCCGCGCGCGCCGCATCCGCGCTTTGCGGGAAAATCGGGACTGGGATCGCGCGGCGACGCCATTCTCCAGCTCGACTGGACCGTCGGCGAGCTGGTGCGCACGCTAGAGGGGCTGGGCATCGCCGACGACACCCTGATCGTGTTCAGCAGCGACAACGGCCCGATCCTGTTCGACGGCTATGAGGATCGCGCAGTCGAGCTGGCCGACGGCCACAAGCCCGCGGGCCCCTATCGCAGCGGTAAATACGCGATCTACGAGGGCGGTACGCGCGTGCCGATGATCACCTGTTGGCCGGGGCATGTGCGTGCGGGCCATGTTTCGCGTGCGATCGTCGATCATGTCGATCTCGTCGCTTCGTTCGCTGCGCTGACGGGGCAGGGCCTGCCGCACGACGGCGCGGTGGACAGCTTCGACATGCTCGCGCCGCTGCTCGGGCAGAGCGATCGCGGGCGCGACCATGTAGTCGAGGATACCAAGCTGATGGTCACCACGGGAACCACCGTGGCGAGCAGTGGCGCACGCATCCTCGCGCTGCGCGCCGGCGACTGGAAGCTGATCCGCGGCAGTGTCGGGCCGCATGCATTCCATGGCAACGCGATCGGCACCAGCCCGCGCGACCAGCTCTACAACCTGGCGAAGGATCCCGGCGAGCGGAACGATCTGGCAGCGACGCTGCCCGATCGCGCGCGAATCCTCGCTGCCAGGCTCGACAAGATCGAACGCGACGGCCGCAGCCGTCCCTGAACCCGAAGGAAGAATGATGCGGAAGCTTATCGGAGGATGTGCGGCGCTGGTCTGCGTGGCGGGGCCGGCGCTGGCGCAAGGCGCGCTCGGCGCGAACTATAACGAGCATTTCGAGGACATCGACTATCGCGATCTCGAAAAGGCCGATGCCGGCTGGGTCCGCCTGTTCTTGCCGATGCCGCAGCTCGATCGCGGCGCTGCCGCCGGGCATGGCGCAGTGAAGGCTATCCTCGATGCCGGCGATCGCGGCTACAAGACGATCCTGACGCTCAAATTCCCGTATAACCGCGGTGATTTTCCCAGGGCCGGCACCCCCGAGTTCGAGCGCGAGATCACGCGCGTCGACGCAGTGCTGCCTTTGGTGATGGGCAAGGTCGATATCCTGGTGATCGGCAACGAACCCTATATCGAAAGCCGCGAGCAGGACCGCGATCTCGACCTCAACGGCTTTTACGAGGCGATGGCGGCGCGGGTGATCGCGTACCGCACGGCGCATTGCGCCGGCGGCTGCAAGACGCATCTCTACATGGGCGCGCTCAACCGGCTCGACCTCAAGCAAAACCAGACCACATCCACCGAGCGCTGGATGGCGTTCGTCAAGGCGACCCCCGAGATCGACGGGGTCAACATCCACCCGCATATTCCCGCGATCCAGGCATCGAAGCCGTTCCTAGACTATATCCTGCCGCGGATGCGCCCCGAGCAGAAGTTCATCGTCACCGAATTCTCGCTGGTCTGGTGGTGGCAACAGAACATGAAGGGGCAGGTGCCCGCGGCCTTCGCGGAGAAATATGGCGCGCCGCGCACCGCGCAGAACTGGCAGATCATCAAGGCCGCGCTCGAAACGCCGTTCCCCAAGGCGCAATGGGACGAGTTCCTGGCGCAGAGCCCATGGTTCGAGGCGCGGAAACACTATCTGGCCAACCAGATGAAGATCTTCCGCGACACCGGCCGGCTCGCGGTCGCGACCTATGGCTTCAAGCAGGGCAGCTCGATGTCCGCCGCCTGGGGACCGGAGAAGACGCCGTGGCTGCTCAACAGCATCTTCGCGCCGTCCACGGTGCGAAAGAATGCCGACGGCACCGCCGCATTCAACTACGCCTGGATCGACGATTTCAAGGCTTTGCAGAAGAAGTGAACGCCATGCGCCTCTCGTTTCTCGCCCCCGTGCTCGCGTCGCTGCTCGCCATGCCCGCGGCGCAGGCACAGGCGCCTGCCAAGGGCGTTGCCGACGATATCTTCGCCGATCATCCCTCGATGGACCGCAATGCCGTGGTGATGCCGGGGGCGGACGCGAAACCGGTGACGCCGTTCTTCTCCGAGCGACCGATCGGCGACGCGTCGATCGCGCGGACGGCGGAGGGCGGATGGGTGCTCACCGGCACGACGCTGCGCAGCGGCGCGCGCCATGGTGTAGAAATCTGGACCTCCAGGGACGGCAAGACATGGAAGGGCTGGGGGCCGGCGAGGATTGCGGGCGACGGCATCGTGCCCGGCGACGTCTCGGAACGCTATCTCGCCCCGTCGGTGACGGTGGCGGGCGGCACGCTGTATCTCGCCTTTTCGGACAAGACCGGGTGCGCGCGCATCGCCATCGGCAAGGCGGCCGATCCCGGCGGGGCGTTCACGGCCTCACCATGCCTCGTCGAGGACGCGTCCGACGTTTCGCTGTTCATCGATCGGGACGGCGCCGGCTATCTGCTGTGGGGCGGCGGCACGATCGCGAAGCTGGGGGCGGGATTCCAGAAGCTCGCCGAAGCACCGCGCTTCCTGAAGCCCGACCAGACGCTGTTCGCCAACCACCCCCCGGTGGGCAAGGACTGGCCGGTGCGGACTCGCGTCGGCCGCACCGGCGCGACGATGTTTCGCGACGGCGACAGATATGTAATCGCGGCCAGCGAAGTCACCGGACGCATGCGCACCGCCACCGAAGACCTGTTCATGGCAGAGGGGCCGACGCCCTATGGCCCGTTCTCCATGCGCACGCTGGCGGTGCCGCACACCGGTCGTGGTTCGGTCGTCCGCCTCGACGATGGCACGCTCGCAGCGGCGTATAATCCCAAATGCGACGATGGTTTTGCGTTGTTCTGCGAGCAGATTGGCCTCGTCTCGCTCGATCGCGCGCCCGACGGACGGCTGCGCCAGGCGGCGTCGGTGATTACCGAGGACAGCGCGGTCGCGGCGCGCAAGCCGCTGATCGCCAGCGAGTCGATGCGCGATCCTTCGGTCACGCTCGGCGGAGACGGCTTTTACTACCTCGTCGGCACGCTCGATGGCTATGGCTATCACAAGCCCGATGGCGGCGTAAAATTGTGGCGCTCGGCCGACCTGAAGCAATGGGACGATCTCGGCTTCGTCTGGCGCTGGGAAGGCATGGGCTATGATTTCGGCAAGAACATCGCCGAACTCTGGGCGCCCGAGATCAAATGGGTCGCACGCGACAACACCTATTACCTCGCTTTTTCGGTGATGGAACGCGGCGTCGGCGGGAAGACCTGGCTATATCGCTCGACCAGCGGCAAGGCCCAGGGCCCCTACGCCAATGTGACCAAAAGCTATCTGGTCAAGGGCATCGACGGCTTCCCGTTCGAGGACGACGACGGCCTGTATTTCCTGTGGGGCGGCGGCAGCATCGCCAAGCTCAACGCGGCGCGCAACGGCTTCGAGGGCGACGTGCGCAAGCTGGTCGATATCGACGGCGATGCGGTGGGTTATGAAGGCAATGGCCTGATCAAGGTGAACGGGGTCTATTTCCTCACCGGCGCCGAATGGCACGGACCGCTGCGCACCCATGGCACCTATGACATGATGTACGGCACGTCGAAATCGCTGTTCGGCCCGTACAGCCAGCGCCGGATGGGAGCGCCGCATGGCGGCCACGGCACCGCCTTCGCCGACAAGCAGGGCCGCTATTGGTACACGATGTTCGGAAACGACCCGACTGCGCCGTGGCGGATGAAGTTCGGGCTGGTGCCGATCGATATCGGCGATCCGGCGTCGATCGGCGTTCCCCGGATCGGCGCGGCGCGATAGCGGACCCTCGTCAGCGCAACAGCGGCGACGCGGCCACCGCCTCCACCATGTGATCGATGAAGGCGCGGACCCGGCGTGGCACCGGGCCGCCGCCGACATGGACGGCGCTGATCCGTTCAACGTCGCGCGGCGTGAAGCGTTCGAGCAGCGGCACGAGGTCGCCGCGCGCGATATCATCCGCAACGTGCCAATGACCGAGCCGCGCGATCCCGACGCCGGCAAGGACGAGCTGGCGCAGCGTCTCGCCATTGTTGACCTGCACGCTGCCGCCGACGACGACTTCGCTGTCCTCGTCCTTTTCGCGGAACGGCCAGCCAATGCGCGAGCGCCGGAAATTGAAGGTCAGGCAATCATGATGACGCAGGTCGGCGGGCGATGCCGGCATGCCACGGCGGGCGAGATAGTCGGGTGACGCACAGACAATGCGCCGGCTCTCGCCCAGCTTGCGGCTGAGCAAGGCGCTGCTCGGCAGATCGCCGGTGCGGAAAGCAAGGTCGGCCTTTTGCGCGAGCAGATTGACGATGTCGTCGGTGAAGCTGAGATCGATCGTGACATCGGGATGGCGCGCAAGGAAAGCCGGGACGGCAGGCGCCACGAACCGCGTCCCGAACGGCACCGAGGCGTTGATCGAAAGCCGTCCGCGGATCGCGCCGCCACTCACGGCCTGTTCGGCGCTGTTCAGCTCCTGCAGCACGCGCGTCGCCGCATCCAGATAGGCCTGGCCTTCGTCGGTGAGCGTTAGCGCACGCGTCGTCCGGGTCAGCAGCCGGCTGCCCAGCCGCGCTTCGAGCCGGGCGATCAGCTTGCTCACTGCCGAGGGCGTAAGGTCGAGGCTGCGCGCGGCCGCCGAAAAGCCGCCTTCCTGCACCACGCGGACGAACACTTCCATCTCGCCCGAGCGCTCCATGGCAATGCGCGCCATTTGATCCTCATGTTCACAGATATTGTGCCGTTTTGATCCATAGTGGCGCACGCGCGCAATCCCTAATTGATCGTCATCGACATCAATGGAGGTTCGCCATGGACTTGAAGATCGCCACCAAGAAAGCGCTGGTCACCGGATCGACTGCGGGCATCGGGCTGGAGATTGCGCGCAAGCTCGCGACCGAAGGGGCGAGCGTGATCCTCTCCGGGCGGGACCAGGCGAAGCTTGACCAGGCAGTGGCGAGCGTGCGCGCTTCGGGCGCCCGCGATGTCGAGGGCGTGCTTGCCGACGTCACCACGGCCGAGGGTGCCGACCGGCTGGTCGCCGCGGTGCCCGCAGTCGATATCCTGGTCAACAATCTCGGCATCTACGAGAGCAAGCCTTTCGCCGAGATCGCGGATGCCGACTGGCAGCGCTATTTCGACGTCAACGTGATGAGCGGCGTGCGCCTCTCGCGGCATTATTTCCCGCAGATGCTGGCGAAGAATGACGGCCGCGTGATCTTCGTCTCCAGCGAGACCGGGCTCGCCGTCGATCCCGGCATGATCCACTATGCGATGACCAAGAGCGCGCAGCTTTCGATCGCACGCGGGCTTGCCGGACTGACGCGCGGCACCGCGGTCACGGTCAATTCGGTGATGCCGGGGCCGACGCGCTCGGACGGGGTTGTCGAGTTCCTCAAGAGCGTGGCGAGCAATCCTCAGGCGACTGCCGAGGAAGCCGAGGCGGAATTCTTTGCCGGTGCGCGCTCGGCTTCGCTGCTCCAGCGGATGATCGAGCCGGAAGAGATCGCCAACATGGTTGCCTTCCTCGCCAGCCCGTTGTCGTCCGCGACCAACGGCGCCGCGATCCGCGTCGAGGGCGGACTGATCAACACGATGGCGTAACCGCTATCGTGCAGGCGCGAGACCGGTTGCGTTCGCTCAGCTGCGCACGGTCTCGCGCACCGTTTCCATCGAGATATAGGTCGAGGTGCTCGCGACATGCGGCAGGCTCGAAATGCGCTCTCCCAGCACGATCCGGTATTTTCGGATGTCGGCGGTGCGGACCTTGAGCAGATAATCGAAATTGCTCGCGATCATGTGGCATTCCTCGACTTCGGGGATGCGGCGGACCGCGGCGTTGAATTCCTCCAGTGCCTTTTCGCGGGTGTCGGACAGCTTCACTTCGGTGAAGGCGACATGGTCGAGCGCGAGCTTGGCGGGGTCGATCAGCGCGGTGAAGCCGATGATGACGCGCGAATCGATCAACCGCTTTAGCCGCTGCTGGCAGGGCGTCTTGGACAGGCCAATGCGCTGGGCGAGTTCGGTCACGGTGATCCGCCCATCCTCGCGCAGCACCTGGAGGATCTTGCGGTCATATTCGTCCAGATCGACTGTCATATCGCGGCTTTCCAATACTATCGACTTTTAAACTGCCAAATTTCGACCGGATCGATAGCCCTTTCCGATAAACTAAGACAGATCGACTTTTGCAATTATGCTAGGACGGGGGCATGCCAAAGCACACTCCCTTCGCCGCGTTCGCGCCCTCTAACCTTCCCCAATCGCCGTTGCGCGTGGCAATCACCCAGGCGTATCGCCGGCCCGAGCCCGAATGCCTCGCGCCGCTGCTCGAAGCGGCGACGCTGCCGGCGGTGACTCGCGCCGACGCCGAGAGCACCGCGCGCGCACTGATCGCATCGCTGCGCAAGGAAGGCACCAAGAGCGGCGTCGAGGCGCTCGTGCAGGAATACACGCTATCGAGCGAAGAAGGCGTCGCGCTGATGTGCCTCGCCGAGGCGCTGTTGCGTATCCCCGACGACGCCACCCGCGATGCGCTGATCCGCGACAAGATCGCCGATGGCGACTGGCGCGCGCATCTGGGCGGTAGCCGCTCGCTGTTCGTCAACGCCGCGACCTGGGGGTTGGTGGTCACCGGCAAGCTGGTCGACAGCGCCGACGACAAGGGGCTCGGCGCCGCGCTCACCCGGTTGATTGCCCGCGCCGGCGAGCCGGTGATCCGCCGCGGCGTCGATCTCGCGATGCGGATGATGGGCGAGCAGTTCATCACCGGCGAGACGATCGCCGAGGCGCTCAAGCGCGCACGCAAGGAAGAGGCGCGTGGCTTCGGCTACAGCTACGACATGCTCGGCGAGTCTGCGGCGACCGCGAAGGACGCCGCAAGCTATTTCGACGATTATACCCAGGCGATCCACGCGATCGGCAAGGCAGCGGCGGGGCGTGGCATCTATGCCGGCCCCGGCATCTCGATCAAATTGTCGGCGCTGCATCCGCGCTATGCGCGCGCGCAGGCCGATCGGGTAATCGGCGAGCTGCTGCCACGCGTGCAGGCGCTGGCGGTGCTGGCGAAATCCTATGACATCGGCTTCAACATCGATGCCGAGGAGGCCGACCGGCTCGAACTCTCGCTCGACCTGCTCGAATCGCTGGCGACCGATCCGGCGCTCGCCGGGTGGAACGGGCTCGGCTTCGTCGTCCAGGCCTATGGCAAGCGCTGCCCGTTCGTGATCGACTGGATCGTCGATCTGGCGCGGCGCGCGGGGCGGCGGATCATGGTGCGGCTGGTCAAGGGCGCCTATTGGGATGCCGAGATCAAGCGCGCCCAGGTCGACGGGCTCGCCGACTTCCCGGTCTATACGAAGAAGGTTCATACCGACGTCGCCTATGTCGCCTGCGCGCAAAAGCTGCTCGCGGCCAAGGACGCGATCTTCCCGCAATTCGCGACTCACAACGCGCTGACGCTGGCGACGATTTACCAGATCGCCGGGCCTGACTTCGCGATCGGCGATTATGAGTTCCAGTGCCTCCACGGCATGGGCGAGCCGCTCTATCGCCAGGTAGTCGGCGCCGAGGGGCTGGGCCGGCCGTGCCGCATCTATGCGCCGGTGGGGACGCACGAGAAATTGCTCGCCTATCTGGTCCGCCGGCTGCTCGAGAACGGCGCGAACTCGTCCTTCGTCAACCGCGTCGCCGATCCGGACGTGTCGATCGACGAACTCGTCGTCGATCCGGTCGAGGCGGTGCGCGCGATGCCGCAGCCCGGCGCCAAGCACGACGCGATCGCGCTGCCCGCCGATCTCTATCCCGATCGCCGCAACTCGAAGGGCATCGACCTTTCGAACGAGATCGCGCTCGCCGCGCTCAGCGAGGCGCTACAGGAAAGCGCCGCAGTGAAGTGGCGCGCCGAGTCCGGCGACGGCACCGAACGCCAGGTGCGCAATCCCGCCGATCATCGCGATGTCGTCGGCAAGGTAGTCGAGGTCACGCCCGCGGCAGCCAATGCCGCGGTGGCGCGCGCTGCGGCTTCTGCCTGGCCTTCGGTGCCGGTGGAAGCGCGCGCGGCGATGCTCGAACGCGCTGCCGATGCGATGGAAGCGCGGATGCCGGTGCTGATCGGTTTGACGATCCGCGAGGCGGGCAAGTCGGCCGCCAATGCGATCGCCGAAGTGCGCGAGGCGGTGGACTTCCTGCGATACTATGCGGTGCAGGCGCGCGCGCTGGGCGCCAAGTCGCCGCTCGGCCCGGTGGTGTGCATCAGCCCGTGGAATTTCCCGCTGGCGATCTTCACCGGCCAGGTCGCCGCAGCCTTGGTCGCGGGCAATCCGGTGCTTGCCAAGCCGGCCGAGGAGACTCCGCTGATCGCTGCCGAGGCAGTGCGCCTGCTACATGAGGCGGGCGTCCCCGCCGATGCGCTCCAGCTCGTTCCCGGTGATGGCGCGATCGGTGCTGCCCTGGTCGGCGCGCCCGAGACCGCGGGCGTGATGTTCACCGGCTCGACCGAAGTCGCCCGGCTGATCCAGAAGCAGCTGTCCGAACGCCTCTCGGCCGAGGGCAAGCCGATCCCGCTGATCGCCGAGACCGGCGGGCAGAATGCGATGATCGTCGATTCGTCCGCGCTCGCCGAACAGGTCGTCGCCGACGTGATCGCTTCGGCGTTCGACAGCGCGGGCCAGCGCTGCTCGGCGTTGCGCATCCTCTGCCTCCAGGAGGAAGTCGCCGACCGTACGCTGGCGATGCTCAAGGGTGCGCTCGAGGAACTACGCGTCGGCAATACCGAGCGGCTCGCTGTCGATATCGGCCCGGTGATCACTGCCGAGGCCAAGGCCAATATCGACAAGCACATCGCGGCGATGCGCGCGCGCGGCCACCGCGTCGAGCAGCAGGGACTGCTGCCCGAGACCGCGCACGGCACCTTCGTGCCCCCGACGATCATCGAACTCAACAGCATCGCCGATCTGGAGCGCGAAGTGTTCGGCCCGGTGCTCCACGTCATCCGCTACAAGCGCGACAGGCTCGACGCGCTGATCGATGCGATCAACGCCACCGGCTATGGCCTGACCTTCGGGCTGCACACCCGACTCGACGAGACGATCGCGGAGGTGACCGGGCGGATCAAGGCGGGCAATCTCTACATCAACCGCAACGTCATCGGCGCGATCGTCGGGGTGCAGCCGTTCGGCGGGCGTGGGCTTTCGGGAACCGGACCCAAGGCGGGCGGGCCGCTCTATCTGCCGCGGCTGGTGCGTGAAGTTGCGAAGGCGCCGAAGGGCTCGGCGGTGGTCGATCCGGCGCTCGCGGACTTCGCCGCGTGGCTCGACAAGGCGGGTGAGAAGCACGCTGCGATGCTCGCGCTCCAGCTCGACGCGGCGTCGCCGCTCGGCAGCGAAGTCGAGCTTGCCGGGCCGGTCGGCGAGCGCAACCTCTATGCGCTCCACCCGCGCGGCACGATCCTGCTCGCGCCGGCGACCAAGGCGGGGCTGTTCCACCAGCTCGCTGCGGCGCTTGCGACGGGCAATGATGTAGTGATCGAAGGCGACGCCTCGGCACTGGCCGATGCGCCGGCGAGCGTGCGTGCACGAATCCGCAAGGATGCCGGGCATCTCTCGGGTGCACTGGCCGAAGGCGAGGGAGAGCAGGTCAAGGCGTTGCTCGGAAGGCTCGCGGTCCGGCCGGGTGCGGTAGTGCCGGTGCAGGCCGCATCCAGTGAGGCGCTTGCCCGGCCCGACGCCTACAGCCTCAGCCTGCTGGTCGAGGAAGTGTCGGTGTCGATCAACACTACGGCGGCGGGTGGCAATGCCAGCCTGATGATGCTGGGGTAAGGCCGGGTCGGCATTGCGGGTTAAGGACGAGTTTCAACAAATACCTCGTCACCCCGGCCTTGTGCCGGGGTCCACAGTGCCGCGCCGGCTGAACGAGAGCATCTAGGCTGGCGCTTGCCTCCCGGTGGACCCCGGCACAAGGCCGGGGTGACGGTGGGAGTGCGGCCTATTTCGCCCGGGGCAACAGCACGATCATCGCCGCCGCGATCAGCCCGCCGAGCCCCATGACCAGCGACACGGTGAGCAGTCCGCTGCCGCTCGCGAACAGCGCCCCCGCGACCAATGGGCCGGCAGCCGAGCCCCCGCGACCGATGCCAATGACGAAGCCGGTGCCGCTGGCGCGCAGGCTGGCGGGATAGGTCTGCGCCAGCAGCGGGTACATGCCGACCACCCCGGCGTTGACGAAGAAGCCGGCGCACGCAACCGCCAGCGACATCGCGGTCAGGTCGCGCATCCCCAGCCCGAACACGCCTATCGCGGCGAACCCAACCAGCATCGCCCCGCCGACCAGCGGGCGCAGCGGCAGGCGCTGGCTCGCCAGCCCGATGGCCAGCGCGCCCAGCAGGTTGCCGACATTGGCTGCGACCAGCACGCGCCCGGCCTGCGCCGCGTCGAACCCCATGTCGACGACGATCTTGGGCACCCATTTCTGGATGTAGTAGAACAGCGTGATCTGGGCGAAATAGGCGAGGGTCAGCAGGATCGTCGGGGTGCGGTAGTCGCCCGAGAACAGCGCCAGGATCGACGGCCGTGCCTGGACCGGCGGGGGCGCGGGGAGTTCGTCGATCGGCGCGCGGCCGATCCGGGCGAGGGTGCGATTGACCGCGGGCAGCGCGTTGGCCGGGCGCCGGGCGATCAGCGAATCGATCGATTCGGGGAGCAGGAACCAGGCAAGCGGCATTGCGACCACGGTCATCGCGCCCCCGAACAGGAACACCGATCGCCAGTCGCCGCTCGCCGCGAGCAGCGCCGACGCAACCAGTCCGCCGAGGATCGCCCCGGTCGAATAGCCGGCGATGTTGAGCACCGTATTGAGCCCGCGGCGCCGTTCGTTGGAGAATTCGGCGACCATCGCGCTGGTCGCGGAGAGCATGCCGCCGATCCCGAGCCCGGTGAGCAGCCGCACGACCGACAGCATTACCACCCCGGTCGCCTGCGAGGCGGCGAGCATGCCGACTGCCATCACGCACAGGCAGGCGAGGATCGTCGGGCGCCGCCCGATCCGATCGGCGACGTTGCCGATCAGCACCGATCCGGCGGCCATGCCGAATAGCTCCATCGACAGCACGACGCCGAGCATCGCCTTGTCGATCTGCCACTCGGCGGCGATCCCGGGGGCGGCGAAGCTGATCGCCAGCACGTCGAACCCGTCGAGTGCGTTGAGTGCGATGCACATCGCGACCACGGCGATCTGCGCCCAATGCATCGGCTGCGCGGCGAGCGTCGCGCGCACGTCGGTTTGCTCGGTCATGATGTTCCTCTCCGGAGGGACCCGTGCCTGCATGGGCCGGGCATTTTGGTGTTCAGGCTTTGAGTGCGTTCACATGCCGCGCAAGGATGGCGGCGAGGGCAGGGCGCTGCGCGAGGCAGCGCGAGGTCGGGCCGACCACGACGATCGACAGCCGCCGCGCGGGGAGCGTCAACGGCATCGCCACGCCGGCAAGGTCGGGCGTATATTCGGCGTTGCTCTGATGATAGCCGCGCGCCGCCGCCTGCGTGAGGTCGGCCTCGATCCGCTCGGGGGTCATCGGCGTCGTAACCGAGTAATCGGTGAAATCGATCTTCCGATAGAGGTTGGCGCGTTCCTCGCTCGGCATCTGTGCGAGCAATGCGCGGCCCGCCGAGCTGGCATGTATCGGCACGCGATCGCCGACCCGCGCGAAGTATCGCACCGGCTGGCGCGACTCGCGCACCGCCACGAACATCGCGAAGGTGCCCGCCGGCGCCGAGATCGCCACCGTCTCGCCGGTCTCCGCCGCGACGTCGCGGAGCAGCCGTTGGAGCTCGCCCGGCAGTGGATCGCCATGCGCGACCTTCTCGGCCAGCTCGAGCCAGCGCGGGCTCGGATAGTGCCCGCCGCGCGCATGCGGCTCGTAAAGATAGCCGAGCCCCGCCAGCGTGCTCACCAGCTTGAACGTGCTCGATCGCGGCCAGCCGAGATCGTCGGCGATCTCCGCCGCGGTCGCCGGCCGCTGCCGCTCGGCGAAATATTCGAGGATCTGCAGCGCATTCGCCGCCTGCCGAACGATCAGGTTGGTCATCGCCCATCTAGGCCACGGTCAACGCGCGGTGAAGCCGCCATCGACCGGCAGCGCCACCCCGGTGACGAAGCTCGCTTCGTCCGAGGCCAGCCACAGAGCCGCATCGGCGACTTCGCCGGGCTTGACCAGCCGCCCCATCGGCACCGCGCCGACCACCTTGGCCTCGTTCGCCGCAGCCTCGGCCGGATCGCCGTTGCGCCCGGTGAAGCCGAGCTTCATCGGCGTGTCGGCGAGGCCGGGGCACACTACGTTGACACGGATATTGTCCGCCGCCAGCGCCAGCGCGAGCGATTTGCCAAGCCCGACCACGCCGAACTTCGCCGCCGAATAGATCGGGCTCATCATCGACCCGACCAGCCCCGAGATCGACGAAGTGAAGATGATCGAGCCGCCGCCGCGCTTGCGCATGTGCGGCGCGACCCGGCCGGCGCCCAGGGCCGCCGACGTGATGTTGAGGTCGATCGCCTTGCGATAGGCAGTCATGTCGAGATCCTCGACCGACGCGGGGCCTGGCATCCCGGCATGCGCCCACAGGATATCCGCGCCGCCCAGCGCCGCGACCGCCTGGTCGATGCTGCCCAGCGCGCCTTCTTCGGTCGAAAGATCGGCGGCGAAGACATGGACGCGATCCCGCCCGAATTCTTTCGCCAGCGCGTCGAGTGCCTCCGGGTTGATATCGATCGCCGCCACTTGCGCGCCTTCGCGCACGAAGCGTTCGACGCCGGCGCGTCCCATCCCCGACGCGGCGGCGGTGACGATGGCGAGCTTGCCCTGCAGGCGCATGGTTCTGGTCCTCAGTTCGCGAAGGGATCGGCGAATTTGCCGGTGGTCGAGACGATCGTGGTCTTGGTCTCGAGATAGTCGTCGAGCGCATCCATGCCGTTCTCGCGGCCCCAGCCGCTCGACTTCACCCCGCCATAGGGGGTGGACCAGCGGATGTAGCGATAGGTGTTGACCCAGACCATGCCGGCCTCGATCCGCGCGGCGACGCGATGCGCGCGCCCGACATCGCCGGTCCACAGCCCCGCGGCGAGTCCGTAGGGCGTGCCGTTGGCGATCGCGACTGCCTCGTCCTCGCCGTCGAACGGGATGATCGCCGCGACGGGTCCGAAAATCTCCTCCTGCGCGATCCGCATATTCGCGCCGACGCCCGCGAACACGGTGGGCTCGACGAAATAGCCGTCGCGCTCCAGCCGCGTGCCGCCGGTAACCAGCTCTGCGCCCTCGTCGTGGCCGATCGCGACATAGGACAAGGTCTTGTCGAGCTGCTGCTGGTGCGCTTGCGGCCCCATATGCGTCGCCGGGTCCATCGGATCACCGACCCGCACCCGCCCGGCATTGCGCCGGAACCCCTCGACCACGCGGTCATAGATCGGCCGCTCGACCAGGATACGCGATCCCAGCGCGCAGCTCTGCCCGCACAGCGCCCAGGCCGAACCCGTCGCGGCGTTGAGCGCATTCTCGATATCGGCGTCGGCAAAGAGGATGTGCGGCGCCTTGCCGCCCAGCTCGAAGCTGAACTTCTTGAGGCTGTCCGCGCCGGTCTTGAGGATCGTCTTGGCGGTCTCCCCCTCGCCGGTGAACGCAATCTTGTTGACGCCCGGATGCGCCACCAGGTGTGCGCCCGCGGTCACCCCGTCGCCGGGGACGATGTTGACCACGCCGGGCGGGAACCCCGCTTCCTCGAACAGCCGGCCAAGCGCCAGCGACGAAGCCGGGGTCTGCTCGGCGGGTTTGAGCACCATGGTGCATCCTGCCGCCAGCGCCGGACCGAGCTTCCACGCCGCGGCCATCAGCGGCACGTTCCACGGGGTGATCGTCCCCACCACGCCCACCGCCGAGCGCGTGGTGAAGGCATGGACGCTGTCGTCCATCGGGATCGTGCGGCCACCCTGCTTGTCGGCGAGCGAGGCGAACCAGTGATAATATTGCGAGTGCATGCCGATATCGCCGCGCGATTCGCGGATGGCACGACCATTGTCCTGCGTCTCGATCGCCGCGAGCGCATCGACCTGCGTCGCATAGAGATCGGCGAACTTCCGGATCAGCGCGGCGCGCTCCCACGGCGCCATCCGGCCCCACCGTCCCTCGAACGCCTCGCGTGCCGCGGCGACTGCGCGGTCGATGTCCTGCGGCCCGCCATAAGCGACGTCGCCCCACGGCTTGCCGGTTGCCGGATCCACGCTCGGGCGCACCCCGCCGTCGATCGGCGCGACCCATTCGCCGCCGATGAACAGCCGGTCGAAACGATATTCCACGCCCACTCTCCGATTTCTATTTGTGGACATAAGTGTCCTCATATGGAAATCAGTGTCAACGAAAATCGGGAGGATCGCCGTGCTGCCGCTGTTGAAGGGTATCCGTGTCGTCGAAGTGGGCGCGGTGGTGCTCGGGCCCTATGCCGGGCAGATCCTTGCCGATCTCGGTGCCGAGGTGATCAAGGTCGAGCCGCTCGAAGGCGACATCGCCCGGCATGCGCATCCGCAGGGCGCCGGCGGCGGCGCGCTGTTCGTCAACAACAACCGCAACAAGCGGATGCTCGCGATCGACCTCAAGCGCCCCGAAGGGCAGGCGGCGCTGGCGAAACTGCTCGGCACCGCGGACGTCTTGTTTCACAATATGCGCCTCGACGCGGCCGAGCGGCTCGGGCTCGACCCGGAGGCGGTGGCGGCGATCAATCCGCGGATCATCCATTGCTCGGCGACCGGGTTTGGGCGCGGCGGGCGCTATCGCGATCGTCCGGCGTTCGACGACATCATCCAGGCCGCGAGCGGGCTCGCCGGACTCGGCGCGCTCCAGGGCGGGACGCCGCAGTTCGTCCCGACGATCGTCGCCGACAAGGTCGCGGCGCTTCACGTGGTCTACGGCATCCTCGCAGCCCTGGTGTCGCGCGAGCGGGGCGGGGAAGGGCCGTTCCGCGTCGAAGTGCCTATGTTCGAAGCGATGGTCGCGTTCGTGATGAACGAACACCTCGCCGCCGCGACCTTCGCCGAAGAGGGCGCGCCCGGCTATCCGCGCTTGCTCTCGCCCGATCGCCGGCCGTTCCGTACTGCCGATGGCTGGATCGCAGTGCTGCCCTATACCGAGGCGCAGTGGCGGCGCTTCTTCGAAGAGATCGGGCGCGGCGACGTGGTGGCGCAACCCTGGTTCGCCGCGCCACAGAACCGCCAGGCGCATATCGGCGAACTCTACGCGATCCTCGCCCAAAGCTTGGCCGCGCGCACCACCGGCGCATGGATCGAGGCGCTGGAGGCACGCGACATCCCGTGTTCGCGCATCGCGATGCCCGCCGATCTGCTGACCGATCCGCATCTGGCGGAGATCGGCTTCTTCGACGTGCCCGAGGGGTTCCCGGAAGGCGTGTACCGCGCGCTGCCGCAGCCGGTGTTGTTTCCGGGCATCGCGACGACGGGCGATGCGCCGCCGCATGCGCTCGGCGCGGACAGCCGCGCGGTGCTCGGCGACTGCGGCTATGACGAGGCGGCGATCGACGCGCTCGTCGCGGCGGGGGTGGTGGGCGGCTAGCTACCCGGAATCCGTTGCATCTTACCCGTCGCCCGAGTGGCGGGCCGGCGCGCAAGGCGATTGTATCGGTCTCGAACCACAAGGGGAGAATAGGATGTCCAGATTGCTCGCCACCAGCGCTCTTGCGCTCTGCCTGTTGGGCGCTTCGCCCGGGTTCGCCCAGGCGCAACCGCCGGCGCCCGGCTATGTCATGCCCGATACCGAGACTTGGGAGCTCAAGGGCGCGGACGGGTATCCCTACCAGATATTCGTGTCCAAGCCCGCAGGGCCGGCGCCTGAGGGCGGCTATCCGGTCCTCTATGTCCTCGACGGGAATGCGATGTTCGCGGGCTTCGCGGAAACGCGGCGGATGCACGAATATATGAAGGCCGATCCCGGCAAGACGATCGTCGTCGGCGTCGGCTACAAGACCGACAAGGCCTATGACATCCGCCGCCTCTACGACCTGACCGGCGGTCCGACCCCGCCGCCCTGGGATGTCGAGCTCGGCAAGGCGCCAACCGGCGGCTGGGACAAGTTCCTCGATTTCCTCACCGGCCCGTTGCGGTCCGAACTCGACCGCCGCTACACGATCCATCGCGGCCGCCAGTCGCTGTTCGGCCATTCGCTGGGCGGCCTGTTCGCGATCCACAGCCTGTTCACCCGGCCCGATGCGTTCCACACCGTCATCGCCGCCAGCCCGTCGCTGTTCTGGCACGACCGCCTGATGCAGAAGGAGGAGCGCGAGTTCGCGGCGCGGCTCCAGTCGGGCAAGATCGACAAGGTCGGCCGGCTGATGGTCGTGTGGGGCGAGCGCGAGGAGACCATCCTCGAGCGCTGGGACGCCGAGGCATTCGTCCGGCGGATGGAACCGCTCTCGGCTTATGGTCTTCGCACGCGCCACGAAGCCTATGATGATGAGGTCCACATCACCGTGCCGAGCCGCGCGGTGACCTCGACGCTGCGCTTCGCCTTTACCTGGCCTTGAGGGGGACGAAGCGCAGCGCGGCATAGGCCAACGCTGCGAACAAGGTCGCGTCGAGCGCCGGCACGCTGGTCAGGGTCAGGCCCTTATACGCGCCCAGCGCGCCGACCGCGATCGATGCGGCCCAGACACCCAGCGCGTCCCAGCGAAAGACCGGCAGCGCCAGCAGCGAGTCTGCGGCGTCGGCGCGGCGATAGCGCGTCCAGCTGTCGATTACATAGATCGCGGCGATCGGCGGGATGATCAGGCCTAGGAACAGCACGAACGGGATGAACGCATCGAGGATGCCCATCAGCGCGAAGATCGTGCCGAGCACCCCGCCGACCACGGTGAACACCCATTGGCGCACCCGCGGGAAGGTGGAGCTAAGCGACAGGCTCGACGAATAGAGGTTGAGCGCGTTGACCGTCCAGGTCGGCAGCACGAGCAGGAACAGCACCGGCGTGCCGAAGCCGAACTGGACGATCAGCTTCATGATGCTGGTTTCCTGCATCGCCAGCGCCGGGATCGCTGCGGCGGCCATCATCAACGGGATCGCCACCGGGAAGGAGAGCGCCATGCTCGCCACGGCGCCGCGCGGGGTACTGGTGAATCGCGAAAGGTCGGGCATCGTCGCCACCGCGAGCATATAGGCGCCGAGCAGCGCCGACAGCGCGATGCCGAAATGCATCGGCTCGGCGGCGGTGGCGGGCGGCGCCGTGACGAAGCCGCGCGCGTTGACCGAAGCGACCACCACTGCGATCAGGATCGCGCCGAGCACGGGCACTGCGACCATTGCCAGCCGATCGAGCGCGCGGAAGCCGATGATCGTGGAGCCCGTCATCAGCACTGCACCGAGGATGACGAACGCCGTGAAGTTGCCGGCCAGGCCATTGGCCGCGGCCGCCTCGACCAGCGCTTCGCCGAAAAACGAGGCGTTGACCCCGAACCAGCAGAAATGGATCAGCGCGATCACCGTGTTGATCGCCGCCGCGCCGCCGGTGCCGAACGAGCGGCGGACCAGCAGATAGGTCGAAAGCCGGGTGCGGACGCTGGTCACCGCGGTGAGCGATCCGGCGGCGCAGAGCAGGAGGCCGGCACAAAGCGCGGCGAGGACCGCCTTGGAGAAGCCGAGCGCCAGCGCATTGTGCGCGCCGTTGAGGAAATCGGGCAGCCCGATCGAGAAGCTCGCGACGATCAGTCCGACGCGCCAGCCGGGGATGGTGATCCCGTCCGGTACTGGGGAGTGGGCGTATTCGTCGTTCGCTTCGCTGCTGCTCACCCATTCCCCCAGTCATTGAGTGTTTCGATCGGCTGATAGGCTTCGGCAAGCCCGAAAGCGCCGGGGCCGACGATCGCCAGCGCGCGCTGCGTGCGCAGCTGTGCCGGTGCCGCGGCGCCGACGATCTTGACGCGCTGGCCGAAGCGCAGCCGTTCGGTGGTGATGCTGTCCGCTGTCTCGCGGTCCATCACGGTGATGAGATCGGGGACCATCGCGCGGACGACGCCATCGACCCGGGCGATGAGGTTCTCGTTCTGGAACTCCATCTCCATCCGGCCCTGGCCGTTGAACCCTTCGATGATCACCCGCCCGACCGAGAAGCCGCCGCGGGTCTCGCGCTCGAGGTCGACGATCTTGCCGTCGAACAGCGCGCCGGCATGCGGGTAGAGCCCGGTGTCGCGCAACGCGACGTAGAGCGCTACGAAAGGATCGTCGCCCGTCGCGCGTGCTTCGCGCACCGCCTTGCCGATCGCGATGGCCGCGGTGATGCTGCCGCCGATCGCGTGCTGCTTCGCCTGGCTGCCGCTGAGCGGATATTCGACCATGTGGGCAGTGCCCCCGAGTTCGACCGAGAGTTTCCGGGCCTGGCGCTCATGCTCGAGATTGTCGGACGTCTCGATCACCGAGAGCGAGCCGCAGGACGAGGTGACGACCGATGGGCAGGCTGAGAGCCCCTCGATGTTGAAGATCGCCATCTGCGATTCGGGGAAGGCGCGGCCCATGCCGTCGGCATCGACCACCGGAATGCCGAGCTCGGCTGCGGCGAGCAGCGGGGCGAGGCCGTTGCCGCCGCCGATCTCGATCGGCATTACTGCGTCGATCGGCTTGCCCATGATCTCGGCGAGCTTGCGCAGGCCGTTCAATGCCTCGCGGCCATTGGGCAGCTTCTCGACCGAGACGGTCGGCGCGCCGATCCAGCCGCAGGGGACGACGAGCGCATCGTTGGCTAGGCTATCGAGCGAAACGAGGTCGAAGGCGCCGCGCCGCGCGATCTCGGCTTCGCCGAGCAGCCGCGCATAATAGGGATCGCCGCCGCCGCCCGAGCCGAGGAACGCGGCGCCGGTGGCGAGATCGATCAGCGCTTCGCGGTCAATGCGATTGGGTTGCATAGGATTCCGTGTTTTCCTGGCGCAAAACATGCGCATTCTCGGCCAGATCGGCGACAACCCGCACCCGAACCTGCGCAGCGCGGCCGGGAAGATAGCTCAGAAAGACCTCTTCGAGCTCGACGATCTCGACGCTGTCGGGCACGCCGCCCGCCGCGATCACCTGCTCGCGCGCCTGCCCGCGCAGCCGGTCGAGCGCGGCATCGCGCGGCTCGCGGTCATAGGATACGACCTGCTCGATCTGCGCGCCCACCTGCGCGATCGCCGCGCCAACTGCGTTCGCAACTGCAGCATGCGGCGGCCGGATCACCTGCGCCGCACCCGGAATCGTATCGGGAATCAGGAAGTTGCCTCCGCCGACCGCGAGCAGAACCGCATCGCCGCGGCTGGTCTTCATCCGGTCGATCGCTTCCTCAATCATCGCCTGTCCGCGCGTCCAGACCGCGTCGATCACCGGCTGCGAGAGGGCAGGGAGCTTGGAAGGGTCACCGAACTGCGCGCGGTCGGCAGCGACGGCGATGTCGCTCGCGGTCAGCGTGTCGCCGCCGAACACCCGGGCCTGCTCGACGATGCGGAAGCCGACCGAGTCCGGGCCGACGCTGAAGCTGTCGTTGTCGAGTGCCTCGGCTTGGTACTGCGAAGGATCGAGATGGATGCGCGTGCCGCCGCCCAGCCCGATCGCGAGGATGTCGGGCATGCGGAAGTTGGTGCGCGCGCCGCCGATATCGACCGCGACCGAGGATTCGCGCGGGAAGCCATTGGCGAGCACGCCGACATCGGTGGTGGTCCCGCCGACATCGAGCACGATCGCGTCGCGCACCCCGGTGAGGAAGGCCGCGCCGCGCATGCTATTGGTCGGGCCCGATCCGATCGTCAGTACCGGATAGGCTGCGGCCTGCTGCGCCGAGATCAAGGTGCCGTCGTTCTGCGAGATGTAGAGTGGCGCCTGCACGCCGATCTCGACAAGCGCCCGCTCGAACGCCGAGACGACGCGCGCCGCAAGGCTGCCGAGCGCGGCGTTGAGGATCGCGGCATTCTCGCGCTCGATGAAGCCGATCCGGCCGATCGCATGCGACAGCGTGATTGCAGCTTCGGGATGCTCTTCGTGCACCAGCACTGCGGCGCGCTCTTCCATCGCCGAATTGACCGGTGCGAAGACGCTGCTGATCGCGATTGCGTTGACGCCCTTGGCGCGAAGTTCGCGGGCGGCGGCGCGGACTTTGGTTTCGTCGAGCGGCGCAATTTCGCGACCATCGACTTCATAGCCGCCGGGGAGGAGGTAGACATGGCTGCCGATGCGACCGGCGAGGTCGGTGGGCCAGCCGGTCATCGGCGGCAGCGCTTCGCCTGAGGGGCTGGCGAGCCGGAGGATGCCGACCTGATCGAGCTTGTTGCGCTCGACCAGCGCGTTCGTAAAATGCGTGGTGCCGACCATCACCGAGGCAATTGCGCCGGCTGCGACATCGGCCTGCGACAGGACTTCGGCGATCGCCGCGGCGACCCCCGAGCCGACATCGGCCGTAGTCGGCTGCTTGGTCCAGGCGAACACCGTCCCGCCGTCCATCAGGACGGCATCGGTATTCGTCCCCCCGACATCGACACCAATCCGCACGAACTCAGCCCCTTAGGATGCCCCCTGAATGTCGTGAGCTAAGGACCGGAAGCCCGGCCACGCAACCTGCCGAACGGGTAAGACGTGCCCATGGACGGGTAAGGTTGAGACACCCGCCTCCGGACCCTATAGCTTGACCGCAGCAGGGTAACTGGACCGGAAAGCAGGTTCGATTGAAGGGCAACTTCGTTTGGACGAACTGATCCCGACCAAAATTGCGCCACCGATCTGGATGGGCGACCAGATTCGCCGCGACGCCTTGCTCGCGCGGCTCGATGAGGCGCTCGCCCGCCGGCTGACGCTGATCCACGCCCCCGCCGGCTACGGCAAGACCAGTCTGCTCGCGCAGTGGCGGGCGCGCTTCGATGACGATGCGTTGCTCGTCGCATGGCTTTCGCTCGAACGCGACGATTCGGACCCCGATCGGCTTGCCCAATATATCGCGCTGGCGCTGAGCGGCGTAGAGCCCGGCGAGGCGGTGGAGGAAGGCGACCGGATCGCTGCCGGCGTGCCTTCGCGCGCGGCGCTTTCGGTGATCATCAACCGGATCGCGCGCGAGAAGCGCCCGGTGGTGTTGATCCTCGACGATCTCCATTCCGCCGAAAGCGCGGGCGTCACCGATTTCCTCCAGTCGCTGATCCGTCATGCGCCGCGCAACTGCCATTTCATCATTGCCTCGCGCGACTATCCCTGGCTCGGCCAGTCGGTGCTCGCGGCTGAAGAGCAATTGCTGGAATTCACGTCCGAAGACCTAAAATTCTCGATGAGCGAGGCCGAGGCGATGCTTGCCCGGCCCGACGGCGCACAGCTGGGCGGTGATGATGTCCGCAGCCTCATCGAGCGCACCGAAGGCTGGCCGATCGCGCTGCAGCTGACGTTCCTTTCCCTGAAGCGCGGGATGGACCGCCGCCGTTTCGTCGACGGGTTCAGCGGGTCGAGCACCGAGCTGGCGCGCTACCTGTCCGAACAGGTGCTGATGTCGCTGCCCGAGGACACGCAGGAAGTGGTGATCCGCACCGCGCTGCTCGACCGGGTGACCGGCGAGGCAGTGAACCTGCTGTGTGATCGGCAGGACGGCTGGCTGATGCTCGAACGGCTCGAGCATCAAGGCGTGCTGCTCACACCGCTGTCGCCCGAGCGCGAAGCCTATCGCTACCACCAGCTCTTCGCGGGCTATCTGCGCGAGCGGCTGGCGCGGCGCGATGCAACCGAGCTGCGCATGCTCCACCGCAGGCTGGCCGAGTGGTTCGCCGGGCGCGGCGAGGCGGCCGAGGCGGTGAGCCATGCGATCCAGGCCGATGACGACGCGATGCTTGCCGAGATCGTCGAGACTGCGGGCGGCTGGCGGCTGATCCCGCAGGGCGAGCAGGGGCTGATCGAGCGCGCGCTGGCCAAGCTTCCGGCGGCAACGGTCGATGCGCGTCCGCTGCTGGTGCTCGCCAGACTGTATCTCGACATCAAGTTCGGGCGGATGGAAGCGGCGCGGGCGGAATATGACCAGCTGGTCGAGCGCGCGGAGAGCGCGGACACGCCGCCCGACCTGCTGACCGAGATCCGCGTCGTCGGCGATGTGCTCGCCGAATATGAGAATGTGCCGATGACGTTCGAGGATCTGCTGGGGCGCGAGGCGTTGCTTCGCACGCTACCGGCGGACGATCACCTGGCACTCGCCAATGTCAGCGAGTCGCTTGGCGCCAAATACTATGAAGGCGGCTGGCTCGAACGCGCGATGGAGCCCACGCTGGCGGCGCGCGCGCATTATCAGGCGCTCGGCTCGCCCTATAGCGACATGTTTACACGCTTCCACGAAGCCCGCATCCGCTATGCGCAAGGCCGGCTGAAGGAGGCTGTCGCCGTGCTCGCAGTGGCCCGCGTCGAAATCGAGCGCAACTTCGGCGACCGCTCCGATCTCGCGGCCAATTGCGCGGCGTTCGAGGCAGAATTGCTCTACGATCTGGACCGGGCAGGGGAGGCGGGCGCGCTGCTCGAATGGGCCTTGCCGCACATGGAGCAGTTCGACGGTTGGGTAGATGTCTATGCCGCCGCCTATTTCACTGCTGCGCGCGCCGCCGCGAGCGCGGGGGCGCTTGACGAGGCGCGGGCGCTGCTGGTCCGTGCCGGGCAGGTGGCCGGGCGCCGGCGATTGCGCCAGCTGGAATTGCTGGCCGGGGTCTGCGAACTCGAATTGCTGCTGCTCCACGATGACGGCATCGAAGCGGCGCAGGCACTTGCCGAGCGAATCGGGCTCGACGCGCTGGCGGATACGATGGTGGAGGAGTCGCCGCTGTACCGTCCGGTCGCCGTCGCCGCGACCTTGTGCCGGGTTCGGCTCGCATTGATCGAGGGCAGGCAGGATGCCGCGCTCGCCGAGCTGGCCGCGATGGAACGTTGGGCGCGCGAGCATGGCGCCGGTAGGCTCTTGATCGAGCTCCATCTGCTCCAGAGCTATGGCTGCCGCGAGGCCGGCGACACCGCCCGGGCGCAGGCTTATTTCGACGAGGCTGTGGGCACTGCGATGTTCCAGGACATCGTCCGGCCGTTCATCGATGCGCAGCGCTTCGTCCGGCATGGATTGGAAGAGGCGCTGGCCGCGGCACCGCGGGTAGATCGTTTCCGCGCGCAGTTCCTCAGGAACCTCGCCCGGGCGCTGGCCGGCCGCCGCCCAGTCGCCGCAGCGCCTGCGCCGGACTGTCTCAGCCACGCGGAATCGGCGATCCTGCTGCATCTGAGCCAGGGCTATTCGAACAAGGAGATCGCGCGGCTGATCGGAATGTCGCCCGATACCGTGAAATATCGTCTCAAATCGGTGTTTCGTAAGATCGGTGTCACGAAACGGCGCGATGCGGTGCGCGTGTCGCATGAGCGCGGGCTGATCGCAGCCTCCGACACGGTGCCGGCAGCCTGAACGGCGCCGATTGCCCCGCGGTGCCCGCCGCCTTACCCATCTTTACCCGGCCCTTACCCTGAAAAGCGCGTGACGCTTTCCGCTCCCAGCATGTTCAATGGGGTGCAGGATTTTGGAACCATTTTCCGACGCCGAACCACCTACAGGGCAAACCCGGGGCAGGTGAGCGTCTTTTGGACAAAGCGGGGGTTTGCACATGGCACAGCGACTGGTTTCGGGAATTTCGAGGACGCGAAAGCTCAAGCGGGGGCTGCTCACTGCCTGCGCGCTGGTCGCATGGACCGGGACGGCGATGGCGCAGGACGCCGACGATGCCGAAGACATCATCGTCACCGGCGAGCGCGCGCTCTCGGGCACCAAGACCGATACGCCGGTGACGGAAATCCCGCAGTCGGTAAGCGTCATCACCGCAGAGGACTTCCACGATCGCGCCGCGGTCAATCTGCAGGACGTCATCCGCTACAGCGCGGGTGCCACCAGCGAACTCAACGGCGTCGATACCCGCGGCGACTTCCTCGCGGTGCGCGGCACCGGTGCCGAGCAGTACCTCGACGGCCTCAACCGCATGCCCGGCTTCATCTACGGCGGCCGGATCGAGATCTTCACCGTCGAGCGCGCCGAGCTGCTGCGCGGGCCTTCGTCGACGCTGTACGGCGGCGGCGGCGCGGGCGGCATCCTCAATTCGATCAGCAAGCGTCCGCAGGAGACCTTCGGCGGCGAGATGGGCATCATCTACGGCACCGACGACTACAAGCAGGCGCAGATCGACGTCACCGGCCCGATCGTCGATGGCGTCTCGGCCCGCCTTGTCGGCATGTACCGCGACGCGGACCTGCAGCAGCCGGGGCAGAAGAACGACCGCATCACCGTCATGCCCGCGATTACCCTGCGGCCCGGTCCGGACACCGAAGTGACGTTCATCGGCCTGTACCAGCGCGACAAGCTGGGCAGCCAGACCTATCTGCCGACCAGCAAGACCATCGACGGCAGCGGCGCGACCAAGATCTCCGATGATTTCTACCTCGGCGAGCCGGACTATAATCACACGAACTCCAGCCATTATGCGTTCTCGCTGCTGTTCTCGCATCGCTTCAGCGACAATCTGGCGTTCAACAGCCGCAACCGCGCGTTCGAGCAGGACACCGACTATCAGGAAGTGTTCGGCTATACCGGCTTCGGCGGCGCTTATGCCGATCCGGGCCGTACGATCGCCAACCGCGCCTGGTATCTGAACCGTGCGCAGTACACCGGCCTCAACAGCGACAATAACCTGGTGCTGAGCTTCGGCACCGGACCGCTGGAGCACCAGATCCTCGGCGGGTTCGACTATACCGAGTTCCGCGAGAACAAGCAGGAAGGCTTCGGCCAGGCGCCGGGGCTCAACCTCTACAACCCGGTGTATGGCGTGCCGTTCGCCTCCGGCGTGGGCTGGATGACTGACACCAAGAATTCGCAGACCGGCTTTTATTTCCAGGACCAGATCCGCGCCTGGGACCGCGTCTCGCTGGTGTTCGGCGCGCGACACGACAATGTGCAGTCGAACGTGAACAACGTGGAGCTGGAAGCCAACAAGGCTTGGACGTTCCGTGCCGGCATCATCGCCGACGTGGTCAAGGGCGTGTCGCCCTATTTCAACTATTCGGAATCGTTCCTGCCGGTGTTCGGATCGAACTTCTTCGGCGTGGCCTATGTGCCGCGGACCGGCCGCCAGTATGAAGCAGGCATCAAGTTCCAGCCTTCGTCGCGGATGCTGTTCACGCTCGCGGCGTACGACATCAAGGAACAGAATGTCCTGATCGCCGATCCGAACGAGCTGCAGAACTTCATCCAGGGCGGCTCGACTCGCTCGCGCGGCATCGAGGCGGAAGCAAATATCAAGCTGCCCGGGGATTTCGATGTGACCGCCGCGTACAGCTATACCCGCGCGGAATATCTGGTGGTCGATGGCCGCCTGCGTGGCGACCGGCGGGAGAACCTGCCCGAGCATCAGGCATCGGCTTGGGCATCGAAGCGGTTCGATCTGGGCGGTGATCTCGGACTCAAGCTTGGCGCCGGTGTACGCTACCAGAGCGACAAGGTCAGCTTCGACCAGACCTATCGAGTCGATCCGGTGACGCTGGCCGATGCGATGGCCGAGCTGAGCTATGGCAAATGGTCGCTGTCGGTGAACGGTGCCAACATCTTCAACGAACGAGTGTACACGAACTGCAGCTACGGCGGCGCTCCCGTGAACGAGGGCTATTGCTACCTCGGCAAGGACCGCACCGTCCTCGGCACGTTGCGCCGCCGCTTCTAGTCCGTATCTGAGCCGGGGCGCCGCATGGGTGCCCCGGCTTTTCTTTCTATCTGGCAGGACTGTCCCCACTTATGCTTACCCGACATGCTCGCACAGCAGCCCTCGGCCTGATCCTTGCCGCCACTGCGGGTTGCGCGACGGTCGGACGCGACGCGACGCCGGCGGTCACGGCGGACCTGATCCTCACCAACGCCCGTGTCTATACCGTCGAAGAGGGCCAGCCCTGGGCCGAGGCCGTGGCGATCAAGGACGGCAAGATTCTCGCGGTCGGATCGGCCGCCGATCTCGCAGCCCGCAAGGGTGAGGCCACCAAGATCGTCGATATGGGCGGCAAGTTCGTGATGCCGGCGTTCGGCGACGCGCACGCGCACCCGATCTTCGGCGGGATGAGCCATGCGCGCTGTTCGCTCCACGCCGGCAAGACAGTCGAGGACTATCAGCGCCTCATCAAGGCGTGCGTCGAAAAGGCACCGGGCAACGGCACGATCTTCGGCTCGGGTTGGAACCAGACTTTCTTTCCGCCCAAGGGCATCCCGAACAAGGCGATCCTCGACGCGGTCTCCAAGGATCGTCCGCTGATCTTCGAGTCCGACGGGCACACGCTGTGGGTGAACTCCAAGGCGCTCGAGCTCGCCAAGATCACCCGCGACACGCCGGATCCCAAGAACGGCACGATCGACCGCGACGAGAAGGGCGAGCCGATCGGCGCGCTCGAGGAATCGGCGATGGCGCTGGTCGAGCCGCTGATTCCCGCGCCGACACCCGCGGACCTCGAAGGGGCGATCGCCTATACCGCGCAGTTCTTCAACAGCCTGGGCATCACCTCATGGCATGACGCCGCCGTCGAGTGGGACAAGGACGGCACCAGCAAAGCGCTCGACGCCTATAAGGCGGTCAAGGACAGGGGCGGGCTCACCGTCCACACTGCGATGGACTGGCGCTGGAACAACGATCTCGGCTTCGACCAGCTGGCCAGCATCCTCAAGCTTTCCGCCCGCGCGAAAAATATCGGGCTCACCGCCAACGGCGTTAAGTTCTTCATCGACGGCGTCATCCCGCAGCAAACCGCCGCGATGCTCGCGCCCTATGAGGGCACCGACGTGAAGGGGGCAACGCAGATCGCCCCGGATACGCTGACCCAGGCCGTGGCGGCACTGGATGCCAAGGGCATGCAGTCTCATTTCCACGCGATCGGCGACGCCGGCGTGCGCCAGGCGCTTGATGCCGTCGAACAGGCCCGCAAGCATGACGGGGTGCGCGACACCCGGCCGATGATGTCGCACATGAACGTCATCGACCCGGCCGACCAGCTGCGCTTCGGCAAGCTTGGCGTTGCCGCGATCTTCCAGCCGCTCTGGGCATGCGACGAAGCCTATATGCGGCTGACGATGGAGCGGATCGGCCCCAAGCGCTCGAGCTACATCTATCCGGCCAACAGCATCCGCAAGGGCGGCGGGCTGATCGCTTATGGTGCCGACTGGTCGGTCGCTTCGGCCAATCCGCTGGAGGGCATCGAAGTGGCGGTGACCCGCGTCGCACCGGGCGGCAATCTGTCCCCGCTGAACGCCGGCGAAGCAGTGACGCTGGAACACGCCCTGCGCGCCTACACGCTCAACGTCGCCTATGTGAATCATCTCGAGACGCGGACTGGTTCGATCGCGGCGGGCAAGAGCGCCGACCTGATCGTGCTCGATCAGGATCTCTTCCGTATCCCGGTCACGAGGATCCACCGGACCAAGGTGCTGCTCACGCTGTTCCAGGGACGCACCGTCTTCGGAAGTCTCGACGGCACAGCACGGTGATCCGCACGCCAGCCGGTCCACTTTCCCGGATTTCGGTCGTAGGCTGGCGGGCTCGTAACTGGCGCGGGGAATGACGATGCTGAGCCGCAGGCAATTAATCGGCCAGGGCGCTGCGATGGTGCTGGCAGGGCCTGCGCTTGCCGCCGAGCGCAGCCTCGATCTCGCGCTGGTCAATGCCCGCGTCTGGACCGGGGAGGGCGCGTTCGCGACGCTGTCGGCAGTCGGGGTGATCGGCGACCGCATCGCGGCGATCGGGGCAGGGGCAGTGCGTGCGCGCAGCGGCAGCGGCACGCGCGTTGTCGATCTGCAGGGGGCATTTCTGATGCCTGCATTCATCGACAACCACAGCCACTTCCTCAAGGGCTCGCGGACGCTCACCCAGCCAGATCTGCTGTCGTCGAAGGATCGCGCCGATTTCGCTGCGCGCCTGGGCGCTGCAGCCAGGGCGCATCCGGACCGCTGGATCCTCGGGGGTGGCTGGGACGAGCAGCGGCTGGGCGGTGAACTGCCGACCAGAGAATGGATCGACGCGGCGACCGGGGACACGCCCGTCGCGGTGCCGCGTACCGATCTGCACATGTATCTGCTCAATTCGGCGGCGATCCGCGCGGCGGGGATCACCCGCCGCACCCCCGATCCCGCCGGCGGTGTCATCGGGCGCGACGCCAAGGGCGAACCCAGCGGCATCTTCAAGGACAATGCCAATCTCCTGTGGCAACGCGTGCTGCCGCCGCCCAGCGAAGCGGCGAACGAGGAGGCCCTGCGCCACGGCATCGCGCACGGACTTCGCCACGGCGTGGCCCAGGTACATATTCCCGAGATCGAATGGGAGACGCATGCCAGCCTTCAAAGCCTGCGTGCCAGAGGCGAGCCGGGCATGCGCTTCTATTCGCTCGTGCCGCTGGCCGATTGGGAGAAGATGGCAGCGATCGTCCGCGAGCAGGGCCGCGGCGACGACTGGCTGCGCTGGGGCGGCGTAAAGGCTTTGGCGGACGGCTCGCTCGGCTCGCGCACTGCGCTGTTCCGTCGGGACTATGCCGATGCTCCGGGCCAGCATGGCGTGCGCGTCACCAGCCTGGCGGACCTCCGCCGCTGGATTCTCGGCGCCGACAAGGCCGGGCTTCACGTCACCACGCACGCGATCGGGGACGAGGCGAATGACGACGTGCTCGACATCCTCGGCGAAGTGGCGCGGATCAATGGGCCACGCGATCGCCGTTTCCGGATAGAACATGCCCAGCATTGCCGACCTGCCACGATCCCGCGTTTCGCCAGGCAGAAGGTAATCGCCTCGGTTCAGCCCTATCACGCGATCGACGATGGCCGCTGGGCGGTCCAGCGGATCGGGCCGGAGCGGCTGGACGGCACCTATGCCTTCAAGTCCTTCCTTGACGCAGGCGCGACGGTGACCTTCGGGTCGGACTTTCCGGTCGCGCCCCTCGATCCGCTGACCGGCGTGTTCGCCGCGATTTCGCGCGAGACGATCGACGGCGCCAATCCGCGGGGCTGGTTGCCCGATCAAAAAGTGAGCATGATCCAGACGCTGACAGCCTATACTGGCGCCAATGCCTATGCGGGCTTTCAGGAGGACCGGCTTGGTGCGATCCGCCCGGGCTATATTGCCGACCTGACGGTGCTCGACGCCGATCTCTTCACGGTCGCGCCGGACGCCATCCCGAAGGTACAGGTCCTGCGCACCCTTGTCGGCGGACGCGAGAGGTTCGGTCCCGATGCCGTTTGAGTTTTCGTCGAAGAAGGTCACCCGATGAGCCGCTATGCACCCCGCCGTCCGGGCGACGTCGCCCGTTTCGTGCGCCGCGAGGTCCTCGGCCTCGTCACCACGCACGATGCGGATGGCTTTATCTCGACGCCGCTGCCGCTTCTCGTCGAAACGGACGATGCCGGCACGATCCACACGATCATCGGCCATTTCGCGAGGGCCAATCCGCATGTCCCCCGCGTCGAGGCTACCCCGCGGGCGCTGGTCAGCTTCATGGGGCCGCACGGTTATATCGGCCCGGCCGCGGTCTCCAAGCCGGGCTGGGCGCCGAGCTGGAACTACCAGCTCGCCCAGTTCGAAGTCGATATTACGCTGGAGCAGGACCAGGGCGACGCGGCGATCCGCGCGCTGGTCGAGGCGATGGAGGGCGGCGCCTGGGAGCCCGAACAGATGGGCGAACGCTATGCGCGCCTGGTGGCGCATGTCGTCGCGTTTCGCGCGCGGGTCGTGCACCAGATTGCCCGCTTCAAGCTCGGGCAGGACGAGGATCGCGCAACCTTCCACGAAATCGTCGGCGCGCTCGGCGACAGCCCGTTGGCGCGCGCCATGATCGAGCAGGCCGGGGACGTGGACGCGTTCGTAGCGGAAAGCTGACTCGTGTCGCCGGTTTCACTTCTGGAAGGGTAGCGCGGGCAACGCGATCGTCATGTCGCCAATCGGCTGACCTGCAAGGAAACCGCCGAGCAGCGCGCGCAGCTTCGGGCTACCGAACAGGCTGAATTGGTGCGCGGCGTTTTCCACGACGACGATCCGGGCATTGGGCAAAGTCGCCGCAATTTCCGTTGCGTTTGCAATCGGGGTTCTCACATCGAGATCGCCGACGAGAAGGAGGACCGGTATCGCGCTCCGCACCGGCGCGCGAAACGTCGTTGGCAGCGGTGCAATTTGCCACGCATCCGCCAAGTCGATGCCGGGAAAGTTGATCGCGTTGCCGAGCAGTGCGGACTCGGCTTGGTGGGCTATCCGCGCGCGCCGTTGGTCGCTGGCGCCGGATGCGAGGTCCATTGCCTGCTTCATCGCGGATTGAACGCCCATGGTGGCGCGTGCGGCATGGACGAGCTTGGCCATCGTCCGATAGTCGCCTGCAACCATTTGCCGAAATGCCGCGGGCATGCCGGCCAACGCGCGCGGATCGCCTATCGCCTGGGCGACGACCAGTTGCACGTCAAACTTGCCGATCTGGATCGTCCGCTCGGTGCGCGTCGCGGGGTTGGCGATTGCTACCGCTACGGGTGCGTGCGAGAGCGTATCCAGCACCTTGCGCATGTTGCCGATCAGGTCGGGGGCCGCGGCCCTGACGGCGATCCGGGCGAGCACCTCATCGACCTGCGCCGGCGATTTCCAAGTGTGGTCGGGACCTTCGGGACTGACGAGGACCATCCGCGCTACACCCTCCGGATGTCGCCGCAACATCACCAGCGCGAGGTGTGAGCCATAGCTGCGGCCCCAGACGATCATCTTGCCATATCCGAGCGCCTGGCGGACCGCATCGACATCGTCCGCGCTCTCTTCGCTGGTATACGCCTGAAGCGTGATGCCCTGCGCCTTCAGCCGGGCTGCTTCGCGGCGTGACGCTTCGCGAATCACGGGCAACCATGCTTCGGGCGATCCGGACTGGTCGAGCGGTAAATCGTACCGGACATCCGAAGCCAGGCTCGGGCGCGACGCGCCGGTCCCGCGTTGGTCGAAACCGACGACGTCGCCACCCATCAGCTCGAGCCACGCTGCCCCGCCTTGCCGGGCGAGGCTGAGCACTTCGTCCACGCCGGAGTCGCCCGGCCCGCCGGCAAGCAGCATATGCGCTTGTCCCGCGGCCTTGCTTGGCCGCCGCACGCGCACCACAGCGAGGTCGATAGCGCCCGATGGCTCGCGGCCGGTCCGCCGCTCCGGGACGTGTAGGATAGCGCGGGTGACGGCTAAGACAGTTCCATCGTTCGCTGCCATTGAACGTTCCTCGACGTCCCGCAATTGAGCGGCGGCGGGCATGGCGAGCGTGGCGAGCAGCAATGCCCCAAGGACAAGCAACTTCATCGCACAGCATGCCCGAGGCGCGCTTCGAGTTCCGAGCGGCGCAATTCGAGCGCCCGGAAATTTCGCTTCGCCCGCACCAGCAGGACAATCGCGACGAGGAGCAGGAAAACTCCGGATACGGTTGCAGCGTAGCTGGCCTGGCTCTGCAGGGTCGCGGCGACACATGCTGCGCCCACCGTGAATGCCGCTGCCGCAGCCGCTGCGATCCGGCCGGCGACCACGCGATGGTTCAAGAGCAGCGTGCGATGTGCCGCCAGCACCCACACGGCATACGCCCCCCAGGCGAGGTTGATGAGCAGCAGCCCGCCCAGAGCGGCGGTGGTCCGCATGGGCAGGCCGCTCTCGGTGGCGAGCAGCGAGCCAAGCACCACGCTCGCGCCGATCGCCACGAGCAGGAGCGCCAGATGCGCCGCTCGCGACCGGAACGAAATCTGCACCTGCGCGATCAGCAGGCCCGCGGCGACCGTCGCTTCAGTGTCATTCCTCATTGTGCATTCCTTCCGACATTGATTGGCGCAGCATTCCGCGCGCTCTGAACAGGCGTGATTTGACGGTTCCGACAGGCACGGCCTGAACCTCGGCGATCTGGAGAAGCGACAGGTCCTCGAGGTAAAAGAGGGTCAGCGTCTCGCGCTCGACTACCGGCAGGCTGCCCAACTGGGTTTCGAGAAGCTGGAGGCGTGTCTCAAAGGAGGCCAGCGCTTCCGGATCTGGCGCATCCGCCTCCTCATCGAGCACGTCGCGTTCGCCATATCGGACGCGCAGGCGATCCATCAGGACATGGTGCGCAACTCCGAAGAGCCAAGCACGCAGCTTTACCCCGTCGCGCAGGCGCATGATCCCGCGCAGCGCGCGCAGCCATACTTCCTGCGCCACGTCCTCTGCGATGTCGTGGCCGGCGACGCGCTGGACGTGCCGCAGCAACGGCCCCGACCAGTTCCGCACGAGTTCGTCGAATGCAGCGGGCTCGCCCAGCTGGCAGCGCACCACCAGCAGTTCGTCCCGCAGCCGGTCTTCACTATCGATCGTTTTGCCCACGATTCCTCCGTCTCTCCACGTTAGTCGAGGAAAGACGGAAAAGGTTCACGGACGGCGGCTTCAGTCCTGTAGCGTGACCGTGCGGCTGACTCGCTTGGTATCGGTGCTCCGCGTGCGCAGCTCCACCGGGCCCCGCACCGCTACCGGCCCGGCATAGATCTGCCATGCATCGCCGACGGCGCGATATTCGATGCGCAGGTCGGGATATTCGGTATTGGCCTCGAGCTTGCCATCGGCGATCCGCGCGCCTGGCGGCGTCACCCGCCACGCGATGCCTAGCCGGTCGAGCAGCGCGAACTGGACCGGCATACGCCCGGTGAACCCACGCCAGTCGGTCAGGATCGCGGCGCGATCGACGCTCGGATCTTCGAAGTTGTAGCTCTGGCCCGGACGATAGGCTGGCTCCCATGCCGGACGGTGCCACGCCCGCTCGGCAAAGGCGATCAGGCGCGGGAACAGCTGATAATCGACGCCGGTGTCGGTGCGCGTCGTCTCGCTCCACAGTTGCGCCTGGAGGCCGGTGATCGCGCGACCGTCGGCGCGGGGCGTCTTGTCCTCGATCGTCTGGGGCCGGGACTGCGTGTCGCGGATCAGCGCGGCATTGGCGGGAAGATTGTCGGTCATGAACCCGAAGACCTGGATCGTATCGACGGTGCGCGACGCCCAGTCATAGCCGCCCTCCTGCGCGTGCGGCACATAGGGCATGTCGAGATAGCCGATATCGGGCACCGACAGCACCACGTCCCAGCCGCGATTGGCCTGGACATGCGCTTCGGCCACGCCGCCGGTGAACAGCGTGCCCCAGATGTTGGTCTGCACTGCCTTTGGCATGTGCGCCGGATCGGTGTGGCCCAGTCCGTCGCTCCAGCCCGCGACCTTGAGACCCTTTGCAGCCAGCCCCTGCGAGACTCGCTCGATGAAATAGGCGCCGAGCCCTTTCGCGTCGCGGCCGGTGGAGGCCATCAGCGGCTTGCAGGCGGGGGATTCCGACCAGGCGCCGGCGGTTTCGTCCGCGCCGATGTGGAAGGTCTTGAGCGGCGCACCTGCGGTCTTGTGCATCGCTGCGATCTCGCCGACCGCGGTGTCGAGAAAGCGATAGGTCTGGTCGATGCAGACGTTCAGCGTGTTGTCGTCGTAATTCTGGATGCTGCGATAGCGCGTCGTGTCGCCGGGCTCGACGAGCCGATAGGCTTCGGCCTCCGCGCGCTTTCCGGCCGCGGCGAGCTTCTTGTAGCGCACTTCCATCGAACGGATCGCGGCGCGCGAATGGCCCGGCATGTCGAGCGACGGGATGACTTCGATCTGGCGCGCAGTGGCGGCGCGCACGATCTGGACATAGTCGGCCTGCGAGAAATAGCCGTTGACCGGTCCTTTGCCCTCGGGACCCGCGCCCAATTGCGGCAGCAGGCACGTCTGTTCCGCCGGGTCGTGGCAGCGTTTGGAGCCGATCTCGGTCAGTTCGGGCAGCGCCTTGATTTCCAGTCGCCAGCCTTCGTCGTCGGCGAGATGAAGGTGCAGCTTGTTGAACTTGTACGCTGCCATCGCGTCGATCAGCTTCAGCACCTCAGCCTTGCTGTGGAAATTGCGCGCGAGATCGATGTGCAGCCCGCGAAAGCCATAGCGCGGGGCATCCTCCACCGAGAGCGGCCGAAGCAGCCCCTTGTCGAAGAGCGCCTGCTGGGCGAGCGAATGGAGCGCATGGCTAGCACCGGCAGCGTCGGCCGAGACGATCGTAATGCCGCTACTGCTGGCGGACAGGCGATAGCCCTCCGCAGCGACGCCGGCCTTGGGATCGACGCGGATGTCGAGCCGCGGACCGGTCCCGAGATTCACGCCGGCGCGCGCCAGCCCGGCAAGCGCGGCGTTCACGTCCGCCCGCGCCACACCCGTCAGGCGCAGCGTCACGCCGCCGGTCAGGTCGATCGGCTTGCCCGACAGGATCTTGGCTTTCAGCGGCGTGGGCAGGATGGCGATGTCGGAAGGCGTGGCGGTGCCGCGCGCGGCAAAGGCGTCGAACGCACGCTCGGGTGTCTGCCACAGCGTCCGATCCTCAGGGCCGCGCGTGGCGAGCTTTGCTTCGTTCGTCATCGGCGCGACGAAGGGTAACCTCTGGAGCCCGGTCTCCGGGTCCAATACCGGTCGCGTCGCCTCGATCACGCGTGCCTGGACGCCGTTCCCGGCGATATAGAGGTTGGGCATCGGAAATGCCGTCGAGTGATGCCCGCCAATGCCCCATAGTTTTACCGTGTAGCGCTTGCCGGGCAGCAGCGCGGCGCCGGGCTTGAGCGTCAGGCGGTTGAGGTCGCCGTTGACCAGTTCGTTGCGGAAGACGTCGCTCTCTACGACCGGTAGCCGGTTTACGAAGCCAAAATAGAGCGCGAAGCCGCCGGATCCGAGATCCGCCGGCAGCTGAGCTGGCATGGTCAGCGTCAGGATGGTCAGGAAGCAGCCTTCGGCCCCGGGCGGGCAGGTAGCGGGCCGATTATCGACAATCTCGTATCGTAATCCGATGTCACGGGCGAACGCGTCGATTTCTGCCTGCGAGAGCGGAGTGGGGGTGCTGGGATCTGAGGCATGTGCCTGCGGCGCCAGCATCAACAGCGGGGCGCTCAGTAGCAGGCTCAGGAAGGCAGGTTTCCTTTTCGGCTGCATGCGGCAAACCCTCCGGGACGATTATGGACCTAATTGATCATATTTTTGTCATGACAAATCAAGCCGGTCAAGCGATGCTGTAGTTGCCCAGCTACGGAGGGGACAAGGAGATAACCATGCCACTATCGCGCATCGCCCACGTCATTGGACTTATATTGGTATTGTTGGCTCTTTCGCCGAATGCGCAATCTGCAACAAGGCCGGTAATGGTCGGCTATTTCCCCGCGTTCAAGGGGCTGGATGCACGATTGGCGACCACCCCGATCGACCACTACACGCATATCAACATCGCGTTCGCCAATCCCGACAATAGCGGCGCACTTGTACGGGATGGCAAGATGGCGTGCATGTCCGGCGGTTCCGACGGGAACGTCACGGTCGGGGCGCTGCGCGACGCGGCGAGCCGGTTGCGAGCCAAGGGCGCCAAGGTGCTGTTGTCGGTGGCCGGAGGCGTGATTCCGCAATGCTCTGGCAATTGGGCGGCGCTGCTGGGCCCGGGCAAGCGTGACGCGGTACAGGCGGCGTTGCTCGCGATCGTCGATGCCGCCAGGCTAGATGGCATCGATATCGATATCGAAGGCGAATTGCTGACGAAGATCGATCGCCAGCGTGATTATACGCCGTTCGTTGCCGCACTATCTGCCGCACTTCACACCAGAGGCAAGCTTCTGACCGTCGCTACCGCCTCTTACGAAGGCGGGATGATCCCGGTCGCCTCGATCCCCTATTTCGATCTCGTCATGCCGATGTCGTACGATGCGATCGGATCGAGCTGGGGCCAGCCGGGCACCGAGCATTCGACCAAGGCGCAGGCGGCGCGCGACGTCGCCCTATGGCTAGCGCGTGGGGTTCGGCCCGAACGGCTGGTGCTCGGCGTGCCCTTTTACGGCTATGGTTTCGGCAGCTATGCGCCCGGCAATGGATTTGCCGAATTGCTGGCCGCGCACGGCAAGGCCGCGCTGGCGGGCGATGTGATCGGCAAGGCGTGTGCGGGATGCGACTACATCACGTTCAACGCGCCCGACACCATCAGGCGCAAGTCCGAACTGGCCCGGGCGCGGGCAGGGGGCGTCATGGTCTGGGAAATGACGCAGGATACGCCGGACCAGTTGCTCGGGTCCACTATTGCGCAGGTCCTATTTAGGCGCGCGCAGCGGTCGCGAATTGACTAGGGTATACCAATATAACATCAGAGACGACGCATAGGAGAGGACCACCGGTGTCATTGATCGAGAGCATCGGCCGCCTGCAGAAGGACGATCCGACCCCGCTCTACCTCCAACTGCAAAAAGGGCTCCGCAACGCGATCGAAAATCGCTTGGTGAAGGCCGAAGCCGCCATCCCGACCGAACGCGACCTGGCCGAGGAATTCGACGTCTCGCGCATCACCGTGCGCAAGGCGGTCGACGGACTGGTGAGCGACGGACTCCTGTCGCGTCGCCGGGGCGCGGGCACGTTCGTGGTCGCGCCGCGCGTCGAGAAGAGCTTCTCGCGGCTGACCTCTTTCTCGGAAGACATGGTCTCGCGCGGACGGCGCCCGCACAGCGTATGGGTAAGCAAGACCGAAGGCGCCGTCACCCCGGAGGAGGCCCTGTCGCTCGGACTGTCCCCGGGAACCTCCGTCCACCGTTTCCACCGCATCCGCTATGCCGATGATCTGCCGATGGCGCTGGAATATTCGACGATCCCGGGCTATTGCCTGACCTCGCCTGACGCAGTGGGGGCGTCGCTCTACGAAGCGCTGGAGGCGGCGGGACATTTGCCGGTGCGCGCGTTGCAGCGGCTGCGCGCGGTCAACTTCACCGCCGAACAGGCAGAACTGCTCCATGTCGCTCGCGGCGATGCCGGGCTGTTCATCGAGCGTCGCGGTTTCCTGGTCGACGGCCGCGCCGCCGAATATACCCAGAGCTATTATCGCGGTGACGCCTACGACCTGGTCGCGGAGCTCAGTAGCCGCTGATCAGGACGCGCAATGGCCGGCGAGAAAGGCTGCGTGCGCGGGCATTTCCGCCAGCCCCTCGGCGAAGCGCTGGCGCAGCACGGTCAGGCGGCGGTCGAGTTCCTGGGCGGGCAATGCGTCGGCGATGGGGTGACGATCGCGGGGCCGCAGCCCCTGTCCCCACAGGATCGCGAACCAGTTGGTCTGACCGAAGAACTCCGCGGGCTCGTTGAGGATGTTTCCGCTGGTGCGGAACGCATCGAGGCGCGCGGACAGGCTGTCGGGCAATGGCGTCGCGCGGACATCGCGCCAGAATGGTGATTCCACACCTGACGAGACGGCGTAGTGCGCGAGCACGAAATCGCGCATCCGCTCATATTCGAGGATGCTGTCGGCATTGAACCGATCGACTACGGCCGGATCGATTCCGTTGCGGGGAAACAGCCCGAGCAGCCGGATGATCCCGGTCTGGATCAAGTGGATCGACGTCGATTCGAGTGGTTCGAGGAAGCCTCCGGCAAGCCCCAGCGCGACGACATTGCGGTGCCACAGCTTGTTGCGATGCCCCGCGGTGAAGCGCAGCTTGTTGGGGGAGGCGAGGGGTTCGCCATCGAGCCGCGACATCAGCAACTCCGCTGCCGCGTCGTCGTCGAGATACCGGCTGCAATAGACATAGCCGTTGCCGGTGCGGTGCTGTAGCGGGATGCGCCACTGCCACCCGGCCTCGCGCGCGGTAGCGCGGGTGTAGGGCGTGATCTGACCGGTGCTCGCACAGGGCATCGCGACTGCGCGATCGCAAGGCAACCAATGCGACCAGTCGCGATAGCCGGTTTCGAGCGCGCCTTCGATCAGCAGGCCGCGGAACCCCGAGCAATCGATGAACAAGTCTCCGTCGATGCGCGCACCGGACTTGAGCGCGATGCTGGTGACATGGCCGTTTTCGCTGTCGAGCGCGACATCGACGATTTCACCTTCGATCCGCGTGACGCCGCGGCCCTCCACGCGCTCGCGGAGGAACCGGGCATAGAGGCCTGCGTCAAAGTGGAAGGCGTGATTGACCGGCCCGTGGCGCGTTTCGCGGGCAAAGCGGCCCGCGCTGGCTGCCTGCGCTTCCATATTGTAGTGCCACGGATCCTCGATCCCGGCTTGCTCGATATGGCGCAGCCAATGGTGGTGGAAGCCGATGCCGGACATATCGACGCCGAAATAGCCGAAGGGGTGGAAATAGCGTTGGTCCGCGCCGTTCCAGCCGACGAATTCGATGCCAAGCTTGAAGCTGCCCTTGGTGGCGCGGAGGAACTCGTCTTCGTCGATCCGCAGCAGCCGATTGAATTCGCGGATCGAGGGCACGGTCGCCTCGCCGACGCCTACGATGCCGATCGCGTCGGATTCGATCAGCGTGATGCGATGGTCGGTGCCGCCCAGCGTGTGGGCGAGCGCCGCTGCGCACATCCAGCCCGCCGTTCCGCCGCCGACGATCACGATGTCTCGGATGCCGGGCACCGTCATTGCGACAGCGCCTTCGCCAGCGCGGCTTCGTGTGTGTCCATCGCGGTTACGTCCGCGCGGATCGCGAGGAGCTGATCGCGGAAGTCCGCCATTGCGTGCTGCTCGTCGACTCTGTCGATCTGGGAATCATAGGATCGCGGCATCAGGCCGTGACCAAGCAGGCAGGCCTGCCATTCGTCCGGCGCGAAGCTTTCCTGATTATATTCGCTGATCATGCCGCGGGCGCCAAACAGGCCGATCCTGGCATCGAGCTGGGCGGAGCGCGGACGGGCGCGAGCGGCGCCCCAGAAGGGCTCGTCGCGCAGGTTGAGCGCGTAACGCACGGCCTCGAAGTCCCGCAGCCGCGCGTGCCAGGCGGCGAGTTCCTCGTTGTAGATGTCCGCCTCGGGCATCGCATCGCTGCGGACCGGGAACAGCGCGACGAGGTGCGTGATCGCGATCTGGAGCCGGTGGAGACCGGTTGCTGCCAGCGGCTCGGAATCGCTGGCGAGCGCCACGACATTGCCTGCCCAAGGACGCAGGTTTTCGCTGGCAGTCAGCGGCAAGAACAGCGGTTCCGCAACGAGTGGCACGCCAAGCAGCGTCCTGGCTTCGTCGTCGGCCATCTCGGCGCTGTCATAGCAAACGACGACAGCGGTGCGATCCTGCAACGGCATAAGCGCCGACCAGCCAGCATGATGGGCGACGACGCGGCCGTAGAGCGGCAGCGGGCGAAGCGGGGGGCCCGACGCCAGCATCAGCCGGTTGCAGCTCGAAATCGAGGCATCGGCGAGACCGCTATCGCCGAACGCGGACCGCACTGCCTGCGCTTCGCTGGCATCAACATAGAGATCTCCCGCCACCGAACGACCGTCGGACAGCCGGATCGCGGAGACCGCCCTACGCCCGATGACCGCGGCCGGAGAGCGATCGGGGGTGATCGTCACGCCCGATCGCACAGCCTGCGCCCGCAGCAGCGCCGCATAACCCGCCGCGTCTAGGTGGTAGCCATAGGCCGTCGCCGATACCCCCGGCGCATCGGCGGTACGAATACGCCCGCTGCGCGCCGCGACGGCCTCGCGGCTGAAATGCTCGAACTGCGCCGGCAGACCCGCCTGCCGCGCCTTGATCCAGAATTGCATGAACGGTTGCGTGGCGACCGGGCGACCGACGGGACCGTAGCAGTGCAGGAAGTCGTTCTCACCGCCGCCAAAGCCGAGATATTGCCGGCCCAGCGTCAGCGTACCGCGACCGGCGCGCAGCACTTCGGCCTCGCTCAGGCCGAGCAGCGTATGGAAGGCGCGCAGGTTCGGCAGGGACGCCACGACCTGATGTGCCGCTACCTCGCCGGGAGTCTCGATCCACTCGACTTCCATCCCGTCGCTGCCAAAGGCGCGGCGCAGCGCGATCGCCGCCATTGCCGGCGCGATGCCATGGCCGATGACGACGACGCGGCGAAGCTTCATGCGGCGGGTCCGGCTGGGCAATAGCGCGTCACCATGGCGGTATGATCGGGCATCGCACCTGCCGCGGAGGCGATCACCGCGCGTAGTTCGTGCATGCGTTTGGCGAGCACTGCGTCGGGTATCAGGTCGGCGATGACGTCATGCGCTGCGGGCTCGACGCCCTGGCCGATGAACACCGCCTGCCAGCTCGGCGGTCCGAACAGCCCGTCTCGATATTCGCGGATGTGTCCGCGATGCCGGAAAC